>CAWBVG010000046.1:0-244388 GCA_963792175.1 uncultured Acidobacteriota bacterium
AGCCACCAGCAAGGAGGAGGAAACATGCACGGCCTCGACAGACGAAAGGGGGTCGCCGCCCTCGTACCTGCGGCCGCCACCGCCGCGCTCATCGCACTCACCCTCGTGCAGCCCGGAAACGCAAGTCCTCGTGCGACGAGCGCGACGACCTGCACGCAGCAGGGGACCGTCCCGTTCGGCGTCGCCGGTGGAGCGATTCCGGCGCTCGATCCCAACACCATCGCGTCAGCCGCGCAGTGGACGATCCAGCCGCTGCTCTACAACGGCCTGACGAAGTACGCGCACGACGGCTCCGTCCTTCCCGACCTCGCCGTGAAGTGGAAGCACTCGGCCGACCTGAAGACGTGGTGGTTCTTTCTCCGTCACGGCGTCAAGTACGCGAACGGTCGCCCGTTCACCGCCAAGGACGTCGTCGCCAACGTGGTACGCGTTCTCAACCCGGCCACGGCCTCCCAGGCACGCGGCAACATCAAGGACGTGCAGTGGGTCCGCGCGATCGGCGACTACGAGGTCCGGTTCAAGACCGGCAGCCCGAGCTCGATCCTGCCGGATCAGGTCTTCCTCACGAAGATGAGCGACGTCGCGAACATCGCGAGCAAGGATCCGAAGCTCGCGGGCAACGGCACCGGGCCGTACGAGGTCGCGAGCTTCACCCCCGACCAGACGCTCTCGCTCGTCCCGAACCCGAACTACTGGGGCCCGAAGCCGTGTTTCAGCCGAATAAAATTCGTCCGCGAGCCCGACCCGACGTCCATGGTCACGGCCTTCACCAGCGGCAAGCTCGACCTGGCGTTCCAGGTTCCGACGTCGGCGGTGGCCAAGATCCAGAGCGACAAGAACGCGTCGATCCTCAGGCCGACGACGATCTCGAGCGTCCAGGCGTGGGAGGTCGACACGACCTCGCCGCCGTTCAACAACGTGGTCGCCCGTCAGGCTCTCTCCTACGCGATCGACCGCGCGACCATGGTCAAGGTGGCATTCGCGGGCGAGGCGACTCCGACGCTGACGAACGACCTGGTCAACCCGGCCAACCCGGCGTTCGACAAGAGCCTCACCTCCTACGCGTTCAATCTCGACAAGGCGAAGCAGCTCTTCACGCAGGCGGGCGTTCAGCCCGGAACGACGTTCACGTTCCTGACGGACGGCACGCCCGAGTGGACGACGATGGGAGAGATCCTGCAGCAGGACCTGCAGAAGATCGGCCTCAACCTCACGATCGACCAGGAGGACGAGAGCACGTATCTCGACAAGTTCTATCCGCCGGGCAAGTCCTATCCGGGCGTGATCGTCGCGAACTTCCTCTCGCTCCAGCCGAACCCGGTCCTCACGCTCGCCTTCCCGACCTCGGGCAAGTGCGAGTGCAACTGGAACAACGCGACGTACGACGGCCTGCTGTCGAAGGCGTTCGGCAGCACCAACCGTCAGGCGATCGTGAACCAGATGCAGGCGATGGTGAGCACGCAGGCGCCGGTCTTCACGATCGCGAGCCAGACGAACATCATCGCGGTGAGCAACAAGATCAAGGGCGCGTGGCAGGACCCGCGCGGCAACCTGCACCTCGAGGACGCCCAGCTGACCGGCTGACCCGAACAGAGGAGAACGCGGAGAGGAGAGTCTTGGGGCCGACGCTCATGTTCATCGCGAGGCGAACCGCGACGAGCATCGCGTTGCTCGCCCTCACGTCCGTCGTCATCTTCGTGGTCATGCGGGTCATTCCCGGCGATCCGACGATCACGAAGCTCGGCGGCTCGATTCGGGACCTCGACCCCCAGACTCTCCGCGACGTCCGCCATCAGCTCGGCCTCGACCATTCGCTCCCGGTGCAGTACGAGCACTGGGTCGCCGGGATGCTGCACGGGAACTTCGGGCTGTCGTACTTCAGCCAGTATCCCGTGACCACTTTGGTCAGCGAGCGCATCTTCCCGACGCTCCAGCTCTCGTTGACCGCGTTCGCCCTCGGGGTCTCGTTCGCCGTGCTCGCGGCTTCGCTGAGCGCGATCTGGCGCAATCGATTCCTGGACGCGGCGCTCTCGGGCTTCACCGCGATCGGGATGGCCACGCCGACCTTCGTGCTCGGCATCCTCCTGATCGTCGCCTTCAGCGTGAAGCTCAATTGGCTTCCGGCACAGGGCTACGTCTCGATCGAGCACGACCCGGTGGAGAGCATGAAGGCGGTGCTGCTGCCGGCGATAACCCTCGCGATCGGCGTTGCCGCGCCGATTCTCCGCATCCTCAGGACGTCGCTCGCCGAGGTGGACTCGGCAGCGTACATCCGGACGGCTGCCGGAAAGGGCATGACGCGTCGCCAGGTCGTGTTCGGGCACATGCTGCCGAACGCGATGATCCCGGCCCTGACGATGATCGGCGTCATCCTCGGCACGGTGATCGGCGGGACGGTGATCGTCGAGTACGTGTTCGCGCGTCCCGGGCTCGGGACGCTCATGGTCGACTCGGTGCTGCAGCGGGACTACCAGGTGCTGCAGGCGCTCGTCCTCTTCGCTGCGGCGGTGTTCATCCTCACGAGCCTCGTCGTCGACATCCTCTCCTGCGTCATCGACCCGCGCCTGCGGCTCGTCGGTCGGGAGGCCTGAGTGAGCGCCGCTGCCGTCGGCTCGTTCGAGAGCGTTCGGACGCGTTTCCGCGGTGGAGGCGTCGCCGCCCGCGTCCTGCGCCGCCCCTCGGCTGCACTCGCAGCGCTCGTGGTCGCGGTGCTCGTGTTCTGCACGCTCTTCGCACCGCTCGTCGCGCCGTACGCGCAGAGCCACTCGGACTACGACCACCTGTTCGCGGCGCCGTCGTTCGGGCACCTGTTCGGCACCGACGAGCTCGGCCGCGACCTCCTGACGCGCGTCCTCTACGGAGGACGGACGTCGCTCGAGATTGCGTTCCTCGCGACCCTGGTCGCGATCGTCTTCGGCGCCACCTGGGGGTTCTGCGCAGCACTCGCCCGTAACTGGGGCGACGAGGTGCTCATGCGCCTCGCCGACCTCACGCTCGGCCTGCCGGTGATCCTCGTCGGGCTCGTGTTCGTGGCCGCCTTCGGCCCGTCCACGCTCAACCTCATCCTCATCCTCGGCATCCTGTTCGCGCCGGCCACCGCACGTCTCGCCCGGTCGGCGCTCCTCTCCGAGCTCGAGTCCGACTACTACCTCGCCGCGGTCTCGGTCGGCGCTCCGACCTGGCGCATCTTGCTCGAGGAGCTGCTGCCGAACACGCTGCCCGTCCTGCTCGCACGCGCCTCGCTCGTCGCCGCCGACGCGATCTTCGTCGAGGCCAGCCTGAGCTTCGTCGGCCTCGGCGTCCAGCCGCCCGCGGCCTCGTGGGGCACGCTACTCCACACCGGCTACACCAACCTCTACACGTCGTACTGGTACCCGATCTTCCCGGGCCTCGTGATCGTGATCGCCGTGCTCTCGCTGAACGTGCTCGGCGACAACATCCAGCGGGCGCTCGACCCGGCCCGTCGATGAGCGACGCGAGCGCAGACGCCGCCGTGCTCGACGTCCGGGAGCTCTCGGTCGAGTTCCCCCTCTCCTCGATCCCGGTCACCCCGGTGATCGACGTCTCCTTCACCGTCGCGAAGCGCGAGAAGCTCGGTCTGGTCGGTGAGTCCGGATCCGGGAAGTCGCTGACCGCCTTGTCGCTGATGCGGCTGCTGCCACCGCCGGGGCGTATTGCCTCCGGCTCGGTGCTGCTCGGCGGCCGCGACCTGACGAGGCTGTCCGAGCGCGAGATGGCCGCAGTGCGGGGAGCGCGGATCGCGATGGTCTACCAGGATCCGATGTCGTCGCTCAACCCTGTGCGCTCCGTCGGCCGGCAGATCGTCGAGGCGATCCGCATCCACGAGGACGTGTCCAAGGACAGTGCGCGCGCTCAGGCGATCGATCTGCTCGGCGACGTCGGCCTCGCCGCTCCGGCGCGCCGCTTCGACAGCTACCCGCACCAGCTCTCGGGCGGAATGCGCCAACGCGTGATGATCGCGATGGCGATCTCCGCCAACCCGGACGTCCTGATCGCGGACGAGCCGACGACGGCGCTCGACGTCACGACGCAGGCGCGCATCATCGATTTGCTCGGCCGGCTCGTCGACGAGCGGGAGATGGGCGTGATCCTGATCACGCACGATCTCGGGCTCGCCGCGACCATTTGCGACACGATCCACGTCATGTATGCGGGCCGGATCGTCGAGCGCAGCCCTGCCGAGCGGCTCTTCGCAGGCCCGGTGCATCCCTACAGCGAGGCGCTGCTCGGCGCGATCTGCCGGCTCGACGAGGACGTCGACCGCCCGATCGCCGCGATCGGCGGACAGCCGCCCCTCCCGCAGGAGCTCCCGTCCGGCTGTTCCTTCCACCCCCGCTGCCCGTATGCACTCGACCTCTGCCAGACGGAGACGCCGCCGCTCCGGGTACTGACCGACGATCGTCAAGCTCGCTGCCATCTGGCCGAGCAGCGGGCCGGGGTGGTCGCGGCGTGAGCGACCGGCCGCTCGTGGCCGCCGAAGACCTTCACCGGCATTTCCGGGTCGGAACCTCACGCGACCGTCACGTGATTCGGGCGGTGGACGGCGTCTCGTTCGAGATAGGTCGCGGCGAGACGTTCGGGCTGGTCGGCGAATCCGGCTCCGGGAAGTCGACGCTCGCACGGCTCCTCCTCCGGCTCGACCGGCCGACCGCCGGCCGCGTCTTCTTCGACGGGCATGACCTCGACGCGCTGTCGCCGTCCGAGCTCCGGCGTCTGCGACGCAGGATGCAGATCGTCTTTCAGGACCCATTCTCATCGCTGAACCGACGCCGGACGGTCGAGCAGTCGGTCGCTCTCCCCCTGCGCGTCCACCGTCGCGACCTGAGGTCGGCAGACCGCACGCAGCGCGTTCACGAGCTGCTCGAGCTCGTCGGCCTTCGTCCCGCGCATGCCGGGGCCTACCCGCGGGAGCTCTCCGGCGGGCAGTGCCAGCGAGTCTCGATCGCGCGCGCGCTCGCCCTCGAGCCGGAGCTCGTCGTCCTCGACGAAGCCGTGTCGGCGGTCGACGTCTCGATCCAGGCGCAGATCCTCAATCTTCTGCGCGAGCTGCAGGAGCGGCTCGCGCTGACGTACCTCTTCGTGAGCCACGACCTCGCGGTCGTGCGGTACATGTCGGATCGTCTCGCGGTGATGTACGGCGGGCGCATCGTCGAGTCGGGGCCCCGCGACCAGCTCTTCGGGAACCCCGTCCACCCGTACACGCACGCTCTGCTCGCCTCGATCCCGTCGAATGCCGCGGCCGACGAGCGGCTCCTCGCAGCCGTGGTCGACGAAGCCCCGACCGAGCTCGACGTGACGGGCTGCCGCTTCCATCCGCGCTGCCCGCTCGGAGACCGGACGCGGTGCCGCGAGATCGACCCCGTCCTCGAGCGCGTCGGGCCGGATCACGCCGCCGCGTGCCACTTCCCGCAGACGAAGCAGAGCCTGCTCGCCGAGGCGACCGTGAGCGCCGGATGAGCCTGATTCCGGTCCCTCGCGTGATCAGCGCCGCCGGCTTCGTCACCTCGCTCGGCGGCGGGTCCCTTTCCGCGACGGTCCGCGCGGCGATGGACGAGGCTGCCGCGAGTACGTGGCGTCCCGACGACCTGCAGACGTGGGCGGGCGAGACGATCGCCGAGCTGACGGGCGCCGACGCGGGGTGGGTGACGGCCGGAGCCGCGGCGGGAATGACCCTCGCGGCGGCGGCCTGCATCGCGCAGACGCGCCTCTGGGCCATGGACGCCCTCCCGGACACGGTCGGGATGCCCGCGGAGATCATCGTGCAGCGAGGCCACCGCAACGCCTACGACCGAGCGTTCCGAACCGCAGGCGCCCGGATCGTCGAGGTCGGCTACCCGTGGATCGAGGGGGTCGGCCTGACGTACGAATGGCAGCTCGAGGCGGCGTTCTCGGAGCACACCGTCGCGGTCGGCCAGCTCGCGCTCGCCGATGCGGACGGCGTTCCGCTGAGCCGCGTCTGCGAGCTCGCCGCGGCACACGGCGTACCCGTGATCGTCGACGCCGCGGCCGAGCTGCCGCCGTCGTCGAACCTCCGCCGGTTCGTCGACGAGGGCGCGGCGCTCGTCGTCTTCAGCGGCGGCAAGGCGATCCGCGGCCCGCAGGGATCCGGCGTGCTCGCGGGCCGCCGCGAGCTGATCGAGTCCGTCCGCCTGCAGACGCTCGACATGGACGTGGACGTCGAGTCGTGGATCGAGCGCGAGTCGAGCGAGCCGCCGCACCACGGCCTCGGGCGCAGCATGAAGGTCGGCAAGGAGCAGATCGCCGGTCTCGCGGTCGCGCTGAGGGAGTTCGCGGGTCGCGATCACGAGGCGGAGGCGGCCGAGCACGGCGAGTGGCTGGAGAGCCTGCAGGGCTCGCTCGCCGGAAGGCCGAGCGCCGTGCGCGCCGATTTGCACTTCTACCCGCGACTCGTGATCGAGGTTCCGGACGCACGCGCGTTCGCGGGGCGGCTCGCCGCCGGTGAGCCCGCGATCGTCGTGCCGCACGCCCCGCTCGGGCGCGGCGAGCTCGTCGTCTGTCCCGAGGCGATCACGGCGCAGGACCGGCCGCTCGTCGAGCGCGCGCTCTCCGCCCTCGCCTGATGGGCAGCTGGACGCTCGCCGGCGCGACGGTCGTCGACGGAACCGGCACGGCAGGGCGCACGGCGGATCGCACCGCTCGCGCGCGCAGGCTCGGTCGGTGTCGAGGCGACCTTCGCCGTCCGAACCTCGCCGGTTCGCGAGTCGACCGCAACGAAGTCGCCGAACGTCCCGCCGGTGTCGATGCCGAGCCGGACGCTCATCAGCCGGCCGCTTCGGGGAGAACCTGGCCGCCGTCGATCACGAGCGACTGCCCGGTCACGTATGCCGCCTCGTCCGAGGCGAAGAAGCGAACCACCCAGCCGACCTCCTCGGGCTCCGCGAGCCGGCCGAGCGGGATGGAGCGCTCGACCGCAGCGAGCAGCTCCGGATCGATGTGCGCGAGCCCTGTCGTGCGTACGTTGCCGGGCTGCACCGCGTTCACGGTGATGCCGTCCGTGACTGTCTCGAGCGCGGCGCTCCGCATCAGGCCGATCAGCGCCGCCTTGGACGCCGCATAGTGCGCGACACCGGGCGCGACGACGAGCGCGCCCGTGATCGAGGACGTGAGCACGATCCGCCCGTACCTCTGGCTCCGCATCGTCGGCAGAACCGCCTGGATCGAGTGCAAGGCACCTTTGACGTTGGTGTCGATGATCCGATCCCAGACCTCGCCCGTGATCTCGGCGATCGCATCCCACCGATAGATGCCGGCGTTCGCCGCGAGGATGTCGATGCGGCCGTAGCGCTCGAGCGCGGTTGCAGCCATGGCGTCGACCGCCTCGCGGTCGGTCACGTCCGCCGTCACGGCGAGGGTGTCCGCGCCGTCTGCCCGGAGCTCCGCTGCGGTGGCCTCGGCGCCCGCGCCGTCGATGTCCGCGATCACGACCCGCGCGCCCTCGAGTGCGAGGACCCGCGCAATTCCGCGACCGATCCCCGTCGCAGCTCCCGTCACGACCGCGACGCGCTCGTCCAGACGCTTCACCCAAACCTCCGTATCGTCATGTGAGGCCGTGCCCGCGAATCGCGCTCAACTTTTGGCTCCATGTGTGCTCCACGTAGAGGATCCGGTGCCGACGCATTCGGGTGGCTTTGGCAGAGCAAGCGTGAGTTCTTAGAGTCGGCAGGGCGCAGGGGGTCGATCGGTCGCCGCTCCTCACTCCGTTCAGTCCGCGGTCTGGCGGGCGCGGATCGCCCGGCCGGGAAGACTGCCGGGATCGTAAACGCGTTCCCGAACTACGGGGTCGCCGTTGACGAACACCCACTCGACGCCGGCGGCGGGCTCGGGGTCGAGGAACGTTCCGGCATCGTTGACCGAGTTCCAGTCGAGTAGTACGACATCTGCATACGCGTTCGGCGTGAGTTCGCCGCGTCCGATCAGGCGCGCTCGGCGGGCGGGAAGCTGCGTGATCCGTTGTACGGCCTGCGGCATTGGTACCAACTCGAGGTCTCGAGAGAAACGGCCGAGGAATCGGGGCATGGTTCCCCAGAACATGGGTAGCGGCACGGTCAGTTTTCCGTTGGACGGGATGATCACGGTGTCGGTCTCAGGGATCGCGTCTGGCCGTGCGACGAGTCTTCTGAGCGGGCCATCGTCTGCGGCGTTCCCGCCGTAACCGTCGTTGATGATGCGAGCGCTGCCGTGCGAGGAGGTGAGGATTTCGAAGTAGACGTCCCACGGGCTCGCCAATCGCTGGTCGGCGAGATCGACGAGGTTCTTGCCCCGGTCGCCTGTGAAGCCGCGCGGTTCGTCGGCCAGATGGATTGCGTCCCAACCCATCTCGAGCAGGACGTTCCGGGTGACCCTGCCCTCGACCCACGGCGGCCAGGCAGGCCATGCGTTCTCGACGAGTCCGCGCAGGTGCTCGCGTCCGTCTGCGGTCGCGGCCATCGCGAGCACCGCGTCGGTCCCCAGGTCGGCGACGACATGCGGGAGTGCTTCGATCGCGGTCATCGTCCAGGCGGTGTAGCCGACGATGTCGAAGGCAACATCGATTCCCTCGCCCTTGGCCGCGTCGACCTTGTCGAAGAGCCGGTCGATCCCGTCCCAGTTCGCTCTTCCCATCGGGTTGACGTGCGCGATCTGAAGCCGGCAGCGGCTCGCCTGGGCAAAGCCCAGCGCTTCGTCCATTGCTTCGTCGAAGAGTTCGGAGATCCCTCGGGTGTGAACTGCGACCAGGCCATCGTGCAGGGCGGCCGTCCGCGTGAGCTCCTCGACCTCAGACGGTCCCGCGTACCGACCGGGGAAGTATTCGAGTCCGACGGAAAGCCCAACGGCGCCGTCCCGGAGTCCCTCTTCAAGAAGTCTTCGCATGTACTCGAGCTCGGCAACGGTGGCCGGGCGTTGGGCGCCTCCGAGAATCGTCGCGCGAAGCGTGCTGTGTCCAACGAAGGTGGCGAGATTGAGAGGCAGCCCGCGGCGCTCGAGTTCGGTGAGGTACTCGCCAAGCGTCCGCCAGTTCCAGCCGAGTTCAGACGAGACCAGATTTGCGAGCAGCATCCTGTCAATCGCGTTCCGGTTGGTGAATTCACCGAGCGGTGCCGGCGAGATCCCGCAGTTCCCGGCGACGGACGTTGTGATTCCCTGCTGGACGTTAGGGGCCAGCAGCGACGGGCCGTTCGGCAAGGGCGCGATCCAGTCGAGATGGGAATGGATATCGACGAATCCAGGGACCGCGACGAGGCCGGTTGCGTCGATCACGGTGCCGCGTCGCTCCGACGTGCCGGCCGAGGCGATCCGATCGCCCTCGATGACGATGTTTCCGTAGAAAGGCTCGGCGCCCGTGCCGTCGACGATTGTCACGCCGGCCAGAGTCCAGTTGCTCATCGAGCGGCTCCCTTGTCGTAGACGTCTTTGTGGGCGAGGTCGCGGACAACGGTCAGCGATGCCTCGACGTGTCCCCGCTCTTCCTCGGTGATTGCCTCGGGTGCGATCACAAGCTCGCCGCGACCGACTGGGGCGTGAGGAACGAGCCCAGCAGCGCCGACAATCGCCTGACCGGGATGCGTGTCACGGGCTGCCGACGAGCTCGACGTGTCGCCCGATCTGCCGTTCGCGCAACGAGGGGAGGTGCCCCAGGGTTGCCGAGATGGTTGCGGCCACCTCCCGCAGTTCGGCCCCGATCGCCGGGACGCACTCGACAGTAATCCGGTTCGCCGGCCCGGAGACGCTCAGCGCGTAGCGCGGCTTGCCCTCTCGATCGAAGATGGGTGCCCCGACGCAGCAGAGATCAGGCTGGCATTCCCCGTTGTCAACCGAGTAGCCAGCTGTTCGAATCGTGTCAAGCTGTGCGAGCACGGGATGAGCGTCGAATCGGGCCGGCGAGGCTTTGTCGAGCAGTGCGCGAGCCTCTGATTCGTCTACGTGAGCGAGGATGGCTTTGCCGAGGGCCGAGGTCCCCCACTCGTCTCGTTCGCCGAGGTCCGCGCCCATTCTGATCGATCGTGGACTCTCGAGCACCTCGATGAGGATGAGGTCGTCGCCGTTCCTCACGGCAAGGTTGACGGTCTCCTCGAATCGTTCGCGCAGATGGTGCATGTGGGGGAGCGCGGTTCCGCGCGGGTCGCGTCCCCTGAGTGCGTTCTCTCCGAGCAGGAAGAGGTGCATCCCGAGGCTGTAGCGGCCGCTTTCGAGGTCACGTTCCAGCATGCCGTGCGTTGTCAGGCTCGTCGCATAGCGGAGCGCTGTGGCCTCGCTGAGCCCGGTCGCCCGTGACAGGTCGGCCAAGGACAGTTTGGTCGAGTGCTCGAAGGCATCGAGGATGATCATCGCGCGGCTGATCGCCGTCAGGGAGAAGCTGTCGCTTGTCATCGTGGGGGCGATTCACTGTGCGAAAGTCGCGTTCACGACAATAGATCGCGGACGAAGTGAACGCAACGCATCGGGAGGATCGGTACGGAAATCATCGGTTACACGGATCGACTGTCCGTCGCTCCTGGTGAAGAACTCAGGTGTATGGTCAGCAGCCGACCGGCCCGCTTCACGGCCTCCCTGGTCCGACTCCGGCATGGCGATCCCGATCCTCGGGGGCCCGGCATCAAAGAGCTCGCTGTCCCGAGTGCGATCGACGGCGAGTACGCCGGCCGGGAACAGCCGTTGCGGCCCGGGTCGTACGGGGTTGTTGAAGGAGGAGTCCCTCTCGCGGACGGGTCGAGCTTTGCTCTCGTGGTCTGGATACGACCAACGCGGCTCACAGGCGGTTCTCAGGTTGTCGTTCGTTCGTGGCGAGGGCCATCGTGCGGCTATGCGTTGGAGATCGATGGGGATGGAAGGCCTACGCTGACGCTCGGAGAGGCCGACGGCCACACAACGCGGCTCGTGGCCTCCGAGCCATTGCCGCTCGACACCTGGCATCGCCTGTGTGCGTCCGTCGATGCCTCCAGCGGCGAAGCCGTTCTGACCTGTCGGCCTGCCGAGCGAGGCGCCCGCTGCTCCTGGACTGTCGTGCAGGATGCATTCGTCCCGGCCGCGGCGTCAGCCGTGGTCACCATCGCTGCCGGCCTCGACGACAGCGAGCCGTCGGGTCATTTCAACGGAAAGCTCGAGAGCCCTGCGATCTTCGAGCGCGCCTTGACGGAGGCTGACACCGACGCGCTCGACCGGGGCGCGCCACCATGGGAGCTCGACCCTCTTCCGCTGGCCGCCTGGGACTTCGGGCGTGACGTCTCAGGGACCTCGCTCGTCGACGTCGTTGGCAACTATCACGGCGAGTTCGTCAATCAACCGATCCGTGCGGTGACGGGTCACCGCTGGGGTGGACGCACCTTTGACTTCAAGTCGGCGCCGCACGAGTACGCGGCCGCCCACTTTCACGACGACGATCTCGAGGACGCGGGTTGGGAGCCGACGTTCTCGCTTGCCGCCACAGACGATTTGTCCAGCGGCTTTTACGCGATCCGGCTCCAGGCCGGGGAGGCCGTAGACACGGTTCCGTTCGTGATCCGGCCGCATGTGAGCCTTCCGCAGTCCTCGGTGCTCATCCTGGCACCGACGATGACCTATCGCGCTTACGCGAACGAACACGAGAGCTGGTTCGATCGCCAGGAAGGAGCGATCAGAGCCGGATACGAGGGGCGCCCGTCGGTCGAGGACGAGTACGCGGCCCGGTTCGGGCTTCTCAGCCTTTACGACCGTCATTCCGACGGATCGGGCACGACGTACGTCTCGCTCCTTCGACCGCATACAACCATGCGGCCTCACATCAGCATGCCGGTCTCCGGTGTGCTGCACGGTCTCGCCGCAGATCTCTATCTCGTCGACTGGCTCGAGGAACGCGGCACCGGCTACGACGTCGCAGCGGACGAGGATCTCCATCAGGCCGGCCGCGAGCTCCTCGATCCCTACCGGGTGGTGCTTACCGGCACGCATCCCGAGTACTGGACGGAGCGAATGCTCGATGAGACGACGGCCTACGTCGAGCAGGGCGGCCGCCTCATGTATCTCGGAGGCAACGGTTTCTACTGGGTGACGTCAATTGCGCCCGACCGGCCGCACCTCCTCGAGGTACGGCGCGGCTACGCCGGAACCGGTCCGTTCCGGGGAGCACCTGGCGAACTCCACCACAGCACGACCGGCGAGCCGGGCGGCCTCTGGCGCTTCCGCGGTCGGGCCCCTCAACGTCTCACCGGCGTCGGCTTCACCGCGATGGGCCACGTTGGTGCACAGCCCTACTTGCGTGCCACTGACATCGATCCGAGGGCCAAGTTCATCTTCGACGGTGTTGCGGAAGGGACGCCGATCGGCGAGTTCGGGCTCTGCCTCGGTGCTGCAGCGTCGCTCGAGCTGGACCGGCTCGACTACGCGCTCGGTACCTCGCACGATGCCATGCTGCTTGCATCGGCGACGGGGTTCCCTCCCGGCTACGCGCCGGCCGGCGAGGACGTGACAACAGCGGGTGACGCCGACCCTCGGGCACTCGTGCGTGCGGACATCGTCTACACCGAACACCCATCAGGAGGTGCGGTGTTCTCGGTCGGCTCGATCGGCTGGTGCGGTGCCCTCTCCGCCGACGGATATGCGGGCCCGGTTGCGCGAATCACCGGCAACGTGCTCGACCGCTTCCTGGGCGACCGGTGTTCCGCTTGAAACGGCCAATGCCGTGTTGTAGCGTCGCATGGGAATTGGAACACGGATTCACTGAGCGGAAGATACCCCCGCAGAGAGGAGATCACATGGGCGAGGAGTCGCTCGACAGGGCAACACTGTTGCGCCGAGGCACAGGCATCGGGGCGCTACTCGGTCTCGGGCCGGGCGTGCTCGAGGCGTTCTTGGCGAGCCCGGCGAACGCCGCACGGCTTACCGGGCAGGCTGCTGGGGGCACGTTGAACGCTGCTATCGCTGGCGACCCAAAGACGATGGATCCGCACCGAACGACACTGTCGGTGTTCCACAACACAATCCGGGTGACGGTCTTCGATGCACTCGTGAAGATCAATGACCAGTTGCAGATCGTTCCCTCGCTCGCCCAGTCGTGGCAGATCACTCCCACTGCGGCGATCTTCCACCTGCAGCAGGGGGTGACTTTTCACGATGGTACGCCGTTCGATGCGAACGCTGTCGCGTTCAACATCCGCCGTATCAAGGCACCGGCCACCGCCAGCAACTACGCACCAAACGTTCAGACCGTGAGCCGTGTCGAGGTCAAGGATCCGCATACCGTGATCTTTCATCTCTCGGCACCGACGCCTGCGATCCTCGCCAACTTGCTCGAGGTGCAGCTGATCAGCCCGGCGTCCCTCCCGAGCGTCAACAACAAACCGATCGGAACGGGTCCGTTCATGTTTTCGGAATGGGCTGTCGGTGACCACATCACGGTCAACAAGAACCCGAACTATTTCGTCAAGGCACAGCCGCTTCTGGACTCGATCGTCTGGAAGGTCGTTCCTGATGCAAACGTCCGGCTTACGAACCTCCAGACGAATGCCGTCCAGATGGTCGACGGGCTCGACCCGCAGAACGTCTCGACTGTGATGGGCTACAGCTCGGCCCAGGTAATCCAGAGCAAGCCGATCCTCAACTACGAGATGCTGCAAATCAACACGAAGCAACCGCCCTTTGACGATAAGCGCGTTCGGCAGGCTCTAGCCTGGGCAATCGATCGCGGTGCGTACGTGAAGGCATTCCAGGACGGTCTTGCGCGCCCGGGTTGTAACCCGTTCGTGAAAGAGATGAAGGAATACCTCCCAGGTTCTGACAAACGGTATGGATTCAACCTGAACAAGGCGCAACAACTGCTCGCGCAGGCCGGATTCACAAAAGCAAAGCCGCTTTCGTTCGAGATCCTCAATCCAGCCGGGTATCCGACGCTCCACGCGATCTCGCTGATCTACCAGAGCAATCTGGGGAAGCTCGGCCACAAAGTCAAGGTCACTGACCTCGAGCTTTCTGCGTGGATCGATCGGATCGCGACGAAGCCGAACTTCGACGTCACCACTGATGTCTACGAGATGCGGGGCCCGGACCCGACAGGCATGTTCAACTCCGACAACCTCGCCCCCAAAGACAACGTCAACCAATTCAACCCGCCCGGTTACGCGGCGATGGTGACCGCAGCAGCCACCGAGACGAATCCGGCGAAACGGATCGCGCGCTACCGGCAGCTGCAGAACTACCTCCTGGATCAGATGCCGATGGTGACGATCGACCACACGCCGATCCTGATCGGCGCAGCGAAGACTCTCACGGGGTTCAGCCCTGGTCCGACGGGCCTGTACCAGTACGGAAGCACGACTGTGACTTGAACGACGCGCAGCTGAGCCGGAAGGCGGGCAGACGCACTGACCGCCTTCCGGCTCCGGTTAGTCTGAAGCGAGGCCAACCTAGTGCTCGGGTATCTGACAAGGCGAATCGTCAGCGCGGTACTCGCGCTGCTAGGGGTGAGCGTGCTGGCGTTCTGCACAACCGCTCTCGTTCCGGGCAACCCGGCCGAGGTGCTGCTCGGGGCGGAGGCGACACCCCAGCGCGTGGCTCAACTAACCCGTCAAATGGGGCTCGACCGCCCGCTGCCGGTGCGGTACTTCTACTGGCTGCGCTCCGCTCTTGAAGGGAACCTCGGTCATTCGACACTGAGCGGACAGCCGGTGACAACCCTCGTTGCGAGCGGTCTCAAGGTCACCCTCGAACTCTCGGTGCTCTCGGTCATCGTCGCGCTCCTGATCGCGATCCCACTCGGGCTCTTGATCGGATCGAAAAACGATCGCTGGTGGACGCCACATCTGATGTTCGGCCTCACGATCGGAATGTCAGTGCCGGGTTTCGTCACCGGACTGATACTGATCATCATCTTCTCGGTCAAGCTCGGTTGGTTTCCGGCTGGGGGGTTCGTCCCTTTCACCTCGGATCCGGTCGGGAATCTGAAGTCGATGGTGCTTCCGTGCACGGCGCTTGCACTCTGGCTCGCCCCGCCTCTTACGCGCTTTCTGCGCGCGAACACCGTGGGAGTCATGCGAGAGGAGTACGTAAAGACCGCGATCTCCAAGGGAATGACGAACCGGCGGCTGCTCCTGGGACACGTGGCGCCGAACGCCGGTATTCCGATGATTACGTACCTCGGGCTTCAGCTCGGCACGCTGATCGGCGGCGCGATCGTCACCGAGGTGATCTTCGCGCTTCCGGGTATGGGGCGACTCGGGCTCAACTCGATCCTTGATCGTGACTTTCCGGTCGTGCAGGGAGTCGTCCTGGTGGTCGCGGCCGGGTACATCATCGTGAATCTGCTGATCGATCTTCTGTACGGAGTCGTCGACCCCCGTGTGCGGGTGAGCTGAATGGCCTCAACCGATGTCCTGCTCGAGCCTGGCCTCGGGCCAAAGGAGGTTCCGTCCGATCCCGTCGTCGGTCGGTCACGCTTCGAGCTTCTCCGCTTTCTCCTCCGTCGTGGACCGGTTGCGTGTGTTCTGGTTTCCGGCTTCGTGATCCTCGCTCTGTTCGGGCAGTGGCTCGAGCCGTATAACCCGAACGCGATCGACCTCCTCTCCAGACTGCAGGGATCCAGCTGGGAACACTGGCTGGGCACCGACGAGTACGGGCGTGACATTCTCAGCCGGCTCATTGCCGCCGCCCGCGTTGCAGCAGAGGCCGCGCTGATCGTCGTCGTCATCGGTGGCGTCATGGGCACCGTGTTCGGGCTCGTTGCGGGCGGCATCGGTGGTGCGGTCGACATGGTGATCTCGCGCGTGATCGAGGTGATCCAGAGCTTCCCCGTCGTGCTTCTCGCGATCGCTCTGGTCGCGATCCTCGGACCCTCGCTCTTCAATGCGATGCTCGCGGCCGGCATCGGCGCGATCCCCGACTTCGCACGGATCTCCCGGGGGATCGCCCTCCAGCTTCGGCGCCGCGAGTTTGTCGAGGCAGCGCGGAGCGCCGGCGCGAGTGAATTGCGGATCCTACGGACCGAAGTGTTTCCGAACCTTCTCGGGTCCCTGATCGTGATTACGTCCTTCGACGCTGCCCAGGCGGTCATGTACGAGTCGGCGCTGTCGTTTCTCGGCCTTGGAGTCCAGCCGCCTCAAGCGTCGTACGGAGTGATGCTGAGCGAGTCGACCGCATACCTGAATCAGGCTGCCTACTACGCGATCTACACCGGGATCGCGCTGGCGCTCGTCATCCTCGGACTGAACCTGTTCGGTGACACACTGAGCGACTACTTCGACCGGGGATCTCGTTGACAACATCCCCGGAGTCCCCGTTGCTCGATGTGCATGACCTGCGGATCGGGTTTCGCACGGGTGCCGGCGTCGTCCAGGCTGTCGACGGTGTGTCCTTCACCGTCGAGAAGGGATCCGTGATCGGTCTCGTCGGGGAGTCCGGATGCGGCAAGAGTGTCACCGCTCACGCCCTGATGGGACTTCACCGCAGCGGCCGGGGAACGGATTGCTCGGGCAACGTCCTGTTCCGGGGGCGTGACCTGCTGAAGGTTCCCGAACGTGAGCTCCGCGCGGTGCGCGGCCGGGAGATCGCGATGATCTTCCAGGATCCGATGACCTGTCTCAACCCGGTGCGGCGGATCGGTTCGCAGATCGCGGAGATGCTCGAACTCCATACCGACCTCTCGAAGAGCGACATCCGTCGGCGCTGTATCGATCTGCTCGGCGAGGTCGGGATTCCGAACCCGGAGGCACGCCTCGATGACTACCCGCACCAGTTCTCGGGTGGAATGCGACAGCGAGTGATGATCGCCATGGCGCTCGCGTGCGACCCGAGCATCCTGATCGCCGATGAGCCGACCACTGCGCTCGACGTGACGATCCAGGCGCAGATCATCGACCTCCTGGACCGGCTTCGCCAGGTGCACGGCTCGGCGATTATCCTCATCACGCACGACTTGGGCGTTGTTGCGGACGTGGCGGACGAGATTCTCGTCATGTACGCGGGCCGTCTGGTCGAGCAGAGTCCGAAGCGGGAGCTCTTCGCCGACCCACTCCATCCCTACACCTGGGGGCTGCTGTCGTCGATCCCGCGCGTCGACCGTGATCGACCGAGACGCCTGCCCTCGATCGAAGGAGCTCCGCCTTCGCTGATCAACACTCCTTCCGGTTGTGCGTTTCGGCCCAGGTGCCGACACGCCTTCGAGGCGTGTGCGGATGAGCCACCACTGTCAGGACATGTGAACGGATCGAGCCACAGGGATCGGTGCTGGTTGACGATCGACGAGAAGCGGCGACGACAGCCGTCGCGAGCCCACCTCGAGACAGGGACGACCGCGTGATCGCGGACGGTCACCCGTCTCCTCTGCTCGAGGTGAACGAGTTGACCCACCATTTCGCCGTTCGGAAAGGAGCCTTTCAGCGCGAGCACGCAACGGTGCATGCCGTCGACGGCGTCAGCTTCGGCATCTACGAGGGGGAGACCCTGGGGTTGGTAGGCGAGTCAGGATGCGGAAAGACGACACTGGGCCGCTGTATCGTCAGGCTGCTGAAGCCGACGGCCGGCCAGATCCTGTTTGCCGGGACACCGATCGAGGCGCTGGAAGCGGGAGAGCTGAAGGCGATTCGCCGACAGCTCCAGATCGTCTTCCAGGACCCCTACGCCAGCCTGAACCCGCGCAAGCGCATTGCCGAGATCATCGCCGATCCGCTGCGCGTCCACAGAATGGGGAACCGGAAGGAACGTCGTGCCCGGGTTGCCGAGCTGCTCAAGACCGTCGGGTTGTCCCCGGAGCACGCAGACCGGTACCCACGCGAGTTCTCGGGCGGCCAGCGACAGCGGATCGGGATCGCACGAGCGCTCGCGCTGAGACCACGGATGATCGTCGCCGACGAGCCCGTGTCGGCACTGGACGTCTCGATTCAGGCCCAGATCCTGAACCTCTTCGACGATCTCCAGGAGCAGTTCGGGTTCACTTACCTCTTCGTTGCCCACGATCTCGGCGTCGTCCGGCATATCTCACGCAGAATCGCGGTCATGTATCTAGGAAAGATCGTCGAGATCGCACCCGCCGACGCCCTCTACACCAGCCCGCTACACCCCTATACGGAGGCCCTACTCTCGGCGGTCCCGGTCCCCGATCCGGAGGTTTCCTCGCGCCGAAACCGGAAGATCCTCCAAGGAGATGTGCCGAGCCCCATGAGCCCTCCCTCCGGCTGTCGCTTTCACACACGCTGCCCGTACGCGACCGAGGTCTGTCGGGCCGAGGAGCCTCCGCTGGTCGAGCTTCGCCCGGGTCGCCTGACGGCCTGCCACCATCCCTTGCTCGATCCGGTGACCGCGACGACTGCTCCGGCCACCTCCGCATGAGCAAGCGCATCGGAATCGACACCGGTGGAACCTTCACCGATTTCGTTCTCTACGACGACGAGACAGGCGCCTTCACGACGACCAAGGTGCCCTCGACACCGGCCGACCCGTCGCTCGCGATCCGCCACGGCCTGGCCAAGCTCGATATCGCCGATGGGATCGCCCAGATCGTCGTCGGCACAACAGTTGCCACGAACGCCGTCATCCAGCGTCAAGGCGCAAGAGTTCTCTTCGTCACAAACGAGGAGTTCAAAGACGTCCCGTTCATCGGAAGGATCGACAAGGAACGCCTCTACGACTTGCACTGGCGCAAACCCAGGCCGCTCGTCCGCCGCCGTGACTGTTTCGGCGTCGGGGGACGCATCGACCATCACGGCTCGATCGTCGATCGACTGGATTTTGAGGGGCTCGACGGAGTTGCCGAATACATAGCCGGGCTCAACGGCGAAGAGGAAGTCGTCGTTGCCGTAAGCTGCCTGTTCTCGTATCTGAACCCCGAGCAGGAACTCGGCGTGGAGGCCGCAATCCGCGAGCGGATCCCCGACGTCCGACTGTCTTTGTCCCATCGGATCTCGCCAGTCTGGCGTGAATACGAGCGGGCGAGCACGACCATCGCAGACGCATTCGTCAAACCGGCGATCGAACGGTACGTCGACGGCGTCGGCGGCGTACTCCGCGAGGACACAGGGCTCCCCGGATGGAACCTCCTCGCCTCCAACGGAGGCTACCTCGACGCCCACGAGGCCCGGCGTCGACCGGCCGGGCTCTTGCTCTCGGGCCTCGCGGGAGGAGTCACCGGCGGACGTTTCTTCGCCGATCAGGCCGGGTATCGATCGGTCTTCTCGCTCGATATCGGAGGAACGAGTTGTGACATCGGGCTCGTCCTCGATGGTGCGGAGCAGTACGCCTCCGAATTCAACGTTGCCTGGGGAATCCCGGTCAGCATTCCCTGCGTGGCCGTCAGCACGATCGGAGCCGGGGGAGGCTCCATCGCCTGGATCGACAAGGGCGGCCTCTTGCGGGTCGGGCCTCGGAGCTCCGGCGCCGAGCCGGGCCCCGTCGCCTACGAGAAAGGCGGCACAGAGCCGACCCTCACCGATGCGAACCTGACCCTTGGACGGCTCAACCCCTCGTATTTCCTCGGCGGCGCGATGCCGCTAAACGAAACCGCAGCCAACGCCGCCCTCTCGGATCTCGGCGAGGCACTCGGTCTTACGGCCGAAGCAGCCGCTCTCGCAGTCGTCCGGACGGCGGACGAGAACATGGCGAACGCGATTCGCTTGATCGCCGTCGAACGAGGCATTGACCCTCGTGACCTCGCACTGATCGCGTTTGGAGGGGCGGGCCCACTGCACGCACGAGCAGTTGCGGAACGACTCGACATGCGGACAGTCCTGCTACCGCCTCATCCCGGCATCTGCTCGGCCCTGGGTGCAGCGATTACCCAGGCACGCATCGATCGAGTGCAGACCTACTACGCCCGCTCCGACCAGGTACACGTGCCGGATCTCGCCAGCGCGGAAACGAAGCTCCGCAACGAGACTATCGACGATCTTCGTCGGAACGTGGACGCCGAGCACGTCGTTGTCGAGCGTTCGGCGGATCTTCGCTACGCCGGACAGAACTATGAGCTCGAGGTCACGCTTCCCGACGGTGACCTCGATGATGGCCGCTGGAGCCAGCTGCTCGCCGGCTTCCAGCAACAGCACGAACGCCAGTACGGCTTCAGCCTCCCGGGCGAGACGATCGAGCTCGTCAACTTCAAGGTTAGGGCGGTGCGCCCAGAGGCACCGATCCCGCTCCGGGCGACGGTGCCTATTGCGGAGCCGCCGAAAAGCCGTGAGGTCTGGTTCGACAGCGATGAGCCCGTCGACTGCCTCGTCTATCGCCGCGATGCACTGGCCGGTGGCACGGCGATCGAGGGGCCCGCGATCATCGAGGAGGTCGATTCGACAACGATCATCCATGCCGGTGACACGCTGAACGTTCATCCGAGCGGAGTACTCATTCTCACGATCGGAGGAGCAGGATGACCCGGGAGCTCACGCTCGACAGCGTTGGCTTGCACGTCCTCCACAATGCGCTCGCGAATATCGCGGCCGAAATGGCACTTGTGATGATGAAGACCTCGTACTCGACGATCTTCAACGAGGGCCTCGACTTCTCGACGGTGCTGCTCGACCGTGAGGGCAACCTCGTGGCCGAGAAGAACTACACACCATCGATGATGGGTGCGATCCCGCACACTGTGCGCTGGACGCTGGAAGAGTTCGGCGAAGAGTTCTTCGCTCCCGGAGACATCGTCGTTCACAACGATCCGTACCGGGGCAACTGTCACATCCCCGAGCACATGATGATGAAGCCGATCTTTCGCGACCAGGAACTCGTTGCCGTCGCCGGCGCGATCGGGCACGTTGCCGAGGTCGGTGGGAAAGCCCCCGGCAGTTTCGCCTCGGACGCCACCGACGTTTATCAGGAGGGTCTGAGACTGCCTCCCGTAAAGCTGATTGAAGGCGGGCGATACAACGAACAACTCTGGCGGGTGATCCTCGCAAACCATCGAACCCCCCGGAACACCTGGGGCGACTTCCACGCGATGATCGGGGCGCTCAACGTCGGTGACCGTCGGCTCTGCGCCCTGATCGATCGCTACGGCCTCGAGACGTTCAGGGCAGGGTCGCGCGCCCTTATCGACTACTCGGAACGACGCTTGCGCGCCGAGATCGACGACCTGCCCGACGGCCGCTACACCGCTGCCACGCTCGTCGAGGACGACGGCGTCTCGAGCGACCCCTTCGAGGTACAGGCGGCTGTTGTCGTCACCGGAGACGAAGTGATCGTCGACTTCACGGGCTCGAGCAGCCAGGTTCGCGGACCCATGAACTGCACATTCGTCGTTGCGGCCTCCGCTGCCTACAACGCCGTTTTCTGCGTCACCGACCCGGAAATGCTCATTCCCCGAAACTCGGGTTGCTACCGGCCGATTCGGATCATCGCACCGCCGGGAAGCGTCGTGAACGTCCGGCACCCCGGGCCATCGGTCGGTGGTAACACCGACCTTCAACCCAAGCTCATCGACCTCCTGCTCGCAGCACTGGCGCAGGCCGTGCCCGAGCGGGTTGCGGCCTCCAGTGGCGGGTCGAGCTCGAACCTCCTCTTCGGTGGGGTACACCCCGAGACCGGCCAGTACTACTCGAACTACCACTTCGACGGAATGGGTGCAGGAGCGACGTCAATCAAAGACGGCAATGACGCCGAGATCACGCGCCACTCGAACTGCAGAAACACTCCGATAGAGGTGTTTGAGCATCGCTACCCGCTTCGAACTCTCGACTACCGCCTGGTTCCCGATTCGGGCGGGCCCGGCAAGCATCGGGGTGGCCTCTCCGTCCGGCGAACACTCGAGGTTACCGCGGACGAGATCACCTTCAGCGCCCTCTTCGACCGCTCCCTCATCGCACCGAGCGGTCTCTTCGGCGGCTTCGACGGTAGAGGGTCCGAGCTGATGGTCCGCCGATCCGGCAAGAACTCGTTCTCAACTTTCTCGGAGACATTCGGCGTTGCCTGTCCGACGAAGTTCACGAATGTGGTTCTCCATCGAGGGGATCAACTTCGCTATCGCACACCCGCCGGAGCCGGGTTCGGGCCGCCAAGCGAACGTGATCCCGACGCGATCCGCGAAGACGTGCTCGAGGGATACGTGACTCCAGAGGCGGCGCATCGCGACTACGATTTCGATATCGACGCCGTCGGTGGCCCGTAGTGAGCGAATGGCAGGAGCTTGACCAGGCCTGGCATGAGACAAACGTCGTGCACTGCCAGGTCTGCGGCAAGCTCATCCCCCGCCGGGCCTGGATCTTCGATGGCGGTGCGGGTCCGCTGACGGCCTGTGGCCCGCAGTGTCAACAACTCTACGAGGACTACTGGCTCCCTACCTATGGCGTCATGACCGCGCAGACGCCATGACCGGAACCGACTCGCAACAGGAGGGCTTGACTCCGCCCCCGCCGGGTGCCGGCTTGACCTGGTTGGGTCAGGCCGGTTTCCGACTGGACATCGACGGCCTGGTGATCCTCATCGACCCCTTCCTGAGCGACCACGACGCACGCCTGTTCGCACCGCCTGATCCTGTCGCCACCGCAACCGGAGTCGACTGCCTGCTGGCAACCCACGAACATCTCGATCATCTCGACCGGCCCTTCGTCCAGCAGGTCGCCAGCCAATCCCCGGAGGCGACTCTCGTCGTGCCGGCTCCCCTAGTCGAAGAGGCGCGCGAAATCGCACCGATAGAGGTCGTCGGCGTCCAACCCGGGGATCGCCTGGACGTATCGCCCCAGGTCGCCGTCCAGGTGACTCCGTCCTGGCACGAGGTCGAGGTCGGTGACGGATACTCGCTCGGAAACGAGAAGGATGGGCTCGTCCGGTTCGTCGGCTACATCGTTCGCGGCCCCGGGCTCAGCCTCTACCACTCGGGAGACACGCTCGTCACCGACGACCTCTTGAACACGCTCCGCGGCGAGAAGATCGACGTCGCACTCCTACCGATCAACGGCCGCGATTACTACCGCGAAGCCAAAGGTGTCGTCGGCAACATGGACGCCCGCGAAGCCGTGCAGTTCGCAGCGGAACTCGAGGTCAGCATCCTCGTTCCAATGCACTGGGACCTGTTCTCGGGCAACACCGTCCGGCCCGGGAACGTACTCGACGAGATCGCCAACCTGCCCTCGCCGAACCTCAATGTCCTGACGCTCGCCCGCTACCGCACGTTCCCATTGCCGCGATTCGCATAGGTAGTCGAGCGGCGTCAGGCGCCCCACACCCTGCGTCTTCTCGTCCGGGGAGCGCGGCGGTCCGAGTCAGGCGAGGCTTGCGCGTGCCGGGGGCGATCTTGCTGCCGCGGTTTCGGCCGAGCCGTGTCGTGTCTGCTCGTAGAGCGGCCAGTAGTACGGTGAGGGAGCGGCGTGCTGGGCGGCTTCGATCAGTGCCCAGCGCAGCGCGGTTACCGTGTCCGCGCTCACGGCGATCGTGACTTTCGCGCTACGTCGGACGTGGCGCGGCCCACGAGACGAAGACGATCGCCCTCGTCCCAGCGGCCATGTCGGTGGAGACGGCCGAGGCGACGGCAGAGGCGAACGTCCGCTCGGCGGTACCGTCGATCGAGGCGTTCTACGCCGATCACGGCACGTATCTGGGGGCGACCGTCGCCGCGCTGCGCGAGATCGACTCCGGGATCGGCTCGACCGTGACGGTCGGGTGGGTGAGCAGCGGGCGTTACTGCCTTCAGAGCACTGTTGACGCTCGGACGGCAGGCTTCACAGGGCCGGGGGGCGACGTTGCACCCGGGGGCTGCCAGTGATTTGGATGACGGCCGGTCAGCGGGTATCGGTGAGCCAGGTGCCCTGGTAGAACGGATAGAGGTTCGCGGCGAAGGGGTTCCACCCGCGCACGCCGGCGCGGGACACCCAGACGTCGTCGGGAACGAGGAGAGGAATGTACGGCAGGGTCTCGGCAAAGACCGACTGTGCGTGGGCGGCGGCGCTCGTCAGCTCCGCGTGAGTGCCGGCGCGCAGCCAGGCGGCGTAGGCGGCGTCGAGCTCCGGGACGGCCGAGTGCTGCCAGTTGGGGAACGGGTCGTTGTACGACGCCGAGAAGCCGATGATCGCGTCCATCGGGTCCTGCCACAGCCACTTCGAGATCGCGGCCGGCGGACTGTCGGCGACTGCCCGGTAGAACGACGCGAACGGCGGCACCGGCCGTAGGGAGATGTGGAACCCGATGCTCGCCAGCTGCTCGACGACGAGCTCCGCGACGCGCCGGAACACGGGGTCGTCCTGGATCACGCACTCGCATGCGAGGCGCACGTCGCCACGGCGGCGAACCCCGTCCTCGGCGGACGTCCACCCTGCAGACTCGAGAAGACGTGCCGCCTCCGCCGGGTCGTGCATCCCGGCGCGGTCGGCCGAGGCGTCGTAGAACTCGTCACCCGGCGGAACGGGGCCGTACGCAGGAGTGCCGTGGCCGTGCAGGGCGTCGGCAACGAGGGCGGGCCGACTCACGGCGAGCGAGGCGGCTCGCCGGACGCGCAGATCGTCGAAGCCCAGGTCGCGTCGAGTCCAGTCGAGGCTCAGGTACATGCTCGACGCCTGCGGGTGCTGCGCGCACGTCGAAGCGGGCATCTTCTACCAGCCGCGCGACCTCGGCGAGCGGTGGCGCCGTGCATGCAGTCCACCTCGCCGCGCTCGAGCGCATCGAGCCGCTCGTGTTCATCGAGGATCGAGATCCACTCGATGCGCGAGAGCCGCTCGGGGCCAGGCTCGAGAAAGCCTGCGAGGGCGCCCGGGTAGCCCTGCCACGCCTCGGCGACGACTCGCTCGGGTGACCACGAGACAAGGCGGAATGGCCCGGTGCCGTCGGCAAAGGTCCGCCCCGACCCGTCGTCGTCGCGAGCCCGGAGCGCCTCGTTGTACACGGCGGTGTGTGTGCCCCAGAGCAGCGCCGGGAGGCGGCTGTACGGGTGGTGGAGGCGGAAGACGATGGTGCACTCGTCGACGGCCCTCGCCGTGTCGACGGGATCCCAGTACCAGAGCTTCCGGCCCGGTTGTGCGTGGTTCCTGAGCTGCTCGAGGGCCGCCAGTACGGCAGCGGCGTCGCAGCTCGCGCCGGAATGGAAGCGGAGCCCGGGACGCAGAGTGACGCACCACTCGAGCCCATCGGAGCTGACATCCCACCTTTCCGCAAGCATCGGATGCCCCTTCCAGTCAGGGCCCTTCACGAGCTAGCGTCTCGTAGATCGCGACACTCGGCGGGTCGATGTGGTCTCCGAGTGGATCGAGGCGCGAGAACGGGTAGTCGAACGCCTCGCGGAGGATCATGGGGTGAACGCGTGAAGAATGCCGTCCTCGAGTGCCTCGTGGCGTAGCGGGGTCGTTGCCTCGAACTCGGGATCGCGAACGAGCCCGGCGAGCGCTTCACGCGATGGGTACTCCGTCACGGCCGCGAAGTCCCACGACTCCTCGCCGATCAGCGTACCCTGGGCGCTCCCCGCGTACAGCAGCCTCGCCCCGTGGCGGGCGAGCAGCGGGCCGACCGCCTCGCCGTAGCGGCGGTACGCCTCCTCGCCGCCCGGCCGCAAGCGCACCAGGTTGACGAGCACGACCGGCCCGTCGCCGCCCGCGAGGAAGCGGTCGAGCGCCTCGGGTGTGATGTCGAGTCCCATCGAATCCTCCTCACCGTTCCGGCCGCATCACGGCCTCGAGTCCAGGGGGTGCGAGACGAGCGGCGACCGAAGGCGCGGATGAGAGGTAGCGCTGCTCGTCCCAGAAGGCGGCGATGTGCTCGACCACCTGCCGGCCGAGCTTGCCGATGAGCAGGTCGGTCCCGTGCGCCGAGGTCGGGAGTCCCACCCGCAGCGCGGGGCCGATCGAGAGGTCGGCGACGCACTTGGCCTCCGCGTCGTCGGCCGGCGCGTGCGAGCCGTAGACCACGAGCTTCGAGATCCCCGGCCCGCGCAAGGTGTCCCTCGGGCCGTCCGGGACCGGGCCGGGTGAGAGGAGGACGAGCGCGTCGAGCTCCGTGTCCGAGGCGGCCCGCAGTGCCGCGATCGCGCTGACCCCTGCCCCGCCGACGCATACGGTGCTCGCCCCCCGCCGTCTCGCCTCGGCGATTGCGAGCGCCACGTCGGCCGGGCACTTCTCGGCGTCCCACGGGTCGTCCGAGCCGCCGTGGCCGCGCAGGTCGAGCGCGAGCACCGACCAGCCTCGCACTGCCGCGAGCCCGATCAGCGGCCGCCACGCGTCCAGGTCGCCGCCGAGATCGTGGAACAGCACGAGCCAGTCGGCGCCGTCGACCCAGCACTCGCCGCGGAGAACGGTGCCGTCGCCCGCCGCCAGCTCAACGGGCTCGAAGCTCATTCGCCACCTCCGAGAACGACGCATGGTTGAAGCACGAGACGAAGTGGTCGCGCGCTCCCGGGAGCTTCTCGAGCTCCGGGACGTGGTTGCGGCACTTCTCCTGGACGCGGAAGCAGCGCCCGGCGAACCGGCAGGCGGCCGGCGGGTCGACCGCGGTCGGGATGTCGCCCTCGAGGATGATGCGGCGATCGATCCCCGTCCGGGTCAGGCTCGGGACTGACGAGAGGAGCGCCTGCGTGTACGGATGCCTCGGGTTCTCGAAGAGCTCCTCGACCGGGGCGACCTCGACCAGCTTCCCCAGGTACATCACGGCGATTCGGTCGGCGAGATGGTTCACGACCGACATGTCGTGCGTGACGAACAGGTAGGTCAGGTTCAGCTCCTCGCGCAGCTCCTGCAGCAGATTGAGGATGTGGCTCTGGACGGAGACGTCGAGCGCGCTCACCGGCTCGTCGGCGATCAGAAAGGTCGGGTTCACCGCGAGCGCGCGGGCGATGCTGATTCGCTGGCGCTGCCCGCCCGAGAACTCGTGCGCATACCGGTCGACTGCCCGGGCCGGAAGATGGACGAGCGAGAGGAGGTCCGCGACGCGCTTGCGCCGGTCGGCCTTCGACAGCCCGAGATGCCCCATCCCCTCCGCGACGATGCTCGACACCTTCATCCGTGGATCGAGCGACCCGAACGGGTCCTGGAAGATGATCTGCGCGCGCCGGCGGAAGTCGCGCAGCTCCTTCGGCGACGCGGTGAGCACGTCGCGGCCCTCGAACAGGACCGAGCCGGAGGTTGCCGGCAGGAGCCGCAGGATCAGCCGCGCAAGCGTGCTCTTGCCCGAGCCGGACTCGCCGACCAGGCCGAGCACCTCGCCCCGCTGGATGTCGAGGTCGACGCCGTCGACCGCCGTGAGCAGGCTCCTCGGCTTGCCGACCACGTCGCGGTCGACGACGAAGTGCTTGGTCAGGCCCCTGACCGAGACGAAGGGCTCAGACGGCGAAGGGAGTGGGGTTGAGGCAGCGGAGCTCATGGTTGGCGGCGACGGGGGCGAGCGGCGGGTGCTCCTGCTCGCAGCGGGCAATGCGGTTGGCGCAGCGGGGGGCGAAGCGGCAGGCGGTCGGCAGGTCGGCGAGCTCGGGGACGCGGCCCGGGATGACGCTGAGCTTCGAGCGCCGCTCGCCCATCCCCGGCATGCTGCGGAGGAGGCCCTGCGTGTAGGGGTGCTTCGGGTTGCCGAGGATCTCGCCGGTGGGCCCGCTCTCGACGATCTCGCCCCCGTACATCACGGCCACGCGGTGGGCGATCTCGTTCACGATCCCGAGGTTGTGCGTGATCAGGATCACGCTCATCCCGAGCTCCTCGCGGAGCGAGGCGATCAGCTCGAGGATCTGCGCCTGGATCGTCACGTCGAGCGCGGTCGTGGGCTCGTCTGCGATCAGCAGCTTCGGATGCATGACGAGCGCGATCGCCATCATCACGCGCTGGCGCATCCCTCCCGAGAACTGGTGCGGGTAGTCGTCCACGCGGCGCGCGGCGTTCGCGATGCCGACCCGCTCCAGCGTCTCGATCGCTCGCTTGCGGGCCGTGCTCGTGCTCGTCTTCGAGTGGGCCTTGACCGTCTCGACGATCTGGTCACCGATCGTGAAGGCGGGGTCGAGGCTCGTCATCGGCTCCTGGAAGACCATCGCCACCTCGTTGCCGCGCACCGACCGCATCTCGCGCCGGCCGAGCGCGAGGACGTCGCGCCCGTCGAGCAGCGCCTTCCCCCCGACCACCGTTGCGGCCGAGGGCAGCAGGCGCATGAGCGTCAGCGCGGTCATCGTCTTGCCGCAGCCGCTCTCGCCCACGAGGCCGAGGATCTCGCCCCGATCGAGCGTGAACGAGACGTTGTCGACCGCGTTCGCGGCGCCGCGGCGCAGCGAGATCCGGGTCGTCAGCCCCGAGACCTCGAGGAGGTGGGACGAGTCGGTCTCTGCCTGCGAGGCCTGTGTCTCCGCCTGCACGTTCAAAACCGTCTCAGGCGCGGGTCGAAGATGTCGCGCAGGCCGTCGCCGAGCGTGTTGAAGCCCAGGACCATCAACGCGATCACGACGCCGGGGATGATCGCCTGGTAGCTGTCGACGTAGAGATAATCGCGGCCGGCCGCCACCATCTGGCCGAGGCTCGGAGTCGGCGGCTGCGCGCCGAGGCCGATGAATGCGAGGCCCGCCTCGGCGATCACCGTGTAGGCGACGTAGTAGGACGTCATCACGAGGGTGCTGCCGATCGTGTTCGGGACGATGTGGCGCGCGATCGTCTTCGTATGCGAGATGCCGAGGGCGTGGGCGGCCTCGACGAACTCGCGCTCGCGCAGCGACACCGCCTCGGCCCGGATGATCCGCGCGAAGCCCGCCCAGTTGACGAGCGCGACCGCGACGATCACGGCGACGAGGCCAGGCTGGAAGATGCCGACCATGATCACGGCGACGAGGAGCAGCGGGAAGCCCCACGTAAGGTCGATCAAGGCGCTGATCGTCGTGTCGGTCTTGCCGCGGAAGTAGCCGGCGATCGAGCCGAGCGTCATCCCGATCACGATCGAGCCGAAGGTGACCGCCCCGGCGACGAACAGCGAGATGCCGATCCCGGCCACGATCCGCCAGCCCATGTCGCGGCCGTAGTTGTCGGTTCCGAGGAGGTGCCCGGGGCTGAGCGGCGGCTTCAGCCCGCCCTCGAGGTTCTGGTCGAGGTACAGGTGCTTGAGGCCGGGGATGATCAGGACCGCCCACCCGATGATCCCGACGATCACGAAGCAGAGAGTCGTGATCGCACCCGCCAACGCGAGCTTGTTCGCCACGAGCAGCGAGAGGGCCTCGCGAGCTCGCCTGGGCCGCTCGGAGTACTCGATGATCTCGGTCGAGTCGGCCGTCAGGGTGCTCATGCCGCACCGCCGCTTTCGCGCGTGCGTGGGTCGGCATAGCGCTGGCCGACGTCTGCGAAGAAGTTGAAGACGATCACGAGCGCCGTGAGCATCAGCGCGAGCACCTGGGCGAGCGTGTAGTCGCGCTGCTCGATCGCGTTCACGAGCTGGTAGCCGAGGCCGGGCCAGCGGAAGATGACCTCGACGATCATCGTGTAGGCGAACAGGTTGCGCGCCGTGATGCCGGCGAGCGCGAAGATCGGCGGGAGCGCGTTACGGAACGCGTGCACGTTGACGACCTGCCGCTCACCGAGCCCCTTTGCGCGGAGCGTCCGCACGTAATCGCGGCCGAGCTGCTCGAGCACCGACGAGCGCACCATCCGCAGGTTGATCGCGACGGACTCCGCCGCCAGTGTGACCGCAGGGAGGATCAGGTACTTGATCCCGCCCGAGCCCGCAGCAGGCAGCCAGCCGAGCCGGATCGAGAAGATGTTGATCAGGATGACAGCGAGGAAGAAGTTCGGGATGCCCATGAAGAGCACCGCCATCATCATTGCCCCGTGATCGAGCGGCGAGTTTCTTCGCCGGGCCGCGGCGACGCCGACCGGGATCGCGATCAGGTAGGTCAGGAACGCCGCCGCTCCGGCCAGCTCGAGCGTGTACTTGCCGGCGCTGGCGATGATCCTGGTGATCGGGTCGCCGCTGATCAGGGAGATGCCCGGGTTGCCGGATAGCGTGTTCTTCATGAAGAGCGCGTACTGCGTGAGCAGCGGCCGGTCGAGCCCAAGCCTTTGCTTGATGTTCGGAACCAGGTACTTCGAGTACGAGTTGACCGGGTTGACGAGCTGCGTCGTCACATCGCCGGGAGCCGCCCGCATCGAGTAGAAGACGATGATCGACGAGGCGAAGAGCAGCAGGACCGCCACGATCAGGCGGCGGATGACGAACCTTTTCACTGGGTGCAGATCCTGTCAGAGCGGCCCGGCGGTGACCCGCGCCAGGGCCGCCGCCGGGCGTGAGCGCCGAGCTACGTCTACTTCTCGAGCCACACGTCGTTGTACTGAGGGTAGAGCATCGTCTGTGTCGGTCTCCAGCCGTGCACCTTCGTGTTGTTGACCCAGATGTCGTTGCGCGTGACGATCGGGATCTTGGGCAGCTTCTGCGCCCAGATCAGCTGGGCCCTGAGGGCCGCGGCCTTGAGCTGAGCGTCGTTTGCCGACGACTGCCACAGCTTGAACGCCGCGGTCAGGTCGGGGAGGGCGCCGTTGTAGGCCGCGTTCGGGATCACGTTGAAGATCACGAGCACGTCCATCGGCGACGACCACAGCCACTCGTAGCCGAACGACTGCGACTTGGGGTAGGCGGGGAAGAACGCCGCGCTCTCGAGCGACTTCACGGCCATTGTGATCCCGATGTCCTGCATCATCGGGACGATCGCCTCCATGATCAGCCGGCCCTGAGGCTGGGCCGCCCAGTCGAGGTGCGTGAAGGCGAGCTTCTTGCCGGCCTTCTCCCGGACCCCGCCCGAGCCGACCACCCAGCCGGCCCGGTCGAGCAGCTTCTTCGACAGGTTCGGGTCGAACTGGTTGTAGTTCTCGACGGCGTGGTTGTACCACTTGTAGTTCGGTGCAATCGGGCCGTAGGTCGGCGAGGCGGAGCCGAAGAACACCGCCTTGGCGATCCCTTCGCGGTCGATCGCGTGCGACATCGCCTGCCGCACGCGGATGTCGTTGAAGCCGAGCGAGGTCATCGTCCAGTTCGGGCTCATGAACGAGTTCGCCAGCGCCGGCCACTCCTGCACCATCAGGTCGCCGTTGCCCTTCAGCCGGCTGACGTCCTGGGCGGCGGGGTTCTTGATCGCGTTGACGGTGCCACTCTCCATTTCGTTCGCGCGGTTCGCCGGCTCGATGATCGGTACCCACTGCACCTGATCCAGATACGCCTTGCCGTGGTTCTGGAGGAACGGGGTGATCGAGCCCGGGTACTCCGCCCAACGCGACACGCGGACGGTCTTGCCCGGCGTGAACTCGGTCAGGGTAAACGGGCCGGTGCCGTCGGAGCCGGTGGCGCCGTACTTGTCGCCGAGCTTCGCCCGAGTCGCGAGGTTGCAGATCATCGAGTACTCGGTCGCGAGGGTCTCGGGCAGGGCCGCGTCCGGTTTCTGGAGCTTGATCACTACGGTGTTGCCGCGGCCGGTGGAGATCGTCATCGGCGGCCAGAACACGGCGTTCTGCCCGACCTTCGGGTCCTTGAAGATGTTGAAGTTGGCGACGACCTCCTTGGCCGTGCACGGGGCACCCGACTGGAACTTCAGGCCGTCCCGGATCTTCATCACCCACGTCCGGCCGCCGTTCGTGACCTTCCAGCTCGATGCCAGTGCCGGGACGATCTTCCCGCTCGGGTCACGGATCACCGTGTACTCGTAGAGGGCGTTGTAGCCGGGGTCGGCCCAGCCGCTCTGGACAGGGTCCATCTTCGTGAAGTCCCGGTCGTAGCCCTCGACGAAGTTCCCGCCGGTCGTCACCGCTTTGGTCACGGCCTGGCCCGCGGTGCGGGTGCGGGCCGAGGCCGGCGAGGCGAGCAACGCTCCTGCGGCTGACATTGACACGCCGAGAGCGGCTGCCCGCTTGAAGAACTCCCGCCGGCTCAGGCCCTCGGTCGCATACTGCTCGATGAGCCCCTCGACGGAGTCTTGATCCCGACTCACTGCTTCACGCCCCTTTCTATTTCGCGGTACAGCGAACGTTCCTGCATCTTGTTAGGACGAGCATTCATGGGTTTCGGTCAGGCGAAGCCTCTTGGCCGCTAGGCTTGGAAAAACGTTTTTCTCGGGAGAAGGCGCGATCTTTGCAGCACGTGCCCGCCGTGTCAAGCGGGCTCGATGGGCGGAGCCGTCGAGCCGCGTTCGAGAAGCTCGGGCCGCACGCGCACGACGACGCTCTTCGCGCTCTCTCCGTTCACGAGGCGCAGGAGGATGTCGACGCCGCGGTCGGCCATCTCTCGGACCGGCATCCGGACGGTGGTCAGGGGCGGGTCGAAGAAAGGCGCGAGCGGGATGTCCTGGAAGGCCACGATCGAGATGTCCTCCGGGACGCGCAACCCATGGCGTTTCGCGGCCGCGAGCGCGCCGAACGCCGCGGTGGGGCTCCAGATCGCGACCGCGGTCGGAGGGCGCCGCGCAGCGAGGAGCGTCTCCATGGCGTCGAAGCCCGCGTCCTCGGCGAGCGCGCCGTGGACGAGCTGTCCCTCGCCGAGGCGAAGCTTCGCCTCGCGCAGCGCCGTACGCACCCCCTTGAGCCTCCTGCGCGCCACGTCCGCGTACTCCGGGCCGGCGATGTACCCAACGCGGCGATGCCCGAGGCGAAGCAGGTGCTCGACGCCTTTGCGGGCGCCGAGGGCATCGTCGACCGTGACACTCGGCTCGACCCCGGCCAGCCGCCGGTTCAGGAGCACGAAAGGGATGCCCTTGCCACGCAGGCCGCGCACGAGGTCGTCGTTCGCGAGGCCGCTCGCGATCAGCAGGCCGTCGACCCGCCCCTCGAACAGCAGCCGACCGTACGTCTCGCCGCGTTCGACGAACGCGTTCGCGTCGGCAATCAGCGTCGTGTAGTCAGCCTCGGCGGCGTGCCGCTCGACGCTCGAGACGATCTCGCCGACCTCGCCGTAGTCGAGGTTGACGACGAGCCCGAGCGTCATCGTCCGCGCGAGCTTCAGCCCCCGCCCGAGTGCGTTCGGACGGTAGTTGAGCTGCCTGGCCGCGAGGAGGATCCGCTCTCTCGTCTCCGGCCGGATAGAGACCGTCGGGTCGCGGTTGAGGACGCGCGAGACGATCGACGTGCCGACGCCGGCGGCGTCGGCCACGTCGGCCAGCCGTGCTGCGCGGCGTGGTCTCGCTGGAGTGGAGGTCATGCCTGTCTCTGCCAGGGCATGGGCTGCCGGCAGCCGTTCTACCTGAGCAGGTCGCGGGGAAGGCCGATGCGGTTGAACTCGGCCGCGGCGGTCTCGGCGTGCCGGCGGCCGTTGCGGAGCGAGATCAGGTGGTGTCCCGGCAGGAGCGCGTCCCACTCGAGCGCCGCGATCTTGTTGCAGGAATCGGCGTAGAGCTGGAGGTTCGAGTCGGGGACGTTCTGGAGGATGATCGCCCCGCCCCAGAAGACGCAGTCGGAGCTGAACAGGTAGGAGCGATCGCGGCCGAAGAGCCGGAAGCAGTAGTGCCCGTTGCAGTGGCCCGGCGTCGCGACGGTCTCGAGCTCGAGCTCGCCGATCGCGATCCGGTCGCCGTCGTTGAACTCGACCTCGACCTCGGCAGGCTCCCATTCGTAGTCGGCGGGGTAGAAGCCGAACGTCTTTGCCCAGTTGAGGCCGATCTGGTCGGCGTCGGCGATACGGATCGTCGGAGCAGCCTCGGAGCTCGCGTAGAGCTGCCCGCCCGTTGCGCGCTTGAGGGCGGCCGAGCCGCCGACGTGGTCGGCGTGGTAGTGGGTGATCAGGATCTTCGTGATCCGCTCCGGATCGAACCCGTCGGCCCGGATCAGGTCGAGGATCTCATCGGTTCCCGGTCCGAACCCGGCATCGACGAGCGCCAGCTCGCCGCCCCCGTCGATCAGGTAGGTATGGCAGTCGAGGCGGTGGGTGAGGTTGAAGCCGTAGTCGCCGCCGCCGACGAGGTAGACGTCGTCCGTAAGTTTCATCTCATGCCTCCGGGACTGAGTAGGCGTGGGCGGTGAGGCCGCCGTCGATCACCAGGTTGACGCCCGTGATGTAGGAGGCGTCGTCCGAGGCGAGGTACGAGAAGGCGGCCGCCATGTCCTCCGGGTGCCCGAGCCGGCCCATCGGCACGACCGGGAACGACTCGCGGAACTTCTCCATCATCTCGGCGCCGACGAGGTCGACCGACTGCTGTGTGTCGCTCGGCCCGGGGCTGATCGAGTTGACGCGGATGCCGTGGCCGACGAGCTCGATCGCCATGGTCTTCATCAGGCAGACCGTTCCGGCCTTCGCCGCGCAGTAGTGGGCGAAGAGCGGCGAGGCGCCGAGCGCGGAGATCGACGCCGTGTAGAGGATGACGCCGCCCGTCCCCTGCTCGACCATCACGCGTGCGGCGCTCTGGCCGATAACGAACGAGGCGGTGAGGTCGACGGCGATCACCTTCGCCCAGGACTCGTGCTTCATCTCGAGGAAGGGCTCCTCGGTCCAGGCGGCCGCGTTCGAGATGCAGACGTCGAGCCGGCCGGCGCCCTCGTAGGCCTCGCGCACGGCCCGCTCGCACTCGCTCACCTCGGCGAGCTCGGCCTGGATCGTCCGTGCGGTCGCCCCGAGAGCCTCGATCTCGGCGCCGACGGTGTCCAGGCGGTCCTGGAAGTGGTCGACAATGGTGACGGACGCAGCGCCTTCGTGCGCGAAGCGCAGCGCGGTCTCGCGTCCCATGCCGCTGCCGCCGCCGGTAATGAAGACGGCCTTTTCTTTGTGTCGGTCGGTAACCACGCGCACCTCCGGTCAGGGTTCAGGTGGAGAGGATCGCCCGCACAGCGTCCGCGAGCGCGCGGGCGCTGCCGACGGCGAGCGGCGTCCCGGCGGTCTCGTACTTGTCGCCGTCGTAGGCGTCGTCGGTCATCACGTACCGCACGTCGTCGTTTGCGTATCCGGCGAGCAGGAGCGGCGCGGGCCCGGCGGCCTCGCGCAGCTCGAGGCCGATCTCGACGAAGACCTCGCCGGGGATGCCGACGATGCGGGCGCCCCCGATCTCGAGCAGCTGCACCTCGGACTCGAGCTCGCCGCCGTCAAGCATGGCCTGCCGGTAGCCCTCGTGGGTGAAGTTCATGAAGTCGAGGTACTCGGTCATCGCCTGCCGCTCCTTCAGCGGGAGGCGCGCCGGTCCGAGCCGTCCCGCGGGGGCGGCCGGCTCGAGCGGCAGCGCTCGCTCGGCGGCCTCGACTGCGGCCCCGGCGACCGTACGGCCGAGTCGGCTCGCATCGCCGAAGCCGCCCCAGTAGACCGGGTAGTTCTCGGCGGTCTGCGGGATGTAGATGTTCTGCCGCGTCTCGTACGGGAAACGCGCCGGATTGATGTTCCCCGCGGCGCCGTTCAGGTAGACGGCGGTCGCTCCCGGGTAGACGGCCGCGAGCGTGGCGCGCAGAGGGGCGATCCAGTCGGCCGAGATCAGGAAGTTCGAGTAGTCGAGGGTCACCGGGTGGCAGGCGAAGCCCACGACGAGCCCGACCACCTCGCCCGTGCCGGCGGCTGTCGCCCGGAGCACCGAGACCCGCGGGTCGATCCGGCCGTTCGTCTCGTCTCGCCTGTTGACGCTCACGTGGCCGAGGTTGGCCTCGCCGAAGGAGAGCTCGGCGGGCTCGAGCCGGTCGAGTGCCCGCTCGGCGGCCGAGACGGCACCCGCGAGCGTCGCGGGCCACGGCGCCGCCGAGAGGTCGCCCTCCCACCAGGCGAACAGGTCGGGGCCGGAATGAGTATGCGAGACGCCGACGAGGACGTTCTCAGGCGGGACCGAGCGCGCTGCAAGCGCGTCGCGCAGCGCGCCGGTGAACTCACGAGTGACGACAATGGCGTCGATCCCGACGACGACGGCCGCGACGCCGTCGGCCTCGATCGCGCAGGCGGTCGCGAGCAACGGGTCGTGCACGCCTTCGCTCACCTGCTTGCGCCGGCCGACGTACCCGCGAATCGCCGCCGGTGTCCAGGGAAGGTCGGTGCGGATGTCGGGGTAGCCGGCGAGCGGCGTGCCGACCGGAGGTGTCACCACCGAGGTCGCGAAGCCAACCTTGAAGGATAAGCCCATGGATCGTGGAAAAACAGCAAGGAAAACGTTTTTTCGGACGCTATCTGGGTCACCGACCGGCTGTCAAGCATCGACCTTTCGACCGCCCTGCGGGCCCGTCGCGATCACGAGGCGCGAGAGGCTCCGCTCGGTCACGTCGTGAAACCGCTCTGCCTCGACGACCTCGTACTCCGGGAATCGCTCGGCGAGCGCCCGCAGCGCGATGCGCCCCTCGAGCCGAGCGAGCGGTGCCCCGATGCAGTGGTGGATCCCTTCGCCGAAAGCGAGGTGGCGCCGGATCCGCCGGCCGAGATCGAGCCGGTCGGGGTCGGGAAAGGCACGGGGGTCGCGGTTGGCGGCGCCGATCAGGAGCAGCACGCGCGAGCCGGGCGGGATCATGGTCCCGTGCAGCTCGACCTCGCGGGTCGTCACCCGTCCCATGTTCTGCACGGGCGACTCGAAGCGGAGCAGCTCCTCGACCGGACGGTCGCCGAGACCGGGGTCGGCGGCGAGCCGGGTCCGCTCTGCCGGGTTGCGCGCAAGCACGAGCGTGCCGTTTCCGACGAGCGCGGCCGTGGTGCTGTTGCCGGCGATGAAGAGCAGGAAGCAGTGCCCGACGAGCTCCTCCTCGGTCATCGGCTCGCCCTCGATGCGCCCGCGCAGCAGCACCGAGACGAGGTCGCCTGCCACGCAGCCCGCTCGCCGGCGCTCGGCGATCTGTTCCTCGAAGTAGGTCCGCATCAGGGCAGCGGCCTCGCGGGCCGGACGGGGCGTGGAACGATCGTCCGGAACCCGCTCGAGGACGGCGTCGCTCCAGCCTTTCAACATCGGCGCATCCTCGGCAGGGAAGCCGAGCAGCTCGCAGATCACGAGCACGGGCAGCCGCCTGGCGAGTACGGCGACCACGTCGACCTCGTCACCCGGCTCCACGGCGCCGAGGATCGAGTCGACGATACGGGCTACCGAGGGTTCGAGCCCGGCAAGGCTCTTCGGGCGGAACACGTGCTTGATGACGTCGCGCAGGGCGTCGTGGCGCGGCGGGTCGGTCGTCAGGAGCGAGGGGCCGGTGATCGCGAGCAACTCGTCGACCGTCACTCCGCCGCTGCTCGAGAAGGTCTGCCAGTCGCGGAACGCGGCCTGGACGTCGCCGAAGCGCGAGAGCGCGAAGAACTCCCGCTCCCTGTTGTGAAAGACGGGCGCGTGCTCGAGCAGCGCTGCGTACGAGGGGTACGGGTCGTCCTGAGTTGCGCCCGCGAACGGGTCGTACAGCAACTCATGCGGCGCTTCTGGGCGGCTGTAGCTTGACAGTCCGGACACCGGAAGCGGAGAATAGCCCCAGGAAAAACGTTTTACAAGGTTCGTTCTGGATCTCGCTGACACATACACGGCACTTGCCACGATTCGCCGGTTCGAGGAGAGGCTCCTCGAGCTGAAGGCCGACGGGCTGATCCAGGGGTCGATGCACCTCTGCTGCGGTCAGGAGGCTATCCCGGTCGGGGCCTGCCGCGTGCTCGAGGAGCGCGACGCGCTCACCGTCACCTACCGCGGGCACGGCTGGGTACTCGCGCGGGGCGTCCCCGCCGCGCACCTGCTCGCCGAGCTGATGGGGCGGCGCTCGCCGCTCTGCGGCGGCCGGGGCGGCTCCGCCTACCTCTCCTCCGCGGCACACGGCCTGCTCGGCGAGAACTCGATCGTCGGCGCCGGAGTCCCGATCGCGGCGGGCGCCGCGCTTGCCGCGAAGCACACGGGCGACGGCTCGATCAGCCTCGTCTCGATCGGCGACGGCGCGATGAACCAGGGGGGCGTCCACGAGGCGCTGAACTTCGCCGCGGTCTACCGACTGCCGCTTGTAGTCGTCGTCGAGAACAACGTCTACTCCGAGCTGACGCCGATCTCGGCGATGATCGGCACCGAGACGCTCTTCGAGCGGGCCGCCGCCTACGGGATGCCCGGCGACCGCGTCGACGGCAACGACGTCGAGGCGGTGGAGGCCGTCTGCGCCCGGGCGGTCGCCCACGCGCGGGACGGCGGGGGCCCCTACCTGCTCGAGGCGATGACCGAGCGCCTCGTCGGCCACTATGACCTCGATCCCCAGCACTACCGGCCCAAGGGCGAGGTCGAGCGCGCACTCGAGCACGAGCCGCTCGCCCGGGTCCGGCGGCAGCTCGGCAACGAGGAGGCCGATGCGCTCGAGCGCGAGGTCGAGCGCCGGCTGGACGCCTCGCTCGAGGAGGCGATGCGCTTCCCGCTCCCCGATCCGGAGACAGTGTTCGAGGAGCTCTATGCTTGACGTCTCCGACCAGGACGCCCGGGTCGAAGCGGCGGTCGAGCGCCGTGAGCTGACCTATATCCAGGCGGTGACCGAGGCGCAGCGCTGGGCACTCGAGACCTACCCGGAGGCAATCGTCTTCGGCGAGGACGTGGGCCTGCCCGGCGGGCCCTACGGATCGACGAAGGGGCTGCAGCGCGAGTTCGGCAGCCGCGTGTTCGACACCCCGATCTCCGAGACCGCGATGATCGGCGCCGCTGTCGGCGCGGCGATGCGCGGCCTCCGCCCGATCGTCGAGATCATGTTCGCCGACTTCTTCCTGGTCGCCTTCGACCAGGTCGTCAACCAGGCCGCGAACGTGCGCTATGTCTCCGAGGGCCGGTACACGGCGCCGCTCACCCTCCGCTCGCAGCAGGCCGCGACGGTGGGCGCGTGCGCCCAGCATTCGCAGTCGCTCGAGGCGTTCTTCGCACACACGCCCGGGCTCCGGTTGTGCCTGCCGGCGAGCCCGCGCGACGCCTACGAGCTCCTGCGTGCCGCGATCGCGTGCGACGACCCGACGATCGTGCTCGAGACGCGGGCGCTCTACCAGGCCAAGCAGGAGATCGTGCTCGGAGGGCCGCTCGAGCCGATCGGCCGCGCCCGCGTCGAGCGGGCCGGCACCGACGTTACCGTGGTCACCTGGTCGCGGCTCGTCGGCGAGGTACTCGCCGCGGCCGAGACGGTCGCGGGCGAGGGCATCGACACCGAGGTGATCGACCTGCGCTGGCTCTCGCCGCTCGACTTCGACGCCGTCGCGCGATCGGTCGCGAAGACGACCAGGATCGTCGTCGCGCACGAGGCAAACCTGACAGGCGGCTTCGGGGCGGAGATCGCGGCCCGGGTCGCGGCGAGCTGCTTCTGGGATCTCGACGCGCCGATCGAGCGGGTGGCCCTGCCCGACCTGCGGATGCCCGCTGCGCCGATCCTCCACCAGGCGGTGTTCCCAGGCGCCGAGAAGATCGCGGCTGCGATCAGGCACGTTGCCGAGCGATGAGCGCGCTCGCACCCCCCGCGGGCCTCGTCGACGAGATCGCGGAGATCACCCGGGTCGCCGCGCCGACCTTCGCCGAGGAGGCTCGGATCGAGTGGATCGAACGGCGCCTCGGCTCGAGCGCCGGGTCGCTTCGCCGGGACGCCGCCGGCAACCTGCTCTGGACGTGGGGCGAGGGGACGCCGAGGCTGCTCCTGACCGCGCACGTCGACACGGTTTTCCCGGCTGGTATCCCGCTCGACGTGCGGCTCGACGGCGACCACCTGGTCGGGCCCGGCGTCGGTGACAACGCCGCGGCGATCGCGACGGCAATCCACGTCGTCTCGAAGCTGCTCGAGACACGGGACCTGGCGCCCGGCGCCGTCGTGTTCACGATCGCCGAGGAGGGGCTCGGCAACCTGCGCGGCGCGCACGCGGCCTGCGAGGCGCTTCGTCCCGAAGCGGTGATCGCGCTCGAAGGCCACGGTCTCGACGCCGTCGTCGTCGACGCCGTCGGCAGCGTTCGCGCCCGCGTCGCGGTGCGCGGCCCCGGCGGTCATTCGTGGTCCGACCGGGGCAGCCCGAGCGCGATCCACATTTTGCTCGAGACGGCCGGCGAGCTGCTCGCGCAGAGCACCCCCGAGACGCCGGTGAACATCGGCGTGATCGCCGGCGGCCGCTCGATCAACTCGATCGCCGAGGAGGCCCACCTGATGCTCGAGATGCGCGCAACCGAGGAGGAGCCGCTCGAGCGGTTCGTCGCCCTGCTCGAGTCGAAGCGTCACAACTCCGGCATCTCGGTCTCGGTCGAGGCGGTCGGGCGCCGCCGGGCGGGCCGGCTGCCCCGCGACTCCGCGCTGCTCGCCGCCGTCCGTCACGTCCGGGACGAGATCGGCCTTCCCGACCGGCTGGAGTCGGGTTCGACCGACGCGAACGCGGCGCTCGCGCTCGGGATCCCCGCCGTCTCGCTCGGGGTCTCCCGCGGCGCGGGGATGCACACCCTCGCCGAGCGCATCGACACGACCTCGCTCGCGCTCGGCGCCGCACAGGTCGAGGGCATCCTGCTCCGGATGCTGGGCTGAGAGACGTCTCCGGGAAGGAGTCTACGCGATGGGGTCTGAGGATTCGGTGACAGGTGAGCTCGTCCAGACCGTGCTCGGGTCTGTGGCGGCTGACGAACTCGGTGTCACGATGGCGCACGAGCACCTCTTCGTCGACGCGACCGTGAACTGGGTCCCGCCCCGCGAGCCGAGCCGGCGTGAGGTGGCTGAAGGCCCGGTGACGATGGAACGGCTCGGGCAGCTACGGCGGAACCCGGCGGCGAGCCGGGACAACTGCATCCTCGGCGACGTCGGGACTGCGATCGCGGAGGTGACGGACTATCGGAATCTCGGCGGCAGGACGATCCTCGACGTCTCGAACGACGACATCGGGCGCGACGCCGCGGCGCTTGCCTACGTCTCACGCGCGACCGGCGTCCACGTTGTCGCGGGCTGCGGCCACTACATCCATCGCGCCCATCCGCCGGAGCTCGAGCGCGAGCCGGTGGAGTCGCTCGCCGAGCGGCTCATCGGTGAGATCACGGACGGCATCGGCAGGACGGGGGTGCGCGCCGGCATCATCGGTGAGATCGGCACGTCCGAGCCGCTGCATCCGCGCGAGGCCAAGGTACTTCGCGCCGCCGCCCAGCGCCCAGCGAGAGACGGGCGTCGCGATCACGCTGCACGTGACGAACATGAACGGCCATGACGTCCTTGACGTGCTCGAGGAGGCCGGGGCCGACCTGGCGCGTGTTGTCGTGGGTCACCAGGACTCGCTACTCGCACAGGGAGATCTCCGGCTCGAGGGGGTCATCGAGCACCTTGTCTCGCTGGCGGTGCGGGGCAGCTACGTCCAGTTCGACACCGTCGGGAAGGAGTATTCGTTCCCGGCGCTCGCGGACTACAGCAACACGTTCTGGTTCCCCTCCGACCGGGTCCGCGCGCAGGCTCTGAAGGCGCTCGTGGACGCAGGCATCGGGGATCTGCTGCTGCTCTCGCAGGACGTGTGCAGCAAGGTCGATCTGCTGCGTTACGGCGGCTTCGGCTACGGCCACATCCTGCGGACGTTCGCCCGCGACGTCGAGGAGGCCGGTGTGGCGGCCGAGGATGTCCGGCGGATGCTCGTGGACAACCCGCGGCGTATGCTGGCACGTCGTACGACCAGTTCGGGTTAGGACCGCGAGCCCTTCGCACGGAACCCCGGCTGCCCCGACGCCTTGGTCCGGTGTCCGGTCTTACGAGGCGGTGAATCGCCCCGTGGCTCGCGGGTCGATGACCCGCTTGCCGGAGTAAGGTCTCGCTTACGGGAGTATGGTCAGCCCCGGCACCGGGGGAAGGGAGGTCTTCATGTTTCGTGGCAGGATCCGCAGGGCCGTTCTTGGCTCGGTGGCGACCGCCGCCGTGCTCTGCGTGGCGACGGGCTCCGCCGGCTCCGCCGCCAAGAAGCCGTATCCAGGGCTGGCCGTGCTGGCCAAGGTGAACCACATCGTGGTCATCTACGAGGAGAACCACAGCTTCGACAACCTCTACGGAGGGTGGGAAGGGGTGAACGGGCTCGCAAACGTGAAGGTGAAGCAGGTGAACCAGTCGGGCGTTCCGTTCAACTGCCTGATGCAGCAGGACGTGAACCTGACGGCGCCGCCGCTCGCCGGCACGTGCACCGACTCGACCTCTGTGGTCACGCCGCTCACGAGTCACTTCACGAACGGCTCGTTCACGATCGACAGCTTCATTCCCGCCGCCGCGACCACGTGCCCTGCGCCGGGCGTGTTTGCCGCGAACGGCGTCCTTGCCGGTCAGGGCGTTCCGGGCGGCTGCACCCGCGACATCGTGCACCGCTTCTACCAGGAGCAGTACCAGCTCGACAACGGGAAGATGGACCGGTACGTCACCGGAAGCGACGCGACCGGCCTGACCATGGGTGTCTATGACACCAAGGCGCTGCCGATCTACAAGTACCTCCATGCGGCCGGGCATCCAAAGTATGCGATCGAAGACGACTTCTTTCAGGGCGCCTTCGGAGGGTCGTACCTGAACCATCAGTGGCTGATTTGCGCCTGCGCCCCGGTCTGGGTGGGCGCCCCGAACGACGGCGGCGCGAACGACCTGCACTCCGTGGTCGACGGGAACGGGATGCCGAACAACTATCCCCTCTACAACTCGCCGCTCGGCGGCAACGTCAGGGACCTCAACCTGACCGCGTCCTGCAACCCGCCCGCCGGCAGGCCCGCCGCTCCGTCGCAGTTCGCCTGCGGCGACTACTCGGTCAACACGACCCAGCCGACCTACCAGCCGTTCGCGCCGGGAACCGCGTCGACCAGGCAGTTGCCGCCGGTGACGACGCCGACGATCGGCGACCGGCTCACCGCCGCAAACGTCGACTGGGCGTGGTACTCGGGCGGCTGGTCGAACGCGGACGGGGAGGTTGGAGCTCCCGGCTGGACGAACGGCAACGGGCCGACGTGCTCGGATCCCTACGCGCTCTCGACCGCCGTGTACCCGAACTGTCCGGACGCTGACTTCCAGTTCCACCATCAGCCATTCGACTACTACGCCGACCTCGCGCCGGGCACGCCGGCCCGCAAGGCGCACCTCAGGGACGAGGTCGAGTTCGCGAACCTGGCGGCAGCCTCGAAGTCGTCGTGCAAGCTCAAGCCCGTCAGCTTCATCAAGCCGATCGGCGAGGAGAACGAGCATCCGGGCTACGCGAGCGAATCGGAGGGAAACAACCATCTCGTCGGTCTGCTGAAGGCGATCGAGGGCAGCGCGTGTGCGGCCGACACGATGGTGATCGTCACCTATGACGAGTTCGGCGGCCAGGCCGACCACGTGGCGCCTCCGGGCACGGTCGGCGGCGTCCCGGGGCCGCACGACAAGTTCGGGCCGGGGACGCGGATCCCGGCGCTCGTGATCAGCCCCATGCTCGGCGCCGACTTTGCCGTCGACTCGGTCGAGCACGACACCACCTCGATCATCACCACGATCGAGAAGCGTTGGAACCTGAAGCCGCTCGGGACGCGGGATGCGTCCATCTCGAGCCTCGCCACGGCCTTCATGGCCAAGGCCCCGAAGACCAGTTGAGCCGTTTCGCGGCCCGGGGGCGGCGCGTCACGCGCCGCCCCCGGGCCGGACGCCTGGCCGCCACTACCGGGTGCAGCCGATCCAAGCCACGGAGCGGGGGTCCCACGGTCCACTGATCGCATTGAGAGAGGAGGGAGCGAGTCCCACCCGCCGTTTGTTGCAGTGTTGGGCGCCCGGCATCAATTGAAACCCCTCAGCGCCCGACCATGCCGCTCGGGCCGCGCGAGTCGAAGCCGCGAGGTTGAGATGCGGCTCGACCTCTGGGAAGATCGCGGCGAGCGATGGGCATCGACAGCCCCACGGGCAGCGTCATCGGAGGATTCCGGGTCGGCGAGCAGCTTGCGCGGGGGGCGATGGGGGTCGTCTATCTCGCGGAGGACGACGACGGCCAACGTGTCGCGCTGAAGCTGCTCTCGCCCGAGCTCTCCCACGACGAGCGCTTCCGGCAGCGGTTCCTGCGGGAGTCGCGTCTCGCTGCGACGCTCGACCATCCGCATGTCGTCAAGACGATCGCGTCCGGCGAGGACAGCGAAGTCCTCTACCTCGCGATGGCCTACGTCGACGGCGTCGACCTGCGCGAGCTCCTGCGACGCCAGGGCCGGCTCGAGCCCGCTCGCACCGTCCGCCTTGTGCAGCAGGTGGGCGAGGCGCTCGACGCGGCGCACGCGGCCGGGCTCGTCCATCGTGACGTGAAGCCCGGGAACGTCCTCGTGGCGGACGGGCCTGACGGCGAGCAGGCGTATGTCTGCGACTTCGGCCTCGCACGGCACGTCTCTTCGGTCGGCAGCCTCACCGGCGACCGCGGGTTCGTGGGGACGGTCGACTACGTCGCGCCGGAGCAGATCCGCGGGGAGACGGTCGACGGACGAGTGGACGTCTACGCCCTCGGCTGCGTGCTGTTCGAGTGTCTCGCGGGGGAGCGGCCGTTCGAGCGCGAAAGCGAGCTGTCGGTCGTGTTCGCCCATCTGAACGAGCCGCCGCCGAGGCTCACCGCCGCCCGGCCCGGCCTCCCCTCTGCCTGGGACGGAGTCGTTGCGCGCGCGCTCGCCAAGGAGCCGGCCTCGCGGTATGCCTCCTGCGGCGCGCTTGTGGGAGCCGCGCGCGAGGCGCTCGAGGGTCGCGCGGCCCGGCGCGCGCCGTCGCGGCGCCTGGCGGCCGGGGCGCTTGCAGCGGCGGCGGTCGTGGCCGCCGCCATCGCCGCGCTCGCGCTTCGCGACGACCAGCCGCCCTCGCCGAAGCCGGTCGTACATCGACCGCTCGTCCTCAACGCGGTCGACGTGTCATCGGGGCGAGCGCTCGCGAGCATCCGCTCGGGCGACCCGGTTCGGCTACGGACACGCCCCCCTGGACGTCGTCGTCGTGGGCCGCTCGGCCTGGCTCCTGCTCCCGAGCGAGCAGCGAATCCTGCGCATCGACACGCGCACGCATGAGCTGAAGGCCGCGGTCAGGCTCCCGTGGGTCTCGCTCGGCCGGCTCGCCGCGGGCGCAGGCTATGTCTGGGCGGCTCAGGACGGCGGGCCCGAGCTCGCGCGTATCTCGACCTCGAACGGCCGGCTCGACCGCTTTCGCCCGGAGGTCTCGCCCGCGACCGGGCTCACCGCCGGCGAGGGGACGCTGTTCGTCGCGGACGAGGGCGAGATTGCCAGGGTCGTTCCCGGAAACGGCATCACCGGGAGGCACATCCCGTACAACGGCAGCGGCAGGATCACCTTTGGCGACGGGGCGCTCTGGTCGCTCGAGGATCCCGGCGTGCTCCGGAAGCTCGACCCGGAGACCGGTCGCGAGCTGGCGCAGGTCGACCTGCACGCCACGGTCAGCGACGTCGCGGTCGGAGGTGGGCGCGTCTGGGTTTCGGTCGTGCCCGACGGGGTCGTGTACGCGCTCGACGAGAGCAACCTGCGCGTGCGGCGCAGGCTCGCGTCCGGTCCGGATCCAGAGCGGATCTCCTTCGCCGCCGGGCGGCTGTGGATCGCGAACAGCGCGGCCGGGACGGTCACCTCGCTCGACCCGCGCACGGGCGCGCGGACGCGGCTCTCGATCGGCGCCCTACCCACGGCGGTGGCATACGGCAACGGCGTCGTGTGGGCGGGAACGGTGCCGGAGCCGCCGCCGCTTCCGCCGGCCCGAGGGCCGGAGCTGCGGCTCTCCTTCCCGGGCGAGTACCTCACGCTCGATCCGGCCGCCTCGCACTCGACCGCCGACGAGCAACTCGAGGAAGCGACGTGCGCGGGCCTGCTCGTCTACCCCGACACCGCCGGCCCCGCCGGGAAGCGGCTCCGCCCCGAGGTCGCGGCCGCGATGCCACGCGTCTCCGCCGACGGCCGCACGTACACGTTCCGCATCCGTCGCGGCTTTCGGTTCTCGCCGCCGTCCCACGAGGCAGTGACGGCGGCCACGTTCAAGCACACGCTCGAGCGCGCCTTCTCGCCGAAGCTCGGCAGCGGGGGGCGTGGCCAGAGCGAGGCGCCCGCGATCGAAGGCCTTCCCGCCTTCCTCGCCGGCAAGGCCGCGCACGTCTCCGGGATCAGGGCGAGCGGCGAAACGCTCTCGATCACGCTGGTCAGGCCGTCGGGTGACTTCCTCGGGCGGATCTCGATGCCCCACCTCTGCCCGGTCCCGCTGAGCGCGCCGATCCGCCCGGCGACGCCCGACGTCGCACTGCCGTCGTCGGGTCCGTACTACGTCTCCTCGACCGCGGACGGGCGCGTCGTGCTACTGCCCAACCCGGGCTACGGCGGCCACCGGCCGCGGCACTGGGCGCGGATCGTCTACACGCTCGACGTCCCCACCCCGGAAGCGGTGGCGCTCGTCGATCGCGGCAGGCTCGACTACCTGCCGCTCGACTTCGACAGCCGGTCCCTGCTCGATCGTTGGGGGGTGCTCGATCGACGCTTCGGGCCCGGCAGCAACGCCGCGACGAACGGGGCCCAGCGCCTCTTCCCCACCACGGGGCGGTTCCTCGACTACATGGTGCTCAACGCCAACCGACCGCTCTTCCGCGACGTGCAGCTCCGGCGCGCCGTCAACTACGCACTCGACCGTCCGAAGCTCGCCGACCGCATTTCACGACTCGCCGGGCGACCAGATCGTCCCACCGAGCGTCGACGGCTTTCCGGCAGGCGCGGTGTATCCGATCGACGGGCCCGACCTCACGATCGCCCGACGGCTCGCCGGCAATCGACGCCGGCACGCGGTTCTCTCATACTGCACGTTCTTCCCGTACGGCGACGACGGCCTTCGCGCGATTGCACCGCGTGTCAAGTCCGACCTCGCGCGAATCGGAATCGACGTCACGATCGTGCGCACGGACGAGTGCCCGCGCACGTACGATGCGAGCTCGAACCGCGCCGACCTCTTGCTCGTCACGAACTTCGGCGCGCTTCTGAGCGACCCTCTCTCGTACCTCGATCCCGCGCTCGCGCGCGGCCGCTACGCTTCGGCACTCGGGCCGGGGCTCTGGAGCAGCGCGTCGTTCCGGCGGCGCTTCGAGGCGGCGAGGGCGCTGCGCGGGCCAGCGCGGACGCGCACGTACGTCCGCCTCGAGCACGAGTTGATGCGCGCGGCGCCTTTCGCCGTCTACGGCACGTTCTCGTCCGGGCAGTACCTCTCGCCGCGGATCGGCTGCAAGGTGACGACGGCCGCGACGTACGTGCTCGATCTCGTGGCGCTCTGCCCCCGGCACGCCTGACCGTCGTCAGGCGAGCGTCCAGCTGAAGCGGGTCCGGCTCTCGTTCGGCGCGAGCAGGCCCGGGCGCGGGCCGCGGTGGACGACCAGCACGGGCGATCGCGCGTCGCGGACGAGCGCGCGGCGGGCGGCGCCGACGCCGTCGCTACGCCAGCGCGGGGAGATGCCGACCACGACGAGGCCGGCGCCCTCGACCGCGTGGACGAGCTCGTCCGGGTCGGCGAGCAGCGGCGCCGCGTCGACCTCGACGACGCGCTGGACGGCGAGCGACGCGTCGGCGAGCAAACGGCTGGCGTCCCGACGGCCGCTGCGCGAGTCGGCGCGCGTGCCGACGAGCCGCAGCGGCGCGCCGGTCGAGGAGGCGAGCGAGGCGCCGAGCTCGAGCGCCGCCCAGTCGTGCTCACCGCCGCCGAACGGCACGAGGATGCCGCGCGCGACGTCCGTTGCGCCGCCCGAGAGCACCGCCACGTGCGCAGGGGAGCGCTCGAGCAGCTCCGCGACCGGGGCCGGCAGCTGCGGGCCGTCGAGACCCGCGGGCGCGTCGACGAGCACGAGGTCGGCCTCGTTCGCGCTCGCGAGCCTGACGAGGTCGCCCACGCGGTCGTCGCTCGTGAAGGCCGCCGTCCGCGCGTGCGACCGGTAGGGCCGCACGGCCGCCGATGCAGCGGCGAGGTCGCGCTCGCGGTCCGCGAGTCGCGCGAGCACGAGCTGGGCGGGAAGCAGCGCAGCCAGCTCGACGAGTGTGCGCGCACGGTCGTCACGCGACGGCGCCACGAGCACCGTGCGGACGCGCGCGCCCGCCGGCGGCGAGACGAGCTCGAGCGCCGGGTCCTGCGTAAGGATCCCGCGCTCGAGCGCTTGCAGCGGCGCGGACGGCTCGATCCCGAAGCTCTCGACAAGCGCGTGCCGCGTCGCGCGGTAGACCCCGAGCGCCTCGGCCTGCCGGCCGGAGCGGTAGAGCGCGAGCATCAGCTGGCCGCGAAGCCGCTCCCGCAGCGGATGTTCTGCGACGAGGGTCTCGAGCTCGGCGACGAGCGGCGCCTGCCGACCGAGCGCGAGCTCTGCGTCCATCCACTCCTCGAGCACCGCGAGCCGCAGCTCGTCGAGCCGTTCGCACGCCGCCTCGGCGAACGACTCGTAGGCGAGATCGGCGAGCGGGGGCCCGCGCCAGAGCTCGAGCGCGTCGCGAAGGAGCGCCGCCTCGGCGCCCCGGTCGCCGCGCGAGCGCCCCGCGGCGGCCTCGGCTGCCAGGTGCTCGAAGCGGGCAAGGTCGAAGTTGTCGTCACGAACCGCGAGCAGGTAGCCGCGCGGCCGCGTCTCGATCGCCTCCGCCGAGCCGAGCGCGCGCCGGAGCTCGGAGACCTGCCGCTGCACCTGCGTGACCGCGGAGACGGGCGGGCGCCCGGCGTACAGCTCGTCCGCGAGCCGCTCGACCGGCACGACGCGGTTCGCGTGCAGCAGCAGGATCGCCAGCGTCGCCCGCTGCCGCGGCCCGCCGAGCCTGACCGGGCCGTCCTCGCCGACGACCTCGAGCGGCCCCAGCACGCGGAACTCGAGCACGGTCGTGACGGTAGCCGGTCGGTAGCGGCCCGGTAGCCGCGGCTTCGACCATCGACGGCGATACGACAACGGGAGGGGATTCACCATGAAACGAGCGCATCTCGTCGCAGCCGTGGCCGCCGCGTTCGCCACCTGCCTGCTGGTGCCGTTCGCAGGCTCCGCGGCCGCGCCGCCGGACGTGGTCTGCCCGCAGGACAGCCAGGCGTTCACGGGAACGGCGCACGACCTGATCGTCCCCGAGAACGGCTACTGCGCCGTGACCGGCGCGACCATCACACACGACCTCGTGCTGCGTGACGAGGCCGGCACGGACGTACTCGGAACACACATCGGCAACGACGTGACCTTCGGGGAGTTCGCCGGAGGAGGCATCGTGCAGTCGAGCATCGGACACGACATGGTCGCCGTCGGGACGGACTCGGGCGCCGACCTCGTTCAGACGACCGTCGGGCACGACGCCGTCGCACTGGGAGAGCAGGCGGGCTTCACCTTCTCGGAGTCGAGCATCGGGCACGACGTGCGACTGCTCGGCTTGGGCGGCGGGACGCACATGGGCGTCACGACCATCGGCCACGACTTCTTCGCGTCGCAGCCACAGACCGTGCAGACCGGCCAGGCCGGGCGGAACTTGCCGGAAGGCCCTGTGAAGATCGGGCACGACTTCACGATCCAGGGCGCTCCCGACTTCCCGTTCGTCTTCGACGGCCTCTGCGACCTGCACGTCGGGAACGACTTGCGCATCACCGACCGCTCGGTGAATCTCGGGATCGGGCTCGGCGCCCAGTGCGCGGGGAATGGCGCCCCGGCCAACACGATCGGCCGCGACCTCGTCGTGACCGGGAACAGCGCGCTGTCGGGGGTCTTCGGCCCGTCGTCGATCAACCTCGGCGCCGACACCATCGGCCGCGACCTCGTGTTCAGCAACAACACAGCTGTTCCGGGCGGGCACCTCACGGTGTCCGGGAACAGCGTCGGGCGTGACGCCACCTGCGCCGGGAACAACCCGGCCGTCGAGACCGACACGCCGAACGTCGCAGGCCGCTCGAACACCTGCGGCTAGCGAGGCCCGAGCGAGGGCCCGCGGCTCCGCGGGCCCTCGCTCCTCCTCGGACAGCACGTCCACGAAGTCCACGAACTTCGACCCGAGCTCCGCGAACACCGGCGAGAACGTGTCGGTCTCCACCCGGCTCAGGGCGTGGTAGGCGCGGCCGCCGATGGTCGCGTAGTAATCGACGTCGACCATCTTGCGATTCAGCGATTCCGAGAAGAACCCGGCGATGAAGAGCGACAGATCGCCAATCTGTTTCAGGCTCGCGCGCTGCCGCATGCCGCCGCTTTCAAGCGCCTGCACCAGCCGCACCGATAGCGGGCCCTCGTCGAAATTCTCTGGTTGCTGGAGAAAGCCGGCGAGCAGCTGCACGACGTAGAACGACGTGAGCTCCTGCGTGGCGACGCCCTGGTGAGTGAGCGCGCGGTCCACGAGATCCTTGAAGTATTCGACGGCCGATTCGCGCTGGAAGACCGCTTCACTCATACAGTCCAACCCGTCTCGACAACCACTGCCAGCGATTGCAAGGCGCGTTCCGATGAGTTCTCGTGGATTCTGGCCGGATTATACAATAATGCCCACGTGATCTGTCCTCTCTGCGGCGTGCGGCGCGCGCGCCGCGGCTGCCCGGCGCTCGGCAAACAAATCTGTGCGGTGTGTTGCGGCACCAAGCGCCTCGTCGAAATTCAGTGCCCGAGCGACTGTCCCTGGCTCGCCAGCGCCCGCGAGCATCCGCCCGCGGTCGCCGTGCGACAGCAGCAGCGCGACTTTGGCCTGATGCTGGAGGGCATGCGCGACTTCAGCCGCCGGCAGTCGCAGCTGTTCGTTCTCGTCACCACGTTCCTCGTTCGCTACGAGTCCCCCGAGCTCCAGCGTCCTGTCGACGACGACGTCGCCGATGCGTTCGGCGCGCTCGCGTCCACCTACGAAACCGCATCGCGCGGCGTGATCTACGAGCATCGCCCCGCCTCGCTCGCCGCAGCGCAGTTGATGAACGCGCTGAAGCCTGTTCTCGTGGAGGCCGGCAAGGGCGCGGGGACGCCATTCGAACGCGACGTCGTGACGGTGCTCCGGCGCGTGGCCGAGTCCGTGACGAAGGTCCGCGCCATCGAAACCGGAAACGCCCGCGCGTTCCTGGATCTGCTGGGCCGCGTCATTCAGGCGAAGGACGACCACGCGGGTCAGGAGGCGGCGGCGTCCCCGGACGAGCCCCGGCTCATCGTCCCGTGATGCTATACTCAGGGGTTGTCCCTGGAGCTGAAATGGCGAAACGATGTGAAGTGTGCGGGAAGGGTCCAGTCGTCGGCCGTCAACATAGCCACGCGAACAATGTGAGTCCGCGTCGGTTCGAACCAAATCTGCAGGTCGTTCGGGCGATGATCAACGGCGGCATCAAGCGGATCAAGGTCTGCACGCGCTGCCTGCGTTCGAACAAAGTCACCAAAGCAGCGTAAGTCTCAAGTCGCAAGGCTCAACTCTCGCGGCCATAGTGCTGAGACCAATAGTGCTGAGAGTTGAGACTTGAACGTTGAGAGTTGTTGAAGCGCTCATGAAACACGCGATCAGCAGTGCGGATGCTCCAAAAGCGATTGGACCCTACTCCCAGGCGGTCCGCGCCGGGCAGCTGCTGTTTGCGTCAGGTCAAATCCCGACCGACCCGGTCACCGGCGCGATCGTCGACGGCGATGTCGCGGCGCAAACCCGACGCGTCTTCGACAACCTCGGTGCGGTCCTCAAAGCCGCGAACCTCTCATTCGCCGACGTGGTCCGCACGACGGTCTTTCTGGCGGACATGAACGATTTCGCCGCCATGAACGCGGTGTACGGAACGTTTTTCTCGGAACCGTACCCGCGCGAGCGACCGTGCAGGTGGCGCGATTGCCGAAAGACGCGCGCGTCGAAATCGACCTCATCGCGAGCTTTACCTAGGCAGGAAGGGCGCCCGCCCGTCCTGCCTATCCTGCCCTCCCCGCCCGCTCGACTCCCAGCACGCCGTCCACGCCGCGGAGCGACTTGATCACCTTCTCGAGGTGCTTCAGATCGCTGATCTCGATCGTGACGTCGATCCGGGCGTTCTCCCCTTCGTCGGTCCGCGCCTCCATGTTCCTGATGTTGGTGTTGATGTCGGCGATCTTCGCGCTGACGGCCGCCAGCAGGCCCTGCCGATCTTCCACTTCCATCGTCAGCTTCACGGTGTAGCGTGAGCCTTCGGTGCCCTTGTCCCATTCGACGTCGATGCGCCGCTCCGGGTCGTACAACAGGTTGACGACATTGGAACAGGTGGCGGAATGGACCGAGACGCCTCTGCCGCGCGTGATGTAGCCGACGATCTTCTCGCCGCGGATCGGATTGCAGCAGCGCGCGCGGAAGACCATCAGATCGTCGAACCCCTTGACCTTGATCTTCTCCTCGCCGGTGCCGAGCACGCGCTTGACCGCCGCGGTGACCGGGCCTTCAGGAGGCTTCTCGCGCAGCTTGTCGGCGGGGATGGTCTTGATCAGCACCTGCTTCGGCTGAACCTTGCCGTAACCGATCTCCGAGAACAGGTCGTCGGCCTTCGTGAGTCCGAACTCCGCAAGAAGCGCCGTGAAGCCGTCGGCCTCGAGGATCGTCTTCGGGTTCACGTCGTAGCGGCGGGCTTCCTTCTCGAACAGCTTCCGGCCGAGTTCAGTGGCGCGCGCCTTTTCCTCCGCATGGATGAGGTGTTTGATCTTGTTCCGTGCGCGTGACGTCGCGACGAAATTCAGCCAGTCGCGGCTCGGCTTGTGCGCCGTCTGCGTCACGATCTCGACGATGTCGCCGTTTTTCAGCCGCGTGCGCAGCGGCACCATCTTGCCGTTGACCTTCGCGCCGACACATTGGTGGCCGACGTCGGTGTGGATGGAGTAAGCGAAGTCGACCGGCGTCGCGCCGCGGGGCAGCGCTTTGACGAGTCCCTTGGGCGTGAACAGGTACACCTCTTCCGGATACAGCTCGACCTTGAGGTTCTGAATGAACTCCTGCGGGTCGCGCACTTCCTCCTGGATGTCCAGCAACTGGCGCATCCACAGGAAATAGCGGTCGTCGCGCTGCTCGCCGCTGCGCCCCTCCTTGTACTTCCAGTGCGCGGCGATGCCCTCCTCGGCGCGGCGGTGCATCTCGATGGTCCGGATCTGCACCTCGAACGGCATGCCGCGTTCGCTGATGACGGACGTGTGGAGCGACTGGTAGCCGTTGGGCCGCGGCATCGCGATGAAGTCCTTGATGCGGCCCGGCACCGGCGACCACGTCTGGTGGATGATGCCCAGCGTCGCGTAGCAATCCTTGACGCCTTCGGTGATGATGCGGAGCGCCACGAAGTCGTAGACCTGCTCGAGCTCGATCTTCTGCCGCTTGAGCTTCTGGCTGATGCTCCAGAGACGCTTGATGCGGCCGTCGATCTCGATGACCGGCACCTGAGCTTCCGCGAGCTTCGTGGTGATGGTCTTCTTCAGCTCTTCAATAAACCCTTCGGTGGCGCGCCGCTTGGCGTCGACCTTCGCTCTGAGCGCCTCGTATGCCTGCGGCTCGATGTAGCGGAACGACAGCTCCTCCAGCTCGTTTTTGAGCTTGCTCATCCCGAGACGATTGGCGATTGGAGCGTAGATGTCGCGCGTTTCCTGGGCGATCTTCTGCCGCTTGTCGTCTGGAAGGTGGCCGAGCGTCCGCATGTTGTGCAGGCGGTCGGCGAGCTTCACGAGGATGACGCGAATGTCGTCCACCATCGCCAGCAGCATCTTGCGGAAGTTCTCCGCCTGACGCTCCTCGCTCGACGAGAAGGTGATGGCGCTGATCTTCGTGACCCCTTCGACGACGTGCGCGACCTCGGGACCGAACAGCTCCTGGATGCGCTCGATGGTGGTCAGCGTGTCTTCGACGACGTCGTGGAGGAGGCCGGCCGCGATGGCGACGGCGTCCAGTTTCATGTCGGCCAGGAAGTCGGCGACAGCGAGCGGATGGATGAGATATGGTTCCCCGGAGTGGCGGACCTGTCCCCTGTGCTCGAACGCCGAGAAAACATAGGCTTTCCTCAGCAGCTCGACGTCGGCGTCCGGGCTGTAGGCCCGGACCTTCTCGAGCAGATCCTCGAAGCGAATCATGGGAAACGGTGTCTAAACAATGAATAAGCCGCGCCTTGACGTACGTTTTTTGGCTTCACTATACTTCCGGTTTCGGCGACGGCAATTTTCCTGTTTGGGGGGTTCAATGCGATCTTTGTCGGGGGCATCGCTGGCGGCGGTCGCGCTGCTGACGCTGGGTTCGTTCACGGCCGCGTGCGGCCAGGTGAACGTGATCAAGGCTAGAAAAGCGTTCAAGGCGGCCAACCAGAGCTACCAGGCTCAGGACTACAAGAAGGCGGCTGAGGCGTACGAAGAGGCCATCACCGCCGACCCCGACAACAAGGACATCCAGTCGGCCTACTTCTTCCTCGGCAACAGCTACGACCAGCAGTACAAGCCGAGCAAGAAGGGCGAAGCGGACAACGACGCCTTGATGCAGAAGGCGGTCGAGAACTACACGAGGGCTGCCGAGCGGCTCTCGGCGTCGCCCAAGCCGGAAGACAAGAAACTGGGTAAGCTGTCCCTGGACTACCTCGTGGCGGCCTACGGCGCCGACAAGTTGAACGACCCGGCCAAAGCCGAACCGGTCGTCCAGAAGATGATTCAGCTGGATCCAGGCGAACCGACCAACTACTTCGCGCTCGCGAAGATCTACGAGGACGCCGGGGCGTACGAAGAGGCCGAGAAGATGCTCGTCGCCGCCAAGGCCGCCAAGCCGAACGACCCCGACGTCTACATGCAGCTGGCCGGCTTCTACAACCGCCAGGGCCGCTTCGACAAGACGATCGAGGCGATCGAGGAGCGCGCGGTCAAGGAGCCGAACAACCCCGAGGTGTTCTACACGATCTCGGTGTTCTACTGGGACGAGGCCTACCGGGATCCCAAACTGAAGGAAGCCGAGAAGAAGGCGTACGTCGGCAAAGGGATTACCGCGGTCGATCACGCGCTGCAAATCAAGTCCGACTACATGGACGCCCTGGTCTACAAGGGCCTCCTCCTGCGCCTGCAGGCGACCCTCGAGAAGGAACCCGCCAAGCAGCAGCAGCTGCTGAAGGACGCGGAAAAACTCAGTCAGCAGGCGAACGACCTGCGCAAGAAGAAGGCGGCCGGCACCGACTAACGGAACGCCTGAACGAATCGTTGGATCCGAGGCCGCCAGCGCTCCTGGCGGCCTTTCTTTTTGCACGGCCGTCATAGCCCCACAAGGTAAAATCACCTGGTCTTTTCGATCAATCCATTCCGCAGGAGTTTGCAATGAGGCATATGAAGTGGTCGCGCATCGTGTGCGCGATCGGAGTGTTATTTGCGCTCGCGGCGTCGACGAGCTCCGTCGGCGGCGCAAGGCGTCACAACCGCGGCCGTTACCGGCGTCGTCAAGGATGCGCAGGGTGCTGTCATCCCGGGCGCCAGCGATCGTCGCCGTGCACGTGCCGTCGGGCACGACGTATGAGGCGGTCACGCAGGCCGATGGACGGTTCACCATGCCCGGCATGCGGGTCGGCGGCCCTTACAAGGTCACGGCTTCTTTGCCTGGGTTCACAGGCGAAGAAAAGGCCGGCCTGGCGCTGAATCTCGGCGTGTCGCAGGACCTGGAATTCACCCTCAAGGTCGCGAACGTCGCCGAAACCATCACCGTCGTCGGTCAAAGCGATCCGGTGTTCAGTTCGGGCCGCACCGGCGCGGCCACGGCCGTGCTTCGTGAGGATCTCGCGACGCTGCCCACGATCTCGGGCCGCATCACCGATATCACCCGCCTGACGCCGCAGTACGGCGGCAGCGGCACGTTCGCCGGGCAGGACAACCGCGCAAACAACATGACGGTGGACGGCTCCTACTTCAACAACTCCTTCGGCCTCGGTGTCACCACCGGCGGCATCGGCGACCGCACCGGCGTCGCGCCGATCTCGCTCGAGGCGATCGAGCAGGTGCAGGTGAGCGTCGCGCCGTACGACGTGCGGCAGGGCAGCTTCACCGGCGCCGGCGTGAACACCGTCACGCGCAGCGGCAACAACAACTTCACGGCCGCCACGTACTACCGGACCCGCAGCGAGAACTGCGACGACTTGACGCAAGTGGATACGTGCGGAGGCTACGTCGGCACCACCGCCGCGGGATTGCGCTTCAACCCGGGCAACTTCAAGACCAAGACCGCGGGCGTCTGGGCCGGCGGGCCGATCAAGAAAGACAAGCTGTTCGCGTTCGGCCTCTACGAAAAGCAGGAAGACTCGCGCCCGCTGACGACGTTCACGTCGAACCCCGGGGGCGTGACGCCCGGCGGGAACACGACCCGCGTGAACGCATCGGATCTGAGCGCGCTGAGCTCGTTTCTGTCGTCGCGGTTCCAGTACGAGACGGGGCCGTTCGACAACATCACGAAGCTGACGCCCGCCAAGCCCTGGATGCTCAAGGGCGACTACAACGTCAACAGCGCGAACAAGGTCACGTTCCGCTACAACCAGCTCGACTCGGCCAGCCCGGTTGGCCAGAATGGCTCCAGCGCGCTGGGCACCGTCGGCCGCTCGACCGGCTCGACGAACTGGCTTGGGTTCGCCAATTCGAACTACGCCATCCTCGAGAACCTGAAGTCTGGCGTGGGCGAGTGGAACTCCGTGTTCGGCAACATGACGAACAACCTCCTGATCGGCTATACGAAGCAGGACGAGAGCCGCGGCCCCGAAGGACAGACGCCGCTCTTCCCGTTCGTCGTGATCGGCGACGGCGCCAACGTGCCGATTACCAGCTTCGGCAGCGAGCCGTTCACGCCGTTCAACCTGCTGCGCTACGGCACCTTCCAGCTGCAGGACAGCGTCACGAAGTTCGCGAAGAACCACTCGCTGACCTTCGGCGGCACCGTCGAGAAGTTCCACTCGGACAACTCGTTCTACTTCGGCATTCAGAGCGCCTACTCGTACAACACGCTGGCCGACTTCTACGCCGACGCCAACGGGTTCCTCGCCAACCCGAACCGCACCGTCTCGCCGGTGAACCTCCTCGGCTTCCAGGCCAAGTACCTGCTGCAGCCGGGTCAGACCACGCCGCCGCTCCAGCCGCTCGACGTCGTGTATGCGGGCGGCTATTTCCAGGATGAGTGGCGGCCGCGGCCGGATCTGACCGTCACGTCGGGCCTGCGCGTGGACGTGCCCAGGTTCGGCAACACCGCGTTCGACAACCCGGTGGCGGACACGCTGACGTTCCGCGATGCGGACGGCTCCCCGGTGAAGTACAACACCGGCGCGCTGCCGGCGACGACCGCCTACTGGTCGCCACGGGTGGGCCTGAACTGGGACATGACGCACGACCAGAAGACGCAGGTGCGAGGCGGGTCGGGCCTCTTCTCGGGCAAGCCGCCGTACGTCTGGATCTCGAACCAGATCGGCAACACCGGCGTGCTGTTTGGATTCCTCGACAGCCGGAACACGACGGCGTTTCCGTTCAATCCGAATCCCGACAAGTACAAGCCGGCGGCGACCGGCGGCGTGGCCGCCAGCTACGAGCTCGACGTGACGGACCAGAGCTTCCGCTTCCCGCAGACGTGGCGCAGCAACATCGGCGTCGACCGGCGGCTCCCGTGGGGCCTGGTCGGCTCGCTCGACTACATCTACAACCGCGACCTCAACGCCCCGGTCTACGTCCAGGCCAACCTGCCGGCACCTACGGGCAAGTACACCGGCGTGGACAATCGGAATCGCTGGGTCGCAACGGCACCCGGCGCCGCGCTGTTGCCGGGCATCACGGTTGCCACTCCGGCGTGCTTGACGACGGTCGGCACGGAGAATGGGCCGTGCCTGACGCGCCTGAACAACACCCGGGGCAATGCGGTGACGGCCGCCTACGTGATCAAGAACCAGAGCGAGAACCGGTCATGGAACCTCTCGGGTTCGGTCACCAAGAACATGACGCATGGCTTCATGTTCAAGGGCGGCTTCAACGTCGGCGTGTCGCAGAGCCTCGTCGAGCCCTCGTCCACGGCGGCGAGCTCGTGGGGCTCGGCGTTCCAGGGCATCGTCAACGATCCGAACAACCCGGCGCTGGCGTACTCGCAGAACACGCCCGGCAAGCGGATCTTCTTCGTGACCAGCTACTCCGCCCAGTACTTCGGGTGGGGATCGACCACCTTCTCCGCGTTCTACGACGGCCACACCAACGGGAACAGCAGCTACCTGTTCGCGGGCGACGCGAACGGCGAGAGCGTGACCGGCAACGACCTGATCTACATCCCGCGTGATACGTCGGAGATGAATTTCAAGCCGCTGACGGTCAGCGGACGGACCTACACCGCTGCCGATCAGGCCGCGGCGTTCGAACAGCTGATCAACGCGGACAGCTACCTGAAGGCGCACCGCGGCCAGTACGCCGAGCGCAACGGCGTGTTCCTGCCGTTCGTCAACCGGATCGACCTCAGCGTCACGCAGGGCCTGTTCCACAGCCTCGCCGGCCGCAAGCACTCCGGCGAGATCCGGCTCGACATCACGAACTTCGGCAACCTGTTGAACAACAAATGGGGCGTCGGCCAGCGTCTGGTCAACAACCAGATTCTGACCAACCCCTCGGCTGATGCGACCGGCAAACTCACCTACAACCTGCAGAACGTGAGCGGCACCCTGATCACATCGCCGCTGCAGACCACCGCCGGTAGTCGCAGACGTCTACGTGATGATGCTCAGCTTCAGGTACACGTTCCAGTAATAACGCGTGAGGACATGGGAACTGGGTAAGTTCGCAATCCTGGCCGTAACTTCGACGCGCCGGCGCGCGAAAGCGCGCCGGCTTTTTTATTTCCCGAGCGACAGCAGGTTCGCGAGCAGCCGGTAGGCGCCAGGTACACCGTAGGGCAGCTGGCGGTGGAAGGCGTAGGCGAAGTAGGTGTAGTGCCCCTTGCCGTACTCCGCGGTCAGCCAGCCGCCTTTCTGCGGCGCCTGACCCCGGTCGTAGGTCGCAATCATCGGCGTGTACGCCGCGTCCCACTCGGTGAAGAATTTCGAGCCCCGCTGCTCCACCCACCCGTCGAAATCGGCCTTCGTGATCCGGTTGGGGCTGTTGAACGCCTTGTGCGACGCGGCCAGGATCTCGACCGGCGAATCTTCCTCCGACACTTCTTCGGCTCGCGCCGGCAGCTGGCCGGGATAGGGCGCGTACCGATCGGGCACGAACTCCTGCGTGTTGTACAGCACGATCAGGTTGCCGCCGTCTTTCACGTAGTCGAGCAGGCGGCGGTTGTAGGTCTTGAGATCCTCCCGGACCGCGTACGCCCGTGTGCCCGTCACGATCGCGTCGTACTGCGCCAGATTGCCTGTCGCCAGATCCTGCTCGGCGAGCATCGTCACAGCCGCGCCGAGCTGCGCGATGCCGGCGGGCACCTCGTCGCCGATCCCCATCACGTAGCCGACCTTCAACGCCGGCGCGATTTTCACGTCGACCCCGCGCACTTGAATCGTCGACGGATGGAAGAGATACCGCGTCTCGAGATCGCGGTGCTCGATGACGTCGTAGCCTTCGCGATACTGACGATCGCCGACGGTCGCGACCGCCTCGATCCGGTAATCGCGCGCGTCGAGCGCCGGCACCGAGACGGTGAAGCGGTAGCTGCCGCGCTCGCCGGGCCGCGCAAAGGCGAAGCGCGACGATGGGGGCGTCGAGCTCCATCCGGCCGGCAGCTGCAGCGTCAGCACTCCATTCGATCCCTGTTCCGCATTGTTCGCGAGCTCGACGCGAACCTCGACTGCGCCCGTTCTCGCGGCGTCCGCCTGGAGGCGGAACCTATCGGAACGATGGCCGCGCGTGGAGCCACGTTCACGGCGACCGCGGGGACGACCATCAACTCGCGAAGCTCCTCGCCGTACGGGAGGTGGGCCTCGCGCCGCCGCACGGCCGCGCGAATCGAGACCGGCACACCGGCAACCAGGTAGCGAGCCTGCGCCGTCAGCACGGCCTCGGCGGCCGGCCGGTACGACTGCGCGGCGTCCCGAATCGTGTAGCGCGGCTCCGCAATCGAGGCGCGCTCGAAGTAGGGCCGCGCCAGAGGGGCCTGTTCAGGCACCGTGACACTGAAGGTTCGCCGGGCGGTCTGATTCAAGGTCAGCAGGCTGGGGACGGGCGTCGCCGCCTGCGCGCCCCAGGCGTCGCCGTTGATCAGGGCGATTTCTGTCGGCTCGATGTCGACGGCCCCGCGGTTGCTGAGTGCGGCTCGAACCTCGATCTTCTGTCCCGGCACGGCAGGTCCCATCGCTGAACCTTCGGGGCTTCCCGGCGCCTGCGCCGTCGCCTGCAGCTCGATGCCGAGCGCGGTGTTGATGGCGTCGACGAACTGCCGCTCCTTCACGTCGAGGATGAACACCGCATCCGGTTCGCTGGTGAACTGCGCGATGGCCTTCCGGGTCGCCGCGAGGCCTCGCGCCAGCGCCGGAACCGCGGCGGACGGATCCTTCAACGAGAAGGCGCTGATCGCGGCTTTGATCTCCGCGTCGATCGATGCGAGCAACGCGGCGGCGCCGGCAGGCGCCGGCCGGCGAATGGCTTTGAACAACCCGGGGATCGTCGTGTCGATGCCGTCGAAGAACGACCGTTCACGGGGACGGAGCCGCAGTTCGGCTCCGTCCCCGCCTGCAGCAGCCGCGAGGCGCTTGTAATACGCGTACGACGGCCCCGGCTGCGTCAGCAGCCGCCCGCCGTTCTGCGATCGCTGATAGCTGAGGCCCACGCGGGAGAAGTTCTGATACGAATCGCCGAGCCAGGGGCTGTACTCGCCGGTGTCGGTCCGCAGCGTCCAGTCCTCGTTCTCTCGAACGCCGCCCATGTAGAGCTTGAGCACCTGCCACGGCGACACGCCGGCTTCCGGGAACATCTTCGGGTCGGCGGCGGCCTTGAACGCGTCCTGCGTGATGAGACCGGCGGCCTGGTGGTTGCCGTGGCCGTCGCGCTCGTTGCCCTGGAACCTTGCAATCAGCACGAACGGGCGGTCGCGGCGGATGATGCGCACGACGTCGCGCAGCACCGGCTCGCGCCCCCATTTTTCGAGCGTCTCGTCGAGCCGTTTCGAGAAGCCGTAGTCGATGACCGTGGTGAAGTACTGCCGATCCAGACCGTAGTAGCGGCCGGCCATCAGCAGCTCCTCGGTCCGAATCAGTCCGACCGCGTCGAAGAGCTCGGATCCAATCGCGTTGTCGCCCGACTCGCCGCGGTTCAGCGTCAGCAGCGACACGCGCGCGCCCTGGCCGCGGCTCAACTGCGCCAGCACGCCGCCGTGCTCATCGTCTGGATGCGCCGTCGTGTGCATGACGCTCGCGGTCGTCTGCAGCTTGAGGAGCCGCTGCCACGTGCCGACGGCGCCTGTGTCCTGCGGCAGTTGATCGGGATTCGCGTGAAGACCAAGCGACAGCAGCGAGGACAGCCGGCCACTGCGAGCCAGCGTAGTGAATGGCAGTGAGCGTCGCTGCACGCTGCTCATCGGGCGGATTATACTTTCGCGTGCCGCGGGTCGATCTGCTGGTCGTCGGCGAAGCGTTCGAGGATCTGATTTTCGCGGGCCTGCCTCGCCTGCCGAAGCGCGGCGAGGAACTGCGGTGCGCGCACTACCTGTCGACGGTCGGCGGCGGGGCGGTGATCACCGCCGCGGCGGCCGCCCGGCTGGGCGTCGCGACCGGAGTCATCAGCGCTCTCAGCGCCGCTGGCGTTCGCTACCTGCGCACCCAGCGCGTGCACATCACCAACGTGAAGCGAGCGCACGAACCGCATGCGGTCACGGCCGCGCTGTCGACGGCTGGCGAGCGGAGCTTCGTCACCTTCGACGGCGTCAACGTGAAGCTCGAGCCGCGACTGCTGCGGGCGATGCGCCGCCAGCGTCCGCGCCATGTGCACTTCGCCCTCGCGCCCGTCCGGATCGATCGCTGGATTCGCCTCGTCGATCGTCTGCGCGCGGGCGGCATCACCACGTCGTGGGACTTCGGCTGGAATCCATCGATTCGCGCGCGCACCGGGCTCGATCGCCTGATCGCGGGACTCGATGTCGTGTTCATGAACGCAGCGGAGGCGTCGCTGTATGCGCGCGCGCGGCGACGGGCGAGAACCGCGGTCATCAAGCTGGGAGCACGCGGCAGCCGATGGCTGAGCCGAACGGTTGACGTCACCGTCTCCGCACCGCGTGTCCGCGTCGTCGACACCACCGGCGCCGGCGACGCCTTCAACGGCGGCTTCCTGGCGGGCTTCCTCGAGGGGCGGCCGCCGCGCGACTGTCTGCGCCGCGGCAACGTCGTCGGCGCGGCGTCGACGACAAAAGCCGGGGGTCTCGCGGGCCTTCCGAGCCTCCGCGCTGCGCGCTTCAGCGTGGGCAGGCCGGCGCCGGCGACGCCGCCGCGACAACGCCGACGCTCATGAAAGATCGCGGTCATAGGTGGCGCGGGCGTCCGAACACCGTTGCTCGTGAACGGTCTGACGGGATCGGATCTGCCGATCGACGAGATCGCGCTCTATGACGTCGACCAGGACCGCCTGTCGACGATTGGCGGCGTCGCCGCGCGGATGGCGGCGCAAGGTCGAGTCGTGCTCAGCGCGTCGCTCGACGATTGCGTGACGGGCGCCGACTTCGTCTTCACCAGCATTCGCGTCGGCGGCCTCGCGCACAGGGTCCGCGACGAGACCATCGCGCTGTCGCACGGTATCGCCGGTCAGGAGACGGTCGGTCCGGCGGGGTTCGCGATGGCGGCGCGCACCATCCCGCACATGGTGCAGTACGCGCGCGCGATCGCCCGCGCCGCGCCGGGCGCCTGGATCATCAACTTCACGAACCCGGTCGGCATGATTACGGAGGCGATGCGCACGGTCACCGCGCGGGTGATCGGCATCTGCGACACGCCAACCGAGCTCTTCGAAGAGGTGTCGCACGCGCTCGATCTGCAAAGCGACCGTGCGTTCTTCGATTACTTCGGCCTGAATCATCTCGGCTGGATCCGCGAGGTCTACTGCGATGGCGAGCCGCAGCTGCGGCGGCTCTGGAATGACCGCGAGCGGCTGCAGTCGCTCTACAAGGTGCCGCTCTTCGATCCGGCGTACTTGCGCCATCTCGAGCTCCTGCCGACCGAGTACGTCTATTACTACGAGTCGCCCACGCAGGCCGTCGACAACATGCGGCGGGCGGGACAGACGCGCGGCCAGGCGATCGCCGAGCTCACCGACGTGCTGTTCGACGCGTTGCGCAACTCGAACGCCGACAGTGTCGCGATTTACAAGTCCTACCTCTTCTCGCGTAGCGCAAGCTACATGCAGATCGAGTCCGGTGCCGCGCCGTCGGCGGCGCGGGTCGTTGCCGCGTCGCAGTCGAGCGGTTACGACAAGATCGCGCTCTCCGTCGTGCGCGCGATCCACCGCAACCTCGACGCGATCATTCCGCTGAGCGTCGAAAACCGCGGCAACATCCCGAGCCTGATGGATCGCGACGTGGTCGAAGTGCCATGCGTCGTGAACGCCAATGGCGCCCGGCCGCTTCACGTCGGCCGGGTTCCGGATCGGGTGCAGCCGCTGCTCGCTCGTGTGAAGGAATACGAGCGGCTGACCGTCCGCGCTGTGCTGGCGCAGTCGGTTGATGCGGCGCGCGAAGCGCTCGCCCACAATCCGCTGGTGCCGGATCGCGCCACTGCTGACCGGCTGGTCCGCGACCTGTCGCCGTTGTGGTGACCCTCGACCGTGGCATGGGCCTGCTGCAGGCCACCGCCACGAACATCATCGGCATGGTCGGTGTCGGACCGTTCCTGACGATTCCGTTCATGGTCGGCGCCATGGGCGGACCCCACATCCTGTACGCGTGGGCGTTTGGGGCGGTTCTGGCGCTGTGCGACGGCCTCGTCTACGCGGAGCTTGGCGCGGCGCTCCCCGGCAGCGGCGGCCCGTACGTCTATCTGCGCGAAGCCTACCGGCCGTTCGGACTCGGCCGGCTCGCCGCCTTCGTGTTCATCTTTCAGGTGATGCTCGTGGCCCCGCTGTCCATCGCCGGCGGCGCCGTCGGGTTCGCCGACTACCTCGGCTTCTACTGGAAGACGATGGGCCCGATGCAGCACAACGTGGTGGCGGCAGCCCTCTGCGTCGTGGTGACCGCGCTCTTGTACCGCGACATCGCCTCGATCGGCCGCCTCGCCGTCCTGATGCTGATCATCGTGCTGGCGACCGTCGGCTGGGTGATCGTCGCCGGCGTCTTCAACGCCTCGTGGTCGCAGGCGTTCGACTTTCCGCCGGAGGCACGGCGGTTCGATGCCGGGCTGGTTCGCGCGATCGGGGCGGCCGGACTGCTCGCGATGTACAACTACGGCGGCTACAACAACGTCTGCAACATCGGCGACGAGCTCCGGGAGCCGCACCGCACGATGCCCCGCGCGATTGTCCTCTCGATTGTGGTGGTGGTCGTCCTGTACGTCGTGATGAGCACTGTCGTCCTCGGCGTGGTGCCCTGGCGCGAAGCGGAGCAGACGCGGACGATCGCGTCGCTGTTCATCGCCCGCACGTTCTCGGATCCGGCGACCGGTCAGGCGGCAGCGCTGGCCATGACCGTCCTCATTCTCATCGTCACGGCGTCGTCGTTGTACGCCGTCGTGCTCGGCTACTCCCGCATCCCCTACGCCGCGGCCCGCGACGGTCAGTTTTTCGAGGTCTTCGGGCGGCTCCATCCGACGAAACGGTTTCCGCACATCTCGCTGCTCACGATCGGCGCGGTCGCGATTCCGTTCTGTTTCTTCACACTCGGGCAGCTGGTCAGCTGGCTGATTCTCGTGCAGATCCTGGTGCAGTTCGTCTGGCAGTGCGCCGGCGTCATTCTGCTGCGGCGTTACCGTCCGGATATCGTCAAGCCGTTCCGGATGTGGCTCTATCCGCTGCCGGCGATCGTGTCGCTGGCGATGTGGGTCTACATCTTCGTGACCGCGCCGCTCGTCGGCATCCTCTTCTCGGTCGGGTTCCTGGCCGTGGCGATCGCCGCGTACGCGATCTTCCCGCGGTCAGGATAGCCGCGTAGACGCGAGGCCTCTCTAGCGAGCCTCTGCCCTCGGCCGCCGGCAGCCCTAAAGGGCTGCGTTACGGTTTCGGCTTGTGCGCGCCGCTGTACTCGAACGACGGCTGTGGGCTCGCCCTGTTCCCGAGTCGCTGAAGCTTTCCTCGCACCGTCCCATCGTCGCCAATCGTGCCGGTGACCGTGTAGAAGCCGCCGGCCGGATTCAGGATGCGCAGGAGCGTGTTGAACCGGAACGTGTTGCCCTCCCACTGCAGCCTCGCGACCGGCTGCGGCAGGATGACCCCCAACACCTGCGTGTAGAAGGCGCCTTCGCCGGTCCGGGGCAGGTGCAGGACCGCCGGCAGGCCGCGTGGACCAAACGGCAGGTCGATCAGGAACGAGGAGTCCGCCGGCAGCGACGCCACCAGCGCTTCCATACGCTCGCGCTCGGTCGACGGCTTCGGACTGACGCCGGCGTCCGCCGTGAACTCGAACATCCCGAACATCATCTCGGAGGTCGACGACGCCTCGCCGAACGTGACGGCCTTCGAGGGATCCGGGTTGTGCTTGTTGCCCGCGGAATTGTCGTAGTGCGCGACCAGATCGACGCGCGTGCCGCGCGGCAGCGGAACCTTCGTCTTCGGGTAGTAGAACAGCTGCCAGTTGAAGTCGTACGCCGGGACGTTCAGCAGCGTCTGCTGCCGGCCGTCGGGAAACGTCGCCGTCATCTTCATGTCCTTCCCCCGCAGGTGCATGTGGGGAAAGAACGACACGATGTTGATGTCCTGGTCGACCATGTAGACCGAGCGCAGCTCGAAGTTGGGCTCGTTCGGTGGAATCGAGAAGGTGACGTTGCCGGCGAGCGCCGCGGCGACTTCCTTCTTCATCTCGCCCTTGCCGAAATAGAGACCGACCCGCGTCCGATCGACCTGCGGGGTTCCGTTCGGGTGATAGTGCAGGTTCGTCCGCAGCATCTGGCCCTTGCGCACCCAGCGTCCCGTCCCTTCGGGATAGACCGTCGGCGGAGTCCCCACCGCCCAGACGCCGAGCACATCGAACATCCCGCTCGAAGACAGCGCGCTCATCGCGGAAACATTGGCCGAGAAGATCACCGAGTGATGCGTGATGGCACGATTGCTCGGACGGATCTCGACGGCCCGAATCCAGCGATCCTCTTTCAAGTCCAGCGTCAGGCTTGGGGTTGGAAAGAAATCGGTCCCCGTCGCCGGAATGCGGACTTCCGGCAGCTCGATCACCATGTCGGGCTCGCCGAGCTGCCAGCCCTCGGTAAACCGGGGCGGCGTGGGCATGTCCTTCGGATCGCCCTGCGGCGCGCCGGCATCGACCCAGCGGCTGATCGTCGCGATGTCCTCGGCACTCAGCCGCGGGTCGTTGGCAAACGCGCCAACCGCGGGGTCTGCGAACCACGGCGGCATCTGGCGCGCGACGACCTTGTCCTTGATCGCCCGGGCCCACGGCCGCGCGTCCTGATAGGTGAGCAGCGCCATCGGCGCGACTTCGCCGGCCCGATGGCACACCACGCATCGGGCGTGCAGGATCGGAGCGACGTCGCGCGTGAAGGTCACGTCCGGTGCAGCCGTCGCGATCGCTCGCGGCCAGGACGCAATCGCCGCGGCGACCGAGAGGAAGACGACAAGGCTTGCGCGTCGCATCACTGACCTCCGCAACCGCGACCTCCGAGGGGATGCTTGACGATACCACGTCCGCACTTCAGACTTCGACTCCGGCTCCGTCTCGGCCCGTTGAGGGGCCGCGACTCGAGGAGTGATTCATGTCCAGCGCGGCAACCGACAAGGCCTGGGAGACGCTCGGCCGGGTCGATCCCTACTGGGCGGTCATCAGCAACGATGCCTATCACGGCCGGCGCCTGACCGATCAGCAGCTCGCCGCGTTCCTGAAATCCGGCGCGGATCACGTCGACGACATCTGGCGGACCTGCCGGCGTCTGTTTGGAGATGACTTCGCACCTCGCCGCGTCCTGGATTTTGGATGCGGCGTCGGAAGAGTGACACTGCCGCTCGCCCGCCGCGTCGACGGGGTGGTGGGAATCGACATCGCCGACAGCATGCTGTCGGTCGCCCGTGAACTGCTCGAGCGGAACGCGGTCACCAATGTGCAGCTCGTGAAAGGCGACGCCACGCTGTCAGCGATACGCGGCCCGTTCGACCTCGTTCATTCCGTCATCGTGCTGCAGCACATTCCGCCGGCCCCTGGACTGATGCTGGTCAGGCGTCTCGTCGAGCTCGCCGGCGACACGGGCGTCGTCGTGCTCCACGTGCTCTACCACAACCCGTTTACGCGGTCGCCGCTGGCGCGCCTCGCGCACTGGCTGGTCGCTCCCTTCCGCGATCGATACCGGCGCGTGCCGGAGATCCAGATGAATGCGTATCCGCTGAACACGCTGTTCAAGCTGATTCAGGACGCCGGCGTTCGCCACATTCACGCCGAGCTCACCAATCACGCCGAGCATCTCGGGGCGCTGCTGTTTTTCCGGAAGGGCTAACAGGAGGTTAGAAGGACAGGAGGCCTGGACGATTCGACGCCCCACCCCTGCTCGACGCAGCTCCTGATCTTCTGATCTTCTGTTAAGAAGGCGGTGAGGGCGTCGCGGTTCTCCGCATGCCCTCGGTGATGATCCCGACGCGGTCGACGCCGGCGCCTTTCGCGGCGTCGAGCACTTCGATGATTGCCTTGTAGCGCAGCGTCGGCGCGCCGGCGATGAAGATCGTCTTGTCGCGGCGGCTGGCGTAGATCGTCCGCAGCCGCGCCTCGAGGTCGCCGAGCGTCACCGGCTGGTGGTTGATGGCGACGCTGCCATCGGCCGCGTACTCGACGACGATCTGGTCGGGCCGCGTCTCAGCACTGGCGGCTGCGTCTGGGAAGGGAGCTGGCTTTCGATCGCCTGCTGTGTCAGCGGCAGCGCGGCCAGGAAGATCACGAGCAACACCAGCAACACGTCGATGAGCGGCGTCAGATTCATCTCCACGTGAAGGCGCGGGCGGCTGGCTGGTGTCATCGTGTCCCTCCACGACGTTAGACACCGCCCTCACGAAGTTTGAAGTTGGAAGTCTGAAGTTGAACGGTCGGAAGTCGGGAGTCGGAGTCGAAGTCGGAAGTGGCAAAAGAAAAAGGGCCGCTTCTCGTTTGGAGAAGCGGCCCTCGCTTCGTACTTCAGACTTTAGACTTCAGACTTCGAACTTAGTTGGAACCCGTCGAAGCCCCGCCGGCCTTGCGCATGCCCTCGGTGACGATGCCGACCTTTTCGACACCGGCGCCCTTCGCGGCGTCGATGACGTCCACGATGTCCTTGTAACGGATCGTGCCGGCCGCGATCAGGAACATCGTCTTGTCCTTGCGCTGATCGTAGATGTTGCGGAGCCGCGTTTCGAGCTCCTGCATCGTGACGTCCTGCTTGTTGACCGAGATGCGCTTGTCGGCGTCGTACGTCAGCACGATCTGGCTGATGTCCGGCGTCACGTCCGTCGTCTTCTTGCTTTCGGCCGGGAGGTTGATGTCGAGGCCACGCTGGGTCAAGGGAAGGGCCGCCATGAAGATGACGAGCAGCACGAGCAGCACGTCGATGAGCGGCGTGACGTTCATGTCCGAACTGGCGTGCGGAATTTCGCCCTTGACGACCTTCTCGGCGCCGAAATGCTGGTGGGCGTGAGCCATTACTGGCCTCCCCCGCCGCCGCCCGGCGCGCGCTTTCGTTCAGTGATCAGGCCGATGTCCTCGATGCCGGCCTGCCGCAGGCCGTCCATGGCGGCCATCACCGCGCCGTACTCGACTTCCTCGTCGGCCTTGATGATGACGACCTTTTCCTTCTTGCTCTCGAGGTATTCGTTGACCCGCGTGCCGAGCTCAGCTTCCGAGACCGCCTTGGCGTTGAAATAGATCCGCTTGTCCTTGGCGATCGCGATGACCGTCTGACCCTGCACCTCGGGCTTGTCGACCGTGTTGTCGGCCTTCGGCAGCTTGACGGCGACGCCCTGCTGCAACATCGGCGCGACGAGCATCATGATGATGAGGAGCACCAGCATGACGTCCACGAGCGGCGTCACGTTGATATCGGATTTGACTCCGCCTTTGCCGCCGCCAACGTCCATTGACATAATAAAACTCCCGGGTTCGAGGTTCCGCGTTCCAGGTTCAGGGTTGGTTCGAAACGAACGCTGAACCCGGCACCCTGAACGCAGAACCCGTCTGGTTCTGGTTACGCCGTCTTCTTGATGAAGTAGTCGACGAGCTCCGACGAGGAGTTGTCCATCTCCACGTTGAAGTACTCGATGCGGCCAGTGAGGTAGTTGTAGAACCACACCGCCGGAATCGCGACGACCAGACCGAGCGCGGTCTCGACGAGCGCTTCCGAAATACCGACCGAGACGGCGCCGATGCCCGCCGAGCCAGCCGCGCCGATGCCCTGGAACGCGTTGATGACGCCGACGACCGTGCCGAGCAGTCCGACGAACGGGGCCGTCGAGCCGATGGTGGCGAGCGCCGAAATGCCCTTCTTGAGGTCCGAGGCGGTCAGCGCTGACGCGCGCTGAATGGACCGGCGCACCGTGTCCATCAGATCTTCACGCTGCAGAGCGGCGCCGCTTTCCTGCTGGAACTGATATTCCTGCAGTCCCGCGAGCACGACCTTCGCCAGATGGCTGTAACGATAGTTTTTCGAGGTGGAGAGCGCGATGGCGTCCTTCAGACGGCCTTCCTTGAGGTGCTTGGCCACTTGCGGAGCATAAAGCTTCGACTGGTTGCGCGCCTGCGTAAACGTGAAAATGCGCTCGATCGCGACGCCAATCGACCACATTGACATGATCAGCAGCACGAAGGCCACGGCCTTGGCTACCCACGTCATCTGTTGATACATCTGCATGAAATCCACGGGCCACTCCTCCTGAAAGACCGAAAAGTTTGACGTGCGACGTCTGAAGCTTTGAGCGTTACTGCAACGTGAAATTGACCGTGACCGTCATGATGACCGGCACCGGCACGCCGTTGAGCGTGGTCGGCGTGTAGACCCACTGCTTGACGGCATCGAGCGCCGCTGCGTCGAGCAGCGGAATCGACCGCAGGACCTTCGCGTCCTGCACGCGGCCATCAGGTCCGATTGTTGCCTCGATGATGACCACGCCTTGCACGCGCGCCGACTGCGCGATGGCCGGATAGACCGGCCGCGCATCCTTCACCTTGGTCGGCTGCCGGATGGCACCGCCGACGCGAACCGGCGCGGGAGGAGGAGGCGGGGCGGCGGCGGGGGCGGCGCGGCTTCGAGCCCGCCGACGACACCACCGGTCACACCGCCGACAACGCCGCCTTCGACGCCGCCGACGGCCTTCACGCCCTGCTCGATGCCGGTTTCGGGTTTGATTTCCTTGGGAGCCTCAACGGGAGCCGCAGCGGGGTTCACGTCCATCTGCGGCTTCGGCGCCTGCGCCGCGGCCGGTGGCGGCGGCGGCGGCGGTGGCGGCGGTGGTGGCGGTGGCGCCGCCACGAACGCGTTCATCATGTTCGGCGGACTCGGCAGCACGTCTGCCGCCATCAGCGGAATGATGATCACGGCGCCGATGAGCGCGGTGTGTACCACGATGGACAGCGGGACCGTATACCACTTCTGGCTGCCCACTTTAATTGACGGCTCGACGACGTCGCCGAACATCTCATGACGTGGCACAGGACTTCTCCTCTTCGAGAAAGCGCCGATTATATGCAGTACAAAAACTGAGAGTCAACGAGACTCACAGAAATTAGACACCGGATATGCGGAAACGGCTGATGCTCCTGCCCATCCATGGCTCGCCGGAGGTCTGCCCTGAGCGCGACTTCTTCTAGTCGCCCGACCCGATCCGCATCCCGTAGAACGAACGCCAGACGAAGATCGTCGAAAGGCCGAAGAAAATCGCCGCAAGAGCGTGGCCAAGCATCGGACCCTGGTCGACGCTCAACCGGACGGCCAACGATACCGCCAACAGACCGAACAGCGTCGTGAATTTGATGACCGGGTTCATCGCGACCGATGAGGTGTCCTTGAAGGGATCGCCAACCGTGTCGCCCACCACCGTGGCTGCGTGCAGCGGGGTTCCCTTCTGCTTCAGTTCGACCTCGACAATCTTCTTGGCGTTGTCCCAGGCGCCGCCGGCGTTGGCCATGAAAATGGCCTGAAACAGTCCGAACAGGGCGATCGAGATGAGATAGCCGATGAAGAAGAACGGCTCGAGAAACGAGAAGGCGAGGGTGGAGAAGAATACGGTCAGGAAGATGTTGAACATCCCCTTCTGCGCATACTGTGTGCAGATAGCCACAACCTTCTTGCTGTCGCTGACCGACGCCTTGGTCGCTCCGGTATCGAGCTTGATGTTCGCCTTGATGAACTCCACGGCCCGGTAGGCGCCGGTGCTGACCGCCTGGGTCGCGGCGCCGGTGAACCAGTAGATGACGGCGCCCCCGACAATCAGGCCCAGCAGGAAGGGCGGGTGCAGAATCGACAGCTTGTCGACGTCGTGCGTCAGGTCGCCGGTCAGCGACATGATGATCGAGAAGATCATGGTCGTCGAGCCGACGACGGCCGTGCCGATGAGCACCGGCTTGGCCGTCGCCTTGAACGTGTTGCCGGCGCCGTCGTTTTCCTCCAGCAGGTCCTTGGCGCGTTCGAACCGCACGTCGAATCCATACTCCCGCTTGAGGCTTTCCTTGATCCCGGGCACGGACTCGATGACCGACAGCTCGTACACCGATTGCGCGTTGTCCGTCACGGGCCCGTACGAGTCGACCGCGATCGTCACGGGACCCATCCCGAGGAAGCCGAACGCGACCAGACCGAAGGCGAACACCGGCGCGGCGGTCATCAGGCTGCTGAGGCTTGGACCCCAGATGCTGACGTAGTAGGCGATGCCCATCAGCGTCGCAATGCTCAACCCGAGCCAATAGGCGCTGAAGTTGCCGGCGACGAAGCCTGACAGGATGTTCAGCGACGCGCCGCCCTCGCGCGACGCGTTGACGACCTCCTTCACGTGCGACGACTCGGTCGAGGTAAACACCTTCACGAGCTCGGGAATGATCGCGCCGGCGAGCGTGCCGCAGGTGATCACGGTCGAGAGCTTCCACCACAGCGTGCCGTCGCCGAGCGTCGGAATCAGCAGGTAGGAGACGACGTAGGTGATGGCGACCGACACGATCGACGTCAGCCAGACGAGCGACGTCAGCGGCGCCTCGAAGTTCATCTTGTCGGCGGCGGCATAGCGCGCCTTCGCCATCGCCTCGTTGATGAAATACGACAGGCCGCTCGCCACGATCATCATCACGCGCATGACGAAAATCCAGACCAGCAGCTGCACCTGCACCGTTTCGCCGTGGACCGCCAGCAGGATGAAGGTGATGAGCGCGACGCCGGTCACGCCGTAGGTTTCGAACCCGTCCGCGCTGGGGCCGACCGAATCGCCCGCGTTGTCGCCCACGCAGTCCGCAATCACGCCCGGGTTGCGGGCATCGTCTTCCTTGATGTTGAAGACGATCTTCATCAGGTCCGATCCGATGTCGGCGATCTTCGTGAAGATGCCGCCGGCGATCCGCAGCGCCGCGGCGCCGAGCGACTCGCCGATCGCAAAGCCGATGAAGCAGGCGCCGGCGTAGTCGCGCGGAATGAACAGCAGGATGCAGAGCATCAGGAAGAGCTCGACGCTGATGAGCAGCATGCCGATGCTCATGCCGGCGCGCAGCGGGATGCGCGTAGATCGGGAACGGCTTGCCGCGCAGGCTCGCGAAGGCCGCCCGCGAGTTGGCGAACGTGTTGACGCGGATGCCGAACCACGCGACGCCGTAGCTGCCGGCGATGCCGATCAGGCTGAACAGCAGGATGATCGGCAGCGTGACCGCCACCGACTTATCGGGAATGGGCGCGAGCCATCCGAAGTACGCCGCGATGATCACGGCGATGAACGCCCAGAGCACCAGGATGAACTTGCCCTGGGTGATCAAATAGGTCTTGCACGTCTCGTAGATCAGCTCCGACACCTCGCGCATCGACGAGTGCACCGGCAGGTTCTTGAGCTGGGTGAACGTCGCGAGCCCGAACAGCAGACCCAACGCGCAGACGACGAGGCCGCTCATCAGCAGGGTGCTGCCGTGGACGCCGAGAAAATCGACGGACGACAGATCCGGCAGGACCAGGCTCGCTTCGCCACCATGCGGCGTGGACGCCGGCTGCGCCAGCAGCGGCCGCGGCGCGGCGAGCAGCGCGGTCAGCATCAGCAGAGCGACCAGCGGTCGCCCCAAGCATCTCTGGACGGTCACGATCATTGAACCTCGCACAAAGGCAGGGATTATATGCGGAGCCGGGGCGGCAGCGCCATGCCGCCGGTCAGAAGAATTCTGATGCCTTCTTCGACCGTGATATCGGGAAATACCGCCCGACCGCGCTCGCAGATCACGACATCGCCCAGGTAGAGATTGTTCGTCGGGACGTAGACGGCCAGGAGCTCCTCGGGGCCGTGTCCCCGATCGACGGTGAATTCGCGCGTCAGAAATCCCAGCGCATAACCGCGCCGCGGGTCCTCGACCAGCACCACACGCTTGAACCCCGACGCGTTGTCAGGCGAAAACGCCGCGATCAGCTGCTTGACCGGCGCGTAGATGGTGCGGAACACCGGCACTTTCAGCAGCCATCCTTCGGTCCGCTGCAGAATCCGGCGGCCGATGACATTGCGCGCGAACGCGCCGACCAGGACGATCACGACCAGCGTCGTGACGGTCCCCAATCCGGGAATGCGCCGGCCGAGCAACCGATCGTAGAGCGGCGTCGTGAACCCGTCGACGACGCTGAACAGCCAGACCAGCGCCGCCACGCTGATGAACACCGGCACCATCACGAAGAAGCCGGCGATGAAGTTGCGGCGAAGCCACTGCATGGCGAATATCTGCCGGCACGCTCAGGCGCGCCACAGCCAGCATGACGGTTGCGGCGGCCAGCGCCAGCCGATACCAGGCGAAACGGCGATCGAACCTGATCGCCGAGATACTGCATGAAATAGCTTCACGGCCAGCGTAGCCGACGACGCGGAGCTGACAACGCCGATGACGAAGAGCGACGCGACTCATCGCCGCGCGCCGCGCTTTGACCGGCTTCGGCAACTTCGCTCGACGGCCGCACCGAGAATCGCCGGAATCGCCAGAGGAAGATGAGAACTCGGCCGCTTCGGCGCGGCGCAGACCGAGGAACAGCGCGGCGACGATCGTCGCCGCCCGAGCGCGAGACGCCTGGGATCAGCGCCAGCGCCTGCGCGCAGCCGATCGAGCAGCGCTCGGCCAAGTGTCAGGGACCGCTCCGGCCGCGACGTCTGGTGCCGACCGGCCTCGGCGACGAAGAACAGCAGCGCGCCAGCCGGCGAGCAACGCCGCAGCAATGACGCCGGCGTCCGGCAGGTGCACTTCGATCATGGATCTTGAACAGCAAGCGCCCGCGACGACCGCCGGGATCGTCGCCGACAACGATCAGCCAGATCAGGCGCGCGTCGGCATCGTGGCGGTCGAAGAGCCGAGGCAGCGCTCGCGACCATGCGGACCGATCTCCTCACGGAAGTAGATACATGACCGCGAGCAGCGTCCCGACGTGGCATGCCACGTCAAAGGCCAGGCCGAACTTGTCCCCGTCGAAGCCGAAAAACAGCCGCGCCAGGATCGAGATGGGCGGGACTCGACACTGGCAGGAACTCGGTGATTCCCTGCACGACGCCGAGCAATGCCGCCTGAACTGTCGCCGGCACGAGCTAAGACGCGCGTGCCTTCCTCTGAGGCTTCTGTTTCCGCTGCGGCTGCTGCGCCGGCGCCGCGCCGGCGGTGGCCGGGGCGTGAGCGGCGGCGCGCGTCGGGGCCATCGCCCCGCCACAGGCTGACGATCGCCGCGGCGATGAAGACGCTCGAGTAGGTGCCGGTGATGATGCCGACGACCATCGTGAACGCGAACCCGTGCAGCACCTCGCCGCCGAAGAAGAACAGCGCGAGCGCCGTGAGCAGCGCCGTGCCCGACGCAATCACCGTCCGGGTGAGCGTCTGGTTGACCGACTCGTTGATGACGTGGTTCATCGAGTCGCGGCGCATGCTGCGCAGGTTCTCGCGAATCCGGTCGAAGATGACGATCGTGTCGTTGGTCGAGAAGCCGGTCATCGTCAGAATCGCGGCGATGACGTTGAGCGACATGTCGTAGCGGAAGAACGCCAGGAACGCCAGCGTGATCAGCAGGTCGTGAATCGTGGCGACGACGGCGCCGACGCCGAAACTGAACTGAAAGCGGAACGCGAGGTAGAACAGGATGCCGACGAGCGACAGGACGGTGGCCAGGATGCCCTTGCGCGTGAGTTCCTGACCGACGGTCGCGCCGACGATTTCGGCGCCTTCGCGCGTGCGTTTGCCGAGGTTGGCCCTGTCGAGCGCGTCCTCCACTTTCTGCGCCTCGGCTGACAGCGACGTGCCCGCTTCCGAGCCCACCTGCGGCACGCGGATCATGACCATGTGGGCGCTGGGATCGCCAATCGCCTGCACGACGGTGTTCTGGCCGCCGCCCGGGATAGTTCTTGTCCAGCGCCTCGCGGACCTGCTGCACCGAGACCGCCTGATCGTAGCGCTCGATGACCACTGTGCCGCCCGCGAATTCCACGCCTTTGGGGATGCCCCTGGTCGCGATCGTGACGATGCCGGCGATGATGATCACCCACGACAGGATGATCGCGTGCCACCGCCAGCGGAGGAAGTCGAAATGGGTGTCTTTGAAGATATGCATAGTCAGCTATCAGCTATCGCTCGGCTCTCAGCTGCAGCCTCAGAGCTGATAGCTCAACGTCGTGGCCTGACGCCGGTTGGCCAGCTCCACCTCGAAAATCGTCTTCGACACGAAGATCGACGTGAACAGATTCGACGCCAGACCGATGACCAGCGTCAGCGCGAACCCGCGGATCGGACCGGTGCCGAACTGGAACAGGAACGCGCACGAGATGAGCGCGGCGATGTGCGTGTCGAACAGCGTCCAGAACACCCGGCTGAAGCCGGCGTTGATGGCGGCGCGGACCCCGCGCTGCGCCTCGAGCTCTTCCTTGATGCGCTCGAAGATCAGCACGCTGGAGTCGACGCCGATGCCCATCGTGAGGACGAAGCCGGCGATGCCCGGCAGCGTCATCACCGCGCCGATGTACGCCATCAGTCCGAGCAGGATCACCAGGTTGAAGATCAGCGCGACCACGGCGTTCACGCCTGACGCCTTGTAGTACACCAGCATGAAGACGACGATCAGCAGCAGCCCGGCGATCGACGCCCTCACGCCAGAGCGGATCGAGTCGGCGCCGAGCGACGGCCCGATCGTTCGCTCCGCCAGATAGCTCAGCGTCGCCGGCAGCGCGCCCGATCGCAGGATCAGCGACAGGTTCTGCACTTCCTCCGGCGTGAAACTGCCGCTGATGCGGCCGTCAGTCGTGATGCGCGATTCGAGCGTCGGCGCCGACTGCACGCGGCCGTCGAGGATGATCGCCAGCTGGCGGCCGACGTTCTCGCCGCTGACCTTGCCGAACTTCCGCCCGCCTTCGGTGTTGAGCGTGAAGCTGACCGCGGGGCGATTGTTTTCGTCGAGCGACGGCCGCGCGTTCCGCAGATCGCGTCCGGTGACCGCCGCGGCGCGCTTCACGAGGTAGAACATCGTGCCGGCGTCGCCGGCGCCGCCGTTGCCCGGCAGGATTTCCATGCCTTCGGGCGGCTGCCCGTTCGTCATCAGCTCTTCTTTGGTCCCCGCGACGCGCTCGACGATCTTCAGCTCCAGCAGACCGGGCGAGCCCATGATCTGCTTCGCGCGCTCGACGTCGGTGACGCCGGGCAGCTGCACCATGATCTGGTCGCTGCCCTGCTGCGTGATGCTCGGCTCGGTCACGCCCAGCTCGTTGACGCGGCGCTCGATCGTCTGGCGCGCCTGCACGACGGCTTCGCTGCGAAGGTTCACCTGGACGTTCGGCTTCATCGTGAACGTATAGGAGCCGTTGGTCCCGGAGCTGCGATCGAAGTTGGTCTGAACCTCGTTCGCCGCCGTCCGGAACGCGGCGTCCTGTGCCGGCGGAACGCCGTCCACGCGGAACTGCGTGGAACTGACCGGCACCACGTTCGCCGGGATGTTGGCCGTCCGCAGCGCATCGCGCAGCCGTTCCGATTCCAGATCCGTTTCGAGCCGCAGCGCATCCTCGGTCTGAACGCGCATCTCCAGGTGGACGCCGCCCTTCAGGTCGAGGCCGAGCTTCAACTGTTTGTCCATCAGCCATCCGGGCGCCGGCAGGTGGTAGCGCGCCGCGAGCATCGGATACGGGCCGACGGCGAAGAAGATGATGAAGACAGCGAGGACGGTGACGATCTTCCAGCGCAGGTTGGTCATGGCGCGTTCCTACGGATTCGGGGAGTCGACGACCGGCGGCTTGCCCTGAAGGCCGCCGATGGCCGCCTTCGAGACATCGATCCGGACCTTGTCGGCAATCTGCAGCTGCACCTTGTCGCCGTTGATGCGCGTGATCTGGCCGTAGATGCCGCTGGTCGTGACAACCCGGTCGTTTTCCTTCAGGTTGTCGAGAAACTCCTGCACCTTCTGCTGCTTTCTCTTACCCGGGAGCAGGATGACGAAATAGAAGATCCCGAGGATGATGACGAACGGAATCGCCTGAATGAACGGGCTTCCGCCGTCGGCAGTCGCGCCCATGGCGAACACGGGACCGGCGTCGAACATCATCATTGGTCGTGCTGGCGGGACAAGCTCTGATGGAACTCTCGCCTGAAACTTTCAAACCGCCCGAACACAATAGCGTCCCTAATCCGCCCGAGCGTGTCAAGGTAAAAGTGTAGGTTATGCAACGTGTTAAGGGTGGCCGAGTTGATTTCGCCCGCCATGTACAGATGCCTGAGATAGGCCCGTGAGGCGGTCCGGCAGGTGTAGCACCCGCACGCCGGATCCGCGGGCCGGTCGTCCTCGGCGTACCGGGCGTTTTTGATGTTGAGACGCCCCTCGCTGGTGAACAGCTGGCCGTTCCGCGCGTTGCGCGTCGGCAACACACAATCGAACAGGTCCACTCCGCGGGCGACCGCCTCGACCAGGTCCGCCGGTGTGCCGGCGCCCATGAGATAGCGCGGGCGGTCCTCCGGCAGACACACGGTGGTCCGATCGACCATGTCGTACATGACCTCCGATGGCTCGCCGACGCTGAGACCGCCGATGGCGTAGGCCTCGAACCCGATGGCGACCGTTTCGCGCGCGCTCTCCTCGCGCAGCCGCGGAAACACACTGCCCTGCACGATGCCAAACTGCGCCTGGCCAGGATTCGTCACGGCGACGCCGGGCACCAGCCGGTCGCGGAGCGCGAGGAAGCGATCGCGTCCGCGGCACGCCCAGCGGAGCGTGCGCGCCATCGACTGCCGAGCTGCCGCCTCATCGGCCGGATGTGCCAGGCACTCGTCGAGCACCATGGCGACGTCGGATCCCAGCTGCGCCTGAATGTCCGCCGCCGACTCTGGCGTCAGCAGGTGCGCGGATCCGTCGAGGTGCGAGCGAAAGTGCGCGCCCTCCTCGTCGACGGTCCGCCGCGCGGCCATGCTGAACACCTGATAGCCGCCGCTGTCGGTCAGGATCGGCTTCTGCCAGCCGATAAATGAGTGGAGTCCGCCGCGCCGCGCGATCAAGTCGGCGCCGGGCCTCAAATAGAGATGGTAGGTGTTGCTCAGCAGGATGGTGGCGCCGATCGATTCGAGGTCGCGATGGGTCAGGCCTTTCACCGCGCCTTGCGTGCCGACCGGCATGAACGCCGGCGTCTCCACCTCGCCATGCGCCGTCGTCATACGCCCGCGCCGGCGCGGCCATCGGCGTGAGTCACGCTGAAGCTGAAGGCAGTCATCGATCCACGAACCGACTACAATCTCGTTCGATGAGTTGAATCAACACAGAGGACACAATGGACACAAAGGAAGAGATCTTATTCTGTACGAATAGCCCTTGGTGTCCTTTGTGTCCTTTGTGGTGAATCAGCGGTGAAGCTGTGAAGAAGCTTCGAGTTGGCGTGATCTACGGCGGCCGCTCCGGCGAGCATGAAGTGTCACTCGCCTCGGCAGCGGCCGTCTTCAAGAACCTCGACCCGGCCCGCTACGAGGCAATCCCGATCAAGATCGAGAAGGACGGTCGATGGAGCCTGCCCGACCGTCCGCCGGCGATCGACAAGGCCGCGGACGTCATTCACGAAACCCACACGCCTCAGCTCGAAGCGGACGACCGGCGCGAGACTCACCTGGTGGCGCGGCCTGGCGGTGACACGCTCGTGACACTCGGCCCTTCGACTCGCGCGGTGGAACCGGCTCGCTCAGGGCAGGTCGCGGTCTCTGGTGTCAAGCTCGATGTCGTCTTCCCGGTTCTGCACGGTCCGTACGGCGAGGACGGGACAGTGCAGGGACTGCTCGAGCTGGCGAACGTGCCGTACGTCGGCGCGGGCGTGCTGGCGTCGGCGGTCGGCATGGACAAGGCGGCGATGAAGCTGGCGTTCGCGGCCAAGGGATTGCCGATTTGCGACTACGAAGTGGTGCTGCGGCGCGACTGGCAGCACGATGAGCGCGCGACGCTGCAGACGGTCGTCGATCGCCTGGGTTTCCCCGTCTTCGTGAAGCCGGCGAACCTGGGATCGAGCGTCGGCATCTCCAAGGCGAAACACGTCGCCGAGCTGCGCACCGCGATCAAGCTGGCCGGCGAGTTCGATCGCAAGGTGGTCGTCGAAGCGGCGGTGCCGAAGGCGCGCGAGATCGAGGTCGCCGTGCTGGGCAACGACGAGCCCGAGGCGTCGGTGCCGGGAGAAATCATTCCCTCCGGCGAGTTCTACGACTACGAAGCGAAATACCTGAACGCCGACTCGCGCGACGTCATCCCGGCGCCGCTGCCGGAACGGCTCACACAGGAAATCCGATCGCTCGCGGTGGCGGCGTTCAAGGCGCTCGACTGCGCGGGCATGGCGCGCGTCGACTTCCTGCTGGCGGACGATGGATCGGGTTCGCTGTACGTGAACGAGCTGAATACCATCCCGGGCTTCACGACGATCAGCATGTACTCGAAGATGTGGGCGGCGAGCGGCGTGTCCTATCCGCAGTTGATCGATCGTCTCATCGCGCTTGCGATCGAACGCCACGCAGAGAAGCAACAACTGCGTACGAGCATGTGATCGTCGCGAGAAATTTTTGACATTTCTGGCACATTTGTGCTTGACACTGAAATGTACAGGTTCATAATCTACATCTGGTATGACGATGGTGTGTTTACGCCATCCCTAGTACCAAAGCGACGAGCGTCGAGCTTCTGGTGAGCGTGCCAGGCGGCAGCCACCGTTGATGGTCGTGAGCGCTCGCGCCGAATCCCACATGAAGGGGGGGATAACAGACAATGGCGAAGAAAGCCAAGGGCGGGAAGAAGAAGGCTGGTAAGAAACGGTAATCTAGCCTCTCCCGTCGATAAAAGGGGGCCAACGTGGCCCCCTTTTCAATTTGTTCGCCAGCTGTGCTCCGCGAGAACAGAGGACACAGAACCCGAGCCCTGCAGCTAGCCCGAGCCGCCCCGTCGCCGTCGGCTGAGTGCCATCCCAGATCCTCACGCGCCGAATCACATCCCACTGCTGAATCTGATCGACGACGTCCATGCCCGCGATGACTCGGCCGAAGACCGTGTAGCGGCCATCGAGGTGCGGCTGCGGCGAGTGCGTGATGAAGTACTGACTGCCGCCCGTGTCAGGCCACGGGTCGAGCGCCATGCCGACGGTGCCGCGCAGATACGGGCGCTGGTTCAGTTCGTCGCGGATCGAATAGCCGGGCCCGCCTTCGCCGTCGCCGCGGGGATCGCCGTCCTGCACGACGAAGTCGGGCACGACGCGATGCACGCTGAGGCCGTCGAAGAAACCTTTGCGCGCGAGCGCGACGAAGTTCTCGACCGTCAACGGCGCGTCAAGCACGGCGAGCTCGACTTGAATCGTGCCTCGATCGGTTTCGATGTACGCCTGCGTCGACACGGTTGGGTTCGTCAGGCGTGACGCCGCATACACATCCGCGGACAGCGTCGTCGGCGCCGGCCTGATCTGCGCGGCGGCATTCGCCGCGGCGGCGGGATCGAGCTGCGCCATCAGGCGCGCGGCGCGGACGCGCAGCGCCCAGTCCTTGTCGGCGAACGCGGTTTTCAACACCGGCGCCGCCGAGGCCAGACCGTACGACGCCAGCGCGCCGAGCGCCGCCGCGCGCGCGTTGTAGCTCGGATCGCGCTGGCCGAACGTATACGCCTCGGCGAGCGCGGCGGCTCCACCAGATGGCTTCAGCGTGCCGAGACCGGTGGCCGCGGCCGCGCGGACCACCGGGTCGTCCACCTTCAATCGCTCGAGCAGGATGGCGGCGGCCTTGGGTGACTTGAGCTTCACGAGCGATTCGAGGACGGCGGGAATCACCCGCTGGTCCGAATCGGCGAGCATCGTCTCGAGCCTCGGCAGCGCGACGTCCGAGGTCATCGCGCCGAGCACGGTCGCCAGCGCCGCGCGAACGCTCCAGTGCGGATCGGGATCCAGTGCGGAGAGGATGGTGATGAAGCTTTCCGGATCGGTCGCCGCGAGCGACCGCAGCGCGGCGGCCCTGATCGCCGGGTTGGCATCGCTCAGCAAATCAAGCAGTGAGTCGTGCAGCTCCGGCGGCACTGACAGCGACGGGGGGATACCGCCGAGGGCGACGATCGATTCGAGCCGCACCTGCGGATCGGCGCTCGCGTCGTGAATGAAGCCCAGCAGCGGCGCGACGGCCGCCGGGTCGCCGATGCGTCCGAGCGCCCTGATGGTTTCGATCAGCACCGATCGTTCGCCGCTGGAGAGCAGCGGCATCAACACGGGGAGCGCGGCCGGATCGCGCAGCGTCGCCAGCCCTTTGACGGCGAAGGCGCGGGTGTACGGATTGGCTTCTTTGGCGAGCGTCAGCAGCGCCGGCAGCGCGCGCTTGTCCTCGAGCCGCTGGAGAGCGAACGCGACCGGCCACCAGCGCACGCGCGGCTGGCCGCTCTGGTCGAGCACCGCGGCCGCGAGCCTGCGGGTACGCCTTCAGACGGACGAGGGCGTACAGCGCGAGGCGGAACGCCGCCGCGGGCGTGTCGCGACGCACGTCTTCTTCATCCCCGGGCGGCTGCGCGAGCGCGCCGGACTGGACGACTCGCGCAGCCAGCCGGCCGATCGCGTCGGCGGCGGACGAATCGCCGAGCAGACCGAGCGCTTCGGCCGCCGAACCCTGCACGAGCGGTGACGCGTCGGCAAGCGCCGCGATCAGCGGATCGCGCGCACGTGCGTCGCCGAGCACACCCAGTGCGAACGCGGCCATCTGCCGCACCTCGGGATCGCGATCGGCCAGAACGCCGACCAGCGGCGTGACGCCCTCGGCGAGGCCGATGCGGCCGACGGCCAGCGCGGCACGCCGTCTGATGCGCGCCTCGTCGTCCGAGAGCAGGCGGACGACGTCGGGTGGAGGCGGCGGCGGAGCCACCGCGGGCGCCTGGCCTCGAACAGCGACGGGCGGGGCGGGCGTGATGGTGGGCGCGGTGTCGCGAAGCACGCGCTGATCCTCGAGTCGGAGGATCCAGGCCATCTTTTCTTCGAAGGTGGGACCGGCCGGCTTCACCGGCGTCGTCACCGGCGGCACGCTGGCACACGCTGACGCCAATCCGAACACCAGCAGAACTGCGAAACGATTCATCACACCTGAGCCTTCGGACCGGCGGCGCCCTTCATACTGCCCATTTCAGACACCACTTCACGCTTCAGACTTCCGACGTCAGACTTCCGCAGCGTGCCTTGTCGAAGCGTGGCGCGCTCAATCCGATCCTGGCAGATCGACACGCCCAGCCCCGGTCCCTGCGGCACCGCGATCGTTCCGTCGGCGGCCACTTCAATCGGCGGATCGATGAGATCCGGGTCGAAGTAGCGCTTGCTCGCGGCGATGTCGCCCGGCAGCGAGAAATTCGGCAGCGTCGAAAGATGGATGTTGGCGGCGCGTCCGATGCCCGACTCGAGCATGCCGCCGTGCCAGACCGGGATGCCGTGCGCCGCGCACAGATCGTGAAGACGAATCGACTCCGAGAATCCACCGACGCGCCCCGGCTTGATGTTGATGATGCGGCAGGCGCCGGCGGCAATCGCTTCGCGCGCGATGTTGACCGACTTGATCGATTCGTCGAGGCACACCGCCGTCTTCAACTGCCGTTGCAGCACGGCATGGTCGCCGATGTCGTCGTAGTCGAGCGGCTGCTCGATCATCATCAGGCCGTATCGATCGAGCGTCGCCAGATGATCGGCGTCGGCGGACGTGTAGGCGGCGTTGGCATCGACCATCAGCGGCACGTCGGGAAAACGGGCGCGCACCGCTTCGACGGCGTCGAGATCCCAGCCGGGCTTGATCTTGATCTTGATTCGCCGATAGCCGGCGTCAATTTCGCGCGCCACCTTCGCGACCAGATCGGGCAGCGAATCCTGAATGCCGATCGAGACGCCGGATGCGATGCGGTCCCGCGAGCCGCCGAGGACGCGCCACAACGGCTCGCCAGCCTGGCGCGCATGGAGATCCCACGCGGCCATCTCCACGGCGGCCTTCGCCATGTGGTGGCCGCGAATCGCCTTGAGCGCCGCGAACAGGTCGCGCGGGTGCGCGAAGTCGACGCCGAGCACGCGCGGCGCGATGAACGACTCGATGATGTGCCACGCCGTGTCGTTCGTCTCGCTGCTGTAGTACGGATCCTGCTCGGCGACGCATTCGCCGAAGCCCGACACGCCACCGTCATCGAGTCGTACCAGAAGGAAATGTTTGTCGTGGATGCGTCCGAAGCTGGTCTCGAAGAAGTGGACGAGCGGGAGCTTCAGCAGACGCAGCTCCAGACGTTCGATCCTCACGGCGCGATGATATCATCGGGCCCTTGCAGTTCCGCTACATCGCGATCGAAGGCCCGATCGGAGCGGGCAAGACCGCGCTCGCCGAGCGGCTGGGCACACGGCTCGATGCGACAGTCGTGCTGGAAGAAACCGAGAATCCGTTCCTCACCGATTTCTACGCCGACCGTCCCGGCGCCGCGCTGCAGGCGCAGCTCTTCTATCTCCTCAACCGTCATCGCCAGCAGCTGACCATGCGGCAGGCCGACTTGTTCAGTCAGACGACGATCTCCGACTACGTCTTCGACAAGGACAAGATCTTCGCGTATCTGAATCTCGACGACAACGAACTGTTCATCTACCAGCGGCTGTACGAACTGCTGGCCCGCGACGTGCCGCCGCCGGATCTCGTCGTCTACCTCCAGACGCCCACCGACGTGCTGTTGCGGCGCGTCCACAGCCGCCGGATGGATGCGGAAGCGGTCGCGTTCCAGCCGGGCGACGACTACCTGCGGGAGCTCAACGAGGCGTATCACCACTTCTTCTTTCACTACAACGTCACGCCGTTGCTGGTGGTCGAAACCTCGCAGTTCGACTCGGATGCCAGCGACGAGGCGCTGGACGATCTCATCAAGCAGATCCGCGCGATGGGATCGGGGACGCGCTATTACGTGCCAAGAACGAAGTAGGGGCTCGGGGCTGGGGCTAGGGGCTAGGGGCTCCTGAACTGAGAACTGAAGGTAAGCTGAGAGCTGATGGCCTGGTTCAAGAAGACCAAGAAGCCGATTGCCGCGAAGGCCAAGGAGAAGGCGAGCCGCGTCCCCGAAGGTCTCTGGGTGAAGTGCCCGGACTGCGCGCAGGCGATCTACAACAAGGACCTGGCGACCAACCTCAACGTCTGCCCCAAGTGCGCGCATCATTTCCGGATCGGCGCCGCCGAGCGCCTGCGCACGCTGTTCGACGGCGAGTGGACCGAATACGACAAGGATCTGATGTCGACCGATCCGCTGTCGTTCACCGATACCAAGCCGTACAAGTCGCGCCTGAAGGCGAGCATGGCGGCGACCGGACTGAAAGACGCCGTCATCACGGCGTCGGGCGCGATCGACGGCATCCAGACGATCGTGGCGTCGATGGAATACGAGTTCATCGGCGGCAGCATGGGCGTCGTGGTCGGCGAGAAGATCACGCGGGCGATCGAACGCGCCGTCGACGGGAACCTGCCGCTGGTCATCGTCTGCTGCTCGGGCGGCGCGCGGATGATGGAGGGCGCGCTGTCGCTGATGCAGATGGCGAAGATCTGCGGCGCCCTGGCGCGCCTGGACCAGGCGGGTCTGCCGTACGTCGCCGTGCTGACCGATCCGACCACCGGCGGCGTGACGGCGAGCTTCGCCATGCTCGGGGACCTGAACATCGCCGAGCCCAAAGCGCTGATCGGCTTCGCCGGCCCGCGGGTCATCGAGCAGACCATTCGCCAGAAGCTTCCGGAAGGATTTCAGCGGAGCGAGTTTCTGCTCGAAAAAGGGATGATCGATCTCGTGATCGATCGGCGTGAGATGAAAACCGTGATCGCGAACGCGCTCCGCTTCATGGGCGCCGTCCGCAAACCAGCGCCGGTCGCCATCGCCGGCCTCCTGACCACGACGAGCGAGCCGCCGCTGATGCCAACGGTGACGTCGAATTCCTAATTCCTAATCCCTAGTCCCTGAGTCCCCTAATCGCTTTTTGGATCCCATCTCCTATCTCCTCAGCCTCGAACAGTTCGGCATCAAATTCGGCCTCGACAACATCGCCGCGTTGCTCGGCCGCCTCGGTCATCCCGAACGCGCGTTCACATCGGTCCACATCGCTGGCACCAACGGCAAGGGCTCGGTCACGGCGATGGTCGATGCCGCCCTGCGGGCGGCGGGTCACCGGTCCGCGCGCTACACCTCTCCGCACCTGATCGATCTCAGCGAGCGGTTCGTCATCGACGGCACGCCGGTCAGTCAGCAGGCGCTGGTCGAGGCCGTGGCCGACCTTCAGCGCACCGCGGAAGCGCTGCTGAAGGACGGCACCCTGAAGGCGCCGCCGACATTCTTCGAAGTCACGACCGCTACGGCGTTCGAACTGTTCCGCCGGGCCGGCGTGGCGGTGGCGGCGATCGAGGTCGGACTCGGCGGGCGGCTCGACGCCACCAACGTCCTTCAGCCGGCCGCGACCGCCATCACGTCGATCGCGCTCGACCACGAGCGCTACCTCGGATCGACGATCGAAGAAATCGCCTTCGAGAAGGCCGGCATCATCAAGCCAGGCGTGCCGGTGGTCGTCGGCGATCTGCCTCCCGCCGCCGTCACCGTGATCGATCGCGTCGCGCGGGAGCGCGGCGCCGAGATCGTGCGGACGGCGCCGCTCGACGTCCAGGGGTTCACGATCGGCCTCGCGGGAGCCCATCAGACGTCGAATGCGGCGGTCGCCGTCAAGCTGCTCGACATCGTCGACCGGCAGGGGATCGCCGTTCCGCGCACGGCGGTCGCGCACGGCCTCGAGCGGCCCGACTGGCCCGGACGCCTCGAGCGTCGGGTCCTGTCCGACGGCCGCGAGGTGCTGCTCGACGCCGCGCACAACCCGGCCGGGGCGGCCGCGCTCGCGTCCTACCTCAGAGCGCAGGCCGGAGGTCCGCGCCCGCTGGTCTTTGGCGCCATGCGCGACAAGGACGCGCCCGGGATGTTCGCGGCGCTGCTGCCGGCCGTGAGCCATCTCATTCTGACGCGCGCCTCGACCGAACGCTCGGCCGATCCGTCCGATCTGGAAGCGCAGGCGCGCGCGAGCCGCGATCTGCCGGTGACCATCGCGGAGTCTGCAGCTCGAGCATTGGAGATCGCCTGGCGCATCTCGCCGCGCATCGTCGTCGCCGGGTCGATCTTCCTGCTCGGCGACGTGATGAAGGAGCTCGAAGGCTCGTGATACGCTTCGAACACCACCTCAGATGAATCCGCTTCGAACGGTTGTGTACGCCTGCGCCGTGTTGCTGCTTGCGTCGTCGGTGCAGGCTCAGCCGCCGGCACAAGCGCCGGTCGTCGACAGCACGAAGAGCGACAGCCGCGAAGGGACCAATCAGCAGAAAGACTGGCACTTCCTCGGCCACGTCGAGTTTGAAGACAAAGAGACCAAGATCTACGCGGACGACGCGTGGTACTACGAGGATGGCAGCAAGTTCATCGCGAAGGGCAATGTCGTCTTTGCGCAGGCCGACAACCGGATCTCAGCGGAACGGATCGAATTCAACACCGACACGCGTCTGGGCACGTTCTACAACGCGTACGGGATCTCGACCGTCAAGCCGCAGCGTCAGCAGGTTCGAGCCGGCGGCGTCGCGCCGCCGCCGATGGCCGGTCAGGAGACGGTCGTCTATTTCTTCGGCGAGTCGATCGAGAAGCTCGGTCCCAAGAAGTACAAGATCTCGAAGGGCGGCTTCTCGACCTGCGTGCAGCCGACGCCGCGCTGGGATCTGGTCGCCGACACCGTCACCCTCAACGTCGATCACTACACCTTCCTGAAGCAGGCCGTGCTCCGGGTGAAGGGGGTGCCGATGTTCTACCTGCCGGTGCTGTACTACCCCACGAAAAAGGAAGACCGGGCCACCGGATTTCTCATCCCGGCCTACGGCTCGTCGACGCTGCGCGGCCAGTCGATTCACAACGCGTTCTTCTGGGCGGTCGATCGCAGCCAGGACGCGACCTTCTTCCACGACTGGTATTCGAATACCGGTCAGGGCGTCGGCAGCGAGTACCGCTACAACTTCGGCGGCGGGGACGACGGGACGTTCAAGGCGTACCTGCTCAACGAGCACGACGCCACAGTCGTGGACCCGACTGGCGCCGACAGGCCGCTCCGGGTTCGCGCAGCTTCGAGCTCCGCGGCGGCGCCAATCAGCTTCTGCCGGGCCATCTGCGCGCGAGAGCGAGCGTCAACTATTTTTCCAGCATCGCGACGTCGCAGACGTTGAACACCAACATCTACGATATCTCGCGCAACCAGCGCGACTTCGGCGGCAACGTGGTCGGCACGTTCGGGAGATACTCGCTGAACGCCACCATCGATCACCGCGAGTACTTCTTTGGCGACGGCCAGAGCTCCACGCTGTCCGGGAACTGGCCGCGCATCAGCGTCACGCGCAATGAACGGCCCTTACTGGGCACGCCGCTGTATTTCTCCGCCGGCGGCGAGTACGTCTACCAGCTGCGCAGCGCGCTCACGAACGATGTCGAAACCGACTCGAGGAGCCTGGGTCGCGTCGACTTCAGCCCGCAGGTGCGGTATCCGTTCAAGAAGTGGCAGTGGTTCACGGTCAATAGCACGGTCGGCTGGCGGGATACCTTCTATACGCGCAGCCTGTCCGCGAAGGTCAATCCAACCGACGCACAGGTCGTCACGGAGGACAATCTCAATCGGCGCCTTTTCACGTTGAACGCGAACATCCTGGGGCCGCTCTTCAGCCGCATCTGGGACACGCCGACCAACGGCTACGCAGAGAAGTTCAAGCACGCGATCGAGCCTTTTCTCAACATCAACAAGACTTCTTCGGTCGACAACTTCGATCGGGTGATCTCGCTCGACGGGATCGACTCGATCGTCGGCGGGACGAGCTACACCTACGGGGTCAACAACCGGTTCTACGCCAAGCGCAAAGCACGAGTGCCGGGCGGGCTGGCCCAGGCTCGCGAAATCGTGAGCGTCGAGCTCTCCCAGACCTACAACACCAATCAGCTCGCGACGCTGTACGATCGTCAATACCAGTCGAACAACGTGCCAGGGTCCGTCGACGCGCTGCCGACGCATTTCTCGCCGGTCGCGCTCAGCGTCCGTGCGATGCCGACCAACGAGATCACCGCCAACATGCGCGCGGAGTTCGACGCCCGCTACCACTCGCTGAGGACGATCTCCGCCAGCGGCAGCTATTCGTGGGCGAACGTGTTCCAGTTCGCGTCGACCTGGAGCAAGCGTGGATTCATCCAGCAGCTGGACGGGTTCAACGACCCGAATCTGCTGGATCAGGCCATCAACGCCCAGACGACGGTGCACACGGTGAACAATCGCCTCGGCGGGATCTACTCGTTCAACTACGACATCCTCCACAAGAATATTCTGCAGCAGCGTCTGTCGGGGTTCTACAACGCGCAGTGCTGCGGCATCGCGTTCGAGTATCAAACCGTCAATTGGGGTACGCTCAGCAACTCACCGATCACGTCCGACCACCGCTTCTTCATGTCCTTCACGCTCGCCGGGCTGGGGAATTTCTCGCCGTTCAACGGCGCGCTCGGCGGAGTGCCTCGGTAACACGCGTTCATGCCGGCCACGATTCTGGTCACCGGGGCCGGCGGTTTCGCCGGCAGCCACCTGCTGGATCTTCTCGCGGGCGAGGACGTCGCGATTGTCGCCTGGCATCGCCCTGGAAGCGCGCCGCGCGCTGCGGGACCGTCGGTACGGTGGGAGGCCGTCGATCTGCTGGATCGCGGCGCCGTCCGCGAGGCGATCGCACGCACACGGCCGTCCGCGGTGTACCACTGCGCGGCGGCCGCGCATGTCGGCAAGGCGTGGGACAGCACCGAGTCGACGTTCGCCGTCAACGTCCTGCGGCACCCATCATCTGTGCGATGCGCTCCGGCGCGAGGACCTGCGCGTGCAGTTCCTGATGCCCAGCTCGGCGATGATCTACCGCCCGTCGTCCGACGCCATGACCGAAGACGATCCGCTGGTGCCTCCCAACCCGTACGGGTTGAGCAAGCTGGCGCAGGAGCTCCTCGCGCTCCGATCGATCCCGGACGGCATCGACGTCCGCGTGGCGCGCGCGTTCAACCACATCGGACCGCGTCAGGATCCGTTCTTCGCGGCGCCCGGCTTCGCGCGCCGCATCGCCGACATCGAGCGCGGCCGGTGGGCGCCGGAGATTTCAGTGGGGAATCTCGACGCGCAGCGCGATCTCACGGACGTCCGTGATACGGTCCGCGCCTACCGGCTGATTCTGGAGCGTGGCGTGCCCGGCCGGCCGTACAACGTGTGCTCGGGCCGCGCCGTGACGATCAGGCATTTGCTGGATCTGCTGATCGCCCGCGCGCGTTGTCCGGTGACTGTCAAAATCGATCCGGCGCGCTATCGACCCAACGACAACCCGATTCTGCTCGGCGATCCCTCGCGGCTGCGCGACGAACTTGGATGGACCCCGGAAATTCCTCTCGAGCGCACCGTCGACGATCTCCTCGAGTACTGGCGTGGCAAGACATCGTGAAGTCATAAGGATTGTAGAAGAGAGGAGAAAACGCCGAAGAGATCGGGTAACGTAACCGCCACGCTTGGAGGAATGATGATTCGCAGAACAATCACCGCGCTTCTCGTCGCACTCGTCGCCTCGTTTGCTCTCAGCTCGCCGGCCAGCGCCGCCACGAAGAAAACCGCGAGGCCGCGCGCGAAGCATTCGAGCCACGCGGCAGCGACCACGACGAAACCGGCGGTCAAGAAGAAGAGAAGAAGGCCGTCAGAAAGAAGACAACCACGTCGTCCACAACCGCCAGGAAGTCCGGCACGACTCAGAAGCGGAAACCGACGACAAAGCCGCACTAGGTTTAGCTCTCAGCTCGGCCATCGGCTCTCAGCTATCGGCTTTCGGGCCTTCGGCTTGACAGCGCGGCGAAACAAAAGCGAAGATGCGGTTGTTTCTCCGCGATCAGGCCCATGTCCTCCTTTCCGCTGCTCTTCGATCTCGGCACCGCCAAACCCACGACACGCGACGTCGCGAACACCGTCAAGGCCGGCGGCAGCCACGCGCTGACCGAGGCGGAGCGGCGCGCCGATCAGGCGCGCTACCAGGAAGTCACCTGCCGTTCGGCGCTGAATCGCGTGAAGGGGATGCCATTCGACTGGACGCTCAACCCCTACCGCGGCTGCACGCACGGCTGCCATTACTGCTACGCGCGCCGCTACCACGTCCAGTTCGAGCTGAACGCCGACGACGAGTTCGCGTCGGTGATTCTGGTGAAGAAGAACTTCGTCGACGTGCTGACCCGCGAGCTGGCCCGTCCGTCGTGGCAAGGCGAGTACATCGCCGTCGGCACCGCGACGGACTGCTACCAGCCGATCGAAGGGCACTACAAGCTCACGCGCGGCGCCATCGCGGCGCTCCTCCGCGCGCGCAATCCCATCGGGGTCATCACCAAGGGTCCGATGGTCGTGCGCGATCGCGACTTGTACGCGCAATTTGCTGGCGTGGCGCCGTGCACCGTCTGCGTCAGCGTCCCGACGGTCGACGAACAGGCCTGGGAGACGCTCGAGCCCGGGACGGCGCCCCCGCTTCAGCGGTTGCGGGCGGTGCGCGAGCTCGTCGACGCGGGCATCAATGCCGGCGTGCTGATGAATCCGATCGTCCCCGGCTTCTCGTCGTCGCGCGCCAAAATCGAGCGCACCATCAAGGCGATCGCCGACCACGGCGCCCGCTTCGTCGGCTGTAACGTGATGTTCCTCGAAGACGGCACGCGCGCGCACTTCATGAAGTTCCTCGAACGCGAGTTTCCGTCATGGGTCCCGCGTTACGAGAAGCTGTACGTGAAGAAGTACGCGCCGCAGGAGTACCGGAAGCAAATCCAGGGGATGGTTCGCCTGCTGCAGGATCGCTACGGCTTGAGCAAACGCCAGGGCGCCCGACGACGAGCCGGCCGTCAGGGCCCCGCAGGAAGCCGAACAGGTCGGCTTCGCCTGGTAGGCCGAAACTGGTCACGAATTCGCCAGTTCACCAACTGATCTATGCCGACGTGGTCGTATGCGAGCGTGGCGTTCGGCGTCGGCCGCTTCGCGACCGCCGGTTCGACCGTAATCTCGCCGTCGATCGCGCTGACCGTGAAATGCGTGCCTTCCTTCCAGCGCGCGCTGATCGGCAGCTTGATCTGTTCGTCGATGAACCGCTTGAGGAACCGCGCGCCGAAGGCCATGCTGTAGCCCTTCGTCACCACCAGTTCCATCGCCGCGTCGTCGATCTCGATCGTCTTGCCGGACTTCGCCAGCGTGAGCGCGACCTGCTGCAGGTAGTGTTTCGCGATCTCGCGCACCTCGTCGTGCGAGAGCGGCGAGAACAGCACGATTTCGTCGATGCGGTTTCTGAACTCGGGCGGGAAGCGGCGTTCCAGCTCGCGCATCACCTCGCCCTCGACCTGCTCGACGCCGACCGACCGCTGCTTGAATCCGAGCGGGCTCGTGAGCTTGCGGAAGTTCTCCGCGCCGAGGTTCGACGTCATGATGATGATGGCGTCGCTCAGGTAGACGCGCTTGCCGCGGCCGTCCGTGATCCAGCCTTCGTCGAACGCCTGCAGGAACAGGTTGAGCGTATTCGGGCTCGCCTTCTCCACTTCGTCGAGCAGCACGACGCAGTACGGATTGTCCTTGAGCTGGTTGGTCAGCACGCCGCCGCGCTCGCTGCCGACGATGCCGCGCGGCATGCCGATCAGTTTGTCGACCGAGACCGATCCATCCTGGTATTCCGACATGTCGACGCGAATCATCTTCTTCTCGTCGCCGAACAGGAACTCGGCCACGGCCTTCGCCAGCTCGGTCTTGCCAACGCCCGTCGGCCCCAGGAACAGCAGCACGCCGTCCGGACGATCGAAGCCGTCCTTGAGCGGACCCTTGTTCAGCACCAGACGATGCGCGACCGCGCTGATGGCGTTCTGCTGCCCGACGATCCGCTTCTGCAGCTGCGCTTCGATGTCCTTGAAGCGATCGGTGACGTCGCGGTAGACCATGTCCGCCGGAATCTGCGCCGCGTGCGAGATGACCGAGACGATATCGTCGGTCTTCACTTCCCAACGCCGATCGATCTCCGCCCGGACCGCGGCGGTGTCGAGCCAGCCGATGACCTTGTCCGGCAGATGCAGGTGCCGCATGTAGCGCGGCGACAGGTCGAGCGCCGTCTCGATCGCTTCGTCGAGCAGGCGGACCGAGTAGTTGCGCTCGAGGCGGGGCCTCAGGCTGTAGAGGATGTCCCGGGTTTCGTCGATCGTCGGTTCGCAGACGAGGACGCAGCGGAACCGGCGCGCCAGCGCCTCGTCCTCCTGGATGTACTCCTTGTACTCGCTCAACGTCGTCGCCGCGATCATGCGGATTTCGCCGCGCGCGAGGACCGACTTGAAGATGTTGGCCGCGTCGGACGGCGCGCCGAGCGCCGAGCCGGCGCCGACCATGGTGTGGGCCTCGTCGACGAACAGGATGAGGTTCGGCCGCTCCTTCAGCTCGCGAATCACGTTCTGGATCCGATCCTCGAACATCCCGCGGAGCATGGTGCCCGCCACCATCGAGTTCATCTGCAGGTTGACCACCTGGCAGTCGCGCAGCCGCACCGGCACGGTGTCGGGCTCGAACTCGATCCGCCGCGCCAGGCCTTCGGCGATGGCCGTCTTGCCGACGCCGGGTTCGCCGATCAGCATCACCGAGTTCGCGCGCTCCCGGTGGCACAGGATCTCGAGCACCTGCTGGATTTCCTTGTCGCGCCCGAAGACCGGCGGCATCTTGTCCTGACGCGCCAGCAGGTTCAGGTTCGTCGCGAAGTGCTTGAGGAACGGCGGCAGCTCGAACCGTTTCTTGAGCCGCTCTTCCCGCAGCTCGAGGTCGCGCATTCTCGTGGTCAGGCGGTTGGTGAGGACTTCCGGCTCGACGCCGTGGCGGCGCAGGATCGACACCGGCACGCCCTGGGTTTCCTCGAACACCGCGGAGAAGAGGTCGGCGGCCTCAATCGTCTGACGGCCGGCGCGGCTGGCATGGTGCAGCGCGAGCTTGAAGACGAGCTTTGTTGCCGGTGACACGCGCAGATCGCGTCCCGCGAAGGACGCCATCATGTGGAGGTGTTCCTCGATCGCCAGAAGGATCGTATGGGGGTTCAGCTCCACGTCGCGCATCACTTCGGCGAAGGTGTCCCACTCAACCTGTGCGAACGCGAGAAAAATATGCTCGTTGGTCAGCAGCGCATGCTCGCGGCGGCGCGCTTCTTCGGTCGCGCGATCGACGATGCGCTGCGCGGTTTCGCCAATCTTGTTCGGTGAGATATCTAGTTCTTCTACGTGCACCGGCTGCCTCCGTCTGGAAACGGAGACAGCAATTCGTACGCCAGTGCTCGACCGTGGCCGAATGGCCACAGTCCGGGTGGCGGGGTACGCGGCGAGCGCAGGATTGTGGCAGCTCGACGTTGTCGGATGGTGACGCCGCTAAGTCCAGCGCGGCGTTTCGTTAAGCCTTCTCTAGCAGGGCTTGGATCCGCTTTTCCGTCGGTGGGTGGGTACTGAATAGTCCGAGCAATCCCTGGCGCGCTGAACGGCTTGATGATGAACATGTGCGCCGTCGCCGGATTGGCGTCGAGTGGGATCGCTCTCGACCGGGCGTCAATTTTCTTCAAGGCGTTGACAAGCCCGTGAGGGCCGCCGGCAATCGACGCCCCGCCTGCGTCGGCGTCGTACTCGCGCGAGCGCGAGATCATGGCCTGAATCAGCATCGCGGCAATCGGGGCCAGAATCATCATCGCGATGAGCGCGAACGGATTGGCGCCCTGGCGATCGTCGTCGCGGCCGCCGCCAAAGAACATCGCGAACCGCGAGATCATCATGATGGCCGCCGCCAGCGTCGCGGCGACGGAGCTGATCAGGATGTCGCGGTGCTTGACGTGCGCGAGCTCATGGGCCAGCACGCCGGCCAGTTCGTCGTCGTTCAACGTCTGCAGGAGCCCTTCGGTCGCGGCGACCGCGGCGTGTTCCGGGTTGCGGCCCGTCGCAAAGGCGTTGGGCGACGCGTCGGGGATCACGTAACAGCGGGGCTGCGGAAGGCCCGCGCGCTGCGCCAGCCGCGCGACGCTGTCGTACAGGCGGTGGCCGGGGCCGACTTCCGCCGCGTTGTACATCCGCAGGACGATCTTGTCCGAAAACCAGTACGACGCGAAGTTGGTCCCCACCGCGAACAGGAAGCCGAGGATCATTCCCTGCTCGCCGCCGAGCGCACCGCCGATGAAAATCAGCGACGGCGCTCAGGACACCAAGCAGCAGCGCCGTTTTTACCGTGTTGGACATATTCAGCTTTCAGCTATCGGCTATCAGCCGCTCTCGGCAACCGCCGCTCAGCCACATCTGTCAGGCGGAGAACTGAAAGCTGTTGGCTGATAGCTATTCTATCCGTGCGATGAGCCCCGCGACGAGGGCGGCGCGATCGGTCAACGACTCGATAACGACGTGCTCGTGCAGCGCGTGCGCCCCGTCGCCGACCGCTCCGAGGCCATCTAACGTGGCAACACCCAACGCAGCGGTGAAATTCCCGTCGGAACCGCCACCGGTGCTCCCCTCGCCAAGCGCGTGGCCGAGCTCGCGCGCAACTTCGGACGCCTGCTTGTACAGACGCGCCACCTGGGCGGTTCGTTCCAGCGGAGGACGATCCAAACCGCCGGTCACGGATACGGCCGTCCGGTCGTCCACCGCCTTCAGCGCGCGGAACGCCGCGTCCACACGCGCCGCGTCGGTCTGCGTCGGCGCGCGCACGTCGACCACCGCACGCGCTTCCTCGGCGACAACGTTCGTGCGCGTGCCGCCCGAGATGGTGCCGACGTTGACCGAGATTCCCCGATCGAGGTCCTGGAGCTTCTGCACGAGGACGATCTGGCGCGCCAATTCATGAATCGCGCTCGCGCCCTTCGACGGATCGATGCCGGCGTGCGCCGCCACGCCTCGAACGCGCAACTCGTATTCGCCGCAGCCTTTACGCGCGGTCTTGACGGCGCCGCCGGGCAGGGACGGCTCGAGCACCAGCACGGCGTCGCTGCGTCGCGCTTCGTCTTCGATCGCTGCTCGCGACGTCGCGCTGCCAACCTCCTCGTCGCTGGTCCAGAGCATGACGATGCGGCGGCTGAGGGAGACGCTGGTTTCCAGGAGCGCGCGGGTGGCCAGCATCCCGATCGCGATACCGGCCTTCATGTCGAAGACGCCGGGACCGTGCAGGCGGCCGTTCGACCGAACCAGCGGCATACGCTCGAGCTGGCCCACTGGCCACACGGTGTCGAAGTGTCCGAGCAGCAGGATTTGCGATGTCCCGCAGCCGAATTCCGCGAGCAGGTGATCGCCTCGTTCCGCACGGGGAAGCCGGGAGACGCGGCCGCCGATTGCCTCGAGGCGCGCCGCGAGCGCGCGCCCACACTGGTCCACGGCCGCCTTGTCCGTAGTCGGCGATTCGAGGCTCACGAGCGCCTCAATCGTCTCGAGCAACCACGGCCGTTCGTCGCGGCAGAAATCGCGGAGGCTTATAATCGTGGACATGATCCTCACAAGGACACAGAGGAAAGAACAGAGGACACAAAGGCGGCTCGGACCCCTCTGTGTCCTTTGTTCCCTTGGTGTCCTCTGTGCACCGGCTGTCTTCGTCTTTGCGCAGCAGCCGGTGCCGCAACCGTTTCCCGGCGCGCCACGGCCGCCTCAACCCGCGCGCCCGGCACCCGCGCCGCCACCGACGACGACCGCACCCGCACGAACCGCGCCGGCAACACCCGCAGCCGCGCCGAGCGAAGCGATGCTGGGCGTGCCGATTTATCCGGGCGCGCAGTTCATCACGTCGTACGACGCCGGACGCGGACAGCGCTACTACATTTTCGGTTCGGCGGCCGCGTTTGTCGATCTCGTCGCGTATTACCGCACGGTGCTGAAGGACAAAGGCGAGCTCGTGTTCGACGTGCCGGCCACCCACGAATTCGACGTCGGCAAGTTCAACGAGAACACGATGGCGTTCCCGCCCGGCGTGACGATCAAGGACTTCCAGTCCGACGTCTCGCAGGGTTACCCGAACCCGAAACCCGGCGGCCAGCCGGCGCGGTTCCCGACCATCATCCAAATCGTCCCGGTTGTCGCGCGTTAGCCACGCCGGTCCGAGACCAACCTACCAATTTCGTATGTGAACGACAAAATTGGTGGCTGACTGTTCACGTTTTGGCAAAGAAGCGAGTTCGTGCGCCGTGCGTCCGCGTCCGCGGGCTACCAGATTGTCGGCGGCCCGGTCATGACACCCAGGTTGCCCTGTCCGACGGCGCGCGGAACATGCAAATCGATCCGGCGGAAGCGGCGGTGCGTCGCCCGGTTGCCGAGCGGGAGCTCCTTGCGGACCCACTCCATGGGATCGGTCAGGGTGATGGTCGCGAGGAAGCGGCCGTCGACGCGGATTTCCACCGGCACTTCTCCCGTCAGAGGGCCTGGGATCCCCGAACGTAGCGGAATGATGACCGCCTTGGCGTCGCTGGGGATGAACAACGACGCACGGCCGGCGGTCCAGCGAAAGACCATCCTGGGATCGCTGTAGTCCCACTCCCGCATCCCCGACGTCACGTTGCCCAGCCAGGGCGGATCCCGCAGATACGCGAGCGCCGCGACCAGCGCGACGGCTCCGGCGATGATGGCGGTGCGCCGGCCTGTCATCGGAATCGCAGGAACGAGTCGCGATACTCCTGCCAGGTCGTGTTCGCGATCGGAATCTTTCCGGTCCAGGTACTGCACCATCTGCGCAATCGACAGCGCGACGAGCGCGGCCGCGACGCCGGTGACGAACCGGCGGGCCACGACGCGGCCGGCCACCCATTGAAAACAGGCCGCGAGAAGCACCGCCGCGAGGGGGAGTGCGTCGGTGAACGCGCGATGGCCATAGCTGGCGCCGAATTGCCAGTCCCACCAGCTCGCCGCCAGGTACGTCTGAATCGCAAACACCGCGATGGCAGGGGCCACGAGCCGCCGCGCCCATCCATCGGCCACGATCGCGCCGAAGACGGCGAGCAGCAGCAGTGGCGACCAGAAGAACAGTCCTTTCTGGGTGCTGAACAACACTCCGAACAGGCGCGGCGATCCGAACGAAAAGCCGCTGTCCAGCGCGCTGTACGGGCTGACCAGCCAGGAGGATGTGCTCATTCGGTATATCAGCAGCTGGGGAATGAGGGCGACGAGGCCGACGAGCATTGCCGCGCCCAGCCACTTCCGGCGCTCCCACATCGAGCCGATTCGTGCGCGCAGATCGTTCCAGCGCGTCACGCCGTACAGCGGCAGGACCAGCAGGAAGATCGCGTTGGTGTGGCGGACGAGCACGATCAGCGCGGCCACCAGCCCCAGCGCGAGCGACAGCCGCCACGTCGGACGTTCCTGCTCCCACCACCGCTCGATGATCAGGATCCAGCAGCAGACGAGAAAAAACGAAAAAACGTGGCTGAACGTGCCGTCGAAGACGCCGTAGTGGAACAGGTTCGTGCCCCAGGTGATGGCGACCAGCGTCGCCAGCACGACGCCGTCGCTGAAATGGCGCCGCAGAATCCGGCGCAGCACGGCCAGGCCGGCCAACAGATACGCGATGCCGGCGGCCCCAGCCGCGTGCTCGTAGTACAGCGAGAAGCCGTCACGCGGGAGGTTCGACCACAGCGAGAGCAGGTCGCCGGCCACGAAGAACGGCGCCATCAGGATGGCGGTGCCGATGGGATGCAGGTCGACCCACTGGCCAGTCGTCGGCCATCGGAGAAGGCCGGTGAATCCTGGGTAGGTTCCTCCGTACCAGTCGCGCGCGAGCGCTTCCATCGTCACGTCGTGGTAGATGACCCACGACGGCAGGTACACGTAGTAGCTGTAGCCGTCGGAGTGAATCGGCGCGTAGCCGAGCCGCAAGAAAATCCAGAGATACGGCGAAGATGGCGATGACGGCGGTCGCCGCCACGAAGTGACGGACGCCGCGTTCGTACATCAGAGTCTCGAGGTCCTCACATCCTCACATCCACATTCTAGATCTTGACGTAGATCTCTTTGCTCTTGAGGAACTCGACCGACTTTTCCTCCATCCCCTGCTTCGCGTAATCACGAACCTGCTGCGTGAGCTCCATCGAGCAGAACTTCGGTCCGCACATCGAGCAGAAGTGCGCGACTTTGGCGCCGTCGGCGGGCAGCGTTTCGTCGTGGTAGGCGCGCGCGGTCACCGGATCGAGCGCCAGGTTGAACTGATCCTCCCAGCGGAACTCGAAACGCGCTTTCGAGAGCGCATCGTCCCATTCGCGGGCGCGCGGGTGGCCCTTCGCGATGTCCGCGGCGTGCGCCGCGATCTTGTACGCGATCACGCCCGCCTTCACATCGTCGCGGTTCGGCAGGCCGAGGTGCTCCTTGGGTGTGACGTAGCAGAGCATCGCCGTGCCGTACCAGCCGATCATCGCCGCGCCGATCGCCGACGTGATGTGGTCGTAGCCCGGCGCGATGTCGGTGGTCAGCGGTCCGAGCGTGTAGAACGGCGCTTCGCCGCACCAATCGAGCTGCTTCTCCATGTTCTCTTTGATGAGATGCATGGGGATGTGGCCCGGGCCCTCGTTCATCACCTGGACGTCGTACTCCCACGCAATCCGGTTCAGTTCGCCTTGCGTCTGCAGCTCGGCGAACTGCGCCTCGTCGTTCGCGTCGGCAATCGACCCCGGACGCAGTCCGTCGCCGAGCGAGAACGACACGTCGTAGGCGCGCATGATCTCGCAGATCTCGCGGAAGTGCGTGTAGGTGAAATTTTCCTGATGGTGGGCGAGGCACCATTTGGCCATGATCGAGCCGCCGCGAGAGACGATGCCGGTCACGCGGCGAACCGTCATCGGGATGTATCGCAGCAGGACGCCGGCGTGCACGGTGAAGTAGTCGACGCCCTGCTCGCACTGCTCGATGAGGGTGTCGCGGTACACCTCCCAGGTCAGATCTTCCGGGCGTCCGCCGACTTTTTCGAGCGCCTGGTAGATCGGCACCGTGCCGATCGGCACCGCTGAATTCCGAATGATCCACTCGCGGGTTTCGTGGATGTTCTTGCCCGTCGAGAGATCCATGACCGTGTCGGCGCCCCACAGCGTCGCCCAGCGCAGCTTCTCGACCTCTTCCTCGATGGAAGAGGACACGGCGGAGTTGCCGATGTTGGCGTTGATCTTCACCAGGAAATTGCGGCCGATGATCATCGGCTCGAGCTCGAGGTGATTGATGTTCGCCGGAATGATGGCGCGGCCCCGGGCGATCTCGTCGCGGACGAAATCGGCGGGCAGCCCCTCACGAACGGCGACGAACTCCATCTCCGGCGTGATCTCGCCCTTGCGCGCGTAGTGCAGCTGGGTGACGCACCGGTGACGAGCCGAGCCCTGAGCCGTTCGTCTGTCGTCGAGGCGAGGGCGGTCGCCGAAGCTCGCATCGTTTCAGGCGAGCGAAGGCGGGCGCTGACCCACGGCTCGCGCAGTTTCGGCAGACCCCTTTGACGTCGTGTCCCTGCGGCCCGCTGGTGTCGTAGACACGAATCGAGGACGCGCCGTTCTCGAGCGCGATGTCGCGCACCGGAACGCGCACGCCTTGCGGTCCGTCGACGTAGATTTTCGTGGAGTTGGGATAGGCCGTCGAAAACTCTGACATGTCCGCGCTCCCTCCGCCGGTGTTAACCGGGTCAGGTTCCAAGGGTTTGTCTCAATCCCCTCTGCGGGGATACCCCTGGCGGTTTAATCGGACTATAGCACGCGCCTTGCATCACTGGTTCGCACACACGCCTCAGTGTCCGCACCATGCGTCGCGTTTACGTGTCTCTGCCGATCCTTTACACGACGCTGGCCTGCGTCATGACGTATCCGCTCGTCTGGCATCTCTCTTCGGCGGTGCCGCACGACCTCGGCGACCCGCTCCTGAGCACCACACTGCTGTGGTGGAACGCCCACACGACCCCGCTGACTGACCGGTGGTGGGACGGCTTGTGGTTCTGGCCGGCGACGGGCTCGGTTGCGTTCTCCGACCATCGCCTCGGCGAAAGCCTGATCGCGACGCCGATGCAATGGTTCGGTCTGAGTGCGGTGACCGCCGCGAACCTGACACTCCTGGCGACGTTCCCGCTCTCGGCGCTGGCGGCGCACTGGCTCGGGTTCACGGTCACGCGCCGGCACGATGCCGCGATCCTCTGCGGTCTGGCGTACGGCTTCTGTCCGTACCGCATCGCGCACCTGCAGCACCTCGAACTGCTGGGCGGGTTCGGTATGCCGGCCGCGCTTGCGGCGCTCCACCGCTATCGCGACACATCCGAGTGGCGTTGGCTCGCCGTCTTCAGCGCCGCGCTGATCGTCCAGGGATTGTTCACGAGCTATTACCTGCTGTTCTTTTCCGTCCTGCTGGTGTGCTGGGTGTTCTGGTTCATCGGATGGCGCGACATCAGGCGGCTGGCCGCCATCGCCCTCTCGTGCGCGGTTGCGATCGTCGCTCTCCTGCCGCTGGTGAAAGGCTACGAGCGCATCCATGCGTGGTACGGTCTGCAGCGCTCCTTCAACGAGATCATTCAGCTCAGCGCCGACGTCAGCGGCCTCGGCGTCGCGTCGCCGTTGATCGCGCTGTGGGGATGGACGGCGAGATGGGCGCACCCGGAAGGCGAGATCTTTCCCGGTTTGACGATCGTCGCCCTCGTCTGCGTCGGCGTGATGCTCGGACGGCTGCAATCGTCAGCGCGCGATCGGCTCGATCGGTGGACGATCTGGCTGACGGCGGCCGCCGCTGCGTGCGCGGCGCTCGCCATACTCGGCTGGACAACCGCCCCATGGCGAATCGCCTTTGCTGGCCTGAGCGTTTCTTCAGACGCGCCATACAAGCCGTTTTCTCTTGCCGTGCTCGCGCTGGTGGTCTGGATCGGCGCATCGACGAGGATGCGACGCGCCTACGCGCGACGCTCGCCGCTGGCGTTCTACGCCATCGCGACGGCGCTGCTGTTTCTGTGCGCCCTTGGTCCCAAGCCGTCGTTGTTCGGCCATCAGATCCTCTACAAACCGATCTATGCCTGGCTGATGGAGCTGCCGGTCTTCGGCGCGATCCGTGCGCCCGCCCGATTCGCGATGCCGGCGATGCTCGCGCTGTCGGTCGCCGGCGCTTTGGCGTTCAGCCGCCTCGCCTCAGACCGCGCATGGCGTCCGGCGTTCACGCTGTTGTTGATGTGCGGTGTCGTGGCAGACGGCTGGGTCACGAGTCTCCCGATGGCGCCGCTGCCCGACCGCTGGCCTGCCAGTCGAGCCGATGGCTTCGCCGCCGTTCTGGAGCTGCCGCTCGGCGACGTCTTCGACGACATCGCCGCCATGTATCGCACGACCGATCACCGTCACCCGGTCTTGAACGGCGCCAGCGGATTCGAGGCCACGCATTACTTCACGTTGAAGTCAGCGCTCGAAGAGCACGACCCGGCCGCGCTGGACGGTCTTCCGGCCGACGCTCCGGTCCTCGTCGTCGTCGATCAACGGAAGGACCCGTCGCGCCAGTGGCTGCGGTTCCTCGAGTCTGGATCTCGAATCACGCCGCTCGGCTCGGACCGGCACTGGCAGTTTTTCTCCGCAGGATCGGCGCCGCCTCGAGCCCCCATCTGTGGCGGCAACCAGGTGGCGATCGCATCCGCCGTCGACCGCGACGGGCCGGCGCCACTTCGCGTGCTGACCGATCGCGATCCGCGGACATGGTGGACGACCGTACACGCGCAGCAGGTCGGCGACACCTTGACGCTGGAGCTCGGACGCAAGGCGCACCCGTGTGCGGTCGTCGTGTCGGTCGGAGAATACCGGAGAAACTATCCGAGGAAGTTGATCGTCGAGACGTCCGAGACCGGCGTCGACTGGACCATCGTCGCCACCGAGCGCACCGCAGGACTGACGATGCGCGGTGCGCTCCGCGATCCGAGGACGATACCGATTGAAATCGCTCTGACGCGGTCCACGGCACGATTCGTCAGGCTCCGGATCGACGAATCGCACCCTACGGTGCCCTGGCTGGTCACCGACGTCGAGGTCAGGGCCGAGCCCGGAGAGGAATGACGAACTTCTCGGCCGTGTGCGGTCGCCGAGAAGCTGACGACCTTGACGTCGACCAGGCCGGCGGCCTGGCCGGCTCGCATCACCGCCAGTTCCGAGATCTCGGGTCGGCCCTTCGGACGAATCACCCACAGCGCGCCATCGGGACGAAGCGAGGACTTCAGCTTCCCGATCCGGCTGAGTTCAGCCTCTTTGGTCGCGCCCAGGAAGATCGCGTCGCTCGCTTTGGCGACGCGGCCGATCGACAGATACGCGACCGCGCCTTCGAGCTCCTTCAGAAAGGCTTGGTCGTGCGACGCCGAGCGCCGACACGCGCCACTCGCGTTTGGCTCCGAGCTTGGCGAGCCGGGAAGGCGGGTGAAGAATCTTGTCCTGCCACTTCGCGGCCGCCGGACCAAGGTCGAACGCGGCCGTCCCGTCGGGGAACGTCACGCTCAAGGTTCCGTCGCGCGCGACGACCTTCGACATCTGCTTGAACGGAATCGACAGCTTCAATTCGCCGCTGCGGAATTGCAGGACCTCCGTCTCCAGGCGCGCCTTGCCTTCCGCCTTCTGACCCTTGAACCGCGCCGTGCACATCGCTTCAGCACCCATGGTTTAGTCCTTGTCCGTTTTCACGCGAACCTTGAGCCTTGAGACTTGAGCCTTGAGACTTCCGCGTCGCCACCAGGAGGTTACGACGCTTTGCTTCAGGAAACCGCTCGATTGCGTACCGCAGCGTCGTCCGCGGAATCGACGCGCCGTTGGCGCGGAGATAGCGCTCCAGGCGGGCGGGATCGCTCTTGCCGGCTTCCCGCAGCGCCCAGCCAACCGCCTTCTGAATGAGATCCTCGCGATCGGCGTGCAGCCGTTTCGCCATCTCGTATAGCAGATCGAGAGACTCGCCCTTTCGCGCCACCGGAATGAGGCCGACGATAGAGGCCCGCCGGACCCACATGTTGCGGTCGCGCGACCAGACCCGCAGCCGGGGAGCAAGCTCGGGATGGGCGACGATCAGCGGACCGATGAGCGCACCACACATCGCGTCGGTCGTGGCCCAGTTCGCAGAGTGGTTCTCGCGCGAGCCAGCGCTTCCAGGTCGCCAGCAGTGCCGGGCGGAACTCACGCCGACACCGCGCCAGCACCTCGATGCCGACCGACTTCACCTCGAGATGGCGATCCGCGATCAGGGTCTCGGCAAACGCGAGGGCGTCGTCTACGGTCCAGAGAGCGCGATGCTCCGCGTGAATCGACCTCGCCAGTTGCCGCATGGCGCTGGTGCCGACGTTGTAGAACCCGAGGTCTCCGGCTCCCCTGAAGTAGCGGCTGGCGTCGAAGTCGCCGGCCGGTCGCGCCATCTGCTTCAGCGCGTGCCGGGCGCGGGCCGCCGCTCGCGGGACATCGGCGTTCACGCGAGTTTTCTCAGGATGAAACACTTGAGATAGTACGTCTCCGGAACACCGAGCAGGACCGGATGATCGCGTCCCTGCATCCGCTTCTCGACAACGGTGACGTGGACCTGCGCATCGACCGCGGCTTCATAGACGATCTCCGCGAACGCCGCCTCGTTGACGTGATACGAGCAGCTGCACGTGATCAGCGTCCCTCCGGGATTCAGGAGCTTCAGGGCGCGCAGGTTGATTTCCTTGTAGCCCGCGCGAGCGTTCGACACTGCCGCCTTGTTCTTGGCGAAGGCCGGCGGATCCAGCACGATGGTGTCGAACCGCTCGCCCAGCCGGTCGAGGCCGCGCAGCTCGTCGAATACGTTACCCACCCGCGCGTCGACGGCGACACCATTGCGCGCAGCGTTCTGGCGTATGCGGGTCACCGCATCCTCCGACACGTCGATCGCGATCGTGTCGTCGCACGAGCGGCCGAGCACCAGCGCGAAGCCGCCGTTGTAGCTGAAGCAGTCGAGCAGCCGGCCGCGCGCGTAGGCGGCAGCCGCCGCGCGGTTTTCCCGCTGGTCGAGAAACAGGCCCGTCTTCTGGCCGCGCCGGAGATCGACGTCGTACTCGATGCCGGTTTCCGTCACCGTCACGGACTCTGGCAGGTCGCCGGCCACGACCTCGACCCGTTGCTCGAGCCCTTCGAGGACTCGCGCCCGCGGATCGTTGCGCGCGAGAATCCCGCGCGGCTGCAACAGCTCGGCGAGCATCGGCGTCAGCGCCGGCAGCAGCCGATCCATCCCCTGCGAGAGCGTCTGAACGACCAGGTAGTCGCCGTAGCGGTCGACAATCAGCGACGGCAGGAGGTCCGCTTCGCCGTGCACCAGCCGATACGCGCTCGCGTCAATCGCGAGCGACCGGCGAAACGCGATCGCCGATTCGAGACGCCGGCGGATCAGCGCGAGGTCGGCCGGCGCGTCGCCGTACGACAGCAAGCGGAGCGCTATCTGCGAGCGGTCGCTGTAGAGCGCGGACCCGAGGGTGCGCCCTCGCGGACTGCGGATCTGCACGATGTCACCCGCCCCCGCGTGGACGTTCGCCACGTCGGCGCGATAAATCCACGGATGTCCGCTCTGCAGCCGCTCTTCTCCGCGCGACGAAATCACGACAGTGGGATGCATGACGCTATCAGCGCTCTCGGCTATCGGCTCTCAGCTCGATTCGTGCCATTCGTCTGAAAGCTGACAGCTGACAGCTGATCGCAGGGAAGCGTACTGTACAATCTGCGATGTGCGGATTGCGATCGGCGCCGACCACGCGGGGTTCGCGCTGAAAGAGCACCTCAAGTCGACACTCGCACGGCTCGGACATACGGTCGACGATCACGGCACCGACAGCGACGCCTCGGTCGACTATCCGCCGATCTGCGCGGCGGTCGGGCGCGCGGTGGCGTCCGGCGCCGCCGACCGGGGCATCGTGCTCGGCGGCTCCGGCCAAGGCGAGCAGATCGCCGCCAACAAGGTGATCGGCATCCGCGCCGCGCTCTGCAACGATCTCTACACCGCGCGGCTGTCGCGCCAGCACAACGACGCCAACGTCCTCGCCATGGGAGGGCGCATCGTCGCCTTCGGGCTGGCCGACGAGATTCTGACGCTCTGGCTCGGCACCGCGTTCGAGGGCGGTCGCCATCAGCGCCGCCTCGATCAGATTGCGGCGCTGGAGAAATCGCGAGGCTGACAATGGCCACACAAACCACGCCCAGCACCTGGCGCTCGCTCGCCGAGACCGATCCCGACATCGCCGCCGCGATTCGTGACGAACGGCATCGGCAGAACAGCGGACTCGAACTCATCGCGTCCGAGAACTTCGTCAGCCGCGCCGTCCTCGAGGCCGCCGGTTCGGTGCTGACGAACAAGTACGCCGAGGGCTATCCGGGCAAGCGCTACTACGGCGGCTGCGAGTTCGTGGACATCGTCGAGCGTGCGGCAATCGCGCGCGCCAAGGCGCTGTTCGGCGCCGAACACGCCAACCTGCAGCCGCACTCGGGCGCGCAGGCGAACATGGCGGTCTACCTGACGCTGTTGCAGCCCGGCGACACGGTGCTCGGCATGAACCTCTCGCACGGCGGCCACCTCACTCATGGGCACCCGCTGAATTTTTCGGGAAAGCTCTACACGATCGTCCCGTACGGCGTGCGGAAAGACGACGAGCGCATCGACTACGACGAGCTGGACCGCCTCGCCGACGAGCACAAGCCGAAGATGATCATCGTCGGCGCAAGCGCGTACCCGCGCGTGATCGATTTCGGCCGCTTCCGCCGCGCCGCCGACCGCATTGGCGCGGCCGTGTTCACCGACATGGCGCACATCGCCGGCCTGGTCGCCGCCGGCGTGCACCCCAGTCCCGTGCCGCACTCCGACTTCGTGACGACGACCACGCACAAGACGCTGCGCGGGCCCCGCGGCGGTCTGGTCCTCTGCCGCGAGCGGTACGCGAAGGACCTCGATCGCACCGTCTTCCCGGGCGTGCAAGGCGGACCGCTGATGCACATCATCGCCGCCAAGGCGGTGTGCCTGAAGGAGGCGGCGGAGCCGTCGTTTGCCGACTATCAACGGCAGATTGTCGCGAACGCCTCGCGGCTTGCCGCCGCGCTCGTCGCCGCGGGATTCCGACTGGTCAGCGGCGGCACCGACAACCACCTGATGCTCGTCGACGTCTTCTCGAAGGGGATTACCGGCAAGGTGGCCGAGGCGGCGCTCGACAAGGCCGGCATCACCGTCAACAAGAACGCCATTCCGTTCGATCCGAATCCGCCGATGGTGGCGAGCGGGATCCGGATCGGCACGCCGGCGGTCACCACACGCGGGATGCGCGAAGCGGAGATGGAGACGATTGCCGAGCTGATCACGCGCGCGCTGACGGCGCCGGCCGACGACCGCGCGCTCGCGATGGTGCGGACCGAAGTGGAAACCCTGTGTCGGAAGTTCCCCCTGTACCCGGAATAGCAGGCCTCAAGGCCCCTGGCTCGCCGAAGCCATCGGGCGCAGGCGGCTGCGCGACGAGCGCCGGTGGCCTGACCGAGGCGGTCGAGGCGATCTTCGCGCCCGACGGGCCGCTTGCCTGTGCGATGCCGGACTTCGAGCCACGCGCCGGGCAGATCGAAATGGCCGCCGCGGTGGCGCAGGTCTTCGCGCGCGGCGGCGTCCTGCTCGCCGAGGCCGGGACCGGCACCGGCAAGACGCTCGCGTATCTCGTGCCCGCCATCCTGAGCCGCGAGCGTGTGCTCATCTCCACCGGCACGAAGAACCTCCAGGAGCAGATCTACTTCAAGGACATCCCGGCGCTGCGTGACGCCCTCGGCATTCCCTTCACCGCCACTTGCATGAAGGGTCGCGCGAACTACGTGTGCCTGCACAAGCTCGATCAGCTCCACGACGGCGCCGGTCCGGCGGTTCACGATGTGTTTCTGCCGGTCATCCGCGAGTGGTCCACTCGGACCGAGATCGGCGATCGCGCGGAGCTGCGCGATCTGCCCGAGGATCTGTCGTTCTGGAACGAGGTCTCGGCGACCGCCGACACGTGCCTGGGCGCCGAGTGTCCGCGCTACGACGACTGTTTCGTCACCCGCATGCGCCAGCGCGCCGCCGAATCCGACGTGGTCATCGTCAACCACCACCTGCTGTGCGCGGACGCGTCCGTTCGCCAGAACGCGTACGGCGAGGTCATCCCCTCCTGCAGCCGCGCGATCATCGACGAAGCGCATCAGCTCGAGGACGTCGCCACGCAGCATTTCGGCTTCAGCGTGAGCAACTACCGGTTCGAGGAGCTCGCGCGCGACGTCCAGAAGATCGCCGGCTCGAGGACCATCGAAGACCCGGACGACAGGGCGGAGATCGACAAGGCGCTCGCCCGTCTCCGGAATCATGCGTCGGCGTTCTTCAACGAGGTCGCGTTCGCGCATCGCGGCGACGGGCGTCTGAAATCGGAAGAGCGGGTGCGCGCCACGCCCGAATCGCTGGGGCAGACCCTCGACGCCGCCGCGCACCTCACGGGGGCGCTCGACATCCTCGAATCGACGCTGCAGTTGCTCCGACTTCCGCCTTCGCCGCAAAGCGGCTACGGCGTGACAGGTCCGCCTTCAGGGCGAGGCGGCGTCGGCGAGACAGGGCAGCCGGACGAGGACTCGGTGGACGCGGACACCGATGAGGCGCGCGAGGACATTCAGGCGATGGTTCGCCGGGCCGGCGAGCTGCGGACCGAGTTGCGTTTCCTGCTCCGTGCGGCTGACGACGACTACGTCTTCTTCGTCGAGTTTCGCGGACGCGGCGTGTTCCTGCGCGCGTCGCCGATCGACGTCTCCGCGATCGTCCGCGCGCTGCTGATCGACAGGATGCGCACGACGATCCTGACGTCGGCCACGCTGACCGTCGACGGTGCGTTCGACTACATCCGCACGCGGCTGGGCATCGGCGACGCCGACGAAGTGCGTCTCCCCTCGGAGTTCGACTTCAGCCGGCAGGCGATCCTGTACCTGCCGCAGCGGATGCCGGATCCGCGGGAGGATCGATTCACGGTCGCCGCCGGCCGCGAGGTGATCGAAATCCTGAAGCGGACCCGCGGCCGCGCCTTCGTGCTCTTCACCAGCTACGCGACGATGCGCGCCGTGCAGGCGATTGCGGAGATGGCGCTCGACTATCCGATCCTCGCCCAGGGCAGCGCACCGCGCTCGCAGCTCCTCGATCAGTTCCGCCAGACGGCACATTCGGTGCTGTTCGCCACGTCGAGCTTCTGGCAGGGCGTCGACGTCGTCGGCGAGGCGCTGAGTTGCGTGATCATCGACAAGCTGCCGTTCGCGTCACCCGGCGATCCGATCACGGCGGCCCGCATCGACGCCATCCGCGCGCGGGGCGGCGACCCGTTCGGCGAGTACCAGGTCCCTCTCGCCATCCTCGCCCTCCAGCAGGGGCTGGGCAGGCTCATCCGCCACCGTCGGGACCGGGGCGTCCTGGCGGTGCTGGATCCGCGCCTTCGGACCAAGGGATACGGCCGGCGGTTCATCACCTCGCTGCCGCCCGCGCCCGTCGTTCACGATCTCGCGCGAATCGACGCGTTTTTTTCTGCCTGATCGCCACTCGTTGTAAACTAATCGGCGCGTTGAAGTTGTTCTCATTTTGCAGGAGGGTTCCATGGTCCGCCCAGTGAACGGCCGGCAGCTGTGGCTGGTGGCCTGCGCCGCGCTCGTGGCGATAGCACTGACGCTGCCTGCCGCCGCCCAATCGACCGGGATGGTCCGTGGCGTAGTGAAAGACGCTGCGGGCAAGACGGTTGAAGGCGCGAAGGTCATCGTCGAAGCCGAAGGCAACAACCGCAGGTTCGAAACCAAATCCGACAAGAAAGGCGAGTTCGTCCAGATCGGGCTGGCGCCCGGTCCATACAAGGTGACGGCAGAGAAGGACAAGGCGGCGTCCGCTCCCACGCCGGTGAACGTGCGAATCTCTCCGGGCGCGCCGCTCACGCTCGTGATCGGCGCCGGCGGCGGCGGCGCGTCGCCTGAGGTTGCGGCCAAGAACGCCGAGCTGAAAAAGACGTTCGAAGAAGGCGTGGCCGCCAGCCGCGCCGGCAATCACGACGACGCGATTGCGAAGTTCCAGCGCGCGGCCGAGTTGAACGCCTCGTGCTACGACTGCTACTACAACATCGCGTACTCGCAGACCCAGAAGAAGGACCTCGAAAAGGCGGAAGCGGCCTATAAGAAAGCCATCGAGCTGAAGGCCGACTACGGCGAGGCGTACAGCGGGCTCGCGAACATCTACAACATGCAGCGCAAGTTCGACGAAGCGGCGACGGCGAGCGCGAAGGCGATGGAATTGAGCGGGGCCGGCAGTGGCGCCGCCGCCGGCGGTGGCAGTCCCGATGCGCTCTTCAACCAGGGTGTCATTCTCTGGAACGCCGGAAAAATCGCCGACGCCAAGAAGCAGTTCGAGGCCACGATCGCCGCCAAGCCGGATCACGCCGAAGCGCACTATCAGCTGGGCATGGCGCTGGTGAACGAAGGCAACCTCGCCGCGGCCGGCGCGGAGTTCGAAAAGTACGTGCAGCTGGCGCCGAACGGACCGAACGCGGCAACCGCCAAGGGGATCCTCGCCACCATCAAGAAGTGATCGATTCGTCAGCGCTCCGCACCCGGCTGGACGACGTCCGCGCGCGTATCGCGCGGGCCGCCGGCCGGGTCGGGCGCGACCCCGCCTCGATTGGCCTCATCGCCGTCTCGAAAACCTTCCCTGCTGACTACGTCCGCGCCGCCGCCGATCTGGGTCAGGTCGATTTCGGCGAGAACAAGGTCCAGGAAGCGCTGCCGAAGATGGACCAGACCGCGGATCTGCGCTTGCGGTGGCATCTCGTCGGCCATCTCCAGTCCAACAAGGCGAAGAAAGCCGGGCGCTTCGACATGATCCAGTCCGTCGACAGCGCCGCGCTGGTGTCCCGGCTCGACGAAGCCGCGCGGGCGGCGAACAAGACCGTCGAGCTCCTCGTGCAGGTGGACATGGCAGGCGAGGCGACCAAGCACGGGGCGCAGGAAGACGAAGTAGCCGGGGTCTTCGAAGCTGCCCGCTCGCTGACCTCGGTGCGGCCGGTGGGGCTCATGCTGCTGCCTCCCTTCTTCGACGATCCCGAGGCGGTGCGTCCCTTTTTCCGGCGGCTTTCGGAGCTGCGGCAGCGCCTTCTGGCCCGCGGCATTGTCGAGCCGGCGCTCCGGCACCTTTCGATGGGCATGAGCCACGATTTCGAGATCGCCGTGGAAGAAGGTGCCACCCTGGTCCGGGTCGGAACGGCTATTTTCGGCGGGCGTTCCGTCCGATAAGGGTCTCCGGGAGACTCACGCATGAATGTCAGTCCGCTCGACCTTCGTCAGCAGCGTTTTGCCACTTCGCTGCGGGGTTTCGACAAGATCGAGGTGACCTCGTTCCTGCTGGCCGTGGCCGACGATTACGAGACGGCGCTCCGCGAAACCGACCGCCTCCGCCAGGATCTGAGCCGTATGGAAGCGATACTCCACGAGCACCGGGAGCAGGAAAAAAGCCTCCAGAGCACGCTGATCACGGCGCAGAAGCTCGCGGACGACATCAGGAAGAACGCCGAACTGGAAGCGCAGCGCATTATCCGGGAAGCCGAGGGACGATCGGACCTCTTGCTGGAGAAGACGTCGGCGCGGCTCGAAGACGTGCAGCGCGAGATTGACGGCATGAAGCTGAAACGCAAGTCGGTCGAGACCTCGATCGAGGCGACGATTCAGACGCTGCGCAACACGCTGGAGTACGTCCGCGAGCAGGACGAGCGCGATCGCGAAGAACGCCTCCTCCTCCATCGCCCGCGCCACCAGGAAACGCCGGACAAGCGCGAGGGAAACGAAACGAGAAGGACGGGATGACAATGATGGGATGATGGGGGGAGATCTCCCCGTCGCCAGATGATTGCCGCCGACTTTCTGATCCGCAACACGTCCGAGGTTCTCACCTGCGCCGGCCCGGCCCCCCGGCGCGGCCCCGCACAGGCCGACGCCCGCAGCATCCCCGGCGCCGCCGTCGCCGCTCACAACGGCCGCATCGTCTTCATCGGTTTCGAGAGCCTTCTTCCCCACGAAGTCACGCTGACGCCGGACGCGACGATCGTCGACGCGGGCGGCGGCGCGGTGGTCCCGGGGTTCGTCGACGCGCACACGCACGTCATCTTCGCCGGCGACCGGCGCGGCGAGCTTCGCCGCCGGCTGACCGGCGCCAGCTACGAAGAGATCGCCGGCGAAGGCGGCGGCATCCTGAGCACGGTCCTGGCGACGCGCAGCGCCAGCGAGTCGGCGCTGGCCGCCGATACCGCGCGGCGCCTGGCCGAAATGCTCCGCTGCGGCACCACCACCGCCGAAGCCAAGAGCGGCTACGGCCTCACCACCGAGTCCGAGCTGAAGATGCTGCGCGTGATCCGCGAGCTTGGCGAAACGCAGCCGGTCGAGCTCTCGCCCACCTTCATGGGCGCACACGAGGTGCCGGTGGAGTACCGGACGCGGCGGCATGCCTACATCGACTTGATCGTGTCGGACATGATTCCGGCGGTGGCGCAGGAGCGTCTGGCGGAATGGTGCGATGTGTTCTGCGAGAAGGGCGTGTTCACGCCGGACGAATCGCGCGAGATCCTGATGGCGGCGCGATCGGCGGGCATGAAGCTGCGGCTCCATGCCGACGAGTTCGCCGCCAGCGGCGGGTCGCTGCTGGCCGCGGAAATCGGCGCCCGGTCGGCGGACCACCTGATCTTCGTCGACGAAGCGGGCGCCCACAAGCTCGCGGCGGCGGGCGTCGCCGCGACGCTGCTGCCGATTGCCTCCTTCTACCTGAAGCTCGGTCGATTCGCGCCGGCGCGGATGCTGATTCACCGCAACGTCGCCGTCGCCCTGGCGACCGACGTCAATCCCGGCGGCGGCTATTCGCCGTCGATGCCGTTTGCCATGACGCTCGCCTGCTTCGGCATGGGCCTGACGTTCGAGGAAGCGCTGGTCGGCGCGACGATCAACGCGGCCTACGCGCTCGACCGCCACGATCGGATCGGCAGCCTCGAGCCTGGCAAGCAGATGGACGCCGTCGTCGTCGACGGACCGGCGATCGATCTGATCCGTGTCGGGGCGGACACCATCCGGGCGGTCGTCAAGAAAGGCCAGGTCGTCGTCGAGCGGAGGTGACGGAGGAAACAGGAACGGAGACGACAGAGCGAACGGGATCACCACAGAGAAACGGAGCAACGGAGACGAGCAGAGATCAGCGATTCGACGGGCGTCGCGAAGCGACGCTGCGCGTTCGGATCGAATCGCGGAAACGAGCACGACCCGAATCATCCGTGTTCGTTTTCACGATTCGATCCGATCGCGCCAGTCGGCCTGCGCCGCAGGCCGACCCGTCGAATCCTGGGTTGCCGCGTCACGCCGTGTTTCTTCTCCGTTCAACCTCCGTTGCTCCGTTCCTCTGTGGTTAACCGTTCGCCCCGTGTTCTCGGTTGTCTTGGTGGAGTCATGAAGCTCATCGATCGCACGCTGCGTGATCTGCTCGCCGCATTCAGCGCTCCCGACCCGACGCCCGGCGGCGGCTCGGCGTCGGCCCTCGCCTCGGCGGTTGGCGTCTCCCTGCTGATGATGGTGGCGGGACTGGCGAAGACGCGAACCGGATCGGACGACGACCGCGCGGCGCTTGCCGCGGCGTCCGGCGCGCTCGCGTCGATCCGAGACGAGCTCGCCGCGGCGATCGACGCCGATGCCGCCGCCTACGATCGGGTGGTCGCGGCCTACAAGTTGCCGAAGGGGACGGCGGACGAGCAGCAGGCGCGGAAGTCGGCCATTCAGGACGCGCTGCGGGCCGCGACGGATGTTCCGCTATCGGTGATGCGGCTGTCAGCCCGTGGCTGCGACGAGGCGGGGACCGTCGCCGCCCACGGCCATCGCGCCGCCGCGAGCGACGTCGGCACCGCGATGACACTCTTGCAGGCGGGACTTCACGGCGCCGGCCTCAACGTCGAGATCAATCTGGGGAGCGTGTCGGACCCGTCGTACGTCGACACTGCCCGCGAGGAGGCGGCACGGCTCGCGGAGCAGTCGGCGCGGGCCACGAAGGAAGCGGACGCGGTGCTTCGAGCCGGCTAGCCTGAGTCTAGCGCCTCGTGGGTAACAGCACCCGGCAAGGTGAGGGTGTCGACGTGCCAGTTGAACGTGAACGGTACTTGGAAGCCCGGGAAGAGCTCGACGGGACGCATGTACAGATCCGTCGGCGATCGTGTGATCCTCTTCGCGACGAAGGGTGAAGTTCGCTTCGGTGACCGGCACATCGTACTGCGCGGCGAGATCCAGGATCCGCGCGCGTACCTCCTGTTCGGGTTTTCCGCCGTTGAACTGGGTCGTCGACTGGACCGCGTCCTTGAACTTGAAGTGCGCGGAGTAGACGCCCCACAGATGCCACGTCGCGTTGGCCAGGATCGCCACGATCGCGAGCTTGAGCAAAGCCTTCATCAGTGTATCTGGTGGAACATCCGATCCCAGCGCGTACGTGTGAAGAAGTGCGCAAAGACCGAGATGAACCCGCGCGCGGTCGCCCCCGCGCCTTCCTCCTGATAGTCTTCTCGGCCGGCCTCGTACGACCAGTAGATCACCAGCGCTTTTCCCTTGACCAGGTCGCGCGGCAGGAAGCCCCAGTAGCGGCTGTCCTGCGAGTTGTCGCGGTTGTCGCCCATGACGAAATACTGATTGGGCGGGACCGTCACCGGACCGTAGCGCTCGCGCACGTCGTACGACGTGACCTCGTTGAATTCCGTGCCGCCGTCGGGGCGGCGCCAGGAAGTGGACGTAAGGCTCGTCTAAAGGCGTGCCGTTGATGTAGACCTTCTTTTCCCGCAACTCCACGGTTTCCCCCGGCAGCCCGATCACGCGCTTGATGAAATCGCGATCGGGCTCCTCGGGATACTTGAAGACGACGACCTCGCCGCGCTTGAGCGAGGCCATCGGCAGCACGGCGCGTTCCACGGCGCTGGCGCTTGGACCGAAGACGAACTTGTTGACCAGCAGGTGATCGCCGATGAGGAGGTTTTCCTCCATCGATCCGGTCGGGATCTTGAACGCCTGGACGACGAACGTGCGGATGAACAGCGCCAGGATGACGGCGATGACAATCGACTCGAAATACTCTCGCAGCGTCGACTTCTTGAACGGTTCAGTCATCAGTCCCCCGTGTCAGCTGCGGCCTCAGCTCACTCTCGGTTCAGTGCCCATCTTCAGCACGGCGAGAAACGCTTCCTGCGGGATCTGCACTTTGCCGACCTGCTTCATGCGCTTCTTGCCTTCTTTCTGTTTCTCGAGCAGCTTGCGCTTGCGCGAGATGTCGCCGCCGTAGCACTTCGCCAGCACGTTCTTGCGCATCGCCTTCACCGATTCGCGCGCGATGATGCGCCCGCCGATCGCCGCTTGAATGGCGACCTCGAACATCTGCCGCGGAATCAGCTCCCGCATCTTCGACGCCAGGGCGCGGCCACGTTCGTAGGCCATGTCGCGGTGAACGATGATCGACAGCGCGTCCACCGGGTCGCCGTTCACCAGGATGTCGAGCTTGACCAGCGGCGACGGCCAGTACCCCGTGACATGATAGTCGAGCGACGCGTAGCCCCGCGAGATGGTCTTGAGCTTGTCATAGAAGTCGAGCACGACCTCGTTGAACGGCAGCTCATAGGTGATCAGCACGCGGTCCGACGCCAGGTACTCGAGCGTTTTCTGAACGCCGCGCTTGTCCTGGCACAGCTGCAGGATGCCGCCGACGTGCTCGGCGGGCGTCAGCACCATCGCGGTAATCACCGGCTCTTCGATCGTCTGGATCCGGCCGGCATCGGGCAGCTTGGCCGGGCTGTCGATTTCCTGCACCACGCCGTCGGTCGTCGTGACGCGGTACAGCACGCCCGGCGCCGTCGTCACGAGGTCCATGTCGAATTCGCGCTCGAGCCGCTCCTGCACGATCTCCATGTGCAGCAGGCCGAGAAACCCGCAGCGGAAACCGAACCCGAGCGCCATCGAGGTCTCCGGCTCGTAGAAGAACGACGCGTCGTTCAGACGCAGTTTTTCCAGCGCGTCGCGGAGCTCCGGGTACTGATGCCCTTCGACCGGGTAGAAACCCGCGAACACCATCGGCTTGAGCGGCTTGAAGCCTGGAAACGGCTCGAGCGCGGGACGGCCGCTCTCGGTGATCGTGTCGCCAATCTTGGCGTCGCTAATCTTCTTGATGTTCGCGACGAGAAAACCGACTTCGCCGACGCCGAGCTCGTCCGCTGCAACGGCCTTCGGCGTGAAGATCCCGACCTGGAGCGACTCGTAGTCCTGTCCCTCGGCCATCAGGCGAATCTTCATGCCCGGCCGCAGCACGCCGTCGATGACGCGCACGACGATCACGACACCGCGATACGGGTCGTACCACGAGTCGAAGATGAGCGCCTTCAGCGGCTCGTCGGCCTTGCCGGCAGGCGGCGGCAGACGATGCACGATCGCTTCGAGCACTTCGTGGACGCCGGTGCCCACCTTGGCGCTGGCGAGCAGCGCATGGTCGCCGTCGAGGCCGATGATGTCGGTGATTTGCCGCCGCGCCTCTTCCGGCTGCGCGCCGGGCAGGTCGATCTTGTTGATGACGGGAATGATCTCCAGGCTGTTGTCGACCGCGAGATAGGCGTTCGCCAGCGTCTGCGCCTCGACGCCCTGAGAGGCGTCCACCAGGAGGAGCGCCCCCTCGCACGCCGCCAGCGAGCGCGTCACCTCGTACGAGAAGTCGACGTGCCCCGGCGTGTCGATCAGGTTCAGGACATAGGTCTCGCCGTCGTCCGCCTTGTATGTCAGCCGGACCGGATGCGCCTTGATCGTAATCCCGCGCTCGCGCTCGAGATCCATCGCGTCGAGAACCTGGGCTTCCATCTCGCGCGCCTGGAGCGCGCCCGTCTGTTCGAGGAAGCGGTCGGCCAGCGTCGACTTGCCATGATCGATGTGGGCGATCACGGAGAAGTTGCGGATGAAACGGGAATCCATGTCAGAACAGGTGCCAGGTGCTAAGTGCTACGGTGCTAGGTGCTGTGGTGCTAGGTGCTACGGTGCCAACACCACGGCACCTGGCACTGTGGCACCTGGCACTGCGCCAGCTGGCACTGTGGCACCTGGCACGATCGCACCTAGCACCGTAGCACCTAGCACCTAGCACCACGGCGTCCCACTCACCGCGCTTCTACCGGCACGTACCGTTGCGGATACTCGGGACCGATATATTCGGCGCGTGGACGGATCAGGCGGTTGTTGGCGTACTGCTCGAGGACGTGCGCCGTCCAGCCCGACACGCGGCTGACCGCGAAGATCGGCGTGAAGAGCTCGATGTCGATGCCGAGCGCGTGGTAGGTCGACGCCGAATAGAAATCGACGTTCGCATTCAGCTTCTTCTCGCTCTTGACGACCGCCTCGATCCGCTGCGACATGTCGTACCAGATCGGCTGGCCGGCGCGCTGGCCGAGATCGCGCGACATCTGCCGCAGGTGCGTCGCGCGGGGATCCTCGGTGTGGTAAACGCGGTGGCCGAAGCCCGGGATCTTTTCCTTGCGCGCGAGCTTGGCGCGGACGACCTCTTCGGCTTTCTCCAGCGGCGCGTCCGGACCGATCTCGAGCAGCAGGCGCATCACGTCGGCGTTCGCGCCGCCGTGCAGCGGCCCCTTCAGCGTGCCGATGGCGGCGACGATGGCCGAGTAGATGTCCGTGAGCGTGGCCGCGGCGACGCGCGCGGCAAACGTCGACGCGTTGAGCTCGTGGTCGGCGTGGAGAATCAGCGCCACGTCGAACGCCCGCGTCGCCAGTCCGCTCGGCCGCTCGCCCGTGAGCATGTACAGGAAATTCGCGGCGTGCCCGAGAACCGGATCCGGCTGGATCGGACCGCCGCCGGCCTTCAGTCGGCCGAGCGTCGCGACGAGCGAGCTGATTTGCGCCGTCAGACTGACGGCCTTGCGGTAGTTGGCCTGCGGCGACTGATCGTCCGCGTCGGGATCGTAGTTGCCGAGCGCGGACGTGAGCGTTCGCAGCGCGTCCATCGTGTTGCCGTCGGGCAGCGCCCGCATGAGCCGCAGGACCGGCTCGGGGAGCGCTCGCGCGGCAGTCAACTGCGTCTGAAGGTCCCCCAGTTCGGCGCGCGTCGGCAGCCGGCGGTGCCACAGCAGATAACAGACTTCTTCGAAGGTGGCGTGCCGGGCGAGGTCGTGGATGTCGTAACCGCAGTACGCGAGCACGCCGCGGTCGCCGTCGAGATAGCAGATGGCGGACGACGTCGCGACGGTATCTTCAAGCCCTGCTTTGGGCTTGGCGGCCGTGGACATGATCCTCAATCATACCGCGGCGCGCCGGCCCGCCGCCGCCGCATCAGGCTGGTAGACGAGCCCGATCACGATGCCGGCCACGACCCACTCGAAGAACCCGGCGACCGCGAGCATTCCCGTGATCTTCTTGTTGATGTTCAGCGTCGCGTAGTTCACGCCGACAAACACACAGACGATGAACACGGCCAGCAGGAAGCCGAAGCGCGCCCCCTCCGCCACGCCGGCGCCGCCCTCGTAGCCTTTGGCATAGATCATCGTCGCCACCAGCATCGCGACGAAGATGCCGGCGAACATCATCGGCAGGAACGCCATGCCCGCCTCGTTCGAGCGGTAGACGTTCGGGTACTTCGCAAACTCCGGCGCCAGCAGCAATCCGTAGACGCAGAACCCGTAGATCGCGTCCCAAACGGTGGCTGCGACAGCCGCGGCGGCAAGACGGCCGAAATTCATACGGACTCCTTCCGCCTCGGCTGCAGCCGAGCGGAAGGAGTCTAGTGGATTCGGGTGGAGGCGGGAACGGTGGTTTCGCGCGGCGAAGCGGCCGCCAGCGCCTGGCCTTGCGGCCCCATCTGCGCGTATCGAAGGAACATCTGGCCCCACTCCGTCGTCTCGCACCAGCGCTCGAACACCCGCCGATCGACCAGGGGCCATCGATAGAAGTCGTGGTAGACGTCGCTCGCGAGGATGAACCCGTTGACGAGCGGCGTGTGGAAAAAGAGCTTCTGGAAGCGCTTCAGCGGACCGAACCAGATCAGATCGCCGCCGCCGATGCGGACGAGGTTCTTGCCGACGTGGAAGTGCCAGTTCTCGTTCGCCGCCTCGACGTCGCCGGTGATCTCGATGTCGCGCGGGTCGCCGACGCCAAGGCCGATCCTCATGGGCGAGGCGGATGTAGTCGATGCTCAGCGGATCGAAGCCCATCATCTTCGCCGACACCGCGTCGATGGCGACCTGATCGGCTGACGCCAGCATCACGTTCTTGACGACCGGGAACATGGTCCGCGGGCCGGGTCCGTTACCCGCCGTGGTGCCGTCCATGATCGCGAAGATACCCGGATGAATCTCCTTCTGAATCGCGAGCAGGTCGACGAGCGTTTCGTGTATCCAGGAATGCGTGTAGTGGCGCCGCGTGTTCAGCAGGCCGCCGAACGCGTTCTTCATCGCGCCGGTGGTCGTGGTGTAGATGTGGCACTTGGTCGTCGGCAAGTGGACGATGTTCTTGCCGAAGAAGAAGTCGGGGACGTAGATCCCCTCGGGATAGATGCGCTTCAGCACGCGCATCCGCGCTTTCGGCTCGTAGCGGACCCAGCTCATGTCCTCGTCCTTGAAGTTGTAGAGGACGGGCACCTGGTAGCGCTTGAAGATCGGCACGTAGTGATTCAGGTCTTCGCCTTTGAAGGCGTTGGTCACGACCGTCTTGTTCTGCACGCAGACCTGATCGCCGAAGCCGCGGCGCGCCAGCGCCTGAATCGTGCCTTCGAGCTGCCACGGCGTCGTGTTGGCCGCCGGGAACGGGAAGTGCCACGAGATGTTGTCTTTCAGAATCGTCGTCTTGCCGGCCGCCAGCGCCGACGACACCCCGGCCAACTCCACGAGACGATCGATGTCGGACAGGATGCGGTCGGGTGTGACTCTGAGGACGGCGACTCTGGACTTCAAAGGTTCTAGGGTTCTGGGTTCTAGGGTTCTAGGTTCCGAGTTCTGAGTTCTAAGTTCTAACTTCCAAGTTCGGAACGACGTCGGCGTCGCCGGCGTACTGCTGCATCAGCGACAGCAGGCCGGTGTAGAGGAAGCCGACCTGGAAGAGCACCAGGAACGGGACCGTCGCGTAAATCTGGTTCGCCAGCGCGTAGAACACCGTCGCCGTGAAATACAAGCCGAGCGCGAGCTCGACCAGCGGCTGCACGGCCACCGACTGCCGGTACTTCTTCCCCACCCAGTCGTCGCTGTCGCCTTCGATCCGGTACTTCGGCGTGCGCGTGAACTCGCTCTCCTTGTTGAAGAGCGCTTCGAACACCGCCCGCGTGTTGTTGATGGACAGCCCGATGCCGACCGACATCAGGAACGGCACGTACTTGAGGCGGGCGAGCCAGTCGGTGTGGATCTCGCGCTGACACACGACGTAGAAGTTGCAGAACGAGAACGTCGCCGCGAAGAACAGCGGGACGTCGATCAGGATCATCTCGTACCAGCCCATGTTGTAGCGGATGACCATCGACGGGAACATCAGGATGGAGAGCACGCACATCAGGATGTAGTTGAAGTTCGCCGTCAGATGGAAGAACGCTTCGGCTTTCACGCCGAACGGCAGGTGCGATTTGAGAATGCGTCGGCAGCAGCTTGCGGCAGGTCTGGATCGAGCCCTTCGCCCAGCGGTGCTGCTGCGACTTGAAGGCGTTCATCTCCACCGGCACTTCGGCCGGCGCGATCACGCCCGGGACGAAGACGAACTGCCAGCCCCTCAACTGCGCGCGGTAACTGAGGTCCAGGTCCTCGGTGAGCGTGTCGTGCTGCCAGCCGCCGGCGTCGTCGATCGCGATGCGGCGCCAGATGCCCGCCGTGCCATTGAAGTTGAAAAAGCGCCCGCCGCGGTTCCGGCCGCCGTGCTCGAGGATGAAGTGCCCGTCGAGCAGAATCGCCTGGATCTTCGTCAGCAGCGAGTAGTCCTGGTTGATGTGGCCCCAGCGCGCCTGCACCATGCCGACCTGCGGATCCCGGAAGTGTGGAATCAGGCTGGTGAGGAAGTCCTGCGGTCGGGATGAAATCGGCGTCGAAGATGCGCGACGAACTCGCCGCGCGCGCACTTCAGGCCCGCTTCGAGCGCGCCGGCCTTGTATCCGACGCGATCCTCGCGATGGAAGTACTTGATGTCGATGCCCTGCGCCGCGAACCGGCGCACCGCGCTTTCCGCGATGCTGCGCGTCTCGTCGGTTGAATCGTCGAGCACCTGGATTTCGAGGAGATCGCGCGGATACTCGATCCGGCAGACCGCGTCGATCAGCCGATCGGCGACGTACATCTCGTTGTAGAGCGGCAGCTGGATCGTGACGACCGGCAGCGGGTCGAGCGGCGGGCCCTGTCGCGGCTCGTTGTCCGCGATTGCTCATGTACAGGTACACGAGGTAGTAGCGGTGCCAACCGTAGATCGCGAGAACGATCAGCACGAAGAAATACGCGGCGAGGGTCAGCGTCTCAACGGGCGTCATGTTCTAGTAGCGCAATCACTTATATTACTTACTGTTGGGATCCGATGACGTCAAACAAACAGCTCCAGGATCTGCTCGAGCAGGTGGCGCGCGGCGACGTCGACACGACGACGGCGCGGGACCAGCTGATCGCAGGCGTTCTCCGCCCGGCCTTACGAAGATCTTGGATTCGCGCGTGTCGATCATCATCGAGCCATCCGTCAGGGATTCCCCGAAGTCATTCTCGGCCTAGGCAAAACGCCTGCCCAGATCGCCGCGATCGCCAAAGAAATCGTCGCACGCGGATCTACACTGCTGGTAACGCGCGCCAGCGAGGCGGCTTTTGACGCCGTCCGGCTCGCGGTCCCGAGCGCGACGTATTACGCCGATGCAGCCATCATCGCTTTGCGTCAGCAGGACGTGACGGCCGGACAGGGCACGGTGGTCGTCGCCGCGGCCGGCACGTCGGACCTGCCGGTCGCGGAAGAGGCGGCCCGGACCGCGGAGGTGATGGGGAACGAGGTCTCTCGGTTGTACGACGTCGGCGTAGCCGGGCTGCATCGACTGCTCGGCGAGCGGGAGCGGCTGGCGTCGGCACGGGTGATTATCGTGGTGGCCGGGATGGAAGGCGCGCTTGCCGAGCGTCATCGCCGGGCTGGTTGGCGTGCCGGTGATCGCCGTGCCCACGAGCGTCGGTTATGGCGCCAGCTTCGGCGGTCTCGCCGCCCTGCTGGGCATGCTCAACAGCTGCGCGACAGGGGTGTCGGTGGTGAATATCGACAACGGGTTCGGCGCCGCGGCGATGGCCTCTCTCATCAATCATCTGTAGGGGCTGGGGACTTGGGGACTGGGGGACTCTGAGCCTGCGGCAGTCGCCTAGCCCCCACGTCCCCTAGCCCCCATCTCCCGTCCGTGAGGTAGAATCAACGGTTCCCCCCGATGCAGCCCAACGCCCTTCGCGCCCTCGAGTTCGATCGAATCGTCGAGGCAGTCAGTGGGTTCGCCCTGACGCCGATGGGCGCGGAGCGTCTGGCCGCCCTCGAACCCTCGACCGATGCCCAGAAGGTGGCGCAGTTGCTGGCCGCGACCACCGAAACCATGCGGTTCATCGCGGCCCACGGCCTGTTTCCTCTGCGCGCCTCGAGCGATCTGCATCAGATTCTTGCGGCGCTCGCGGTTGAAGGGCGCGCCCTCGAGCCGCTGCGCCTGCTGGCGCTCGCCGCGTTTCTCGATTCGATGGACGAGTCGCGCGCCGCCATCCGACGGGCGCCGGGATCGTTCCCAATCCTCGAGGCCGCGAGCAGCGCCGCCGCCTCGTTCAAGGTCGAAACCGGACACACCCGCGAAAAGATTGAGCCGTCCGGCGACGTCGTGGACGACGCGAGCCCGACGCTGAAAGGCATCCGCGAACGCCTCCGGAAGCAGCGCACACGGCTCCGCAGCACGCTGGAGTCGTATCTGCGCGGCAAGGAAACGGCGAAGTACCTGCAGGATCAGGTGGTCACCGAGCGCAACGGCCGCTACGTGCTCGTGGTGAAGACCGAACAGCGCGGCTCGATTCCCGGCATCGTTCACGGCGCGTCGACCAGCGGCGCCAGCCTGTTCCTCGAGCCCCTCAGCACCGTCGAGATCAACAACGACATCGTCGCGCTCGAAGAGCAGGAGGCCGAGGAAGTGCGCCGCATCCTGCTGGCGCTCACCGACGCCTTCCGCGCGCGCGCGTCCGACATGCACAGGACGATCGAGGCGGCGACGGATCTCGACATCCTGCAGGGCCGCGCCCGCTTTTCAGAATCGATCGATGGCATCGAGCCGGCGCTGTCGACCGACGGCGCGTTCGAACTGCAGGCGGCGCGGCATCCGCTCGTCAAGAACGCCGTGCCGGTGACGATCAAGGTGATTCCGCCGGCGACGGTTCTGCTGGTCACCGGACCGAATACCGGCGGGAAGACGGTGGCGCTGAAGACCGCGGGACTCCTGGCGATGATGGCGCAGTCCGGGCTTCGTATCCCCGCCGCTGACGGTTCGCGCCTGCCGGTGTTCCGATCGGTGTTCGCGGACATCGGCGACGAGCAGTCGATCGAAGCGAGCCTCAGCACGTTTTCGGCGCACATCGCCAATATCGCCGCCATGGATCGGGCGCTGACGGCGCCCGCGCTGGTGCTGCTCGACGAAGTTGGCTCGGGCACTGATCCGATCGAAGGCGGGCGCGCTCGGCGTCGCGATCGTCGATCACTTCCGCGGTCGAGGGGCGACCGTGTTCGCGACCAGCCACTACGACGCCCTCAAGACATACGCCTCGACCACCGAAGGCGTCGCGTGCGGGGCCTTCGGATTCGACGCGGAGACGTTCGCGCCAACCTACCAGCTGGTGTACGGCACGCCGGGCCGCAGTCTTGCGCTGGAAATTGCCGGCCGTCTCGGCCTCAACCCGTCCGTGGTCGCGGCGGCTCGGGAAAACCTCAGCGCGCGCGAGGCGCAACTCGCGGAGCATCTCGCGAAGATCGACCGCGACATGCGGGCGCTCGAGCACGAACAGCGGCTGGCGACCAGGGAACGCGAGACGCTGCAGCAGGCCGAGACGCGCATGCACCAGCGCGAAGACGCGCTGCGCCAGCGGGAAGACACGTTCCGCAAGCGCCTCAACGAGGAGCTCGACACCCAGCTGCGTCAGGCGCGGAAAGAAATCGATACCGTCATCGATGAGCTGAAGTCGAAGGCCGCGGCGATGGCCAGCCTTGCCGCGCCTGGTGTCGACGGGCGAGACCGGAACGGCGCGCAGCGACGCCCGCGCGGCTGTCGACGCCATCGCCAAGCGGATCCTCGCCGGCGAGAGCGCCCATGCGCTGCAGTCACCCGATTCAGGCCGCCCACCGCCATCCGCGAACCGCAATATCGCGGCCGGCGACCGGGTGATTGTCGGCGGCCTGGGCCTCGAAGCCATCGTCACGGCCGTACACGACGGCACCGCGGACCTCGACGTGCGGGGCAAGCGCATGCGCGCGAGCATCCGCGACCTGCGATTGGTCGGCAGCGCCGTGACGGCGCCGGCGGGCGGCACCGTCAAGGTCCACGTCGAATTGCAGCCGCGCGACACCAGTCCGGCAGATCTCAACGTGATCGGCTGCACGGTCGACGAAGCCATCGCGCGCGCGGAACGATTTCTCGACGAGTCGCTGTTGACCGATCAGCGGGTCGTCCGGTTCATTCACGGGTACGGCACCGGCCAGCTGAAGCGCGCGCTCAACGGCTTTCTCCAGCAGCACCCGCTGGTCGCCCGCTTCGCCTCCGCGCCTCCCGAACAGGGCGGCGGCGGCGTCACGGTAGTGGAGTTAAAAGACTGAACATGGAACGCTGTTCAACGCGGTGATGGGTTTGTTTCCCCAGCAGTTCATCGACGACCTTCGCATGCAGGCGAACATCCTGCAGGTTGTGCAGGAGTACGTGCCGTTGAAGCGCGCGGGGACTGCGTACAAAGGTCTCTGTCCGTTCCATTCGGAGAAGACGCCGTCGTTTCAGGTTCATCCAGACAAGGGGTTCTTCCACTGCTTCGGGTGCGGCGTCGGCGGCGACGTGTTCAAGTTCCTCGAGCTGCACGAGAAGGTGTCGTTTCCGGAAGCGGTGAAGATGCTCGCGCAGAAATTCGGGGTCTCGCTGCCGGAGCCGGTCGACGGGAGCGGCGACGACGCCCGGCGCGACTCGGCGCTCCGCGAGGCGCTGCTCAAGGCGCACGAGGTGGCGGCGCTGTACTTCAAAGAGCAGCTCGCCGCCGGTGCCGGCGCGCGCGCCCGGCAACAGTTGAAGGAGCGCGACGTCACGCCACAGAGCATCGAGCAGCTGGGGCTCGGCTACGCCCCGCAGTCGCGCGACGGGCTGAAAACCCGTTTGCTCGCCGCCGGGTTCCCGCAGGCGCTGCTGCTCCAGAGCGGCTTGCTGGTGCAGCGCGAGAGCGGCGAAATCGTCGATCGGTTCCGCCATCGTCTGATCGTGCCGATCTGCCGCGAGAGCGGCTCGGTCATCGCCTTCGGCGGGCGCCAGATGGATCCCGATCAGGGCGGGCCGAAGTATCTCAACTCGCCGGAGACACCGATCTACTCGAAGAGCCGGACGCTCTACGGGCTGAACCTGACGAAGGCGCAGATTCGGAAGTCCGGGTTTGCCGTCCTGGTCGAAGGGTATTTCGACTTTGCACAGGTTTTTCAGTCGCAGGCGGCGCCCGTGGTCGCATCCTGCGGGACGGCCCTGACCACGCAGCAGGCGCTTCTGCTCCGCCGCTTCACGTCGAACATCGTCCTCAGCTTCGATCCGGACGCGGCCGGTGAAGGGGCGGCGACGCGATCGTGCGAGATGCTGGTCACCGAAGGCTTCGACGTGAACGTCGTGGCCCTCGACAAAGGCGAGGATCCGGATACATTCATCCGTCGGAAGGGCCCGGATCAGTATCGGGGGCGGTTACGTTCTTCGCGGCCGTATCTCGAATACCTGTTGGATCAGGCATCCACGGGGGTGGATTTCGGCCACGATGACAGTCGGAGACAATTCCTGGGCAAGATGCTGACGGTGGCCGCCCGGATACCGGATGCGGCGGCAAGAGACCAGTTCGCGGATCGGATTGCTCACAAGGCTCGTATCACAGAAGAGGTCGTTCGCTCGGAGATTCGTAAGGCGGCGGTCAACCGGCGCACCGCCGTCACCACCCGGGAGCTTCCGACGTTCGGGCAGCTGAAACAGGCGGAAAAGGCCCTGATTTGGGGGCTGGTTCACAATACGGGCGAGGCGCTCGAGGCCCTCGGAGAGCTCGACGACGAGGACCTGGAGGGGCTGGCCACCCGGGAGATTTTCGAGGTGGCCCGGAGCCTGCACGACGAGCCGATGGATCTCTTACCATCGGGCCTGTTGCAGCGTCTAAGTACAGTGAGCGCCCAGCTCGTCACCAGCATTGCCGCCACCGACACGTCAACGGCTCCCCCCGGTGCCTGCGCACGCGCGTTGAAACGGTTGAGATGGGAACGGGAGCGGGCCGCCATTCAACGCGAAATCGACCGGCTGCAGGAACTTGGCGCCACACAACATGGACACGAGATAGACAACTTATGGCAGCGGAAAAAAGACCTACTGCATCGCATCGAGGAACTGACGTAGGACCACCTGTCGATCGAGGAGAAATACGACGAGGTCCGGCAGCTCATCAACATCGGCAAGGAGAAGGGCTACCTCCTCTATGACGAAGTGAACGAGCTGCTGCCATCGGAGATCACGTCCTCCGACGAGCTCGACGATCTCTTCAACACGTTCGGCAGCGCCGGCATCGAGGTCATCGACTCGGACCAGAAATACCTGCGCGACGACGTCAAGCCGATCGACCGGACGGCGGAAGGCGCCGAGGAGCTCGAGCTCGATCTCACGCCGGGCGCGCTCGACAAGACCAACGATCCCGTGCGCATGTACCTCCGCGAGATGGGGACGGTGCCGCTGCTGACGCGCGAAGGCGAAGTCGAGATCGCGCGCCGGATCGAGCGCGGCAAGCTCGCGGTGATCAAGTCGATCTCACGCACGCCGCTCATCTCCAAGAAGGTGATCGAGCTCGGGGACCAGCTGCACGCCGGCGAGCGCACGATCCGCGAGCTGGTGATCTTCAACGACGAGGAGATCACCGACGAGCGCATCATCGAGCGCTCGAAGCAGGTGCAGAAGCAGATCGACGCGGTCCGCAAGGCGCGCGCGATCTACGAGAAGCTGGACGAGAAGCTGCAGGCCACGCCGAGGGGCGCCACGACCCGCGACAAGCGGAAGTACCGCCGCTGCCGCTGGGCGGCCATGCGCGCGCTGATCGACGTGTCGAACGCCATCCGCAAGATCGAGTTCACCGAGTCGGTGAAGCGGCGGCTGATCGACGAGATGAAGGACGCCGTCGAGCGGGTCAAGCGCGAGCAGCGCGAGGTCGAGGGGTTCGAGCGGACGCTCAATCCCAAGAACCGGAAGCTGCGGCTGAAGGAAGACGACAAGAGGAACTTCCAGCGCCAGATCAAGGATCTCAAGGCCAAGATCAAGGGGATGACCGACAGCCTCGAGCAGTCGCCCGACGAGTTGAAGCGGACGCTCGACGTCATCCTCCGCGGCGAGTACCAGGCCGAGCAGGCCAAGAAGGAGCTGGTCGAGGCGAACCTGCGGCTGGTGGTGTCGATCGCGAAGAAGTACACGAACCGCGGCCTGCAGTTCCTGGATCTCATCCAGGAAGGCAACATCGGCCTGATGAAGGCGGTCGACAAGTTCGAGTACCGGCGCGGCTACAAGTTCTCGACCTACGCGACCTGGTGGATCCGCCAGGCGATCACCCGTGCGATCGCCGACCAGGCGCGGACCATCCGCATTCCGGTCCACATGATCGAGACGATCAACAAGCTCATTCGCACGTCGCGCGCGCTCGTTCAGGAGCTGGGACGCGAGCCGACCTCGGAAGAGATCGCCAAGCGGATGGACATCCCGGTGTCGAAGGTCCGCAAGGTCCTCAAGATCGCGCAGGAACCGATCTCGCTCGAAACACCGATCGGCGAGGAGGAAGATTCGCATCTTGGCGACTTCATCGAGGATCGCCAGGTCGTGTCGCCGGCCGAAGCGGTGATCAACCTGAACCTCAAGGAGCAGACCGAGTCGGTGCTGAAGACGCTGACGCCGCGCGAGGAGAAGGTGATCAAGATGCGGTTCGGCGTCGGCGACGGCAGCGAGCACACGCTCGAGGAGGTCGGCCAGAGCTTCGCGGTCACCCGCGAGCGCATCCGGCAGATCGAGGCCAAGGCGCTGCGCAAGCTCCGACATCCGTCGCGGAGCCGCAAGCTGCGGGCGTTTCTCGAAGGAAGAACGTCGTAGATGGCGAATTGGCGAGTTCGGCTGACGCTGCGCAGCTATCGCTGAGCCAGCACTTACAGTCGCGAACGCTTCGGGCCTGCCATCCGAGCTCGCGAAGCGTTCGAGTACGCTGCTTCGGAGCCGTCATGAGCGAAGGTGGGCCCACCAGGATTCGAACCTGGAACCAGCCGATTATGAGCCGGCGGCTCTAACCATTGAGCTATGGGCCCGATGGCAGTGTAACGCAACACCACGCCTGCAGCTTTCAGCTGCTGCTATCAGCTATCGGCTATTAGCTGTCAGCCGTGACGCAGCGCGAGCGAGCTGCTAGCCGAAGCGAGAGCTGACGGCTGAAACCGAAAGCCGAGAGCTGCCGTCGCCAGCAGTGCCCGCATGTACAATAGGCACTCGATGAACTCGGATCTCGAACGGTTGATAGCGCTCCAACGGCTGGACTCCGCCGCCGATGCCGCGCGGCGGCGGCTGGCGGACGAGCCGGAGCGGCAAAAGAGCCTCGAAACCCGCCTCGAATCCGCCCGCCAGCGCGTCACCCACGCCAAGGAACAGTTCACCGCCAATCAGGCCGCCCGACGAGAAATCGACAAGGAAGTCGCCGTCCACCAGGGCCGGCTGTCGAAATACCGCGAGCAGGCGATGGCGGTGAAGACGAACGTCGAGTACCACGCGATCCAGAAAGAAATTGCCCACGCGCAGGCCGAGATCAAGACCCACGAAGACCGGATGCTCGAGCGCATGCTCGAGGCCGACGACCTGACCGCCGCCGTCAAGAAGGCCGAGGCCGACCTCGCCGCCGAACAGAAGGCCGTGGACGGCGACCGCAAGGCCATGACCGCCGAGCACACCGAACTGCAGGCGTCGCTCGAACAGAATCGCCGTCGAACGCGCCGGCATCGTCGCCGCGCTCGACAAGCCGACGCTGGCGATTTTCGAGCTCGTCTCGAAACGACGCAACGGCGTCGCGCTCGCGGAGGCACGCGACGGCATCTGCACGATCTGCCACGTCCGCCTGCGCCCGCAGGTGTTCAACAACGTCCGCCGGAACGAAGAGATCATCCAGTGCGACAGCTGCAACCGGATCCTCTACTTCGTGGCGGCGCCCGCCGCCGCGGCGCAAAATCCCTAAGCCGATGATCGTCGCGTACATCGACGGCGGCGCCCGGGGCAACCCGGGGCCGGCCGGTTTCGGCGTGCGGATCGAGCAGCCCGACGGCACGCTCGTCGAGGAGTTTCACGAATCGATCGGCACGGCGACCAACAACGTCGCTGAATACCGGGCGCTCATCGCCGCCCTCGAGTGGGCCAGGAGTCACGGGCACCGCGATGTGCGCGTGAAATCGGATTCACTGCTGCTCGTCCAGCAGATGCTCGGCAATTACAAGGTCAAGAACCCGGGACTCCAGCCGCTGTCCGCGATGGCACGCCTGCTCGCGCTGGAGATCGGCCACGTCACCTTCGAACACGTCGGACGCGCGCTGAATGCCCACGCGGATCGGCTGGCGAACGAAGCCATGGATCTCGCCGCAGGAACAGGCAGCGCCAAGCCCCGTGGTGCGTCGACACCTGGCCCCCATCCCCCGGCGCCGACTTCTGAGGCCGATCCCTTCAGCTCGCTCGAACGCGCGGTCCGCCTCTTCGTCTACGACCACTTCGTGAAGACGACGAAGGCGCCCGACCTCGCGGCCATCGCCGCCGCGGTCAAGCGAACGCCCGATGCCGTGACGTCCGCCCTGAAGCGCCTTGCCGAATTGCGAGCGCTCGTGCTGGCGCCGGCCACCGTCAACATCTGGATGGCGCACCCGTTTTCGGCGGTGCCGACGGCGTATCCGGTCGCGATTGCGGGCCGCACCTACTGGGCGAACTGCGCGTGGGATGCCGCGGGAGTGCTGTCGCTCGTCGGCGGAGACGGGGAATGCCGGACGCAATGCGCGGACTGTGGTCAGGAGATCACGATGGCGGTCCGCGACGGCCGCGTTCACGGTGACGGGGTCGTTCACTACGCCGTCCCGCCGAAACGGTTCTGGGAGAACGTCGCCTTTACTTGAGCGACGATTCTGCTCTTCAGGTCTGAAGAGCACGTGGATCGCTGGTGCGGCGAGCGTCAGGTGACGCGCGGTGCCGTGGTGCCGCTCGAGCAGGTCTGGCGCCTGACCGGCCCCTGGTACGCCGATCGGCTCGACCACGATTGGACACCGCGCACGCCCGCGGCCATGGAACGCTTGCTCGCCGACGCCGGACTCGCCGGCGATTTCTGGCGTGTTCGCTGAGCCCTACCGCGTCAGGCGACACCTGATGGCGGCCGCCATACGCCCCGCGCCCGCCGCGTCCCGGCGATAGGAACAGAAAAGGGCGGGATAGGCCGCCGTGCACAGACCGGCGCCGTGGATCTGCCCGGCCGGAACACCCGCCGCGGCGAGCTGATCGGCCGCCGCCTGCAATCCATCGAACTGCCAGCGTCCCTCGCGCTCGCCATCGCTGAACCAGCGCGCCAACCGATCGCTGCCAAAGCCCGCGGCAGTGAATCGTTCGGCGACATCGGGGCCGACCTCGTACGAGGGCGCGGCAATGGACGGCCCGACGGCGGCGACGAGATCCGCCGGGCGCGCATCGAACGCGCGCGCGAGCGCGCTGACCGCAGCTGCCGGCACACCCGCGGCTAATCCGCGCCAGCCGGCGTGGGCGGCGGCGACCGCGCCGCTCCGGGCATCCGCGAGCAGGAGCGGTACGCAATCGGCCGTCTGGATCGCGATCGCGACGAGTGGATCGTTCGAAAGGACGATGTCCGCCTCGGGACGCGTGCCAGAAGGGAGGCCATCGCCGGCGCGGTGGACCACGACCGCCGCGCCATGAACCTGACGAAGCCGCACCAGGTGGTCGAGGTCGACGCCCAGCGACGCCGCCACGGGCGCCCATTCGTCGTCGCTCCCGGCTCCGGAACCGAGCGCCCACTCGCGCGTCGTAAAGAGGTGATCGGCCAGGGGCCGCAGCGGCCCGCAGACCAGCGCGGGTCCTCCGGCCGCTTGCACCCATACGAAGCCATCGTTAGGCTGTGGTCGCATCATCTACCCTGATCATGCCAAACATCATCGGTCTCGGTCTGGACGCCACCGACATCAGCCGGATCGCCGACACCATCGAGCGTTACGGCGACCGCTTTCTCCGCCGCATCTTCACCGAGGGCGAGGTCGCGTACGCGATGCGTCGCCGCGTGCCGGCGATCCACCTCGCTGGACGGTTTGCCGCGAAAGAGGCGGCCATGAAGGCGCTCGGCACCGGACATTCGCAGGGCGTGCTCTGGCGCGATGTCGAGGTGGTACGGCGCGGCGGTCCGCCGCAACTCCAGTTGCATGGCGGCGCCGCACGGCGGTTTACCGCCATCGGCGGCCGGTCGACGCTGCTCACCATCACGCATTCCGATGAATTGGCGCTCGCGCAGGTCCTGATCCTCGGCGAGTAACTTGTCCGCCGACTTGTCCGCCGAAGCGCGGAGCAGCGTGGATCGCGCGAAGGCGGAAGCGCGGCAGCGAAGCGTGGACCGCGCGAAGGCGGGAAACCTTCGGCGTCAATTCCTGCCTGCTGACTCCGCCCGACGAGACCGCGAGCGAACTGCACGCGAAGAACACGTGTGGATTCCGCGACTTACACCGACGCTCCGGCGCGTGCGCCTTCGGCCTCGATCTTGATGACGTCTCTCGCGCCTGCTACGACGAGCCGCCCGATGCGGGCGGCTGAAGGAGTGTGAGTCGTGACGATCAAGATTACGCCGAACGACAAGGGCAACCCGGCCGGCAAGCTGGCCGAAGCGGAACTCCACTTCGGCCACGGCGACGGCCCCCTCGAGGGTTTGAAGCTGATGGGATTCTCCGTCTGGGAGCGGCGAGACGGCAACGGGAGAAACGTCACCTTCCCGGCCCGCTCCTACGTCGTCAACGGCGATCGGCGCAGTTTCGCGCTGCTGCGGCCGCTCACCGACGTGACGGCGCAGAACAAGCTGCGCGAGCTGATCCTCGAGGCGTTCGCGGAGTACGAAGAACGCGCCGCAATAGCGAGCTGAATCTGGTAATTGGAGAATTGCGTAATCGAGTAATTGCCGCTCTTTCAATTACCAATCACTTACCCAATTACCCAATCACTCAATTCCAGATCCGGCTTACTAGGTTACCAGATCCGGCTATTGGATGACCGGAAGCAGCTTGGCGTTTTCCTGGGCCCGCTTCGGCGGCAGCGTCCACTCCTCGCGGAGTCCTTTCTCGAACTCCGACTGGAAAAAGGCCGACTTCATGCCGCCGTCGATGATGTCCCAGGGCAGCATCGCATCGCCGGTCCGGTCGCGGAAGATGTAGAAATCGCCGTCGATCCCGGCTTCCGCGACCGCGGCGCGCCAGTTCTGGCCATTGCGCTCGGCGGCTTCGATGACGGCGGCGACGCGGCGGTCGCCGAGCGACAGCAGCGCCTGATAGTACGAGTGCCGTTCGGACTTGATGTTGAAGTAGACGTTGTCGATGTCGGACATCAGGCTGCGCAGCCGTTTGATCTTGCGCTCCACCATCGACGGCTCTTCCATCGGGAGCCACTGGTATGCGGTGCCGGGCTTCGGAATCAGCGGATTCACGCTTCCCACGATCCGGCCGATCTGGCCTTTGCGGCGTGCGTGCTTCAGCATCCGCTCGCGAATCTGCAGCGTCAGATCACGAATCGCCACCAGGTCCTCGTCGGTCTCGGTGGGGAGCCCGATCATGTAGTAGAGCTTCAGGTTCTCGATCCCGCTCGCGAAAATGAGGTCGGCGCGGTCGAGAATCTCATCGTTGGTGACGGTCTTGTTGATCACGCGGCGCAGCCGGTCGGATCCGGTTTCCGGCGCAATCGTAATCGTCCGCTCGCCGCTCTGGTAGAGCACCCGGACGATCGATTCGGTCAGGTCGTCGAGGCGGAGCGACGCGGGGCTGATCGCGTAGCCCATTTCGAGGAGGCGAGCGAGGATCCGGTCGATTTCGGGATGGTCGCAGAGCGCAATCGACACCAGGCCGACGCGGCTGGAGTGCACGCGGGCGGCTTCGGCCAACTGCAGGATCCGGTCGGCGGGAAAGGCGCGCACCGGCAGGTAGTTGTAGCCCGCCCAACAGAAGCGGCACAGGTTCGCGCAGCCGCGGACCACTTCGATGAGGAATCGGGATCCGAACTCGGTGTCGGGCGTGAAGATCCCTGTCGACGGCGGATCGACGGCCTCGGTGGTCCGCAACGCGGCCTTACGAACTGGCAGCGGCGCGCCGGCGGTCGCGTCAACGGTGTAGCCGGCCAAGGTGCCGGACGCGGAGGGCTGCGCGACCGCGCCGGCACGATACTGCGGCTCGTAGAACGACGGCACGTAGAACCCGCGCTCGAGCGCGAGGTGTCGAAGGAGATCGGCCCGGCTCGAGGCGGCGGCAAACGATCGGCGCAAACCGGGGATGAGCGCCTCGCCTTCGCCGGCGGCAATGACGTCGGCAAACGGCGCCAGCGGTTCCGGGTTCACGAACGTCACCGCGCCGCCGATGACGACGAGCGGATGTCGCGTGTTTCGAGCGTCCGCCCGCGCCGGAATGCCGGCGAGCCGAAGCAGCGTCAGGACGTTGACGTAATCCCACTCGAACGACACCGAGAACGCGACCACGTCGAAGTCGCCGACCGGCGTCTGCGATTCGAGGGTCAGCAACGGCGCTTTGGCGGCGGACAACTCCGCCAGTTCCGTCTTGGGCGGCAGGAAGAACCGTTCGCAGACGATGTCGTCTTCGCGGTTGAAGAGGCGGTAGACCGTCTGGAACCCGAGGTTCGACATGCCGACCCAGTAGGTGTTCGGGAAGGCAAGGGCGACACGCAGCCGGTCGCCGTGCGGCTTCTTTACGTACCCGACTTCTTTCGCGAGGATTGCCAGTGCGCGTTCGCGTTGTGCCCAGGACTTCATGGCCAGGTGGTGAGCGGCCCTTGACGCTCAGACGTCGGCGTTCCCGAATGCCGTGGATCTATCTACTTTACCATCGGGAACGCCCGCCTTCGCTCGATCGGACTCTTCGAGCTTCGGCGCGGCAGGCCGCGCCGGATGAGCGTCGTCGGGGAGCGAGAAGTCGAGCTCAGCCTTCCTGCCGCCGCAGGAACGCCGGGACGTCGAACGTCGATGGCAGCTCGAAGTCAGGTTCCACGTCGGGCTTCTTCATGTCCGACGGCAGCGCTTCGTCCAGCTGGATGGCCTGCGACACCGGCGCGGACGCCGAACCGCCCCCGGCGCCGAGCGGCAGGTCGAAGAGCGGCCGCCGGTTGATCGACAGCCTCGGCGCGGCCATCGCCGTGCCGCTGATGACCGCGGCATCGGCGCGGACGCGGGCCTGATCGGTGTACGGCGTCATGTCGATCGGTGTGTGCGCGCCGGAGTTGAGCGGGCGCGTCGCGATCTGTGCGCCGAAGCCGGTGGCGATGACGGTGATCTTCACCCGTCCCTTCAGCGCCGGATCGACCACGGCGCCGAAAATGATGTTCGCGTCTTCATCCGCGGCCTCCTGCACGATGCACGACGCCTCGTTCACTTCCACGAGCGACAGGTCGGGCCCGCCGGTGACGTTGATGATGACGCCGCGCGCGCCGTTGACCGATGCGCCTTCGAGCAGCGGGCTGGAAATCGCGCGCCGCGCGGCCTCAATCGCGCGGTCCTGCCCTTCCGCCACGCCGGTGCCCATCATCGCCAGCCCCATGCCGGCCATGATGGTTTTGACGTCCGCGAAGTCGAGGTTGATCAGTCCCGGCACGAGAATCAGATCGGAGATGCCCTGAATCGCCTGCCTCAGCACGTCGTCCGCCGTGCAGAACGCATCGGTCAGCGGCGTCGTGCGATCGATGATCGTCAGCAGCCGCTCGTTGGGAATCGTGATGATCGTGTCGACGCTGTCGCGCAGCGCCTCCAGCCCCTTCTCCGCCTGAATCTGACGCTTCTTGCCTTCGAACTTGAACGGCTTGGTCACCACCGCGACGGTGAGCGCGCCAAGCTCGCTGGCCAGGCTGCAGACGACCGGCGCCGCACCGGTGCCGGTGCCGCCGCCGAGGCCGGTGGTCACGAAGATCATGTCGGCGCCGTCGAGCGCCTGAATGATCTTCTCGGTGTCCTCGAGCGCCGCCTGGCGGCCGACGTTCGGGTCCGCGCCGGCGCCCAGGCCCTTGGTCAGCTTGCTGCCGATCTGCAGCTTGACCGGCGCCGCATTCGTGCGCAGCGCCTGCAGGTCGGTGTTGGCGACGATGAACTCGACGCCCTCGAACCCCGCCTGCACCATGCGGTTGACGGCATTGCTGCCGCCGCCGCCGATGCCGATCACTTTGATGCGCGCGCCCGCGCTCATCTCCTCTTCGAGCCGGAGCCGCAACCGCTTCATCGGCAGGATGTCGTCGTCCATGTAATCAGCCATCGTGACTCCTGTGTCTCAGAAGAATTCCTTGAACAACCCACGCAGCCGTCCGGCCGCACGCACGAACGCGCCGGCGCCCACCGGCGCGCGCCCGAGATCGCCCACCGCATTGCGACAGCCGTAGAGCACCAGTCCGACGCCGGTGGCAAACGTCGGGCTGTTCACGTGATCCGCGAGGCCGCCGACGCCGACCGGACAGCCGCGGCGGATCGGCAGGTCGAAGATCTGTTCCGCGATTTCCGGCATGCCGTCGAGAATCGCGCCGCCGCCGGTCAGGACGATGCCCGAATTCAGGCTCTTCTCGTAGCCGGCCCGGCGAATCTCGTCCCACACCAGGTGGAAAATCTCCTCGGCGCGCGGCTGGAGGATTTCGGAGAGGATGCGCCGCGCCATGACGCGCGGCTTGCGGCCGCCGACGCTGGCGACCTCCATCGTTTCGTCCTCGTCCACCATGCCCGACAGCGCACACCCGCACTTGCGCTTGATCTTTTCCGCGTCGGGCACCGGCGTCCGCAGCCCGACGGCGATGTCGTTGGTGAAGTGATCGCCGCCGACGCCGATCACCGCGGTATGCCAGAGGCTGCCCCGCTCGTAGATCGCGATGTCCGTCGTGCCGCCACCGATGTCCACGAGCGCAACGCCGAGCTCCTTCTCGTCCTCGGTCAACACCGACTCGCTCGCCGCCAGCTGCTCGACTACGGTCTCGGCCACCGCGACCCCCGCCCGATTCACGCAGGCGACGATGTTCTGCGTGGATGTCTGGCTGCCGGTGATGATGTGCACGTTGACTTCGAGTCGTGCGCCGACCATTCCGAGCGGCGCGCCGATGCCGTCCTGCTCGTCGACGACGAAGTCCTGCGGCAGCACGTGCAGAATCTCGCGGCCGGTCGGCAGCGACACCGCCTTCGCCGCGTCGATGGCGCGCCGCACGTCCTCGCGGCTGATCTCGCGGTTCTTGCCGGCAACCGCGATCACCCCGCGGCTGTTGAACCCCTTGATGTGGGGACCGGACAGCGCGAGGTGGACGCGAGTCGATCTCGACGCCGGCCATCAGCTCGGCTTCCTCGATCGCCTTCTTGATCGAATCGACCGCCGCCTCGAGGTTCACGACGACGCCTCGACGGATCCCGCGCGACTCGGCCGCGCCCAGGCCGACGACGTCGATTTCGTCGCGGTCGAGCCGCTCGCCGACCACGGCGGTCACCTTCGACGTCCCGACGTCCAGACCGACCACGTACCGCTCTTTACGCGCCACTCACCCTCCGGTTGAACGTCGACGTCTCGGCCATCACTTCCGCTTCGAGCGTTCCTGCGTTTTGCCCGCCGCAGCGGGGTTGCCTCGCCGAGCCCCTGAAGCCTCCTCAGCGGACTTGCCTCGCCGATGCGCCGAAGCCGCCTCAGCGGGCTTGCCTCGCCGAAGCGCCGAAGGCGCGGAGGCGGGGCGGACGTAGATGCGATCGTCGAATCGCAGGTCCACGTAGTCGATGTCGGCGACACGCTCCCGCAGCGCCGACGCGAGCTCGAGGTAGCCCTGCAGCCGCGGCAGAAACTGGTCCTCGCCAAGCTGAATCACCGCCGGATCGCCGGTCAGAATCACTGCCGCGTTGTGAAGATCCGCCACGTCGATCTGCGACACGCGCCGCGCCACCTGCGGCTTCGCCCGCAGCGCCGTCATCAGGCGCGCCGCCAGGTCGGCGCGACGCTCGTCGGTGAGCGATCCGTCCTGGTTGACGGCGGCGAGGCCGTCGATGATCGGCAGATCGAGATCGGCGTATTGCGGGCCGTACTGATCGATGATCACGCCACGTTCGTCCACCAGATACATGTCGCCGCCGTTGATCCGGCCGATGCCGATCGGCTGCCGCTCCGAGACGACGACGTCCACAGTCGCGGGCAGCGAACGCCGAAGCGCCGCGTCGCGCACCCACGGCGATGACAGCAACCGCCGGCGCCACGCATCGAGGTCGGTCCACAACAGGCTTTCGCCGCGCAGCCCGCTCAGAACGGCCAGCACTTCGCCTTTCGACAGCCGTTCGTTGCCGTGGACGACGATGCGGTTCACTTCCAGCAGGTGGGCGTTCGCCGACACCTGCACGCCGCGATAGACCGCCAGGCTCGCGACCGCGGCCACCAGGCCGTAGCGAATCGCCGGCCACGCCAGCGCGCGCCACGTCCGTTTTCGGCGCGCCGGCTTGACATGCGCACGCCTGAAACGGCGATCGGCGGGGGCCGCCACCGCGCTCACGCGAGCGCCTCCACCAGGCGATCCGGCAGGCTGCCGATCGATCCCGCGCCCAGCGTGACGACGACGTCGCCGGGCCGCGCCGCCCGCACAACCGACGCGACGACATCGTCCAGTGCCGGCGCGGTCTCGACCGGCACGGTCACCGATCGACGGACCGCCGCCGCCAGCGCGTCGAGCGTGACGCCGTCGATTCGCTCCTCGCCGGCGGAATAGATGTCGGTCAGGACGATGTGATCGGCGCCGGCCAGCGCCGGCCCGAACTGGGCCATGAGCGCGCTCGTGCGCGTGAAGCGGTGCGGCTGAAACGCGACGACAATCCGGCGGTTCAACGTCTTCGCCGCGGCGATCACCGCCGCGATCTCGGTCGGGTGATGGCCGTAATCGTCCACGACCAGAATGCCCCTGGGCTCGCCGCGTACCTCGAATCGCCGTTCGGCGCCGCGGAAGTCGCGCAGACCGGTGGCGACTTGCTCGAACGTGAGGCCCAGCTCTCGACCGACCGCGACGACCGCGAGCGCATTCTGCAGGTTGTGCCGGCCCGGCACCTGGAGCGTCAGCCGTCCCTCGCCCTTGATCGACGCGCTCGCGCTGAACGGCGCCAGCTGGACGTCCGAGGCAGTCACGTCGGCCGCCGGGGACGCGAGGCCGTACGTCTTCACTCGCCGCGTCATCCTCGGCACGACCCTCGCCAGGTTCGGATCGTCGAGGCAAGCGACAACCGCGCCGTAGAACGGCACTTTGTTGGCGAAGTCGACGAACGCCTGCTGGAGGTCGTCGAACCCGCCGTAATTCTCGAGGTGTTCGTGGTCGATGTTCGTAATCACCGCAATCGTCGGAAACAGTTTCAAGAACGATCGGTCGCTTTCGTCGGCCTCGGCCACCATCAGCTCGCCGCGGCCGAGCCGCGCATTGCTGCCGAACGCGCTCAGTCGACCGCCAATCACCGCCGTCGGATCGAGACCGGCCCGTTCGAGCACGAGCGCGATCATCGACGTCGTCGTCGTCTTGCCGTGCGCCCCGGCGACCGCGATCGCCGTCTTCAGGCGCATCAGCTCGGCGAGCATTTCGGCCCGCGGAATCACCGGCACCTGACGCCGCGCCGCCTCGCGCACCTCAGGGTTCGTGGTCTTCACCGCCGATGACACCACCACGACGTCGGCGTCGCCGACATGCGCGGCGTCGTGCCCGTACGCCAACCGAATCCCCAGCGTTGCCAGCCGCTCGGTGACCGCCGACCGCTTCTCGTCGGTCCCGCTGACCACGTAGCCCAGGTTCGCGAGCAGCTCGGCGATGCCGCTCATGCCGATGCCACCAATGCCGACGAAATGGACGTGCCGGGTTTTCCCTAGCACGTCACCGCTCGCGCGTCATGAGAGCGAGCGCGCGATCGACGATCACCCTCGCCGCGTCCGGCTTCGCGAACGTCCGCGCCGCCGCGGCCATCCGTCGCCGCCGATGACGATCCGCGGCGAGCGCCTGAATCCGATCCGCCAGCACCGGTCCCGTCGCGTCCTTCTGCAACAGCACCTCCGAAGCGCCGGCGTTCCCCAGCGCTTCCGCGTTCTTGCGCTGGTGATCGTCGGTCGCCGTCGGCAGCGGGATCAGAATCGCCGGCTTCCCCGCCGCGGCGATTTCCGCCAGCGTCGTCGCGCCCGCGCGACAGACGATCAGGTCCGCTTGTCCGAGTTGCCGTCCCATGTCGTAGAGGAACGGCTCGACGTCGGCCGGAAGCCGCGCCTGCCGGTAGGCGGCGCGCACCATCTCCACATCTCGTTCTCCCGTCTGGTGGACGAGATGAAGAACCGGACCGCCGGCCGCCAACCGCGGCGCTGCCTCCACCATGGCCATGTTGATCGCGTGCGCGCCCTGAGAGCCGCCAAAGACTAGGACCCGTGTGACGGACGTCTGGTCATCGACCCCCGACTCCTGTTGGGGTCCGGTCGTCGCGAAGAACTCCGGCCGGACCGGGTTACCGCTGACGAACGCTTTCGATCCGAAAAACGCCTGCGTCGAGTCGAACGTCACCGCCGCCGCTTTCACCACACGACCGAGCCACCGATTGGTCAATCCCGGCACCGCGTTCTGCTCCAGCAGCATCGTGGGCACGCCGCGAAAGGCGGCCACCATCACGACCGGGCCGGAGCTGTAGCCGCCGACGCCGATCACCAGATCCGGGCGCCGCTTCGACACGATGCGCCACGCGTCGGCGAGGCCGAGCGGGATGAGCGCCGCCCCACGCGCGCGATCGGCGATCGACTTGCCTTTCAGTCCGCTGCTTCGGAGCAGATCCAACTCGAACCCTTCCCGCGGGATCACTCGCGCTTCGATGCCCCGCGCCGTGCCGGCGAACGTGACTTCCACGTCGGGCCGGCGCGATCGCAGCTCGTGCGCGACCGCAATCCCCGGATACAGGTGACCGCCCGTGCCTCCGCCGGCGATCACGACACGAACCGCCACTCATGCCTCGGACGACGTCGCGTGCTGCGAGACGTTCAACAGAATCCCCATGCCCACGAGATTGATCAGCAACGACGACCCGCCCGCGCTCACAAACGGCAGCGGGATGCCCTTGGTCGGCATCATTCCCAGAACCACGCTGATGTTGACGAGCGCCTGGACCGCCACCATCGTCGTCAGCCCGAGCGCGAGAAACGCGCCGAACGAATCGGGCGCGCGGAGAGCGACGCGCAGGCCACGCCAGGTAATCACGCAGAAGCAGGCGAGCACGGCGGTGGCGCCGACCAGCCCGAGCTCCTCGGAGATCACCGAGTAGATGAAATCGGTGTGCGGCTCCGGCAGGTAGAACAGCTTCTGGACGCCGTTCATCAGTCCCTTGCCGGTCACGCCGCCCGTGCCGACCGCAATCAGCGACTGGATGATCTGAAAGCCGTCGCCCAGCGGGTCGTCCCAGGGATTGAGGAACGCCAGCGTCCGGCGGCGCCGGTACGCCGATCCCATGACGATGACGTACAGAACAGGGAGCGACAGCGAGCATGACGCCGACGAGATAGCGATAGTTCAGCCCGGCGGCGAACACCATCACGGCGGCAATCAGCACCAGCGACATCGACGTGCCGAAGTCGGGTTCCGGAAGGATCAACCCCACCAGCCCGAGGACGACGATGGCGACCGGCAAGAGGGCATAGGCCGGTTCGTCGATGCGATGCCAGCGGCGCTCGAGATGCGCGGCGATGAAGAAGATGGCAGTGAGCTTCGCGAGCTCCGACGGCTGTATGCCGATGCCGCCGACGCCCAGCCACCGGCGCGCGCCGTTGACCGGCGCCCGGAAATACACGGCAACGAGCGCGAGCGCCACGAAGCCGAGTCCCGTCCAGATGAACGCCGACTCTTTGTAGACCCGGTAGTCCACCCGCATCACGATGTAGAGCATCGCGATGCCGAGCAGCGTCCACATGCCTTGCGTGAACAAGAATCGCGACGCGCGGCCGTAGCGCTCGAGCGCGACCGGCGCGGACGCGCTGTACACCATGACGATGCTGACGCCCACCAGCAGGATGGTGGCGAGGAACAGCACCCTGTCAGATTTCAGTTTTCTGGCCATGTCCTCTAAAGCCGGGCTCGACTTCCTCCGAAAACAGTGCTGGAACTCGAATTACGATCGCCATAAGCGGTCAGCAGTCATCAGTCGGCGACGGGCAGAGGCACCAGCTTCCCAGGCCGGGGCAGCCTGGGTTCCCAGCAGCCAATCCTCCACCGCGTCAACCGACTGATGACAGCTCACAGCTCACAGCGTTCACAGCTGACGGCTGATAGCTGATAGCCACGCTCTCGGCTATCAGCTCTCGGCTTTCGGCTTTCACCTTTCGGCTGTCAGCTTCTTCACCTCGTCCTTGAACTGCCTCCCGCGATCCGCGTAATCCCGAAACATGTCGAAGCTGGCGCACGCCGGCGCCAGAAGCACGACGCCCGACGGCTGCGCGAGCGCGTACGCACGGGCCACCGCATCGCTGAACGCATCCGCCTCGTAGACCGGAATCGCGCCCTCCAGCGCCTCCCGCACGAGCGGTTTCGCCTCGCCGATCGCGATGACCGCCTTGCCGCGCTGCTTCAACGGCTCGCGCAGCAGCGACAAATCGCCGCCCTTGAAGCGGCCGCCGAGGATCGGCACCAGGCCGTGCTCGAAACTCTCAATCGAACGAAGCGCCGACTCGACGTTGGTGGCCTTCGAGTCGTTCACGAAACGCACGCCGCCAACATCCGCCACAAGCTCCATCGCGTGCTCGAGTCCGCGGAAGGCGTCCACGGCCGCGGTCATCGCCGCCGGCGCCGCGCCGGCCAGCGCACCGACCGTCGCCGCTGCCATGACGTCGTTGACCAGATGCGGCCCGAGCAGATGGATCGAGCTGAGCGGTACGAGCCGCTCCGCGCGATCGAGCCTCCGATCGACGATCCAGCCCTGTTCGACGACCGTCCCTTCCTCGAGCGGCGTCTGCGGCGAGAACAGCCGCAGCTGCGCGCGGCCGCGCCGCGCCATCGCCAGCACGCCGGGATCGTCCGCGTTGACCACGGCCCAGTCCGTGGCGTTCTGTTTCTCGAAGATCCGCGCCTTCGCCGCCGCATACGCCTCGACGCTCGGGTGGCGATCGAGGTGGTCCGGCGAAAAGTTCAGCATCACGGCGATCCAGGGATGGAACGTCTCGATCTGCTCCAGCTGAAAGCTGCTGGTCTCGACGACGTGAAAGCTGTCCGGCGTCGAGTCGGCGACCTGGGCGCTCAGGGGCGCACCGATGTTGCCGCCCACCGTGACCTTGAAGCCCGCCGCTTCGAGCATCCGCCCCGTCAACGCCGTCGTCGTGGATTTCCCCTTGGTGCCCGTGATCGCGATCACGCGTCCCTTCAGCCAGCGTGACGCCAGCTCGATCTCGGCGATCACAGGGATGCCGCGATCGCGGGCCGCTTGAATCGCGGGCTGGTCGGGCGGTACGCCCGGACTCAACACGACGAGATCGGCGCGAGCGAACGTGTCGGGCAGGTGTCCGCCGAGCTCGAGCCGTACGCCCAGACTTCGAAGCCTTTCGCCTTCGGCCACGTCGGTGCGCGATTCCGACAGCGTGACGTCGGCGCCGCGGCGCGCCAGCAGTTCGGCGGCCGCCAGTCCGCTTCTCGCCGCTCCCGCGACGGTCACGCGTTTTCCCTTCACGTCGAACGTCATCTGAGCTTCAACGTCGTCAAACTGAACAAGGCAAAGATGATCGACACGATGACGAAGCGCGTGATCACCTTGGGTTCGCTCCAGCCGATCAGCTCGAAGTGATGGTGGAGCGGCGCCATCTTGAAGACGCGTTTGCCGGTCATCTTGAAGGACGCCACCTGAATCACGACCGACAGCGCCTCGAGGACGAACACGCCGCCAACGATCACGAGCAGCAGTTCCTGCTTGATGAGGATGGCGACGGTACCCAGCGCCGCGCCCAGCGCCAGCGAGCCCACGTCGCCCATGAAGATTTCGGCGGGATACGAGTTGTACCAGAGGAATCCCAGCGACGCCCCCACCAGCGATCCGCAGAACACGGTGAGCTCGCCTGCACCCGAAAAGTGCGTGAGCAGCAGGTATTCCGCCAGCAGGCGGTTGCCCACGACGTACGACAGCGCGGTATACGCCGCGGCCGCGATCGCAAAGATGCTGATCGCCAGCCCGTCGAGTCCATCCGTCAGATTCACGGCGTTCGATTCGGCCGTGAGAACGAACGCGGCAAAGGGCACGTACAACAGGCCAAGATCGGGGATGACGCGCTTGAAGAACGGAAACACCAGCCGCGTGTTGTACTGCGTGCTGTTCGCGAGGACCATGAGGACGACGCCGACCGCAAGGCCGGCCAGCACCTGGAAACCGAGCTTGTAACGAGGCCGCAGCCCGTGGTGCGATCGCCGCACGATCTTCAGGTAGTCGTCCGCAAATCCGATGGCGCCGAACGCCGCCGTGGTGAGGACGGCGATCCAGACGTAGGCGTTCGTCAGATCCGCCCACAACAGGGTCGGCACCAGCGCCGCCGTCAGAATCAGCAGACCGCCCATCGTCGGCGTGCCCGACTTGGCGCGGTGGCTCTGCGGACCCTCCTGGCGAATCACCTGGCCGATCTGGAACTCGCGAAGCTTGCGGACCATCCACGGCCCGAGCAGGAGACTGATGGCCAGCGCCGACAAACTCGCGGCGGCGGTGCGAAACGTGATGTACCGCGTCACGTTCAGCACGGAGAACTGCGTGTGGAACGGATAGAGCAGGTGGAACAGCATCAGCCCCGCTCCGCTTTCAGCCGATCGACCACGAGATCGGTGCGCACGCCGCGAGAGCCCTTCACGAGGACCAGATCGCCGGGCTTCGTCGTCGCCACCGCCGCCTCCGCCGCCTCGGCGCTGGTCGCGAAATGACTGCACGGCGTCCTTCGACAGTCCGGCCGCGACCGCCGCATCCGCCAGCGCGGCAGCCGGCGCGCCGCCGACGGCGAGCAGCACATCGACCTTCGCGGCGGCAGCCGCGCGACCGACAGCGGCGTGCAGCTCCGAGGCGCGATCGCCCAGCTCCAGCATTTCGCCGAGCACGGCGATTCGCCGGCCACCCGACGCGCTGCGGGTCAGCACCTCGATCGCGCGTCTCGTCGCGGTGGGGTTGGCGTTGTAGCTGTCGTCGATGATCGTGATGCCGCTTCGAAGCCGCACGATCTCGCCGCGGTGGGCCGCCGGCCGAAGGGTCGCGGCAAGCTCCGCGATCGTTTCGAGCGTGATGCCGAACTCTTCGGCCACGGCCGTTGCCGCCAGGATGTTTGCGAGGTTGCCGCGCCCGACCAGCGGCGTCACCATTTCGACGGTACCTCGGGCGGTCGTGATGCGGGCGCTGGTGCCGTCGATCCCGCGATCGACAATCTCAGAGGCACGCACGTCCGCGTGGCGATCGATCCCGAAGCTGACGACGCGGCCGGCAAACGACGGCAGGCGCGAGACGATGCGATCGTCGTCGGCGTTGGCCACCAGCACGGCGTCGGGTGACGCCGCCTCGAAGATTTCCGCTTTGGCGTCCGCGATGGCGTCGAGCGACGCGAAAAACCCGAGATGGGCCTCGCCGACGTTCGTCCACACCCGTACATCAGGTTCAGCGACGCGCACCAGCGTGCTGATTTCCCCGGGATGATTCATGCCCAGCTCGACGACGGCGATCTCCGGCCGCTGCCTCAGCTCCACGAGCGACAGCGGCAACCCGATGTGATTGTTCAGATTCCCGCGATTGCGCACGACGCGATACCGCGTCGCGAGCAACTCAGCCGTCACTTCCTTCGTCGTGGTCTTGCCGGCGCTGCCGGTGATGGCCACGACCTTCGTTCCCGATTCACGACGAACCGCGTGTCCCAGCGCCTGCAGCGCGAGGGTCGGGTCGTCGACTTCGAGGACGACGCGCGCGGCTGAAGCCTTCGCCCCTCGACCCTGCTCGGGGCGACCCTGAGCCTCGTCGAAGGGTCGCGCTCCAACTGCGGGGAACGACCACGCCGGCCGCTCCCTTCCCGATCGCCGCCTCTGCGAATTCCGCACCGTCGAACCGCTCGCCGCGAATCGCGATGAACAGGTCGCCGGCCGCCAGCGTGCGTGTATCGATCGACACGCCGTGGAATTCCTGCGACGGATCTCCTGCAACCAACGCCGCGCCCATCGCTCCGGCGACCCACCGAGCCGTCAGCCGGAGGGCGGGTCCTTCAGGACCCGACGTCATACGACGCCTGAATTCGTCCGCCGACGCGACAGCGCCTCGCGCGCCACCGCCACGTCGTCGAACGGCAGCACGCGATCGCCAATCACCTGATACTTCTCGTGCCCCTTGCCGGCGACCAGCACCAGATCGCCCGGCCGCGCCAGCTCGATCGCCTTGGCGATCGCCGCACCGCGATCGACGATGGTCAACAGCCGTTGCCCGGCGTCCTTCCTCGTGTCGGCGGTGATGCCGCGCTGAATCTCCTCGATGATCCGGTTCGGATCCTCGCTTCGCGGGTTGTCCGAGGTGATGACGATCAGATCGCTCAGACGACCCGCGACCGCGCCCATCAGCGGCCGCTTCGTCCGATCGCGATCGCCGCCGCACCCGAACACGGTGATCAGCCGCCCAGCTGCGAGCGGCCGCGCCGTTTCGAGCAGATTGCGCAGCGCATCGTCGGTATGGGCGTAATCGACGACCACCGTGACTTCGTCTTTCTTGCCAGAGACCATCTCGAAACGGCCCGGCACGCCGGCCAGCGCCTGCACCCCGCGTTCGATCGCGTCGAAGGGCAGATCGAGCGCAGTGGCCGTCGAGACCGCGGCAAGGATGTTGTAGACATTCGGGCGTCCGACCAGCGTCGAACGCACGTGCAGCGTGCCGCGAGGCGTTCGGACGTCGAACGTCAGCCCGTCGAGCGAAAACGACAGCGGACCCGGGGTGATGTCGGCGGCGCGGCCGATGGCGTAGGTGACCGGCCGCCCGCCCGCGTCGATGAGCGCGCTGCCGCGCGGATCGTCGAGGTTCAGCAGGCTGGGTGCGTCTCTCGGCAGCATCTCGAACAATCGACGCTTGGCGCGAAAGTACTCGTCCATGTCCGCGTGGAAATCGAGATGGTCGCGTGTCAGGTTCGTGAACACTCCCGCCGCAAACGTCATCCCATCCACGCGTCGCAGCGACAGCGCGTGCGAAGACACTTCCATCGCGCACGCGCCGCAGCCCTCGTCGACCATCTGACGAAGCAGCGCCTGGACGTCCGGTGCCTCCGGCGTCGTGCGCGTCGCTTCGTGGACGACGTCGCCGATGCGGTAGGCCACCGTGCCGAGCAGGCCGCACCGGATGCCTGCCGCCTCGAAAATCGACGCGACGAGATACGCCGTCGTGGTTTTGCCGTTCGTGCCGGTGATCCCGATCACCTGCATCTCCCGACTGGGATCGCGGTAGAACGTGGTGGCGATCACGGCGAGCGCGAGTCGGGCGTCTTCGACCATCGCCCACGGCACACGGACGCCTTCCGGTGCGGGCTGTTCGGAGACGATCGCGGCGGCGCCGCGCTCAATCGCCTGACGGGCGAACGCCGTGCCGTCGGCGTGCTGGCCGCGAAGCGCCACGAACACCTGTCCGGCCGTCACCGTCCGAGAGTCGTACGACACGCCGGTCACAGCACCCACGGCCGCGTCGGCCCGCAGCCCATCGTCAGCGCGGATGAGACCGCGGCCGCGGAGGACGCCGTGCAGCTCTGACCAGGTCATGGGTGTTCCGCCGGCGCCGGGACCCGGGGCGATCGTTGAAGCACCAGACGGCAGGTGGTGGCGGGGTCGAGCGGCGAGCCCGCCTCTGGCGACTGCGACACGACGATGCCGTCGCCGGCGACGTGCGCGTTCAGCCCGAGCGTGACGAGCTTTCTGACCGCTTCGCGGGCGCTGAGACCTCGGACGTCGGGCACGGTGCCAGGCGGTCCTTCGGCGATCAGGCTGATGACGGGTGCGTCGCGGTTGACGACGGCGGTCGGAGTGGTAGCCGAGAGCTCGCCGCGGGCGACGAGTACGGCCGACGGCGGGTTGATGGTCGACGGGATTCCGAGATACCGGAGCGCCGGCTCCGCGATGTTCTTGAAGATCGGCGCCGCGACGGTGCCGCCGTGATCGCCGTTCGGGCCCTTCGCCGAATCGATGACGACCACGATCGCGAGCGCCGGGTCGCGCGACGGCACGAAGCCGACAAACGACGCATAGTGATCGGCATGGGAGTACTGGCCGTCGATCAGTTTCTGCGCCGTGCCGGTCTTGCCGGCGACGGAGAAGCCGTCGATACGCGCGCGTTTCGCGGTGCCGTCGGTGACGACCTCTTCCATGATCGAGGTCAGGGCCGACGCGGTGTCGGGGCTGATGGCCCTCCGGACGACTTTCGGCGTTGCCTGGTAGCGGACGCCGTTGCGGTACACCGCGCGCACCACGCGCGGCTCGACGTACTGGCCGCCGTTGGCGACGGCGCCGACCGCGGCGACCATCTGCAGCGGCGTGACGGCGATTTGATAGCCCATCGACACCGAGGCGAGCGCGCTCTCGGTCCACTTCTCCGGGCTCCAGACGATGCCGGCGTTCTCGGACGGGAAATCGGGCGACACCTGGCTGCCGAAGCCGTAGAGTCCGACGAAGCGGCTCAGTCGTTCCGTGCCGACCCTGAAGCCGATCTTCACCGCGCCGATGTTGCTCGACTTGACGATCACTTTCGTGAACGACAGCAGACCGTTGTTGCGGCCGGCGTCGTCGGTAATGACGCGCGAGCGTCCCGCGACCACCAGCCGCCCCGGGTTGGTGTCGATCAACGCGTCGACGTCCATCACCTTCTCTTCGAGCGCCGCGGACGCCGTGACAATCTTGAACGTCGAGCCCGGCTCGTAGAGGTCCTGGACCGCACGGTTCCGGCGCTCGTTCTCCTGCGCGTCGCGGAACGCGTTCGGGTTGAAGGTCGGCTCGTTCGCCATCGCCAGGATCTCGCCGGTCCGCGGGTTCATCACGATGGCGGAACCGCCCTGTGCGTGATTGATCAGGACGCCGGCGCGGAGCTCCCGCTCAGCGATGTGCTGGAGGTACTCGTCGAGCGTCAGCTCGACGCTCGATCCCGAAGTCGGCGGACGCTCGAAGCGGCTGAAGGCATGGCGCCGCGCGTCGGTGTGAACCAGAATCGTCCCGGGCTTGCCGCGGATTTTGGAATCGTAGGTGTACTCGAGCCCGTTCAGCCCGGTGTTGTCGAGGCCGACATAGCCGAGCAGGTGCGCGGCGAGCTCCTTGTTGGGATAGAAACGCCGGCTCTCCTTGACGAAGCCGATCCCGTCGAGATTCAGCGCCGCGACGCGGCGGGCCTGCTCGGGCGAAACCTGGCGGCGGACGTAGGCAAAGGCGCGGCGGGTTCCGAGGCGATCGGCGAGCGCCTGGCGATCTCTGCCCTCGCAGTCCGCGAGCGCCTGGCAGATGCGCTTCGCGGCGTCGGCGGCATCGCCGATGGCCGAGGGCACCGCGTAAATCGTGTCGGCATCCACGCTCGTCGCGAGCACCCGGCCGCGCCGATCGAGAATGTCGCCGCGCTTGGCCGGCGACGGCTGCGTCCGCTCCTGCTGGCGCTCGGCGCGCGCCACGAGGTCGGCTCGGGCGAAGACCTGCAGATACACGAGCCGCGTTTCGATGCAGGCGACCCAGAAGGCCAGGCAGCCAGCCATCCACACGATCCGCCGCTTGAGCGGCACACGCCAGTCGGCGGGGCCCGGAGGATTCATCATCGCCGCGCGACAACCGACTTGGCGGGCGGCTCGGCCGACTGCACGCGCTCGATCACGATCGCTTCGTCGAGGGACGGCGCGACCAGGTGAAGCTGGCCGGTGGCCAGCGTCTCGATCCGCTTGGGCGAGCGCAGCGTTTCGATCTCGAGCCGCAGCTGCCGGCCGATTTCTTCCTCGGCCGCGCGCTGGCGCTGCAACTCTTCGATCTGATAGCCGTGTCGCAGCAGCTCGAAGTGCTGCCAGGCGGAGAACAGAAAGGCGAGGACGAGGAAGCCGGCGACGCCGACCGATTTCCAGAGCTCGCGCTGCCGTGTCTCGTCCATCTCGCGGACGATGGGATTGTTCCGGACGTCCTTCTTGATTGCGTATTCGAACGGTTCAGCCACGGTCAGGCCATCCTTTCCGCCACGCGGAGCTTCGCACTGCGCGCCCGCGGGTTGCGCTGCACTTCGTTCTCGTCGGGCGTCAGCGGCTTCTTCGTCAGCACCCTGATCAGCGCCTCATTGCGTTCGAGGGCACGCAGCGTGTGTTTCACGATCCGGTCCTCGAGCGAGTGAAACGTGATGATGGCGAACCGCGCGCCCGCGCGCAGCCGCGAGACGGTCGCCTCAAGGAAGCGATCGAGGCCGTCGAGCTCGCGGTTGACCCAGATCCGGAGCGCTTGAAAGGTCCGGGTCGCGGGATCGATGCGCATATAGCCGCGACGCGGAATCGAGCGCCGCACGATCGACGCGAGCTGCGCCGTGCTGGTGACCGGCGTCTCGCGGCGCGTCTCGACCAGCGCGCGGGCGATGCGCCGCGAGAACCGCTCTTCGCCGTAGCGGAAGATCGTGTCGGCGAGCTCGACTTCGGTCGCCCGCGCGATGAAATCGGCCGCGGTCTCGCCCTGCGAACGGTCCATGCGCATGTCGAGCGGTTCGTCGCGCTGGAAACTGAAGCCGCGGCCCGGCGCGTCGAACTGCATCGACGAGACGCCGAGGTCGGCGAGCGTGCCGTCGACCACCGCAATCTGCCGCTGGTCCAGGACATCGGCGATCGCGCGGTAGTCGGCGTGGACGAGCTCGACGCGCTCGCGCCACGGCGCCAGCGTCTCGGCGGCGCGCGGCGAGAGCATCGAGGTCGCGATCGAGTCCGACGAGCCGCGTCGCCCCGGCTTCGAGCAGCGCGCGGGCGTGGCCGCCGAGACCGACCGTACAGTCGACGAAGAGGCCGCCGTGTTCGGGACGGAGAAACTGCAGGATCTCGGCGGTCATGACCGGCACGTGCATCATCAGATCCCGAACTCCGCGAGCGCCCGCGCGTCGTCGTCGGTGTACGGCTCGCGCTGCAATTTGGCGAGGAAGCGATCGTGATTCCAGACGTCGAGGTAGCTGTACCTGGCCAAGCACGTCGACGTCGCCGGTCATCGTCGCGGCGTCGCGCAGCTGGTAGGGAATGATCACGCGGCCCTGGGTGTCGAGCTCGGCGGTCTGGCCGTAGTAATTGATGCGGTCCAGGAAACGGAGCTTGGCCGGATGGGTCGACGGTACCCGCGCGAGCTTCTCTTCGAATTCCATCCACACCGGCATGGGGTAGATCCGCACCGACTCGCCCGAGAGGCTGGTCAGAAAGAGCTCGCGGCCGTATTTGGACTCGAGGAGCGAGCGAAAGGCGTTCGGCACCTTGAGTCTGCCCTTGTCATCAATTCGGGCTGGGGCGTTGCCTCTAAACAAGAGACACCACGCCAGTTACTCCACTTTTGGCCACAAATTTCCACGGAAATAGTAGGAGACGCCCAATTGGATGTCAACTGCAAAATCTGGCAGGTCAGTAAGTTACGCCAAATTTTCGCCGTTTAATCGCCTCGGCGGCACAAGCACTTGGGGTCCACCCTTCCTGGAGCAGTGGTGCGGTCAGACGACCTCCGTCCCCGTGGCGCTTCTGTCCCTCCGGCGGGGCGGAGGTCCGAGTCCGCGTGGTACGATGCGCGTTTCACTGATGCTCAGGGCAGCGCTCATTGGCTTCGGCTCCAGCGGCAAAACCACCCTGTTTCAGCTCATGACCAGCGCGCGTGAAACGGCGCGCGCCGCGCACGGCAAGGGCGAGACATCGGTCGGCATCTCGAAAGTACCCGACGCACGACTCGATCGCCTGACGGCGATGTACAACCCGCGGAAACGCGTGCCGGCCACGGTTGAATTCACCGATCTCGCCGCCCAGGGCGCAGCCGGCGGCGCGCAGGCGCTCGTGGACGTCGCCGCGTACAAGAACGCCGACGCGCTCGTCCACGTCGTCCGCGCGTTCGACGATCCCACGGTCCCCCGCCCATCGGGCTCGGTCGATCCCGCGCGCGACGCCCAGGCGATGGAAGACGAGTTGATTCTTGCGGACCTCGGGGTCGCGGAGCGACGCCTCGAGCGGCTCGAAAAAGATCTGAAGAAAAGCCGGACCGCGGAACTCGAACGCGAGCGCGACGTGATCACGCTCTGCAAGGCCGCGCTCGAAGAGGGCAAGCCTCTCCGCACGCTGGATCTGAAGGGCGAAGATCTGAAGCGGCTGCGCGGATTCCAGTTCCTGTCGGCAAAGCCGCTGCTGATCGTCATCAACGTCGACGAGTCGCAGCTGGCGGCCGGCGGCGACGCGGCGACACAGATCGATCACGCGGCGAAGGCCGCCGGCCTCACGGCGTTTCTGTCGCACGCATCCACCGCGGCGGTCGCCGTCTGCGGCAAAATCGAGCTCGAAATCTCGCAGCTCGAGGCGGCTGACGCTCAGGCGTTTCTGGCCGATCTGGGACTGAGCGCGTCGGGCCTGGATCGCGTGATTCGCGCCAGCTACGATCTGCTCGGCTACATCTCGTTCTTCACCGTCGGCGAAGACGAGTGCCGCGCCTGGTCGATCCCGCGCCACACGCCGGCGCAACTGGCCGCCGGTGAAATCCACAGCGACATCGCTCGCGGCTTCATCCGTGCGGAAGTCGTCAGCTACGACGCCCTGATCGCGCGCGGCTCGATGGCCGTCTGCCGCGATCACGGCGAAGTGCGGCTCGAGGGCAAGGAGTACGTCGTTCAGGACGGCGACATCATCAACTTCCGCTTCGCCACATGAACACCGCACCGACTGATCGCTGATCGCTCATGGCTGATGCGACCGGTGCGGCGGACACGTCCATCGTCATTCCGGCCTACAACGAGGCCGCGGCCATCGGCGCCGTGGTTCGCGACCTGCTGACGTCCGCCGGATGGCGCGAAATCCTCGTGGTCGACGACGGCTCGACCGACGACACCGGCGCTCAGGCGGCGGCCGCCGGCGCCCGGGTGATCAGGCATCCCTACAACAAGGGCAACGGCGCCGCGGTGAAGACCGGCATCCGGCACGCCAGCGGCGCCCACGTACTGATCATCGACGCCGACGGGCAGCACGCGCCGGCCGACGCGATCAGGCTCGTCTCGCACCTGGGTCCGTACGATCTCGTCGTCGGCGCGCGATCCGTTCGATCGCAGGCCACCACCGCCCGGCGTCTGGGCAACTCGCTGCTGAACGGCATCGCCAGTTACCTGACCGAACAGCGGATCCCCGATCTCACGTCGGGCTTCCGCGCGGCGCGGCGCGACTGCCTGCTCGAGTTCCTGCACCTGCTGCCGAACGGATTCTCGACACCCACGACCACGACGCTGGCGTTCATGAAGGCCGGCTACAGCGTGCGGTTCGAGCCGGTCGAGGCCGCACGGCGGCGCGGTGAGTCGAAGATCCGCCTCGGCGCCGACGGCGTGTCGTTCTTTCTGATTCTCCTGAAAGTGATCACGATCTTCAGTCCGCTTCGAATCTTCCTGCCGATCAGCCTGTCGGCGTTCGTCGTTGGCGCGGCCTACGCGGCATGGACCATCGCGACGCAATCGCACGTGACGAACTCGTCGGTGCTGCTCATCCTTCTCAGCGTCGTCATCTTCCTGGTGGGGCTGATCTCGGAGCAGATTTCGTCGCTGCGATTCGAGGGGCGGACGCCGCGATGACGGTCGGCGCGGCAGGTCCGCTGAGCCCTTTTCGTGCTATGGTTTAGAGGCTTTTCATGTCAGCGTCCCCGGCCCCGAAGCCCGCGGGTCTGAGCGTCTTCTTCCCGGCGTACAACGACAGCGGCACCATCGCGAGCATGGTCATCCGCGCCGTTCAGGCCGCCGCGGAACTGACGCCCGACTTCGAGGTGATCGTCGTCAACGACGGCAGCGCGGACGCGACGCCCGCCATCCTCGACGAACTGGCGCGCACCTATCCGCATGTGCGGGTCGTGCACCACGCGAAGAACCGCGGCTACGGCGGTGCGCTGCAGACCGGGTTCCGGTCGGCCACCAAGGAGCTGATTTTCTACACTGACGGCGACGCGCAGTACGACCCGGCGGAACTGTCCGCGCTGTGGGCGCGCATGACGCCGGACGCCGATCTGGTCAACGGCTACAAGATCAGCCGATCGGATCCGCTGCACCGGATCATCATCGGCCGTCTCTACCACCACATCGTCAGCGTGATGTTCGGCTTGACGGTCCGCGACGTCGACTGCGACTTCCGCCTGATGCGCCGGACGATTTTCGAACGCATCAATCTTGAAAAGACCAGCGGTGTCATCTGCCTCGAGATGATGAAGAAGATCGAGGATGCCGGGTTCCGGATCGTCGAAGTGCCCGTCCATCACTACCACCGCGCCTTCGGCAAGTCGCAGTTCTTCAACGTCCGCCGGATCGCCAAGACCGGCGTCGACGTCCTCCGGCTGTGGTTCGCGCTCGTGATCCGCCGTCAGCATCTGCGTCCCGACGTCAGGCCGCTGGTGGCGCGCGGCGACGCCGCCGACCGCGCGTATCCGAGCTCGCAGCGCCCGTGACCGCGGACTATCGCGACTATTACCGCGGCCGCGCGGTGATGGTCACCGGCGGACTCGGGTTCATCGGCTCCAACCTCGCGCACCGGCTGGTGGCGCTCGGCGCCGACGTGCTCCTCGTCGATTCGTTCCTGCCCGACGCTGGCGGTAATCCGTTCAACATCCACGGCATCACCGACCGCGTCCGCGTCAACATCGCCGACATCCGTCAGCAGACGACGATGAATCATCTCGTCCGCGATCGCGACGTGATCTTCAATCTGGCCGGGCAGGTGAGCCACATCGACAGCATGCGCGACCCCTACACCGACCTGGAGATCAACTGCCGCAGCCAGCTCACGGTCCTCGAGGCGTGCCGGAATTTCAACCCGACGGTGAAGGTGGTGTTCGCCGGGACGCGTCAGGTGTACGGACGGCCGGTGTCGCTGCCGGTCGACGAAAGCCACCTCGTTCGTCCGACCGACGTCAACGGCATCAACAAGGCCGCGGGCGAGTACTACCACCTGGTCTACAACAACGTGTTCGGTATCCGCGCCTGCTCGCTGCGGCTGACCAACGTGTTCGGGCCCCGCCAACTGATCCGGCACAACCGCCAGGGATTCATCGGCTGGTTCATCCGGCTCGCCATCGAGAATCGGCCGATTCAGATCTACGGCGACGGCACGCAGATGCGCGACTTCGTGTTCGTCGACGACGCGGCTGACGCCTTTCTGCGGGCCGGAGCCAGCGACGCGTGCAACGGCGACGTCTTCAACGTCGGCGGCACGCAGCCGATCAGCCACCGCGATCTGGCCGCGATGCTCGTCCGGCTGGCGGGCACCGGGTCGACACAGTACGTGGACTGGCCGGAGGAAAAACGGGCGATCGACATCGGCAGCTTCTACGCGGACTCGCGAAAGTTCAGCGCCGCAACCGGGTGGACGCCGGCGGTGTCGCTCGAAGAGGGATTCCGCCGCACCATCGCGTTCTATCGCGAGCACTTCGAGCAGTACGTCGGCGAGCCCGGCGCGCACCAGACCGTCAAGGTATGAACGCCGTGCGGATTCCGTTCATGTCGCTGGTCCCCGGCGAGGACGCCGCCGCGGTGCGCGGCGCGATCGAGCGCGTGATCGAGCGCGGCTGGTTCGTGCTGGGTCCGGAGGTCGAGGCGTTCGAGCAGGAGTTCGCCGACGCGTCGGGCGCGGCTCACGCCGTGGGCGTCGGCAACGGCACCGACGCGATCGCGCTGATTCTTCGCGCGCTGGGCATCGGCCCGGGCGATGAGGTCGTCACGACGCCGCTGTCAGCCGCCTACTCGGCGCTCGCGATTCTGATGACCGGCGCGCGTCCGGTGTTTGCCGACATCGACCCGCGGCGGCTGACGATCGATCCCGATCGGATCGAAGAAGCCGTCGGGCCGCGCACGCGCGCCATCCTGCCGGTGCATCTGTACGGACAGGCGGCGGACATGACGGCGATTGCGGCCGTCGCGTCGCGTCACGGCATTCCCGTGGTCGAGGACTGCTGTCAGGCGCACCTGGCCACCGCGGCCGGCCGGCCGGTGGGAACGATCGGGATCGCGGGCGCGTTCAGCTTCTACCCGACCAAGAATCTCGGCGCGCTCGGCGACGGCGGCGCGGTCGTCACGAACGACGCGGGGCTGTCCGCGACGCTCCGGCGGCTGCGCAACGGCGGTCAGACCGATCGCTACCATCATCAGGAGCCGGGCGTGAATTCCCGGCTCGACGAGATGCAGGCCGCTATCCTGCGCGAGCGGCTGGCTCGGCTCGGCGGCTGGAACGCCAGACGGCGGGCGCTCGCGGCGCGTTATCGCCGGCGGCTGCGCGGCCGCTCGGTGGACCCGGTGCCGGAGATCGATCCCGGCCATGTCTATCACCTGTTCGTCGTACGGGTACGTCGAGACGACGACGCGGGTCAGCCGGGTGATGCGGGCAGGCGGGCATTACAGGCGCACCTCGCCTCGCGCGGCATCGAGACGCTGATTCACTACCCGCTGCCGATCCCGAAACAGCCGGCGTTCGCGGCGGGGCAGCCGGCCGGCTGTCCGGTCGCGTCGCAGGTATGCCATGAGATACTCTCGCTGCCGCTCCATCCCGCGATGCACGACGATGACGTCGATGCGATCGCTGATGCGGTGAACGCCTTCGATTCCTGACGAAAGGACTGCGCCGCGTGCGTGCCCTGGTTACCGGCGGAGCCGGGTTCATCGGCTCCCACCTCTCCGACGCCCTGCTCGCGCAGGGCCACGAGCGTCCTGATCCTCGACAACCTGTCGACCGGATCGTTCGACAACATCGCGCATCTCAAGGGACGCCCCGGGTTCGAGTACTTCATCGACACCGTCAACAACGAGAGTCTGCTCGCCGAACTCATCGATCGCAGCGACGTGGTCTTTCATTTCGCCGCTGCCGTTGGCGTCAAGCTGATCGTCGAACAGCCGGTCTATACCATCGAGACCAATGTGCACGGCACCGAGGTGGTGCTGAAGCACGCCAACAAGAAAAAGAAGCTCGTCGTGCTCGCCTCGACCTCCGAGGTCTACGGCAAGAGCGACGATGTGCCGTTCCGTGAAGATTCCGATCTCGTGCTCGGCCCGACGCCAAAGCATCGCTGGGCCTACGCGTGCAGCAAGGCGATCGACGAATTCCTGGCGCTCGCGTACTGGAAGGAACGCAAGCTGCCCGTCATCATCGTTCGCTTCTTCAATACCGTCGGCCCGCGTCAGACCGGGCAGTACGGCATGGTGATCCCCAATTTCGTCCGCCAGGCGCTGGCCGGCGAGGCGATCACCGTGTTCGGGGATGGCAAACAGTCGCGCGCCTTCACACACGTCGCCGACGTCGTCGGCGCCCTGTTGAAACTGGTCGCCGAGCCGAAGGCGATCGGACAGGTGATCAATATCGGGAACATGCAGGAAGTGACGATGACGCAACTGGCGGAGCGCGTCCGCGACCTGAGCGGATCGAAGTCCGTCATCAAGCACATTCCTTACGACGAGGCCTACGAGTCCGGATTCGAGGACATGCCGCGCAGAGTGCCCGACCTGACACGGGTTAAAGGACTTATCGGTTACGAGCCGAAACACGATCTGGACGATATCCTGGTCCAGGTGATCGACGACTTCAGGCGCAAGTAGGGGTAAAATACCGCCCATGGGGAAATCACTGTCGGGCGCGATTGTCATGGCGCTGCTGACGGCTTCCGTGTCGTCGGCGGACGTGCAACTGCAACTGCATGACGGCCGTGTGTCGATCGTCGCGAAGGATGCGACCGTGCGACAGATTCTCGCCGAATGGGCGCGGGTCGGACAGACGAAAGTCGTCAACGTCGACCGCATTCCCGGCGGACCCCTCACACTCGAATTGAGCAACGTGCCCGAGGCGCAGGCGCTCGACGTGCTGCTTCGGTCGGTCAGCGGCTACATGGCGGCGCCTCGAGGGACGGCCGCCGCGAATCTTTCGATGTTCGATCGCATCATCGTCATGCCGACGGTCGCCGCGCCTCGACCCGCGGCATCGGCCGCGCCGCCGGCACCGGCGTTCCAGCAGCCGCAGTTCACGCCCGCAGCGCCACCGCCGGACGATGACGCCGACGACCCGCCAGCCGCCGGCGTCCAGAGTCCGCAGCCGCCGCGCCCGCCCGTCTTCAACGCGTTTCCGCCGCCGCAAGTCGGTGGCCCGGGCGCGTCTGGCGTTCCAGGTGCAAGGCGGCCAGGTCGCTCCGCCGCCGTCGTTTGGCGGCACACCGTCGGCGGCGCCGGGAGGCGGCGTGTCGACGCCCGGCATGATGACGCAGCCAGCACAGCCGGCGCCCGCCAACCCGGCGCAGTTGCGTCCAGGAATGCCGCCTCAGGCGGTTCCCTATTACCCTCCGGTTTACCCAGGGACCCCGACAGCTCAGCCTGGCCAAGTCGCTCAGCCGCAGCGTCCGAACGGACGTGGCGGCGCTCAACAGTAACAGCGTGCCTCGCATCGCGGACCTGAACGCCGCCATCGCCGATGCGATGCGCCAGCACGACGCCGTCCGCTTGAGCACGCTGCGGATGCTCAAGGCCGGCCTCATGAATCGCGAGGTCGAACGCGGCCGCGCCCTGGACGACGCCGAGGCTCTTCAGGTCGTGGCCTCGCTGGTCAAGCAACGCAAGGACTCGATCGAACAATTCACGAAGGGCGGCCGCCAGGATCTGGTCGGACAAGGAGACGGCCGAAATCGAGGTGCTCACCGAGTACCTGCCGCCGGCGGCCGATCCGGCTGTGGTCGAACGAGCGGTCGCCGAGGCCATCCAGGAAACCGGCGCGACATCGCCGAAGGACATGGGAAAGGTCATGAAAGCGGCCATGGCCAGGCTCGCCGGCCAAAGCGTCGACGGTAAAACCGTCAATGAGCTCGTCCGGCAGAGGCTGACCTCGACGTCTTAAACTTTTCTGCCGCCTTGGCCGTCTAAACGCTGTGAGAAGGCTTTTAACCAGCCTCTCATCCATCCTCCTTTGGCCCGTCACGCGAAAGCGCGGCGGGCCTTTTTTTGTGCTCCGGACTGCTACACTCGCGCCCCGATGATCGAGGTCCCAGGCGGGCGGCTGGCGCGCTCGGCCGGCGTCGCCGGCGCCGCCACGCTGGCCAGTCGGCTCCTTGGCCTGGCTCGCGATCAGATGCTGGCGGCGCTGTTCGGCGCTGGCAACGAGATGGACGCCTTCATCGTGGCGTTCCGCATTCCGAATCTGGTCCGCGATCTCTTCGCCGAAGGAGCGATGAGCGCCGCCTTCGTGCCCACCTTCACCCGGCACCTCACACTGCGCGGAAAAGACGATGCGTGGCGGCTCGGGAACAACGTGCTCAACGCGTTGCTCATCGTTACCGGCACGCTGGTCGTTGCCGGAATCGTGTTCGCCACGCCGCTCGTCGGCGCGTATGCCCGCGATTTCGAACAGGTACCCGGCAAGCTCGAACTGACGGTTCAGCTCACGCGCATCGTCCTGCCATTTCTTCCCATGGTGGCCGTCGCGGCAGCGACCATGGGCATGCTCAACTCGCTGCACCACTACTTTGTGCCGGCGCTGTCGCCGGCGATGTTCAATGTCGCCACGCTCGTGTGCGGCGTGGCCCTGGTGCCGCTGATGCCATCCCTGGGGCTGCCGCGGATCATGGCGATTGCGATCGCGGCGTTGGTCGGAGGCGCGGGACAGGTCGCGATTCAATGGCCGGCGTTGCGCCGCGAAGGGTTCCGCTACCGGCCGGTGTTCGATCCCGGCGATGCCGGCCTGCGACAAGTGCTCGTCCTGATGGGTCCCGGCACGATCGGCCTTGCCGCAACTCAGGTGAACATCTTCGTCAACACGTTGCTCGCGACCAGCCAGGGCACGGGCGCGGTGTCGTGGCTGACGTACGCGTTCCGCGTCATGTATCTGCCGATCGGTCTGTTTGGCGTGTCGATCGGGACCGCGCTCCTGCCGGCCGTCTCGCGATATGCCGCGGTCGACGACCGCGCCGGGATGCGCGACGCCATCGCGCGCGGGCTCGCGATGATGTTGATGGTCAACGTGCCGGCGACGCTCGGGCTGGTGGCGCTCGCCACCCCAATCGTGCAACTGCTGTTCGAGCGTGGACGGTTCGTGGCGTCGGATACTGCCGCGACCGCGGCGGCGCTGCAGTGGTACGCGCTTGGCCTCGTCGGTTATTCGGCGGCGCGAATCGTATCGCCGACCTTCTACGCGATACGGCAAAGCCGCGTGCCGGTGTTCGTGAGCACAGCCGCGATCGCCACGAACGTTGCTCTCAGCCTGTTGTTAGTCAGGTGGCTGGGATTTCGGGGGCTGGCGCTGGCCACCTCCCTTGTCGCGGTTGGGAACGCGGCGATGCTGATCTGGCTGCTCCGGCGTCGGCTGGACGGTCTGGGAGGACGTCGATTGCCCGTCGTATTCGTCAAGATCGCGATTGCCGCGATGGTGATGGCGGCGGCGGCTTTAGCGATTCAGCACGTCATGAATCGCGTCGCACCGGGAACGGGACTGGCGCCACAAATTGCGCGCCTCGGGACCTCCATCGGCGGCGGTCTGATCACGCTCGGCGCGATGGCCACTTTTCTGCGCGTTGCCGAATTCGCCGACGCCGTTGGCGTGGTACAGGCCAGGGTACGAAAATTGCTGGGTGGCAGGATGTAGTACATTCGGATCTGCCCATGTCCCGTCGCCCTGCTTCACCGTACGCCTCCTCGTTCTCATTCGGCCCAGGCCCTATCTCGACCACCTTGCAGATGCTGATCGGCGCGAACGTCGCCGTGTTCGTCGCGCAGGTTCTGTTCCCGATCGTGACGGCCGTGTTGGGATTGCATCCCGCGTTGGTCCTTCACTCGTTCTGGGTCTGGCAGCTCGCGACCTACATGTTCCTGCACGGCGGCGTCTTCCACATCGTGTTCAACATGCTCGCGCTGTGGATGTTTGGAGCTGAGCTGGAGCGGACGTGGGGTACGCGGTATTTCCTGAAATTCTATTTCGTCACCGGCATCGGCGCCGCGGTGCTCACGGTGCTGTTCTCGCTGCTGCCGTTCGGGTTCGCCCGGTCGCTGCAGGACGTCAACATCATCGGCGCCTCCGGCGCGATCTACGGATTGCTGCTCGCGTATGCAATCTATTTCCCGGAGCGCCCGATCCTGTTGATCGTGTTCTGGGTGCCCGCCAGGCTGTGCGTCACCATCCTGGGCGCCATCGCCGTCTTCGCGTCGCTCAGCGAAGCCGGCGGCGTGGCCAACGCGACGCATCTGGGCGGACTCCTCGTCGGGTACCTGTACCTCAAGGGCTCTCACGTCGATCCGATCTCGGAGCTGAAGTACCGCTATCTGAAATGGAAGATCAATCGGCTCCGTAAGAAATTCGACGTCTACTCGGGCGGCCGCGCGGACGACTGGGACCGTCGCGTTCACTGAAGCTGGTATACTCCGCGCGCTGCCTCCTGCGGTTCGTTCGAACCACTCGCTCTTCATCATGGCGCTCGCGATCCTGTTCTTCGGATCCGGCGTATGCGCCCTGATCTATCAGCTGCTCTGGCTCCGCATGATGGGGTGGGTGTTCGGCGTCACGGTCTACGCCGCGAGCACCGTGTGGGCGAGCTTCATGGCCGGATTGGCGGTCGGCAGCCTCGCGGCTGGCGCCATCGGCGATCGCGTGCGCCATCCGCTGCGCTGGTTCGGCGTGACGGAACTGCTCATCGGAGCCACCGCGCTGGCGACCCCGGCCATTCTCGCCGAGCTTCAAAAGATCTACGTCGCGCTCTATCCATCCCTTCCGCGCGCGCTGCCGGCGCTCACCGCCGCGCGGCTCGCCATCGCGTTGCTCGTGCTTGATCGTGCCGACAACGCTGATGGGGGCGACGCTGCCGCTGGTGATCAAGGGGTCGGAAGCGCGCGGCGGCTCGCTGGGCGCACACCTCGGCGTCTTGTACGGCAGCAACGCCGTTGGCGCGATCGTCGGGACGATTGCCGCGGGGTTGTATCTGATTCCCGGACTCGGGATCCACAGCACCTTTCTGGCGGCCGCCGCGGTCAACCTGGCAGTCGGCGCCGGGGCGCTCGCGCTGTCCGGCGTGGCGCCGCCATCACGATCCCTTGCGCAGGCAGATGTCGCAATATGAGCCTGTCGCGCCGAAGCTCACCGACCGTCCTGTCAGCGAAGGCGGACCTGTCGCGCCGAAGCTCGCCGAGCGTTCTGTGAGCGAAGGCGCGCTGACCGATCGCCAGCTGCTGGTCGTCATCGCCGTCTTCACGATGTCGGGTGTCATCTCCCTCGCGATCGAGGTCGTCTGGTTTCGCGTCCTCACGCTGTTCCTCCGGCCGACGGTCTACGGGTTCGCGGTGATGCTCGCCACGATCCTGACGGGCATCGCGCTTGGCAGCTACCTGGTGACGCCGCTGCTCGAGCGGCGGCTGCGATGGCTGTCGATCCTCGCCGGCCTCGAGCTCGCGGTGGGCGTCGCCATCGTGCTGTCGTTCCGTCCGCTGGCGTATCTCCCCGATCTGTCCAATCGACTCTCGCCGGCGCTGTCGCAGGTCATGCCGGCGTATCTCGTCTTTCCGATTGCCGGCAGCCTGCTGGCGATTTTTCCGACGGCCCTGCTGATGGGCCTTGCGTTCCCGATCGGCCTTCGCCTGTGGGCGCGTGGCGGTCGAGACACGGCGGCGCCCGCGAATCCCACTGCAGGGCGATCGGAGGAAAGAACGGCCAGGCGCGTCGGGACCTTTTATTCGTTGAACGTCGCCGGCGCCATCGCCGGCTCGCTGGCGGCTGGCTTCTTCCTGCTGCCGATCCTCGGCAGCCGCGCCGCCATCATCCTGCTCGGCACGCTCGCGTTCGTGTCGGGTCTCGCGCTGTTGTGGATCTCGGAGCTCAAGACGCCGGGCCGCGTCGCGATCGGTCTCGCCGCGTCAGCGGTGTTTGGCGTCGCAGCCTGGCTGTCGCCCGATGCCTTCGTGCAGTTCGTCGAACAGCGCTACCGGCGGCAGGAAATCGTCTGGCGTGAGGAAGGCGTCGAGGCCACTGTGGTCGTGCACAAAGCGGCGAACAACGAGCTGTCGCTCACGGTCAACGGGAACCACGAGGCGAGCACCGGCGGCGTGATGACCTACGTGCATCGCCGGATCGGTCATCTGCCGATGGCGCTTCACCCGTTCGCGCGCACGGCACTCGTCATCGGCATGGGCGGAGGCGCCACCGCGGGGGCGGTCAGCGTCCACGATGGCGTCGACGTGGACATTGTCGAGCTCGCGGGCGCCGTCGTCCGCGGCGCGAGGTTCTTCGACACCATCAACTACGGCGTCCTGTCGCGGCCGAACGTGCACCTGCGTGTGGACGATGGGCGGAACTACCTGATGCTGACGCGCCGACGATATGACATCGTCACGGCGGACGTGATCCACCCCATCTTCGCCGGATCGGGCAATCTGTATTCGCGCGAGTACTTCCAACTGTTACGTCAGGTCCTGAACCCCGGCGGCCTCGTGCTGCAGTGGGCCGCGGGAACAGAGGCGGAGTACAAGGCGATCGCGCGAACGTTTGTCAGCGTCTTTCCCGAGACGACCGTGTGGGTCGACGGGTCGCTGCTGGTTGGATCGCTGGAGCCGCTGCAACTGCGCCGCGCCGAGTTCGAGGCGAAGCTGGGTCTCCCTGGACGCGCCCGGGGGCTCCACGATCTCGGCATCGAAAGCTTCGACAAGCTCGTGACGACCTTCGTCGCGGGCCCCGACGAGCTTCGCGCCTATGTCGGGCCGGGACCGATCCTGACCGACGACCGCCCGCTCACGGAGTATTTCCTCAGTCTGTCCCGCGACAAGAATCCCGATCTGTCATCGCTCAAAGGCGACGTCAAGCGCTACATCGTTGGAGAGTAAAGCACTGAAGCAACCTCTCAAATGGGGGCGAAGCCCGAGGGCGGCGAGGCGCCCGTCAGGCAAGGCGCGACGCCCGAGAATACCGGAGTATTGAGGAAGGAGCAACGCCGCCTGACGATGCTCGCCGCCGGGCTATGAGATCTTCTCAGCGGATGCTCCACGGCAGACGCAAGCCGCCGATGGCCAGCGCCAGCGTTCCGCCGAGCACCGGCAGACCGTATCCGCTGGTCAGAAAGCTGTACTTGAACACGGCGCCGCTCGCGATCTGGAAGTTCAGCGCCATGAAGAAGGCGATCAACGCAAACAGCGGCGTCCAGATGCCAAGCAGCAGCGCGAGACCGCTCGTCATCTCGCCGAGTGGAACGAGCCTCGCGAAAATCGCAACACCTGGGACCGCGATCCGTTCCAGATACCAGTGGCTGACCGACGCGGGCGGCGCCGCCTGCGCCCAGCTCGCGAACATCCCGGCGAGCGGCGACGTGTCGAGGAACCAGCGGATTTTTCCCAGCCCTTCGAAGAAGAAGAAGACGCCGAGGCAGATCCGCAGCACGGTGAGGCCGGTGCCTTGCCTGTCGATCGCCATGGTTATGATCCTTCGCCGCGGAGCGTGCGTGTCGCGCGCTGCAGCGCGCGGATGACCACCTGCGTCTGCTCGGCGGCCCTGGTGAAATTGGAGGCGTCGATCGCTTCCCGCACCCCCGGAATGGTCTTCACGCCGTACCCGGTGTACAACCCCGGCGCGTAGATGACGTGCCGGTACCATGGCCGGTCCGGCAACCCCGCTGGCTCGATCAAGTCGCGTTCGACCCTCATGAGCGTCTGGTTCAGGCGCGCAATCGCGGCGGCATCAGGAGCTGACAGCAGCGCATCGGCGCGCGCGCGCGCCGACACGCCCGCGGCCGTGAACGCGTCCGCCGCCGCCCTGAGGCCGGCAAAATCGATCCGCTTCGCGCCGTCGGCGGAGGTGGTGGCGGCCAGCTCTTCGATCTCGCCGACGTACTCGAGTATCTGGCGGCCGTAGGCCTCGTAGTCGAACGGCAGCACTTCGGCGTCCGCCAGCCGCAGCAGCGCGACGCCGGTCACCTGCGCCGCGAGCACGCTGTACTTGAATCCCGGATCGATGTATTTCTTGAACCACGTCGGGTTGTCGTAGGTCGAGTGATACGTGCCGTCGCCGCCGCGGCCGTTGAGCCCCATGTCCAGTGACGGGATGCCGACGTGATCGAGAAAGGCGGTGTAGTCCGATCCGGATCCAAGCGCACCCACCGGCGGCGCCTTCAGCGCCGGCTGGCCCTCCTTTGGCGGCGATTGCTCGCGGGCGCGTTCGAGCCAGCCGTCGTACAACGTCTTCGGCTGACCTTCGGGCTGAAAGGATCTCGCCAGCTCGTGAACGAACGGCGTCAGCGAGTGGACGGCACTGCCGCTGAAGTTCAATCCGCCGGCGCCGGCGTCGCGATTGACGTACACCGCGGCCTTCGACCTCAGCTCGTCCTGCAGATCCTCGACCCACTCGGTCGATCCGAGCAGCCCCTGTTCCTCGCCGTCCCAGCTGACGAAGAGGACACTGCGGCGCGGCCGCCAGCCCTTCTTCATCATCTCGCCCATCGCCCGCGCCACCGCCATCATCGACACATGACCGCTGACCGAATCCGACGCGCCGAACGTCCACGCGTCGCGATGCGAGCCAACGATGATCCATTCGTCCGGCGCCACCGCGCCCGCGATTCGCCCGACGACGTTGATCAGCCGCCGCTGGGCATAGTCCATCTGCAGCTTCATGTGGACCTTCGCCGGACCGGGACCGATGTGGTACGTCGTCGGCAGCGATCCACGCCAGGCTTCCGGCGCGACCGGCCCCTTCAGCCGCTTGAGCAGCTCGATACCGTCGCGATACGACATCGGCTGAACCGGAATCGGCGCGAAGGTTTCGATCTTGTCGATGGGAATCCGCTCGACACCGCTCTTCGACGGACGTCCCGGCGTGGACGGGTCGCCGGGATAGCGCGGCATGTCCATCACGCTGCCGCGCTGAATCATGCCCCAGCCGCGGAACGGACCCTCCGGGTAGACATCGCCCTGCGCGTAGCCGTCCTCGTGCGGATCCGAATAGATGATGCAGGCGATGGCGCCGTGCTCGGCCGCCACCTTCGGCTTGATCCCGCGCCAGCTGCCGCCGTAGCGCGCGAGCACGATCTTCCCTTTCACGTCGATGCCGAGCTTCTGGAGCGTCTCGTAGTCGGCGGGCACGCCAAAGTTCACGTAGACGATTTCGCCGCTGACATCACCGGACGGCGAATAGGCGTTGTAGGCGGGAAGGATTCCCGGCTTGTCGGCCCACTGGTCGCCGCGAATCTTTTCTTCCTCGACCTCCAGCTTCACCTGATCGGGCGCAACGATGTCGATGCGGCGCTGCCCGGGCCACGGCAGCAGCACGCTGTATTCGTACTTGTCCGCCTCGATGCCGAACGACTTGAACTGCGAGACGACGTAATCGGCGAGCTTGATCTCGTACGGCGACCCGGTGTGATGCGGCTCCGCGGTCATGATGTCGAAATCGGCCTCCGCCGCCTTCGCGGACGGCGACGCCTTCAGATCCCGCTCGCGTTCGAGCTCGGCGGCGCTCGACGTCACGGAGAAGCCCCGGATCCGATCGGCGTCCGGTCGCGGCGTCTGTGCCGACAACCAGGCCATCCCGAGGGTGGCCATGCCGACCGAGATCGTGCCAATGCGTGAATGACTCATTGCGGTCCGTCTCCCTGAAACGCCATCGCCTTCAGCGCGGCAATGCGCGCGGCCATCGGTGGATGCGACGCGAAGATGTCCGACCAGAATCCCGTCCTGAGATTGATCTGCCGGCCGAGTGGATCGGCGATGCAGAGGTGCGCCGATCCTTGTTTGATCGCGCGCGTCGGCTCGACGGCTTCCTCGAGCTTCTCGAGCGCCCGTGCCAGGCCGAGCGGATTGCGCGTCAATTCCGCACCGGTCGCATCCGCGAGATACTCGCGGCGCCGCGACACCATGGTCGCCAGTATCCGGGCGACCAGCGGCGCGAGCAGGATCGCGACGATCCACACGGCGAAGAACACGATGCCAGCCACGCCGCCGCCGCGACGATCGTCGTCTCTCCGCCGGCCGCCGCCCCACATCATGCCGCGCCGCGCCCAGTCCGCCAGCAGCGCCACGGCGCCAGTCAGCGCGGCCACCACCGTCATCAGGCGAACGTCGAGATTGCGGATGTGGCTCATCTCGTGCGCCACGACGCCCTGCAGCTCCTCGCGATCCAGCGTCTCGAGCAGACCCCGCGTGACCGCAATCGACGCGTGTCCCGGACCGCGTCCTGTCGCGAAGGCGTTCGGATCCTGGTCCGGCACGACGTAGACGGCCGGCGGCGGCAGGCCGGCCGCGATCGACATCTCGTCGACGACGTTCCGGAGCTGCCGCACTTTGAGTTTGCTGGCTTCGTCGGCCGCTGCCTCGACCTCATCGAGCGGCCTCGCGGCGGTGGCGGCCAGTACGGCGCGGTCGCCGCGAAAGTATCCGACGCTCGCCGATACCGCGCCGACCATCAGCGCCGTCAGCGATCCGACCGGCACGTAGCCGCCGCCGACGCCGACATAGAAGGCGTCGAACCCGAATCCGAGGACACACAACAGCGCGACGAACACAATCATGATCAGCCACGTCTTCCGACGGTTCGATCGTTGCTGCTCGTATAGGTTCACCGTTGAAATGGTGTTGAGTCCTACCGGCGAGAGAGATCGACCGCTGGCACTTCCCGATCCTTCGCGTCCGTGATCTCGAACAGCTCCGCGGGCTTGAACCCGAAGTTGCCGGCGAGGATGTTGGTCGGGAACACCTGCTGCGCGGTGTTGAAGTTCGTGGCGATGTCGTTGTAGAACTGCCGCGAGAACCCGACTTTGTTCTCGGTGGCCGACAGTTCTTCCATCAGCATCTTCACGTTCTCGTTCGATTTGAGCGTCGGGTAGTTCTCGGCCACCGCGATCAGCCGGCCGAGCGCCTGCGACAGCTGCCCTTCCTTCTGCGCGGCGTCGGCGGGACCGGTCGCGGTCAGCGCTTTCGCGCGGGCCTCCATCACCGCGGTCAGCGTGTCGCGCTCGAAATCCATCGAGCCCCGCACCGCGTTGACCAGGTTCGGAATCAGATCGTGCCGCCGTTTCAGCTGCACGTCGATCTGCCGCCATCCGTTCGCCACCTGATTACGGAGCGAGACCAGCCGGTTGTAGGCGGCGATCAGCCAGACGATCAGGCCGAAGATGATCGCAAAGAGAATTCCTAACATCATGGTGATGTCTCACGCGCACCGGCGGGCGCGCCCGCCTCACTTGTGAAAGTAATCGTCGGTGTGATCGAGCCAGTCCTGACGGATCGGGCTGAACACGTCCATCTCCAGCGTGTCCTCGAGCGCTTCCGCCTGGTGCTCGACCCACGACGGAATGTGGAGCACTTCGCCCTCGCGCACGGTAATCTCCTCGCCGCCGATCAGAAACTTGAGCGCGCCCTGCAGCACGTACGTCATCTGCTCGCTTTCGTGCGAGTGGTTCGGGACGAGACAGCCGCGCTTCAAGTAAATCTGCGTGAGCATCTCGCGCTCGCCGGTAATGATCTTCCGCGAGAGCATTTCGGTCACTTTTTCGAGCGCGATTTCGTCCCATCGATGCAGGCGAACCGTCTGGGTGCTCATGGAGGTCGAGCATATACCAAGGAGCCCGGATGCTATAATTCGAGGTTGGATGAAGGCCGTCCTCAAAGACCGTGAAGCGCACGCCTTCGCGGATCTTTCGCGCGATCAACTGCTCGCCGTCCACCGCTGCATGCTCCTGTCGCGCAAGTTGGACGACAAGGAAATCCAGCTCAAAGGTCAAAGCCAGATCTTTTTTCAGATCAGCGGCGCCGGCCACGAGGCCGTGCTCGCCGCGGCGGGCGTGACGCTGAAGCCGGGCTACGACTGGTTCTTCCCCTATTACCGCGATCGCGCGCTCTGCCTGCAGATCGGCATCACGCCGTACGAGATGCTGCTCGCGGCGGTCGGCTCCAAGGACGATCCCGCGTCCGGCGGCCGCCAGATGCCGTCGCACTGGGGCCATCCGAAATTCAACGTCGTGTCCGGCTCGAGCCCCACCGGCACACAGGTGCTGCACGCCGTCGGCGCCGCCGAAGCCGGCGTCATCTACAGCCGCGTGCCGCAGATCCCCGATCGGGCAACGCGCTATCACGACGATGAGATCACCTACGTGTCGCTCGGCGAAGGCGCCACCAGCGAAGGCGAGTTCTGGGAGGCGCTGAACGTCGCCTGCACCAAACACCTGCCCGTCCTCTTTCTCATCGAAGACAACGGCTACGCCATCTCCGTTCCAGTCGAAGTGCAGACCCCCGGCGGCGATATCTCGCGCCTGGTTCGTGGATTTCCAGGCCTCCACGTCGATTCGATCGACGGCACCGATTTCTTCGCCAGCCTGCGCGCCATCCGCGAAGCGGCCGCCTACGTCCGCGCGCGCAACGGCCCCGCACTGGTTCACGCGCATGTGATTCGTCCGTATTCGCACTCGCTGTCGGACGACGAAAAGCTCTACAAGCCGGCGGCCGAGCGCGAAGCGGAAGCGCGCCGCGATCCGATCGCGCGATTCTCGGAATTCCTGAAGCTCAACGGCGTGGCAACCGACGACGAGTTGGCCGCCATGGCGGCCGACGTCGAACGCGAGGTCAACGAGGCCGCGACGAAAGCACTCGCGGCAGCCAAACCGCCCAAATCCACTGCCGAGCTCTGGGTCTATTCGCCCGATGTCGATCCCGCGTCAGCCGCGTTCGACACGCCGGCGCGGCCCGAAGGCAAGCCCGACACGATGGTCGAGGCGATCAATCGGACGCTCAAAGACGAGATGGCGCGCGACCCTCGCATCGTCGTCTTCGGCGAGGACGTGGCGGATGCCAGCAAGAGAGAAGCGCTGCCGCTCGTCAAAGGCAAAGGGGGCGTCTTCAAGTTGACGCACGGCCTGCAACGCCTCTACGGCGACGATCGCGTGTTCAACTCGCCGCTCGCCGAAGCCAGCATCGTCGGACGCGGCGTCGGGATGGCCACGCGAAAGCTGAAACCGGTGGTCGAGATCCAGTTCTTCGATTACATCTGGCCCGCGATGATGCAGATTCGCGACGAGATGACCATGATGCGGTATCGATCGGGGAACACCTGGTCGTGCCCGATGGTCATCCGGGTGCCGATCGGCGGCTATCTCCGCGGCGGCGGTCCGTATCACAGCCAGTCGGGCGAGAGCATCTTCGCGCACTGCCCGGGCGTCCGGATTGCGTATCCGTCGACCGCGGTCGATGCCGCCGGCCTGCTGCGGACCGCCATCCGGTGCGACGACCCGGTGCTGTTCCTCGAGCACAAACACCTGTACCGGCAGACCTACAACAAGGGCGAATACCCGGGCAAAGATTTCATGATTCCGTTCGGCCGCGCGAGCGTGCGACGCGAAGGCGACCACGTGCTCGTCATCACGTGGGGCGCCCTCGTGCAGCGGTCGCTGCTCGCGGCACAGCAGGCCGAGAAGGATCACATCAGCGCCGCCGTCCTGGACCTTCGGACGATCGTGCCGTACGACTGGGAAACCATCGCCTCGCACGTGAAGCGGACCAACCGCGTCGTGATCGCCCACGAGGACCAGGTGATGTGCGGCTTTGGCGGCGAGATCGCCGCGCGGATTGCCGGCGAGCTCTTCGAGCACCTGGACGCGCCCGTCAGGCGCGTCGGGGCGCGCAGCACCCCGGTGGCGTACCATCCCGATCTCGAGGAAGCCATCCTGCCGCAGTCGTCCGACATCCTGAAGGCCATCCGCGATACCGCCAGATATTGACCGCGGAGTTCGCCGAGATCGCAGAGCCACGATGCTTCTCCGGGTTCTCTGCGCGCTCGGCACTGTCAGTCTTTTCGTCGTCGGCCTGAGCGCCATCCAACCCGAAGTCATCCGTTCATCGCGCGCGGTGCCCGCGCACGTCGCCGGCCGTTTCCGCGAGGTCGCTGGCTTTCAGCAATCTGCCTCCGGCCAGTACTTCGTCTTCGATCGCCGCGGCCACACCGTGTATGGGCTCGACGAACAGCAGTCGAGCTCGTGGGAGATCGTGCAGATCGGCGCGGAGGCGGGCCGCATCATCGATCCGACCGCGTTCGCCGTGGCGGCCGACGGCAGCTTTGTCGTCGCCGACGCGCCGAATCGTCGCGAGCGCATTCAGATCTTCACCGCGCCTGGACTGCGAGTCGGCGGCTTCGTGATGCGCGGCGCGACCAAGGATCGGGTGCTGCTCGGCAACAGCGTGCTGAACGGCATCGGGTCGCTCCAATACACCGGCACCTCCATCCTGCTGTCGCAGCCTGAAACCGGAGCGTTGATCGCCGAGTACTCGCTGCAGGGCAGCGTGAACCGGCTGATCGGATCGCTCCGCCGGACGGGCCACGAGGACGACCCGGAGGTGCATCTCGCCCTCAACAGCGGGATTCCGCTGGTCGATCCGTCCGGTGGCTTCTTCTTCGTGTTTCAGGCCGGCGAGCCCGCGTTCCGCAAGTACGGCCGCGACGGGACGCTGATCTACGAACGCCGTGTCGCGGGTCTGGAAATCGATCCGGTCGTCGCCGGCGCTGCCCACGACGTGGCCGAAGCGGAAGACGAGCGAAGGCGAAATCCCTCTGGTCAGACCCACCGTGCGCACCGCGGCCGTGGACCACAGTGGCCGTCTCTGGATTTCTTTCGTCGTGCCGTACACCTACGTCTACGATGCCGACGGCGACAAGATCCGCGCAGTCCAGTTCCACGGCGCCGGCATCGTCGCGCCGAACAGCCTGTTTTTCGGAGAGCAGGGCCGTCTGATCGTGACGCCGGGGCTGTACGAGTTCGACGCGGCAGGACGGGCGGGAGGGGCTGGAGGGGCTGGATCGGAAGACCCTTCCGCGCTGCGCGTGCCTCCCATCCTGCCCTTCCTGCCTTTCCTGCCTATCCCGCCCATCCAGCCCGTCCCGTGATTTCCGCGCAGCACCTGACCCGCCGGTTCGCCGCTCGCGCCGTCGTGGCCGACGTGTCGTTCGACGTGTCGAAGTCCGAGATCGTCGCTCTCCTCGGTCCCAACGGCGCCGGAAAGACGACGACGATGCGGATGCTGGGCGGGCTGATCGCGCCGACGAGCGGTAGCGTGGTCATCGACGGCGTGCCGCTGACACCGGCCACTGCCGGAACACTCCGCGCGCGAATCGGCTTCCTCACCGAGTCGCCGGGACTCTGGGATCGACTGACGGTGCGCGAGAACCTCCGCACGTATGCCGCGCTGTACGGCCTCTCCCAGCCGGATCGCGCCATCGAGCGGGCGATCGACGTCCTGCAGTTGTCGCCACAGGCGTCGGTGCGCGCGGCCGAACTGTCGAAAGGGATGCGCCAGAAAGTCGCGTTGGCGCGGGCGCTGCTCCACGAGCCGCCTGTGATGCTGCTCGACGAGCCGACCTCCGGGCTCGATCCGGAGATCACCCGTGGTGTCAGACGCCTGCTGGAAGAGCGCCGCGCCGCGGGATGCGCGATCCTGGTGTCCACGCACAATCTGGACGAGGCCGAGCGGCTCGCCGATCGCGTCGCTGTCCTTCACGAACGTCTCCTCGCCATCGACCGCCCCGCCGCGCTCCGCCGCCGGTTGGCCACCGGGCGTCTCATCGTTCGAGTGACCGGCGATCCCGCTCGCAGCCTCGAGACCGTTCGCCGCTTCGATCCCGCGGCAGCGATCGAGGGGCCGGCGCTGGTGCTGAAGGTCGTGGACGCCGAAGAGCGAACACCGGCGATTGTCGCCGCCCTCGTCGCGGCCGGCGCCGGCGTCGTCGAAGTGCGCCCGGAGATGCCAGCGCTTGAAGATGCGTATCTACACCTCATGAGCGGCAGGCCGGGTAGGACAAATGGGGCTGATGCGGCTGGGTGGCGAGCGTGCGATGCCGATGGCGCGAGTGCGTGCGCTGCTCGCGAAAGAACTGCTCGATCTGTCGAGGAACCGCCTCGCCCTGCTGCCGGTCGGCCTCATCACGATCCTGTCGCTGGTACTGCCGTTCGGCATCGCGGTGGCGATCCCGATGCTGACCGGGCAGGAACTCGGCAGCGACGCCGACCTGGTCAAGGTCAGCGGGGTTGCGGTTGGCCACGAGTCGCTGACGCCCAGCGCACGAGTCCAGCTCTTTCTCTTTCAGCAGTTCCTCCTGTTGTTCCTGCTGACACCGATCACGGGCGCGATGGCGCTCGCCGCGCACGCCGTGATCGGAGAAAAGCAGGCACGCACGCTCGAGCCGCTGCTGGCGACGCCGGTGTCCACCGGCGAACTGCTCGTCGCCAAAATGCTGGGCGCGCTGCTGCCGACCCTCGTGATCTCGCTGGCCGGCCTTGGGCTGTACCTCGGCGGCATCGTGGCGACGGCCGCGCCGGGCGTTGCGGCGGCGATGCTGAGCCTGCGCACGGCGATGCTCGCAATCTGGGTCGGGCCGGCCGCCGCGCTCGTGTCGCTGCAATCGGCCATCATCATCTCGTCGCGCGTCAACGACGCGCGCACGGCGCAGCAGTTCGGTGTCCTCATCATCATCCCGCTCGCGGCGGTCCTGGTCGCGCAGTTCACCGGCGCGCTCTGGCTGTCGTCGACGATGCTGGCTCTGCTCGGCCTTGGATTGATCGGGGTCTGGGTGCTGCTGGTGCTCCTGAGCGTGGCGATTTTCGACCGCGACAGCATCCTCACGCGCTGGCGCTAGCAGCGCTCATCGTCGCACGGCGGGCTGCTGAAGTTCCTCGCGCTCGGACGCCCAAAAGGCAATCATTTGTCAGACATCTGTGCCGTGTTTTGTCACAGGGCTCAGCGCCACCGCGCGAAGACGTGACTTTTGAGCAATCTGGACCAGGCGCGTCCATTGCACTATCGACGAGCGAGATGAAGACACCGAACCGATTACAGTTATCGTCGCGCGCGCGAGCGGCGCGGCTGGCCCTCCTGTTTGGCATGGTCGTGGTGTGGAGCGTGGTCGTGTTCGGGCTGCTGCCTGGCGAGCGCGAGATCTCGTCGGCGCCGCGCACGTCGCCGACGCTGCCGCATTCGGTTCCCGCGTCACCGGTCGCCGTGTAGTTCGCGTTCTTGACAACGCCGCGACCACTGAATGAACATTCATTCAGTGGCGCTCACGGCCGTTCCCCGCCGCGATTCGACGCCCGGACCGAAGCGCGACGCGATCCTTCGCGCCGCCATTGACGTCTTCGCCGAACGCGGCTTCTTCAGCGCCCAGGTCGCCGACATCGCCCGCGCCGCCGGCGTCGCGGCCGGCACGGTCTACCTGTATTTCAAGAGCAAGGACGACCTGCTCGTCTCGATCTTCGATCGCAGCATGCGGGAAGGGCTCACGCTCGGACGCGCGGCGGTCGCCGACCTCGACGATCCGCGCGAGCGACTGCGCCGCCTCGCCCGCGGCCATCTCGCGCGCCTCGGCGGCGATCGCAACCTGGCGATCGTCTTCCAGGTGGAGCTGCGACAGTCGACGAAGTTCATGGAGCGCTTCTCCTCCACGCTGCTGCGCGACTATCTGGGGCTGATTCGCGACGCCATCGCCGACGGCCAGCGCGCCGGAATCTTCCGTAGCGACATCAAGGCGACGGTCGCGGCGAAAATCTTCTTCGGCGCGCTCGACGAGATGGCAACCAACTGGATCCTGAGCCGGCGCCGCTACGCGCTCGAAGCGGACGCCGACACCGTCGTCGAGCTGTTCCTGAACGGAGCGCGCGCGCGATGACCGTGCCGTCCGCGTTCCGGTCGGCCGCCGTCCTCGGCGCCGGCACGATGGGCGCACAGATTGCCGCGCACCTGGCCAACGCCGGCGTACCGGCGCTGCTGCTCGACGTCACCGCCGACGCGGCGCGCGAGGGACTGAAGCGGGCGCGCACGCTGAAGCCCGACCCGTTCTTCACGCCCGACGCCGCGGCGCTGATCACGACCGGCGCCTTCGACACGGAGCTGCCCCGTCTGGGCGACGCCGACTGGATCGTCGAAGCGGTGGTGGAGCAGATCGACATCAAGCGCGCGCTGCTCGAATCGGTGGAAAAGGTCCGGCGTCCAGGTACGGTTGTCAGCTCGAACACGTCGGGCATTCCGATCGCCGCGCTTGCCGAGGGCCGCAGCGCGGAATTCAGGCGGCACTGGCTCGGCACGCATTTCTTCAACCCGCCACGGTATCTCCACCTGCTCGAGCTCGTTCCGACCGCTGACACCGACGCGGCGGTCGTCGAGCGCGTCAGATGGTTTGCCGACCATCGTCTCGGCAAAGGCGTCGTCGTCGCGAAGGACTCGCCGAATTTCATCGCCAACCACCTCGGGTTGTACGGTGTCGTGCAAGTCCTGCGGGCGCTGGAGTCCGGTCAGTACACGATCGAAGAAATCGACGCGATCACGGGCCCCGCCCTCGGGCGGCCCAAGAGCGCAACGTTCCGCACGATGGACATCGCGGGCATCGACGTGCTCGCGCACGTCGCCAGGAATCTGAAGCTGGAGCTGCCGCCGCTCGTCGAAGCGCTGGTCGCGCGTGGCTGGGTCGGCGAGAAGGCGGGCCAGGGTTTCTACAAGCGCGAGCGCGCCGGCGCGGGTCAGGAGGCGTCCATCCTCACGCTCGATCCGGCGACGATGACCTACCGGCCGAAACAGCCCGCGCGCCTGCCGTCGCTCGAGGCGGCGCGATCGATCGAGGACCCCGGCGCACGAATCAAGACGTTGTTCCTCGGGAAGGACAAGGTCGGCCAGTTCCTGCGCGACACCCTCGCGCCCACGCTCGTCTACGCCGCAGGTGTCGCGCCGGACATCGCCTATTCGATCGACGACGTCGATCGCGCCATGCGATGGGGGTTTGGCTGGGAGCTGGGACCGTTCGAGATCGTGGACGCCATCGGTCCGCACGAGGCGCTCGCGGCTGCCTTCCCGTCCGGCCGCTCGCGCGTTCGCGACGGCGCGCTGCCTCCGGCTGGCCCCGACTTGCTGATCCTCGAGTCTGCCAAGACCCAACAGCGGACGGTCCGGCGCAACGCCGGCGCGAGTCTCGTCGACCTTGGCGACGGCGTGCTGTGCGTCGAGTTCCACTCGAAGATGAATGCGATTGGCGGCGATACCGTCCAGATGTTGAACGCCGGCGTGAAGGAAGCCGCGGCGAATTTCGCGGCGCTCGTCGTCGGCAACGAGGCGCAGAACTTTACGGCCGGCGCGAATCTGATGCTGGTCCTGCTCGAGGCGCAGGAAGGCAACTGGGACGAGATCGACATGATGGTCCGCGCGTTCCAGGACACCACGCAGGCGCTTCGCTACGCCGACGTGCCGGTCGTCGTCGCGCCCGCGGGTCTGACGCTCGGAGGCGGCTGCGAGATTGCGCTTCACGGCGACCGGGTGCAGGCCGCGGCGGAAAGCTACATCGGACTCGTCGAAGTGGGCGTCGGCCTCGTGCCGGGCGGCGGGGGCACGAAGGAGATGCTGGCGCGAGCCGTCGACGGGGTTTCGCAGACTCGGCGGACCTGCTGCCGCTCGTGCAGCGCGTCTTCGAAACGATTGGGTTCGCCAAGGTCTCGACCAGCGCCGCGGACGCGCGGCGGCTCGGGTTTCTCGACGGCACCGATCGGACGACGATGAATCGTGAGCGGCTCCTGGCGGACGCCAAGGAGTTGGCCCTCGAGCGCGTCCGTGAAGGCTATCAGCGGCCGATGCCCCGGACGGGCATACTGGTAGGTGGCGAGGGCCTCCGGGCCGCGCTCGAGCTGGGTGTCCACCTCGCGTGGCGCGCCGGCCGCATCAGCGATCACGACGCCGTCGTCGGACGAGCGCTCGCCAACATTCTCGCAGGCGGCGCACTGCCCCATCAGACGACCGTCAGCGAACAATACCTGCTCGATCTGGAGCGGGAGGCGTTTCTGAAGCTGTGCGGCGAACGGAAGACGCTCGAGCGGATTCAGCACACGCTGAAAACCGGCAAGCCGCTGCGGAATTGATGATGGAATCGCTGGTGCTCGTGCCGGGCGTTCAGGGCCGCTGGGAATACATGCGGCGCACCGTCGACGCCTTGTCGGTCCACTTTCGCGTGGTGACGTTTTCCCTGCGCGGCAACTCGATCGACGAGTACGCGGATCAAATCGCGCGCGCGCTGGACGAGCGGAAGATCGATCGCGCGATCGTTTGTGGCGTGTCGTTCGGCGGCCGGGTCGCCCTCAGGTTTGCCGCAACCGCGAGAGCTCGAACATCGGCGCTCGTCCTGGTGTCGACGCCGGGGCCGGGATTCCACCTGAGACCTCGTCACCTGACGTACACACGCTGGCCGCGGGTGTTTGGGCCGCTGTTCCTGGCCGAGGCGCCGTGGCGGCTTCGGGCCGAGTTGTTGTCCGCGCTTCCCGACCGGCGAGCGCGGTGGGCCTTCAGGCTCGAGGCCCTGCGCACGCTGATGACCGCGCCGCCTCCGTTGGCGGCGATGGCCGCCCGCGCGCGGATGATCGACCCTGTCTCTGCATAGGCCGACTGCGACCGCGTGACGGCGCCGACGCTGGTCGTGACCGGCGAGCCTCACATGGATCACGTCGTGTCGGGGACGGCGTCCGACTACATCCGGTTGATCGCGGGAGCGCGCGGCGCCGTCCTCGAGCGCACGGGCCATCTCGGCACGATGACGCGGCCGGACGCCTTTGCTGCGCTCGTCCACGACTTCGTTCGGAGTGTCAGCCGCCCGTCGAGGGCTCAGGGCGGCCTTGAGCCTGGCGAAAGCCGGGTCAGGTGGCGTGATGCCGGCCCTCGAGCTCTCTGGATCGGCCGGACGTCTCGAAGCGCTGCTCGACGAACCGGCGCCGGCCGGAAGCGTCGGCGCCGACGGGATCGTCAGCGGCGGGCACGAGCGTGGCGTGCGTGCCGCGGTCGTGTTTGCGCATCCGCACACCGAGTTCGGCGGCACGATGCACACCAAGGTCGTCTACCAGGCGGCCAAGGCGTTGAGCCGGATCGGGTGTGCGGTGCTTCGCTTCAACTTTCGCGGCGCCGGCGCGAGCGCGGGACAGTTCACGAACGGCCCCGGCGAGATGGACGACTTTCGAGCAGCCTTGACCGCGATCAGCGAGAAATACCCAGAGGTTCCGCTCTGGGCGGCGGGCATGTCGTTCGGATCCTGGGTGGCGCTGACGGTCGGCGCGGAGGATCCGCGCGTGTCGACGCTCATCGGCATCGCGCTGCCGATTTCGCGATACGACTTCGGCGCCGTCGAGCGCAGCACGAAGCCGAAGTTCTTCATCCACGGCGAGTTCGACGAGCTCTGTCCGCTGAAGGAGATGCGCGCGTTCTACGCGCGCGCGGCGGAGCCGAAGGAGCTCGTGGTCATCGATACGGCGGATCACCTCTTCGACGGCAAGGTCAGCCAGGTCGCGGGCGCGATCGAGGATCTGCTGGGAGATTGGAATTCGTAGACACGTTCCGAACCGCCCCGTACGAGGTGACATATGAAGAAGCTGTCATCGTCTCCGCCGTTCGCACCGCCGCCGGCAAGGCTCCGAATGGGACGCTGCGCGGGACGCGGCCCGACGAGCTGGCGGCCACGGCGATTGGCGAAGCGCTGCGCCGCGCACCAGGAATCGAGCCGGCCGACATCGACGACGTGATTCTGGGATGCGCGATGCCGGAGGCCGAGCAAGGGATGAACGTCGCGCGCATCGCGAGTTTGCGGGCGGGCATTCCGGTCCAGGCCTCGGCGGTGACGGTCAACCGCTTCTGCTCGTCAGGGCTTCAGGCGATTGCCTACGGCGCGGAGCGGGTCATGTGCGGCTTCGCCTCGGCCATCGTGGCAGGCGGGACAGAGTCGATGAGCCTGGTGCCGATGGGCGGTCACAAGATCGCCCCCAATCCGACGTTGATCGCCACGTATCCCGACGTGTACCTGAGTACCGGCCTGGTCGCCGAGAACCACGCGCGCGAGTCGGGCATTTCGCGCGAGGAACAGGACGCCTTCGCGCTCCGCAGCCATCAGCGCGCGATTGCCGCGATCGACGCGGGCCGCTTCACCGACGAGATCGTTCCGGTCACGGCGCGGTTGGTGAACGGCGGCCCCACAGTCGCCACGCTCACGTTCACTGCTGACGAAGGACCGCGACGCGACACCTCCGCCGAGGCGCTCGCGAAGCTGCGCCCGGCGTTTCACGCCGCCGGAACCGTGACCGCCGGCAACTCCTCGCAGACCAGCGATGGCGCCGCGGCGGTCATCGTGACGTCAGCGGACCGCGCGCGCGCCGCGGGATTGACGCCGCTGGCGCGGTTCGTGACCTTTGCGACCGCCGGCGTCGAGCCCGAGCGCTTCGGCATCGGACCGGTGCCGGCCATCCAGAAAGCGCTGAAGCTCGCCGGGCTGACGCTCGATCAGATCGACCTCGTCGAGCTGAACGAAGCATTCGCCGCCCAGGTGCTCGCCTGCTTGAAGGAGCTGCCGATCGATCCCGATCGTCTCAACGTCAACGGCGGCGCGATCGCCCTCGGACATCCGCTCGGATGTACCGGCGCGAAGCTGACGACGACGCTCCTGTACGAGATGAAGCGGCGGAAGGCGCGGTACGGCATGGTGACCATGTGTGTGGGCGGCGGCATGGGGGCCGCCGGCATCTTTGAGAGAATGTGACGTATGTCTACAACCGCAGCTCCGACCGCTCCCTCGACGCTTCGCGGCGGCGAATGGCTCCTGCAGCCGTCGTCCAGCGACAGCCTGTTCACGCCCGAGAAGCTCACCGACGAACATCGGCTGATCGGTCGGACGGCGCAGGAATTCGTGCAGAACGAAATCCTGCCGGTGCTCGACACGCTGGAACAGAAGGACTGGGAGCTCGCGCGACGGTTGGTGCAGCGCGGCGGCGACCTCGGCCTCTTCGGCGTCGACGTCCCTGAGGCCTACGGCGGCGTCGGTCTCGACAAGGTCAGCTCGCTCGTCGTCAGCGAGAAGATGGCAGCGTCCGCCTCGTTCGGGGCGACGTTCGGCGCCCACGCCAACCTGACGGTCGTTCCGTTGGTGCTCTTCGGCAGCGAGGCGCAGAAACAGAAATATCTACCGAAACTGCTCGCCGGACAGCTGATCGGCGCGTACGGCCTCAGCGAAACCGGCTCGGGCTCCGATGCGCTCGGCGCGCGCACCCGGGCCGTGCGGCAGGCCGACGGCAGCTTTCTGCTGAACGGCGAAAAAATGTGGATCACCAACGGCGGCTTCGCCGATCTGTTCGTCGTCTTCGCGAAGGTGGATGGCGAGCAGTTCACCGCCTTCCTCGTGGAGCGCGCGTTCGGCGTCAAGAGCGGCAAGGAAGAGCACAAGATGGGCCTCCACGGCTCGTCGACGACCGCGCTGATTTTCCAGGACGTGAAGGTGCCGGCCGAAAACGTCCTCGGTGAGGTCGGCAAGGGGCACAAGGTCGCGTTCAACGTGCTCAACTTCGCGCGTTTCAAGCTGGGCGCCATGTGCGGCGGCGGTGCGTACGGGGCGATCGGCGAGAGCGCGAAATACGCCGCGTCGCGGCGGCAGTTCGGCCAGCCGATCGCCAGCTTCGGCGCGATCAAGCACAAGCTCGGCGAGATGGTCGTCCGCACCTACGCGATCGAAAGCCTGCTCTACCGCACCGCCGGGCTGGTGGACGCGCGCATCGACGCCACGCCGCACGACGCGACCGACGGCGGGCCGGCGCTGGCGGCGTTCGAGGAGTACGCCGTCGAAGCGTCAATCGCCAAAGTGGCGGGCAGCGAAGCGTTGAACTACGTCCTCGACGAGAACATCCAGATTCACGGCGGCAACGGCTACGTGCGCGATTACCCGGCAGAGCGCCATTTCCGCGACGCGCGCGTCAACCGCATCTTCGAAGGCACCAACGAGATCAACCGCCTGCTGATTCCCGGCATGTTGATCCGCCGCGCGGTGAAAGGCGACCTGCCGCTCATCCCCGCGGCGAAGGCGCTGCAGGACGAGCTGATGGGTCCGGCGGCGATGCCGGCGGCGGACGAGGCGGTGCTCGGCGAGGAACTTCGCGCGGTGGACGCGTTCAAGAAGACCGCGCTGATGCTCTTCGGCGTCGCCATGCAGACCTACGGCGAGAAGCTCACCGACCAGCAGGAAGTGCTCATGCACCTGGCGGACATCGCGATCGACGTGTTCAGCGCCGAAAGCGCGACGCTGCGCGCCCGCGCCGCCTCCGACAGCAAACAGGCCAAGGCGGCGCTCCACGTCGACGCGGCACGGGTGTTCGTCAACGACGCCGCCCTGCGCATCGACGCCTCGGCGCGCCAGGCGCTCGCGGCGATGGCCGAGGGCGACACGCTGCGCACGATGCTCGCGGCACTGCGCCGGCTCTTGAAAGTGACGCCCGTCAACACGGTCGTGATGCGGCGGCGCCTCGCTGACGAGACGGTGGCGCGCGGTGGATATCCGTTCGCGTAGGATTGGGCGGGATGGGCTGGATGGGCAGGACAGGCTGGATGGGAAAGACTCCGACACGGCGGAACGGATTGTTCCCGCCGATCCTGCCCTTCCTGCCCTTCCTGCCTTCGCTGCCCTGCTGCTGATCTGCCTCGCGATTTCCTGCAGCGCGCCGAAACCGCCGGACGACCGCGACTACGCGACGCGGATTGCCGCCGACCGTGCCACCAAGGACGCAGCCTTCATGGCCGCCGACGATCCGATCCCGAAGGCGAAGCACGCCGAGTTCCTGCCGCTCGCGTACTATCCCGTCGATCCCGAGTTCAACGTGCCGGCGGAGCTCAAGCGGATCGACGATCCGACGATCATCGAGATGCCGACGTCGACTGGCACGAACCGGAAAATGCGCCGCGTCGGCACGCTGCACTTCACGCTGAAGGGTCAGCCGCTGTCGCTGCTCGCGTTCATCGAGCTCGGAGAAACCTCGAGTCTCTTCGTCGCGTTCAGCGACCTGACCAGCGGCGCCGAAACCTACGCCGCGGGACGGTTCCTCGACATCAACCGGAACGCCACCGGCCTCTACGAGCTCGATTTCAACCGCGCCTACTTTCCGTACTGCTACTACAACCCGACCTACGAGTGTCCGCTCCCGCCGCGAGAGAATCGCCTGAAGATTCCGATCCACGCCGGCGAACGCATGCAGAAGTCTGAAGCGTCTGAAGTAGGCAAGTCTCCGAACTGTCGAGCTTCAAGCTTTAGACTTGAAACTTCAGACTTGAAACTTTCATGCTTACGAGCGATAGTGTTCGACTTCGACGGCGTCATCGCCAACAGCGAGCCGCTGCACTTTCAGGCGTTTCGCGACGTGCTCGCGGCCGAAGGCATGACGCTCTCGGAGCGCGACTACTACGACCGGTATCTCGGCTTCGACGATGTCGGCGTGTTCCGGGCGCTCGGGATTGACGAGCGTCGCATCGGCGATTTCGCGAGACAGAAAGCGATCCGGATCGAGGCGCTCGAGCGTGACGTCTCGATCTTGTTTCCGGGTGCCGCCGCGGCCGTGAGACGGCTGGCGGCGGCCGTGCCGCTCGCCATTGCATCGGGCGCGATTGGCGTCGAGATCCGGCGGGTGCTGGAACGCGAACATCTGGCGCAGTTTTTCGTCGCGGTCGTGGCGGCGGAAGACGCGCCGAACAACAAGCCGGCGCCGGATCCCTATCTGCACGCGGTTGCCAGGCTCGGCGCCGCCTGCGGCGGTCAGCTCTCTCCAGGAGAGTGCGTCGGCCATCGAAGATTCCCACTGGGGACTCGAATCCGCCCGCACGGCGGGGTTAAAGACCGTCGCCGTCACCCATACCTACGACCGCCACGCACTGTCCGCCGATCTCGTCGTCGAGGGGCTGGACAGCCTGGAAATTGGATCGCTCCGGTCGATCTGTTCCGTTTAAGCGAACATATCCTTTCACAATCCAAGCACTTGGATATTAGGGCAGATCCCGCCATTTTTACGGCCTTTCAGCTTTACACCCCTTACAACCGCTGGCGATACTGGTCTGTCCCGAACAGCGAACGATTTCATACACCGTGCGGCTTCGGGATCTGTTTATCCACGTTTGGAGGAGGAAGAATGAGACTTCGGGCAATCGTCCTGGCACTCGCGGCGCTGTTTGCCGCGAGCTCGCTGGCGAGCGCGCAGCAGCAGACCGGTGAAATTTTCGGCAAGGTGACGGACGGTTCGGGTGCGGTCCTGCCGGGGGTCACGGTGACTCTGACGGCGCCCGAACTGCTTCAGCCGCTCACGGCCGTCACCAGCGAAACCGGGACCTACCAGTTTCCACGTCTGCGAAATCGGCACTTATACCGTCAAGTTCGAGCTGGCCGGCTTCAAGACCGTCGTCAATCAGGACATCATCGTCACCGTCGGCTTCAGCGCGCAGATCAACGCGCAGCTGGGCGTCTCCGACGGTGCAGGAAACGATTACGGTCACCGGCTCGAGCCCGATCGTCGACACCAAGGACACGGGAACCAAGCAGACGTTCACCAACGAGCTGCTGCAGAGCATCCCGTCGGCGCGCGACCCGTGGGTCATCCTCCAGCAGACGGCCGGCATCGCCATGGACCGCGAGAACATCGGCGGCAACATGTCGGGCCAGCAGTCCGACTACGTGTCGCGCGGCGCCGCGGGCGTTCAACAACAAGTGGTCGCTCGACGGCGTCGACATCACCGACATGGCCGCGACCGGCGCGTCGCCGAACTACTACGACTTCGACGCGTTCGAGGAAATGACGATCAACACCGGCGGCGTCGACGTGACGCAGCAGACCGGCGGCGTCGGCATCAACCTCGTGACCAAGAGCGGCACCGACAGGTTCCGCGGATCGTCGCGGCTACTTCGATACCGAACGACCGCTCGGAAGTCGCAGAACATCACCGACGCGCAGCGCACGCAGGGCGCGTCGTCGGGCAACCCGATTCAGGACATCAAGGACTACGGCGTCGAAATCGGCGGTCCGCTCAAGAAGGGCAAGGCGTGGATCTGGGGCGCGTTCGGTAAGCAGACTCATCGACGTCGGCGTTCTCGGCTTCTATCAGCCGACGCGCGAACTGCCAGGCGTTCAAGAACTCGGCGACGCGCGCTCGCCTCGTCGATCGACGACGTCAACAACTGTCTGAACACCGACGAAACGCTGCTGCAGAACACCAACCTGAAGGCCGAGGTTCAGCTGTTCAAGGGCAACAAGCTGTCGGTCTTCAATAACTTCTCCAAGAAGGTCCGCAACGCCCGCGGTGCGAGCGACCTGAACCCGATCGAAACGACGACGTCCGCAGGACGCCGTGTCCTCCGTGTACGGAGTCGGCAAGCGGTGGTGGATCGATCGGGCCGGGCAACGCCGACCTACAAGGCGGCCGATCAGTGGGTGCTCAGCGACAGGCTGCTGCTCGACGTGCAATGGGCGCACGTCGGCAACAACTTCACCTCGACTTCCACGATCCGTCGCTGGCGACCGTGCAGCCCACGTTCATCATCAACAGCCCCGCGGGTCTGAACGGCCGCTCGCGGCACTCAGAGTCGTGAACATCCGTCCTGTCGACAGGTCGTGAACGTCAACATGAACTACTTCCGCCTGGCACGGTGGGCGGCGATCACGCGTTCAAGTTCGGCGGCTACTGGCAGCGACAACTACAGCTTTGGGCAGAGCCGCGTCGGCGGCGACGCCACCGCGCGCTTCCCGACCGCGGCGGAGCTCGCGAGCGCGACCGATTGCTCGACGATCGCTGCCGGCTGCCAGGTGGATACGCGCCGCTGGAGCCAGGCCATCTACGACCTGAAGAACATCTTGCGGCGTACGTGCAGGACACGATCACGCACAACCGCGTGACCCTTCAGCTCGGCATCCGCTACGACTCAGAATCACGATCAGGCGCTGGCCTCGCAGCGTTCCGGCCAGCATGATCGCTGCCGACGCATCCTGCCGGCGGTCAGCTTCGCTGGCGCGGATCCCGGCGTCGTGTTCCACAACTTCTCGCCGCGCATCGGCTTCACCTACGACATCAAGGGTGATGGCAAGACGATGTTTCGCAGGCAACTACGCCATCTACTGGGGTCAGGTCGGCGATGGCGGCGTTTCCAGCCAGCTCAATCCGGTGACCGCGGTCACCGCTCGATACGCGTGGGTCGACGCGAACCACGACACCGTCGTGCAGCCAAGCGAGATCTACGACAGCAAGGGTGTCCTGTTGCTTTCGGGTGGCAACCCGGCGAACTTCCTCCTGGAATCCGGGAACTGGAATCCGGCAAACCCCGGATCGCCGACGACGCTGAACACCGTCGATCCGAATCTGAAGAACGATCGGACCGACGAGTTCATCGTCGGCTTCGATCGTGAGGTTGGCTCGGGCTTCGCCGTCGGTGGCAATTACATCTGGCGCCGTTACGCCAACTGCTTCAGCAACGCGTGCCCAGGCTGGGCGCCGCTGAACGGCGTCGCGACGGACGGCTCGAGCTACGCTCCCGTTCAGTTCACAGCGCCGGCCTCGACGTGCCCGGCGGCGTAGACGCCCGTGCCCGACGCTGACGTACTACCAGCCGATCGTCCCAGCTCCGACGGATCGAGCACGAGACCAACATCGACGGCTTCAACCGCACGTTCAACGGCGTCGAACTGACCGGTCGCAAGCGGCTGTCGAACCACTGGCTGATGAACACGAGCTTCAGCTACAACAGCACGATCATGAACTACGCCCCGGTTCCTACACGGCGAAATGGCACCGGCGGGTCGCCTGGAGGATCCGACCAACATCGCCCAGCGCAACGGATTCCAGTACGACTACCTGACGGCCGGCAGCGGCATCGGCAACATGTTCGTGAACGCCAAGTGGCTCTACAAGATCAGCGGCATGTATCAGCTGCCGGCTAACGTCAACGTCTCGGCGTTCTACAACGCGCGCCAGGGCTATCCGTTCGAGCGGACGGTCACAAGCCCGTCACGTGCTAACGGCGCTGGCACCGTCAGCCTGCTGCTCGACAACATCGGCGACAGCCGGCTGCCGACCTACCAGAACCTCGACTTCCACGTCGAGCGCCCGATCAAGATTGGGAACCGTGCGGATCGTGCCGACGCATCGACGTCTTCAACGTGTTCAACTCGAACACGGAGCAGGCGATCCGCGGCGCGCAGAACAGCTCGAACGCGAACTTCATTCAGGCGGTCACCGCGCCGCGCGTTCTGCGGTTCGGCATCCGCGTGAACTGGTAAGCCGGTACTGGATAGGCCTGTAAGCCTGATTGCGGGTTTCTCGAGGGCGGGGCGTCAAGCCCCGCCCTTTTTTTGTTATCCTGACCCCGTTGCAACCGCATCTCGTCCATAGCTTCACCCACGCCGCCCTCAGCCCGGATCCCGATCTCGCCGTCGCCGCCCTCATGATTGCGCGCGTGGAGTACCCGAAGCTCGACGCGGGTCCGTACCTCGATCAGCTCGACGCCCTCGGCCACGAGGCGCGCCGGCGCGTCGATTCGGCGGTCGTCGTCTCCGACGACGTGCCGGAGCAGGTGGATCCCGATCGGTACGCGCGGGTCATGGCCTTGAACGATTACCTGTTCGGGGAGCTGCGATTCACCGGCAACGAGCGGCAGTACGAGGATCCGCGCAACAGCTTTCTGAATCAGGTGCTCGAACGGCGAACCGGCATTCCGGTCACGCTGGCGCTGGTGTATCTGGAGGTGGCGCGGCGGGCGGGCCTCTACGTCGAAGGGATCAATTTCCCTGGACGTTTTCTCCTCCGATGCCCGGCGCGGCGCGGCCTGCCGTATTCGGAGGACTTGATCATCGACGCGTTCCGGGGCGGCGCACTGCTCACCCGTGACGCGTGCCGCGACCTGCTGCGGACGGGTACGGGCGACGAGTCGACACCGGGAGACGACGACGGGCTGTTCGAGTCGCGCCTGTTCGTGCACGCCACCAAACCGCAGATCCTGGCGCGGATGCTCGCCAATCTGAAGCGGCTGTACGTGCGCATGCATTCGTTCCCGCAGGCCCGCGACATCACCGACCTGCTGGTGGCGGTCAATCCGTCGGCCTTCGACGAGCTGCGCGACCGCGGCCTGCTCGCCTATCACATGAGAGATTTTTCAGGCGCGCTCCGCGATCTTCAACGGTACCTGGAGCTGTCGTCGTCGGTCCGCCTCGACGACGAAGAGCGCGAAGAGCACGAGCAGATCTGGGAGCACGTCAAAGCGCTTCGGAAGAGCGTCGCTTCGCTGAACTGAGCGTCGGCGACGCTGGAGCTCGGGGCTAGGGATGCTGAGCCCGAGCCGCGACTCCGTCACCAGCTAGCCCCGAGCCCCGAGCCCCAATCTCGGCTAACCCCTAGCCCCGACTCCCGTAGCCCCTAGCCCCGATTCCCGACCCGCCTCTGACCTTCCGGACAGTCTTTTAACAGCGGGCAGACACCACAATGCGGGTCGGCCTCCGTGCACGTCGCCGCGCCGTGATGCGACAGATACAGAAACGCCCGGCGATACGCCTCCACTGAATCCGGCAACTCGGCGCTCATCGCGGCCTGGACCGACCGCGCCTGCTTCTTGAAATCGGCGGCCGCCTGTCCGTACCCCAGACGGCGGCCGACGCGGTTGAGCCGCGCGTCGACCGGCAGGATCGGATGGTCCGCGGCGAAGAGCAGCAGCCGATGGGCGCCGGCCTCGCCGAGCTGCGGAAACGGCTTGAGCGCCCGTCGCGCCGGACCGAGCGGGCCGGCGAGAAGCTTCCGCAGCTCCGGCGAGCGCCGGAAGAGATCGACGCCGGTCCTGAGCGCCGTCAGGCGGTTTTCGAGATAGGGTCCGGCAAGCGCCACGCTTTCTTCGAGCTTCTTCTGCGGCGCGCGCCACATCGCGTCCGGCGTCAGCGCGCGAATACGCTTCAGTGCCGCGAGCGCGGCGTCGCGTTTTCGCGGCGTCGAATGGACCGACAGCACTTCCCAGACGAAGAGCGTGAACGGATCGCGCGGCGGCCTGGGCAGCGCGCCGTAAAACTTCTGCAACGCATCGATCATGCTCTCCAGCTTCGACACGGGTGACGACTGTACCACCGGTGATTCTCGCTTTCGGACGGTGTCTCGCCGCAGACAGTGTTGATGTTCATTGGATCGCACGATTCAACGAATCGTAATCGCGCAGCGACCGGACGGTGCGACGTTGACGTAAGCCGCTGACCATTCCCGCCTCTGAACAATCCGGACGGTGTCCGGATCGTCCGCGAGCACTGGCACATCGGATGCTCCTGATCGCCCGACTCAGACAACTGTTCATGGAGGCATTCGAATGAAGCGTGTGATCTTCGTGCTGGCTCTGCTGGCGATCGCGACCACCGGAACCGCGTTCGCGCAAATCCAGGGCGGCACCATTTCCGGAACCGTCAGGGACGAGCAGGGCGGCGTACTGCCCGGCGTCACCGTCACGGCGCAAGGCGTCGACGCGACGCAAACGTTCATCACCGAGGCCACCGGCGAGTACCGGTTTCTCAATCTTGCACCCGGACCTTACAAAATCACCGCCGCGCTCCAGGGTTTCACGACCATGGTGCGCGACAACGTCATCGTCTCCGTCGGCCGCAACGTCGAGCTGCCGCTCGCGTTGAAGATTGCGTCGGTGGCCGAAACGATTACGGTCAATGGCGAGTCACCGGTCATCGACATCAAGGCCACCGGCACGTCCACCAACTTCACGGCCGACGAGCTCACGCGCATTCCGACCTCGCGCGATCCGTTCGCGCTGATGCGCTCGGTTCCCGGCGTGCTCGTGGATCGCGTGAACATCGGCGGCAACGAAACCGGCCAGCAGTCCAACTTCGCGTCGAAAGGCACGCGGCCCCAGGACGCGGTGTGGACGATGGACGGCATCAACATCACGGACATGACCGCGACCGGCGCGTCACCGAGCTACTACAACTACGACAATTTCGAGGAGATTCAGGTCTCCACCGCCGGCCAGGACATCAAGCAGCCCACCGGCGGCATGGGCCTCAACCTCGTCGTCAAGCGCGGCACCAACCAGTTCCACGGCGGCTTCCGCGGCTACTTCGACAACGAGTCGATGGAATCGAGCAACGTGCCTGCGGAACTCGCGGCGACCGGCACGACGCACGCGACCTCGGACCACAACAAGCAGATCTCGGACTATGGCTACGACATCGGCGGCCCCATCCTCCGCGACCACGCCTGGTTCTACAACTCGTACTCGATCCAGGACGTGCGGCTCGTCCGGCGCGCCGGCGCGCTGGTCGACCGGACGCAGCTGAAGAATCCCGATGTCAAGTTGAACTGGCAGGCGACCAAGAAGGACATGGTCAGCTTCCTCTACTTCGACGGGTTCAAGATCAAGGAAGGCCGCAGCCCCGGCATCTCGGGGATCCTGTTCGACGCGCCGACCGCGACGTTCCACCAGGACAACACCTACACCGATAATCCGCTGCACGGTCTCTGGAAGATTGCGGACGATCGCGTGATCAACGCCAACATGTTCGTGTCGGCGAAGTACGCGTTCTTCAACAACGGGTTCATCCTCGATCCGGTTGGCGGCCTCTCCCAGCAGGCGGGCCGCAATTTCACCACCGCCACCTCGTACGGCTCGGTCAGCCAGGGCCTGAACGTGCGCCCGCAGAAGGTCGCCAACGTCGACGTGAACAACTTCGTCAGCGCGATGGGCAGCAGCCACGATCTGAAGTACGGGTTCGGCTTCCGGACGGTGGACGCGGTCAGCGGCACGCTGTGGCCGGGCAACGGGATTCTCGCCATCGAGAACTCGCCGACCGACCTGCGCGCCCAGGTGTTCCGCCAGGGCTACGGCGGCAACCGGGCCGACTACCTCAGTTTCTACGCCGGCGACACCATCCAGCACGCGGCGTTGACCGTTGACGTGGGGGTCCGCTTCGATCGCCAGTGGGGCAAGGCACTCGCGAGCGATATTGCGCCGAACCCCGCATTCCCCAACGCCGTACCCGGCGTCTCGTTTGCCGGCTACGACTCGCCATTCACGTGGACCAACTTCTCGCCGCGCGCCGGGGTGACCTACGCGATCGATGACTCGCGGAAGACGATCGCGCGGGCGAGTTTCAGCCGCTATGCCGGCCAGCTCGAGACCGGCACGGTCGGCGTGCTGAATCCGAGCTCGACCGCGGGGTCCGCGACCTACCGCTGGGTTGATACGAACGGCGATCACTTCGCGCAGGCCAGCGAGGTCAATCTGACGCAGTTCATCACCGCCGCTGGCGGCTTCAACCCGGCGGCGCCAACCGCCGTCACGTCGGCGAACGTCCTCGATCCCAACCTGAAAGCCCCGAAGACCTCGAGCATCGTCGCCGGCGTGGAGCGGGAGCTGCGGCCCAACCTGGCCGTGAACGTGAACTACAGCTACACGCGGACGAGCGATCTCTTCGGCAATTTCACCGGCCGGATCACGCCGCGCGTGGGCGTGACGCTGGCCGATTACGCACCCGGTTCTGGATTCTCGGGAACGCTGCCTGACGGCACGCCTTACAACGTGCCCACGTTCATCCCGAACGCCGCGAAGGTGACGGCCGGCGGCAACGGCTTCACGACGACGAACATTCCGGACTACGCGACCGATTACCACGGCCTCGAGCTGAGCCTGGTGAAACGGCTGTCGAACCGGTGGATGGCGCGCGCGGCGTTCTCGTGGAACAACGCTCGCGAGCACTTTGGCAGCGCGGCCGGCACCTACGACACGAACGGCAACCCGACGCCCACGCTGAGCGAGCCGCTCAAGGACGGCGGCCAATTCGCGCCGCAAAGCGGCGGCAGCGGCGCGGGCAGCATCTACATCAACGCGAAATGGCAGATCAACGCCAACGCGATGTACCAGGCGCCATACGGGATCGAGGTGAGCGGCAACGTGTTCGGGCGGCAGGGGTATCCCTATCCGCTCTTCCGGCAGGGGACGACGGCGGCGCTCGGCGGCGATTCGACGCTCCAGGTTCTGATCACGCCGGCGATCGACTACCTGCGCTACGACAACCTGTGGAACACCGACCTGCGTGCCGCGCGCACGTTCAAGGTGAACGCGGTGACGTTCCGCGGCATCCTCGACGCGTTCAACGTGTTCAACGCCAACACCGCGCTGGTGCGGAACAACAACATCACGTCGCCGACGTTCAACGCGCTCGCGCAGAACCTGAGCCCACGGATCTTCCGCGTCGGGCTCGTCATCGGATTCTGAGCTCCGTAGGGGCTGAGGACACAAGGGGACCAGCGGATCACTGAGGTTCGAGCCTCCTGCTGTGTCCCTGTAGCCTCTGTGTCCGACTGCCGTCGGCGATTTCGTTGTACAGGATCGCCGACGCGATGATGCCGCCGTGGAAATTGCCGACGTCGAGCTTCTCGTTCGGCGCATGCGCGTTTTCGTCCGGTAGTCCAACGCCGAACAGCACCGACGGCAGGCCGAGCTCCTCCTGGAACGTCGACACCACCGGTATCGATCCGCCTTCGCGCGTCAGCACCGGCTTCTGCCCGAATCCCTTTTCAATGGCGCGCGCCGCGGCCTGGACGAACGGGTTGTCGTACGACGTCATCCAGGGCTTGCCGCCGTGCATCCGCGTCACCTTGAGCTCGACCGTCTTCGGCGTGACCTTCTTCACGTACTCCTCGAAGAGGCGCGCGATCGTGTCGGGCGACTGGTTCGGCACGAGGCGCATGCTCACCTTCGCCATCGCGATAGCCGGCAACACCGTCTTCGCGCCTTCTCCGGTGAATCCCGACAGCAATCCGTTCACCTCGAAGGTCGGCCGCGCCCACGTGCGCTCGAGCGTCGTGTAGCCGCTTTCCCCGAACAGCTTCGGGACGCCGAAGTCCTTCTTGTACTTCTTCTCGTTGAACGGCAGCGACGCCCACGCCTTTCGCTCTTCCTCCTGCAGTGCCACGACATCGTCGTAGAAGCCGGGAATCTTGATCCGCCCGCCGCGGTCCTTCATCTGCGCCAGGACCTGCGCGAGCACCATCGCTGGATTCGCGACCGCGCCGCCAAACGATCCCGAATGCAGGTCGGTGCTGCTCCCTCGAAGATCGAGCTGGAAGTAGACGAGACCGCGAAGGCCATAACAAATCGACGGGACGCCGCGCGCGAACATCCCCGAATCGGAGATGACGACGACGTCGGCGCCGAGCTCGGCTTTGTGGGCGCGGATGAAGTCGTCGAGGTTGACGCTCCCGACTTCTTCCTCGCCTTCGAGAATGATCTTGATGTTGACCGGCAGCCGGCCGTTCTGTTTCAGGTGCGCTTCCACTGCCTTGAAGTGCATGAACACCTGACCCTTGTCGTCGGCCGACCCGCGCGCGTAGATCTCGCCGTCGCGCACCGTCGCCTCGAAGGGCGGCGATTCCCACAGCTCCAGTGGATCGACGGGCTGCACGTCGTAATGCCCGTAGAAGAGGATCGTCGGAGCGCCTTCCGCGCCCAGCCAGTCGCCGTAGACGACCGGGTTGCCAGGGGTATCGATGAGGCGCACGTTCTGCAGCCCGATGCGGCGCATCTCTTCGACGCACCAATCGGCGCAGCGTTTGACGTCGCCTGCGTGCTGCGGCAGCGCGCTGATGCTCGGAATCGCGAGGAACCCCTTGAGCTCCTCGAGATAGCGGTCGCGATTCACGTTGATGAAGTCGATCACGTTGTCCATGCGTTCCTCAAGTCTCAAGTTTCACGTTTCAAGGCTCAGCGCTGAGAGTTGACACTTGAGCGTTGAGCGGTGCTGCGGTGCCGGCAGGCGGGTATCAGCATGTCCATCGATCGGCCTGCCGGCTTACGACCCCCTGGGCCTCGAGCTTCTCGAGATGGGCGCGGACGTTTTCGTGCGCGGCCGGCAGCAGGGCCGGATCGAGCCCATCATAGATGGATTCGGCGATGGCCTGCACGCTCGTCCGGCCGGCGCGCAAGGCGTCGAGCACCTGCTGCTCGCGCATGCGCCGATGCTCGAGGTAACCGGTGAGGAGCGCGCGTGGATCGTCGACGCGCGGGCCGTGCGCCGGCAGCAGCACGGCTGGCTCCAGCAGCAGCAGACGTTGCAGCGATCGCAGGTAGTCCGACAGGTTGCCGCCGCGGCTGGTGTGAATCATCACGCTGCTGCCGCGCACGACGAGATCGCCGCTGAAGATCGTGGCGCTGGGTTCGTGCCAGAACGCCAGGTGATCCGGCGAATGGCCCGGCGTGTGGATCACGGTCAGCTGGTCGTCTCCCGCCGGAACGAGATCGCCGTCGCTCACGGACTGCCAGGGCACCGGGAACTGGGCGTCTTCGCTGTCCCACGGACGCTTGATGAAGCGGGCCGCCGGGTGTGCGGCCGCGAGCGCGGGGGCGCCGCCGGCGTGATCGCGGTGGCCGTGGGTGACGAGGACGCGATCGAGGCGTGCGCGCCGCGCGTGGAGCTCGGCGTCGAGGTCGGCGAGGTGCTGCGGCTCGCCCACACCGGCGTCAACGAGTGCAGCTGATCCGCTGGCGCCGGCGATGAGATACGTATTGTTGCCGGATCCGGTCATCGGTCCGGGATTGTGGGCACGCAGCAGGATTGGGGAGAACATGGTGAAGACCGCCGTCCTGGCGGTCGCTCAGACCCCTCAGGTGCCGCCGAAACCGATGGTCACGCGTCCGTCCTCGACGATGACCGGCACGGCGCGGCGGCCCTTGCTGAACTCGAGCATGCGCGTCAGCTCGGCCGCGTTCTTCTTGACGTTGACGTAGGTGAACGGTACCTGGCGCTTTTCGTAGTCGTCGCGGGCTGCCTGGGTGTAGGGGCAGCTGTCCTTGCCGTAGATCGTGACCATGCGATCAATTGTAAGACGTCAGCCGTGGAGACGTTCGAGAAGCGCCCTCGCGGCCTCGGGCAGCGGCACCGACTTTCCCGCCGTGTAGTCGTAGGCGACCATGACGGTGCTGCCGACGGCGACCGGCAGCTCCTTGCCGGCCTGGACAATCTCATATCGCAACGTGAAGCTGGATCGCCCGATCGCCGCGACCGCCAGCCGGACCTCGAGCTCGTCGCCGAAATGCGCCGGCGCCCGGTAATCGCACTCGGCCCGCGCGATGATGATGCGCGCGTGCGGCGAGGGCGCGCCGGTCTGCTCGCGCCAGAACGTCAGGCGGCACTGCTCGAAATAGGTGAAGTAGACCGCGTGATTCACGTGACCCATCGCGTCGCAGTCGCGGAACCGCACGCTCAGCCGGTGGCGATAGACGTACTCGTTCGACATAGCGAGGTAGAATACCCGACCACCGTGGGCTTCCCCGCCACCGCCGCTGAATCGTTTACTGCCGACGAAGTTCGAGCGCTCGCGCCATATTTCACCAACACCGATCGTCCGGTCTTCGCGCTCACGAACCTTCCCGAAACGGTCAAAGGTGCGCTGTTCGCGCGCTACTCGCGCTCCGCCAAATCGGTGCGGCGCCTGTTCCTCGACGAATTCCTCGGTCAGATCGCGCCTGCCGCGCCGGAGCGACAAGGCCGCGAAGGCGGGACCGCGGACGCCGTCGCGACGAGCACGGTCGGCACCGAACGAGCCGACAGGCTGTACGCGCGGGTATTGAGCGATTACGGCGACGATTCGGTCGCACAGCTCGGCGGCGCCCACATCGCGTGCGAAGGCGTGTCGAACGTCCTGACCAAGGTGCTCGAATGGGGACGCCTGATGGCGTACCTCGAACAGTCGACGCGCTACGTGCCCTACACGGAGCGGCCGGGCGGCCGTTGGAAGTACCACGTGCCGGCGGAAATCGAGCAGTCGCCGCTGCGCGAGCGCTTCACGCGCACGCTCGACGCCGCGTTCGAGACCTACGCGAAGTGGATTCCGGCGATGGAAGCCCACTTCCGGGCGAAACATCCGAAATCGCCCGAGGATTCCGACGCCGTGTATCGCTCGGTGATTCGCGCGAAGGCGCTCGATACGCTGAGGGGACTGCTGCCGGCCGCCACGCGATCGAACGTCGGCCTGTTCGGCACCGGCCAGGCGTTCGAAGCGCTGCTGCTGCGCATGTTCGCGCACCCGCTCGACGAAGTCCGCGGCTGCGCGCACCAGCTGCTCGCCGAGCTGCGGCAGGTGATTCCGGCGTTTCTGGCGCGGCTGGATCAGCCGAACCGCGGCGGCCGATGGGTGGAGTACTTCGCCGACACGCGGCGCACGTTCGAGGCCGCGGCGCAGCCGTTCGTGGACGATGTGCCAGCAGACGACAGGGGCGAAGTCACCCTCACCGACTTCGATCCGGACGGCGAAACAAAGGTGGTGGCTGCAGCGCTGTACTCCGTGTCCGCGCTGCCGGACGATCGGTTGCTCGCGGTCGCCAAACGAATGACGGCCGACGATCGGGCCGCACTGCTTCGCGCCTACGTCGGCAACCGTACAACCGCCGTCACAAGCCCGGCCGCGCCTTCGAGCGGACCAGTTACCGCTTCGACGTCCTCGCCGACTACGGCGCCTTCCGCGATCTCCAGCGGCACCGCCTGCTGACGCTCGAGTGGCAACCCCTCAGCACGCGTCACGGATATACCGAGCCGGCCGCGATCGAGGATGCCGGCGCTCTCAGCGAATGGCGCGCGGTGATGGACCAGTCAGCCGATCTCCACGAAGCGATGCTCGCGCACGGGCTCCGCGACGCCGCCCCTTACGCCGTCGTCATGGCGTACCGGGTCCGGTTCTACATGGACATGAACGCCCGCGAAGCGATGCACGTCATCGAGCTGCGCACGACGCCGCAGGGGCATCCGTCGTACCGGCGGGTCTGCCAGTTGATGCACCGCGCGATCGCCGACGTCGCCGGCCATCGGGCCATCGCCGCCGCCATGCAGTTCGCCGATCACTCGGACGTGGAGCTCGAGCGGCTGCAGTCCGAACGCAACCTGGAGAAGAAACGATCTTCGATGGCAGGTTCTTAGATTTGGCAGTTAGTCCTTGGCCCAGTAGCGCGAGTACCTCGTCGAGGAACGTCAGCGACTCGAACGATCGCATCCGATCGAAGAACAACACGCCGTCCAGGTGATCGGTTTCGTGCTGCATCACCCGCGCGGGGAAATCGTGCGCCCGGAGCTCGAGACGTCCGCCGTTCCGATCGAGCGCGCGTAGCCGAATCTCGCGTGCCCGCGGCACGCGGCCGCGGACGTCGGGAATGCTCAGACAGCCTTCCCAGTCCTCGACGACGTCGCTGCCGACGACGGTGATCTCGGGGTTGATGAGCGCGATTGGCTCCGGATCCGGACCGCTCTTCTCGTCGTCCTCGACGTCGAGGGAGGCGACGAAAATGCGGAGCCCCTCGTGGACCTGCGGCGCGGCCAGTCCGACGCCGTGGTACTCGACCATCGTGTCGATCATGTCGTCGATCAACTTCTGAATCGCCGCGCTTTTCAGATCGGCCTTCTCCACCGGCCGTGCCTTCGCGCGCAGCACCGGATGGCCCATCCGCGCGACCTTCAGAATCGACATGACTCGGGAATTATACTGGCGCGAGTGAACTTCCTGCATCCGCACGACGACACGCACGCGTACCAGTTCTGTCCGCGCTGCGGCGGCACGCTCGAACGGCGACTGCTGAAACCGAACGAGCCCGAGCGCCCGGTCTGCACGCGGTGCGGGTTCATCTTCTATCTGGACCCGAAGATCGCGGTCGGCACCATCATCGCCACCGATTCAGGCCGGCTCGCGCTCGTCCGGCGCGCGATCGAGCCGGGCTACGGCAAGTGGGTGTTTCCGGGCGGCTACGTCGATCGCGGCGAACCGCTGACCACCGCGGCCATCCGCGAAGCGCGCGAAGAATGTGGCCTCGACGTCCGCCTCGACGGACTCGTCAATATCTACTCGTATGCCGGTCGCGCACCGGTGATTGTCGTCTACGCAGCCACCGCGATTGGCGGGCAGCTGTGCGTGGACGACGAGTGCCTCGAAACGAGAGAGTTCGAGACCTCGTCCCTTCCGTGGGATCTGCTCGCCTTCCGCAGCACTGCGGACGGACTTCGCGACTACCTCGCAGGCCTGCGACACCCCATCCGCACCTAGCAGGCTGCTGAATCGCAGTCTGCACACTCCTGCACGTTCGACGTCGAGCCGATAGATCCCGTCAGCCGCCGGCATGGCGAGCCTTCTGCTATTGATCGCGCCCGTATCCGTTTTCTCTCGGCCAAATGCATTGAGGCCAATCCGCGGCTCACAAAACTGTGAGCGCCGCTACAGGTTTGTCAGATGAAGAAAGTCCTTTCCCGGGTGTGTGTTGTAGGCTTCGCAACGCTGATGACCACGGCGTGCGCGTTCGATCATCAAACCAGCGTGCTCGTGCCGACGTCGGCCGAAGCGGTCAACAACCCACCGCCGGCCGTCAGCGGTGGCGGTAATTCGTCGACGCCGTCTCTCCTGGGGACGTACGTGTCGGCGAGCGCCGCGCCGACCTTGCCGGACCCAAAGTCGTGCGGCAACTTCCAGTACCAGATCGCGAGTCAGACGCCCACGTCCATCGCGGGTACGTTCACGGGGCAGTGCGGAGGCGGCCTGACGATCTCCGGCAGCGCATCGGGCACGCTCAACGGGACGGCCGTGACGTTGACGGCCACGGGGACGGCGAGCATGCCGGGTATCCCGAACTGTCCGTTTACGCTCACCGGCAACGGCACGGTTGAGGACAACGGCAACACCCTGCGGATGCCATTCACCGGCGAGACCTGTCTCGGGCCAGTCAGCGGGACCGAGGTGATGCGGCGCCCGCAGCCGGCTGCGGTGCCGACTATCAGCGAGCCGTCGCCGCTGTCGCCTTCGCCCAATCAGATCCTGAGCGGCGTGCGCACGACGTTCGTCGTCGCCAACGCGTCTCATTCGGGACCGGTGGGCGCGCTCGACTACACGTTCGAGGTCGCCACCGACGAAGGGTTCACGAACCTGTTCGGCAGTTGGAATGTTCACGAGCAGCCGAATCAGACCTCGCTCGCTCTGCCGCAAGACTTCTGGTACGCCCGCGTCTACTACTGGCACGTCCGCGCCTACGACGGCGCGACAACGAGTCCGTGGTCGCGGACGCTCGCACTCGGCACGCCGAACCCGCCAGCGGCGGCGCCGCCGTCCGGGGATCCGACGTTTGGCTGCAGCACGGCCAACAAGGAAAAGCTGGTCGAGTGCATCCACGACCACGTCAATCCCGCGAGAACGGTCGAGGGCGCGTTCGAGGTGACGAAGCGGGTCGCCTGGGCGCTTCGTGGTGAAGGCGCCGGGCTGCTCATCAAGAACGGCGGCGAAAACATCGTCGGCTGGCTGGGCTACAGCTTTGCCGCCGCGCGAATCTGCTATCCGGACGGCCACATTTTCAAGGTGCTGACCGACGTCCCGGGCACCAACGGCCCGTCCTGGCAGGACAACGACTTCGTCGACCGGAGCTTGTACGTGCCGGCGATTGACCCGAACCGGTAGAGGGTTCAGGGCGGGGCTAGGGACAGGGCTGGAAAGGCAGGAGGGGCTGGAATCAGCATCCTGCCGATCCCTGCCCTTCCTGCACCCTCCTGCCCTGACCCTATACTGACCGTCTATGAAACACCTGACTCTTGCGACGGCTCTCTTCCTCGCAGCCTCGTTTTCATCGGACATCGCCGCAAAGGGCAAGCAGGCGCCCGCGCAGCGTCAGCCGGACATGTGCGTGACGCCGGCCGGCGCCCAGCCGCTGTTGCCGGCGAAACTGCTGCCCGGCATGGGCATCACCAAGGATTTTCCGGTGACGACGACGTCCGAGGAGGCGCGGAAGTTCTTCCTGCAGGGCATTTCGCAGATTCATTCGTTCTGGTTCGTGGAATCCGAGCGGTCGTGCACGCAGGCGCTGCAGCTCGATCCGAACATGGCGATGGCGTACTGGTGCATCGCCCTCAGCGCGGCCAGCGATTACCGCCCGGCGTTCCAGTTGCTGCGCAACCCCGGGACCTCGAGCACCGGCCGTGGCACTGGCGCCGCGCCGGCCGCGTCGCCGGACGCCGTGGCCCGTTCGACGAGCGGTGCCGCTCTCGATCCGCAGGTTCGGGCGCGTGAAGCGATCGGCAAGGCGATGGCGCTCCGCGAGGCGGTGACGCCGCGCGAGCGTCTCTACATCGAAGCGATGGCCGCGCGCCGCGCGCCGGGCCCGAAGGATGCGGCCGATGCCGCCTACATCGCCGGCCTCCGCAAGCTCGTGGCCGCGTATCCGGACGATCTCGAGGCGAAATCGATGCTCGGCCTCGCGCTCGACAACGGCTTCGATCCCGTCACCAAGGAGCCGCGCGAGCACACGATGGAAGCGATCGCGCTGCTCCAGGAGGTCGTCAAGAAAGACGACGCCGCGTTTGGCGCGCATCACTATCTGATTCATGCGTGGGAAGGCAGCAAGACGCCGGAGAACGCGTGGCACGACAACGCGCGCTACGCCGGTCTCGTCACCAACATCCCGCACGCCGCGCACATGCCGGGACACATCTACGCGCAAAGCGATCGGATCGACGCCGCCATCTCGTCGTTCTCGGCGGCCGCTGAGATCGAGCAGAAGTGGATTGCCTCGGACTCGCTCTATCCGACCGGCCATCACGGCCACAACGTGCACTTCCTCGTGCAGGCGCTCAATCTTGGCGGCCGCTACGACGACTCGATGAAGTGGGCGCAGCACCTGCTGACGTTCAAGGAGAACCCCCGCGATCGCAACGGCAACAACCAGACCGGCCCCTGGCGCCAGGGCTACTTCTCGGTGATCAAGTCGGTCGTGCGCTTCGAGAAGTGGAACGAGATCCTCGAAGGCAAGACGATCCCGATGTACGACAAGCCGGAGCAGAACGCGTGGCGGCACTGGGCCACCGGGCTGGCCTACGCGAACACCGGACAGCTGGACAAGGCGAAAGCGGCGCTCGACGACATGCGGAAGGATCTCGAGACCGTGACCTCGTCGAAGGAACCGCTCGGCATCGGCGCGCAGGAGCTCGAGGCGACGATTGCGACGCGCAGCGGCGACAAGAAGAAGGGCTACGAGCTGTACCGCAAGGCGGCGGATCGCGAGGCCGCGATGCTCTACACGGAGCCGCCGTCCTATCCGCGGCCCGTCGTGGAAGGGTGGGGCAACGTCGCGCTGTCGATGGGCGACCACAAGACGGCCGACAAGGCGTACCGCGAAGCGCTGGGCCGCGAACCGGGGAGCGGCCGCGCCTATTTCGGTCTCGCCGCGGCGCTCGACGGCGAGGGCAAGGCCGGCGAGGCGCGCGAGGTGCGCGCGAAGGCCGCGAAGGCGTGGGCGCGGGCCGACAGCAACCTGCCGCAGGTGCAGGCGCTCAGAACGTCAACGGCAGCGCAGAACTAGGGATTCGGGATTCGGGATTCGGGATTAGCGGATTAGGGCTGCCCGAGGACGGTCGCGATCAGATCGCCGAGCTGCCGTCGGCGTGAACTCTTTCCCTTCTACCGTCGCTGCCAGGCGGCCGTTGCGATCGACGACGGCCGTCTGCAGCGAATGCGTAATCAGCCCTTCATCCGGAAAATACTGAATCCCGAACGCGTTGCAGACGCGTTCGACGTTCGCCGCATCGCCGGTCAGGAAATGCCAGCCCGGACCGCCCGCGCGCATGGACGCGGCATATTGCGCCAGCACCTGGGGCGTGTCGTATTGGGGATCGAAGCTGATGGTGAGAAGAACCAGATCGCGAGCCATCCGGTCCGCGAACCGCGTGCGAATCGCGCGGAAGTTCTCCACCATCCGGGGACAGTAATCAGGCAGCGGGCAGCGCGAGTAGATGAACGTGACGGCGACCACCTTGCCTTTGAGCGCGGACAGCGCCAGCGGCGCCCCGGTCTGGTCGGTCAGCTCGAAATCCGGCAGGGGCGCGCCGACGGGCACGAGCACGTGCGTGACCGGCGTCTGCTCCAGGCCGGCGTCGGCGGGGGCGGCGGAAATCACATCGAGACGATCGACCCATGACCGGCCGCCCTTGACCGCCAGCCGCAGCTTCACGCGATCGCCCGCCGTGAGCGCCACGCGCTGCGCGCCGCCCTTCAGGTCGAACGGCATCGCCATCGCGTCCATGAATCCCGGAAACGGCTCGTGCGAGATGGTGACGGTTGAACCCGGTTTGTCGATCTTGAGGATGAGCCCGGTGGAGGAGTAGTGCTTCGCGCAGGCGCAGGTCGCCGAGAGCAGCAAGGATCGCCACGAAGACACGAAGACACGAAGAAAACCCTAGATTTCGTGCTTTCGTGATTTCGTGGCTATCCACTGGCGTCAGTCAGCCAGCCCTTCGGCTTTCCTCTCCGCCGCCGTGATTTTGCCACCGGCGGCGGCGATCTCGGCGTCGCGATCGGGTGCCAGCTGCGGCACCTTGACGAAGCGCGTCACGGCCCCGGCGGTGTCCGCAATCCGCAACTGTTTCATCAGAAAGCTGAAGCGGTCCTCCAGCGACTGCCCGAGCGCGCGCTTCGCGTCCTCCGGCAGGCTCCACATCCGTTTCTTGAACGGACCGATCGCCTTCTTGCGCGCCTTGTAGATGAACTGCTCTTCCGTGTCCTTCGGCTTTCGCTCCTCGAGCGCGTTCTGCCGGATCCAGTCGTACATCTCGGCTTTGAGCTCCGCCGGAAAGCGCGGGTGCTCGTAGACCATGTTCTGAAAGTCAGTCGCGAGATGGATTTCACACGCACCGTGCCGCGGGAAGGCGTCGAAGGCGTCGGGCGGGAGCGTCGACGCGCCATGCTGCACCGCGCCGCCAAGGCCGTAGTCGTGTCGAGCGGCGTTCGACAGCTCCTCGAGCGTCTTCAGGTCGATCTTCACGTCCATCCGCAGCGTGCCGTCGGCGTTGATGAATCCGCCGTGCGCGGTGCCCGTCTGCACGCTGATCTTGCTGAGCCCCACCATCTCCCCCCGGCCCTTCAGCGCGGCGTTGAAGCCGTCCATGTACGCATGGAGCTCGTGCACGTCCGAGTTCTTGCCACCGACTTCGCCAATCTCTCCGCCCACTGAGACCGTCACCGTTTTCGGCTCGTGCTTCCGGATGAACGCCGTGAAATCCGCGGCGAGGTTGACGTTCACTTCCTGCTGTTCGGGCAGCGTCGCCTTCGACAGGTCGACGAGGGTCGACGTGTCGATGTCGATGTTATAAAACCCCGCCGCGATCTCTTCCCTGATCAGCGCGCGCAGGCCGTCGAGTTCCTTGTCCCGATCCGGGCTGTTGTACTTCTTGGCGTTGGTCTGCACGTGATCGCCCTGGATGAACAACGGGCCGGTGAAGCCCTCGCGCAGCGCCGCGCCCAGCACGACCGCCGCGTACTCGTGGGGCCGCTGCTCGGTGTAGCCGATCTCCGACCGCGCGATCTCGAAGATGAACGCCCCCGCGTTCAGCGATTTCGCCGCCCGGATGACGGCGCGCGCGGTGTCGTAGGACATCGCGCGAACGTTGATCGCCGGAACCGTGAAGCCGCTGGCGTCGCCGCGGCCCATCGCCATGTACAAATCGTGAATCGAGGCTGGCAGGATGCCCGCCGCGGCCGCCCGGCTCCGCACCTCCCACCGCGCGACGCCGCGCGCCTCAGCGGTTTCGCCGAACACCGCCGTCCATACGAGCTCATCGATCGACTGTGACATCCGTTTCTCCTCGCCCAGCCGGTTATTTACTAGCATCGGGTAGCGAAACTCCTCTTTCGACGCCGCCTGCACGGCGGCGTCGACCATCTCTTCGATCGGCAGCGCCTGTTCGGCCGCGGTGGCGTCCGCCACGCGCGCACGCGTCGCCGGATGGCGCGGCGTGAACAACGTGCAGCAATCCTGATCCGGGATGATCGAGATTGGATACGTCCCGATCCGCTGCGCTTCGCTCGTGATCTCGTCCTTGTCCATCCCCACCAGCGGCCGCAGCACTTCGAGCGTCGACACCTCCGCGATCGTCGTCATGTTCTCGAGCGTCTGCGACGCCACCTGGCCGATGACCTCGCCGGTGACCAGCGCCCGCGCGTGCCACCGGCGCGCGATCCGCTCGGCGATGCGCAGCATCAGCCGGCGATAGATCACCACGCGCAGCTCCGGCGGAACCCCAAGCACGACCCGCTGCTGCAGATCGCCGAACGGCACGAGCACCAATGGCGACTTCAATTGATAGCGCGTCAGCAGCGCGGCGATCTCGCGCACTTTTTCCTGCGACGCGCGCGACAGGATCGGGTAGCTGTGAAAATGAATGAACAAGACGGCGCAGCCACGCCGCATCAACCGGTACGCGGCAACCGGCGAATCGATGCCGCCTGACAGCAGGCACGCGACGCGCCCGCCCGTCCCGGTCGGCAGACCGCCGGCGCCAGGCTCTTTTCCAAAAAAGTAGAACGCGCCGTCCGGGAGCATCTCGATGTGGATGGTCAGAGCCGGACGGCTGAGATCGACATGCCACCCGGTCGCTTCCTTGATGAGGCCGCCGACTTCGCGTTCCACCTGCGGGGAGGTGAAGGGCAGCCGCTTGTCAGCGCGCGTCGCCGACACGCGGAACGACGACGGGCGACGGTCGCCGACGTCAGCGAGAATCGCCGCGGCCAGCGCGTCGAAATCGTGCGGCCCCCGGCCAGCCATCGAGTAGTTCGCAATCCCGAACACGCGCGCCAACCGCGCCTGCGCCTCGGGCCACGGCGTGTCCGGGCCCAGCTCGATCTCCAGCCGTCCCATGCTCGATCGAAACGCGCGCACGTGCAGGCCCGCCAGTGCCGCCTTCAGATTGCGGATCAGGACCTGAATGAACCAGGGACGGTTCTTGCCCTTCAGCGCGAGCTCTTTGTAGTGAACGACTACGCTTCTCATGGATCTCGTAATTGGGTGATTGGGTAATTGGGTAATTGATTGCGCAATTGACCGCTCAATCCCCCAAATCAATTACCCAATCACCAGATTACCCAATTACTCAATGACCCAATCCGCGGCGCGGTGTCCGGAGCGGACCGCGCTCTCGATCGTTCCCGGGAGCCCCGTGTCAATCCAGTCGCCGGCGAGCAGCAGCCCGCGCACTGGCGTTTCAGTCGAGGGCCGCGCCGGCTGGCCGACGGCGAGCGAAAACGTGGCGCGCGGCTCGCGAACGACCGTCGCGGCAGTCAACCGCACATCGCGCAGCTCCGGCATCGCCTCGAGCAGCTCGCCAGAGGCTTTGTCGATCAATTCGTCGTTGGTGAGACCCACCATGGCCATCGCGCCGCTCGAGACCATCGACACGTGCGACGTCGCCTCTTCCGCCTCCGCTCGCGCGACACCCCGGCGAGCTTCGGCGTGACTCGCCGTAGCACCTTCGGCGCTACGGCGGCCAAGAATGAGCCGCCTATCGAACACCCATTGCATCGCTCGCCCGGGCAGGCCGATGAACGGCTCGTCCATGATCGGCCGATCGAACCATAGATTCACCGTCACGATCGGCGACGACGCCATCCGGCGCGCCCGATCGAGCAGCCCCGCGAGCGGCTCCGGCGGCGCGTCGAAGAGCTCGCCGATCGCGAACCACGGGACGGCGGCGATCACGCGATCCGCCGGCCACTGTTCGCCGGCCGCCTCGACGGCTGCGACCCGGCTGTCCTGCACGCGAATCCTGGCGGGAGCCCCCGTCCGGACGGTTCCGCCACGGCTCTCGATGAACACGCGCGCCGGATCGGCGTACATCGCCTCCAGCGGCCGGGTCGGCAGCGCGATCGCCGCGGCACGCGGATCGTCGCCGAACATCTCGGCCAGCACGCGCGCGAACACCGGCGCGGCCGCCTGCTGCGGCGACTGGTTCAGGGCCGCCAGCGCCAGCGGATCCCACAACATCTCGCGAATGCGCGGCGTCTGGCCGTTGCGAATCAGCCAGGCCTCCACGGTTTCGCCAGGGGACGCGGCCTTCACCGTCGAACCGGGCTGCAGCGCCCGGCGCGCGTTCCGCAGCGGCGCCACCATCCCGAGCACCGACAGGCGATCGCTCCACGACAGCGCGTCCCAGTCCATGATGCCGGCGAGCAGATGAAACGGCGGCGGCAGCGCGGGACACGAGAGCCGCGACCGCCGGCCCCGGCGATCGATCATCGTCACCGCCAGGTGCGGCTCGAGCCTGACCCGATCGGCGGCACCGATGTCCCGCAGGAACTCGAAGGTGTCCGTATAGCAGCCCAGCAGGACGTGCTGGCCGTTGTCGACGAGCTCGCCGGTCTCCCGATCTGGAAACGCGGTCGCACGGCCGCCGAGTCGCGCGCGCGCCTCGAGCACCAGCACCCGGGCGCCGTTCTTCGTCAAACGGACCGCCGCGCTGAGGCCGGCGAACCCGGCACCGATGACAACCGCGTCGTAACCATTCACCCCGGCCATAGCCACACCCTCAATGCAATCAGCGCCTGTTGCGGCCGCGGCACGCGGGCCCGCGCGCTGAAGACGTCGTAGCCGCTCCGTTCGATCCGCTCCAGCGTCTTGATATAGACCGCCCGCATGATCTCGGCAGCCACGAGCTTCTTGCGATCCTCCGGTGGGAGCGCCATCGTCGCGCGCCGATAGAAGTCGCGCGCGCGCCGGCATTCGAACTCCAGCAGTTGGCGGACCGGACCGGTGACGTGTCCCGCGGTCAGGTCGTCCACGGTGCAGCCGAACCGGCGCAAGTCCTCGAGCGGCAGATACACGCGCCCCTTCGCCAGATCGCCGCCGACATCGCGAAGGATGTTGGTCAGCTGCAGCGCGACGCCGAGATTCACCGCGTACTCGCAGGCCCGGGCGCTGGTGCAGCCAAAAATCCTGATGCAGATGAGGCCAACGGCGGAGGCCACACGGCGGCAGTATTCGAACAGGTCGTCGAACGTGTCGTAGCGGGTGGTGTCCAGATCCATCGCGACGCCGTCGATGACATCCTCGAACGCCTGCCGCGGCAGGCTGAACGCGGCAATGAACGGCTGCAGGCGCCGGCCCTGCGACGTGCGCGGCTCGGCGCCATCGAAGGCGCGCGCCAGCTCCTCGCGCCAGAACACGACGGCGTCGCGGCCCGTCGGCAGGCCGGCCGACGCCGCCGGCTCCTCATCGACCGCATCGTCGACCGCACGGCAGAAGTCCCAGACCGCCACGATGGCACGGCGCTGCTCCGCGGGCAGGACCAGGAACGAGTAATAGAAGCTCGTCTTCCTGGCCATTACGGGTGTGACGGCCAGCGAACCGCGCGCCAGCAGATCGACGGCGCGTCTCGCATGCCAAGCGACGGCCGGCGAGTGAGCAGCGCGGCGCCGGTTCGCTCGACGAGATCGAGCATGCGACTCCCACCGAGCCACGTGAAACGCAGCTCGAAACCGAGCCGTCCGCTCACGCCGCTGCAGATGGCCCGGCCCGCCTCGAAAGAGGCCCGGGTTCTGGCGACGCACGTGGCCAGCGCGGCCATCCACGATTCGGTCAGTTGCGGCCCCTCCAGTTCCATCTCTCGTGCCCGGCAGGAGACGACGACGTCGCGCGGTACGTAGAGGCGTCCGGCGCGCCAGTCCCGGCCGAAGTCCTGCCAGAAGTTCGTCAACTGGAGGGCCGTGCACAACGCGTCGGACGATCGCTCGAGCCGCTCGTCACGCTGTCCAGCGATGCACAGGACCAGACGGCCGATCGGATTTGCGGAACGGCGGCAATAGTCGAACAGTTCGTCCCACGAGTCGTATCTCGTCGTCATGGTATCCTGACCGAACGCGCTCATCAGATCGTCGAACAGCGCGAGCGGCAGATCGAGCGTCCGGATCGAGTGCGCGAGCGCCACGACAATCAGATCTTCGTGCGCATGCGAGCTGGCGCTCGATGCGTTGCCGTAATCGGCGACGGCGGCGTGCAGCCGCCGCTGCCACGCGTTGAGCCTCGCGAGGCGATCCTCGGCCGGCGCCGTCCCTTCGTCCGCGATGTCGTCAGCCACCCGCGCAAAGGCGTAGACGGCGGCCACGTGCGGACGCATCGCCGCCGGCAGCAGCCATGACGCGACGGGAAAGTTCTCGTAATGCGCGCGGGCCATCGCCACGCACGCGGCATACGCCCGTTCGAGCGATCGCGGGATTGATCGCGATGACGACATTGCGAAACGGCCACGTTATCACGTCCTTCATCCCGCGATCAGCCGTCCGGCCAGACGCCGGCGCGGCCTCCGTTCGTCGTCCTTGCTTCGCCGCCCATCACCCCGTCAGCCCATGCGCGTGCGCGATCTGATTGCCGCCGTCGTGGCGCTGGCCCTGGTCTTCGTGGCGGCCAGCCTCGGCACGACGCTCCAGGCGTTTCGACGGCGCCGGCAACGCAACCGCGATTCGGAGCGCGCGCTGGGGCGGACGATCATCGCGGAGATTCCGGCGGCGGAAGACCTCGTGCTCTTCAGCGAGGATGAGCCGCGTTTCTATTACGGGGAGCGCTCGATCGACAAGGACCTGATTGTCGCCGTGCGGGTGCTGATCAACGGGGCGCCGATCGCATCCTACGTGTCGCAGCGGCACCCCGAGGCGCCGGCACGCCAGGCGACGCATTTCGAGGACCGGCCGGAAGGGATCGCACGCGACCGATGGGACGTCGCGATCGAGACGGAGGCCGGCACCGTCCTCGTCGAGTGCGGCGCCATCCGCGAACGCGTGTCACAGGAGCTGGCACGCGCCGTGTTCGACGCGGTCAAACGAGAATTGGAGCAGCGAGATAACGCCCAGCGCTGAGCGTCACGACGGCTTTTCACGAAGACTCGAAGCGCACGAAGAACGTTTTGTACGAGATGATCTTCGTGTTTTCGTATCCTTCGTGCCTTCGTGATAGGACGTCTCTACCACTCGATCTCCGGTGCGCCGGCGCGGTGGTTCGCGACGCGCGCGAGCACGAACAGGAGATCGGACAGCCGGTTCACATAGCGCAGCAGGACAGGATCGACGGGTGGATCGAGCGACACGATGCGGCGCTCGGCGCGGCGGCAGACCGTCCGCGCGACGTGGAGCGCGGCACCGGCTGGCGCGCCGCCGGCGAGGATGAAGCGCCGCAGCGGCGGCAGCTCGTCCTCCATCTTGTCGATCAGCCGCTCGAGCCGCGCCACGTCGTCGTCCGCGAGCGCGGCTTTCGTGACCCGGGCGGCGATCCTGTCCGCCGGATCGGCGAGCTGGGCGCCAAGGGCGAAGAGATCGCGCTGAAGCTGTTGCAGTTCCGTCGCGAGCTCGGGGTCGATCGACGAGGCGCGGGCGAGACCGAGCCAGGCGTTGAGCTCGTCGACTTCGCCGTACGCGTCGACGCGCGGGTCGTCTTTCCGGGCGCGCGTGCCGCCGAACAGCGATGTTTCGCCGGCGTCGCCCGTGCGCGTGTAGAGTTTCACGGAGACCTGGCGCCCAGTATATGACACGAAAACCAACGCTCCGGCTGCCGCCGCCGCCCGATCGAAGACGATTCCGGCAGCGGCTGCTGACGTGGTATCGCCGCCACGGGCGCGATCTGCCCTGGCGGAAGACCGACGACCCGTATCACATCCTGGTGTCGGAAGTGATGCTGCAGCAGACGCAGGTCGATCGCGTCCTGCCGAAGTACGCCGAGTGGCTCGAGAAATACCCGTCGCTCAACGCCCTGGCCGAAGCGCCGGAGCACGAGGTGACGAAGACCTGGTATCCGCTCGGCTACAACATCCGGCCGAAACGGCTGCAGAGCATCGCCCGCGAGTCGGTGGCGCGCTACGGCGGCCAGCTGCCGAGCGACGAGGAAACGCTGCGGTCGTTCAAGGGCATTGGCGCCTATACCGCCGGCGCCATCCGCAGCTTTGCGTTTGGCCAACGGGCGGCCATTCTGGATACCAACGTCGCGCGCGTGCTGTTCCGGGTGTTCGTCGGCGCGGGCGATCCCAAGAGCCACGCGATGAAACGCCATTTGTGGAGCGTCTCCGAGACGCTCGTGCCGATGCGGCACGTGTTCGACTTCAATCAGGCGCTGATGGACCTCGGCGCCACGGTCTGCGTCGCGCGGAACCCCAGGTGTCTGGTCTGCCCGATGGCACGAGGGTGCGTGTGGCGACGATCGTCGTAACCGCGGCGGTCATCGAGCGCGAGGGCCGCGTACTCGTCACGCGACGCCAGCGCGGCGTCCATCTCGAGGGCTTCTGGGAGTTTCCCGGCGGCAAGTGCGATCCGGGCGAACCGCTCGACCGCTGTCTGGCACGCGAGCTGCGCGAAGAGCTCGATGTCGACGCGCGCATCGGCCTCGAGCTGTTCACGACCACGCACGCGTACGAGGATCGCCACGTCGAGCTGCATTTCTTCGCGTGCGAACTGTTGGGCGAGCCGCGGCCGCTGCTCGGTCAGGACATGCAATGGGTCGCGCGCGGCGAGCTCGGCGACCTTCAGTTCCCGCCCGCCGACGCCGAGTTGATTGCCGCGCTCACAAGACAGTCTGAGATTAAGTCCTAATCCCTAATCCCTAATCCCTAATCCCTAGTCCCGAATCCCTACGTCGCCGGGACAAACGGCAGCGTGACGACTTCTGCCGTTGCGCCGGCGATCTCCACCTTCGTGCCGGGCTCGACGAAGTCGCGGTGGACGTAACCGAGCGCGATCGGCGTCTGCAGCGCCGGCGACCGCGTGCTGCTGGTCACCTCGCCGATCTCCCGATCGCCGGCGCGAATGCGAGCGCCGGCCGGCGGCACCACGTCACCCTGGAGCCGCAGTCCGACGAGCCGGCGCGCCACGCGGCCGTGACCCCGGTGAAGAACGCGGATGATGACCTCCTGGCCGACGTAGCATCCCTTGCTGAAGCTGATCGCGCGCGACTCGATGCCTGCCTCGAGCGGAATCGTCTCCTCGTCCATGTCACGATGAAACCGCGGCACGCCCGCTTCGATTCGGATCGCCTCGGCGGTGTCGGCATCGACCTGGGCCGCGCCGGCTTCGATCAGCGCGCGTCTGAGCTCTCCTCCACGCTCGCTCTCCACGTACAGGTCGAACCCCGGCTCGCCCGTGCCCGCCGCTCGCGTGACGATCACCGAACTGCCCGAGGCAGGCCACGAGGTCCTGAGATTGCCGTGCTCGGCCATCGCGCCGAGTGTCTCGATCGCGACGCCGAGTACACGCGCAACGAGTGATGCCGCCCCCGGTCCGATGACCGCCAGCTGCGCGAACGTGTCCGTGACGTCGCCGAGCTGGACGTCCTCGGAAAAAATCACCTGATCGAGCTTCGCGATCACGGCGTCTTTGACGTCGCGTGGCAGCACGAGCAGCATGACGTCACCGAGCTCGTACACGTCGAGATCCGCGATCATGCGTCCCTGCGCTGTGAGATAGGCGGCGTAGCAGCCCTCTCCAGCTTTCAATGCGACGACGTCATTGGTCAGGAGACCCTGGAGAAACGACGCGCGATCGGCGCCCGAGACGACAATCCGCCCGCGATCTGGTCGATCTACCAGCCCCGCACGCTCGCGCGCGGCGGCGTAGGCGTCGAGGGAAATGGCCGGAATCATGATGCTATGCTGTTCGGAGTGACTCGCTCGATCCATTCTATCCGGGCGGCGGCAACAGCCGCGGCGCTCGCGCTGCTCGCGGCACAGACGAGCGTCGACGCGTCGGACCAGCAGCCCATCGTCGCGCCGGCGCTGCAGGAAGCGGGCGCCTTCACGTACACGACATTTCTGCGCGGTGCGCCGATCGGCACCGAGCAGGTCGCCCTCACCCGTATCGCCGACGGCTGGACCATTGCGGGCACCGGGCGGTTGGGCGCGCCCCTCGACATCGTCGGGCGCCGTCTGCAGGTGCGCTACACCGCCGACTGGCGGCCGGTCGAGCTCACGTTCGATGCCACCGTACGCGGTCAGGCGCAGACGATTCGGACCACCGTGCAGGGGACGACCGCGACGAGCACGATCAGCACGGGCGGTCAAACCACCGAGAAGACCGACACCATCGACGCGGGCGCCGTGCTGATCCTGCCAGGCGGTTTCTTCGGCCCGTACGAGGCGCTCGCCGCGCGGTTGCGGTCGGCGGCGCCCGGTACCGACATCCCGATTTACAGCGTGCCGGGCGTGTCGTTCACCGGCCGGGTCGGCGAATCCTCTTCGGAGCAGATTCAAACCACGGCGCGATTGATCGCCGCTCGCAGAACCCGCGTCACGCTGGCGCTTCCCGGAGCGCCCGTGGAAATCACGATCTGGTCCGACGAAACCGGTCGGATGATTCGGCTGAGCGCGCCCGCGCAGTCGGTCGAGGTCGTACGCGAAGACATCGCGGCGGTCTCGTCGCGGACCGTGACGATCTCGCGACCGAACGACGAACGGGTCAACATCCCGAGCAACGGCTTCTCGCTCGCGGGAACGATTTCGAAGCCCGCGTCGGCCGCCGGCAAGCTGCCGGCCGTCGTGCTGGTGGGCGCCAGCGGCCCCACCGATCGTGACGGCCTCGCGTTTGGCGTGCCGATTCTCGGCGAAGTGGCCGGCGCGCTCGCCGACGCCGGCTTCCTCGTCGTCCGCTACGACAAGCGCGGCATCGGCCAAAGCGGCGGCCGTGCCGAATCGGCCGGCTTGCTGGACTATGTGGAAGACGCCAGGGCGGCGGTCAAGATGCTCGAACGCCGGAAGGACGTCGATCCCAAACGGATCGGCGTGATCGGCCACAGCGAGGGCGGCATCGTCGCGCTGACGGCCGCGGCGAAGGACAAGCGGATCGCCGCAGTCGCTGTCCTTGGCGCGCCCGGCGTGACCGGCGCGGACGTCGTTCTCGCGCAGCAGCAGCGGATGCTCAACCGCACGACGATGTCGGCGGAAGACAAGCAGCAGCGAGTCGACGCGCAGAAGCGCATTCACGACGCGGTCATCAGCGGCAGGGGACTCGAGCTGCTGGCGCCAGACGTCCGCCGGGCCGTGGACAACGTGGAGTACCAGACGCTGCTGGTTGCCGATCCGGCGAAAATCCTGGTCGACGTGCGACAGCCGCTGCTGATCGTGCAAGGCGCCCTCGACACGCAGGTGGAGCCGTCCAACGCCGACCGTCTCGAAGCGCTCGCGCGCTCGCGCAAGAACGCGAAGCCGGTCGAGGTCGTCAAGGTCCCCGGCGTCAATCACCTGCTCGTGCCCGCCACGACCGGCGAGGTGGACGAGTATCCGATGCTGAAAGACAAGCACGTCAGTCGCGACGTCACGCAGGCGATCGTCACGTGGCTGAAGAAGACGCTCTCGGCCGCGCCCTAGCGATCGCGCGGCAGTACATCGCGTCGCGCCGCGATCGACCCGTCTCGCCATCGACCACACTCGACGATCTCCGGCGGGCGTTCGGCGATTCACTGGCCGACGGCCCCACCGACCCGTTGACGGTCGTCGATCGGCTGGCGCGTGCCGCCGAACCCGGTCTCGTGACCACCACTGGACCGCGCTATTTCGGATTCGTCACCGGCGGCGCGCTGCCGGCCACCGTGGCGGCCGACTGGCTCGCGGCGGCCTGGGACCAGAACGCCGGTCTCTACGTCATGTCGCCGGCCGGCGCGGTCGTGGAGGAAGTTGCCGGCCGATGGGTCGCGGAGCTGCTCGGGTTGCCCGAACACGTGAGCATCGCCTTCACGACCGGCTGCCACATGGCGAACTTCACCGCGCTCGCGGCTGCCCGGCACGAAGTCTTGCGTCGCGCCGGATGGGACGTGGAGGCCGACGGGTTGCAGCGCGCGCCCCGCCTGCGCGTGGTGGTCGGCAACGAAGTGCACGTGTCCGTCATCGGCGCGCTACGCACGCTTGGCGTCGGATCGCGGGAGGTCGTTCGTGTCGATGCCGACGACCAGGGGCGCATGCGTCCGGATGCGCTGGCGAAGACACTGACCGCGGGGAACGGTCCCACCATCGTCTGTGCTCAGGCCGGCAACGTGAACACCGGCGCGTTCGACCCCTTCGAAGCGATCGCCGATCTCTGCCGCGACCATGGGGCCTGGCTCCACGTGGACGGCGCGTTCGGACTGTGGGCCGGCGCCAGCAGCGCCTTGCGCCATCACGTGCAGGGCGTGGCGCGCGCCGATTCGTGGGCAACGGACGCGCACAAATGGTTGAACGTGCCGTACGACTCCGGTCTCGCGTTCACCGCTCATCCGGCGGCACACCGGGCCGCGCTCAGCGTCAGCGCGGCCTACCTCGTGCGGAGTGCCGAGGAGCCCCGCGAGCCGATGGACTGGACGCCTGAATCGTCCCGCCGGGCGCGAGGCTTCACCGTGTACGCGGCGTTGCGGGAACTGGGGCGCACCGGCGTCGAGGCGATGATCGATCGGTGCTGCCGGCTGGCGGGCCGCTTTGCGGATCAACTGCGGACGGAGCCGCGGCTGCGAATCCTCAACGAGGTCGCGCTCAATCAGGTGCTCGTACGCGTCGAGCCAGGCTCCGGCGACGCCGATCGCGCGACGCGTGAGACGATCCGCCGCGTGCAGGACGAACGCGTGTGCTGGTTGGGCGGCACACGCTGGCACGACATGGATGCGATGCGCATCTCCGTATCGAACTGGTCGACCACCGAAGCCGACGTCGATCGATCCGTCGAATCGATCGTCCGGGCGGTCCACGCGTCATGCTGACCGATCGCGTGTCGTTCGGTCCGTACACCATCGACCCGAAGACCGGGGAGCTCCGTCGCGACGGCGTCAGCGTGCCGCTTCAGGATCTGCCGTTCCGCCTGCTGTCGGCTCTGCTCGAGCGGCCAGGCGAACTGGTCACGCGATCGGAATTGACCGAGCGCCTCTGGGGCTCCGACACGTACGTCGACTCGACAGCCGGCCTCAACACCGCTGTCGCCAAATTGCGCGACGCGCTGGGCGACAACGCCGACCAGCCCCTCTATATCGAGACCGTGCCAAAGCGCGGCTATCGGTTCATTGGATCGATCGCGGCAGACGACGGCGAGACGTAGCGCGAGCCTTTCAGGGCCGCGCGGAGCTGCCCTGAAAGGTCGCGCTACACGGTTCAGACGCGTCCGATGGTATGGGTCGCAGCGGCGTGCGTGGTGGTTGCGTTGGTGTCGCTCGCGACCTATCAGCTGCGCGCGGGCCGGCCGCAGACGCGCGTTGCGGTGATCCTCTTCGACAACGAGACGGGGCGGCCCGAGGTCAGCCGGCTTTCTCAGTCGTTGACCGACGCGACCGTCTTCGCCCTCACGGCGCAACCGAAGCTGGCGGTGATCGGCAACGCGGCCATCCTGCGCACCGCGCGGCCGTTCCGCGACATCGCCGCCGTCCGCGACGCGCTGCACGCCGAGTTCATCGTCATCGGCCAGGTGCAGCTGGTGGACGACCGCATTCTCGTGCGATCGCACCTCATTCGGGCGGGCGATCAGGCGCACGTGTGGGTCAACGAATCGCGCATGAACGACAGCGAAGCGGCGCTGCAGTCCGATGTCGCCGGCCGCATCGCGTCGGCCGTCGGCAGCCGCGTCCCGTAGGCTCGGCTCGCTACGTACCGGCTGTCTTCTTCGCCGTCAGAACCACGTCCGGATCGTGCACGGTCAGCGACATGCCGGCCGCCGTTTCGCTGAACCTGATGCGCACCCGTTCGGCGCCTGCCGGCACGAACTCGTACGACCCCAGGTGTGTCAACCCTCGCGGGAAGCGGCCCGGACGCCCGAATTGCATCTGGTTGTTGGCATTGGCGGTCATCTCGATCCGGCTGTATACCGTTAGCCCGAACGAGTACGTGCCGGACAGCTTCTTGACGTCTTCCGGCGTCAGCGGCTTTTCGGTGGGCCGCTCGTCCGCGCCTTCGATCGACTTGAGGTAGTCGACGACCGGCTGAGCGCGCGGTCCTCCAGCCATGGCATGCCTCAGGAGCGTGATGCTGTGGGGCCCCGGCGTCCGCTGAATGCCCGGCGACGCGGCAACGAGGCCCTTGACGACGTCGAGCTGCCCGAGCATTGCCGCCGTGAAAATCGTGGGGCGCGCACCGTTCGCGACGAGGAACTCGGCGATGTCGCGGTTGCCGACGTGGGATGCCGCGTCGATACACGTTTCCCAGTCACCAAATCCCCAATCGAACGACGCTTTGGCCAGCGACGGCTGGCGGCCGACCAGCTCTTTCACGCGGGCGAGGTTGCCATGTGAGACGCCCACCATTTCCTCGACGAGTTCGGGTTCGTGCATCGGAAAGCCCGCACGAATGACATCGGCCTGGGCAACGGCCGGCGCCACCAGAAGGGACGAAGCGGAAAGGAACGAGCGACGAGACACGATCCACGAGCGATGGTTCATGGGCTGCAGCTCCTGACCGCAGACAATGGCGCATCAGGCTGGCGACAATCGACTGCGTCTGAATTCCTTCTGAATATCGTCATCAACGGCGGCGTGAACCAATGTCGCCAAGTCGATCGAAAACCTTGCGATGCGTAACGACGGCCGAGAGGTCGATGGCCCAGCCGCATCGCCGCGTTTGGACGTGGCGTATCGGACGCCGGTTGGTAGACAGCGATTGGTAGAATAGGCCGCCATGTGGATTCTGCAGAGTCCGGAAGCAACATTTCGGTTGACGCCTGGCGCCGTCAAGACCGTCGGCCGCGCGACCAGGGCCGATTTTATTGTCGACGCGGCGCTGGTCTCCCGCGTCCATTGCCGCCTGACGGCGACCGACCGGCACGTTCAGGTCGAAGACCTGGCGAGCACCAACGGCATCTTCGTCAATGACAAGAAGGTCAGCCGCGCCAATCTCGCGATTGGCGATCGGCTGCGCGTGGGACGGGTCGAGCTGACAATCCAACGGCAAAGCCATTAACCGCAGAGGCCGCAAAGAACCAGCCTTCGCTCGCCTGACAACCCGCGAGCTTCGGCGTGGCAGGCGCAGAGAAAAGTCTTCTCTGCGATCTCAGCGCACTCTGCGGTTAGACGGTCGTCAGGAACGGGTTCGTCCGCCGCTCGTGGCCGATCGTCGTCGTCGGGCCATGCCCCGGATAGACGACCGCATCGTCTCCAAACGCAAACAGCACCGTCTTGATCGAGGCGATGAGGGTCGCATGGTCGCCGCCGGGCAGATCCGTGCGGCCGATCGATCCGGCGAACAGCGTATCGCCGACGAACAGGTCGCGGCCGGTCTCGCCTTTCCGTCCAATCTGCAGGCAGACACCGCCGGGACAATGGCCGGGTGTGTGGTGCGGGCGCGCCTCGTAGCCGCCGAACGCGATCGCCTCGCCAGCTTCGAAAAACGTGTCGATCGGTGGCTGCGGCTCGACGTCGAGGCCGAACAGCGCGCCTGACTCCACGGCGCGTTCGTAAAGAAACAGATCGTCGCGATGCAGATGCACGGGCACGCCGAGCGCGCGCTTGGCGGCGGCGACGCCGGTGACGTGGTCGACGTGCGCATGCGTCAGCAGGATGTGCCGGATGGTCAGCGTATTCCGCTCCGCGAACGCCAGCAGCGCCTTCACCTCGTCGCCCGGATCGATCAGCACCGCTTCGCGCGTCGTCTCGCAGCCGACGACGAAGCCGTTCTTGAAGAAGGGGCCGACCGCCTGGGTCTCCAGTATCATGAAGACCATGATAGTCGCGGTGCTCGACGATTTGATGTTCTCGTCCAAGATCAAGGCCGCTGCGCAGCAGCTGGGCGTGCGCGTCGTCTTCGCCAGATCGCTCGAGTCGGCGCTCGCGGAAATCAGGAAAGCGCCGCCCAGTCTGGTCGTGCTGGATCTCAACAACCCGCGTACGGATCCGCTGGGCATCGTGACGGCGATGAAACAGGATGCGGCGCTTGCCTCGATCCCGACGGTCGGCTTCGCGTCGCACGTGCAGACCGACGTGATCAACGCGGCTCGCCAGGCCGGTGTCGGCGAAGTCCTCGCACGGTCGGCGTTCACGCAGCAGCTGGGTGAAATCCTGTCGCGGCCGCGGACCTGACGGGTCATCCCAGCAACTTGCCTCTTTCGAATTTGAGTCAACACAGAGGACACCAAGGACACGAAGGTGCTGCCGTGGTGAGTACACGCCACGAATGAAATGACCCTGCTCGAAGTCCTGCAGGCCCGGCGGAGGATTGCGCCGTACGTGCGGCGGACGCCACTCGTGCGCTCGTCGTGGTTGTCCGACCTGTCGGGGGCCGAGGTGTGGCTCAAGCTCGAGTCGACGCAGCATTCCCACTCGTTCAAATGGCGGGGGGCATTCAACGCCGTCATCGCCAGGCTCGAGCGAGGCACGCCGAAGATCGCGCGCCTCGTCACCGCCTCGGCCGGCAATCACGGACGCGCGCTGGCCGCTGCCGCCGAGACGTTCGGCCTGCCGCTGACGGTGTTCACGCCGGCCGACGCGCCACAGGTGAAGCTGGCGGCGATCGCGCGCCACGGCGCGGAGCTGCGGGCCGACAGCCGCGACTACGACGAGGCGGAGCGGCGCGCAAAGGCGTTTGCCGGCGAGACCGGCGCGGCGTTCATTTCGCCCTATAGCGACGCCGACGTGATCGCCGGCGCCGCCACCGCCGCGCTCGAGATCTTCGAGGACGCCGCGGACACCGATCGTGCTCGTCGTGCCCATCGGAGGCGGCGGGCTGATCAGCGGCGCGGCCGCCGTCGCCAAGGCGGTCAGCGCTCGGTGCGCCGTCGTCGGCGTCGAGGTCGAGGTGTCCTGTGCCTTTCTGACCAGCGTGCGCGCGGGGAAACTCGTCGAGATCGTGCCTGGAGCCTCGCTGGCGGACGGGCTCGGCGGCAACCCGGATCCCGACACCATCACCTTCGAGCCGATTCAACGCCTGGTGGATCAGATTGTCACGGTCAGTGAAGAGGATCTGGAAGACGCGCTCGTCGGCCTGGTGACGGCCGAACACGTCATCACCGAAGGCGCCGGCGCCGCTGCCACGGCGGCGCTCGTCGGGAAGCGCGTCGATGTCTCGGGGCGCCGGCGTGGCCGTATCGTCTCGGGCGCGAACATCGATCGCGCACGACTGGCGGCGCTGCTCGCGTAGAGGCGCTTACGGCAAACCGGCGAGCGCCGTTCCGATGACGTCGCGCTCACGCGCATACGCCGCGTCGAGCCGCTGTCGCGCGACCGCTCACGGCAGGATCGCCCGCCACCTTCGACCAGGGATAGCTGTGCGGGCTCAACAGCAGGCGAGCGACCCATTCGCGGTGATCTCCATGGCCCAGCGTCGAAGGAGCCGTTCGTCGGCTGCGATCCGAGTCAACATCGCCGCAACGCGCGGCAACATCGCGAGTCGCGGCCGCCGCAAGAAGCGCACAGCGTACGTCTGGCGGGGTCCGCCTGCGCCGCCTGGCCGCGTTCGAGAAGCGGCGAGGTGAGCCGGCGGGCGCCCGCCGGATCTTTGCGTTCGAGCAGCAGACCACCGAGCACCGCCGGCGCGTCGCAGAAGCGGGGAAAGCTCCCTCGACAGCTGCCTCAATTCGCCAATGCGCCTCGTCGGAGCGGCCCGCCGCCCGCAGCGCGATCGCGTAGATCAGCCACTTCGATAGCGCGCGTTCTGACTTCAGGATCCGAGCGCAACGTTGCCACGCGCATCGTCCGGACGATCGCGCTCGAGCTCGATGAGGGCGCGCGAAAATCTCGCCCACGCCGTACCTGGCGGGGCAGTTGCTACCGCCTGCTCGGCCGCCGTCGAGCTGGTTCATCAACAGAAATGCCAATGCCATGTCGGGGTAGTTCACCTGCATCCGCGGTTCGAGCGTCCAGCGATCTTCGATAAAACGCGATGGACACGCTCCGGCTCGAAGTCCACTATCAGATCACCGATCAGATGGATCGCTTCCGCATAGGACGGGTCGGCATCGACCGCTCGCCGCAGGTACTTCAGCGCTTCTGCGAGGTCCATCGGCCGCCAGTGCGACCGCCACATTGGCTTGCGGCAAGTCCGGATCGAGCTCGTACGCGCGGTCTGCTGCCTGCTTCAGCCGCGCTGTCGGTGACGCGTCGTCCGTCGACCCGTCGAAAGTTGGTTCAAGTACAGCGCTTCGGCAAGGCCGGCGAACGCTTCGGCCAGGCCCGGATCGGCGGCAATCGCCTGTTCGTACAGTTTGATCGCCTCGGGCAGGTTGCGCTCGGCCGACGCCTGTCGGCCACGCAGATACAGTTCGTAGGCCCTGGGATCGACCAGCCGCGAGGCGGTCCTCGCGCTCGCGCGCGGTCGGCTGCAGCTTGACGCGCAGCGCCGTCGCGACCTCCTCCGCGACTTGCGCCTGCACCGCGAAGATGTCCTTGACGTCACGCGTGTACTGGCCGACCCAGATGGCCGTGCCGTCCGGTCGGATCGATCAGCTCGAGCGAGACCTTGACGCGTGTCGGCTGACGGTCGAACCGAACCGGTCAGCACCACGCTCGCGCCCAGCTCCTGCGCGACGTCGCGCGGCGTGCGGCCTCGATACTCGCGCGTGGCCGATCGGCCGAGCACCTTCAGACCCGGCGTCTGCCCCAGCCTGCTGATCAGATCTTCCGTCAGGCCATCGGCGAAATAGATCTGCGACGCATCGTCGCCCGGCGAGCTCCAGCGGAATGACGGCGATCACCGGCGCCGGCGCCCGGCCAAACAGTCCGTCGCCATTGCGCGCGAATCGGCTCGCGCTCGAACCACGCCACAGCCGCCGCGGCCGCAAGCGAGTACCGCCACCGCAATCGCCGGGCCGTACGAGCGGCGCGGCGGCAGGATCGTGACGGTTGAAGACGGCGGTTCGATTCTGTGGCTTCGTACGTCGAGGATGGCGGCGACGGCCCGCAAGCTCGGCGGCCATGGTCGCCGCCGACTCGTAGCGCTGATCGAGACTCTTCGCGAGAGCTTTCGCCACAATCGGGTCGAGCTCGCGCGGCACCGACGGGTTCACGGACGATGGCGCCGGCGGGGCCGCCTGGACGATCTGCAGCGCGAGCGCCGTCGACGTCGCACCCTTGAATGGGAGCCTGCCGGTGAGCATCTCGAACAGCACGATGCCGAGCGAAAAAATGTCCGTGCGTTCGTCGACCGCCTCGCCAAGCGCCTGTTCGGGCGACATGTACGCCACGGTCCCCAGCGTCGTACCCGCCGCGGTCGCCACCACCGTCGCCGCCTGTTCACGTTCGATGCCGCCGGAGGTCCAGGTGGCCAGACCGAAATCGAGAATCTTGGCGTGGCCCTTGGGTGTGACGATGACGTTGTCCGGCTTGATGTCGCGATGGACGATGCCGGCCGCATGCGCGTCGGCGATCGCGTCGGCCATCTGAATCGACAAGTCGAGCGCGCGACGAGGATTCAGCGGCCGCCCGGCGATCGCCGCGGTCAGCGTCTCGCCCGGCACGAACTCGAACACGAGATACAGCTGGCCGTTCTCGTCGCCGATTTCGTACAACGCCGAAATGTTCGGGTGAGAGAGCGCAGCGGTGGCGCGCGCTTCCTGCAGGAACCGCTCGCGGCGTTCGCCGTCGCCGGCGACCGTGGCCGCGAGCACCTTGATCGCGACGGTGCGGCCCAGCCGGGTATCGCGCGCGCGATACACCTCGCCCATCCCGCCTGCGCCGATCCGGTCGAGGATTTTGTAGTGCCCGAGCGTCTCGAACATCGAACGCGACGATTATACTGACGGGTCCGCTGAAGCCGGACACTACGTAACCGTGTACCTCACGCTTCTTCGTACAAACCGAAACTTCAGGCTGCTCTTCTTCGGCCAGGCGATCTCCCAGCTCGGCGACTGGTTCAATGCCGTCGCTGTGTACGCGCTCCTGCTCGATCTCACCGGATCGGCCACGGCTGTCGCCTGGATGATGATCACGCAGTACCTGCCGGTCGCCATCGTCGGGCCGATGGCCGGCGTCGTCGTCGATCGCGTGGACCGCCGGCGCGTGATGATCGTCGCCGATATCGTGCGCGGCGTGCTGATCGTCGGCCTGTTGCTGGTGCGACGCAGCGATCAGGTGTGGATCGCGTACGTCGTGATGGCGTTGGTCGTCTCGGCATCGGCGTTTTTCGAGCCGGCCCGCACGGCGACGATTCCCAACGTCACGTCAGCCGCCGAACTGCTGCCCGCGAATGCCTTGTCTGCCGCCACCTGGTCCGCGATGCTGGCCATCGGCGCGTCGGTGGGCGGCCTCGTCACCGCCGCGTTCGGACGCGACGTCGCGTTCGTCATCAACGCGGCATCGTTCTTCTGCTCGGCGATCTTCCTCGCGAATACCCGGTACAACTCGACGCCCGTGGCGACGCCAGGCGTGGAAGCCGCTGCGACCGGCGCGCGTGGGAGCACGCTTCGGCGGGTGGCGGCGCTGACCGGCGTCGCCGATCTCGTCGACGGATTGCGCTACGTCCGCCGCGAGTCCTACGTGGCCGCGCTGATCTGCGTGAAGGCCGGCTGGGGTCTGGCGGGCGGCGTGCTCTTGCTTCTGGCGGTCTTCGGACAACGCGTGTTTCCGATCGGCCAGGGGTCGGCCGCCGGCATTGGTGTGCTGTATGGCGCCCGAGGCCTTGGCGCCGGCCTCGGGCCCATCGCGCTCCGATGGATACTCGGGCAGCAGCCGGCGCGCCTGCGTCGAACCATCGGCCCCGCATTCTTCATGGTCGGGGCGTTCTACATGGCGCTCGCCGGCGCTCCGACGCTGATACTCGCGGCGACGTGCGTGCTGCTCGCGCACTTCGGAGGGTCCATCCTCTGGGTATTCAGCACGGTCCTGCTGCAGCTCGAAGTTCCCGATCGCTTTCGAGGTCGCGTCTTCGCCGCGGAGCTGGCACTCGTGACGCTGGTCACTTCGTTGTCGAGCTATCTGACCGCGAACGCACTCGATCGGCACGGCTGGTCGCCGCGCACATTGTCGTTCACGCTCGGCGCGCTATTCCTGGCGCCCGGAATCCTCTGGCTGCTGTTTCAGTCGCGCTGGAAGGTTCAGGACCACGCGCCCGGACACCCCGCGACGACGCCTTCGGCGGAAGAGAGTGTCTTGGAGGGGCGCGTCGGTTGAAGTTTCAAGTTTCAAGTCTGAAGTTTGAGAGCGGTCGAGACTTCAGACTTGAGACTTGAGAGTTTCCATCGTGCTTTGCAGAAGCTCTTTGGCATCGCTCAGGTGTTCGAGGACCAGCGCGATGTCCATCTTGGGCTGGCCGGGAAACCGTTCGCTGCGGCAATAGACGCCGTGCTGCCCGACGAGCGCCAGGGAATCAGTCAGGAGATCGAGCGCCACGGCGAGCCGTCCGCGCGACGGACCCATCATCGTTTCGTGATGCTCGAGTGTGTCGCGATGTTTGTCGAAGACAGACATACAGATCGCTCGGCTGAAGCCTTCGCGTCCTGACAGCTAGCCCCCAGCCCCTAGCCCCGAGTCTCTACTTCTTGGGTGGCTTCGAGGGCCGCAGCTCGACGCGGCTGGGCAGGCTCCGCGGATTGTGGCGCAGCAGGTTGACGACGACCTCGGCGACCTCTTCCGCGGCAATTTTCCAGTCGGCGCCCTTCGACGCGTCGCCGCCGACGAATTCGGTGGCCACCGAACCGGGCATCACGTAGCTGACCCTGATGTTGTCGTGGCGAACCTCCTGCATCAGCGCTTCGCTGAACGCGTTCAGTCCGGCCTTCGACGCACAGTAGGCCGCGCCGTCGGCGAACGGGTTCTTGCCCGCCAGGCTGCTGATGTTGATGATGAAGCCGCCGCCGCGCTGACGCAGATGAGGCAGCGCCGCGTGGCAGACGTTGAAGACACCGGTCAGGTTCGTCTCGATGACTTCAGTCCACTGCGGCGTGGTCATCGACGCCACGTCGGTGAAGATCCCGATGCCGGCGTTGTTGATGACGATGTCGAGACCGCCGAAGCGCGCGACCGTCGCCTCGATCGCATGCTGCACGTCCTCGGCGCGGCGCACGTCGGCCTTGAGCGTCTCGACCGCACCTGGGCCCGCCGACTCGATGGCCGCGCGCGCCGATGCCAGATGGGCTTCGCTGCGTCCGGTCGCGGTGACCTGAACGCCCTCAGCCACGAGTGCGCGCGCGATCGCGAGACCGATCCCGCGCGATCCGCCGGTGACGATGGCGACCTGGCCGCGAAGCGATTGCATAGCCATTACAATAATCCACCCGATGCGAGAAGTCGCGATCGTCGGCGCTGGCGAGCTGGGTGGCGCCGTCGCACACGTGCTGGCCCGCCGGGACGCCGTCCGTTCGATCGTGCTCGCCGACGAGAGCGGCCGCGTCGCCGCCGGCAAGGCGCTCGACATCGCGCAGGCCGCGCCGGTCGAAGGTTTTGCGACACAGCATCACCGGAACCACGGATCTCGCGACCGTCGCGGGCAGTTCAGTCGTCGTCGTGGCAGAGCGTGTGGCTCAGGGACCCGTGGTCGACCGACGAGGGCCTGCTGCTGCTGAAGCGTCTCGTGCAGAGCGCGCCGCGGGCCGTCTTCCTCTGTGCCGGGCCGTCGTCCCGCGAGCTCGTCGAGCGCGGTGTCCGCGAGCTTCGAATCGACCGTCGCCGACTGTTCGGAACCGCGCCCGAAGCACTGGCCGCCGGCGCGCGCGCCCTCGTCGCGTTGAGCGCGAACTGTTCGCCGCGAGACGTCGCCCTCTCGGTTCTTGGTATCCCGCCGTCCCATACGGTGATTCCGTGGCAGGACGCGACGATCGGCGGTTTCGCGCTGCACGCGTCGGCTCGAAGAGCCGGCGCGGCGCGCGCTGGCCGCGCGGATTGCCCGGTTGTGGCCGCCGGGGTCCTACGCGCTCGCGTCGGCGGCGGCGGCGATCGTCGAAGCGATGGCCGGTCGATCGCGGCGAACGGCGTGCTGTTTCGTCGTGCCCGACGCCGGCTCCGGCACGCGCGCGCGTGCCGCGGCGCTACCGGTGCGAGTCGATGCCGGCAGGAATTGCGGAAATCATCCAGCCAACGTTGAGCGTGGTGGAACAAGTCGCGCTGGACAACGCGATGATGCTGTAATCCGAATCGTGACGGAATTGGTGATTGGGTAATCGGGTAATTGGGTAATTGATCGGCGACGATTGACCGTCAATCTGGCAATCCAATCACCAGATTCCCCAATTACCCAATTACCAGATCCCAGATCGTTTATGTTCCGTAGATTGGCCGGTGCATCGTGAGCCCGCCGGCGAAATCTGCGAGCTGCTTGCGGAGAATCAGCCGTCCCCGGTGCAGGCGCGACTTCAACGTCTGATCCTTCACGCGCAGCATCGCGCTCGCTTCCTCGGTGGACATCCCCTGGATGTCGCGCAGCATCACGGGCGCGCGGTAAATGACGGGCAGCGCGAGAATCGCTCGCAACACCCGGCGGCGCAGCTGCGATCGCAGGACGCGCTCGTCGGCCATGTTGCTCCAGTCGGCGATATCCGGCTGCGACGTGGAGGACGATTCGCTGTCGTCCGACGCCATCTGGCGATCGTCTTCCTGGGACCGCTGAAACTGCGCCGTGCGCACTCGCGACATCGCGGCGTTGAACGTGATGCGATAGATCCAGGAGGAGAGCGCTGCGTCGCCGCGGAATTCGCCGACTTTGCGGTAAACCTTGAACAGCACGTCCTGGGTCACTTCCTCGGCGTCTTCCTTATTGCGGAGGTATCGGAACGCGAGCTGATAGATCTTGGTTCCGTATGCGTCAGCCAGCTCAGCTAGCGCACGTTCGTCGCCGGACTGTAACCGGCTGAGCAATTGGTCGTTTTGGGGGTCGCGCATGGTCGCCTTTTCCTCGATGTTTCTGGTAAACACCGGCCATTCTGGAAATATTCCATGCGTGAACTAAGTCCTTTCACCTCAGCAGCAAAGCCAGAATCACCACCGGCAGGACGATGCCGAGGAGGAGAACCGTCCCCATGAGGGCTGCTGCAAGGGGGCGGCCGAAATTGAGCGTCCAGCGAGTGCCATCGCGGGTCGGGGCGAAAAGGGCGGGGTCTTCACGGTTCTTGTATAAGTGGCCGAACGTCCAGTGTTCGGGAACGAACGGTCGTGGATCCGGCCGTCCAACCCGGGCATGGGCGCGGATGGCCACCGCGATCGTCAGGACGATGCCCGTCAGCTCGAGGTAGACGTAGGGACCCAGGCCGGCACGCTCCGCCTGCCACATCAGCGTGAGCGCAATGGCGACGTATCCCTGAAAAGCCACCCAGATGAGCGCAAACAGCGCCACCGCCTCGGCTGCGGCGGACGCGGCGCGCACGTCGGGCGCGTTCTCGTCGTGGTCGCCGTGCGGACGCGACAGCAGTAACGCGCCGATCGCCAGCAGGACCAACGTCAGCGAAACCTGCACGAAGACCGGCATCAGGACGCGCCAGTAGGTCTTGTATTGCCAGCCGTTCGGAAACCCATTGGGCTTGAAATGGACCGGCAGCAGCCAGGGCAATCGAGGGTAGAGGACCAGCAGAAACGCGGCGCTCCACGTGATGGTCGCGAAGCTCGCCGCGATGGCGACCTTCGTGATGTGGCTGGGCCGGACGAGCCTGAGACGCGTGCCGGCGATCACGCGAAGACCTCGGAGAAATGCGCGGCGATTCGCTCTTCGACATCCGTCCGATCGACAGGACGGCCCAGCAGCCGGGCGATCGACGTGACACCGCGGTCGGCAATACCGCACGGCACAATCAGGTTGAAGTAGTCGAGATCGGTGGTGACGTTGAGCGCGAACCCGTGGCTCGTGATCCATCGGGCGATGCGGACGCCAATCGCCGCAAGCTTGTCGCGGCCGACCCAGACGCCGGTGAGTCCTTCGACGCGCCCGGCGTCGATGCCGTAGTCGCGCGCGGTACGAATCAGCACGTCTTCGAGATCGCGGACGTAGCGGTGGACGTCGCAGCGATCGGGCCGAAGATCCACGATGGGATAGCCGACGATCTGGCCGGGTCCATGGTAGGTGATGTCGCCGCCGCGTCCGGTCTCGTGCACCTCGACGCCGCGGGACGCCAGCGCTTCGGCCGTCGCGAGGATGTGACCGCGGCCGCCATCGCCGCGCACGCCAAGCGTCAGCACGTGCGGATGCTCGACGAACAGCAGCAGATCGCCGACGCGGTTCGCACGTCGCTCTTCGACGAGCGTCCGCTGCAGCGCGAGCGCCTCGGGATACGGCATCAGCCCCAGACGACGCACCTCGATGTTCCGCATGGTGATGCCGCAGGAGTCGACCGCCGTGTCGATCGCTACAGCGCGTTGGGATCCCAATGCTCGATCGTCTTCTTCACGTGAGACATGAATTCGTCGGCGACCGCGCCGTCGATGACGCGGTGATCGTAGCCGAGCGACAGATAGGCCATCGGCCGGATCGCGATCGCATCGTCGACGACGACGGGGCGTTTCTCGATGTTGCCGACGCCGAGGATCGCCACCTGCGGCTGATTGATGATCGGCATGCCGAACAGCGCGCCGAACACACCCGGGTTCGTGATGGTGAACGTGCCGCCCTGGACGTCTTCCGGCTTGAGCTGTTTCTGTCGCGCGCGGTTGGCGAGGTCCGCGATCGATCGGCTCAGGCCGACGAGGTTGCGCTCGTCGGCGTTCTTGATCACCGGGACGATGAGTCCCCAGTCGAGCGCGACCGCGATGCCGACGTTCACGTCCTTGTGATACACGACGCTGTCGCCGTCGACCGAGGCGTTGACGATCGGCACGGCGCGCAGCGCCTCGACGGCCGCCTTGACGATGAACGAAAGGAACGTGAGCTTGGCGCCGCTGCGCTCGAACTCGGCCTTCTTGGCCTCGCGGATCTGCGCCACTCGCGAGAAGTTGACCTCGAACACGGAATGCACGTGCGCGGACGTCCGGCGGCTCGCCACCATGTGCTCGGCGATCCGCTTGCGCATCGGCGACATCTTCTCGACGCGATCGCCCGGCGCGGGCTTCACTGGGGCGGGAGCGTGTTCGCTGCCTCGCCGCCTGTCCCACCTGCCCTGCCTGAGCCGCCTGGCTGGCGCGACCCGCCGGGGCCGCGTGTCCGCCGATGAAGGCGAGGATGTCGTCCTTCGTCACACGTCCGGCGATGCCGGTCCCGTGAATCTGAGAGATGTCGATGTTGTGTTCCTTGGCGATCTTTCTCACGAGCGGCGACGATCGCTGGTGCAGCGCCTCCTCGGTAGACATGCTCGCCTGCCTCGCCGTAGCCGCAGCGGATTCGGGCGCGGCGGAGGCGGGCGGCGCGGGCTTTTCTTCAACCCTCACCGGCGCGGCCTGAGAGGGCTGGACCGGGGCCGGTTTCGCCGTCGCGACGGGTGTCGAAGCAGGGGATGCAGGAGATCCGTCCGCCTGCGGCGACGGCTTCGGCGGTTCGACCGCCTTCGGAGAGGCCTGCCCCGCCGCAGCAGCGCTGGTCTGAGGCGCGGCTGTGGCCTCGCCGAGCGGCCTTGTCCGCCGTCGCAGTCGCCGATGATCCGATGACGGCGACGACGCTGTTGACCGGGACCGTCTCGCCTTCCTTGACGCGGATCTCCGACACGACACCCGCAGCCGGCGACGGGATTTCGGCGTCCACCTTGTCGGTGGAAATCTCGAACAGCGGCTCGTCGCGGTCGACCTTCTCGCCGACTTTCTTGATCCAGCGGACGATCGTGCCCTCGGCAATCGACTCGCCCATCTGCGGCATCACGACGTCAGTAGCCATATGGTTCATTGTCTCAGGGTTCCGGGTTCAGAGTCTCGCTTCTCTGTTCTCAGATTCTGAGTTCTGAGACTCGAGTCTCGAGACTCTGAGAGTTACAGGTGTATGGCGGCGCCGTGTGCCGCATGCGCCGCCTCGCCGATAGCCTCCGCCATCGTCGGATGCGCGTGAATCGTGCGAATCAGGTCCTCGACGGTCGCCTCGAGCCGCAGCGCCACCGTCGCTTCGGCCACCAGCTCCGTCGAGCGGGCTCCGATCATGTGCACGCCCAGGACCTCGTCGTATTTCTTATCGGCCACAATCTTGACGAAACCGTCGGTTTCGCCCGACATCTTGGCGCGTCCGAGGACGCCGAACGGAAACGTGCCGATACGGACGTCGAATCCGCGCGCCTTCGCCTCTTGTTCGGTCAGGCCGACGCTGCCAATTTCGGGGTCGCAATACGTGCAGCCCGGGACGTGCTCGTAGTTGAGCGGCCGTAGATCCTGTCCGGCGATCCGTTCGGCGGCCAGAATGCCCTCGGCCGAGGAAACGTGCGCCAGCTGCGGATGTCCGGGCGTGCCGAGGGTAATGACGTCGCCGATCGCCGAAATGCCCGGGATGTTCGTCTTGTACTGTGCGTCGACCCTGACGTAGCCCTTCTCGATCTGCAGGCCGACGCCGTCCGCGTTCAGCCCTTCGGTCACCGGGGCCCGGCCGGTCGCGACGAGGAGGTAGTCGGCGCGCAGCTTCTTCGCGGTGCCGTCTGCCAGCTGCACCTCGATGTCGACGCCGTCGCCCGACACCCGGGCGGCGGTCACTCTCGCGCCGGTGTGGCTGGTGATGCCCTGCTTGCGGAACGACTTCTCGAGCTCGGCCGATACCGCCTCGTCCTCGACCGGCACGAGACGCGGCAGCAGCTCGATGATCGTGACGTCGCTGCCGAAGCGCGCGAAGATCGAGGCGAACTCCACGCCGACCGCGCCGCTTCCCATGATCACCAGGGTCTTCGGCACGTCGCGAAGCTGAATCGCTTCGTCGCTCGTGATGATGCGACGGCGATCGATCTCCACACCCGGCACGCCGCGCGGGGTCGAGCCGGTCGCGACGATGATCTCCTTGCGCGCGCGCAGGGTCTGCTTGTCGCCTTCGAAGACATCGACGCCGCCGTTGCCGGTCAGACGGGCCGTTCCCTTGATCCAGTCGATCTTGTTTTTCTTGAAGAGGAACTCGACGCCTTTGGTCAGGCCGCCGACGATACGGTCCTTCCGCGTCTGCACCTGGCCCATGTCGATGCCGACCGGACCCGCAGGCAGGGTGACGCCCCAGTCCTTGGCATGCTGGGCGATCTTCAGCGCGTGCGCGTGCTCGAGGAGCGCCTTGGTGGGGATGCAGCCCCACAACAGGCAGGTGCCGCCGAGCGCCTTCTGTTTTTCGACGACCGCCGTCTTCAGCCCAAGCTGCGCGGCACGAATCGCCGCCACATAGCCGCCAGTACCGGCGCCTATGACGATTACGTCGTATTCGTTGGCCACGGGTGATCTCGCCTGGTGCTGCTAGCGCTTCAACGAAGAGAGGGGCACGAACGCGGTCGTGCCGGCCGGAGGGCCGGCGTCTGCCGGCTGAGGCGTCTGCTCGGGGTCGAGACGGTTGACGCGCGACCGCAATTGGCCGTGTTCGTAACGGAGCTCCCAGTAGGACTCGGTGAGCCGTTCGAGCCGCCTGGCGAGACGCCGAGCCTTTGCGAGCGCGGCGAGCGCCACCGCCACGGCGATCCCCGCGACCAACCACAGAAACATCAACAAAACTCGTACCTTATCGAACGGCTTGCAACAGTGTCAACCGCCTGAGACAATACCCGCGTTTTCAACGGTTTCCCGACGCATGAGCCATAAACTCAAGACCGTGCTCGTCGTCGACGACGACGAAGGCATGCGCGACACGCTGACGGCGATCCTGAAGCGGGAGTACCGCGTCCTGCGCGTCGGCAGCGGCGAGGCGGCGCTGCCGGTCCTCAATCGCGAGGATGTCGACCTGGTCCTGCTGGACGTCCGGCTGCCGGGCATCAGCGGCTTCGAGGTGCTGCGGATCGTCAAGGAGAATTACAGCCTGGTCGAGGTCCTGATGATCTCGGCCATCAACGAAATCGAAACCGCCGTGCAGGCGATGAAGCACGGCGCCTATCACTACATCACCAAGGACTTCGACTACGACCAGCTGCGCTCGCTGGTTCGCAACGCCAGCGAGCGGCAGGATCTCAACCGTCAGGTCTTGACGCTGTCGGCGCAGGTCGCCGACCAGACCGAGCGCGAGTTCATCGTCGGCCCGAGCAAGATGACGCGCGACATCCTCGATCTGGTCAACAAGATCGCGAAGCTGTCGGCGACCGTGCTGATCCTGGGCGAGAGCGGCACCGGCAAGGAGCTGCTGGCGCGGCTCATTCACAAGGAAGCCGGCGGACCCGGATGCGCCGTTCATCGCCGTCAACCTCGCCGCGATTCCCCGCGAGCTCGCGGAGAGCGCGCTCTTCGGACACGAGCGCGGCGCCTTTACCGGCGCGCATCGCCAGCAGCTCGGCAAATTCGAGCTCGCGTCGAACGGCACGCTGTTCCTCGACGAGATCGGCGATCTGCGCCTCGATCTGCAGGCCAAGCTGCTGCGCGCGATTCAGGAAGGCGAAATCGAGCGCGTCGGCGGCACCAAGCCGATCAAGACGGAATTCCGTCTCATCGCCGCAACCAACGTCGACCTCGAACGCGCCGTCAAGGAAGGCAAGTTCCGCGAAGACCTCTACTACCGGATCAACGTCATCCCGATCAAGCTGCCGCCGCTGCGCGAGCGGACCGAGGACATTCCGCAGCTCGCCGATTTCTTCCTGCGCCGCTACAACACGCGGTTCCGCAAACGCGTCCAGGGCGTCACCGATTCGACGATGGCGCTGCTGAAGAAATACTGGTGGCCGGGCAACATCCGCGAGCTCGAGAACCTGGTCGAGCGGCTGGTCGCGGTCAGCGACAAGGAATACATCTCGGAAGAGGACCTCCCGCTCGAGTTCCATTTTGCTCAGCTCGAGCCGCAGGGGGAGCATACCGACAACCTCTTCGAAGACGCGACGAACACCTTCGAACGAAACTTCATTCTTCGAGCGCTCGAAAAGTGCGGGTGGAATGTAACGGGCACGTCAGAGTACCTTGGAATCCCGCTGAGTACGCTGAAGTACAAGATGGACAAGCTCGACGTGCGACAACTTGCGAAACGATTGCGCGGCGCCTAGCCGGGCAACAACCTGCCCCGCCCGGCCAAGTTTTTACCCAGCACCGTAATCTATTGATCTGATTCGGCTAAGCGTCCTTCGACCATCCGCTCGTTGGCCCCAACGGCAACCGGTTGCCCGCTGCGGCCAACGAACTGCCTGAGCGTTATCGAACAGCCGAGCGACGGCTGTCAGTTTTACTAGCAAACTGTTAGTTCTACCAGCAAAGCCCGCGATCGCGCTCCCACCCCGACCAGTGGAATACGCGTTGCTATTTCACCCAGCACGTCGTCACGCGCGTAGTGTCTCGCAGAAACGCAAAATCGGAGTTCAACCGGTCATGCAACCTTCGATGTTCAACCTTCGTGTGCCGCTCCCCGCGCGCGACGAAGTGTTTCTGATGAACACGCTGACCGACGCTCAGCTGCTGGTTTCCAGCGACGTCGCTGCCCTCCTTGACCGCTGCGTCGCGACCACGCAATCCGGTCGGCGGCTTCCGCGCCGATGAATGGGACGCCTTCAAGGTCCTCGCGGACAACGGCTTCCTGGTCGCGAGCCGCGACGCGGATCGCCGGAACCTCGATGCGTATCTGGACGAGGTCAAGGGCGACACCTCCGAGTTGAACGTCACGGTGCTGACGACGCTGCAGTGCAACTTCGCGTGCGACTACTGCTTCCAGGGCGACCACGGCGACTACAACAAGCACGCCGAGCGGATGTCACTCGAGACCGCAGTTCGTGTGGGTGACTGGATCGAACGCGAATTGGATCGCGTGCATCCCGAAAAGCTGGTGATGACGTTCTTCGGCGGCGAGCCGCTGCTGAACCTGCCGGTGATGTACGAACTGTCGGAGCAGGCTGTGGCACGCGACGCAAGCGCGTGGTATCCCGATATTCGTCAACATCATCACCAACGGCTTGCTGCTGACGCCTGACGTCGTCGACCGACTGCTGCCGTACGGGTTGAACGGCATCAAGATCACGCTCGACGGCGACAAGGACGCCCATAACCGCATGCGGCCGCTCCGCGGCGGTCAGGGCACCTTCGATCGCATCATCGACAACATCCGCAAGGTCGCCGGCCGCTGCCGGATCGCCATCGGCGGCAACTTCGACGAGACGTCCGTTGACAGCTACCCGGCGCTGCTCGATTTTCTGAGCGCGCAGGAATTCGCGGACAAGCTCGTGAAGGTGAACTTCAAGCCGGTCGTCGCGGACGGAAGCCGCAAGCCGAAGGGCATCATCCCGCTGATTCCGGTCGGCGGCAAGAACGCCAACACTCACTTGAACGGCATCGTGCATGACCTCGGCGGGCGCCGGCGGCGGGTCGTCTTGCGACAACTGCGATTTCCTCGACGACAAGATGGCGTTCCTCCGCGAGGAGACCAAGCGCCGTGGTTTTCCGACGCCCGATGGCGTCCACAACGGCCCGTGCCACGTGCACAAGCAGCACGCGCACACGATCGGCCCCGACGGATCGCTGTACGCCTGCCCGGGATTCACCGGCCAGCTCGCGATGTCGACGGGGCACATCGACGACCGGAAGGACTCCTGGCGTCAATCGTCACGGGAAAAGTTCGATCGGCTGTCGCCCTGGTCGGAGTGCGGCGACTGCGCGTTCATCCCAGTATGTGCCGGTGGCTGCGTGGCCTCATCGCAGTCACAACTTGGCGACATGAATCTGCCGACATGTCACAAGCGGAGTTTCGAATCGGCGGTCATCGCGCTGGCGCATGACGCGTCCAGCGCTGCTTAGGGGGAGTACAATGAAGATCAAAGTCATCAAGAAGGCGTCGCAATGTGAAGCCGACGCGGCTTCTGCGGAGCATTCGTCGACGAGCCGCCGATGAACAAGAAGTAGCCTGGATGGCCGAACAGCGCGGCAGAAGCCGCCCTGGCGGAACTCGCTTGGCACTCGGCGTGATCGCTGTCGGCGCCTGTGCCTGCCTCGGCTGGGCCTGCCGCCGGAGCGGCGGAGAAGCGCCTGCGGCTTCTCCCCCCGTCGCGTTGCGCCTCGGCATCAGCCAGGTTTCGACGACCAATCCGACCATCGGCCTCCGGCAGCTGCGCCAACATCTTGACGGTGGAGAGTCTGGCACGAGCTGCCGAGGATGGCCGGATGCAACCGTCGCTGGCCGAAAGCTGGACGCCAGAGCGCGGATGGCCGCTCACTCACGCATCAAGCTGCGGCCGAACGTCACATTCCAGGACGGCACGCCCGTCGACGCCGAAGCCATCGCGAACATCCTTCCAGAGTCTCTAAGGTCGTTCATGGGACCGATTCGCATCGACGTCGAAGGGATCCGCGCGTCGGACGTCGATCGCGTCGAATTGACATTCAAGCACTCATCACCGTTCCTGCTCGAGACGCTCGAAAATCCGATTCGAGCGCCCGGGCACTCCGCCATCCGGTACAGGTCCTTACGTCGGCGCGCCCGGCTCAATGACCGACCTTCGAGGCCAACGCCAGCTACTACCTGGGTAAGCCGGCGATCGACGAACATCGATGTGACCACATACCCGACAGTGCGCGCAGCGTGGGCTGAGCTGCTGCGCGATCGGATCGACATGCTGTGGGAGGTGGACCCGACGCGCTCGATTCGATGACGAGTTCAAGTTCGGTCTCGGTCTTCACGTACACCCGCCGCTATCAGTACGTCCTTGCTTTCAATCCAGCCGCCCGCGCGGTCGCGTCCAAAGAGGTACGACGAGCGCTGAACACCGCGATCGATCGAGATGCGCTCGTCAAGCACGCGCTGAACGGCCACGGCCTCGCTTCGTCCGGGCCCCTCTGGCCGCAGTATTGGGCGTTGGCGAACGACCGACCGAAACTGTCGATTCGATCCGCGAGCCGCTGCGGACGACGCTCAAGCGCAAGACTGGTGGCGCGTCGAAGGCCGACGCGAGGATTCACTTCACCTGCCTGATCCCGCCAGATTCGCTCAACGAAAGGGTCGCGCTGGAGGTCAAACGCCAACTCGAGGCCGTTGGAGTCGATATGGCGCTGGAGGAGATTCCCCAGGAACAGCTGATCGCACGGCTCGGCAAGGGCGATTACGAGGCCATGCTCTTTCACGTTCATCAGCGGACCGACACTATTCCGTCCCTATCTGGTGTGGCACTCGGGCGCGCCGATCAACTGGGGTCATTTCGGCGGTCCCAATATCGACAAGGCCCTCGACGCCGTTCGCTTTTCTGGATCCGACGCCGAATACCGTGACGGCGGTAGCCAGTTTGAATCAGATTTTCGCGGACGATCCCCCCGCCGTGTTCCTCGCATGGCAAGAACGTGCACGTGCGGTCAGCAGGCGCTTTTCGGTCCCGTCGGAACCTGGGCGCGATATCCTGGGGACCCTACGGCTTTGGAAGCCCGCTGCCGATACCCGACAAGCCAGCCGCAACTAGACGAATGAAGCTTCGGATTCGGCACATCGCCACGCGATTCGCGCTGCTCGTCGGCGTCGCGGCCGTCGTTCCGCTGCTCGCGTACGGTGCCGTCTCCCTGCTCTCCCTTCAGCGCGGCACCCACGACTCCATCGTCACCGGCAACGTCAACGTCGCCACGCGAGCGGCCGAAGAAATCCGTCGCTACATCGTCAGCAACGCGGCGCTGCTGAAGGCGCTGTCGGCCGACCTGCAGAACACCGGCCTCGAGCGCCGGCAGCAGGATCAGATCCTCAAGAACTACATCCTCGAATTCCGCGAGTTCCGCGAGATCACGCTGTTCGACGAAGCCGGCGCGCCCGTCGTGTCGAGCCGCGCGGGCAAGCCGCGGATCGTCATCCCCAAGAACACGGCGCCGGTCGTCGAGGGCGTGGACATGTCGCCGATCCGCGTCGACGAAGATCTGCTGCCGACGGCGACGTTCGTCATCCGCCTCACGCGCCTGAACCAGGGGGCCGGCTGGCTGGCCGGCGAGTTCTAGCTCGAGGAGATGTGGCGCATGGTCGACCGCATCCGGATCGGCGAGCACGGCTACGCGATGGTCATCGCGCCGGGAGGCGAGCTGATCGCGCACGGCGACCCCGACAAGAAGGCGCTCGTCGCCCAGGCACGCACCATGACGGCGCACCCGCTGGTTGCGGCGATCCGCGAAAAACACGACGACGCGCCGGCGTCGCTCGAGTACACCGACGACGGGCGCAGGAACCTCGGCGTGGCGACGAAAATCCCGGCACCTCGGCTGGACCGTGGCGGTCGAGCAACCGACCAGCGAGGCCTACGCGAACGCCACGCAGCTCGAGCGCCAGCTGCGGATCGCCATCCTGGCCGCGTTGCTGGTCATGGTCGTCATCGGCTATCTGTTCGGCCGCTCGTTCATCAACCCGATTCTGGAGCTGAAGCGCGCGACGCACGACGTCGCCGCCGGCCGCCTCAGCACGCGCGTCGACATCACGACGCGGCGACGAGTTCACGGACCTCGGCGACGTCGTTCAACACCATGGCCGACCGGCTGGTCCAGCTGCAGGAAGACGTCAAGCGCCAGGAGCGCCACGCGATGTTCGGCCGCGTCGCCGCCGGCATCGTCCACGACCTGTCGCATCCGATTCAGAACATCGGCAACAGCACGCGCCTGCTCCTGCGCGACGACGTCGATCAGGAATCGCGGGACATGTTCCGGCGCACCATCGAGCGCGAGCTGACGACGCTCAAGCGCTTCATGGACGACCTGCGCAACGTCGTCAAGCCGAAGCCGATCGAACGCTTCGCGATGGAAGTGAACTCAGTCGGTGACCGAGATCGTCGAGTCGATGCGGCCGGAAGGCGATCGCAACGGCGTGCTGGTCGAAGCGCGCTACGCGCCGGGCCCGCTGGTCATCGAGGGCGACCGCTTCGCGCTGGGCCGCGTCTACCGCAACCTGATATCGAACGCAATCCAGGCGACGGCGCCGGGCGGCAGCGTGACCATCGCGACCGCGCGGGTCGGCGACCACGTCGAGATCAGCGTCACCGACACCGGATCGGGCATTCCCGCCGATCGTCTGTCCGCGATCTTCGACGACTTCGTCACCACCAAGCGGCGGGGCCTCGGGCTCGGCCTCGCCATCTCCAAGCGCATCGTCGAGCAACTCGACGGCACGATCGTCGTCGAGAGCGAAGTCGGACGCGGCACGGCGTTCACGCTGCGGTTTCCCGCGCGCGACGATCGGACAGTGCAGGTGGCTGCAAGCTGAGCAGCCGGCAGGAGGATGGATATGTTCCGGACACTCGTGAAGACTGACGCGCTTTCGGTCGACGACCAGACGGTCGCCGTCCGATACTTCGAGCTGCGAACCATGCGCGGGGCACGCCGCTACAGCGCGGAGATTCTGCTCGCGCCGGGCGATCGCATCATTCTCGACGACGATTCGGTGACCAACCTCGAGGCGCGCACCAACGTGCTCGTGCCGGCGACGCTGTACAGCCGGCTGCTGGCCAGCCGTCCCGACGCCGCCTAAATCGTTCGTTGGTTGGTCCGGAAAGAACGATCCCCGCGAAGAGGGCGCAGCGACGAGCCGTCGCCGCCGCGCTGTCCTCAGCCAGGAATCACCGGGACGGCGCTGGGGGGAATCCTGCGTCGAACGGCGCTACTTCTTGGGCAGCACCGCGTCCTTCAACTGCTTTGCAATTCGGGCCTTGACCACGGTCTTGGCGGGAATCTTGATGGCCTCGCCCGTCGCCGGGTTCCGTCCCATCCGCGCCTTCCGCTTCTGAACGACCAGCTTCACCATTCCGGGCAGCACGAACTCTCCGGAGCGCTTCAGCTCCTTCTCCGCGAGCGCCGTCAGCTCGTCGAAGTACTCGCGGGCCTGCGTCCGCTTGACTTCGAACCGTTCGGCGAAGTGCGAGAAGAGTTCGGACTTGCCCATCCTGCGGGCGGCGTCAGCCATCGGTGTTCCCCCCTTGACGCGCTGTGATGTTTCACCGCCGATCGTCGCGCGCGCGGCATCAATCGCGGTATTGCTCGAAAAACCGCGTATCCTAGCGCGGCCTTCTCACCAGTGTCAATTCGCGGCAACCGCGAAAACATCGGTTTTTCGGCCTGAATGCTAGAATTTCGACGTATGTCAAGCTCGACGCTCGAAACCTTCCCCAACCCGCGTCCCGAGCGGGAATACGAGATCGCGATTCAGTGTCCGGAGTTCACGTCCGTGTGCCCGAAGACCGGCCTTCCCGATTTCGGCGAGATCCGGATCTCCTACGTGCCCGACGCGCACTGCATCGAGCTGAAATCGCTGAAGTACTACCTGATCGAGTTCCGCAACCGCGGCATCTTCTACGAGAGCGTCACGAACCAGATCCTCGACGATCTCGTCGCGGCGCTGCAGCCGCGCCGCATGACGGTCGTCGGCGACTTCTCGGTGCGCGGCGGCATCAAGACAGTCGTCACGGCGCAGTACGTCAAGACTACGAAGCTGTCAGCATCGCATCGGCTGATCAGCTGAGAGCTGAGTGCTGAGCCGGATTGTCATGAGCGACGATCCCATCCGCATTCCGATCGAAGCCGAGCTCGACCTCCATGCATTCGCGCCGCGCGATATCGCATCGGTGGTCTGCGACTACATCGACGCCGCCGTCCTGGCCGGTCTCCGCGACGTGCGCCTCGTGCACGGACGCGGCACGGGCGTGCAGCGGGGCATCGTTCAAGCCGCGCTCGATCGCCACCCGTCCGTCGTCGAGTTCCACGACGATCCAGCGTCCCACCTCGGAGCGACGATCGCCCGCCTCGCAGCGTCGGGGTCGGATACCGTATCCGACCCCTGACCGACGGGAACCCAGACGGGGTCGGATACAGTATCCGACCCCGGCACACGCACGCGGCACGTCGCTTGCCCGTAAGGACGCCTCAGCGCCGCTCGGTGGTCGCAAGTCGTTGATTCGACTGCCGCGCGATTTTTCGTGCGGCAGTTTCTGCGCGCGAGCGGCCAAACCGCAATGCAGATTCCGCAATACGTCCGCGTGCGTGGCGCCCGATGGCGTGTGCTCGATGTCCGCGCCTACGAGGACTGCGAGCTCGTCACGTTGACCGGGGCTGCGGCCCCGTACATCGGCGTCGAGCAACGCTTCCTCACGCCGTTCGACGTCATCGAGCCTATCGGCCGGCGGAGCCGGCCGCGGGTGGTTCGAGCGGAGCGTTGGCGCAACGCCTGTCGACATCTCCTCGCCGACAATCGGCCGCCCGGCGGACTGGAGGCTGCGCTGCACGCGCGGATCGATCTCCTGCCACACCAGCTCGAACCCGCGCTGGCGATTCTTCGCGGGTTGGGGTCGCGCCTCCTGCTCGCGGACGAGGTCGGGCTCGGCAAGACGATTCAGGCAGGACTCGTCTGCGCCGAACTGCTCGTCCGTGGCGCGATCGATCGCGTGCTCGTGCTCACGCCCGCCGGGCTGCGCGGCCAGTGGCGCGACGAACTCTTGAAGCGTTTTTCGATTCACGCGACGACTGTCGACGCGCCGGCGCTGCGTACGGCGGCCGCGACCCTGCCGGTCGGGCTCAATCCGTGGACGACCCACCCGATCGCGATTGCGTCAATCGACTACGTCAAACGCCCGGAAGTGCTGCCGGCGGTCGCGGCGTGCTCGTGGGACCTGGTCATCGTGGACGAAGCCCACGGCGTCGGCGGCGACTCCGATCGATACGTCGCCGTCAACATGCTCGCCGCCCGAGCGGCCTATGTGCTCCTGCTGACGGCGACGCCGCACTCCGGCGACCGCCGTGCCTTCGCGTCCCTCTGCGGACTCGGATCGCTCGACGCGGATCCTCTTCTGGTCTTCAGGCGTAGCCGGAAGGCTGTGCAGATCGGCGTGCCACGGCGCGTCCATATCACCGCCGCCCGGTTGAGCGCCGACGAGCGCCGGATGCACCAAAGTCTCGCGGACTACACTGCGGCAGTCCGCGCGGACCGTCGCGAGTTCCACGACGCTTTCTGGCTGGCGCTCTCCGTTCTCCACAAACGCGCGCTGTCGAGCGCCTGGTCGCTCGCCCAATCGATCGATCGCCGTCTCGTGTCGCTGCTGGCGGTTGGCGCGAACGGCTCCGGGGCCCAGCTGATGCTGCCGCTCGGCGATCCGGACGGCGAGCGATCGACCGACGACGAGGCTCCAGCGTGGCCGGCGGATCTCGGCCTTGCGGATGCCGACCACGAACGGCGGCTGCTCACGGAGCTGGCAGCACATGCCAGGACGGCGGCGCGTCACGAAGCCAAGCTGGCGATGCTCCGGCGATTGCTGAGACGCGTCCGGGAATCGGCCGTCGTGTTCACGGAATATCGCGACACCTTGCTTCACATCAGTCGCGTGCTCGATCTGCCATGCGTCGTCCTCCACGGCGGACTCACCGCCCGGGAACGCGCGGCCGCGCTCGCGGCGTTTGTCAGCGAGCCTCGAACGGTTCTCCTCGCCACCGACGCCGCTGGTGAAGGGTTGAACTTGCACCAGCGCTGCCGCCTGGTCGTCAACGTCGAGCTTCCATGGAATCCGATGCGCCTCGAGCAGCGCATCGGCCGCGTGGATCGCATCGGACAGCAGCGCACGGTTCACGCCTTCCATCTCATCGCGACCGGCACTGGCGAGCCGCGCATTTTGCGACGCCTCACCCAGCGCATAGCGGCGGCGCAAGCCGAGATTGGCGCGCCGGACCCGGTCGGCATCGACGAAGAACTGGCGATCGCTCGACTGGTTATCGGCGAGGCGTTCGATGATCGCGGTTGATCTCGGGCTGCCGCACACGATGAAGCGCGACGCCTTACCGGCGCGCGCGCGCTCGTCAGACGCATCGCGGCCGTTCGTCGCCGACGGCCCGCTGGTCGGCATCGCTCGTCGCCATCGCCTTCGAACAGCCCTGCGCGTCCGCATCCTCCTGGTGTACCGGTGCGCCTACGAGGACGCCGCTGGACGCCTTGTTCACTCCAGGCTGGTCGCGGTGACGATGGCCCTTCGGGGACATGGGCCCGATCTTGGCCGCGCACACTGGACGGATCCTGCAGTGCTTGCCCGGATCGATGAGGACTGCCGGGACTGGCGCGAAACCGCGCAGCGCGTCACACGCGAGTTCACGCTCGCACGCCGATTACGCGAGCGCGCGATCGCCGCGAATGCACAGCGCCATACCGCCATCGTTTCAACCCGGTCTTTTCGACCGGCGTGCTCACCGTGCGCACGTGGCTCACGAGCAGCGTGCGGCCGATCTTGCCGCGCAGCTCGCCGTCAGACTGGCGGCCGTGGAGGCCGCCGGCACGCTGACCCTTCGTGCGCCGGAACTACTGCTCGTCCTGATCCCCCGCGATGCTGCCCGGGTGTGACGGCCATCTCGTGTCGGCGGCTTTTCTCGAACGCCAGTCAGCGGAGCTCGCCCAGGCCGCATGGCTGGATCAACGACGGCGACGCCTTGCCGAGTGGAGCGGCGCGACGCGGGTGCTGGGTCCCGCCTCGACGCCGGCGGCCATGCTCCAGACATCAGCCGTCCCGCTGGTGGAACTTCTCGGCTTTCGCACCGCCCGAACGGATCGAGCTGCTCGACTCCGCCGTCGCCGCGACCGTTACCTCGGCCGCCACACCGGTCGCCATCATCGTCACGTCCTGGGCGGAACCGCTCGATCCGCTCTGGCGCCTGGCGGTGACGCAGGCCCTGCAGCGTTGCGCCGTCTGGTGCGTGCTGTTCGACGGTCTTCGCCTGCGCCTGATCGATGTGTCGCGTCTGTATGCGCGGCGATATCTCGAATTCGACCTCGATCTCGTCCTCGATCACCCGATCGCCTTCGCCGCTTTCTGGCGCGTCTTCAGCGCGGCCGCACTCACGGCGGGTCCGGGCGACCCATCATCACTTCACGCACTCGTCGCGGCGTCCGATCGCCACGCCGCCGGTGTCTGCCGGTCGCTGCGGACGGCGTGCTCGACGCATCCGCCCACGTCCTGCGCGCGCTGCTCGACGGCCGGCGACGACGAGGAAGCTCAGGAGGCGGCGCAAGCCGCATTCGAGCAAGCTCTGACGATCGTCTATCGGATGCTCTTCCTGCTGTTCGCCGAAGCCCGATCGCTGGTTCCGCTCTGGCATCCGGTGTATCGCGACAGCTACAGCCTGGAGGCGTTGCGTGATCTGGCGGACGATTCGCGGCGACGCCCCGGAGTGTGGGAGGCGCTTCGCGCCATCGCGCGCCTGGCGCACGCGGGCTGTCGTGCCGGCGACCTGCGCGTGACGCCGTTCAATGGACGATTGTTTTCCCCTGCACGAACGCCGCTGGCCGAGCGTCGGGACCTCGACGACGAGTCGGCGCGTCAGGCAGTGCGCGCGCTCTCGTCACGGCCCACGCCGGATCGGGCCGGGCGCGAGCGAATTGCATACCGGGACCTCGGCGTCGAGCAGCTCGGAGCCGTGTACGAAACGTTACTCGACTACGAGCCCACGGGAAACGGCGACGCGGTCCGGCTCGAGAGCGGGTCGGGCATCCGAAAGGCGACCGGCACGTTCTACACGCCGCAGCCGATCGCCGACTACCTCGTGCGCCGGACGCTCGCGCCGCTGGTCCGCGACGCCGCTCCTGAACGGATCCTCGAGCTTCGAGTCGTCGACCCGGCGATGGGCAGCGGCGCGTTTCTCGTTGCCGCCTGCCGCTATCTCGCGGCCGCCTACGAGTCGGCGCTGGTCCGGTCGGGCGGATGTCATGCCGCCGATCTGGGACCGTCGGAGCGATCGGCGATTCGGCGCGCAATCGCGGAGCGCTGCCTGTATGGCGTCGACCGCAATCCCATGGCGGTTCAACTCGGCCGGCTGTCACTCTGGCTGGCGACGCTTGCCGCCGATCGGCCGCTCAGCTTCCTCGATCACCGCCTGCAGGTTGGCGACAGCCTGCTTGGCGCCTGGGTCGCGAGCCTCAGACATGCTCCTGCCAAGGCCCGACGCGTCGAGCTGCCACTCTTTGACGACGACGAGGTGGCCGGCGCCCTGCGCGACGCGCTGCCCGTTCGCTTTTCGCTGGAGTCGACGCCAAACAACACGCTGGATCAGGTGAGGGCGAAAGAACGCGCGTTCGCCTCGCTGACCGACCGGGACACGCGGCTGTCGCGATGGAAGCGGGTAGCGGACCTGTGGTGCGCCGCGTGGTTCCGAACCGGGGACACACCGCCGCCGGCCGCATTTGGCGCCCTGTCAGACGCAGTGCTGAAGGGACGCGGTTCGCTGCCGGCGGCCCTGGCCGATCGTTTTCTCGCCACGGTCGACGATGTCGCGGCCGCGCGGCGGTTTTTTCACTGGGAGCTCGAATTCCCGGAGGTGTTTTTCGACCGCGACGGCGCACGCCTGCCGGCGGCCGGGTTCGACGCGGTCATCGGCAACCCGCCCTGGGACATGGTGCGGGCCGATAACGGGAAACGCGGACACTCGCGAGAACGCCAGACGCGATGTCGCGTCAGTGCTCCGGTTCACGCGCGATGCCGGCGTCTACCAGGCGCAGTCGGGCGGTCATGCGAACCGGTATCAGCTCTTCCTCGAGCGCGCGATCGCGCTCACTCGCCACGGCGGACGCATCGGCCTCGTGCTGCCGTCCGGCCTCGCCACCGATCACGGCAGCGCGCCGCTGCGCCGGCTGCTCCTGTCCCGCTGCGACCTCGATGCGCTGGTCGGCATCGACAACCACCGTGGCATCTTTCCCATCCATCGCAGCGTCGGTTTCCTGCTGGTCACGGCATCGCCGGGCTCGCCGACGCGGCGCGTCGCCTGTCGCTTCGGGATTGAGGACCCGGCCGTCCTCGAAGGCATTGGCGAAGAGTCGTCCGAGACTTCCGCCTGGTTTCCCGTGCATGTGTCGCCGGCACTGCTGGAACGCATTTCGGGAAGCAGCCTGACCATTCCCGCGCTGCGCAGCGCGATCGATCTCGGCATCGTCGATCGCGCCGTCTGCGCTGTTTCCGCCGCTCGGCAGCCCGCAGGGATGGGCGGTGCAGTTCGGGCGCGAGCTGAACGCCAGCGACGACCGCGCCGCGCTTCGGGCGCCTGGACGCGGGATGCCGGTCGTCGAGGGCAAGCACCTCGATCCATTTCGCGTCGCGCTCGACCGCGTGCGGTACAGCATCGGCCGGCGGACGCCCGGCGGCTGCTGCGATCCGAACGCCACCAGCGCCCGAGGCTCGCCTATCGCGACGTCGCCGGCTCGACCAATCGCACGACGCTGATCGCGGCGATTCTCCCGGCCCGCGCGACGTCGACCCACACGGTGTTCTGCCTGCGCACTCCGTTGCCCCTCGCGCGCGCAGTATTTCCTCTGCGCGCTCTTCAACAGCTTCGTCGTCAATTACCTCGTCAGGCTTCGAGTGACGACGCACGTCACGACGGCGACTGTGGAGCAGTTGCCGATTCCCGCCGCCGAGGCCGCCCCGTCCGCGTTCAAGGAGATTGCCGCGCTTGGACGTCTGCTGACCACACGCGTCGATCGCGAGGCGTTCGCGACCCTCAACGCCCGCGTCGCGGCGCTCTATCAACTGAGCACCGAGGAATTCGCCACGTGCTCGACACGTTTCCGCTCGTCCCGACGCCGAGGAGCGCGACGCGTGGCCTTTCGTGCGTTCACGCTCCGTGAGAAACCGATGAATATGCCACAGAGTCACAGGGACACAGAGCCCGAGGACCTGAGCGAGCTCACAGGCACAATCATCCGCTGCGCGATCGAAGTTCATCGAGTCCTCGGACCTGGGCTGCTCGAAGCCGTGTATGAATCAGCCCTGGCCATCGAACTCGATGACGCTGGGCTGCGGTACGTTCGACAGAAGGTCTTTCCGGCGGTTTACAAGGGGCGTCGTCTCGGCCAATATCAGGTGGACTTGATCGTCGAAGATCTCGTCGTCGTCGAGATCAAGAGCGTCGAGGTCTCGAAGCCTCTCTTCGAAGCGCAGCTGCTCACGTACATGCGGGTAGCGAAGAAACGTGTCGGCCTGCTGATCAACTTCAACTCGCGGCTGCTGAAGGACGGAGTCACACGCCGGGTGCTGTAGCCGTCGCACGACGCCGCGAAGCGGCGGACGGGATCAGGAACGCTCCCGAAAAACACAAACAGCGGATCAAGAGTCGTTTGTGTTTTTCGCGGAGCGTTCCTGATCCGTACCCGACCGGCTCCGCCGGTCGGTCGTGCGACGTCGTCTGCAGCTCTGTGTCTCTGTGACTCTGTGGCCTGAACTCGGCGTGATATATTCGCCATCCCGCATGCCCAACTACGGGTTCGCCATCGACCTTCGCAAGTGCATCGGCTGTCACGCGTGCACGATCGCCTGCAAAGCCGAACACGAGATTCCGATCGGCGTCAATCGTTGTTGGGTCAAGACCGTCGAGAAAGGCACCTTCCCCGACACCCGCCGATTCTTTTCCCCGTCCTCTGCAATCAGTGCGACGACGCGCCTTGCGCGCGGATCTGTCCGACCAACGCGCTCTTCCGTCGGCGCGACGGCATCGTCGATCTGCACGGCGACTCCTGCATCGGCTGCCGCGCCTGCATGGTGGCTTGCCCGTACGATCAGCTGTTCATCGATCCGAATACGCATACCGCCGAGAAATGCAACTTCTGCGCGAACCGCGTGGAGAACCAGCTGCTGCCGGCGTGTGTCAGCGTGTGCCCGACCGAATGCCGCATCTTCGGCGACCTCGACGATCCGTCGAGCGAGGTCGCGCGGATCGCGCAGCGGGAAGCGATCAGGTCCGCAAGCCGGAGAAGGGCACGATGCCGAAGGTCTTCTATCTCGGCGCTGACGAGAGCGTCATCCGCCCGGAATCGGCGACGCGCCCGTTCATCTACAAGGAAGGCCAGGTGCTGCTGCGCCCGCTGGGATCGCCGGCGCCGGATCCGCGCCGACCGGGCGCGCCGCGGGTCGACTACGACACGCCGCACGTGAAGCCGTGGGGCCTCGACATGGCGCTCTACCTGCTGACGAAAGGAATTGCCACCGGCACGATGCTGGTCAGCCTTCTGCTGCCGTTCGCCAGCGGCGATCGGGCAACGCTGACGACGGTGGTCGGCCCGGCGATTTCGCTGGTGTTCCTCCTCGTCACGACGGTGCTTCTCGTCGCCGACCTGGAGCGGCCCGAACGCTTTTTCTACATCCTCGTTCGCCCGAACTGGCGCTCGTGGCTGGTGTGGGGCGCCTATTTCCTGACCGCGCAAGGGCTTCTGACAACGTTGTGGCTCGGCGCGGCGGTCGTCGGCCCGCCGTCGCTTCTCGCGTGGCTGTTCTGGCCGCTCGTGATCGTGTCGTTGCTGACAACCTGCTACACCGGCTTTCTGTTCAAGCAGGGCCTGGCGCGCGATCTGTGGCAGGGTCCGCAGTCGACCGTCGACCTGCTGGCCCAGGCGATCGTCGAAGGCTGCTGCAGTGCTGCTCCTCGCATCGCTCGTGCCGGGCGTGACAGCCGTCCCGGGCGTCGTGGCCACGCTTGCGGTCACGCTGGTCGTCGCGATGCTGGCGCATCTGGCCCTCGTCGCGTTCGAGTATCTCGTGATGCGGAGTCCCACGCGACACCACCAGCTCGCCGTTCACGCCATCCGCCGCGGCTCATTCGCGAAACTGTTCTGGGGCGGCGCCATCGGCACCGCTGCCATGTCGGCCATCGTCGGGGCCCTGTGGACGCGGGATGCCGGCTGCGGTCGCGCTCGCGGCCGGTCTCGCACTTGCCGGCAGTTTTGCCTGGGAATACATCTGGGTCGAAGCGGGCCAGAGCGTTCCGCTCTCTTGAATCTGAGGATGTAAGAATCTAAGGATGTAAGAATCTAAGGATGTAAGAATCTAAGGATCTAAGGAAGTGAGATCTAAGGAAGTGAGGATGTTGGTGCTAGCGCGGTCGAGAACCATTCCCTTCCGAACATCCTGAGATCCTTACATCCTCAGATCCTTGCATCCTTACATCCTTACATCCTTACATCCTTAGATTCTTAGATGACCGTTTTAGATCT
>CAWBVG010000047.1:0-161914 GCA_963792175.1 uncultured Acidobacteriota bacterium
TGTCACCCAGTCGGCAATTGCACATGTCAGGCCGCAGTTTGCCGTCTTTCGACAACCTCCGAACGTCCGCCAGAAGCAGGCGAGCTGTCCGTCGCGGCTCGGCGGGTGAGGGGGAGAGTGAAGATCAACCTGGCGCCACCGGCCGAAGACTCCGCCCAGATCCGTCCGCCATGCGCCTCGACGATTCCTCTGGCGATATAGAGCCCCAGCCCCGCTCCGGCCTGGCTCGCCGGCCGGGCCTGCCAATAGCGCTCGAACACATGCGGAAGGTGATCGGCGGCGATGCCGGGTCCGGTGTCGATGACCGTGATCATCAACTCATCGCCGTGCGGCGCCGCACGGAGGGTGATGGTGCCGCCTTCGGGCGTGAACTTGACCGCGTTGCCGAGGAGGTTCGAGAGCACGCGGAAGATCCGCTCGGGGTCAGCTTCCAGCCTCGGTAAATCAATCAAGTCCACCGCAAGGGTAATCCGCTTGGGCTCTGCCAGAGGCAAAGCGGCCAGCAGCGCCTCGTCCAGCAAGACACGGCTCTCGACTGATTGGAGGTGCAACGTGAAGCGTTGCGTTTCGATCCTCGCCAAATCCAGAAGATCTTCGACCAGCGCCTTCATGTGAGTGGCCGATCTCCCGATGCGCTCCGCGCCCACACGCAACAGGTGCAAGTTCTCCTCGCTGCCTACAGATGCCCGCTTCAACATCGACTCAGCTTGCATCAGGATGGCCGACAGCGGGTTCTTGAGGTCGTGCGACACGACGGCGATCAGGTCATCCCGCGCCCGCACCGCGCGCTGCTCGCTCAGGAGCCGCCGCTCGAGGTCGACTTCAATGGCGCGCCGCCGCAGCTCGTCTGCGGCCTCGAGATCGCTCGCCGTCCACGGATGCGAGTGGAATCTCACCTCCTCTCGCCAAACCGCAAACGAACGGCGTGGGCGCAGGCGCTCGGCGACATCGGCTGCGACAGGCTTGGTTGGATCGCCGCCCCAGTTCACCGTCTTGATGATCTCTGGCCGGAACCACAGGAGTCGCCTCCGGGGAGAGCCGGGCAGAGCGAACGTGAGCAACCCGCTGGCGACGTCGCTGGCCGAAAGCGCCGGAGGAAACAGGGCGCCTAGCGACTCGGTTGAGAACGGTCTGGATGCTTCTCTCTCCTCGACCCATGCGGCGATCTCCTGGATGAGCGGAGGCGGCGGTGTACGGCCGCACGTCACAGGTTCCTCGGCACTCACCCACGCGGCTCCCTCGGCACCCACGAGCCCCATCAGCTTCTCCGAGTCGGCGAGCAGGACCGCCAGTACGCTCTCTTCCGCGACGCTCTCGCTCATCGCATCAGCCAGCGCATCCTCGGCCGCACGACGCGAGGCGCGTAACGCGAGCAGTTCCCGGTCCTCGAGCGCGTCGATCTGCAGCGAGATCAGGCGGCCGAGAAACTCGCACGCCGCTCGCATCTGGTGAGAAACGCGCCGCGGGCCGGTGTGGTTCAGGCAACTGACGAGCCCCCACAGGCGGTCGCGAAGGATGATGGATATGCTCATCGACGCGCGGACCCCCATGTTCGCCATGTATTCGAGGTGGATGGGTGAGACGCTCCGCAGCACCGAAAAGCTAAGATCTAGTGGGCCGCCCGTGTCCGCGCGTTCGGTCGGGACGATCCGCGCTGGCGTGGCGCGGGCATCGAAGATGAGCCGCAACCAGTTCTTGACGTACAGCTGACGCGCTTGGGCAGGAATGTCAGAGGCCGGATAGTGCAGTCCCAGATACGGCTCGAGCGCTGGTTCTTTCGCCTCGGCGTCCACCGAGCCGTGCCCGTCCTCGTGGAACCGATAGAACATGACGCGTTCGAACCCGGTCACTCGCTGCATTTGCTGAACGACGACGTCGGCCAACTCCGCCAGCGTGCTCACGCGCTGGATCCGCATCAACGCCAGCCGGAACGGGTGGTGCACCGGCGTCCCCGACAGAGCCTCTGAATTCGGCTCAAGCTCGAGAATCGTTGCACCGTCGTGGCGGTGGACGATCCCGTCGAATCGCTTCCCGTGCGCTTTGATGTGAAACGGGTTCGTCTCGTACCAGCGTTCCTCTTGCAGCGCGTCCCGCACCTCGTCGGCCGATGAGGGGTCAATCACCCTGGAGAGTGGCTGACCCAAGACGTCTTCGACGCCCAGCGGGAAATGATCGCCTACATTCTCGCTGACCTGCGCGACGGTCAGCGCCGGCTCCGTCAGCACCAACAGCACGCCATAGGGCTGGATCGTCCCCGGGATGTGGATGGGCTCGCGGTCACAGTCGGTCAGATCGACCATGGCGATTCCCCCTGCGAAGCTCCCTGCTGTTCCACCCATCGTGCGAGTGTCGAAAAGGTCGCGCACGCCGACGCGGCGACCTCCTCGCTTCGCGCGCCTGCGCACACCAACGCATCGAGCCAGGTGAGCACGAGGATCCACCTCGCCGAGGTCGCTTCTGCGTCGCCGACGAAGAACGATGCGCCGCTGTCTTTGTCCACACCGAGCCGTTGACGCAGCGTCGGGGCGATGATCTGTCCTCCAAGACAGGCGCCCTCTAGCACGTACAGGCAGCCCGCCAGATCCTCGGGGCACGACAGCCGCGGCAGGTTGGTGCATCGAGGCAACTCGGCGAGCTCGCGCCGAGACAAGCCCAACGCCAGGAGATCGCTTTCGATCAGCTCGGAGCGCGCACGCAGCGGAAAGCCGAGCGGGGGGCTCACAGCCGTCAGCCGCAACAAGCTGGCTTCGACCGGAGCGTAGAACCCATGGAAGATTTGCAGCACTTGAACGTAGCGGTGGATCGAGAACTCGGGTTCGAAAAACCCCAACTTCGCCTCGAGACGCTGATGCAGTCCAGCCGTTTCGCGCTTCAATTGTTGATGCAGCCGCGAAGCCCCGTCGCGCCGCCCAGCCGTGTTCGAACCGAAATGACCCGGCGACGACATGTGGGCCTCCTCTCCTGTGACGAGATCCCACTCCGATGAGAGCAAGATAGGTGACCTCGTCCGTCGATAGCCGGACACAGCACCAGATGACTTGGTCAGCGCCCGGCTGCGTGAGCGCGCTTGTCCTTTCGGCAGGTTGAAAAATGGCTGAGGAGCGAGAACTCGGCCGCTGCAGCCAGGACGTCCTGATGACGCGAGTCAGAAGCCTGAGCCGTGTGCGAATGTGTGCGAATAAAGTCGTCGCTGGCGTTCGCTGCGGCACGCGCCTGCCGAACGTTCGTCAGCAGGATACTCGTCAGTCTGATGCGCCACAGCAAATTGACCAGCTTGAGGGCTGGCGGGGCAACCCCGTGGAGGTTCGAATCCTCTCTTCCAAGCCAACCTTCGCCTGCGCTTGGCCTCGAACTTTCTAGCGACCGTGCAGCAGCCCGCCGAGCAGCGACGGAGCGTCGCGCTGCATCTCCGGCAGGACCTGCGCGTAGGTGTCAAGCGTCATGATGGGGCCAGCGAATTTGTAATCACGTAAACCAATCTGTCTGGCTGCCCTCGTCTGTTGGCGCGTCCCCTTGTGAAATCCGTTGGCGTTTATTGGTCTCTCAATTGCTCGCGCAAACCGACGTGGAAGGCGCAAAGCGAATCGTTCTTGGCTTGGCCTTGGTGTGCATTCTGTTGGCGCTCGCCGGGAAACTCGTGAGTTTCGGGAGCCTGATCGTTCAGGGGGCTCGGTCGCAACCGGCGATCAGCGTCGCAGGTCTTGAATCTCGATTGAAAGAGCAGAATGTGTTTGGGCGTGTGGGGGATGCCCAGACAAAGCTGGCGTGCGAGCAGGCGCCTGCACCGTGGGATTTCGTGTGCAGCTTCGAGCCGACGCCTCAGACATCTACAACCCGCGTGAAATTCGGAGTTCGTGTCAGCAGCAGCGGGACCATCGTCGAACTGTCAGCTCTCATTCCAGCGGAGGCAGACCTTCCTGCGCCGGTAAAGGGTTACCTGGGGTGAGCTGGCGAAACGAGTCGTTCCGACAAGTTCACCGATTGAACGCTTTTGCTTGTCCATAGCGCCTGCTTGATCCGGACATCCAGCTGCGCGCTCCCCGTTTTGATAAAACTGTGCCGCTGGGTGAGCGAAAGGCCAGAGGTCGCCCGGCTGCGAGCCGAATGGTCGACGGGGACTGCACTGGTAGTAGGATGCGTCCTCTCTCGATAAGGAGGTGTCGCGTGCGCGATCTGGACTCGTGGCAGTGGTCGGATTCTCGGTCGTCGCAATCGGCACGGCGGGTTGTGGCTGCACGTATCAGACCAGCGGCACACAACCGAGCACATTCGGACCAAACGGCGGTAGCGGCACCTTCACCGTCACCACCAACAAACCTGGTTGCAAATGGAACGCGGACGAAGACAGCCACGCCGAAGACTGGGTCAAGGTCTCCGGAGGCACGGTCACCGAATCGGGATCGATGAACTTCACCGTCTTGTCCGCGCAGCAGCAGCCGAACGTCCCGCTGCCCCGTTCCGGCAACATTCAGATCTTCGAAGACGGCAGCAACAGCACAGCCAAGGCGGTGGTCAAGGTGTCTCAGAACCCGTAGCGGGAACCAACAACGTTCACCGGAAACGCAAACGGTCCCACTACCGTCTACGGCACGCAGGGTTAGAGATGCGGGTGCGGCGTTAGCCAGTACGTAGCGACGTTCGAGAACAAGGAGTGGCATTTACGTCTGGCAGGCGTCCACTTTCATCGCAACATTCAAGCGGCAACTCTCCGTTGGACGGAGCCCGCTCGATCATCGAAAACGCCGAACAGGCGGCTGCGGCCGGCGACTACGCCTCCGCCGAGGAGCTCTTGCTCGAGGCGGCCGGCCTTCAGGAGCAGACGCTTGGCCCGAACCATCCAGACCTCGCCAACACGCTGAACAACCTCGGCGTCGTCTGCGAGATCACAGACAATCCGATCGACGCGGAGCACTACTTCCGCCGGGCGTACACCATCGCGACCGCGACGCTGGCGCCGGACCATCCGTTCGTCGCCACGAGTCGCAAAAACCTTCACGATTTCTGCGCGGCCCGCGGGCGGCCGGCGGAGTTGCCGCCGTCACCACCGGGCGTTGCAGCCTGGCTGGATGCGCCCGCGCCTGCAGCGCCACTGCGCGAGTCGTCGCGGTCAGCGAACACGCAGGACGTGTTGCCGATCCCTCGGAAGACATTCCCACGCCCGCTCGCTCTTGGCACGTTGAGCGGGGCTGCCCTGCTGATCGCGATTCTTACGATGGGCCCACCCATGGAGCGGTCCGGTTGAGGAGACCAAATCGGCGCCGGCGACCGCGATCGCTCCAGCGCGCCAGACTCCGGCCCCGAGGCCAACGGCTCCGCCGGCCGAGCCGCTCGCGCAACCGCAACGCACCCCGAAGCCCACTCAGCCCACTCGAGACGAGGCAGACGCGATTGGCACCAGGCCAAGTAGGCCCGCAAGCCCGGAGGTGATGCCAACGGTGGCTACGGCGCAGCTCTGCACCGCCCTCAGGGACTGGCGATGCAAGGCTGCGGACAGCCAGGTTCCGCCCGGGCCGATGTTCTTCTACACGCAGATAAAATCCGCAACCGCCACCACGATTGAGCACCGCTGGTATCAGGGCAATCGCATCCGCCGGGTGGTGCAGCTCCGCATCGAGGCCAGTCCCGGCACCGGTTACCGCACGTACAGCCGCAACACCATCAGCAGTGAGCGCGCCGGCGACTGGCGAGTCGAGCTGCGGAGCGCGGATGGCACCATGCTCCACGAAGAGCGCTTCACAGTCCGGTAGCCAAAGGTGCGAAGACACACTCCGCGACCACACCATGGCGGCGAGAAATCCTCGCTAAAACGATCCGATCACCGCACCCTTCTATAACTTCGGCAAAGGCAGTCAAGCGCTCTATCGTCAGCCCCAGGGCGAGAAGCAGATGGCAGTTTCCGTGCGTTGCGTCAGGGGTTAACCGCTCAGACGCGACTCGTGACCTGTCCTGTCACAGTCGACCACTAACGTGCGTCTAAGAAGGTGGGCCTGGGCGAATGGACATTCTCAGCAACAGCGCGCGCAAGCTGCTTCGGGATAGCAAGCTCCGAGACAAGATCGACGAACTGCTGCGAGAAGGCGAAACGTGCGTCACGTTGTTGTTGACGACGACGAGTCGCACCCTTCTGATGGTGCGGCGCGCGCGTCGAAACAAATCATCGTGAGACGGCTGGTCGCATAGACCGTCGGGGTGAATCTCGCCCTTCCCGCTCTCGTAATCCTTCTAGGACTCCTGCCTGGAATCGCGTGCTTTTACGGCTATTTTGCCGGGCGTTTTGACAAGCGCATCGCTGGACTGTCTGGTGTTGAAGAACTGGCGCTGTACGTTATTTTCGCCATCCCGCTGAACGCCGTTGCGTTGGTGGTCTGCCGACATTTTGGGCTGTCGTTCCAGTTTGCGTTAGCGATGCGCTTTCTGGCGGGTAGCCTGAGCGACACGGGGATCGAGGCGGCGGCGTCTGCGCTTCAAAGGTCTGCGGTCACGACATCGTGGACGTATCTTGCCATCCTGTTCTGCAGTTATGTGTGGGGAGCGATCTGGCGCCGGATCATATGGACATGTCGCCTTGACATCCACGTTCCCCTGCTTCGATTGAAACACTCATGGTTCTACATTCTGCAAGGGCGCTTGCCGCGGTTACCGCGGGGGGTGTTGGCCTATGTCGACGTGCTCACGGAACATCCCGGTGAGGCACCGGAGCGCTCGCGCCTCTTTAGAGGCCTGGTCGTAGACTTCGAAATTTCATCAGTCGGCGGAATCGACTCGCTCACGCTGCGCGACAGCACGAGAGGGAAGGGTCGTGGGTCCGAATTCGAATGGGTGAGTATCCCCAGCAGCCGCCTGATCATCGTGGGATCCACAATTCACTCGATCAACATGACGTATGTTGCGATTGAAGAACCAGAACTCCGAGGGAGGGCCAGGTTTCACCAGCGGTTGCGGATATTCGCGCGAAGGTTCTTTCTGGAAGAACCCTAGAGGGAGATAAATAGTCCGGCCCGTCGCGGAATCAACGGACCGGAGTTGAAGCTCGTGATTACCCGCGTGAACGCCGATTCCGCCAACGTCGCGCGCCCACGCCGATGATCCCTGTGCCCAGGAGCAGCATCGAAGCCGGCTCTGGCACCGCGTCGATATCCGACTGGACCTGGACCGTGAGGTTGCTGGGAAAGGCAAAGCCGGAGGCGGTCGCGGACGCAGCTAACAGGGCTGTTATGTCCTGGACGCCGCCGGTCTCCTGCAGGAACATAGGCGTAACTCCAATCGGCAGCGCCGGCAGACCTCCAGGATCGGCATCCGACCGCCAATGGGCCGCAATGGTCTCCGTTCCAAAGCCGCCGGGACCGCTGTAGACGAGTTCGAGCCAATCACTGTTCCCGCCGCCGGCCTCGGTCAACACGACGAGGGCACTTCCGGTCGCCGTCGAATTCGCGAGAAACGCGCCGCTTCCTTCTGCAAACTCAAGCGCGCTGGCAGTAGCAACGAAGGCCGCCACGTCAAATTGGCTTCCCGTAAGGACACCGAGCTCCTGGGCCGTCTCTGTAGCCGTGATATTGGCCGCCTGCGCAGTGCCCGCCCAAACGAAGCAAGCCAACACGACTCCCGCACCGACGATCGAACGTTTCATATCGATTGTCATTTGTCCCTTCCACTCACCAACACCCGGCTAGGACGGCGTGCGCGTTGGTCCTCAAGCGCCGATGCAGTATTCCGATTCGGATAATCGAAATCCAGGTCAGCGACCGTTGTTTGCCTGAATCGTTGTCTTCGTCCCGCTCGATGTGCAAATCTGCGCAACGAATGAGGAAGTGAATCGTCGTGCATTAGTTGCGCCAGCCCTGCTAGTGTCTCGCATTTACCGGTAAGACACTTTATTTGCGGTGACTTACGGCATTCTCATTCGCTGAACTGAAACGTAAGAAAGCATTCCGGCCGGAGACTTCGGTCGGCCGGAGCGCGTCATGAGCAGCCTTCCCAATCACGAAAGACAATCGACGACGAAGGAACGAACCAGCCGGGCGGCCGCGGACCGCGTTACCGGCGAGGGTTCGAAGGGAAGGCGTTCTTCAATTCGTCGAGGCCGACCTTGATCGTGGCCCTGGCGAGCCGATCGAGGTCCGCCTCCGCACCGACGAAGTGGAACGTACGGTGGACGTGTGTGTACTGTTGCGCGGGCGCCAGGCCGAGGGCGGGAGAAGACGTCTCGAGCTCGAAGAACGGCCCGAGCGGCGCCTTGCCCGGCTCCGGCGGACCATCGTTATAGCTGTTGATCACATCGCCCTTGTAGGGCTCGCGCTGAATCTCCCACATCGAATTGACGTAGCGCGGCGCGCCATCCTGCGGACGGGTGTACTGCACCAACGTCAGAACGTGTCCCGAGGCATCGTAACCGCCGGCCATCTGCTGGGCCCGTAAAGGGGACAGTCCGATCTTGCTGCGATACTGGCCGTCCCCGCGGAAGAACACCGCCGAAGGCGAGATGACGAGCCGATCGGCGGGGACTTTCCCGAAGTACGCGTCGTTGACGATGGGACCGCTGGTCGACTCGGGGCCTGGCGTAAAGGGCAGGACGATCGTCGTGTCCGCCGACGGATTGAACATCCCGAGAATCCACACGGAGACGAGTCCGGCATCAGGTTTCCACTCGGCGTTTCCCGCGTTCGTCACCGTGTTGGATGATTCGAACGCCACCGTCCGCACGGCACTGCCAGGAGACACGCCCAACAATCTCGCGACATCCGCGCTGGACAACAGACGAACCGTCCGGTCGACGTCGACGGTCATCTGCGTTCGCGAGTAGTTGACCAGCGTCATCGGTTTCCGGAAGCGCACCTCGGTCGCCGACTGGCCCGCGATGTCCCAGGTGTCCCAGTCGATCGGCCCCGGCACCTGCCAGTGATCGAGGTCGAACGGATCGCCGGGCTTGAAGTAGAGGGCGAACTGACCGCCTTCAGGGCCCAGCCAGAACCGATCTTCGCCGCCGAAGACATTCATGTGCGGCTGCCGCTTGCCCGACGCGATCGCCGCCCGCCCGATCCATCCGAAACTCGGCGCGTCGCTGCCGCCGGTCGTGCTCGTCATGACGCGTCCCTGGTACGCCGGTGCAACGGCGACCTGCGCGGATCCGGATGGGTCGGCGAGCACGACAACCTGCGTGTGTTGTCGAAGAAAGGCGATGTCCGCGTCGAAGCCCGCCGTGCGCGCCGACGTCACCGGCTGGGTCCCGCGAGAACACGTGGCGGCCGCAAGGCCGATCAGTGCAACGATCGCCAACCGCTCTCCCCGTCCGGTCCGCACGCGCATGGAGCGCTCATTCTACGATCACGCCGTGCGCGGAGCGGCAGTCTGGTGTTGGAGCCGCTTGACGCGATCGCCAACCCCTCCTACCATCAGCAACCAATCGCATCATGGGACGTCTCGGCCTGCCTCAGCTCGTCACCCTCTTCGCCGCCATCCTGAGTCGATCTGGTGGATCTTCACCCGTCGCGGCGGCGTGTCGTGACTGCGACGCGCCAGGGGACGCCCTGCACGTTGAACGACCGCATGCCGGATTTGTAAGCGCCCGAGCAGGACTGTTCGGCGTTCGTTTGGAGACCCGCGATCTCCGCGCCAAACTGGCCGGCGGGTTGGGCAGCCTCTTTGCTCGAGACTCCGGCTGGCACGTGACTGCGAAGAAGAATCGGCGGTCAACATTCTGGGGGAGATTCTTCGCCGGTCGACCATCTCGAACCTTCATTCTGGACTCGCCGAACACTGCTCGTGTGGTGGTTCTTTCTGCCGTTCTCGGTGGGCCAGACTTCCTTCGCCGGTTCAACGATATTCGAGCGACGACCGTACGTGACGCCGATCGATCGGAGGCGTTACAGCGACTCTTGGTCGACGCAGCCGTGGAATTGATCGCCTTGCCGGGCATGCTCGTCGCCATGCTTGGCTATGCGAGCTTCGCGGTGAGGTTGCACAGACGCGCATCGATCTGTGCGCTCACGCGCGCTCGCTGAGCACGTACGGACCGTCCTGCAGCACCGTCCGCCAGCCGTTGATGCCCCGCGGTTTCCACGCGTTGTGTCCCGCCTCGAGATAGTGGTAGTTGATCGACACGGCTTGCGCCGGGCCCACCATCGAGTGAATGCGGATATCGCGGCCCGGCACATCGTCGAGCGCATCTTTTTCGACGGGCACCGCCTGCTCGTTGAGACCGTAGCGGCAGTACATCCACGTCGGCGCATCGATCGGCACGATGTCGATGCCGCGGAACAGCTCTGACGCGCACTGCGCTTCGATCGGACCGGGGACCACGCAACGCTGCATCGTCAGGCTGTCGCCGTGGGCGGTGGCGCCGCTGGTGAACATCGCGGCCGCGACGCCGGCCATGAAGAATTCCTCGGGTCGATTCGACCGCCGCCCTGGCTGATAGGTTTCCGCGGCGCCCATCATCTCGGTGTTGATGCACGCGTCCTTCGTGCCGCGAAAGTCGACGACGATGCCGTCGGGACGCGTCCCGCCAAAGCCGTTGCGAATCTCGAATCCGTCCTTGCCGACTTTTCGCGGCCAATCGTCGGACCGGAGCGTCTGGTACGCCGTGAACCCGGCCGAGGGCAGGTACGGCAGCGCGTTGGGATCGTTCGGATTGCACATGCCTCGCGCCATCAACAGCCCCGGCGCCGGCGGCAACGTGATGGTCTCGGGGTTTTCCATGTTCTGGTACGGCTCGTTCCCGAACGTCAGGATGGCGTGGTCGAATTCTGCGAGCACGGCCGCGAGGCTGTTGATGAACTGCTGCTGCGCGGCGAGCCCCTCGGGAATGAAGTCGCACACCGCACAGCACTCGAGGCGCATGCCGACACTCCGGGTCAGCACGCACAGCTTGCGCATCCAACCCATGTAATCCGGCACCTGGCGGAAGTCGAGGCCGGTCACCTTCCAGTTGCAGAACACACGGATGCCGTTGCCCTTGATCGAGTTGATCCACGCCAGGTAGGTACGCAGCTGCGGCTCGCCGCCGGTGATGAGCAGGCGCAGCGCGTCGAATCCGGTCGCCATCTTCCACTTCCACGGTCCGGCATCGTCGAACAGGCGGGGCCCGTTGCTCCGCAGGCGTCCGCGAATCGGCGGGCCCGGCTTCGGGTCGTGCCGCTCGTGCCACTGCGGCAGATCGCGCAGGTGAGCGCGCATGTCTTCGACCGTCTTGCCCTCGAGAGCCATCACTATCAGCGTGGCCGCGAGCGGATCCCTGGCGTTCTCCAGGTCCGGCGCCTGGCCGAGCTCTTCCCGCACGACCGCGATGACCGTGCCGAGATACATCTGCAGGTTCTTGACGGTCAGATCGATCGGAATCGTCGTCGGCATTGGCGTATGCCCTCGCGGTGTGAGTGTAGCAAGGGTTGCCGGCTGGCTTCGCAGGTTTGATGGAAGGGTTCGCGGGAGGAGAGCTCCCGGGGCACCCTCTTGAAGCGAGGATGCCCCGGTTACGGCTGCGCGATGGGGGCTCTAGCAGCGGCGGCGGACGCGACGACGAACCGCTCCGAACAATCCGGCTCCGACCAGCACGATCGTCGCCGGCTCGGGAACGTTGGTCGCCGTGACGTCGAGGCTGCCGACGTTGTTCAACCAATCGTAGCCGTCCATCGTGCCCAGGAACAGGCGCGTGGCACCAGCCGGCACGATGAAGACCTGCAACGTCGTGAAGTCGTTGCGAAGTCCGTCACCGATGAAGAACGGCTGCTTCAGCAGCGGGCTGAGCGACGCGAAGTCGCGCAGGGCCGGGGTGCTGAAGTCGAGCCCTGCCGGAGCGGCGCTCGAATCGGGCTGCGCCGGACCCAGGAAGACGCCGATCAACGCATCGATCGGAGCAACGACATTGGCGATCCCGTTCTCGGCGCCAACGGCATGCCCCCACGGCGGCTCCAGGAAATCGCCTTCGGCTCCGGCAAGGCCACATCCGCCGCCGTCGCAATGATCGGTCGTCCCGCTGGACGTGAACACGAGATGATCGCCCGGCGGCGAACGACAGTGCGACTTCAACTGGCGATTGGCCGGGCGCGATGTCGAAGAATGCGGCCGTCGATCCGTCGGGCATCCCTGCGAGCCACGGGTTCGATGTGCCGGGGACAATCGTTGAGGCACTCGCGCTCGCGGTCAGTCCCAGCGCAAGCGTCGCGGCGACCAGAATTCGAACCATCCCTGCGTCCTCCTCACGAAAACGTTTCGAGTGGAGGTTGAGCAATCGACAGGCCATGCGACGGCGATTCATTCAACGCCGCAGGACTGTAATTCGTGACGCAGAGGCACTTGCATCCCGCGAAAATCATTGGACATTCGCCGCGGGTGCCGCCGGTGTCACGGCGAAAGCCGGTCCACGTGCAGCGCTGTGCATAACATCGGAGCCGGAGACTTAACCCTCGCAGTCGCCTCGGCGCCGACCTTCCCATCACCCGATAATGGTGGCGTTGTGGGAATCACCTAGCGTGAGTTCCTCGTACGCCGCCGATCTCGAGCTCGCGCGGCAATGCGCGGCCGGAGACGAGCAGGCGTGGGACCGCTTCGTCCTCGAGTACCGGCCGATCCTCTACCGCGCCGCCGACGCGCTCGACCCCTCGGGCAACGCGCGCGATCTCGCCGATTCCTTGTACGCGGATCTCTACAGCAAGTCGCTCTTCCGCTACTTTCAAGGCCGCAGCAGCTTGGCGACGTGGCTGCGTGCGGTGCTCTCGCAGCGATACGTCGATCGCATCCGCGCGAACCGGCGGATGGAGTCGCTCCCCGACGAGGAGCGCACGATCGAGCGGGCTGACGTCCGTCACTACGAGTCGCCGCGCGATCCGACGCCTGATCCCGATCGCGGCCGTCACCTGGGTCTCCTGCAAGACGCGCTCAACCAGGCGGTGACGACGCTCGACCCGAAGGATCGGCTGCGCCTCGGCTGCTACTACGCGCAGGGGCTGACGCTCGCGGAAACCGGCCGAATCCTGCGTGAACACGAAGCGACGGTGTCTCGACAACTCGCGCGAACGCGGCAGGCGATTCGAGGCGACGTCGAGCGCCGGCTTCGCGACGAGGCAGGTTTGAGCGACGCGCAGATTTCGGAGTGCTTCGCCGCGGTATCTGCCGATGCCGGCCCGATCGACCTCGACCGGATGTTGGCCATGCCGGCCGACCGCAAGAAAACCGCGCCCGATCGTTCAAGATAATGAGGCTGATGTGACGACTCAAAAGCCCGACCGTGACGCGACGATCGATCGGCTGCTTGCCGGTCGAGCCACGCGTAGCCAGGGCCCTTCCACGGACGCCTGCCTCGACGCAGACACGCTCGCCGCGTGGGCTGACGGCGCGCTCGATGCGGGCGCGCTCGCAACAGCCGAAGCGCACGCAGCCGACTGCGCGCGGTGTCAGGCGATGTTGGCCGCGATGGCGAGGACGACGCCGCTCGCCCCGGCCCAGGTCGCGGCGTCATGGTGGAAGCCGGCCTTCCGTTGGCTCGTGCCGCTGACCGCCGCTGCCGCCGCCGTGCTCATCTGGACAATCGTCCCGTCGCGCGACGGGCGGGTCACCGTGCATCAGGTCAGCGAGAGCGCCGACGCGACTGCTCCGCCGTCTGTCGCGACGCCGTCTTCCCGGGAAGCTGCGGCGGTCGCCGTCGTGCCGCCCACGTCGGCCGTCACGCCAACGCCGCGACGCGAGCCGCAGACATTGGCGGAGGCGAAGGAGGTCGAGTTGTCAGAAGCGCCGACCTGTCCCGCCGAAGCGCTGCAGAGAGCGCGAAGGCGCGAAGGCGGAAGGCGCGAAGCAGACGCGACGAAGGCGCGAAGGCGGAAGGCGCGAAGGCGGAGAACGACAAGAAGAGTCCCGCGGCGGACGCGAGTGTTCTTGCCGAGGCGTCAGCGCGAACCGACAGGTCGCGAACGGCTGCCGAGAACGCGGCGGCCGCGCCCGCGGCTCCTGCGCAGCCGATGGCGAAAACGTTCTCGTTCGGCGCTCCCGAGACGGTCATCGTGTCTTCCAATCCAGCGAGCCGGTGGAGAATTCTTCAGGGCGGACAGGTGCAGCGCTCGGCGGACGGCGGCGCGACCTGGCAGACGCAGACGACCGGTGTCAGCGACACGCTGTCGGGAGGCTCGTCGCCCTCGCCTTCCGTATGCTGGCTCGTCGGGCCCAGGGGCATCGTGCTGCGGACAACCGATGGCCGCAGCTGGACACGCATTCCCTTTCCCGAAGCCGTTCCGCTCACCTCGATCCGCGCCACGGACGACCAGACCGCCACCGTCACCACGGCGGACGGCCGGCAGTTCGTCACGGAGGATGGCGGGCGCACGTGGGCGCGAAAAGAGTTCTAGGGTTCTAGGAGTTCTAGGGTTCTGCAGGGTTCTGAACCCTTTGCAAGAAATCCGGGCGGCTCCGTTCAAGGGACATGACCCCCAAGAAGGAGCCTCACATGAGATTACGAATCTGGCTTGCGGCGCTGCTGATTGCGGCAGGCGTCCTCGGTTCCCGAACCTCGACGCCGGTCGCGCACGCCCGCGACAGCGCGCCCGATCAGGGCACATCCTCGCTCGACGATCAGGTCGACCTGGCCGTCACGGTTTACAACTCCGACATCGCGTTGGTGCGCGACGTGCGCGAGCTGCAGCTGCCACGCGGCGGCTTCGATCTGCGCTTCATGGACATCGCGGCCACCGTGAATCCCGCGACCGTTCACTTCCGCTCGCTGACCGAGCCATCGCGCGTCAGCGTCCTCGAGCAGAATTACGAGTACGACCTGCTCGAACCGGAGAAGCTGCTGCGCAAGTACGTCGGCCGCGACGTCACGCTGGTGCGGCGGCGAGCGGAGAATGGGCAGACGCGCGAAGAAGAAGTGAAGGCGCGTCTCCTCAGCTACAACAATGGACCGGTCTGGCAGATCGGCAATGAAATCGTGACCGGCTTGAACGCCGATCACATCAAGTTTCCCGAGCTGCCGGGGAATCTCTTCACGCATCCGACGCTGATCTGGACGCTGGACAACACCGGCGCCGGACGCCATCGCGTCGAAGCGTCGTATCTCGCGGGCAAGCTGTCGTGGAACGCGGACTACGTGCTCACGGTCGGCCGCGACGACAAGGCCGCCGACCTGGACGGCTGGGTCACGCTCGTCAACGGCAGCGGCACCTCGTTCAGGAAGACGAAGCTGCAGCTGGTTGCCGGCGATCTCAATCGCGTCCGCCAGGTCTTCTCGCGTGCGATGGAGATGAACGCCAAGATGGCCGACGCGGCCGCGGCCGCGCCGATGGCGCAGGAGTCGTTCTCGGATTACCACCTCTACACGCTCGGGCGAAAGACGACGATCAACAACAGCGAGACCAAGCAATTGAGCATGCTCAACGGCACCGGCGTTCCGGTGCGCAAACGCTACGTCGTCGACGGCCAGGCGTTCTACTACCGCAACGCGCAACATCCCGGCTCGCCGCTGAAAGACACCGTGCAGGTCTACTACCAGTTCAAGAACGAGGAGCGCGCCGGGCTGGGGATGCCGATGCCCGCGGGCGTGGTGCGTGTGTATCAGGCCGACTCCAAGGGCGGGACGCAGTTCGTCGGCGAGGACCGGATCAGTCACACGCCGAAGGACGAGGAATTGAACCTCAAGATCGGCAACGCGTTCGATGTCGCCTGCGAGCGCAAGCAGACGGACTTCCAGCGGATCGCGTCCGGCGTCTACGAAATCGAGTATGAGATCACGCTGCGCAACCACAAGGCGACCGCGATCGCCGTCGAGGTCAACGAGCCGATCGGCGGAACGTGGCGGATGTTGCGGTCGTCACATCAGTGGACGAAGACCGACGCGTGGGCGGCGGGATTCAACGTGCCGGTGGCGAGCGATGGCACGGCGGTGCTGACGTATCGCGTGAGGGTGACGTACTGACCTCACGCACAAGGGATCACAGAGGGGAACAGAGGACACAAAGGACTAAGCGCAGTTCCGATGCTGACGACGCAGTTTCCTTTGTGTCCATTTGTTGCCTTTGTGTCCTCGTCTCTTATCAGACGCCCGCCGCGGCCTGGTCCAGGCTGCCGGTATTGTTCGAGCAGCTTGCGATACTCGGGATCCAGCCCGCGCTCGTTGATCCCGGAGCGTGATCGTGCGCAGCAGCCGCCGCGCCCGCCGTCGATCGGCGGAGTCGGTGTCCGCGTTGGCTTGACGGGCGAGGCGTTGCAGCGCGTCGCGCAGCCGGCCCAGGCTCTCCATCCGGCGATCCTGATCGCGAAGCGCCGCCTCCAGACTGAAGACGTCACCGACCTGGCGCGCTTCCGCATCGTCCTCCGCCCGTTCGCGCGACAAGGCGCTCTTGACGTCCTTCTGCTTCGACAGTTCCGCGGCGCGCGCGACGAATCCGGCGACATCGCGAAGTCCGCCGAAGTCGCTCGCGAGCTCCTGGAGAAGATGGACAGTCGCCGCCGGACTGGTCGATGCGGCAATCTTCTGCTGTCGCCTGGCCAATAGCTGATCGATCAACGGTTCGTCTCGCGGCTTCGCGCCGCTTTTCATCGCCTGCAGCTCGAGCCACTCGATCGCCTCCATCGCGACCGGTGCCGGCGGCAGCGTATGCCCGCCCTCGAACACGACGACGCGATGCGGCGTCGTCAGCGCGCGATCCAGCAGGCGCATCTCGATGTAGTTGAAGTCTTCGGTGCCGGCCGTCCCGAACACCGCGAACGGCAGCGACTTGCGCGGCTGACTGTCCGGATAACCGGCGCTCGACGCGATCACGCCGGCAATCGCCTTGGTCCCGGCCGCGACGCCCATCGCCACACGCGCGCCGCCGGACAGGCCGGTCAGATAGAACCGCTTGGGATCGATATTGAAGCGCTGGCCCAGATCGGCCGACATCGCCTGAATACTCGTGGCAGACACCTGCCACGGTCCGTTCCGCGAGTTGTTCGAGCCGGCGACGATGTAGCCGTACTTCTCCGCCGCGGCCTGATAGGTGTCGACGATGGCGCGGCCGCGGGCCGCGGGATGAAAGCCGACGAGCAGACTCCACGCCCGATCCGGCGAATAATTGGACGGCAGATAGAGCGCGTAACTCTGCGACGGCTCGGCCGAACACCTGACCTCGTCTACAATCTGCCCCCGCGGCAGATCCTGCGCCAGCACGAGCGATGCCCGCAGCGAAACGCTCAGCACGACAGCCGCACCAGATTGGAAGGATCGACGCGACATGCCGAAATCATACATTCTGATCCTCGGCGCCATCGCCACCGCCGTGGCGCCGATACGCGGACAGCAGCGGCCACCCGCGGCGACGGCTGCCGACTATGCACGGGCCGAGTCGTTTCTCGCGCCCGCCGTCGCCGGTCTGGTCGTCGGCGGAAGCGTCGCCGCGAACTGGATCCCGGACGACCCTTCGAGTGCCTCAGGGTCGTCCCGAGCCCAGTCGAGGGACGATCGCTTTTGGTACCGCACGGTGCTCGCCGACGGATCGACGCAGACAATCCTGGTCGATCCCTCGAAAAGGACGCGGACCATCTGCGCGCCGGCGATCGCCGGGTTGCCCGGATCGCAACGCACCCGATGCAGCGGCGTCGGGCCGGGGGCGAGGCGGTCGCGGCGCGGCCTTCGCCGCGCAAGGGCGCGCCGGCACATCGTCGGATGGGAAGCCGCTCGCGATGTCCCCCGATGGCAATCGGGGCGCGTTCGTCCGTGACTGGAACCTGTGGGTGCGCGACATGCGCACAGGGCAGGAGAAGGCGCTGACGACCGACGGCACGACCTATTTCGGTTACGCAACCGACAACGCCGGTTGGAGCAGCAGCGATCGCGCGATCCTGCTCTGGTCGCCGGACTCGAAACAGATCGCCACTCAGCAACAGGACGAGCGCAATGTCGGCGAGATGTATCTCGTCAACACCGCCGTCGGCCACCCGGCGCTTCGCGTGTCGAAGTTTCCGCTGCCCGGCGATCCCGTGATGGCGATGCTTCACCGCGTGGTCATCGACGTGGACTCGGGGCGCATCACACGGCTTCAGATGCCGCCGGACTTCCACCGCGCCACGCTTGGCGACGACATCAGCCTGAACGACTACAACTGGAGTCCCGACGGCTCGCGCCTGGCCCTCGCGTCGGTGTCCCGCGACCACAAGCGCGTGGTGCTGCGCGTGGCAGACACCGCGACCGGCGCCGTCCGTGACGTGTTCGAGGAAACCGTGGCGACGCAGTTCGAGTCGCGCTCCGGCTGGCGTGTGCTGTGGCGAACCAACGAGGTGGTGTGGCATTCGGAGCGCGACAATTGGGGTCAGCTCTATCTCTACGATTTGCAAACCGGCAGGCTGAAACGCGCGATCACGACCGGCGACGGCCCGGTCATGCAGATCGTGCGCATCGACGAGACGGCGCGAACCCTCTGGTTCGGCGCGAACGGCCGCGAGCCTGGTCAGGATCCGTACTTCCTTCACTACTACCGCACCAGTCTCGACGGCGGCCCCGTCGTGTCGCTCACGCCGGACGATGGGACGCACGCGGTGCAGCTGTCGCCTTCCGGCCGGCACCTGATCGATACCTACTCGAAACCCGACGTGCCGCCGGTCGTGGTGCTGCGTGATGCGGAGAGCGGGGCAGTCGAGCTTTCGCTCGAGAAGGCCGACATTTCGCAGCTGCTCGCCACCGGCTGGAAGCCGCCGACGCCGATCAAGATGACGGCTCACGACGGCAAGACCGACATCTACGGCCTCTTGTTCCGTCCCACGAACTTCGATCCGTCGCGGAAGTATCCGATCGTCAACAACGTCTATCCGGGTCCGCAGACCGGCAGCACCGGCAGCCGCGCCTTCACGCCAGCGCGTGGCGATCGTCAGGCCCTGGCCGAGCTCGGCTTCATCGTCGTCACGATCGACGGAATGGGCACGCCCGGCCGGTCGAAATCATTCCAGGACGCGTACTACGGCGCGATGGGCCGCGACAACACGGTTCCCGATCAAATCGCCGGCATGCAGGAACTGGCGCGCCGGTATCCGTGGATCGATATCGAGAGGGCCGGCATCTGGGGACACTCCGGCGGCGGGTTCGCCACGACAACCGCGATGTTTCGTTTTCCCGATTTCTTCAAGGTGGGCATTGCGGAGTCGGGTAACCACGACCAGCGGGAGAACGAGGACGACTGGGGCGAACGCTATCAGGGCCTCGTCGTCAAGAACGCCGACGGTACCGACAGCTACGATGCCGAAGCCAACCAGACCTTCGCGAAGAACCTCAAGGGGCACCTGCTGCTCGCCCACGGCACGATGGACACGAACGTCCCGCCGTATCAGACGATGCTGGTCGCCGACGCGCTGATCAAGGCCAACAAGGACTTCGATCTCCTCATGATTCCGAACGCGAATCATGGCTACGGCGCGGCGTCGAACTACATGATGCGGCGCCGCTGGGACTATTTCGTGAAGTGGCTGATCGGCGTCGACCCGCCGAAGGAATACCGCATCGCCGGCGATGCGGTTCGAACACCGGTCGTAGCCTGGCAGCCGCAGACCAGCGGCGTCACCGGTCGCCTGCGCGGTGTGAGCGCGGTCTCGCCGACCGTGGCATGGGCCAGCGGCGCGGCCGGCACTGTTCTCCGCACCACCGACGGCGGCGACCACTGGCAGGTGCGCGCGGTGGCTGGCGCCGAAACGCTCGACTTCCGGGATGTCGACGCGATGAGCGACCAGGTTGCCTATGCGCTGAGCATCGGCGCCGGAGCCTCGTCGCGGATTTACAAGACCATCGACGGCGGCGCGCACTGGGATCTGCAGTTCGCGAACACGGACCCGAAGGTATTTCTCGACGCGATGGCGTTCTGGGACGCCGAGCGTGGCATCGCGTTCAGCGATTCGGTCGATGGGCGCTTCGTGATCCTGACGACGGGAAACGGTGGGCGATCCTGGGAGCGTGTACCGGCCGAGCGTTTGCCGCCGGCTCTACCCGGCGAGGGAGCATTCGCGGCGAGCGGCACGAACGTCGCCCTGATCGGAAACGATCAGGCATGGATCGGCACGACGGCGTCTCGCGTGCTGCGGTCGTCGGACGGCGGACGCAGCTGGACCGCCGCGGCCACCCCGCTCGCCACCGGTCAGGCCACCGGCATCTTCTCGATCGCCTTTCGCGATGCGACCCACGGGGTCATCGTCGGCGGCGACTACCGGAAGGAGTCCGAGGCGATCGACAACGCGGCCGTCACGACGGACGGCGGCGCCACGTGGTCGCTCGTGCGCGACCGCGGTCTGTCCGGGTTCCGCTCCGTCGTGGCCTGGCTGCCTCGGCACGACAGGCGCGGTGCTGGCGATCGGTCCGAGCGGCGCCGACTGGTCGTCCGACGAAGGCCGGACCTGGACGCGAGTCGCGGCCGAAGGCTTCGACACCGTCAGCGTGGCTCCGGGCGGCAGCGTGGCGTGGGCGGCCGGCCAGGGCGGGCGGCTCTCGAAAGTGACGTTTCGTGACGCGACGCGGCCCGGGCCGCGACAACCTACTCCGGATGATCGGCGAGCTGATAGATCCTCCGCACGGCCGCGACGTCCAATCCCGCCGCGCGGATCGTGGCAAATTCGTTCGCGTGCGCCGTCAGGTCCACCTTGGCGGCGGCCGCCTCGGCGGACAGTCCCTGTTTTTTCAGCGCCGTCACCTGCGTGATCGCATCGCGCAGATACTTCTGGAACGCCTCGATCTTCGCCTTCCCCGTAAAGACGACGCCATGGCCCGGCATCGTCGTGTCGAAATCGATCGCCTTCAATCGCTCGAGCGTGGCAATCCAGTCTTCCGGGAACGCGTCGCCCATGTAGGACGGCACCGACTCCATCAGATCGCCGGTGCAGACGATCCGCTCCTTCGGCAGGTAGACCACGACGTCGGTGTCCGTGTGCCCGCGACCCAGATACAGGAGGCGGATCTCGCGGCCGCCGCGAATCAAGGTCATCGTCTTGTCGAAGGTCAGGTTCGGCGGCGTGACGACCGTTTCCTTCACCTGTTCGAGGTACGCCACCGAGTTGGCAACCTGGCGCTCGAGCGCGGCTTTCTGCTGCGCGTCGGTCTCCTTCGCGATCCGCTCTTTCAGCCCAGCGACCTGCGTCGGCACCTGCTGCACGCTCCGGAGATACGTGAACTGTTCGAGCACGTTGCCGAGCATCCGCCGGCGCGTGTTGTCGTGGCCGATCACCTGCGCGTCGCGCATGAACACCTGGTTGCCGTGCGCGTGATCGTAGTGATAGTGCGAGTCGACGACATAGCGCACCGGCTTGGGGGTCACCGCCTTCAGGTCGGCGACCAGCGCGCGCGCGGCGGCCGGCGTGATCTCCGAGTCGATGATCAGCGCTTCGTCGTCCGTGACGATGATCGGCGAGTTCGAGCCGACATTCATGGTGCCGGACGCCGTGGCGTAAAACACGCCCTCGGCGACCTTCTGGAAGCGATGGGCGCCGCTGACGACCGGATCGCCGGTCTGACCACGGCCGTCCAGCCAGATCACGCCCGCAAATACGGCCATGAATACGCCGGTGAGCCACACGCGCATGACGCCCTCCTCAAACAACTGTCGCCGCCGCAGGCGATCCGCGTGTATCCTAATGCCGTTCCCACGCCATGTCACAAGGGTCCTCACGGCCGCTGCTGCAGCTGGCGGGCATGCCGCTCGTCGCCCACCTCGTACGCTCGCACTGGAAGGCGCTGGCGCTGGCGTTTCTCGCGGTGCTGGGCGAGACGCTCGCCGACATCCTCGAGCCGTGGCCGATCAAGATCGTCGTCGACAACCTGCTGCAGGGGAAGAAGCTGCCGGGTGCGTGGGCGGCCTTCGTGTTCAACGTCTTCGGAGGCAATACGCTACGCGATCCTGAACTTCGCGCTGGCCGCGGTCATCATGATCGCGGTGGTCGGCGCGATCAGCTCCTACTGCGAAAAGTATCTGACCACCAGCGTCGCGCAATGGGTCGCGCACGACCTGCGGCGGATGGTCTACCAGCGGATTCAGCGGCTGTCGCTCGCCGAGCACGGCGAATCGCGCACCGGCGATCTGCTGACGCGCGTCACCAGCGACATCGACGCCGTTCAGGACTTCATCACGTCAGCGCTGCTCGGCATCGTCACCAATCTCCTGACGCTCGCCGGCATGCTCGGCGTCATGTTCTACATGAACTGGCGCTTCACGCTGATCGGGTTGTCGGTCGCGCCGGTGATGTTCCTCGTCATCTACTTCTACACGAAGCGGATCAAGAAGGCCTCGCGCTTCGTGAAGAAGAAGGAAGGCGAGTTGATGTCGGGGGTCGCCGAAGTCCTGACGTCAATCCAGGTGGTGCAGGCGTTTGCGCGCGAAGACTACGAGGATCGGCGGTTCGACTGGGAAAGCCGGCAGAACGTCGCCGCGGGGCTACGCGCGCGCAGCATGAAGGCCAAGCTCTCGCCGATGGTCGACTTGCTCGTCGCCGTCGGCACCTGCCTCGTGCTCGGATTCGGCGCGCGCCTGGTCCTCGCCGGAGGGTTCACCACCGGCGAGCTGATCATCTTCATCTTCTATCTCGGCAAGACCTACAAGCCGATGAAAGATCTCTCGAAGATGACCAACACGGTGTCCAAGGCCACCATCAGCTTCGAGCGCATCCAGGAGCTGCTGGACATCGAAAGCCGCGTGCGCGACATGCCGGGCGCGCGCCCCGCTCCTCAGTTCAAGGGCCTGCTCGAGTTCGATCACGTCTCGTTCAGCTACGACGGCAAGCACGCAGATCCTGAGGGACGTCAGCGTACGCATCGAGCCGGGCCAGGTTGTGGCGATCGTCGGTCCGTCTGGCACCGGCAAGACGACCATCGCCGGACTCATCCCGCGCTTCTACGATCCCCAGTCGGGGCGGATCACGATCGACGGGACTGATATTCGCGAGTTCACGCTGAAGTCGCTGCGCGATCAGGTGAGCTTCGTGCTGCAGGACACACTGTTGTTCCGCGGCACGGTGTGGGAAAACATCGCCTACGGCAAGCCGGACGCGGAGATCGAGGACACGGTCCACGCCGCCGAGCTGGCCAACGCGCACGAGTTCATCATCAAGATGCCGCTGAGCTACGCGACCATGGTGGGCGAGCGCGGCGTCACCCTTTCGGGAGGCCAGCGCCGGCGAATCGCCATCGCGCGGGCGATCGTCCGCAATACCCCCATCCTGATTCTCGACGAGCCGACGTCGGGACTTGATGCCTCTTCAGAGAAACTCGTGACGGAAGCACTCGATCACCTGATGAAGGGTCGCACGTCGATCGTCATCGCGCACCACCTCAATACCATTCGGAACGCCGACGTCATCTTCGTGGTCAAGGACGCCGAAGTCGTCGAATACGGAACGCACGACGTCCTGCTGGCGAAGGGCGGCGTCTACGCGGACTTGTGGGCGATCCAGGCCGCCGGCGGCGCGCTCGCGTCGTCGTAGAACCAAGTCCGCGCCGTGCGTCGTTATTGCCCTGCTGAGTGATGGTGATTGTCCTCCTGAAGCCGGACACTTCACTACGTACGACTGCTGAACTTCAGTTCACCAGACGGCCGGGACGCACGAACTGCAGCGGATAGGTTGCGCTCCAGTCGGGGCGGTCGCGGTGATAGACGACCGGGATGATCGCGCCGATCGCCGGCGGCGTCTTGCCGATATCGCATCGCGATTGTTGTCGCGCGCCGCTGATCGTCTGGAATTCGTAAGTGACGCGGTACCGCTTGCCCTTGTCGCTGCTGACCTTCTTCAACGCGGTGACGCGGGCGCGGGCCGGCCTGCCCTCGGACAACAGGATCCACTGTCGGCGCACGCTCCACACCAGCGCCGCCGCCACCACAACGAGCGAGGACACCGTCAGCGGCATCACCCAGAGCGGAAAGCCCCTCGGCTCGTACCCGATCATCCAGCTGCGGTCCGGCTGCGCGGGGACGACTCCGATTTGAATCGGCGCTCCGGGGCTGAACACGCGGCGGTCGCTGTTTCGCAGCGCCGTGCGCCCCGTGTAGCTGCCGCCGCCGACGTTGTACCGATACATGACGACTCGACGGGGCCCATCACCGCGCCGTTCCAGGACCCGCACCACGGCGGCATTGGCCTCGACCCCATCGCGCTCGCGCACCCGCCTCGCGTCGCTCGCCCGCAGGTAGACGAGAGTCATGACAATTCCGGCAACCAGCGCGCCCACCACTGCAGTGACCGCCAGCGACGCGACGACCAGCCCACCGATGGTGAGCCGCACATCGCGCGGCACGGCGCCGGCCAGCTCCGGCGGAAGGCCCGCCGGATTCGATGTCTCGCCGCGCGACGTCATGACTTCTCCTTTCGCCGGGCGGACACAATCGCCGGATCGTCCTCTTGCTGCAGTCGGCCCGCTTCCTTGAGTGCCCGCCGCAGCAGAAACTCGATCTGCGCGTTCAAGCTGCGCAAATCGCCGGCGGCCCAACGCTGAAGCGCGTCGTACACCGCCGGATCGAGGCGCAGCGGGAAGCCTTTGCGATCCGCCATGGGTCTCCAAGCCGCGGCCCTGCCCCTTCGACAAGGCTCAGGGCATCCCGAGCCACGTCGAGGGATGAAAGGGCCGCGCTACTGGTATAGCGTGCCAGTATTCACGACGGGTTCGACGCCCCGTTCGCTGCAGAGCACGACGAGCAGATTGCTCACCATCGCCGCCTTGCGCTCCTCGTCGAGTTTGACGACGCCCTTGCGGCTGATCTCGTCGAGCGCCATCTCGACCATGCCGACCGCGCCCTCGACGATTTTCTGGCGCGCGGCAATCACCGCCGACGCCTGCTGCCGGCGCAGCATCGCGCCCGCGATCTCCGGCGCGTAGGCCAGATGGCTGATCCGCGCCTCGATGACCTCGATGCCGGCCTTGGCCAGCCGCTCGTGGACCTCGTGACGCAGCCGGTCCGTGATGTCGCCGACCGACGAGCGCAGGGACAGTTGACCATCTTCATGCGAATCGTACGGGTAGGTCGTCGCCAGGATGCGAACCGCCGCCTCCGTCTGCACGTGCACGAAGTGCTCGTAGTCGTCGACGTTGAACACGGCCTCGAACGTCTCGACGATGCGCCAGACGATGACGGCGGCGATCTCGATCGGATTGCCGTCGTGGTCGTTGACCTTCAGCTTGCCGCTTTCGAAGTTGCGCACGCGCAGCGACAGCCGGCGGCGCGTCGTCAACGGGTTGACCCACCACAGACCCGGCGCCTTGAGCGAGCCTTTGTAGACGCCGAACAGGGTGACGACCTTCGCCTGATTCGGGTTCACGACCGTCAATCCGGCGAAGCAGGCGCAGGCGATCGCGATGACCAGCGACGACAGCAGAATCCCTTCGACCATCGCCTCTCGCGCCGCCAGGACCAGGCCGGCGCTGGCGGCCAGCACGACCGCGGCAAGCAGGAACACCATCGGCCAGCCTGCGATGCCTCGGATCTCGTGTTCGTGAGCCATGACTCAATCCTCCTCTGAAGACATCAAAGTGATATCACATTGATATGTCAGAGTAAAGACGAGCTATAAGATCAACGTTATCTGGTATTTGCAGAGATGCTGAGAGCGGGCGTCCGGCTATTCCACGGCAGATCCGCTTCCAGCCGGGTCGCGAGCTGCAGGATCAGATGCTCGGTCGCCGGCCGTGAACCGAGCTGGATGCCGATCGGCAGACCCGTGGAGTGGATGGCCAGCGGCAGGGAAATCGCGGGCGTTCCCGCGACGTTGTGAGGCAGCGCGAACGAGCACGTGCCCGGGTACACCTTTTCCACCAGGTCGTCCATCGTCACGCCGGTGCGCGCAAGGCTGTAGGTGCCCCACGGTTCCGCCACCTTCGGCGTGGTCGGAGACAGCCAGACGTCGTACTTCGCGAAGTAGCGTCCCAGCCGGCGGCGTTCCGTATTCATCACCGCCATCGCGTTCAGGAATTGCACCGGCTTGATCCGCTTCGCGTACTCGTAAATCTCGAGCACGATCGGTTCGAGCGTGTCGGGGCCAATCGTCCGGCCGGTTCGCTTGGCGTATCCCTCCAGCCGCAGATCGAAGCCGAAGAACCAGACGTCGGTCATGCTGCGCATCGCCGTCACGCCGTCGAACTCCGGGCTCTCCTCCGACACGTGATGTCCCGCGTCCGACAGTACGCGCGCGACGCGGGCCACGGCGTTCGCCACTTCACGGTCGGTCTCGACACCCATCAGCGCCGTGGTCGACCACCCGATCCGAAGCGCCGGCGGCTTCATCGTCGAGAGCGCGGCATAGGATTCCTCGGGCTTCGGAATCGGAAACGGATCCCCGACCTGCGGAACCGCCAGGCAGTCGAGCATCGCCGCCGCGTCGCGCACGCTCTTCGACTGCACGAAGTTCTGTCCGAGGCCGTAGCCGTTCTCGTCGACCATCGGCCCGAACGACACGCGTCCACGCGACGGCTTGAGGCCGACGCCGCCGCAGAAGCTTGCCGGGATTCGAATCGATCCGGCGATGTCGGACCCGTGTGCGATCGGCACCATGCCGGCCATGACGGCGGCCATGCCGCCTCCGGTCGAATCCGCCGGCCGAATAGCCATGCTTCCACGGCGTCGAGGTGTTGCCGAACATGACGCTCTCGGTCGTGCCGGACATCGAGTACTCCGGCGTGGCCGAGCGGCCGAGGATGTTGAGGCCCGACGCTTTGAACAATTCACAGAGGTGCGTGTCGGCCTGCGCGATCATGCCGCGGCACAGCCGGCTGCCGAACTCGATTCGGCGGCCGGCCTCGTGGCCGAACACGTCTTTCATCAGGAAGGGCACGCCGCGGAACGGGCCGGGACCGAGCGTGTTCTCGTCGAGGCCCTCGATGCGATCGGGGTAGGTCTCGACCACGGCGTTGACCGTGGGATTGACCGCCTCGATCGCCTGTGCCGCGACGAGCGCGAGCTCCTTCGGCGACACCTGTCCCGTCGCGACCAGACGGGCGAGACCAAGCGCGTCGGCGCGCGCGTACTCAGAAAGCGTCAACGACGTGTGAGGACGTCTACTTGGCGGCCAGCAACGAGACCTTCGTCGCGTGCATCGCCGTACCGTCTTCCGAATAGGTGACCGATACGCGGTCCCCGGCGCTCAGGAGATCAGCGATGGTCGCCTTGCCGCCTTTGGCGCGCGACTTCGTGCCGATGCCCTTGCCGATGACGCTCGTCTTCGCGTCGACGCTGAACGAGGTGTCCTTGCCATCAGCCGTGACGGTCAGCGTGGTCGGGGCGACCGACTTGACTGTCGCGGACGCCAGGAGCTTGGTCTTGCCGGCGGCCGACGCGCTGCTCGGGAATGCGAGGATCGAAGCGGCGAGGACGGGGAACGCGATGCGCATCAGGCGATTCATGGTGGCTCCTTTGGTGAGGAAACGAGGAGCACACACTATCAGATTTCCGCCATCACAGCGGATAGTTCCTCGGCACTTTGACCACGTAAGTGCCGGCAATCTTGTCGTGCCAGGCCTGCCGCTCGGGATCCCGCAGAATCCACAGGCACCCCAGACCGAACACCGCGAGCGAGAAAATGGCGGACAGACCGCGCACGAGCGCATCGGCGAACGACAGCGGCTGACCATCGATGCGCACGACGCGCAGCTGGCAGATGATGCCGCCGACCGTGGTCTGTTTCCACGTCCAGAAACCGATGTGATACGCGAGCAGGAGCAGGAACACGGCACTGTCGTGATCGTGCCGGCTGATGTCCAGCACCTGTGCGGCGATCACGACCAGGATGACGTCGAGAACGAACGCGGCAAGCCGATCGGCAAAGGCGGCGTGCGGAAACGAGGCGAGATCGGTGCGGGGCAATGCCACGGGCGGTGTTGCGGCGAGTGCAGGGCCGTCGGCCGCCACCAGTGATGGAGGTGGCAGGCCTTCGGTGTATTGCGCCTGCGGCGCGAGCGCCGGCGGCGGCGATACCGTCGGCGACGGCGGCGGCGGCGGTGGAACGCTGGGGGGCGTCAGCGGCGCCAGACGTGGCGGCGGCGCCGGGTTCTCGCGGCGGTACGCGCTGATGAAGGTCAGCGCCGCCGTGCCGAGACCAAAGACGCCGATCAGCGTCCACGTGATGAAGCCCAGGATCGGAATCGCGTACGCGAAGCAGATCACCGCGAAGCCGATGGCGAACGACCGCAGCGATTGCGGCCGGCTCTCGTCCGAATCCTGCCGGACGATGCCCATGCCGATCCAGCGGGCGACGGCAATCTTTCCGAGGATCCCGCCGATGAACAGCGCCGCGACCACGAACGGCACCACCGCCAGACCGACCACCGACACGGCGAGCAGCACGCACACGGGGCCGGTGAGCAGCATCACGAGGAGGCCGACCGCGAATGCCGTGAGCGGCCGATCGTCGAATGTGCGGACGCAGGCGCGGATCGGCTCGGGGAATATCAGATTCAGGATGAGATACACGAGGAACGACAGACCGACGATGCGCCACACCCACGGCAAGTCGGGAACGATGAGACGTCCCCAGAGCAGCCCGCGCGTAATCCACGGCACGAGCGCCTCGAGACGTCCGCCGAAGATGTTGGCGCCGATCACAATGTGCTGACCGCCGGGCGAGAATCCCGGCGGCGCGTCGTAGGCGCTGGCGACAACGACGAGGTCGCGGCCGACCTGGGCGCCGCTCGCGATCGTGGCGCTGCCGCCGATGACCACCAGGTTGCCTTCGACGACGGCCGTGCTCCCCAACTGTGCTTTGCCGAGCACGACGACCACATCCTGATCGACATGCCCATCGATCGTCGCGTCACCGAATATGACGACCGCCTCGCGGACTTCGGTGCCGGCCTTGAGAACGAACTCCTGACCGAGCCGGAACACCGGACGTCCCCACGAGTCCTGATCCACCCGTATCTCGATTTGGGCGGCGGCGCTGACCGGCAGCGCCACGGCGGCCACGGTCAGCCACGCGCCGAGGGTCCATCGAATTCGCGTCATGAGTGCACGGCCCTTCCAAAGGCGACGTGGCTCAGCGCGGTGCCGAACGCCACGCACGCAAGAAACATCACAGCGACGACGGCAAACGCGTAAACGGCGAGCGGCTCGACGACGGCGTGCCAGACGACGCGCGCGGCGTTGAGCATCGCCTCTGCCTGCTGCGCGACCGGCGTGACGCCGCTCAGAAGCCGCGCCGCGGTCTGATCGATGGCGGCCTGCGCGCTCATCGTCAGGAACGCGGCGCCGATGACGACGAGAATCAGCGCGGCGGCCGAGACGATCTGTCCGCCGATCGGCCAGGTGAACCAGGCACGCGAGTACCACGGCCGTTGCGACCACTCCTGAACGGCTGCGAGCACCCGCGGCAGCAGCGTGTGCGGCGCTCGCGGGGCGGGAAACCGCCGGAGCGTGCGATCGATCCGCGTTTCGAGATCAATCGGGGTCATAGTCAGCCAGCAGTCCTTTGAGCGTTTCGCGGCCGCGGTGGATGTCGGTTTTCACTTTCCCCAGCGACACGCCCAGCAGCGCCGCGATTTCCTGGTAGCTCATCTCCTCGAAGTGAAACAGCACGAGCGGGACACGCTGTTGATCCGGAAGCTGGTGCAGCGCCCGTGTCACCTGGTCCCGCCGGTCCTCTTGCTCGAGCTCCGCCGCCGGCGAGCCGGCCGCGATGAATCCCAGCTCGTCGGTTGCCCGGGCACTCGAGTCGCCTTCCCGCCCGAGCTCGCTGAAAAACCGCCATCGCGAGCGATAGCGAGAGAGGTGGTTCAGGCACGCGTTCCTCGTCACGGCCTTCAGCCAGCCGGCGGCGGCCGGGCTGGCGCCAATCTGGTCGAAGCGCTGAAACGCGCGCAGAAACACGGTTTGCGCGACGTCCTCGGCCTCCACCGGACTCCTCAGCAGCCGTACCGCGGTGGCAAACACCATGTCCTGATACCGGCGCACGAACGCTTCAAACGGGTCCGTGTCGGTCATGCCTGGAGCGTCGCCAGCCGGCCGTCACTGAAGGAGAAGACACAGCAGGGGTGAGGAAGTTTCAGACGAGCCGGATTGGCGCCAATTCTGCACTGGCATGCCGGGGAGGCCCTCATCCGATGCGCACACTCAGAGCGCCCCGTCGCCTCTGGCTCGTACCGGACTGGTCGAACTGGGTGCTGATGGCCGCGATCGTCCTGCTGGTCACGGCGTTGGCCTTTTACTTCGTGTTCTACGCGGCCTGACCGGCACGCGCGTGATGGCTTTATGATGAGCCATGCGCACTGATCTGTCGGCTTTTCTTCTCGTCGCGCTTGGGTACGCGCCAGCCGCACTCGCTCAGCCGCCCGCACCCTCCCAGCCGCCGCGTCCGGTCGCGTCCGTCAACTCGCAGCCCCGCGTCAACGTCGCGGACATGCCGCGTCCGATCGACATGCGCGACACGCTCTGGATTGAGGACCTGACGGTGCTGGAAGTCCGCGATCTCATCAAGGCAGGCAAGACGACGGCGCTGATCCTCACGGGCGGGATTGAAGAGAACGGCCCCTACCTGACGACTGGCAAACACAACAACGTGCTGCGCGCGATGGGCGACCCGATCGCGCGCGCGCTCGGCAACGCGCTGATCGCGCCGATCGTGACCCTCGAACCGGGAAATCCCGAGCGTGTCCGGATGCCGGGTACCGTGCTGCTGTCGCCCGAGACCTTCAAGGCGGTGGTGTCGGACATGGCAGTCAGTCTGAAGACGCAGGGCTTCAAGCACATCGTGCTGCTCGGCGACAGCGGCGGGAACATCAAGCCGCTGACGGAAGCGGCGGAGGCGCTGAACGCAAAGTGGAAGGCCGCGGGCAGCGACGTTCGTGCCTACTCAATCACGGAGTACTACAACTACGGCGAGGTGGAGGAGTTCGAGAAGACCGCGCTCGGCATCCACGAGCAGATGGAAGGGCTGCACGACGACTACTACATCTCCGCGATCATCGCCGTGCACGATCCGAACGGTGTCCGCATGCCGGAGCGCGTGAAGGCCGGCAAGTTCGCGATCAATGGCGTCAGCCTGGCGCCGATCGAGAAGACCGTCGAGAACGGGAAGAAGATCATCGCGTTCCGGACTGACAAGACGGTCGCGGCGATCAGGAAGGCGATGGAGTCTGCTGCCAAGGGCTCGCCGGATTAGGAACGTCAGATCGCCGGCGTCCAAGACACGCTGACGGGCTGCCCGATGTGGATGACTCTCCACGCGTCAGAGGACCTTCTCGGATCGGTTGCTGGTCGCGATCTTGCACTCGCGTTCCTGGTGTGTGGTGTCGGACCGGCGCCCTCGTCGTGTGGATGAAGCAGAGGTGAATGAAGAGTCTACTTCAGGGCTTTTCTGATTGCTGGAGTGATCATTCCGATCGTCCTTCACGTGATCGCGAGCAAAGCCATGCCCTGGTGGCCCGACACCGTGAGCATGGGCATCGCGTTTGGTGTGGTTGCCGTAGTGGTCGTGTCGAAGACTCGAAGAGAGCGCGAAATGAACCGCCGCCTGTGGAAGGCAATTGTGAATCTCGCTCGTCACCGGGACTGGAACTGACCCAGGCGTGAACGATGGCCGGAGTCCTTCGCGTCCTCATCGGCCTGGTTGCTTCAGTTGCCATGTTTGCGGCATGGGGACTGTTCATCGTCGCGATCATGGCGGTGACACTCTACATTTGCCGTGTCATTCCCATGACGGGCTGGCGCAAAAGGCAATGAGGCGGACAGAAAAACATACGCAAGCACTTTCAGCGACACTCCTCGGACCTGAGCGCGCGCGAGAGGTACTGAATGGAGACGACGCATACCGCACTTCTGCGCATCGGGGCCGCAGGGGCTTTGATTGCCGGGGCGATGCTCGGGTGACAAGGCCTCACGGGACAGACACTCCGTTCAAATGACTACAAAGGAATGGGCGCGCACCTACTCGTGCTCGTTGCGATCGCGCTGATGTTGCTCGTGGCATGCTGTCCAGCGAGCACGAACACGTGCGCATCAACAAGTGCCGACGCCGCCAATACTGACCCCGCGCTGACCTCGCTCAAACTGGACCACTACCCTGTCCAAGATCCGTCTCTGCTGTAACGCTCCTGAACAGGCCGGCGCCGGTGTAGAACGGCCTCACATTCCTTGTAAATGACTCAGCAGTTAACCACTTATAAGAAAACGCCGACACTGGCCCGGTTATTGGACTCTAGCTGACATTATGGTCCAACATAACCTCGCCGACATCCGGCGGGAGCTCGAGGTCATGACCGCCGTCGTCCGCATCGTCGGCACCCTCGATCAGCCGGCGGCGCGCGAACGCGTCATCCGTTGGGCCGCTCAGAAGTTCCAGATCGACGTCGCCGCGACGCCCCCGCTCGGGAGCGTTGGCGCGCCGATCGACCAGGAAAACAGCCGCGAAGAGACAATCGACGGACGGCGAAACGCCCGCGGCTGCCGAACAGGTCCGCGGCAAGGAACCGCTCGACGCCATCGTTCAGGAAATCGCCGCCGACCTCCAGCGCCTCGCGCTCGGCACGCACGGCGCGTAACATAGGGCATCGCTGACATCGTCATCGTCGGCGCCGGCGCGGCCGGCCTCGCGACCGCCATCTTCGCGCGCCGCGCCAATCCCGGCCGATCGGTCGTACTCCTCGAGGGCGCCAGAAAGCCCGGCGCGAAAATCCTCGTCAGCGGCGGGTCGCGCTGCAACGTCACGAACGCGCGGGTCACCGACGCCGACTTCTGGGGCGGACGCTCGTCGATCGTGCGCCGCATCCTCCGGGCGTTCCCGTCGAGTGCCGCCGTGGCGTTCTTCCGCGAGATCGGCATCAGCCTCCACGAGGAGGCTGGCGGCAAGCTGTTTCCCGACACCAATCGATCGCGCGACGTGCTCGACGCGCTGCTGCGGGAAACCGGCCGCGTCGGCGCGACGCTCGAGTCCGGCCGTCGCGTGCTCGACGTCGCGCGCGCAACATCCGCGAACGGCGATTTCATCGTCACGACTGCCACCGGCGACCTGTCAGCGAGGGCGGTGGTTCTCGCCACCGGCGGCCAGTCGCTGCCGAAAACCGGCAGCGACGGCGCCGGCTTCGGCATCGCCAGGCGCCTCGGACACACGATCGTCGAGCCGACGCCGGCGCTGGCGCCGCTCCTGTTGAACGGCGACGACCTTCCTCGCGAGTTGTCGGGTGTCGCTCAAGACGTCGAACTGACAATCTGGATCGACGGCCGCATCGACGTCCGCTTGCGCGGCGCGATCCTCTGGACGCACTTCGGCGTCAGCGGCCCGGTCGCCCTGGACGCATCGCGGCACTGGCACCGCGCGCAGATCGATGGCCATCGTGTCGCCATCACCATCAACTTCCGCCCCGGCGCACGATTCGACGACGTCGAGGCGGACTGGACGCGTCAGGCCGCGGAACATCCGCGGGCGTCGGTGCAGACGGCGCTCGCCACGATGATGCCCGCGTCCGCAGCCGCGGCGCTGCTCCACCGCCTCGGGATCGATGGCAGCGAGGCGCTCGCGCATTTTTCGCGCGACGCCAGGCGGCGTCTGTCACATGCGCTCGTGGAATGGCCCCTCCCCGTCACCGGCTCGCGTGGCTACAACTTCGCCGAGGCCACAGCCGGCGGCGTGGCGCTCACCGAGATCAATCCATCGACCATGGGGTCGCGGATCCATTCGGGACTGTACCTGGTGGGAGAAATGCTCGACGTCGACGGCCGGATCGGCGGGTTCAACTTCCAGTGGGCGTGGTCGACCGGATACGTCGCCGGGCGCGGCATCGCCGCCGCCATTTGACACGTCCCGCTCCCAGGTCCTACGCTCACGTTCATGCGACGGCCCTTCCGCTTCTGGGGATTCAAGTCTTCCCAGCAGATGCTCGAAAATACGCTCGGCAGCCTCGAGCGCGAGGTCATGGCCGTGGTCTGGAACCACGACGAAATCAGCGTCCGCGACGCCTGCGCGCACCTCGGGTCCTCGGTCGCCTACACCACCGTGATGACAACGATGGACCGGCTGTTCAAGAAGGGGCTGCTGGCGAGGCGGAAATCGGGCCGGGCGTTTCTCTACCAGGCTGCGGCGACGCGCGAGGAGCTCGACGGCGCCGTCGCCGCCGAAATCGTCCAGGGTCTCCTGCAGCGGGATGGCAGCGGGCCGCTGCCGGTTCTTTCGTCACTCGTCGATGCCGTTTCGGATCGGGACCGCGCGCTGCTCGATGAGCTCGAGCGGCTGATTCGCGAGAAGCGCCGGCAGGTCGAACGACAGAGGCCGCGATGATCGAATTCGTCGTGCACGGCGGTACGCTGGCACTTGCCTGGTTCATTCTCGTCAACCTGGTCATGAGCGCCGTGCTCGCAGCGGGCGCCGGGTGGATCATCAGGCGATGGACGGGCACCGATTCTGCCGCCGTCTGGTTCGCCGCCCGCGTCCTGCCGGCCGCGACCGCTCTGCTCTTCGTCGGCGTCGTCTTCGTGCCGTCGTACTGGAAGTACGAACCGCGCGACGTCGTCGAGGGTTTCGACATCACGCTGACGGCTCTGGCTCTTGGCGCCGCCGCGCTGCTGATCACGGCCATCGTCCGCGGCGTGAGCGCGTGGCGCGGTGCCGTCCGGCGCACGCGCGTCTGGATGCAGTCGGCCCGTCCGATCGCAATCGCCGGCACCGGCATCCCGGTTTCTGAAATCGACATCGACACGCCGCTGATGGCGCTGGTCGGCGTGCTGCGGCCGCGACTGCTCGTCACGCGCGGCCTCGTCGCCGCGCTGACCGACGAAGAGCTCGCGGCCAGCATCGCGCACGAAGTCGGCCACTCGCGCGCCCGCGACAACCTGACCCGGCTGCTGATGCGGGCCACACCCGACCTGTTGACGGCGACACCGGCCGCGCGGGCGATCGAACAGCGCTGGGCGTCAGCCGCGGAACATCGCGCCGATCGAATGGCCGCCCACGACGGCCCGGTGGCACGCTGCGCGCTGGCGTCCGCGCTCGTCAAGGTCGCGCGACTCACACCAGCGATGACGCCGATCGCCGAGCCGATCAGTACCCTCATCGACGGCGGCGAAATCGCGTCGCGCGTCGAGCGTCTGCTGGCGGATGCCACACCGTCCGCATACGCCGATCGGCCCTCGGCTGGACCGCTCTTGCCGGCGGGGCCGCGGCCACGGCGGTCGTGTACGCCCCGGCGCTGCGATTCGTCCATTCCGTCACCGAACTCCTGGTCCATTCGCTTCCATAGCCTGCCTCGCCGACCTGTCCCGCCGTAGCGCGTCGCGCGAAGGCGGAAGCTCGTGAGCCATGTGCGAGCGGAGGCGGGCCTCGCTGAAGCTCCGAACCTTTTGACACGCCGCCCGTCTAAGTGCCAGGATCTCCCCTAAGTAAATTATGGGAGAGACGAAGAAGGCGACCGCCGTCGGCGACATGCTGCCCGGCACCCTCGACATGCTCGATTCTCAAGGCGCTCAGCCGCGGCGAGGCGCACGGCTACAGCATCGTGCAGTTCATCCATGGCGCGTCGCAGGATGTGTTGAAGGTCGAAGAAGGCGCGCTCTATCCGGCGCTCCATCGGCTGGAAGTGCGCGGTCTGCTGCGCGCGGAATGGGGGACGTCGGAGAACAACCGGCGCGCGAAGTATTACCGTCTCACGGCGGCCGGCCGCCGCGAGCTCGACACCGAAGCCGCGTACTGGGATCGGGTGGCCGCCGCGGTCACGCGCGTGATGCAGACGGCTTGAGGAAACGGAGATGACGGAGCGAACGGGATCCCAGAGAACAGAGAAACGGAGAGAACGGAGAAACGGAGACGGTTCGACGGGCGTCGCGAGCGACGCGCACGGCCGGACTCGAATCGAGTAAACGCGAACGCGGTTTGCGTCCAAGAGCGCTCGCTGTACCGATTCGATCCGGCCGCGTTCGTCGGGCTGCGTTGCAGCCCGACCCGTCGAACCGCTCTTCTCCGTTTTTTCTCCGTTGCTCCGTTTCTCCGTGTGATCCCGTTAGCCCCGTGATCTCCGTTCGCGCGTTCTGGCATCGGCTCGTCGCCATCGTCCGCCGCCGACGGCTCGATCGCGATCTGGACGACGAGCTGGCGTTTCATCTCGCGATGCGCGAAGCCGATTACCGGACGGACGGGCTGAGCGCCGACGCCGCGCGCGAAGAAGCGCGACGACAGTTCGGTAACGTGACGCATCTGAAGGAGCAGACGCGCGACATGTGGACGTTCCCTTCGCTGGAGAGCTTTCGCCAGGACATCCGCTACGCACTGCGCACGCTGCGCAAGTCGCCGGGGTTCACGTTCGTCGCCGTCTTCGCGCTCGCGGTGGGCATCGGCGGCAACACCGCCATCTTCAGTCTCGTGGACGCGATCCGCTCGAGGGCGCTGCCCTATCCCGATCCCGACCGCCTGGTGCAGCTGTGGGGGAACGTCCAGCGGACGCGGGTGGAGCGCCGCGGCGCGTCGTATCCCGACTACCTCGACTGGCGCGCGCAGTCGAAGAGCTTCGAAGACATCGCGGCCGGCGACTCACAGTGGATGACGTTTGTCGGCAGCGACGAGCCGGAGCGCATCCAGACCGAGTTCGTCGCCGCGCCGTATTTTTCGCTGCTCGGCGTGTCGCCCGCCCGCGGCCGCGGGTTCGAGGCCAGCGAAGACGACGTCGCCAGGCCCGCGCCGGTGGTCGTCCTCAGCGACGGTTTCTGGAAACGGCGATTCGGCGCGGATCCGCAAGTCATCGGCCGCACGCTGACGCTGTGCTGCGCGGCGAGGCAGTACACCGTGGTCGGCGTGATGCCGCCCGGCTTCAAGGGGCTGAGCGACGCCGCTGAATTGTGGGTGCCGTTCGCGATGTACGCGTCGCCGGGAACGATGGCGGATCGCGGCTCGCGCGGCTTCGCCGCGCTCGCACGCCTCAAGCCGGGGGTGACCCTCGCGGCCGCGCAACGCGACATGGACGCGATTTCGCGGCGCCTCGAACAGGCATATCCGAACACCAACGAGAAGCGAGCGGTCGAGATCAGCCCGCTCGCCGTCGAGCTGTTCGGCAACCTGCGACCGGCCCTGCTCACGCTGATGGCGGCGGTCGCGTTCGTGCTTCTCATCGCCTGCGCCAACGTCGCCAACCTGTTGATCGCGCGGTCTGAAACGCGCCGGCGCGAAATCGCGGTCCGGACGGCGCTCGGCGCCGGGCGCGGCCGTCTTCTACGCCAACTCGTCACCGAAAGCTGCGTGCTGACCCTGCTCGGTGCGGCGGTCGGACTCGTTGTCGCACGCGTCGCGGTGTCAACGCTGATCGCGCAGAGTCCCGTCACGTTCCCGAGCTTTGCGACCCCGGACCTCGATGTGCGCGTCGCGCTCTTTACCATCGCCGTCTCACTCGCCTGCGGTCTCCTCGTCGGTCTCGTGCCCGGCCTGCAGGCGCACACGCCCGATCTGAGCAATGCCCTGAAGGAATCGGCGCGGTCCAGCGGCGGCCGGCAGTCGCAGCGCGTGCGCAGCGCCCTCGTCGTCGTGGAAGTATCGCTGGCGGTGGTCCTGCTCGTCGGCGCCGGACTGATGATCCGTTCGGTGCGCAATCTCGCGGCGCTGAATCCCGGATTCGATCCGCATTCGGTGTTGACGCTGCACGCAAGCATCCCGAGAACGTCACCGCCGCCCGCGGCGCCGGCCGCAGCGGGAACTCCTGCGGCGCCATCGCCTCCGCCGCGACCCGTCGTCGAGGGCCGCGTGCTGCTCGATCGCCTGCGCGCGATCCCCGGCGTGGCGGCCGCGGCCGCTCGGCAGCGATCTGCCGCTCGACAGCGACGGCGGCAGCGCCTCGTTCTACACCGCCGAAGGCCAGCCGCCGGTCAACGCGCAGAACATGCCGCGGATCTACGTGCACCGCGTGACGCCGGAGTTCTTCAGCACACTGCGCATCCCGTTGGTGCAGGGACGAACGTTCACCGACGCGGAGGTGTCCCCGACGTCGCCGGCCGTGATCGTCAGCGAAGGTGTCGTCCGGCGCTTCTGGCCTGGCCAGGACCCGATTGGCAAGCGCCTGAAGTTCGGCGGCTCGCCATCGTCGACCAGCCCGTGGATGACGATTGTCGGCGTGGTCGGAGAGGTGAAGTACCGCGGGCTGCCGCAAAACCCGACCGCGGATCCTGATATTTTCCTGCCCTTCACCGATCGGAATTCGCTCGTCGGGCTCGTGCTGCGGACGACGGTGCCGCCGTCATCACTGATTGCGACCGTTCGCGCCGAAGTTCGTGCGGCGGATCGGTCGATTCCCCTCTACAACATCGCGACGATGGAGGAGCAAGTCAGCGGTGTCACATCCCGTTCGCGATTCACGATGTGGCTGATGGGCGTCTTCGCGGCGTGCGCGCTGATGCTGGCGGTCGTCGGCATCTACGGCGTGATGTCGTATCTCGTGTCGCAGCGGACGCGCGAGATCGGCATCCGCCTGGCGCTCGGCGCGAAGGGACACGACATCCTGCGCCTGGTCGTCGGCAACGGCGCGCGCCTGATTGGCGCCGGGATTGTCATCGGGATTGTGGCGTCTTTCGCGCTGCAGCGCCTGGTGTCGTCGCTGCTGTTTGGCGTGACCGCCGCCGATGCCGCCGCCGGGTTCGCGGTCGTGATTCTCGCCGCGGTCGCGATGCTGGCGTGTTACCTGCCCGCGCTACGGGCGACGCGGGTCAGTCCGCTCAACGCGCTGCGATCCGAATAGCGACGTTAATCCGCAGAGCTCGCAAAGGCCGCAGAGTAAGAATTTCTCGGCGTTTTGCGTTCAAGCCGTAGTCACGATCACCGGCTAGCGAAGGCTTTAGCAGCTTTGTATCTCTATCAGACCGGCAGCGACACACAGAACGTGCTGCCGCCGGCGCCGCTGCGCTCCAGTACCAGCGTGCCGTGGTGCGCTTCCGCAATCCACCGGGCGATCGGAAGGCCCAAGCCCGTCCCCTGACCGCGGCGCGACGGATCCAACTGAACGAACCGATCGAAAATCCGCTGCTCGTCCTCCGGCGGCACGCCGGCGCCGCTGTCGGTCACCCGCATCTTCACTGTGGCGGCATCGCGTTCGACGTCGATCGCGACCGAACCGCCTGGCGGGGAATGCTGCACCGCGTTCTGCAGCACGTTCAGCACCAGCTGCCGCAGGAGGTCTTCGTCGCCGCGATACGGAATCTCCGATGCGGCGGTCGATCGAATGGTGACGCCGCGCTCGGCCGCGAGCACGTCGACGGCGCGACAGCACTCGGCGATCACCTCGTCGAGATAGAAGTCGACCGGCCGCAGCGAGTAGCCGCCGGCGTCAGCGCGCGCGAGCACCAGCATGTCGTCGACGAGACGGCTCATCCGCCGCGCCTGACTGCCGACAATCGACAGCGTCTCGCGGTATTCGGGCTCGTCGCGGTGTTCGCGGCTGAGCGCCACTTCCGCCGCAGCCCGGACGACGGACACCGGAGTACGCAGTTCGTGCGACGCATCCGCGGTGAACTGTCGCTGGATGCGAAGGGCTTCCGTGATCGGGCGCAGTCCCACCGCGGCGAGGTACATGCCGCCGCCGGCGGCGAGCAGCAGCACGATGGGAATGCCGATCAGCATCGCCTCCAGCGCTTCATGCTGTTCCCGGCGCACATCGGCCAGCGGACTTGCCACCAGCAGAACGAGGGTTGTCTCGCCAAGGGTCTGCGGCTGGATATGAACACGCCACGCGCCGGCTGCGTTCTCGGCCGTCCACACTCGCGGGCCGGCGTCGGCCGTCGGCAACGGAGCCGGCAGCGTGAGTCCCGCCCAGCTGGCGGCGAGCACGCTGCCGCGCGCGTCGAGGATCGCGAGCGGCCGTCCCGATGTCGCCAGCGTGCCGCACGCTTCTTCCGCGGCTTTGCGCGCGTCGGCCATTTCGGTCAGCTCCTCGCGCACGACATTCGCCAGCGTGGCGCCGAATGCGTCGAGATCGCGGTCGACCCGGTGCATGCCGACTCTGCCCTGCTGCCACAGGACATAGGCGCCGAACAGGGACAGCACCACGAGCAGCGCGGCGGTGTACCAAATCGTCAGCTGCGCTCGCAGCGAGAGACGCGTCATGACACGTCTCCGTCCACCGCCAGCTCGTAGCCTTCGCCACGGCGCGTTCGAATCAGCGACGGCGATCCCGGCGCGTCCAGCTTCCGCCGCAGGCGTTGCACGTAGACGTCGACGACGTTGGACAGCGGATCGTAGTGCTCGTCCCAGACATGCTCGGCGATGTCGCCGCGGCTGACGACGTCGCCGGCGCGCCGCGCCAGATACTCGAGCAGTGCGTACTCCTTCGCGGTCAGTGGCACCGCACGGTTCCGAACGCGCGCGCGCCGGCCGCGCGTGTCGAGGACCAGCGGTCCGATCGTGAGGCGCTCCGGCAGCAGCGGCTGCCGTCCCCGGCGGATCAGCGCCCGCAGACGCGCGAGCAGCTCGCCAAAATCGAATGGCTTGACGAGGTAATCATCGGCGCCGCTGTCGAGTCCCTGGATGCGCGACTCCACGGCGTCGCGCGCCGTGACCATCAGGATGGGGACGGCGCACCCGGAATCGCGGATGGTGCGGCACACCGCAAATCCGTCGCGGACCGGCAGCATCACGTCCAGGATCACGGCGTCGTAGTCAGTGGTCGCCACTTGAAAGACGGCGCTGTCGCCGTCGGCCGCCACGTCGACGGCATAGGTCTGCTCGCGCAGCCCCTTGGCCAGCACCTGCGCGGCGTGCGGCTCGTCCTCGACCAGGAGCACCCGCATGGATCGGCCGATCATAGCGCGCGGCCAGTTCATCCACGGTTCATCCTCGCCTCACTACACTTGGGGTTCGAAAATGAGGTACTGGATGACATCCCGAGTGCCTGTCGCTCGCGGTCAAGCCGTGAGCCGCGGGGGCCGCGCGGTCTTCCTGGGCGTCGTGTGCCTTGCGATCGCGAGCTCCGTCCGAGCACAGGGCCAGCCGCTGCCCACCGTCGGGGGCGTCGTCCAGGATCAGACAGGCGCTGTGCTCGCGAACGCGACCGTCGAGTTGGTCAGCATCTCTGGCGCGACATCGACGGTTGTGCAATCGACAACGGCGGACGGCGCCGGCATGTTCCGGTTCGAAAACGTCGCGCCCGGCCAATACGAGCTGCGAGCCACGTACGAGGGCTTCACGCCGGCGTCCACACGCCTGCGCGTCGGCCCACGGCCGCCGGGCGTCCAGAAGCTCGTGCTCGCAATCGCCGGCCTCAAGCAGGAGATCACGGTCAGCAACGCGGCCACCGAGGTGGAGGCGACCGCGTCGAGCAACGTCGATGCCGTGGCCGTCGACCAGAGCATGCTCGAAAGCCTGCCCGTGTTCGATCACGACTATGTCGCGACGCTCTCACGCTTCCTCGACACCGGATCGCTCGGCAACGGCGGGGTCACCGTCGTCGTCAACGGGATGGAAGTCAACGCGCTGAACGTCAGCGCGTCGGCCGTACAGCAGATCCGGATCAACCAGGATCCGTACTCGGCCGAGTACTCGCGGCCGGGCCGCGGGCGGATCGAAATCCTCACGAAGCCGGGCACGCAGGAATACCACGGCGACGTCAATCTGATCTTCCGCGACGCGCACCTGAACGGGCGCAACCCGTTCGCAGCGGTCAAGCCGCCGGAACAGCGACATATCTTCGAGGGATTCCTCGGCGGTCCGCTCGGCGCCGGCGGCAAGACCGCCTTCATGCTGTCGGCCAACGACGAACGCAACAACCAGCAGGCCGTGGTGTACGCCATCGGGCCGGCCGGGATCATTCACGACACGCTGCCGCAGGCCAGCGGCCGCTCGCTGGTGACCGGCAGCATCACCCATCAGATCAGCGACAAGAACACGTTCTCGGTCCGGCCGAACTATCAGTACGAGACCGACGAGAACCGCGGCGTCGGTGGCGTGACGCTGGCCAGCGCCGGCACGACGTTCAAGCATCACGAGCAGCAGGTCACGTATACGCAGCAGACGATTCTCCGGCCGACGCTGTTGAACCAGTTTCAGATGCTGTTCGGGCACGAGCGCGAGCCGACGACGAGCCGATCCGCCGAGCGAGGCATCGTCGTCGCCGGCGCTTTCACGGGTGGCGGCGGACAGGGCGATCTGGTCCGCACCGAAACCCACATCACGATGAACGAGAGCCTGGCGTGGACGCATGGAAAGCATCTGGTCCAGGCCGGATTCCAGCTGCCCGACTGGAGCCGTCGCGGTTTCTACGACCGCAGCAACGCCGGCGGCACGTTTTACTTCTCGAGCCTCGACACCTACTCAGCCGGACAGCCTTACGCGTTCACCCAACAGCAGGGGAATGGCGATCTCGCGTTCCTCGAGAAGCTGATCGGCACCTACATCAAGGACGACTGGCAGGTGCGGCCGGGCTTCTCGATCGGCTTCGGCCTCCGGTATGACTGGCAGAACTACTTCCACGACGACAACAACCTCGCGCCCCGTTTCTCGCTCGCCTTCGCCCCGGGCAACAAGAAGACGAACGTCTTCCGCGCCGGCGCGGGTCTCTTCAACGACCGCAGCGGACCGGTGGCGATCGCCGACGTCCTGCATTCAGCGCCTGGCGGTCTGATCCGCTACGTCATCACGGACCCGGGATATCCCGATCCCTTCTCGGGTGGGAACGCCGTTGCGTCACAACCGCCCAGCATCGTCCGTCTGGCGCCGGACGTGCAGATACCGCAGACGTTTCAGTACAGCCTCGGCGTCGATCATCAGCTCCAGAAGAGCACCACGCTTTCGGTCACCTATACCGGGGCGCGGGGCTATCACCTGTTCCGATCGCGAGACGTCAACGCGCCGCAGCCGCCGTTGTATGCGGCGCGGCCCAATCCGGCGTACGGCGCGGTGCGGCAGATTGAATCGACGGGCCGCCAGGAGAGCGACTCGCTGCAGGTGACCATGCGCGGCAGGGTGACGCGCTGGTTCAACGGGCAGATGCAATACACGCTCAGCCGCGTCGTCAACGACACCAACGGCATCGCCTGGTTTCCAGCCAACGACTACGACCTTTCGGGCGAATGGGCCCGCGCCGATTTCGATCGCCGCCACCGTTTCCTGCTGCTCGGTCGTGTCAGCCCAGGCGCCATGGTGGACCTGGGTGTGGGGCTCACGCTGAATTCCGGCGGTCCCTACACGGAGACGCTCGGACAGGACATCTTCAACAACGGCCGCGGCCGGGCGCGGCCGGCCGGAGTGATCCGCAACGGCCTCGAGGGCGACGGCTACGCGTCGCTCGACCTCCGGGCGTCGCGCGATCTGAAATTCGGATCGGGCCCGCAGAACAGTCGCGCGATGACACTCGGGCTCGATGCGTTCAACCTGCTCAACCGTGTCAACTATGGGAGTTATGTCGGTACGCTCGGCTCGCCGCTGTTCGGCGCGCCGGTCACGGCCCGCGCAGCGCGCCAGCTGCAGGTCTCGGCGCGGGTCAAGTTCTAATCGATCGCGGCAACGAAGAAGGAGCGCACATGCGTCACGCACTGTTCGTCGCAGCACTCGCCGCCGTGGCGGCGACTGGCCTGCAAGCTCAGGATGGTCCGTACCACTTCTCCAAGGAAATCTCGATCGGCGGCGAGGGCGGATGGGACTATCTCTCGGTCGATCCCGCGGCGCACCGCCTGTACGTGAGTCACGCGACCCACATCGCCGTCATCGATACGCAAGCCGGCAAAGTCGTGGGCGATATCCCGGACACGCCCGGCGTCCACGGCTTCGCGATCGCGGCCGATCTCGGACGCGGCTTCTCGAGCAACGGGCGCGAGAACAAGGTCGGCATCATCGACCTCAAGACGCTCAAACTGATTCAGAAGGTCGACACCGGCGAAAATCCCGACGCAATCCTCTACGAGCCGGCGCGCAAGGAAGTGTACGCGTTCAACGGCCGCGGCAAGTCGGCGACCGTCATCGACGCGCAATCGGGCAAGGTGGTCGCCACGGTGCCGCTCGAGGGCAAGCCCGAGTCGGGCCAAGCCGACTCGAAAGCCGGCAAAGTCTACGTCAACATGGAGGATCTGAACGCCATCAAGGTCATCGACACCGCCACGCACAAGGTGACCGACACCTGGCCGATTGCCCCGGGCGAGGCGGCGACCGGCATGGCCTTCGACGCGGCGAATCACCGGTTGTTCATCGGCTGCGACAACAAGCTGATGCTCATGGTCGACAGCACGAACGGCAAGATGGTCTACAGCGTGCCGGTCGGCGCGGGCGTCGATTCCACGTGGTTCGACCCTGCCAACAAGCTGGCGTTCACCTCGGACGGTGAATCGGGTACGGTCACCATCGCCCGCGAGGAGTCGCCAACGCTCCTGAAGGTGGTACAGACCTTGAAGACGCGGCCGGGTGCGCGCACGATGGCGCTCGACCCGACAACGCATACCATCTATCTCGCCGCGACCGACTACGAACCTCAACCCGCGGGATCGAAAACGCGTCCGAAACCGGTCGTCGGGACGTTCCGGGTGCTCGTCTACACGATGAAATGAGCCGATCGATGCATGGTGTACACCGTCTGCGCGCCGCCGCCGTTCTGATCGCGTTCGCTCTCGGAGCGCCGGCGTACGCGCAGCCGGCAGGCGGCCCGCCACTCACGCTGCAGGACGCGCTGGCTCAGGCACGCGCGAACAGCCAGCTGTTCCGGCAGGCGCAGCTCGCCGCGAATCTGGCGACCGAAGATCGCAAGCAGGCGCGCGCTGCGCTGATCCCGTCGCTGAACGGGTTCAGCCAGTTCATTTACACCGAGCCGAACGGGACGCCGTCCGGTATCTGGGTGCCGAACGACGGACCCAGGGTGTACGCGACCTGGCTCAATGTGCACGGCGACGTGTTCTCGCTCGGGAAGTGGTCGGAGTACCGCGGCGCCGCGGCCGCCGAAGCGGTCGCCCGCGCCAAGGCGGACGTCGCCGCGCGCGGCCTGGTCGCGACGATCGTGACGAACTACTACACGCTGGTCGCCGCCGAGCGGAAGCTGGCCAGCGCGCGGCAGGCGTTGCGCGAGGCGCAGGATTTTCTGGATATCGCACAACGCGAGGAGGCAGGCGGCGAAGTCGCGCACTCGGACGTCGTCAAAGCGCAGATTCAGGTCAATCAGCGAATGCGCGACGAGCAGGAGGCCGAGCTGGCCGTGCTGAGAAACCGGCTCGGGCTGTCGGTCCTCGTCTTCACCGATTTCCGCGATCAGTTCACCGTGGTCGACGATCTGCAGCAGATCCCGCCACTGCCCGCGCTGACGGACGTCAAGACGCAGGCAATCTCGTCGAGCCCCGACGTGCGCGCGGCCGAAGCGTCCGTGCAGCAGGAGACGCTCGGCGTCGGCGTCGCGCGCGGCGGCGTGCTGCCGTCGCTGTCGTTCGACTATTTCTACGGCATCAACGCCAACCAATTCGCGACCACGGATCCGGAAGGACACAACCTGCTCGGCTCGGTCGCACAGATTCAGCTCAACGTGCCGATTTTCAATTGGGGCGCGGCGCAGAGCAAGCTGCGTCAGGCGCACCTTCGGGTGAGCGCCGCGAAGGCGGAGCTGACGCTCGCGCAGCGGCAGCTGCAGGCCAACGTCAGCACGTTCCATCGCGAGGCGGAGGTCGCGCGCGACCAGGTGGCGACGCTGCGCCAGTCGCTCGATCTCGCCGCCGAAAGCCTCCGCCTGACCTTGCTGCGCTATCAGGCCGGTGAAGTCAGCGTTCTCGAGGTCGTGGATGCGCAGACGACGCTCATTCAGACGCGCAACGCCTACGACGACGGGTTGGTGCGCTATCGCGTGGCACTGGCTGCACTGCAGACGCTTACCGGGACGCTGTAATCATGACGACAATCATTCGACTCGCCGGCTGCGCCGCGCTCGGCCTCGTCGCGATCGGCTGCAAAAAAGCCGAGCCGGAATCCAAACCGGTCGCGCCGGTGCAAGTGGCGCCGGCGATCAAGGGAAGCATTCGCGTCATCGTCAACGCGGACGCGGTGCTGTTTCCGCGTGAACAGGCGAACATCGTCCCCAAGATCAGCGCCCCGATCCGGCGCTTCCTGGTCAATCGCGGCGATCACGTCAAGGCGGGCCAGCTCCTCGCCGAACTCGAGAACACGCGATCTCGTCGGCGCCGCCCAGGAGAGCCGCGGCCAGTTCGTGCAGGCGGAGTCGAACCTCCGCGCCACCACCGGCGTCGGCGTGCCGGAACAGGTGACGAAGGCGCAGGCGGACGTCGACGCCGCGCGCGAAACGCTCGACGCCGCGAAAACACTGCTCGACAGCCGGCAACAGCTGTTCAAGGAAGGCGCGCTGCCGCACAAACAGGTGGACGAGGCGCAGGTGCAGTACGCGCAGGCGAAGGCGGCGTACGACAGCGCGCATGCAACACCTGCAGGCGCTCGAGACGGTCGGCAAACAGGAGCAGCTGCGCGCCGCGCAGGCGCAGGTCGAGTCGGCCCGCGGCCGGCTGACCAGCGCGCAGGCGATGGCGTCCTACGCCGAAATCCGCAGCCCCTTCAACGGCGTCGTCACCGACCGGCCGCTCTATCCGGGCGAAATGGCCACCACCGGCGCGCCCCTCCTCACCGTGATGGACGTGTCGAAAATCGTGGCGCGCATCAACATGGCGCAGGACCAGGCGAAGGACATCAAGGTCGGCGCCGCGGCGACGATGACGCCGTCCGACGGCAGCGAGCCGGTGGCCGGCCGGGTCGTGGTGGTCAGTCCCGCGACCGATCTGAACAGCACCACGGTGCAGGTCTGGGTGCAGGCGGACAATCCTGGCGAGCGCCTGCGCGCCGGACAGTCGGTCCACGTCTCGATCATCGCCGCAACCATCGACGGCGCCACGCTCGTGCCCGCCTCAGCGATCCTCGCGGACGACGAGGGCGCCACCATCGTCAAGGTGGTGGACGACAAGAACATCGCGCACGACCGGCCAGTGCAGGTCGGCGCCCGGGAGCCCGAGATGGTGCAGGTGACCGGCGTCGAGCCCGGCGAGCGCGTGATCAAGGAGGGCGGCGTCGGCCTCGAGGACAAGTCGCAGGTCCGGATCATGAAGCCTGGAGAAAAGGCCGCCGGCGAGAAGGAAGAGGACGAGAAAGAGGGCAAGAATTGAGCGAGCACTGGACGGCGCGCCACGGCAAGCCGATCATCTTCGTCATCCTCACGCTCGTCGCCGTCGGCGTCTACCTTGCGACCACGATTCCGGTCGCGGTCTTTCCGGAAGTCGACTTTCCCCGGATTCTCGTCGGCGTCGACAACGGCGTCGCGCCGATCGATCAGATGCAGGTCATGGTCACGCGCCCGCTCGAAGAGGCGGTCAACAGCGTGCAGGGCCTCGAAGTCGTCCGGTCGACCACCAGCCGCGGCACCGCCGAAATCGATCTGTTCTTCTCCTGGAACGTCGACATGTTCCAGACGCTGACGCGCGTGAACGCCGCGATCGCGCAGGTCCAGCCGGAACTGCCGTCGACCGTCAAGATCACCACCAATCGCCTGACGTTCGCCGCTTTTCCGATCATGGGCTACAGCCTCACCTCGGACAACGTGCCGCAGACGCGGTTATGGGAGCTCGCCACCTACGAGCTGAAACCGCGGCTGAACCGCTTGAACGGCGTGTCGACCATCGTCGTTCAAGGAGGCCAGGTCCCCGAGTTCGAAATCCGCCCGGACCCGGCGAAGCTGCTGCAGACCCAGATTACGGTCCCCAACCTGCTGGACGCGATCGGGCGCAGCAACCTGATCGATTCGCCGGGTCTGTACGAAGACAAGCACCAGCTCGTGCTGAGCCTCGTCAGCGGTCAGGCGCGGTCGCAGGAAGAGCTGTCGGAGATCGTCGTCAAGACCACACCGCTCGGCGCGCCAATCCGCATCGGCGACGTCGCGGCCGTGGAAGCGTCGACCAAGCCGATGTACGTCGCGGTGACGGCGAACGCCAAGCGGGCGGTCCTCCTCAACGTCTTCAGGCAGCCGGACAGCAACACGGCCACCGTCGCTGACGCGGTCCACGCGCAGATCGAAGACATCCGGCGCACGCTGCCGAAGGGCATCGAGCTGCAGCCGTTCTACGACCAGTCCGATCTCGTCAACGACTCGATCAAGAGCGTACGCGATGCGGTGCTGATCGGCCTGATCCTGGCGTCGCTGATCATGGTGCTGTTCCTGCGCGACTGGGGCACGTCGCTCGTCGCCGGCCTGGTCATTCCGGCCACGCTCGCGGTGACGTTCATCGTGCTGCGCGCGCTCGGCGAAAGCTTCAACCTGATGACGCTGGGCGGTCTGGCCGCCGCGGTCGGCCTGGTCATCGACGACGCGATCGTCGTCGTCGAGAACATCGTGATGCATCGCGACGCCGGGCAGGATCGCGCCGAAGCGATTCGCAGCGCGATCGCGGAAATCCGCGTGCCGCTCATCGGATCCACGATCACGCCGATCGTCGTCTTCCTGCCGCTGATTTCGATTACCGGCGTGACCGGCACGTTCTTCAGAGCGCTGGCGGTCACCGTCGGCATGGCGCTGCTGACGTCGCTGGCGCTCGCGCTCACGTGGACGCCGACGCTGAGCCACTTCTTCATCCGCCGCCGGTCGGGCGGCGAAGCCCGACAGCCCGAATCGACCAGCACTCCAGCACGCGGCGCGGCGCGCACGGCGTGCCGCCGCGCGTCATGGCCGCTTACGAGCGGACGCTCCGCACGGCCATTGCCCGGCCGACCGCGCTCGTCGTGGGAACGCTGCTCGTCGTGGCCGCCGCGTTCGGCGCCTACCGCCTGCTGGGTTCGGACCTGCTGCCGGAAATGGACGAAGGCGGGTTCATCCTCGACTACATCATGCCGGCCGGCTCGTCGCTCGACGATACCAATCGCGTGATGACCGGTGTCGAGCAGATTCTGCGGGCGACTCCCGAAGTGGAGAGCACGTCACGGCGGACCGGTCTGCAGCTCGGGCTGGCCGCGGTGACCGAGGCGAACACCGGCGACATCGCGGTGAAGCTGAAGCGCGATCGCGTCGCGCGCCAGCGACGAGGTGATCTCCGAAGTGCGGGAGAAGGTCAACGAACGCTATCCGGCGCTCGACGTGGAATTCGTTCAGCTGCTGCAGGACATGATCGGCGACCTGACGAGCGTCCCCGAGCCGATTGCCATCAAGCTGTTCTCGCAGGATCCGGCGCTCCTGAAGACGTGGGCGCCGAAGGTCGGCGAGGAGATCAAGAAACTTCCCGGCGTCGTCGACGTCCTCGACGGCATCGAGAACACCATCAGCGGTCCGGCGACGATGTTCAGGGTGGATCAGGCGATGGCGGCGCGCGCCGGCTTCACGCCGCAGGAGATCGAGCTCGACATCAGCGCGATGCTGCAGGGCGAACCGGCGCCGACACCGGTGGTGCTGAACGACCGCCCGTACACGATTCGCGTGCGCTTTCCCGAATCGACGCGATCGTCGGTGGACGCGATCAAGAACACGCTGCTGGTCAGCGGAACCGGCCGGACCGGCACGCTCGGCACGCTCGCCACCGTCGAGGAGATTCCCGGCCAGACCGAGGTGCGCCGCGAGAACCTGCAGCGCAACGTCACGGTCACGGCGCGGCTCGAGGGGGTCGACCTCGGCGCCGGCGTCGCCGCCGTCCAGCGCGCGGTCGCCGACCTCCACCTGCCGCCGGCGATTCGCGTCGAGTACGGCGGCGCGTTCGCCGAGCAGCAGCGCTCGTTTCACGATCTGATGATCGTGCTCGTCCTCGCCGTCCTGCTCGTGTTCACGGTGCTGCTGTTCGAGTTCGGCGGGTTTGCGGCGCCGATCGCGGTCATCGCCTCGGCCTTGCTGTCGACGATCGGCGTGTTTCTCGCGCTGCTCCTCACGCGGACGACGTTCAACCTGTCGTCGTTCATGGGCCTGATCATGGTGATCGGCATCGTCGCGAAGAACGGGATTCTGCTGCTCGACGCGGATCAACGGTTCCGGGCGGAGGGGCTGTCGCCGGAAGACAGCATGATCCAGGCGGGCGAACGGCGCCTGCGGCCGATCCTCATGACGGCGCTGGCGACGATGGCCGGGATGATCCCGCTCGCCCTCGGCTGGGGCGCCGGTTCTCAGATGCTGCAGCCGTTGGCGATTGCGGTGATCGGGGGGATTCTGGCGTCGATGGTTCTTTCGCTCGTCATCACGCCCGCCGTTCACTATTACCTTGCGGGCGACGTGGTCGCGAAAGTTAAAAGTTAAAAGTTAAAAGTTAAAAGTCAAAGGTCAAAGGTCAAAGGTCAAAAGCCACAACACAAAGCCAAAAGCCACAGAGAGCGCTTTGCTCGCTGTGGCTTTTTGACGGTCTTCTCTGGTTTTAACTTTTAACTTTTAACTTTCAACTTTCTTCTTCTTGACCGCGCGTTTGCGAACGGCGGCCTTGTGCGGAGCCGGTTCGTTGCTCGCCTGGAGCACGACGAGCCGCGTCGCAAAGACCTTGCGACCGTGCTCGTCGAAGTCGATCACCGTGTGATGCTCGTTGACTTCGACGAGCGTGCCGGCCCCGTAGGTGGGCTGGGCGACGCGATCGCCTTTGGACCAGTTTTTCATCGTTGTCCTGTGCAGTGCTGATCGAAGGCGCGCTTACCAGCGCGGCTCGCGACGTCCGCCGCCACCGCCGCCGCCGCCCCGGTTGCCGCCGTACCCCGCCGCCGCCGCCGAATCCGCCCTCGGGCTTCGGACGCGCTTCGTTGACCGTGAGCGCGCGGCCGCCCATCTGGTACTGGTTCAGCTCGCTGGCTGCTTTCTGCGCCTCTTCGTCCGTCGCCATCTCGACGAACGCAAAGCCGCGCGCCCGGCCGGTCGCCGCGTCGCGCATGACGCGGACCGATTCGACCGTTCCCGCTTTGCTGAACAGCTCCTGCAGCTCCGCTTCCCCGGTCGTGTACGGAAGATTCCCGACGTAAAGCCTTCGACCCATCACACTCTCCTCTTGCACCAGCCGCTAACGTGCGTCGATGCCAATCCTCGGTGGCTGCACGTCGGCTGCACTATCACGGGGAGGGAGCGAGTCGAAACAGAGGCTCGATCGGCTCTCGGCGCGGGCGAAGCAGGCGGGGCTGACCACCAAACGCGGGGTAGTCTATCAACGCGTCCGCGTCAGACGCAAGACAGGACACATATAATCGCGAAATGCCTGTAATTCCGGGATCCGAGCGCCTGCTGGCCTCGGGTCGCCTGTCGGGCCGGCGCGTGGGTGTCGTCTGTAACCCGGCGTCCGTCGACCGCCAGCTCCAGCACATCGTCGACCGCATCGGCGCATCGAACGCCACCCTGGCGGCCATCTTCGGCCCGCAGCACGGGTTCCGATCGGACGTCCAGGACAACATGATCGAGACGCGGCATGGGCACGACGAGGCACGCCGCGTTCCGGTCTACTCGCTCTACAGCGAGACGCGCGAGCCAACGGCTGAGATGCTCGAGGGCCTGGATCTCCTGGTCATCGACCTCCAGGACGTCGGCGTCCGGATCTACACCTACATCTATACCCTGGCCAATTGCCTGAAGGCGGCGCGCGCGCACGGGCTGCCGGTCATCGTCTGCGATCGCCCGAATCCAATCGGCGGCGCGCAGGTCGAAGGCATGGTGCTCGCGCCCGGCTTCGAATCGTTCGTCGGCATGTTCCCGATCCCGATGCGGCACGGCATGACGATCGGTGAGATCGCCCGGCTGTTCAACGATCACTTCGGCATCGGCGCCGAGCTCGAGGTGATCCCGATGGACGGCTGGCGGCGCGACATGTACTTCGACGCGACCGGCCTGACGTGGATCATTTCCTCGCCGAACATCCCGACCTTCGACACGACCACCGTGTATCCCGGCGGCGTCCTGTTCGAAGGGACGAACGTCTCGGAAGGCCGCGGCACGACACGGCCGTTCGAATTGATCGGCGCACCGTGGGTGATCGCCGAACGATTCGCGGAGGGCATGAACCGCCGCGCGATGCCGGGCGTGTTCTTCCGGCCGGCGCTGTTCGAGCCGACGTTTCACAAGCACGCCGGCAAGGGCTGCGCCGGCTGCCAGGTCCACGTTCTCGATCGCCGGACGTTCCAGGCGGTCGAAGCGGGCGTCGCGCTGATTGAAGCGTTCCGAGCCGCGGATCCGGATGTGTTTCGCTGGAAAGATCCGCCCTACGAGTACGAGTTCGACAAGATGCCGATCGACTGCCTGGCGGGATCGTCGCAGTTGCGCGAGCAGATTGACGCCGGCGTGCCGGCGCGCGACATCGCCCGGTCGTGGGAGGCGGACATCGCCGCATTCCTCAAGGTCCGCGAGCACTTCCTCCTGTACACCTAAAGCGGCGGCTGCGATTTGGTGGTTGAGTGATTTGGTGATTGGGTGATCGTTGAGAGATTGGGTGATTGGACGATTTGGTGATTGTTGGCGGCTTCGTTTCTGGTGTTCTCAATCACCCGATCAATCACCAAATCAATCAACCGATCAATCATCCAGCGATCACCAAATCACCAGATCACCCGATCACCAGATTCTCCCTTCGTTCTTCCCGGAAATCGGCGATAATCCTCGCCTCTCACTCTGACAAGGAGCGCCGATGTCGAAATACGCCGCGCTGGCGGTGGCCGTGGTGGGATTGTGCCTCGCGCCCGGGAAGGCCCTGCAGTCGGCGGCGCCGCAGAGCGACGACGTCTACGCGGCGGTGCGCGCGAACGATCTGGCCCGCTTGAGGACCCTCGTCGCCTCGCCCGCGGACGCGAATGCCAGGGACGAGCAGGGCGACGCGCCGCTGCTCTACGCTGCCGCCGTCGGCTCGCTCGAGGCGACGAAGTTGCTCCTGGACAAAGGCGCGGACGTCAACGCGCAGAATGCGTTCGGAACCACGGCGCTGATGATCGCCGCCGTCGACATCGCGAAGGTCCGGCTGCTGGTCGAGCGCGGCGCGAACGTCAACCTCGCCAGCAAGCAGGGACGCACGCCGCTGTTCATCGCCGCGATGAGCGACCAGTCCGCTGAGATCGTGCGGTATCTGGTCGCGAAGGGCGCTGATCTCAAGGCACGTGACGCATTCGGAAACACCTTCCTGACGGCCGCGGCAGTGGGGAACGATCTCGGCACGATCCGCATCGCGCTCGACGCGGGCGTGGACGTCAACGCGGTGGGGGCGACCACCTTGACGCCGCTGCTGCTCTCAGCTGGCTACGCGAACGTCGCGGCGACGAAGCTGCTGCTGAGCAAGGGCGCGAACGTGAATGCCGTGACAGAAACCCTCGGATTGTTTCCGGGGGAGGATCCGAAAAGCGGGCCTGTCGCACTCCACAACTTCACGCCACTCCTCATGGCGATGCCTCTCGCCTCGCGGGAGGTCGTGCAGACGCTGCTCGAGGCGGGCGCCGACGTGAACGCGAAGGACTCGCGCAATATGACGCCGCTGATGTTGGCGGTCGCGACCAACCACCAGAATCCGGTCGTCATCCGGATGCTGCTCGATCACGGCGCGAACGTCGCTGTCCAGAGCCATGCCGGCGAAACCGCCGCCGACTGGGCGCGCAAGGTCGGAGCGCCGGCCGGTCTGCAACTGCTGAAGGTCGCTCGGACCGCGGAGACCGCCACCACGCCGCCCGCGACGACGCGCGCGGTCGACGTGAAAGCCGCGACCGAGCGCAGCATGGCGCTGCTGGAATCGTCGAGCCAGAAGTTCTTCGAGACGAGCGGCTGCATCTCCTGCCATCACCAGAACATCGCCGACTTCGCCGCGGCCGAACTGCGCACGAAGGGTCTGCGGTTCGATCCGAAGGCGGCCGTCGAACGCGTCAAGATGCTCGGGAGCGGACCGCCGCCGGCATTGTTGTATGAACGGATGGACATCGGCGTCCCGGAGATCTTCGCCTCGTCGCTCGCCGCACTGGCGGCGATGGGTTATCCCGCCAATCGAGCCACCGACGCGCTCGTCGCCGATATCGCCGCGTCGCAGATGGCCGACGGCTCGTGGTATCTGGTCGGCGGCGTCCAAAGCCGACCTCCCGCCGAGGACGGCTTCATCACGCGCACGGCACTGTGCGTGCGATCGCTGAAAGTCTTCGGCCCGCCAGGACGCGCGGCGGAGATGAACGCGCGCATCGCGAAAGCCCGGCAATGGCTGCTTGCGGCGACGCCCGTCACATCAGAAGAGCGCAACATGCGCCTTCTCGGCCTCTACTGGGCCGGCGCCGACGCCGCGACGCTGAAGCCGCTGGCCGCCGCGATCGCCGCGGCCCAGCAGAGCGATGGCGGCTGGCGCCAGATCGACGCGCTGCGGCCGGATGCGTATGCCACCGGGCAGTCGCTGTACGCGCTCGCCAAGGCGGGCATGTCCGCCAGCGATCCGGTGTACGCCAAGGGCGTGGCATTCCTGCTGGCGACGCAGGCCGAGAACGGATCGTGGCGGGTCACGAGCCGCTCGCCGAAGTTCCAGGCCTACTTCAACAGCGGCTTTCCGTACGCGGGCGACCAGTGGATCAGCGCCTGGGCCACCGGCTGGGCGACGATGGCGCTCGCGCAAGCGGCACCGATGATCTGGTGATTGGGTGATTTGGTGATTGGGTGATCGTTGGGAGATTGCGTGATTGTGATGATTTGGTGATTTGCAATCAACCAACCAACCAATCACCCAATCCACCAACGATCACTAAATCACCAGATCACCCGATCACCAGATTGCAGGATTACCGCCTGCGTGCCGCGTCGCGGGCGACGAGGATCTGCTCGGCGTGCTTGTGCGCGTGGTCGGCGTAGATCTCGAGCCACCGTGGCAGCGTGTAGCGTCCGTGCTCGCTATGCGTGCCCTCGCGCGACCATTCGTCCTCGGTCATCCGCTCCATCAGTTCCGCGGTCGCGCGGCGCGCGGCCTTGAAGAGCTCCAGCGACGCTTCGGTCGGCCGATCGTAGTGCAGCCGGCGCGCGAACTCGTCCTGGTCGTAGCCTTGAATTCGCGGTGAGTCGGTGGCGACCACGAACCGCAACCGGACGGCCGCTGTCATCTCGCTGTCGGCCAGGTGGTGCACGATCTCGCGCGCCGACCACTTGCCGGGCGCCGGCCGCCCATCCAGTTCTTCGTCGGTGGCGCCGACCAGCGCTTCAGCGACCACCCGGTAACCGTCCTTGTATCGATCGATGAGCTTCTTTCGCGTCTCTGTGTCCATGCTTGTGTACGGTTTATCACGAAGGCACGAAGATTTCGAAGATCACGAAGCCTTGTCTTAAAGAAAGATTCTTCGTGTCCTGCGTGAACTTCGTGTCTTCGTGATAAACCGTCGTTTGTATCAGCGTTCAGCCGCGCGTGATCGCCAGGCCCGGCGCCTTGGCCGGCTTGTCCGGCTCGATGTGGTGCGCCTCGAGATGCCGGCGCAGCTGATTGAAGGCGTCGGCCGGCGTGTCGGCGTAGTGCAGCAGCTCGATGTCCTTGTCGGCGATGGCGCCCCACTCGGCCATCGGCTTCACGTTGAGCACCTGGTCCCAGTACTCCCGGCCGTAGAGGATGACGCCGATCTTCTTGGAGAGCTTGTCGGTCTGCACGAGCGTGAGGATTTCGAAGAGCTCGTCGCACGTCCCGAAGCCGCCGGGAAAAATCACCAGCGCCTTCGAGAGGTACGCGAACCAGAACTTGCGCATGAAGAAATAATGGAACTCGAAGTGCAGGCCTTCGGTGATGAACGGATTCGCCCCCTGCTCGAACGGCAGCCGGATGTTGAGGCCGATGGTCTTGCCGCCGGCCTCGCGGGCGCCGCGATTGGCGGCTTCCATGATGCCGGGGCCGCCGCCCGACGTGACGACGAACCGGTGGTTCTCGAAAGGGAGCGTCAGGCTCCAGGCCGTCAGCATGGCGGCGAGCTCGCGCGCCTCCTCGTAGTACTTGGCCCACTCGACCGCCTTGCGGCTCTTCAGGAGCTCCTTCTGGTACTGTTCGTCGGCGTCGCGTTCGCCGCGCGCGCGCAGCGTCGACAGCGCCCGCTCCGCGCGTTCGCGGCTATCGACTCTCGCCGACCCGAAGAAGACCACCGTGTCCTGGATCTTCTGCTGCTTGAAGCGGCGGAGCGGCTCGAGGTACTCGGCCAGAATGCGAATGGGACGTGCGTCTCCGCTTTCGAGAAACGCCTGGTTCAAGTACGCTAACGGCTGCGACATATAGGCACTTTACCATCACACGTCGGCCCGAGCCCGGAGGAGCTGCCGCTCTCATGAAGGTCTTCGCTGCAGGACTCGCACTCGTCACACTGGCGACACTCGGATCCACTGCCGCCCAGCAGGTCCAGTCGACACCGTCGATTCACGCACGAACGGCGCGTCGTCTCGTCATCAGGAATGCCATGGTCATCTACGGCAACGCCAAGCCGCCGTACGGACCGGTGGACATCATCGTACAGGATGGGCTGATCACGTCCATCACCGGGTCGCCTGACTCGCCCGCCGCTCGCGGCGGCATCGGACGCGGTGATCGACGCCGCCGGCAAGTACGTGATGCCCGGCATCGTCAACGCCCACATGCACTGGCATGAAGAGCGTCAGCCCGGCATGCCGCAGCCGATTCAGTACGAGCGCAACCTCTACCTCGCCGCCGGGGTGACCACGGCGCGTGAAGTCGGCGGCGATTTCGAGAAGTCGAAGAAGTGGCAGGCGGAAAGCAACGCGCACACGATCGTCGCGCCCCGGATTCTGGTGTACCCGTTCGTCAGCAAGGGTCGCACCGGAGCGCCCGCCGAGATCCGTGCGTGGATCCGCGAGATGAAGCAGAAGGGCGCCGACGGCCTGAAGATCATCGGCATGGATCGCGATCAGCTCGAGGCGATCATGGACGAGGCCCACACCCTCGGGCTGCGCACGGCGACGCACATCGCGGTCGAAGAGACCACCGCCGACGACTACATCGACCTGGGCGTCAACTCGATCGAACATTTCTACGGTGTCGCCGACGCGGCGCTGCCCGGCATCCAGGCGTTCCCGCCGGAGATGAACTACTCGAACGAGATCCACCGCTTCGGCCGCGCTGGCGAGCTGTACGCGCAGGCCGACCCGGCGAAGCTGCACAAGGTCATCGACCGGATGGTGGAGCGCCACGTCGCGTGGGATCCGACGTTCTCGATCTACGAGGCCAGCCGCGACCTGATGCGCGCGCAGAACCAGCCGTGGTTCCGCGACTACCTCCACCCGTCGATGCAGAAGTACTTCGAGGGCTCGGTCGAAAACCACGGGTCGTACTTCTTCGGCTGGACGAGCACCCAGGAGTCGCGGTGGAAACAGCAGTACCGCATCTGGATGGACGCGGTGCGCGAGTTCGCCCGGAAGGGCGGCCTCGTCACGACCGGAGACGATGCCGGGTACATCTACTCGATGTACGGCTTCGGCATCTCGCGGGAGCTCGAGCTGCACGAGGAAGCGGGATTCCAGCCGCTCGAAGTGATCGAGCACGCGACGTGGAACGGCGCGAAATTGATCGGCATGGAGGATCGGCTCGGCAAGGTGCGCGAAGGCTTCATCGCCGATCTCCTCGTCGTCAACGGCAACCCGCTCGAGAACCTCAAGCTGCTGAGCCCGTACGGCGCCGATGTCATGCTGCTCAACGGCAAGCCGGCGCCCAACTACGCGCCGATCGGCCGGGGCGACAAGGCCCAGAACGCCCACGGCGGCGGCATCGAGTGGACGATCAAGGACGGCATCCCGTATCACGTGCCGACGCTGATGCGGGAAGTGAAAGACATGGTGACCCGGGCTCGGGCGGACCGTTCACGGTCGACAGCGCCTGGGCAATGACGCCGAGCGATTTGGTGATTTGGTGATTAGGTGATTGGGTGATCGTTGGTGGATTGCGGGATTGGGTGATTGAGTGATTGGACCGGAATGACCCGATCGCAGCAAATGGGGCAATCCTGCAATCACTCAGTCAGATCCATCACCCAATCCCGGCAATCACCCAATCCCACATCGATCACCAAACCACCAAATCACCAAATCACCAGATGACAGCGTCTCCCCACCTCGATGTCAGCGCGGTGATCGCCGCGCCTCCCGGCCGGGTCATGAAAGCGTTCTTCGACCACGAGACGCTTCACGCCTGGTGGCAGGCGTCGCATTCGGTGACGACGCCGCGGGCGCTCGGCGTCTACGCGATTGAGTGGCCACCGACCGATTTCCACGACGACATCCTCGGCCGCCTCGGCGGCGTCTTCCGGGGCACGGTCGTGAAATGTCAGGTCGGCGAGGGCTTTTTCGTCGCAGACGCGTTCTGGCTTCCGCCGGACGGCGATCCCATCGGACCGATGGCGCTGGAGGTCTCCCTGAGAGCGGAGCCGGGCGGTGCCACGCACGTGCACGTCGTGCAGAGCGGTTTCGAGGAAACGCCGCGCTGGCGGCGCTATTACGAAGTGATTGGCGTCGGCTGGGAACGCGCGCTCGCGTCGCTGAAGGCGCTGCTCGAGCACTAGCAGCCCGTGGTGCAACTCCATCGTCGCACCGAGACGGCGAGGCGCCCCATGCAAGGCGTGACGACTGAGAATATCGGAATATTTGAGGGAGGAGCAACGCAGCCAGCGGGGATGCATGCCGTTCGAATGCAGATGGAGTTGCACGGTGCCTGCCGGGCCATGACTCGTCGCCACACCGCGGCGGCATTCGCCTTCTTTGTCGGGGTGGCATTGATGGCCACCTATCCGCTGCTGCGACACCCCGCGCGCACGATTGCCGGCGGCCTCGGCGACCCGATCATTCTGACCACGGTTCTGGCCTGGGACGCCGACCGCTTCCTGCACGGGTTGCGCGGGCTCTGGGATCCGCCGTTCTTCTTCCCGCACCGCTGGGCGCTGGCCTACTCGGAGCACATGCTCGGCGTCGCCATCTTCACGGCTCCCGTCGAGTGGCTGTTTGGCAACCCGGTGCTCACCTACAACGTGGCCTACATCGGATCCTACGTGCTCGCGGGCTTCGGGATGTTTCTGCTGACGCACGCGCTCTGGGGCAGCACGGCCGCTGCGCTGTTGTCCGGCCTCGCTTTCGCGCTGACGCCGTATCGGCTCGCGCAGACGTCGCACCTGCAGGTGCTGATGAGCGGCTGGATGCCCATCGGCCTGCTGGCGCTGCATCGCTACCTGGGTACCGGCTCGCGCCGGTGGCTGGCGGCGTTTGCCGCAGCCTACCTGCTCACCGCGCTCTCGAATGCCTACTACACGTATTTCTTCCTCCTTCCGATCGGCGTGGTGATCGGCATCGAACTCGTGCGGCCACGACTGCCGCGGACGCGAATCCTCCGTGACCTCGCGGTTGCCGGCGTGACCATTGCGGCGGTGATGGCGCCGATTGCGCTGGTGTACATCCGGCTGCAACGCGACATGGGCTTCACGCGCGATGTCGGCCAGCTGGGCGGGTTGAGCGCCCGCCTCGCGGACTACTTCCGAGTTGCCGCCGGAGCGTGGAACTGGGGCGGCCTCCTCCCCGACGGCGGGGGCGAGCGGCAGCTGTTCCACGGCTTCACGGTGATCGTGTTCGCTGTCGTCGGCGCCTGCTATCGCCGCGCGCGACCGCACAATGCCGCCGGCTGGCGACCGATTGCGGACGGTGACGACCTACGGATTGATGGCGCTGCTTGCCGTCTGGCTTTCGATGGGGCCAGGCCCGTGGCGTCCGTACCTCCTGCTCTACAACTACGTTCCAGGCTTCAACGGCATGCGCGTACCCGCGCGCCTGGCATCGATCGTCGTCCTCGCGCTGTCGGTGCTCGCGGGCGGCGGCTTCGCGTGGCTCTTCAATCGGCTGCCGCGCCGGTTGGCGGCCATCGCGGCGATCGCATTCGGAGCGGTGATCGTCGTCGAGGGGCAACATGGCGTCGGCGTTCAGGAAGTCCCCGGGTGGAGCGACAACAACTGGGACCGCGTGGCGTACGCCTGGCTGCGCGACAGTCCGCCCGGCGGAGTACTCGAGCTCGACATCACCGAATTGAATTTCTTTCAAACGGCGACGACGATGTTCCAGCTCAACGCGCTGCGGCATCGCCATCCGATCGTGAACGGCTACTCGGGATGGTCGACGCAGCTTCAGGAACTGCTCGGCGTCCGCGAGTCACCCCTGCGCGAGCCGGGCGGACTGCCGCAGGTCTTGCGGGGTCTCCGACGGGCGGGCGTCCGTTACGTGCTGCTCCATGAGGCGACGTTCGTCGATAAGGCGGTGCCGCAGCGGCTCGCCGCGGAGATGCAGGCGGCCGGCGATCAGATCGCCGAGGCCCACGAGTGGCCGGGCACGTGGGCGTGGCGGCTGAAAGATCTCGACCCAAGTCCTCCGGCACCCGCGGGCCTGACCTTGCTCGACCCGAGGACGTTCGATTCGCACGCCTCGGAACAGTCCACGCGCCTCGGGTTGATCTTCGATGGAAACCTCGACACGCGCTGGATGACCGGCGCGCGCCAGGCCGGCACGGAGTGGGTCGAGATTCGGCTGCCGCGGCCGACCGATGTGCGCCGGCTCGAGATCGTCGGCGCCGGCCGGACGCTTCTCGATTATCCTCGGCACCTCACGGTCGATTCGGTCGACTCCGGAGGCGCCATCCGGACGCTGTTCGATGACAGCGTGGTCGATCGATACGTGGAATCGGTGGCGTTCCACGACCAGCATCCGTCAATCGCCATCGATCTGGCGCCAAACGACACGAGCATGCTGCGGATCGCGCAAACCGGACACGGCGGCAGCTGGTGGTCGATTCACGAATTGAAGATGTGGGCACAGCAGGAGAAGCACTGATCCATGCGCCGCGCCACCCTGCTGGCGTTCCTGACGTTCGTCGCCGCTGCACTCCTGGCAACCTATCCGTTGCTGCGACAGCCGTCGCGCACGATTGCCGGCGGCCTCGCTGACCCGATCATCCTGACGACCGTTCTGGCGTGGGACGCGGACGGTACATGGGCGTGGCGATTGAAGGACATCGACCCGCGGCCCCCGCCGGCTCCGAACCTGACCTTGCTCGATCCGAAGGCCTTCGACATGCGCGCGTCGCACGAGCCATCGCGACTGCCGCTGATCTTCGACGCCAACCTCGACACGCGATGGCTGACGGGCGAACGTCAGGCCGGGACCGAATGGGTCGAGGTGCGGCTGCCACGGCCGGCGCATCTGCGCAGGCTCGAGATCGTTGGCGGCGGCCGTTCGGTGCTCGACTATCCTCAGCGGCTCAGGATCGACTCGACCGACTCGACGGGCGTCTCGCAAGTCGTTGTTCGACGATAGCGTCGTCGAACCGTACGTGGAGTCGGTGGCGTTCAACGACCTGCATCCGTCAGTCGCGCTGGATCTGCCTCGGAACCAGACGGTCGTGTTGCGCATCCAACAGACAGGGCGCGGCGCGAACTGGTGGTCCATTTACGAGCTGAAGCTCTGGGAGCAGAAGGAGGAGCGATGAACGTCGTCAGACCGTTGGTCATGCTTGCTCTGACCGTGATGCCAGGCCTGCAGGCGCAGCAGCACCAACACCCCGCGACCGTCGCGCCGCCGGCCACGCTCGATGGCCGGCCTGGGCCGCCTGCACCATGCGATCGCGACGAAGAACGCTGACGCGCAACGGTTCTTCGATCAAGGGTTGACCTACGTCTACGGCTTCAACCACGACGAAGCCATCCGGTCGTTTCGCCGCGCCGCGGAGCTCGACCCATCGTCGCCGATGCCGCACTGGGGCATCGCGCTGGCGCTTGGACCCAACATCAACCTCGACGTCGATCCCGAGCGTGAGAAGGCGGCCTACGACGAGGCGCAACAGGCGAAGGCGCTCCTGCGGCGGCGCGCCGGCCAACGAGCGCGCGTATGTCGAGGCGCTCGCCGTGCGGTATTCAGACGATCCGAAGGCCGATCTGAAAGCGCTGGCTGTGAAGTACAAGGACGCCATGCGGAACGTCATGCGTCGGTATCCCGACGACCTCGACGCCGCAACGCTCTACGCGGAAAGCCTGATGGACCTGAACCCGTGGCAGCTCTGGTCGCCCGCCGGCACACCAGCAGCGGGCACCGAAGAGATCGTCTCCGTCCTCGAGAGCGTTCTGCGCCGCGATCCCCAGCACATCGGCGCCAACCATTACTACATCCACGCCGTCGAGGCGTCGAAGACGCCGGAGCGCGCGCTCCAGAGCGCGAAGCGGCTGGACACGCTGGTGCCGGCGGCCGGCCATCTGGTCCACATGCCGGCGCACATCTACATGCGAACGGGCGATTACCTCTCAGCTGTCTCGAGCAATGCCAAGGCGGCGGAGGTCGATCGCGCGTACATCGCCGCCAACAAACCAGCCGGCATCTACCCGGCGATGTACTACAACCACAACCTCGACTTCCTGGCATCCGCCGCCATGATGTCGGGACAGTTCGCGACGGCGAAGAAGGCGGCGGACGAGCTGGTCACGAACGTGACGCCTGCGCTCGCGGAGATGGCCATGCTCGAACCATTCGCCGCGAAGACGCTGTTCGTGCTGCTGCGGTTCGCGCGGTGGGACGATGTCCTGAAGTTGCCGGCAGCGGATGCGAAGTTTCCCCTGCTGGTCACGCTTTCGCATTTCGGCCGCGGGATCGCGCACGCGGCCCGCGGCAATCTTGCCGAGGCCGAGCGAGAGCGCGGGGCCTACGCCGAAGCGCGGAAGGCGATCAAGCCGGAGAGCGACTGGGGGTTCAACAAGGCCAAGAACATGCTCGAGGTCACCGACGCCGTGCTTGACGCGTGGATCGCGCGCGCGCGCCGCGACGAGGCCGCCGCGATCGATGCGTGGCGGATCGCCGTCATCAAGGAAGACATGCTCAATTACAACGAGCCGCCCGATTGGTTCTATCCGTCGCGCGAGTCGCTCGGCGCCGCGCTGCTGCGCGCCAAGCGTTTCCCGCAGGCCGAGCAAGCCTTCCGCGACGACCTCACGCGCAACCCGAAGAACGGCCGATCGCTCTACGGCCTGTGGCAGACGATGCTGGCGTCGCGGAAGACGCTGGAAACGCCGGCGGTCGAGGCGGCGGAGAAGCAGTTCCGCGAGGCCTGGAAGCACGCGGACGTGATGTTGAATATCGAAGAGATGTAATGACGGCTTTTCACGAAGGCTCGAAGCATTTCTTCGTGACCTTCGTATCCTTCGTGTCTTCGTGATAAACCGTCGCTCGGTCAGCGGCGGCGGCGTTTCGCGCGCATCATCAGATACGCGAGGCCCGCACCGACCGCGGCGGCGCCGGCGATGAGGGCAACGCCCGCATACGTGACCGGCCCTGGCGGCGGCGGCACGCTGACGCGGGCAGCGTCGGAGGATGCGCGGCGCCGCAGCAGCTCGAGCTTCAGGCTCTCTTCGCCCTGCGCCATCGCCCAGCGGTGATTCGCCTCGAACAGCGGCTTCAGCAGAAACGACAGATTGCGGAGGAGCGGCTTCTCCGCGCGGAGCCGCCAGTCGTAGGTCACGTCGACGGCACGGTCCATCCTGCTCGAAGGTCCAGACGCCGCGTCCCTCGAACCCGCCGCTCGCCACGATCGTGAAGCCGTGCGGATAGCGCGATTCGACGATCTCCGATTCCCAGAGAATCGTGTACGGGAGCCAGCCTTTCGTATGGAACCGCACGCGCCGGCCCAGACCGCGCGCGTCCGGCGGCCGCATCTCGACGACGTCGAGATAGACCGACGGCCACCACCGCACGAAGGCCAGCGGGTCGGCCAGGATGTCGGCCACCTCGCCGCACGTTCCCTCGACGCGCCAGCTGCGAGACGAACTGGTACTGGTTGCTCACCCGACTACTGCGGCGCCGACGTCTTTTTTCCTTCGACGTCGAAGAACGTGATGTCCTTGAACCCGGAGAGCTGATCTTTCACCTTCGCATAGTCGCCGACGACGACGATGACCGAGTTCTCGGAGCCGAGCAGCGCATTGGCGCCGCTCTTGATCTGCTCCGGCGTGAGGGCGGAAATCTTGCCCACGAACGTCTCGGGATAGTCCTTGGGCAGGCCGAAGACATACACCGTATTCAAGACCTGCGCGAGACCGCCCTGGGTCGCGGTCTGAATCGGGAAGATGCCGCGCAGGTATGACTTGGCGCCCTGCAGCTCCGCCCCGCTGCTGCCTTCCGCCCGCAGCTTGTCGATTTCCTTGAACACTTCTGTCGAGCGTTGCCCCGGTCACGTCGTTGCGCACGTCCGCGGCAAATCGATAGAAGCCTGCGTCGGCGAAGCCGGTCATGATGGAGGCCGGCGAGTAGGTGTAGCCCTTCTCTTCGCGGATGTTCCGCACGATGCGCGAGTTGAACGCGCCGCCGTAGACCGTGTTGGCGAGCGTCAGCTCGTACCAGCGCGGATCGCCGCGCTTGATCGCGACGTTGCCGAGCGAGATCGACGACTGCACGCTGTTGGGGCGCTGGACGAAATAGAGGCGCCGGCCCGAGAGCGCCGGTATGGCGGTAAACGACGGCTTGGGGACATCGCCTCGTCCCCACCCGCCGAAGCTCTTCTCGACCGCGGCGAACGTCGCGGCCGGATCGACGTCACCGACCACCAGCAGAAACGCGTTGTTCGGCTTGTAGTGCGCGGCATGAAACGCGGCGACCTTCGGGCGATCGAGCAGCTTCAGCGAGGCTTCCGTCTCGGCGGTGCGCGCGTACGGGTGATCGCCGAACAGCGCCTGCCGGAACGTGCGGTTCGCGAGCGCCTGCGGCGATGCCTTCTGCTGCTGAACGCCCTGCAGGTGCTGCTGTTTCAGAATCGCGAGCTCGTCCTCCGGCAAGGTCGGGTTCATCGCGACGTCGGCGACGAGATCGATCAGCCGCGGCGCGAACTCGGCGAGGCCACGCGCCGAGACCGTCGTGAAGTCCTGAGACGCCGCGGCGGTGACCGAGCCGCCCATCCCGAACGCATCCCGGCGGATCTGGCGGCTGTTCTTCGTCTTCGTCCCCTCCTGGATCAGGTCCGCGGTCATCGCCGCGAGCCCGGTCTGATCGGCCGGATCGCTCGAGTAACCGGACAGGACGCTGAGGAGGACGGACACCTTGGGCACCGCCGTCTGGCGCGTGACGATGACGCGAAGCCCGTTGGGCAGCGTCCGCTCCTGCCGCGGCGCCAGCTGAAACGGGCGCTCGGGTCCGACAGCCGGGCGCTCGCTCTGGGCGCTCGCCGTGAGCGCGAAACCAAGCGCGAGCAGCCGCACAGCACCGGACACTAGCACCCAGGCACTAGCACCCGAGACAAAGCACACAGCACCAGGCTACACGCTTCACTTCGCACCCCCTTCGGGCCGCCGATCGATCGAAGTGCGGTTGGATGGAACGAGGTATTTCTTCGCCGCTGCCTGCACCTCCGCGGTCGTGACCTTCTCCAGGTCGGCGAGGATGGTGTTGATGCGGTTCGGGTCGTCGTCGTAGAGCGCGAGCGCCGCGAGCAGATCCGCGCGGCCGAATCCGGACTGGCTCTCGAGCCCCTCGAGAAACGACGATTTGAAGTTCACCTTCGCCTGCCTCAGCTCCTCTTCCGTAATCCCGTGCTCCTGAACGGCCGCAATCACTTTGTCCACGACCTTCAGCACGTCCTCGCCCTTCAGATCCGGACGGTAGTCCACCCGGAAGGTGTAGAGCATCGGGCCGTTGTAGTCGAAGTTGTTGCCGAGCCCGTAGTTGAATCCGCCCGAGACGTTTGAAGCGACCTGGTTCTCCTTGATGAGCGCCTGATACAGCTTCGCGCTCTCGTCGCTGACCAGCAGCGGGTCGAGAAGGGTCAGCGCGAAGAATTCGCGCGTCATCCGCTGCGGCAGGTGATAGCCGAACGCCAGCGCCGGCGTGCGTGCGAGCTTGTCGCTTTCCGAGAACGTCTTCTCCGCGGTCTGCGGCGGCTCGGCGATATCGGGACGCGGCGGCAGCGGGCGCGAGGGAATCGCGCCGAAATGTTTCTCCGCCAGCTTCATCACTTCGTCCGGCGTCGTGTCGCCCGCCACCACCAGCACGGCGTTGTTCGGCGCGTAATAGGTGTCGAAGAACTTCTTGACGTCCTCCGCGTTCGCCGCCTGCAGATCCGAGAGGTCGCCGTAGAAGTTGTGGGCGTTGTACCAGTTGGTGTTGGCCTTCTGAGGCAGGCCGAGCCATTCGAAGGCGCCGTAGGGCTGGTTCAACACGTTGACGCGCACCTCTTCGCTGACGACGTCCTGCTGGTTCTTCAGGTTTTCTGGGCGTGAGCTTCAGCGAGCGCATCCGATCCGCTTCGAGCCACAAGGCCAGTTCGAGCGCGTTCGACGGCATCACCTCGAAGTAATTCGTGTGATCGAATCGCGTCGATCCGTTCAAGAAGCCGCCGTTCTCGTTGACGATGCGCACGTGCTCGAACTTGCCGACGTGCTCCGAGCCCTGGAACATCAGGTGCTCGAACAGGTGCGCGAACCCGGTGCGCTCGCGTGGTTCGATGCGAAATCCGATGCGGTACATGACCTCGACGACCACGACCGGCGCCGCGTGGTTCTCGCTGATCACCACACGCAGGCCGTTCGGCAGCTTGCGGTAGACGACCGGCACCGTGAAGGTGGCGGCGGTCGTCGAACGCGGCGCCTGCGCGGACGGCGACGCCGTCGTGAGCGCGGCCAGGCAGACGAAGATGAGAATCGTGCGCATAGAGCGTGACTTTAGCATAGGGATTTGGACGAGATTGCAGGCTGGCAGGATTGCGGAATCGCAGGATTGGAATTGCGGATTTCAGACTGTCCGTTCATCCCGAATACGGACGGATCCCGCGCGCGACGAACACCCCCATCAATCGCCGCCGCAGCTCGTTGGCGATCCGGCCCTGGTTGAGCGGCTGCGTCTTGAACTTCACGCGGACGGTCGCGGCGCCGTCGGCCAGCGATTCGATGCCAATGATGTCGAGCGGCGCCAGGACGAGAGGCCCCCACACCGGGTCTTTCTCCATCGAGATGCCGACCTCCCTGATGGTCCCCAGCACGCGATCGATGTTTTCGTTGTAGGCCACCCGCATGTCGACGACCGCGTAGGCAAACTGCTTGCTGAGGTTTGCGAGGGCCGTGATGGTGCCGTTCGGAAAGACCTGGACCGCGCCCTCGACGTCCCGGAGCACGATGGTGCGCAGGTTGATCTGTTCGATGCTGCCGGCGACGCCATTGATGCGAGCCAGATCGCCGACGCGGACCTGGTCCTCGAGGATCAGAAAGAAGCCGGAGATGACGTCGCGCACCAGGTTCTGCGCGCCGAAGCCGATGGCCAGGCCGGCGATGCCGGCGCCGGTCAGGATCGGCACGACGTCGATGGTCAGCTCGCGCATCACCATCAGAATCCCGACGAACACGACCGTGACCGTGACCAGGCTGGTCAGGATGCCGCTGAGCGTGGCGGCACGCCGCTGCCATTCGAGGTCGGTCGTCGCGTGTCGCCGGGCGAGCTTGAACTGCAGGTGCTCGATCGCCAGGTTGGCCGCGCGCACGACGATGAAGGCGCCGACGAGGATGATGGCCACGTTGACGCCGTGCGTCACGGCCCAATGCAGGAGATCGCGCGGATGCCAGGCCGCCTCGGAATATCCGAGACGCTCGAAGGCGAGTGAGATGCTTGCGATCGCGGCGACGCCGTAGGCGAGGAACGTCAGCGCCCGAATCAGCTGCTGCGCGCGGGCATGAACCGCCGTGCGGTTTTCGGAGCCGACGATCTCGAGCGCGCCGAGCAGCCGATGGACGACCGCGTGCGCGATCCGGACCGCCACGGCGGCGACGACGAACGCAAGGACGACGACACCAATCGTGGTGTAGCTGAGCGCGGGCATCTAGAGGTTGGCCGCATCGCCACGAACGCAGGAACCCACGAAACAACATCGATCGTTTTCGTGTCTTCGCGTCTTCGTGGGTGACTTCGATCGGTTCAGGATCATCGTCGCCTTACAACCTCAGGATCTTAAGGTAGTTCGCGTCGCTGCGCGTCAAGTCGGCGCTGATGCTGACGAAGACGACCGGCCCGCCGGCCGGCACGTCGCCGCGCTCGACGAGCTGCACGCCGACGCGCGCGCTCGCCTCCTCGAGGTTCTCGCCGAGCTCGATGCACAGCGGTACCACGCCCCAGTAGAGCGCCAGCCGCCGCGCCGTGTCGCCTCGTTCGGTGGCCGCGATGATTGGGGCGTGCGGCCGGAGGGCCGACAGCCGGCGTGCCGTGGTGCCGCCGCGCGTCACCGCGACAATCGCCTGCGCTTCACCGCGGTTGGCCAGAATGAGCGCCGCTTCGCACAGCGCCTGGGCGTGATCGTGGTGCCGCGAGTCGGACATCCGCCGTGCGGTTTCCACACGCGGGATGAGCTCCGCATCGCGAATGATCGCGTCGAGCGTCTGCACCGCGCGCGCCGGATACGCACCGGCCGCCGTTTCGCCGGCCAGCATGATCGCGTCCACGCCATCGTCCACGGCATTGGCGGCGTCGTTGACTTCGGCGCGTGTCGGCCGCGGTTCGACGGTCATCGACTCGAGCACCTGAGTGGCGACGATCACCGGGATGCCGTGGCGCCTGGCGCGCTGGGTAATGTCCTTCTGCACGCGCGGCACGCGCTCGAGCGGCATCTCGAGCCCGAGATCCCCACGGGCCACCATCACCGCGTCGCTGACGTCGAAGATCTCGTCGAGGTGGTCCAGCGCCTGCGGCCGCTCGAGTTTCGCGACCAGCGGGACGTCCGCGGCGTGCGCGTCGGCGAGCAACTGGCGCGCCTGGCGGATGTCGGCGGCGCTCTGCACGAAGCTGAGCGCGATCATGTCGACGCCCAGACTGAGCCCGAACTGCAAATCCTCGATGTCCTTCGGCGTAATCGCAGACGTCGGCAGCGGGACACCCGGCGCGTTGATCCCTTTGTGCTCGCCGATCTCGCCGCCTTCGACGACGGTCGTCTCGATCCGAGTGCCGTCGGCGCAGTCGCAACGCAACTCGACGCTGCCGTCCGCGAGCAGCAGCCGATCGCCGGGGCGGACCGCGCGCGCGAGCGCCGCGAACGACGTCGAGATATGCCCGGGCCGGCCGGGGAAGTCGCCGGTCTCGATCACCAGGCCTTCACCCGGCTTCACCCGAATCGGCCGTCCGCCTTCGAGCGTCCCGGTGCGAATCTTGGGACCGCCGAGGTCCTGGAGCACCCCGACCTCGCGCCGGGCGCGTTGCGCCGCCGCGCGGATGCGGGAGAACGTCGCAGCCTGCGACTCGTGCGTGCCATGGGAAAAATTGAGCCGGAAGACATCGGTGCCGGCGGCCATCAGCGCGTCGAGCATGTCCTCCGAATCCGAAGCGGGTCCGACGGTCGCGATGATCTTGGTGTGGCGCATTCAAAAGTGTCAGGTTCGGGAGTTCTAGGGATTCGGGACTCGGGACTCGGCAGCTCGAACATCAGAACCTCGAATCCCGAGTACCGACTAGAATACCCGCGATGGGTCTGATCGTCCCGGATGCAATTGAGGGGTATCTCGCGACACTCAACCGCGTCGGCGATGACGTGCTCGATCGCATCGCGCGAGACAACGAGTCGCGAGGGCTGCCGCTGGTTGATGCCGAGGTAGGCGCGCTGCTCCGCGTGCTCGCGACCGCAATCGGCGCGCGGCGGATTCTGGAAATCGGCACGGCGATCGGCTATTCGGGCATCTGGCTTGCCGGCGCGCTGCCGCCGGATGGGATGCTGATCACGCTCGAGCTGGACGAGACACGAGCCAGGGAAGCGCGCGAGAACTTTGGCCGCGCGGGGCTTGCCGATCGGACCAGCGTCATCGTCGGAGACGCGCAGCTGAAAATCTCCAAAGTGGCGGGGCCGTTCGATGTGATCTTTCAGGACGGCGCCAAACAGCTGTACGTGCCGCTGCTCGACCGGTTGGTCGCCCTGCTACGGCCTCGAGGCCTGCTGATCACCGACAACGTGCTGTGGGATGGCAAGGTGGTGCCCGGGTTCAGCGCTGATCCCGACCACACCCCCGAAGAGACACGCGCGATTGCGGAGTACAACGAGCGGCTGTCGGTTCATCCGCAGCTGCAGACGGCGATCGTCCCGCTGCGCGACGGCGTCTCGATCTCGGTCAAGAAAGAGTCGGGGCTGGGGGCTAGGGCTGCTAGCTGTTAGCTCGTCGGGGCTAGGGGCTAGGGGCTAGCTGGAAACTATGGGGGCTAGGGGCTGATGAAGATTGATGTGTGGTTGCAGAGTGCTGTCGCCGATGCCGAGCGGCGCGGGTTGCCCGAGTTGAAACCGCTGCTCGAGGCGCTTGCGAAGACGGTCGCCGCGGTCCGTGCCGCCGACTTCAACGTCAACGCGTCGTCCGACGCGCAGCCAGGCCACGAGTCCTGATGACCATCGAGGAATTCGGCCGTCGGTTCCGCGCGCGCGAAGTCACGTCCGCGCAGGTCACCGAGGCGTGTCTTCAGCGGATCGAAGCGGACAACCCGCGACTGAACGCCTTCATCCTGGTCATGGCGGACGACGCGCGGCAGCAGGCGCGCGACGCCGACCGTCAGCTCGCCGCCGGCACACGATCTCGGGCCGCTGCACGGCGTGCCGATTTCGGTGAAGGATCTCTACGACATCCGCGGCACAGCGACGACCGCGGCATCACGGGTGCGTGAGGGCCACGTCGCCCGGCGCGACGCGCCCACCATCGCCCATCTGCGGCAGGCCGGCGCGGTCTTCGTCGGCAAGACCAACCTTCACGAGTTTGCGTTCGGCACGACGAACGAGGATTCGGCATTCGGTCCGGCGCGCAATCCTCTCGATCCGGCGCGCTCGCCTGGCGGCTCGAGCGGAGGTTCGGCGGCGAGCGTGGCCGCGGGTATGGCGCTTGCCACGCTCGGCACCTGCACTGGCGGATCGATTCGCATCCCCGCGGCCGCCTGCGGCATCGTCGGACTGAAACCGTCGTACGGTGAAGTCTCGACGGAAGGGATCGTTCCCTTATCGCGTACCTTCGATCACGCTGGACCGCTCGCCCAGACGGCGGCGGACGCTTGCCTCGTGTATCACGCGCTGCTTGGCGACGCCGGCGCGGTGCCGCCGGCGCCGATGCCGGTCAAGGGGATGCGGCTGGCGGTGCCGCGCCGCTACTTCTGCGATCTGCTGGACGACGAGGTGCGGGCGCGCTTCGAAGAAGCGTTGAGTCGTCTGCGGGACGCCGGCGCGCACGTCGCCGACGTCGATCTGCGTCATGCCGGCGACATCGCCGCGATCTATCTGCTCATCGTGCTGGCGGACGCGGCCGAATACCACGCGGCCACGCTGGAGACGATGCCCGATCGGTATACCCCGCCCGTGCGGCTGCGATTGGAAATGGGACAGTACGTGCTCGCGGAAGACTACGTGCGGGCGCTCGCCGGACGCGACGTCCTTCGCCGCGAGGTCGACGCGGCGCTCGCCCAGCACGATGCGCTCGTGCTGCCGACGCTGCCGATTCCGGCGCCCCCCATCGGCGCGACAACCGTCAAAGTGGGAACGGCGACCGAGCCGGTGCGGAACGTCATGCTCCGGCTCACACAGCTCTTCAACATCACGGGCCACCCGGCGATCTCATTGCCAGACGGCCATACGGCATCCGGGCTGCCGTGCGGTCTTCAGCTCGTCGGGTGCCGCGGGCAGACGGATGTGCTCCTGCGCGTGGCGCTCGGCTGCGAGCGTTACGCGATGAGCGGTTCGTCGCCGCGCTCGGGACGCGTCGGCGGCTGAATATCCGGCGGTCCGGCCGGCGGCGGAATGTCCGGTGGCGGCACCGGCTTGATGTCCGGCGGCGGCTTGTCGATCGGATCCGGCGGACGATGAATGTCAGGCTTCGATGGCTGCTCGATCATGAAAGCTAGCACTGCAACATCGCTGCCTGTCTTGTCCGGCTTTAGCCGGACGCTCGAGCTATTCCGGCGCTGAATACCCGAGCTTCACCATTCCCTGTTTCGTGCCGTTCACCGTCCCCGCGGTCAGGAACTCGAGCGACGAACGGAAGAGCAGCAGATGGTTTCTCTCCCACGCCGCGTTGTGGGACGAGCACGCCAGGTCCGCGAAGATCTTGTTCGTCGCGCCGAGGTCGGTATAGAGATCGCGCACCCGATCGGGCGGAACCTGCTTGTCGTGGGCGCCGGCAACGACCAGCATCGGCACCATCGTCTTTCCGACCAACGCCTGGTTCCATCCCCACACCGCCGTCTGGGGCGCGCGCCTCACGCCGGTGCCCCAGGTCGACCCGACGGGATCCGACGCGAGGAGATCGGACCACACCGCATCGCCGGCGGCGCGGTCGTATTGATCCGGACATCCGGCCTGACGATCCCAATTCGCGTAGAACTCCTCGCGCGACTGCGTGTTCATCGGCACGCCGTCCGGCGGCATCTTCGCGGGCGGCGCGGCCGCCGAGCCGCGGTTGTAAGCGGGCGCCAGCAGCACGACGCGGCTGATCTTCTCGGGATGCTGGGAGGCGAATCCTCCGGCGCGCGGACCGCCGAGCGACCAGGCGACGAGCGACACCTTGTCGACACGCCGCAGCGCGCGGATGTGATCGACGACCGCGCCGATGTCATCCCAGTCCGACGCAATCGTCGTCAACTGATGCGGATAGCTGGGCGCGCAGGCGGCCTTCACGTACGGCGCCTGCCGATCCTTGGCGAGGTTGCACGGGTCGTTCATCGGCGCGGGCCTCGTCGATCGGCCGTAGCCGGTCGTGTCCATGGCGAAGACATCGAAGCCGGCGCGCGCGAGATACGCCATCCAGCTGTAGTCCTGATACGGCACGTCGAACGCGACCTCGGCTGGAGTGCCGGCGCCGTGCACGAACAGGACGACACGATCGGATGCGGGCGCTTCGCGCAGCGCCGCGCCGGCGAGCACGCGCTCGCGCACGTACAGCTGCGCCTTCTGTCCGGCGATCGCCGGCACGGTGGACGCGACGGACACGTAGTGATCGATCGACAGCAGCCGCTGGCCGTCATCGCCGCCGGCTGAGAGACCGATTCCCGTTGCCACGGCGAGACCGATACTGAGCGCTCCGATCGCACGAACACCTGACATGGCCACCTCCTGTCGACGGGCGTATTGTGTCACCGAACGCGCTGGCAGATCGTCGCTATCCGGCCCTCAAGCCCAAGGCCAGCCACTACGTCCAGAGCATCGTGGTCTGCCGATCGAACTGCCAGCGCTACGGATTGCTCCCCTTGACGTGCCGCGCGATGTCCGCCGCCGTCGCGAACCACACGCCCGGCTTCGATTTGATGTACGTCACGAACTGTTCGAGGTGCTGCATCGGCGCCCGGTGCCCGCTCAAGTACGGGTGCAGAGTCAGCACGAACATCGTTCGCTCCTGGTACGCGCCGTCGAATTCGTCCTTGTAGAGTTGATACAGGAACGCGGGGTTTGGCATCCGGCCGTTCTGGCCAAGAAAAGGCGTCTCCGTCAGCGTCCAGTCGATCGGCAGCTCCACGATCCCGGTCAGCTTGCCGCGCGACTCGATTTCGTACGGTTCATCGAGCGCCTGCAGGCTGCTGTCGTAGAGAAAGCCCTTCTTCTGAATCAGATCCAGCGTCGTCGTGCTGAACGCCCAGGAGGGCGCGCGGTACCCGAGCGGGCGCTTCCCGGTGACCTTTGTCAGATATTCGACGGCCTGATCGAGCAGGCGTTCTTCGTCCCCGGCGCTCAAGCGCGTGGGCGTCTCGTGGATCCAGCCGTGCACGCCGATTTCGTGGCGACCGCTCTTCTGGATCGCCGCGATCATGTCGGGATGAAGCATCGCGTCGACGGCGGTGACGAAGAACGTCGCCGGGATCTGATGGCGGTCGAGCATCGCCAGGATGCGTGGAACACCGCTTTGTGCGCCGAAATCCGCGGCCGATAGCGCCGTCGGCGACGTCGTGCCGTCACGCAGCAGTGGCGCCTCGGAGTCGGCGTCGAAGCTCAAACACACGGCCACGCGGGACCCATTCGGCCACGACTTCGGCGTGAGCTTCCTGCCGACGCGCGCCAAGTCGACGGCCTGCCGGAGCTGAGCTTCGCTCCACTGGTGCCAGGCTGACTTGCAGCCTGGCTGCTGCGCTCGCGCGACAGACAACCCGACAACGCCAATGGCTGCCGACACGAAGATCAGTGATCGAACGGATGGCATCTTCTTCATCGAGATTGGTACTCCCACGATGAAAGCAATAGGCCCAGCCCAAACGAGACGGCTGATTCTATAGTTTGGCCGTCGAACGGTCATGCACTACGCTCTCAAGCACTCGTCGGCGCCGGCACTGCCGGCCTTTCCGCAAAACCTTTGGGAAACTCTTCGTTGTCGGGTTGCCGGTGGTGCCGACCTGAGGGCGAACGTCAGGAGACGCGACATGAATCGTCGGTCGTTCTTGCAGCGGTCGGGCGTGTTTGCCGGGTTCGGCCTGGCCGGCCTCGCCGGATGTGGGAGACGCGGGAGTGCTCCTGCGGCGGGCGGGGCGCAGGCGGTGCCGTTTTACGATGCGGTGGGGCCGATCGTTCCGATACGGGCGCATGTCGATCGGATCTTCCGAACGACGGTTTGCCTGAGGCCGTTTCGCGCCGCGGGGCCACGGATGGACGTCGAGCACGTGGGCAACAAGGTTGTGGTGCACAACTTTGGACACGGCGGAAGCGGGTGGTCGCTGTCCTGGGGCGCTGCTGACATCGCGGTGAAGAAGGCGCGCGAGGCTGCGACGGGAAGCCGCGACGTGGCGGTGATCGGTTGCGGGGCGCTGGGTTTGACGGCGGCAATCACGGCCCAGCGAACGGGGCTGCGCGTGACGATCTTTGCGAAGGAACGACCGCCGCACGTGCGGTCGTCGAGGGCGACTGGCGTGTGGAGTCCGGACTCGCGCATCGCGTTGACGTCGGCTGCGGCGCCGGAATTCGGCGATCAGTGGGAGGCGATGGCGCGAACGTCGTTTGCCATGTATCAGAGCTACCTCGGCCTGCCGGGAACTCCGGTCGAGTGGACGGATGCGTACCTGCTCTCCGACACCGCACCGTCCGAAGGGAATGGGGTTGAACGACCAGCGGCGAGCCCGGGCCCGGCGAAGCCGTCGGAGGATTCCACGACCCACGACTTTGCCCATTACGAGCCGCGAATTGCGGACATCACGCCGACCGTGCAGGATTTGCCGCCGGGGACGCATCCGTTTCCGACGAAGTACGCGAGCCGGACATCGCGGATGACGTTCAATATCGCCGACTACTCGCGCCAGCTGATGAACGACTTCCTGATTGCCGGCGGCGTGATCGAGACGAGAGAGTTTCAGTCGCCGCAAGACGTGGCGTCGGTGCCGCAGCGGGTGATTATCAATTGCCCTGGGTATGGCGGCAGAAAGCTCTGGTCGGATGAGAGCATCGTACCGGTGCGCGGGCAGATCGCCTGGCTGATTCCGCAGGAAGACGTCCACTACAGCCTGTTATACAAGGACCTGAATGTGGTGGCGCGGCGGGATGGCATCGTCGTCCAACCGATTCCCGGTGGCGACGACTATGGCTGGAACGATGCCAACGAGGAACCGAACCGGCAGGATGCTGAAGCCGGGGTTCTCCTGCTCAAAGAGCTCTTCGATCGCATGGCGGCAAGCCGTGCTAGCCTCTCCGCTCGATGAAGACGCTCACGCTGCTCTTGCTGGTGACCGTGTTCGTGTCGACTGTCGTCAGCGGACAGAGTCACACTCCTGGAAACGGCGGACCCGACCCCGCGAACATCCCCGCGCCCACCGCCCCCACCGCGCCGCCTGCCGGTGTGCCGATGCTGCCGTTCCACTTCGGCACGCGACCGGTGCCGCCGCTGGGCCAGAAGTTCGGAAACGTGGCGGCTGTCGCATTCACGCCGGAAGGGCACCTGCTCGTCTTCAACCGCAACGCGCAGATTGAAATGGTCGAGTACGACGCCACCGGCACCAACGTCCTGCGCGTGTTCAACCCGAACATCGCGGTCAATCCGCACGCGCTGCGGATCGATCGATACGGCAACATCTGGGCGACCGACGCGTATTGGAACGTGCTCTGGAAGCTGAACCCGAAGGGCGACGTCCTGATGATGCTCGGCAAGCGCGGCGAAAACGGCGCATGGAATGACGCCGCCTGGAACGGGATGTTCAATCAGCCGCTGGATATCGCGTTCGACGCGGACGACAACTTCTATGTCGTCCAGGGGCATGGCGGCACGTCGCCGCCCGAGGACTGCTCGTTTTGCACGACCTACCCGTATGCCGCACGGCCGGATCGTCACGCCGTCGCCGCGAACCCGCCGGTCGTGCAAGGTTCGGATCCGCGGATCATGAAATTCGACAAGAACGGGCGCTTCGTGACCAGCGCGAGCCTGGCTCATCCAACGGGACCGTTCGCCACGACTCACACCGTCGTGATGTCCCCGACGGGCGAACTGTGGGTAGGCGATCGCAACGCGAAAAAGCTGATCGTGTTGGATCGAAATCTGAAGCGACTGCGCGAGATTCAGCAGAGCTATCTCGCCTGCGGCCTGTTCGTCGATGCGCAGGGCGGCCTCTGGATGTCAGCCGGCATGGAAGGCATGGTGTTCAAGCTCGATTGGAACGGCAAGATCCTGGGATGGTTCGGCAAATGGGGCAACAAGCCCGATTCGAACGACATCGGCGAGGCCCATCAGCTGGCGGTGTCGAAGGACCTGAAGACGGTCTACGTTGCAGACAGCATCAACGCGCGCGTCCTGAAAATCGAGCGCGACTGACCGGTCGTTCACGGTCTTCCGCTATTCGTGTCCTTCTGCAAGAGACCTCGCCCAACAGTCTTATTTCTTCTTCATCAGCTCCCTGACTGCGGCTTCGATCTGTTGATCGCGGCCGCCGGTCATGACCTCGGGTTCGTTGGCGACACGAGTCCGGCTCCGTCTGGTTGTTCTCGCCGCACTTGCCGTCCAGGCGTCCGCCAGCATCCCATCGGAATCCCGAAACGCAGCGTGGGATCGATCTGGTTTTCCCACCAGACGAACGTTCCGGTTCCCGGCACCGGCATCCCGACCAGCAGCCCGAGCTCTTGGCCTTGTAGGCCAGCGGGAAAGGTGCGATCGGAATAGTTGCTCTCACCCATGACCACGATCGACGGCTTGATCCACTTGTCGAACGGCTGGCTGCCGACGTATTGCCCGTGCGGCACCACGTCGAATACTTCTTGCCGCTCAGGAAGTCGGACAACTGCTCGTGGATGTTGCCGCCGCCGTTGAATCGCGTGTCGACGACGATGGCATCCTTCTGCAGATTCAGTCCGAGCGACTCCTCGAAGACGACGCGCATGCTCGCGTCGTTCGTTCGCGCGGACATGGACATAACCGATCTTGCCGCCGGACAGTTTCTCGACATCGGCTCGGCGCGCTCGTACCCAGCGCTTGTAGAGCAGCTCGCCTTCCGTCGCCACCGTCGACCGGCTTGACGGTTTCGTCCCAACGCTTGTTCGACGCGGGATCGTAGACGGCCAGGAGCGTAAACTTGCCGGCCTTTCGATTGAGCAGCTTGTAGAAGTCCATCGCGGCGTCGATCTCGTTGCCGTCGATGGCTTCGATGATGTGCCCGGCTTGATCGTCAGGCGGCCAGATCGACCGGGCCGCCCTCGAGCACCTCGGCGACTTTCACCGTCGCCGGTGTAGCCGTAGTCATAGAGCAGCCCGAGCGAGGCGGTGGCGTCGGAATCGGAGACGTTCGGCCGATAGAGCAGCCGGTGTGCGAGACGTTCATCTCGCCGAGCATCTCGCTCAGCATCTCGGCGAAGTCGTAGTTGTTGTTGATGTGCGGGAGGAATCTTCTTGTAAATCCGCGTAGTAGGAGTCCCAATCGACGTTCTGGAGGTCGGGGAACACCAGCTTCTCTTTGAACTGACGCCAGCTGTGGTCGAAGATGTACGCCTTCTCGGCCGAATAATCGAGGACCATTTCCGTGTTGACCGGCGATCGGCTCGGACTTTCCGCTCTCGGCGTCGACCTTGATCGGCCTTGCCGTCGCCGACGACAAAGAGGAACTTGCCGTCGGGCGAGAGCTCCATCGACGCCGTGTTCGCGCCCAGCTTGTTGAAGAGCTTGGTCTCGCGGGTGCGCACCTCGGTGACCCAGAGGTCGTTGCCCTTCTCGAAGGACGTGAGGTAATAGAGCTTCTCGCCGTCCTTCGATAACACCCAGTCGGAGGCCGCCGACGTGTTGATCGTCAGACGCATCTTGCGATCGGTTAACCCGTCCCAATCGAACGCGATCGGGCTGGCCGGCTTCGGCCTGCCGCAGTCTTTTCTTCGGCTCGGTCTTCTCCTTCTTGCTTTCTCCTCTGCTCCTTATCCTTGTCCTTGTCTTCACGCTCCTTGACGAGCGCGAATTCCTCTTTCGACAGCTTCGCCCGGTCATAAGCCGCCTTCGTGAAGTACATCCCATAGACGTCGCCCGAGACGGCACCTCCCCCCTGTGACAGCGCACCGTCGCGGGTCGTGCCCCAGATCATCATCTTGCCGTCCATGGCCCATTTCGGCGTGGCGTCGTCGTAGCCGCTCTGGGTGAGGTTGCGCACCGGCGAGGCGCCATCGGCGGCGACGATTCCGACTTCCGGCGCGAACATCCGCTCGCCGGGAGCGAACTGCACCAGCAGCCACTTCGAGTCGGGCGACCAGGAGTAGTACTGGTCGCCGTCGGCGTACGAGTAATTGAGATCCGCGGGCAACACCGTGCGGGACTGCTTCGACGCGATGTTGTAGACCTTGAGCGTCTGCCGGTTCTCGAGGTAGGCGATCTCCTTGCCGTCCGGCGAGAACGTGGGCTGAAATTCCTCGGCCGGAGTTGCGACAACCGCTTCTTCCTTCAGAACCGTCGAGGCGAAGAGGTACGGCTCGCTCGTCGCGCGTCAGCGACGTCGTATAGACGTTCCAGTTGTTGTCCTTTTCTGCGGCGTAGACCAGCGTCCGCCCGTCCGGACTGAAACTGACGCTTCGCTCCTGCCACGGCGTGTTCGTGATGCGTTTCACGAGCTTGCCATCGAGGCTGCTGACGAAGATCTCTCCGCGGAACACGAATGCGAATTCCTTCCCGTTCGGGGCGAGCTTTGCTTCGGTCATGCCGCCGCTGACAGGCAGGATCCTCTCGATCGCGTTGCGCCCGTCGGCGCCGATCCTCACCGCGACCTTCTTCGGATGACCGCCCGGCGTCATCGTGTAGAGCTCGCCGTCATACGAGAATGCCAGCGTCCCGCTGTTGGCGCGCGTGAGGAACCGGACCGGGTTCGTCGTGAACCGGGTCACCGCCACCGATTGAGCGGGATTCCGCAGACTGCTCTTGTAGACGTTGAACGAGCCGCTCTGCTCCGACAGGTAATAGAAGTCGTCGTCGTTCGAATCGAAGACCGGATTCCGGTCCTCGCCGTTGAACGACGACAGCTGCGTGTACTTCTTCGATTTCGTGTCGTAGACCCAGATGTCGCGGGTCACGGCAGATGTGTGATGTTTTCGCCAGTCGCTCTCGTAGCCTTTGTAATCGTGGAAGAGGATCTTGTCGCCCGTCGAGCTCACCGTGGCGTCCAGCGCAGGCGTCGTCAGCACGATCGACACCCGCCCTCCGGTCACCGGGACGGAGTACAGCTCACTCATGCCGCCGGTGGGAAACTGCACGTGGGTGGCCAGGTCCTGCCGCGTGGCGCTGAAGAGCACGGCGCGGTCGTCGGCCGTGAACGCGCTCGGGATTTCACGCGTGGAGTGATACGTCAGCCGCTTCGCCTCGCCGCCGTCAGACGGCATGACGAACACGTCGAAATTGCCGTACCGATCGGAGGCGAACGCCACCGACTTCCCATCGTGGCTCCACACCGGTGCGAACTCGTACGACTCGCTGAGGGTCAGCGGAATCGCATTGCCGCCCGCCGCCGGCACCGACCAGATGTCACCCTTGTACTCGAAGAGCAGGGTCTGGCCGTCGGGCGAAATGGCTGGATACCGCAGCCACAGCGGCGGCGAGTTTTCTCGCACCTGCCGGGACGAGACACGCGAACACGATGACAGCGGCAGCAATCGCAAACTTCATAGCGTCGCTATCATATACACGAGGTCTCGAACGTGAGAACACATCCGATCCCAAAGGGAAAGCGGCTCTAGCGCTATACGTCGAGGCCGATGGCGCGCATCAGGGCGAGGGCGTTGCTGTGCTCCACCACTCCGGTCCGCATGCGGTAATCGAACACCATCCGGCCGCCCTCGAGCCGGTCCTCGAAGTGCATGTTGACGGCCGGCACGGACAGGCGCGACGGCAGCTCGGTCAAGGCGAGGTCGTGCGTCGTGACGAGGCCGATGGCCCCGCCCTCCGCGAGCGCGCGCACGATCGCTTCGGCGCCAATCCGCCGATCGTACGAATTCGTGCCGTGAAGAATTTCGTCGAGCAGGAACAGCAGCGGCACCGGCCCGCGCGCCGCGTCGACGATCGTTCGAATCCGGAGAATCTCAGCGTAGAACCGCGAACGGCCGGCCTCGAGCGAATCTTCCACTTTCAGCGTCGCGCCAAGCACCAGCGGCGACAAGCGCAGCGCGGCGGCCCGCACCGGCGCACCCGCGAGCGCCAGCACGACGTTGACCCCGACACTGCGCAGCAGCGTGCTCTTCCCCGACATGTTCGATCCGCTGACGACGATGACGTGGGGATGGCCGCCGCCGAGCCGCACGTCGTTCGGGACGGCGATGTCCGCGGGAATCAGCGGGTGCGCGAGGGCTTCGGCTTCGAACAGCGGCCCCTGGTCGACGAGCGTCGGAAACGGATCGCGCGGGTGCTCGTAGGCGTAGGTCGCCATTGACGACAGCGCTTCGAGCTCCCCGACCACGCGCAGCCAGTCGTCCACGGCGTGCCCGTAGTCGCGGTGCCAGCGGTCGATGGCGACGGCCAGCTGCTGCGGCAGCATGAGGGCGTAGGCAAACGGCGCGAACATCTGATTACGCGTCGAGTCGAGCCACGACACCATGCGCCGGAGCTGCGCAATCCGCTTCGACGGCGGCACGCCGTGCGTGAGCAGCGATGCCTGCAGCGCCGCGAGGCGCGGCGCGCTGAAGCGCTCGACCTCGATCCGCGCCAGCAGGCCGGCGAGCAGACCGAGATCGCGATCGGGCGCCTCGATGCCGGCGAGCACCTGTTCGAAGCGGCGCTTCCAGGCGATGGCGATCGCGGCCTCGGCAAACAACCAGAAGATCAGCCAGCGGATCGCAATCTGCTCCGCGAACGCCAGCGCGGCGAGCGCCACCGCGACTGCGCCGCAGGCGACCAATGTGAACGCGACGGCGCGTGCAAATCCAATCGAGGGGGCGAGCGCCCAGGCCACGAGCGCGCCGGTGCGGCTGATCGCGGTTTCGGCGGCGAGCACCGCGAGATCCTCGCGCACATCAACGTTGCGGCGCAGCTCGTCCACCGCCTGCTGGCGGGCCACGGCTTCGGCGACCGGTGCGCCCGCGCTGAGCCACGCGGCGAGCGTCGCCTCGCCCGCTTCGGTCCGGGCCGTGTTCAGCAGCTCGAAGAGCGACGCGCGGCCGAAGAGATCGAGATCGCGCGCGTACGGATGATCGCCGATGAAATGCCCGCCGTCGCGGCCGGTGCCGGCCCAGCGCCCGTCCAGGCGTTCGAGTCCGCGGAGATACACGCGCTCCGCGCCCCGGGCGCGCTCGATCCGTTCGAGCACGCGCGCGTGGACGATGGCCAGCGCGGCGAACGCGACGCCGGCGGCGGCCGGCCACCACGGCGACAGCGCCGGGCGGACGAACGTGAACCAGAGCGCGAGCGCCAGCAGCGCGGCCAGCACCAGCCGGCCGTTCGACAGCGTCAAGTGGCGGCGATCGAGCGCGGCCAGGCGGCCGCGCCAGGCCGTCAGGCGGCGCTCGTATTCAGCGCGGGGCGTCGAGGAGGTGTCGGGCAATCCTGACGTAATGATCCGCCGCTTCGGTCAGCTCCGCAATCGCGACGGACTCGTCCGCGGTATGCGCCGCATGAATGGATCCGGGACCGAACAGCAAGGGATCGCCCCAGCCGGCGAGAAATGGAATGTCGGTGGTGTATGGAAATACGGCGGCGTCGAATCCCGGGATGGTCGTCAGGCGGACGGGAGGCACCTCGAGCACGTGCTCGAGCGTCACGCGCCGCTCGAGAGACGCCACCGCGCGTCTGACGACGGCGGCGTCAGAGACGGTACGAAACATCACTTCGGCTCCGGCGGACGGCGGCACGACGTTCGGCGCGACACCGCCATCGATGAGGCCAACGGTGTAATGCGTTCGACCGAGAACCGGATCGTCCGGGAGCTCGATCGACCGCAGATCGATCAACGCGTCGATCAGTTTGTCGATCGCTGATTCGCCGAGCTCCGGAAACGACGAATGCGCCGCTCGCCCGCTCGCGTGCAACTTGAGGCGGAGGATGCCGCGCGTGGCGAGGCCGAGCCGGTTGTCCGTCGGCTCGCCGTCGATCAGGAACCGGCAGCCGCCGGTCGCCGCCTCGTTGGCCCGGCGCGCGCCGTCGCTGCCCCGCTCCTCGCCGACGACGAAGACCAGGCCGACGCGCGATTCGCCATCGCGCATCAACCGATCGGCCGCCGCCACCTGCGCCGCCAGAATGCCCTTCGCATCGCACGAGCCGCGCCCGTACACGCGATCCCCGTCAACGCGACTGGGAAAGAACGGCGGCACGCAGTCGAAGTGCGTCGAAAACACCAGCTGGGGCGGAGCCTGCGGCGTGGCGATGACGTTGAACCGCGTGCCGTCCACCGGCTGCTCGACGACCGCGAAGCCCCGCCCGCGCAGATAGTTCGCCAGCCACGCGCCCGCTTCGCCTTCGCGGCCCGTGGTGGAGTCGATGTCGACGAGCGCCCGCGTCAGCGCGACGATGTCGACGGGATCTGGCGTCACGCTACCGGATCCACGCTTCGAGCTCCGTGCGGGTGTCGGTGCGGGAATCGCGGTACTTCACGATGACGGGCGTGGCGAGCGACAGGCCCCACTCCACCCCTTTTCCAGCGGTGACCGCGCGCGCGCCGGGAACGACGACCGCGCCCTCGGGGATGACGAGCGGACGATCGGCGGCGGGCTTGATGATCTCGCCGCGCACGAGGTCGTACACCGGCGTCGATCCGGTCAGCACGGTGCCGGCCGCCACGACCGCGCGCGCCTTGATGACGGCGCCTTCGTAGATGCCGGTGTTGCCGCCAATCAGCGCTTCGTCTTCGATGATGACAGGCAGCGCCCCGACTGGCTCGATGACGCCGCCCACTTGCGCGCCCGCGCTGACGTGGACGCGCGCGCCGACCTGCGCGCAGGAGCCGACCAGCGCGTGCGAGTCGATCATCGATCCCTCGCCCACGTACGCGCCGATGTTCACGTACATCGGCGGCATGCAGATGACGCCCGGCGCGAGGTAGGCGCCGTCGCGAATCGCCGATCCGCCGGGCACGATCCTGATTCCGGCGGCGAGTCCCGGCTTCTTGAGCGGCAGCGTGTCCTTGTCGTAGAACGGCACCCGGCCGTGATCCATCGACGCGTCGACGATGTCGCCGAATCTGAACCCGAGGAGGATGCCGTGCTTGACCCAGGTGTTGACGCGCCAGCCGATGGCGGTGGTGGTATCGGGTTCAGCGGCGCGCACGCGGCCGGCGGAGAGCTCTTCGCGCAGCCGGGCGAACGCGGCGCGCGCCGCGTCGCGGTCGGCGGCCGCGCCGGCGGCCACCAGAGCGTTGATGTCGTCTTCGAGCAACGCGCTACACCAGCGCGCCTTTGAGCAGCCCGAGCTCGCGAAGCACCTTGTGAATCTTCTCCGCCGAGCTGTTCTGCGGCGGCACCATCGGCAGCCGGTAGACCTCTTCGATCAGCCCCATCGCCGCCATCGCGGCCTTCACCGGAATCGGATTCGATTCGACGAAGTTGACCAGCATCAGCGGCAGGATCCGTGCGTGGATCTCGCGCGCGGCGGCAAAATCGTTCCGCTCCGCCGCTTCGACCATCTGCACCATCTCCGCCGGAATCTCGTTGCCGGCCACCGAGATGATTCCGCGTCCGCCGACCGCCATCAGCGGCAGCGTCAGCGCATCGTCTCCTGACAGAACCAGAAAGTCAGGCGGCACCACGCGGCAGATCTCGCACATCTGCGTCACGTTGCCCGAGGCCTCCTTCACGCCGACGATATGGGGCACGGCGGCGAGGCGAACGAGCGTCGCCGCCTCGACGTTCACGCCGGTCCGCCCCGGCACGTTGTAGACGATGATCGGCAGCGCGGTGTGTTCGGCGATGGCGCGATAGTGCTGATACAGGCCTTCCTGCGTCGGCTTGTTGTAGTACGGCGTCACCGACAGCAGTCCCGACGCGCCGGCCTTCTGCATCTCGCTCGCGAGGTGCAGGACCTCCTTCGTGTCGTATCCGCCGGCGCCAGCCAGGACCGGCACCCGGCCGTTCGCTTCGTCAGCGACGATCTCCACGGTCCGCAGCCGCTCGGCGTCCGTCAGCGTCGGGCTCTCGCCGGTTGTCCCGCAGGGACAGAGAAAATGCACGCCCGCGTCGATCTGCCGGCGCGCGAGACGACGCACCGCCGCTTCGTCGAGGCTCCCGCTGCGAGTGAACGGGCTGACCAGCGCGGTGCCGACCCCGGTAAATGGTGTTCTCATCTGCGTTCTCCCGTGCTGCGCTCCACGGGGCTGGGGCTGCGCTACGCCGCCACACCCACCTGACCTACCTGAGCCCCCGACCTAGCCCTCCGATCTCCGAGCACGTCTTTCATCGTGAACCAACCCTGCTTGCCATGAATCCACTTCGCCGCCGTCAGCGCGCCACGGGCAAACGCCGTCCGATCGCGCGCGGCGTGCGAGAGCGTAATCGTTTCGGCAGGCCCGTCGAAGCCGACGTGATGCGTGCCGGGAATGAAGCCCGCGCGCGTCGACGAGACATCGATCGGCCGAGGGAACCCCGACTCCTCCATCGTCCGCTTGAGCAGGATCGCCGTGCCCGACGGGGCGTCCTTCTTGGCCGCATGATGAGCTTCGTGCAGGAACGCGCCGAATTCCTCCTGCGGGGCAAAAAGCCTGGCCGCCTGCGCCACGATCGCTTCGAACAGCACGACACCGGTCGAAAAATTCGGCGCGACGACAATCCCCACCCCGGCCTCGGCCACCACTTGCCGCAGCGCGGGTTCGTGCGCCGACCAGCCGGTCGTGCCGATGACGAGGTTCAGGCCCCGCCGCGCGAGCACCGGGGCATTCGCAATCACCGACTCGGCGGTCGAAAAATCGATCGCCACATCCACACCGCCCCAACGGTCCGCGTCGGCTCCACCGCCATGCACCGGCGACATCGGATCGATGATACCGACGACCTCGCAGCCATAGTGCTTCGACAGCTCGCCGACGAGCTGGCCCATCTTGCCGTAGCCGACGAGCAGGATCTTCACAGCCGGACCATCAGAAGAACGTCTCGTGCAGACGCATCATCGCATGAGGCACGTCCGCGTCGCGCAGCACGAATGTAATGTTCCGGCGGGAGGCCGCTTGCGAAACCAGGCGGAGCGGCACCCCATCCAGCGCGGTCACCGCGCGGCCGAACAACGTGGCATCCGCCGTCAGCTTCTCTCCGACCGCGCAGATGATGGCCATGTCGGGCTCGCAGCTCGCCTCGGCAAAATTCCGCAGGTTGTCGAGAATCCCGTCCAGCCGGCGGGTATCGTCAATCGTCACCGACACGCTCACTTCCGACGTCGTGACGACGTCGACCGCCGTCTTGAACCGCTCGAACACCTCGAACAGCCGGCGAAGAAAGCCGTGTGCCATCAGCATCCTGGTCGACGTGATGTCGATGACGGTGACGTCGCGCTTGCAGGCGATGGCCGCGAGCGCGCCGCCGGCCGGGGCGGCGTCGGCGGTGATGCGCGTGCCGGGGTTCTCCTTCCGCCTCGAATTGAGAATCCGTACGGGGATGTTCTTCGAGACGGCCGGGAGGATGGTACTCGGATGCAACACCTTCGCGCCGAAGTATGCCAGCTCGGACGCCTCCGCAAACGTCAGCTGCGGCACGACGCGCGGCTGCGACACGATGCGCGGATCGGCCGTGAGCATGCCGTCGACGTCGGTCCAGATCTGAATTTCGTCGACGCCGAGACACGCGCCGAAGATCGCCGCCGAGTAGTCCGACCCCCCGCGCCCCAGCGTGGTGGTGACGCCGGTTGCCGTCGCGCCGATGAAGCCGCCCAGGACCACGACCTTACCGCCGGCGTTGGCAGGGGCCACATGTTCCCGCGCCCGCTCGCACGTCGCAATCATGTCGGGCGCGGCGCCCGTATGCTCCGCGTCGGTGACCAGGACGTGCGCGCGTCCACCCACGCGCTCGGCACGCCGTCGTCGGCGAGCGCGGCCGCCACGATGCGGCTGCTGACGAGTTCACCCACGGCGAGCACGGCGTCCTGCGATCGGGGCGACACTTCCCGCAATACGGCCAGCGCGTGCACGAGGGCCGCCAGCTCGTTCAACTCGTGATTCACCTGGGCGAGGAGTGCCGGCCGGCTCTGGTTCGTCACGGCCGTGGCAACAGCCACATGCCGATCGAGCAGCGCATGGAGCGCGGCTGCCGCCCGATCCGCGTCGCCGTCTTCGGCCATTCGCGCCACCGCCACCAGTTGATCCGTGACGCCGGCGAGCGCCGACACGACGACGACCGGCGGCGTACTGGCATCGGACCGTTCACGCTGATGACGCACGATGCCGATCAAGCGGGCGATGGCGTCCGGATCGGCGACCGACGTGCCGCCGAATTTCATGACTACGCCCACGCGCAACCTCCCGCCTTCGCTCGCACCGCCATTGGCGAGCTTCGGCGCGGCAAGCCTCCCGCCCGCCTAACCTGACCTACCGTGAAGACCTCGCGCATCCTCATAGAAGGCCTTCCCGGTGCATCAGCTCGGCGTTGAGGATGGCCGCGCCGGCGGCGCCGCGAATCGTGTTGTGGCCGAGCGCGACGAACTTGTAGTCGAGCACGGGACAGCGGCGCAGGCGTCCAACGGTCACCGTCATGCCGCCGTCCCGATTGACATCGAGCGCCGGCTGCGGCCGATTGTTCTCGGTGAGGTACACGATCGGCTGCGGCGGCGCCGACGGCAGGCCAAACTCCTGCGGCTTCCCCCGGAATCCATTCCACGCCGCCACGACGCTTTCGACGTCCGGCCGCTGTTCGAGCGCGACGGACACCGACGCGGTGTGCCCGTTGTGCACCGGCACGCGGGTGACGGCCGCGCTGATCTTCAGGGGATGATTGGTCACGCCGGCGCCGGTCAGCGTCCCGAGAATCTTGTTCGTCTCTGCCTCGATCTTGTCTTCCTCGCCACCGCCGATGAAGGGAATCACGTTGCCCAGGATGTCCCACGACGCGACGCCTGGATAGCCGGCGCCGGAAATCGCCTGCAGCGTCGTGATGATGGACGCTTTCAAGCCGAATTGCCGCAGCGGCGCCAATGCCATCGCGTACACGACCACGACGCAGTTCGGGTTCGTGACGATGCAGCCTTTCCAGCCTCGTGCGGCGGCCTGCGTCTTCAGCAGCGCGAGGTGATCGCCATTCACCTCGGGAATCAGCAGCGGCACGTCCGCGTCCATCCGGTAGTTGCGCGTGTTGCTGACGATGACGTGACCCGCCTTCGCGAACGCGCCCTCGATTTCGCCGGCGACGGACGAATCCAGTCCGGAGAATACGAGCTTCGGCGCGCCCGACGGCACCGCCGCATTCACCGGCATCTTCGCGACGTCGTCCAGCAGCGGCACCGGCAACCGCCACGCGCACGCGTCGCGATAGGCCTTGCCGGCGGACCGTTCGCTCGCGCCGATCCAGCTCACCTTGAACCACGGATGGTTCGCGAGCAACGCAATGAATTGCTGCCCCACCATCCCGGTCGCGCCAAGTATGCCAACCTCAATCGCCATCGCTCTTTCCCTCTGTGTCCTTTGTTCCCCTCTGTGTCCTTTGTGCTTTTTTCCTGACCGTGATCAAAAAAAAAGCCGACGCGGCGTTTCGGCCGGTCGGCAGCATGGTCGCTCGGTTGTAACTGGTATCAGCGTTCGAGCATCCACACCCCGGCCCGGCCGGCCCGCTTTCGGCCGCCATGCTTTCGAGTGTGGACGATGAACTGCATCGGGTCGGCAGTATAGCATGAGACTCGATGCTGCAAGGGCTCTTCCACGCCTGGGAACGCCGGCTCGCCGCGGCCACAACCGATCGCGTCGTCCGTCCGTTCGACTGGGGGCTCGAGTGGATTCCAGAAAACGGCCGTGACGCCGCGACGGACCCGGCGGACCGGCTCGGCCATTGGATCTCGGAGGTGATGGCCGACAGCGACGCGTTCTTCACGCCGCCGCCCACGACCGACTACACGCTGACTCCAACTGCTCCGCCGCGGCGCGAAGGAGGGCGATCTCCTGACGTTTCCCAGCGCGTTCACGACGCCGCACCACGAGAACAACACGGTGTACGCGCGGTACTTCCCCGCTCGGCAAAAACCGTCGCGCCCCGGAAGCACCGAGGATTGCAGCGCGAAGGCGTCAGCCGAGCGTCCGAAGCGGGCCAGGCTGCAGTCCTCGTCCTTCCGCAGTGGAATTCCACGGCGGACGGGCACATCGGTCTCAGCAAGTTGCTGGCGTGGAGCGGGATGAGCGCGCTCCGCCTCAGCCTGCCGTATCACGACTGGCGGATGCCGCCGGAACTGCACCGCGCCGACTACATCGTCAGCGCGAACGTCGCCAGGACCGTTCAGGTCTGCCGTCAGGCGGTGCTGGACGCGCGGCGCGCGATCGCGTGGCTGGCGGCACGCGGCTACGAGCGGATCGGGATTCTGGGCAGCAGTTTGGGATCGTGTCTCGCGCTGTTGACGACGGCTCACGAGCCGCTGATTCGGGCGGAAGCGCTCAACCACATCTCACCGCACTTCGCGGACGTGGTGTGGCGCGGTCTCTCGACGCGTCACGTGCGCGAGGGACTCGATGGCCACATCGAGCTGGATCTGCTGCGCACGTTGTGGCGACCGATCAGCCCGCGCTGGTATCTCGAACGCCTGCGCGATCGGAAGACGCTGCTCGTGTACGCGCGATACGACCTGACGTTTCCGCCGGATCTCTCAGAGGACCTCGTCGCGGCGTTTCGCGAGCTGCACATTCCGCACGAGGTCGCCACGCTGCGCTGCGGCCACTACACGATCGGCAAGGCGCCGTTCAAGTTCGTGGATGGATGGATTCTGACGCGGTTCCTGAAGAACGCGCTTCTCAGCATAACTATTCCGTGTGCGGCACGCGCGCTTCGAGCTCTTCGAACCAGTTGAGGACCACCTGGATCTGCCGCTGACTGGCGGGCGCACCTGACTCCGTTTGTCCCGGCACGACCAGACCCACGAACTTGCCGCCCGGTGTGATGTCGAAGAGCGTTCGCGAGTTGGGAGGACCCGGTCTGGAAGGGTCTCGGCACCGCTACGGCATTCCCGAAGGCAAACGTCGGTTGCGTGGTGACGCTGACGGCCTCGAATCCGCCGAGTCCTCGGCACGTAAAACAGTTCTTTTCCGTCCGGCGACCAGCGCGGCTTCGTGCGGGGTGTTGTTGGACCCTTTGACGGACAAGCTGATACTTGGCCCCGGTCGGCTGGGAATGGCTGGACGTAGATCGTCGTCGGTGCCCTCGTTCCGTCGCTCGCGTAGGCCACCCATCGTCCATCGGGCGAGAACCGCGCGCCGGTCGGATACGACGAGTGGACGTCACCGAAGGGCGTCGCCTTTCTGTCCTGCAGCGACGAGCGTCCACAACGACACGTCAGACCCCTTCGTGGTGCTGAACAGCAGCGGGTCGCCTTCGGAGACCACGACTCCGGCGCATGTGATTCGCCCTGGTCCGGCTTCGTGAGGCGTTCCGCCGTACCCGTGCCGTCGGCGGGCTGCCAGAAGATGGCGAGATCGCCTTCGCGATCGGACTGAAACGCGACGCGCTTGCCGTCCGACGTCCAGATCGGAAAGCGGTTGTTCCCTCCGAACGTGAGTCGCTGCATCGCCGCTCGTGCCGGACAGCTCATAGATCCAGACGATCGCCTCTTTTCCGTCGTCGGTCCCGAAGGCGATGCGCGTGCCGTCTGGAGACGCGCGGGGCGACACGTACGGACCAGGCGGAAGCTTCAACGGCTCGATGTCCTCCTTTTCGATCCGTCAGGGCGAGCTGCCGATCTGAGTCGCCGACTGGCGAGATCGGCCGGGCCAGGGATGTAAATGAGCGAGCCGGTGCTGGAGAAGCTGAAATGAGCTGCGCCCGTCACGCCCCCTGCAGCTACGACCCGACGCCTTCGACCATCGGCACGGGTCCGCCCTTCACCTCCAGCCGCTGCAGGTCGAACGCGACCGCGAACAGGCTTCCGCCGAGGGCGTACACGAGGTGACCGGTCGGGACGTAGCGGGCATCGGCTGCCGCCTTCGATGAGCGTCTTCCGTTCTCCCGACGTCAACGACTGCACGACGATCTCGCGCTTTGTCCCATCGATCAAGCGCGGTGCCGGTCGCGAGCGTGAACAGCACGTGCTGCCCGCCCGGCAGCAGCTGCGGGCCGTGCGGCCTCTTCATCCGTCCTTGACGCGCACGAGCACCTCGGGTGTGCCGCCATTCGGTGAGACCCGCATGATGCCCTTGCTGCCTTGGCCGAAGAGGATGCCGTCCGGTCCCCAGCTGATGCCGAACGGTGGGGTCGGCCGGGCCAGATCGTCACGGCCGCGCCGCCCGTGACCGCAATCTTCTTGAGCGTCCGATCCGCGGCGGCGTAGAAGGCGACCGAGCGGCCGTCCGGCGAAAAGACAGGGCTCTGTCACGGCCTGATAGCTCTCGGTGCCTTGAATCGCATGCACGTCGAGCTCGGACATCGACCGGAGATAGAGCCGGCCGTTCGCGCGCATACACCATCTGCGTGCCGTCCGGCGACAGAGCAATCGAGTGACGCGCGGCCAGGTGCCGTGAACGCCTGCCCTTCAGGCAGGGTGAAGGGGAAGGCGCGTGACAGCCAGCGGCAGTGCGGATGGGCGTTGCAGGTACCACGCGGCGGCTCCGGCCAGTGCGCCGGCCACGATCGCGGTGAGCGCGACGGGAATCGCGCGTCGCCACAAGCGGCTGCAGCGGCGCGAGCAGCGGGCGCGGTCCCCGCATCTTCCTCGGCGGACGCGGCGGGATCCTCCAGCACGATCCGCGCTTCGCCGATGTCGCGCAGCCGCCGCCTGACGTCCCGATCGAGGCACCGCGCGATCAGGCGCCGCACCGACGCCGGCGTCGAGGCCGGAAGCGCCGTCCAGTCGACGTCCTGGCGCAACACCGCCGCGAGCGTGTCGGATATGTCGTCGCCCTTGAACGCGCGCTGGCCCGACAGCATTTCGAAGAGCACGGCGCCGAACGCCCACACGTCGCTGCGCTTGTCGGCCTGACGTCCCTTCGCCTGCTCGGGGCTCATGTACGCGGCGGTGCCGAGAATCACACCGAGCTGCGTCATCGCCGGGCTCGTGATGCGTCGGCGAGATCGGTCGCGTCGCCGGCTGCTCGCCGCGGCGGGCTCCAGCGCCTTCGCAAGACCGAAGTCCAGCACCTTGACGGTGCCATCGGGACGCAGCTTGATATTCGCGGGCTTGAGGTCGCGATGGATGATCCCCTGCTCGTGCGCCGCCTCGAGCGCCTCCGCGATCTGCCGCGCGATCGGCAGCGCTTCGTCGACAGGAACCGGTCCCGTGCGCGATGCGATCGGCGAGCGTCGGTCCGTCGACCAGCTCCAGCACGAGCGCCTGCAGAGGTTGCGATTCTTCGAAGCCGTAGATCGCGGCGATGTTCGGATGATTCAGCGACGCCAGGACCTGCGCTTCCCGCTTGAAGCGCGCGAGCCGATCGGGATCGAGCGCGAACAGTTCAGGTAGGACCTTCAGCGCGACATCGCGATTGAGCTTCGCGTCCCGCGCACGATACACCTCCCCCATCCCGCCGGCGCCAAGCGCAGAGAGGACTTCGTAAGGACCGAGACGTGTTCCTACGGTCAGAACCATATGGGCTTCTAACTTTTGACTTCTAACTTCCAACTTCCGTCGCGAAGCGACGGTTCGCCCATGCCGCCCGCGCCAAGGATGCCGATCACTTCATACGGGCCGATTCGAGCGCCGGGAGCAAGGCGCATGCGATGCGGACTTCAGACTGCACCGTCGGATTCTACAGGTACTTGAGCAGTCCGCTGAGCGCCTGATAGAGCACCTGGGCGAGACTTCGGACCAGCGGGGAGACATCGCCTTCGTTCACGGCGTTCGCGACGGTGACCGGGTTGGTCAGGAACAGCCAGATGGTCGCCGCCGCCAGCAGCATGCTGACGACCGCGATCACGGCGAACAGGCTGGCGCCGACACGTTGCAGGTTCATGGCACGTCGAGCACGATCTTGCCGAACTGACCGGATTCCTCCAACCGCTGCTGCGCGGCGGCCGCGTCAGCCAGCGGGAACGTCCGATCGATGACCGGCTTCAGCTCACCCGCGAAGAACAGCCGCGCCGCCTGCAGCAGTTCACTTTTCGTGCCCATATAGGAGCCGAGGATCGACAGTTGCTTCGCGAACAGCGCCGTCAGGTCGATGGCGCCGGTCGCACCGGTGGTCGCTCCGCATGTCACGAGACGGCCTCCACGGGCGAGCACGCGGACGCTCTTCCACCAGGTGGCTTCGCCGACATGCTCTATGACGACATCCACGCCACGACGGTTCGTGAAGCGTTGGATCGCTTCAACGATATCCTGTTTGTAGTGGTGAATCACCTCATTTGCACCGATCGCGCGCGCCCGCTCGAGCTTCTCCTCCGACCCCGCCGTGGCGAAGACCCGCGCGCCGCGCAGACGCGCGATCTGAATCGCCGCCTGACCGACGCCGCTCCCCGCCGCGAGCACCAGTACGTCGTCGCCGTCTTTGAGGCCCGCGCGCGTCATGAGCATGTGCCACGCCGTGAGAAACGTCAGCGGAAACGCCGCCGCCTGCGCGAAGTCGATGTGGTCGGGAATCTTCACCAGGTTCTGTAACGGCACCTTCACGAGCTCGGCATATCCGCCATCGTGGTTGCGATAGCCCAGCACCTCGTACTGCGCGCATTCGTTGTCGCGTCCGGACAGGCACGCGGCGCAGCGGCCGCAGCTGAGACCGGGCTGCAGCATGACCCGCGAACTCGGTGGCACGTCGAGGCTCGACGACGTGACCACTTCGCCGGCGACGTCGCTGCCCGAGATGTGCGGCAGCGGAATCGTGACCCGTGGCAGGCCTCGTCGCTCCCAGAGGTCCAGATGATTCAGCGCGCAGGCGCGAACGCGCACCAGCGCCTCACCCGCCGCCGGCACCGGATCCGGCGCGTCCTCGTAGCGCAGGACCTCGGGGCCGCCGTGCTGATGGAAGCGAACGGCCTTCATCGCGTCATTTGGTGACTGGGTGATTTGGTGATTGGGGATTGTCGTGATGATTGGGTCATTGATGGATCGGGTGATTGCACTCAATCACTAAATCACCAAATCACCCAATCATCAACAATCACCAAATCACGAGATCACTCGATCACCAAATCGCCGTCTCAGAAGGCATCTGGTGGCAGGACGACCGGATCGCCGAGGCCGAGGCGGCCCAGGCCTCGCCGATCGCATCGACGTCGCCGACGACCAGCGTGGTGAGACGATCGGGATCGAGATGCTGCGTCATGACACGCGACACCTCGTCGCCGGTCACACGCTCGACGCGCGGGACGAACTGCGCGAAGTAATCGTCGGGAAGGTCGTAGAGCGCGAGCTGCATCGCCGCGCGCGCGATTTGATCGGCGGTCTCGAAGCTGCGCGCGTAGCCCCGGGTCAGCGCCGCGATGCCGAGCGAGAGCTCGTCCGGGGTCACCGGGCGGGCGCCGCGCATCCCGGCGATTTCGGAGATCGACTCGTCAATCGCGCTCGCCGTGCCGCTCGTCTGGACGCTCGCCTGCAGCACGAACGGTCCCGGCATCCGGCGGAACTCGAAGGCGGTCCGCGCGCCGTAGGTCAGCCCCTTGTCCTCACGCAGGTTCAGGTTGATCCGGCTCACGAACTGGCCGCCGAGAATCGTGTTGGCGACGAGCAGCGCGTGATAGTCGGGCGTGTCGCGGGGGACCGACACCTGGCCGATGCGCAGCTCTGACTGCGGCGCCTTCGGCCGCGGCACGATGCTCAGCTTCGGGCCGCGCGGCAGCGCCGGCGCCGGCGGCACGTCGCCGTCGCCGTCACCCGTCCAGGCGCCGAGGCTGTCCGTGACCAGCCGCACGATCGCGTCGTGCCGGCAATCGCCCACCGCCAGCAATGTCGCAACCGACGGCCTGATCGCCCGTTCGTGAAAGGCCCGCACGTCGTCGACGTGCATCGCGGCGAGCGACGCTTCGTTGCCGATCGGCGAGTGGCCGTAGGGATGAGCGCCGTACAGCAGCTTGAGGAACGCGCGGTCGGCGACCGCGCCCGGCATGTCGCGAATCTGCGTGAGGCGGTGCAGTCGCAACTGCCGCACGCGCAGGAAGTCCTCTTCCCGGAGCGCCGGCCGCACGACGATGTCGGAGAGCAGCCCGAGGGCACGATCGGCAAAGCGGCTGAGAACGGTGACGCTGGCGACCGTCGCGTCGGACCCGATGTCGGTGTCGAACTGCGCGCCCAGCAGCGCGAGCGCCTCGTGCATGTCGATGGCCGATCGATCGCCGCTGCCTTCGTCCAGCATGTCGGCGCTGACGGCCGCGAGACCGTCCTTCCCCGGCGGATCGGACGACGCGCCGCGGCGCACCAGCAGCATGAACGCGACGATCGGCACTTGCGTGTGATGAACGGTCCACACCCGCAGGCCGTTGGCGAGCGTCGTCTTGTCGATGGCGGGAAAGGCGAACGGCCGCGTCGGCCCTGGCTCCGGCAGGCGCCCGCGGTCGACCATCACGAAACGACCGCCGGGTAGGAGTCCGGAGCGGCCAGTCCGGGGCAATCGCGCGGCACGATACTGAGCGTGACGCGGTGTCCCGGATCGAGGTAGCGCGCGACCGCTTGCCGCAGCGACTCGGCGGTCACCACCTGATAGCGCTCGAGATCGCGCTCGAAGTACCGCCGGGTCGGCCTTGAACACGTTGTAGGCATTCAACTGATCGGACTTGCCGCCGAAACCGCCCACGGTCTGCAGCCGGAACACGAACTGGGACTCGGCCTGGATGCGGCCCCGCTCGATCTCGACGTCGGTCGGGCCGTCGCGACGACAGCCGGGCAATCTCGTCGAGGATGGCGCGCTCGATCTCGCCGAGGGTGTGTCCGGGCGCCGCGGTCGCGGTGATTTGCGCATAGCCGGCCATCTCGCGCGAGTTCTGCGCGGCCGAGACATCGGTGGCGATCCGCTCGTCGAACACCAGGCGCCGATAGAGCCGCGACGTCTTGCCGTTCGCGAGCAGATCCGTGGCCAGGTCGAGATCGGCGTCGCCGTCCGCGAACATCGCCGGCGACAGCCACGTCAGATACAGCCGCGGCAGCTCGACGCGATCCTCGAAATGGATGCGCGTTTCACCCGCCAGCGACGCGCTCACGCGCACCGGTTCGACGTCGGCGCCGCGCGCGATCTCGCCAAAATGCGCGTCGACCAGCGCGAGGGCGCGGTCCGGATCGATGTCTCCGGCCAGAGCGATCGACGCGTTGCCCGGATGATAGTAGCGGCGGAAGAAAGCCTGCACCTCCTCGAGGCCGACCGCCTCGAGGTCCGCGATTTCGCCGATCGTCGTCCAATGATAGGGATGATCGGGCGGGAACAGCGCCGCCAGCAACGCCATCGGCGCGAGCCCGTACGGCCGGTTCTCGTAATTCTGACGGCGTTCGTTCAACACGACATCACGCTGGTTCGAGAACTTCGCCTCCGTCAGCGCCGGGAGCAGGTAGCCCATCCGGTCGGATTCCATCCACAGCGCCAGCTCGAGCGCGCCGGTCGGCACGACCTCCCAGTAATTCGTTCGATCCGCGTTCGTCGATCCGTTGAGCGTGGCGCCGGCTCCCTGCAGCGGCTGAAAGAACCCGCGATCGTGGTGCTGCGATCCCTCGAACATCAGGTGCTCGAAGAGGTGCGCGAACCCGGTATGGCCGGGGCGTTCGTTCTTGGAACCGACGTGATACCAGACGTTCACCGCGACGATCGGACACGCGTGGTCTTCGTGGAGCAGGACGTCGAGTCCGTTGCCGAGCGTGTGCTTGGTGAACGGCAGGTTCACTTCTTGAAGCTGCCGCAGCCCAGCATCTCGCTGCCGTAGTAAGGATTCTGGATGGGTCCGTCCTTCTGGATCCACGGCTTGTCGACCATCGGACAGACCGCGACCTTGAGGCCCGCGCCAGGCTTGCGCTTCTGCGCGTCGAGATAGGCGACCAGCGCCTCGCTCATCTTGCCGAACGCGTTCCGCACGTCCGCGATCTTGGTCGCCTTCTGCATCTCCTTGGCGGCGCTCGAAATCTTCGCCGCCGGCTTGCCGAGGCTCGTCGCCTCGAGATCGATGGCCGCGGCGTTGGTCGCCACGTCGTCGAGCCGGTCATGCGCGAGCGACGTCGCGATCGCGACGGACTGGTTGATCATCAGCTCGGTCGCGTCGGCTGCCGCTCCGGCGATGAACGCCGCCAGTATCAGTGCACACATAGTCACCTCACGACAGTCAACGGAATGGTGGGACGGTTGTAGCTGGCGATCGACACCTGCGCCGCGGCTTGCTCCGCTGCCGCCATGAAGGCGCGGCCGGCGGGCGATTCCGGCTCGCTGATCAGCAGCGGCACACCGGCGTCGCTGCCTTCGCGGATCGGCTGATAGATCGGGATGCGTCCGAGGAACGGCACGCCGAGCGTCGACGCCATCTCTTCGCCGCCGCCGCGGCCGAAGATGTCGGCCTCGTGGCCGCAGTCGCGGCAGACGAAGTAGCTCATGTTCTCGATCACGCCAAGCGTCGGGATGTTGAGCTTCTTGTACATCGCCACCGCGCGCCGGCTGTCGGCGAGCGACACCTGCTGCGGTGTCGTGACGACGATCGCGCCGGCAACCGGCACCGTCTGACTGAGACTCAAGGCGACGTCGCCGGTGCCCGGCGGCAGGTCGACGACCAGGTAGTCGAGATTCTTCCACGCCACCTCGCGAAAGAACTGCTGCAGCGCGCCGTGGAGCATCGGCCCGCGCCAGATGATCGGCGCGTCGTCCTGCGTCAGGAATCCCATCGAGATGACCTGGAGCCCGTACTTTTCCGCCGGCACGATCTTCTGGCCGTCGGTGGTGAGCTGCGTCTTCAGTCCGAGCATGATCGGCACGTTCGGGCCGTAGATGTCGGCGTCGATGATGCCGACCTTGCCGCCACACTTCGATAGCGCGATGGCGAGGTTCACCGCCACCGTCGTCTTGCCGACGCCGCCCTTGCCGGCTCCGACGGCAATCACGTTCTTGACGCCGGGAATCGATTGCCGCGTGCCGTCGGACCCGACCGCCTCGCGCACGCGCGCGCTCATGTTCACATCGACCGACGTCACGCCGGCGATCTGCATCACCGCGGCGCGCGCCTGATCGCGCATCTGATCTTTCACCGGACACGCCGGCGTCGTGAGCTCGATCGTGAAGGCGACGCGTCCCTCGTCCAGCCGCAGATCCTTGATGAATCCGAGACTGACGATGTCGCGGTTGAGGTCCGGATCGCGAACCACTTTCAACGCGTCGAGCACGCGCGCCTGGTCAACTTGCATATCCTCAAGAATATCGTACACTCGGCGCCGGTGCCGGACGCATCACCGAATCGCGGCGTGATGATCGTGCTCGCCTATCTGTGGCTGCTGGCCGTCATCCCGCTGCTGGTCGAGAAGCAGGATCCGGAGGTGCAATGGCACGCGAAGCACGGCATCGTGCTGATGATCGCCGAACTGGCGGCGCTGTTCGCCTACATGCTCCTCACGAGCATCGTCACCGTCGCGGCGTTCGGCCTTGGCTGCATCCTCAGTCTCTTTCTGGTTTTCGCGTGGGTCGGCATTCTCGCGCTCCACGTGGCCGCCATCATCAAGGGCGTCAACGGCGGACGCCTGATCATCCCCGGACTCAGCGACTACGCGAATCGTTTCTAGAGCGCTGGCCGTCGTCGTCGCGTGCGTGATCGTTCTGAACGCGCAGACGGTGGCGGTGCGAGCCATCCACGTCTACCGCCACGCGCTGGCGCCGATCGCGGATCGGATGGGCATGCGCTGCCGCTTCACGCCGTCCTGCAGCCGGTATGCGGAGATCGCGATCACGCGGGACGGCGTCACGCGCGGCGGCTGGAAGGCACTCAAGCGGATCGGCCGCTGTGGCCCGTGGACGCCTCTGGGCACGCGGGATGATCCGTAATCAGCGTTCGGCTATCTGCCTTCAGCTATCAGCGTTCAGCGCCGCTCAGAAACAGCTTCTTCCCGTCTTCGTGCAGCAGCACCCACAACCCGTACAGGCCGAGCGCGGTGCCGTACGGCAGCAGCAGGAGATCGATCGAGCCGAGCATCAGCGCCGCCATCCGCGACCACGGACGCCGGCGCCGGAGCGGGACGCCAACCGCGACGTGAGCGGCGCCCCAGACAATCGCGATGATCGCCAGCGCGGTGAAGACCGCGGCAGTCAGGCCGGCGGCGAACTCGCCGCCTTCGGTGCGATTCGCGGAGGTGATCAACGCGACCGCGCCGACGCCGAGCGCCAGCGTCGACACGCCGACGAGCGTGGTGAGCAATCCCCAGACGATGAAGAGCATGCCCAGCAGATCGACGTGCGGTACCATGGGACTGACGTCGGGCTCGGGGCTAGGGGCTAGTGAACGTACTCGTTGGATCGACGAAGTCAGAACACGAAGAGACCAAGACTTCGTGGCTTCGTGTCTTCGTGGCAGCCCGAGGCCGTTCGGTATCAAGGTCACGCCGCCGAGGACCGGACGGCGACACGGACTTCCACGCGCACGAACGACGAGTCCGGGGACTTCAGGCGGAAGCGCAGGCGGGCGCCGTCGGGAACGCCGGCGGGCACCGGGACGCGCACGGAATGGTAGAAGCGCGACTCTCCAGTCCCGCGGCACAAACCGCACGGCTCAGTCCACGTCTCCCCGCGGCCGCCGCAGTTAGGACACGTGGCGCGCACCGGCACTTCGACCGAGATGACCAGACCGCCGCTGGCTTCCCGCGGCGACAGCGAAACCTCGGCGTGAAGCAGGTTGCGGCCTTCGCCTTCCATCCGCTCGCCGAGGAACCCGTCGCAGATGCGTTCGACGGCGCGCCCCACCGACGGGAAGTCGATGGCAATCTCGTCCGCAAAGCATTCGTGAGACATCAGCCGCTCTGGCGATAGGATAGAACAAGAACCATGCCCGGCACCAAAGAATGTCCACTCTGTGGCGGATCGATGCGGCTCCGCCAGCGTGAGGACGTCGTGCGCATTCCAGGCAATCCCAGTGCCACGGTGCGCAGCACCAAAGAATGGCTATGCCCTGACTGCGACTACTTTGAAGAAGCCGAAGAGGAAAGCCGGTGAGGGCTAACGGGCACCGATCGTCAGCAGAACTTCTTTGCGGAGTGTATCTTCGAACTCTTCGAAGTTGAGCGCGGACTCACACTCGTCACACAGCACTTCCAGGACCGCCGGACGGCTCTCTTCAGACACTTCCACGCGTCCGCCTTCGACATTCACGACGTGCATCTGCAGCGTTTTGACCAGAAAATTCCGGTCGTTGCCACAATTCGGACAGGTCAACGTCACGTATGGAACTCCTTCGCCATTCGATTCTATGTAATGGCCGGGGCCAGAAGCAATGCAAATATGGCCGAAATCTGCTAGATTTCGCGCCATGGCACCCGGATCTTACGAAATCCACAGCGAAGCGCGCGGTCCGCACTGGATCGCATGGGTCAGTCGCGACGGCAGTGGCAAACCCGAACGGTCGGTCGTGCTGGTCGCCGAGACGCGCGAGAAGGCGGAAGCCCGGGCCCGGGACTGGGCGGAGCGCGGGTACTAGCCCCGCCCCAAGGCTCAAGTTTCAAGGCTCAAGTTTCAAGGCTCAAGGCTCAGGCTCAAAGGCCTGGCGACGAACCGGGATTTGATCGACGCTGGCAGGACCTCCCCCAGACTCCCCCGCCCGAACCGGCACACCCCGTCCTTGAACGCCGCCGACAGGTACAACCGGTCCCGCGCCCGCGTCAGCGCCACGTACAACAGCCGCTTGCTCTCTTCGCGCTCGCGCGCCTGCGCGTCTTCGTCGGCCTCCGACTGGTAATCGGCAATCGCAACCGACGCGTCGCCGGCGAAATCGTCGACGACCCGAATCGGAGGACGCCATCCTCCGGTGCCGCGACCCATGTTGACGAGAAAGACGATCGGGAATTCCAGCCCTTTGGCGGCGTGGACCGTCATCAGGCTGACTGCATCGATGGCGTCGATCGCGGCGTTCGATTCGTCCCCCACCGCGAGCCGCTCCAGGTGGTCGGCGATGCGGGATAGCGTGGCATAGCCGCGGTTCTGGGCGCGCCGAACCATCCCGCGCAGCTTCTTCAGGTTCTCCCGCGCCTGACGGCGCCGCGGCCCGCGGAGCTCGTAGGCGTACGCCGTTTCGTCGAGCACCGCGTCGAGCAACGCCGACGGCGTCACTCGATCGACCAACGACAGCCACGACCCCACCGAGGCTCGCAGGCGCTCCAGGACGCGACGATCCTCGTCCGCCAGAGCTGGCACCGGCGCGGAACCCAGGATGATGGAGGCGGGATCGTCCGCGATCCGGGCGACCGCGCGATCCGACAGGCGGACGATCCGCGATCGCAAGAGCGCGGCGGCACGCAGATCCGACAGTGGGTCAGCGAGATACCGCAGCAGCGCGACCGCGTCCTGGATTTCGTCGGCGTCGAAGAATCCGAGGCCCTTGTAGACATACGTCGAGACGCCGCGCGCTTCGAGCGCGGCCTCGAAGTCGCGATGGCTATCGCGCGAGCGGAAGAGGATGGCGATGTCGGCTGGACGCGCTTCTCGCGGTGTGCCCGTCGTCCGGTCCCGCACGATGGTTCCGGCCAGCAGGCGCACGATCTCGTCCGCAACCAGACCAACAGTGGTCGTGACGCCTTCGGCGGCGATGAACGATACGGGTTCGGGACGGAGGTCGCTAGGAACCTCCGTCCCCACGCCGTCGCACGGGGGACGGAGGTTCCTGGCGACCTCCGTCCCGGGGAAACGATCGTCTGTGCCGAAACGGAAGGCGTCTCTACGCGCTGCGGTGGCCTCGCCGGCGACAATCTCCGCAAAAACCTCGTTGACGAACGCCAGGATCTCCGGCACCGATCGGAAGCTCTGGGTGATGGCGTGCCGCGCGCCGCCGTCCGGGCGCAGAGCCTGCACGAACAGCGCGGCTTCGTCCACGACGGCGACGTCGGCGTCACGAAAGCCGTAGATCGACTGTTTGCGGTCGCCGACGATGAAGATCGACGGCGGCAGCGCGTCATCAGCCGCACCGAAACCTTCGCCCCACCCCTTCACGAGGTGACGGACCAGATCCCACTGCGCCCGGCTCGTGTCCTGAAATTCGTCCACGAGGACGTGGCGGTAGCGCGATTCGATGCGCAACCGGCTCTCCGCAAACTCGTCCAGGTCTTTCAGCAGCTTGATGGCGCGTTCCAGGACGCCGGAAAAGTCCAGCAGCGCGTGCGATTCCAGCGTGTCCTGGTACTGGCGCAGCGCCACCGCGAAGATCCGCCAGACGCCGCGCGACATCACGGCGTTCAGGTCGCGCCGGAATCCGCGGATGGCGTCGGCCACGAGGGGCGCCAACGTCGCCGCCGTCGCCCGATGCCGCCGCCACGCGTCGTCGGTGTCGCAGTCCGCGGCGTTGAACGGGGTACCGGTGAAGCGCTCGCCGCGGGGTTTGCCGTCCTGCGTGAGGAAATAGGCGCGCAGGCGATCGATCAGATGTCGAAAGGCGGCTTGTTCCTCGCGGCCCTGAAAGGGCCCCCGATGCGCTCTCGCGACCCTGCCCGCGATCAGGCCCGCGGACCAGAAGGCGAATGTCCGCCGCCAGCATCGCGAACTGCGGATGATGGCAGGGGCCGTCGTTCAGGAACCCGTCCAGGCCGTCGCGCGCGCTGTCGAAGATGTCCACGAGCTTGACCGCCGCGGCCGCGCACGCCGTCGCGGCTGTGAGATTGCGCGGACCGCTCTGCAGAAAGCGGCGGAGGGCGTGCGGTGCCACCAGCCGCCGATCGAGCAGCGCGGCGATGCCGGCTCGCAGCCTTCGCTCGCCCAGCTGCGCGAACACCAGCGCCACGTCGTCGTCTTCCTTCGCGACCGCCCGGCAGATACGCAGCGCCTGATCGAGCGACTCGCCGATCAAGCGAGGCACATCGGTGTCGGCCGCCAGATCGAAACCCGGGTCGACGTCCGCTTCGAGCGGAAACTCGCGCAGCAGCGACAGGCAGAACGCGTCGATCGTCGAAATCGCGATGTCGCCGAGACGCTCCTTCAGGTCGCGCCACCGCCCGGCGTCGAATTCCGAGAGGCGGCTCGCCTCCTTGAGCCGGTCGATGATCCGCTGCCGCATCTCGGCCGCGGCCTTGCGCGTGAACGTGATCGCGAGGATGTGATCCGGTTCGACGCCGGCCCGCAGCAGATTGACGTAGCGCTCGACGAGGACCCGCGTCTTTCCGGTGCCGGCGGACGCTTCGAGGACGATGTTTCGCGACGGGTCGATCGCCGCCAGTCTCGCCGAGACGTCAACAGCGCGCTGAGCGGCGGGTGGCGGCGCAGTAGGGGCTAGGGGCTGGGGGCTAGCTGATGCCGGGTTCGCGGTGCCGGGTGGATCCGGTGCCGGGATCGGTGCCGGGATCGAACCGCCATCGTCGTCGTCGAACGGCAGCATCGGTTCAGACCTCACCGACGTAGTCCTTTCGACAGACGACGGCGTAGGTGCAGGTCTCGCAACGATAGACGTCATCAGGCTTTGGCGGGAATTGGCCGGCGTCGATCGCGTCGAGCGTGTCGGCCAGCCGCTGCTGGGCCTCGGCGAGTACCTTGTTGCGATCCGCCGCCGACGAAAACAGCGGCACGACGCGCCGTGGTCCCTTGAACGCGAGGTAGGCCGCCTCTCCGAGCGTCCAGTTGCGGCCGCGATGCGAGGCCAGCTGCTGCTCCGCGCAGATGCTGTAGATCGGCAGCTGCAGCGCCCGCGCTCGATTCGGCGGCCAGCCGAGTTTGTAGTCGATGAGCCGGAATGTTCCGTCCTCGAGCAAGTCGACGCGGTCGGCCTTGCCGCGAAGGGTCACCGTGCGCGGTCCGTTCGAGGAGGCCATCGTGAAGGTCCCGTCGAGCCTGTGCTCGAGCAGCCGTTCGACGACCGCGATCGGCCGCTCGGCTTCCATGCGGAACACCGCCTCGCCGAGCCCGGCCGCCGCTGACGATCCCAGCAGGCGCGTGCGCTCCAGGCCGGCTTCGGCGGCCGGCAGACGCTCGAGGGCGCGGTCCACGACGTCCGTGAACATCTCGCGCGCGAGCTCCAGATTCGCGGGGGTGACCGCGCGATGGCCGGCTTTCTGCCATCGGTCGAAGAACTGCTCGAACACGTCGTGGACGAAGACGCCCTGCCGCCGCGGGTCCATCACCTCTTCGTCGTCCGGTTCCTCTTCGAGCGCGAGGACGTGGCGGGCGAAGAACTTGAACGGGCAATCGAGATAGGTTTCGAGCGCGCTGACCGACCACGGGCGAGCGCGTGTCGCCGTCGAGCCGCGATCGCCGCTCGCGGCCACCGTCCCGTGGAACTCGGGCGCCTCGCCCGGGGAGCGGGCGATTCGCAGCTCCGCCCAGGCTCGAGCCTCGCCGCTGAGCCGGTCGAACACCACCGGGTCGAGTGACAACGCTTCGTCGACGAACACGCGCGAATCGACATCGGTCGTGCGTTCCACCGCGCTCAGGCGAGCGCGCGGGACCTCGTCGAGCTGCATCGACCGCGAGACGAGGGCGTCCTCGTCGAGCGTGAACGTGAACAACTGCGTTCGGCGCGCGGCGGATCCGAGGAGATCGACGAATCTGGCGTCCGCGGCGGCGCGTCGATCCTGTTCAGACGGCCAGCCGAGCGACTTGAGCAGCGAGGGCGGATAGAAGATGTTCCGGCGCGGCCGCTCGGGCCAGTCAGGATCGATCAGACCGACAATGGCCACGTCGTCGAACGACCCGTAACGGGCGGCCTGATCGTCGAGCAGCTGCACCCCGCCATCGACTGTCGGGGCCGGCACGAACGTCTGCTCTTCGATCGAGCGGCGAACGGCGAGCGCGACCTCGCGGATGGTCCACTCCGGATCGTCGTGCGCGAGATGCACCATCTCGAGGGCCTCGAGCAGGCCGGCCAGGGCTTCGCGCGCGCGGCGCTCGCGGGCGTCCAGCGGACCCGTACCCTCGAGCGGCCGCAATCGCGATGTCCAGAACTCGCGCAACAAGTGGATGTGCGCCGAAGCGGGCCGCGGCTCGGCCAGCGGCAGCAGCTCCAGCGTCGCGTGCCGCGCCGCCTGTAGCGCCGGGGACGAGGGCAGATCGTCGAGGCGGGCGGGATCTCCCAGATAGCGCGCGTGGCTCAAGGTTCTGTCGAGGGCGCTCGTCATGTCGCGAGTGACGGCAGCGCCATCCACCGTGAACACGAAATGCGGTGAACGAAGAAGCGCGATGAGCGTGCTCCGCGTGAAGTTCGCAGCCACCGCGTCGAGCACGAGGTCGAGGGCCGCGACTGTCGGTTCGGCGGCGAGCGGGAGCGCGTCGAACGCCTCGTACGGGATTCCGGACGCGCCGAAGACTTCGGCGGCGAGGTAGAGATACGGCAGCGGCCCCTTGAAGACCACCGCCGTGTGGCTCGACGGCACCGCTTCGCCGCTCGCTTCATCCGCTTTGATCTGGCGGGCGATGGCGACGAGCTCCTCTTCGCGATCGCGAACCGTCCACCAGGGTTCTTCGGAGCCGGGCGGGGTGACGAGCATCGGTTGAGGGTCGCGTATGGCGGTCCGGTCGGCGCCGCCGTCGACACCGGTCACCTCCTCCAATCCCGGCCACCACGTGTGCAATCGCTCGTGGAACCCGGTGCGGAGCACCGCCTCGGTGCACACGATGTCGAGCGTGTCGAGACCGGCGACTCGTGTCAGCAGATCGAAGTCGGCGCTGTACAGCCCCGCGGGATCGCCGATCCAGTCGGCCACGGACACGAGCACGTGGCGAATCGGATCGACCGCTGCTTCGGACACCAGGCGATCGCGCAGCCCGTGCTCGTCGATGCCATCGGATTCGCCCACGCGGCGCTCGTACTCGCGAAATGTGCCGGCCAGGAACGCCGTCTGCGCCCGCATGCGCGCGGCGCCACGGTCGACCTCGTCGCCGCCCAGCGCCAGGTCGATCAGCTCTTCGAACCGGTTCACCTGCTGCGACTGCCGGCGCAGATGATCGTAGAACCGCAGCATTTCGGCGACGAGACCCGGCCGCAGCTGAAACGACAGCGGTTCGCTCTCGCGGGCGACCGATCGCGCGGCCGCCTGCGCGATGACGTCGCGTTCCAGCGCCGTCAGCCGCCGTGGAGGATTCGCGAGGCGCTCATGCAGCCGGTCGTACAGCTCGTCGCGCGTCGCGAACTGTCCGCGGTCGTCGCTCGAGCGCCTCAGCTGGCGCGCTGCGCCACTCGAGGGAACCACGATGATCGCGGATTGCGGATCTGGGATCGCGTCCTTCGGCAGGCTCGACCCCGACCTGGGTCTCGGGATCGAAGGCCTGATGGCCACGCCAGGATCGTCCGCCGGAAGGCGTGCAGGTTCGGGACACGGAGCAGCCGCGTCCGGCGAGGAGTGATCACGGGCTGCCGAGCTGGGGCAGGCGAAGCGCGGCGAGAATGTCGGTGCGAGCTTTGGCCCCAAGCATCAGCGCCCCGGCGGCCGCGGACGAGGCGTCCCAGGCGCGCGCCATATCGCCGGCGAGCGCAGCCTCGCGTCGAATCTGTGCGGCGTTGCCGGCCAGCTGCACGGCGCTCAACAGCAAGGCATGGGCGGCGGTCACTTCTTCCGGAGGCACGACCGCGGCTATCAGCGTGGCGATACGCGCCGCCGATCGCTGAAGCATGGCGAGGGAACCCGGCGGCGATCCGGCGAGCTCTTTGATGTCTTCGAGCGGCGCTTTCAGTCCGGCGAAGAGATCCATCGGCGCCCGAATCGCGAGCCGGTATGTTCGAAGCTCCGGTGCGCGGAGGGCCCAGCGCTCGCGCGCCAGTTGCAGCTGGCGGGCGGCATCGAGCTTGGCGCTGATCTCGGCCACCAGCGCCTCGACCGCTTCCGGACGTTTGCTGCCGAGCGCGGCGTCGCGGACGCGGATGCGTGTGAGCAGCCAGGCCAGGCTTTTGACGTCAGCCGACCGCGCGCTCTGATTGGCCAGCCGGACATAGCGTTTCGTGAGCAGCTCATACGCGCGGTCGACGCGCCGCTCGGTCAGGATCGCCAGCTCCGTCTCCGCGCGCGTCTTGGCGACCCAGTCGGCCGGCAGCGCGGGTTTCTCGCGATCGATCGTCGCCAGCGCCGCGCCGAGCAGCGCGCTGCGATCGGCGGCGGCATCGACGGTGTGCGCGGCGGCCAGCGTTTGCTCGATCGATTCCTTGACGCTCGGCGCCGGCAGGAGCGGCTCGGTGATCGTCGGCGGATCGACGAACGCGGAAAGCGTCAGCTCGTAGCGGCCGGGTGTCGCCGCCGCGCGAAGGTCGGCGATGGCCTCGTCGAGCATGGTGAGCATCTGCCGGACTTCGTTCGCCCGGTAGTTGTAATGCGTCAGCGGCCACTCGGCGAGCGTCTTGCGCGCGCGCTCAACCAGTTCCAGCCGCTTGACCGGATCGGCGGACTGCGTGACTTCGTTCAACGTGGCGGCCACGTCGCTCGACAGCGCCGCGTAGTCGTTTTCGGCCTGGGTCTGGAGATAGCGCGTGGCGCGCGCCGATGCGGCGTAGCGCGTGGTGCGATCCCAGTTCACGCGCGACGCCGGGATGTCGATCAACTGCAGCGGCGGCGATGGCCCCGCGCCTGTCGGCATCGAGAACACGACACGGTCGCCGACTCTGGCCGGCTCGCCGTAGCTGACGAGCGACGTCCCGTCGTTCAGGAACACGCGCAGGAGGGTCGCGTCCTCAGCCGCGGCCGACCGGCGGGCAGGCATGACCAGCACGACCGCCACCAGCGCGGCCGCCACGGATCGACTGTGCATGAAGTTTCAAATGTACACCCAAACCGGTTGTGGAAAAACTGTGGATGGCTCGTGCATTTCCTGTGGATGGATCGCCAGCGAAAATTTATTTGGAGGGCAGGCATTCGGGAACCGGCTCAAACCGCGCTGTGCATCTCCTTTCGTCCGCCGCTTCGCTTGATCGGCGCGTGCAACCGCATACAATTTGCGGCGCTCCCAAACGCAGTCAGATTCACATCCTCAACGAACAGTGACCGCTGCCGTCCATCGTTTCGAAGAATGCATCGCCGGACGCGTGTACCTCATCGAAGTCGCGGCCGTCGCGCAAAACCGCTGGCGCGCGTACATCGTGCGGATACCGGGCGTCCCCACTGCGCTGATGCCGTTCTACGGCCCCACGCCGGCGGAGGCGGCCAGCCTGTTGTGCGAGTGGCTGACGCGCGCGCACGCACGGGCGTTGAACGCCGCCGGGACGGTGTAGGATCGGGGCCATGCGCGCCCCGGCCGTCAAGGCGTCGTCTTCTCTCTCGCTCGTCCTCCTGACCGTCGTCCTCGCGGTCGTTCCGCTCCGCGGCCTCACCCAGCAGCGCGAGCCGGACTTCGATCGCATGCTGCAGCAGCAGGCGGAGACCGACAAGGCCTGGCGCGCCGCGAGCGACGGCTTCATGCAGTTCGACAAGATCACCTATCGCAGCAAAGTGGGTGACCTCGACATCCCGGCCTTCGTCTTCCAGCCGCTGAAGCTGCGCGGCGCCAGGGAACATCCTGCGCTCGTCTGGGTCCACGAGAACATCCGCGGACATCTCTACGAGCACTACATTCCGTACATTCGCGAAGCCACGGCGAAGGGATACATCGTCATCGCCCCGGAGTACCGCGGCAGCGTCGGATACGGCAAGGCGTTTTACGACGCCATCGACTACGGCGGCAACGAAGTGGACGATGTCGTGACGGCCGTCGAGGTGTTGAAGGCGAAGTACCCCCAGGTGGATCCGTCGCGCATCGGGATCATCGGCTGGAGCCACGGCGGCATGATCACGCTGCTCTCGATCTTCCGGAACCCGGCGCTGTTCAGGTCCGCGGTCGCGATGGTTCCGGTGACCAACCTCTTCCAGCGGCTCGCGTGGAAGGGCGTCGATCGCCAGCATCAGCTGATTGATCCGCAGAATCGCTTCGGCGGCCTTCCGGCGGATCGGCACGACGTCTACAAGGACCGCTCGCCGCTCTACGGCGTGGACAAGCTGCAGATTCCGCTGTACGTCGGCGTCACGAAGAACGATGATGACGTGAACATCGAGGAAGACATGCAGCTGGTCGACGCGCTGCGATCGCGCAAGCCGTCACTCGCCGAAACCACGGTGTACGACAATCCGCCCGGCGGCCATACGTTCGACCGCCGCGTGGATCCGAAAACGTGGCAACCGGAAAACACCCGCGAACAGCGGGACTCCTGGAACCGCGTCTGGACGTTTCTCGACTGGCATTTGGATCCGTTCCACGCCGAGATGCACCCGTCAACCAAGTAAAAAGTAAGCGCTCAGCTTGCTCATGCCTCTAAAGTACATAGTCGTAATTTTGTCGGCGAAGTCTCCCTAAGCGAGGACTAAAGTCGGGACGAACACAGTTTTTGTACTGCCGTAGCGCCAAATACTGGTCATTTTGCAGGGTGTTTATGCTGCCTCTATGGTACGACATTGGCTATCAGAGTCTTCTGTTCCCAAGGCTGGTTTCATAAATGCGACTGGGCACTTCGAGTGCCCTCGGTAAACCTATGCAGTCATCTCCTCGTGCGGCGCGCGAAACACGGATTGAAGGCCAGGAAACAGCCGAGCTGAACGACCAGGCTCCCGTCCCCGAAGAGCGGTGGTACAGCGGGTTGGTTCGTTTGTTCGGCGGCAAGTCCGCTTCGCAGAAAACCGCCGACACCAACGCCGCCAACCCCAACGCCTTGCTCGCGTTTCCGTCCGAGGCCATCTCGCGCCCCGAGCCCGCCGCCATCGCAGACGCGGCGAAACGCGCGGCACAGAAAACGGCCACGCCGGCGACAGCGGCCACCGTCTCTCCCAAAGTGGTGCGCGCGGCGCTGATCATCAGCGCCGTTGCCGTTGTCGCGGCGATCGGCGCGGTCGCCGTCCAGCGCTATCCGCTGACGCCGAGGGAGCCGCGGCCCGGCAATCTGACGATCAATACCCGGCCCATCGACGCCGAAGTGCTCATCGACGGGACCCGCCGCGGCACCACGCCGCTCACGCTGTCGCTCACCCCCGGCACGCACACGATCACGGTGCGCAGCGCCGGCGACGAGCGGATCGTCCCGCTGACGCTCGCGTCAGGCGCCGAGGTCAGCCACTATTTCGAGATGAAGCCGGCCGAGCCCGCCGTCGTCGTCGGCCGCGTGTCGGTTGTGACCGATCCCCCGGGTGCCCGCGTCTCGGTTGACGGCAAGGCGCGCGGGACATCACCGATCACGGTCACCGACTTGACTCCGGCGGACCACAAGGTCACCGTCACCAGCGATACCGGCTCGGCGGAACGCACCATCACCGTCACCGCCGGCGGCACCGCCTCCGTGATGTTTTCGCTGCCCAAGGTGAGCGGTCCAGTCGGCGGGTGGCTCGCCATCGCGGCGCCGTTCGACGTCGAAGTCGTCGAGCACGACGATGTCATCGGCAGCGGCGGCACGAGCAAGATCATGCTGGCCGCGGGCCGTCACGACATCACGCTGTTGAACCGCAGCCTCGGGTATCAGGAGGCGCGCAAGGTCGACGTCACCGCGGGCAAGACGATGTCGATCAAAGTCGATCCGCCGAAGGTCAACATCAGCGTCAACGCGCGGCCGTGGGCCGACGTGTCGCTCGATGGCGCAAGCCTCGGACAGACGCCGATCTCGAACCTCCAGGTCGCGGTCGGCACGCATGAAATGGTCTTCCGGCACCCGCAGCTCGGCGAACGGCGGCAGAGCGTCATCGTAACCGCGAAGGGCCCGAACCGGATCGCCGCCGACCTCACCAAGTAACATGCTGAATCAAGGAAGCCTCATGAAAGCGACGCTCATCGCCGGACTCGTGGTGGTTGCCGCCCAGGTCGGCCTCGGCGCCCAGGACTCGCTGACCGCAGCGAAGGATTTGTACGCGTCGGCCGCTTACGAAGACGCGTTGTCGACGTTGACGCGGCTCACGGAAGGCGGTGGGGCGGCGCCCGACGTCGCCCGTCAGGTCGATGAATACCGCGCGTTCTGTCTGTACGCGCTCGGTCGCACGGGCGAAGCCGAATCGGTCGCGGAGGCGATGATCCGTCGCGACCCGATGATGAAGCTCGACTCCCCCGATGTGTCGCCTCGCCTCGAGGTCATGTTTTCGACCGTCCGCAAGCGCCTCCTGCCCTCGCTCATCCGCGAGCGATTCAAGACGGCGCGGACGGCGCTGGAGCAGAAGAACCTGTCGGAGGCCGAACCGCAGCTGGCGGAAGCCAAGCTGATGATTGCGGACGCGGAGAAGCTGGCGATCAAGGACGAGGGACTCGCGGACCTCAGCGTGCTCGTGGACGGATTCCTCCAGCTCGTGCGATCGACGGCCGATCAACGCCAGGCAACGGCCCAGCCGGCCGCTGCGAACATGCCTCAGGAGAGCCCTGCGGTCACGGCGCCCGCGTCCCGGCGCACTGAAGCCGCTCCGGCGGCACCGGCCCGACGCACCGAAGCCGCTCCGGCGCCCGCGCCTCGTCGCACCGAACCCGCTTCGGCACCGGCCAACGCGTCGCGCGTGTACACTGTCGATGATGTCGGGGTCGTACCGCCGACCGTCATCAACCAGCGCATGCCGGCGATGACGCCCGACCTGGTGCGCATCACCAAGGCGATGAATACGAGCGCGGTTGTCGAAGTCGTGATCGACGAGAAGGGCGACGTCGTGGACGCGACCATCATCAAGTCGGTCAACACCTCCTTCGACAGCATCGTCGTTGCGGCGGCCCGGCGCTGGAAGTACCGGCCGGCGTTGAAGGACGGCGTCGCGGTGCGATACGTCAAGACGCTCATCCTGGTCCCGTAGGTCGAGGACAGCTATGTATCAGGCTTACTACGGTCTTTCCGAGTCTCCGTTCGAGCTGACCGCCAATCCGCGGTACCTGTTTTTCACGGCGCAGCATCGCGAAGCGCTCAGCAATCTCGAGTACGGGCTGTCCTGCGCCAAGCCGATTACCGTGCTGATCGGCGAAGCGGGCACCGGCAAGTCGACGCTGCTGCGGGCCGCGCTCGAATCGGACCGGTGCCGTCACGTCTCGTGCGTGTACATCGACAACCCGACGCTCACGCGCGAGGAGTTCGTCGAGACGCTGGCCGCGCGATTCGACCTCGGGTCCGCCGCGGAACACTCGAAGGCGACGCTGCTCGGCGGACTGCAGGCGGTGGTCAGCGACCGGCAGGCCCGCGGCGAGATCACCGCGCTCGTCGTCGACGAGGCGCAGGCGCTGCCCGATGCCCTGCTCGAAGAAATCCGGCTGCTCGCGAACATGGAATCGGACAAGACCAAGCTGCTGCCGGTGGTCCTCGCCGGACAGCCCGAGCTTGCGAACGCGGTTGAACGAGCCGGGGCTGCGGCAGTTGAAGCAGCGCGTCGCGCTGCGGTGCGAGCTCAAGCCGCTCAGTCTGGCCGATACCGCGGCGTACATCGCGTCCCGGATCAGGACGGCGGGCGGCGATCCCGGGAAGATCTTCACGCGGGAGGCCGTCACGCTCATTCACGAGTTCTCGCACGGCGTGCCGCGCACGATCAGCGTGATGTGCGACAACGCGCTGATGTCGGGCTTCGCGCTCGACGAGCCGCGAATTGATGGCCGGATCGTGCGCGAAGTCTGTCGCGATTTCGACCTGCGGCCGTCGGCGGCCAAGGCGCCGCGCCCGGCGGTCACCGGGCCTGCGCCGCTGACGCTCGTCGAGCCCCTGTCGCCCCCTGCCGAGAGCGTGGAGAAGATCGCACCGGCGGAAGAGGTCAAGAGCCAGCCGAAGCAAGCCGGAGCGCCCGCGCGCCGGTTCTCGCTGCTCGGACTGCGTTAAGGCGGGACGCTACTTCGCGGCGAATTCCGGCGGGATCGCCGTGATCGGACGGATCGCGATGTCCCGGTAGAACACCTCGGCTCTCCTGCTCGCCTGGGCCGGCCATCATGACAACTGTCGAGAGCCTCCATCACGTCGGCATCGCGGTCACCGATCTCGTCCGCTCGCGACACTTCTACACGGCCGTGCTGTGTCTGGAAGAGATTCCGCGTCCCGATTTCGATTTCGACGGGGCGTGGTTTCGTGTCGGCGACCAGCAGATCCATCTCATCGTCCAGCGCCGGACGGAGATGCCGTGGGAAGACGGCATCCGCACGCGCGGCGATCACATCGCGCTGCGGGTCCGCAGCTACCGCAGTACGCTGGAGCACCTGCGATCGCTCGGCGTGCCGTTCGAGGCGCGGCCGCACAACAAGACCCCGTGGCCGCAGATCTACCTCGCCGATCCCGACGGGCACACCATCGAGTTGAACGCCGAACGTCTGGACTAGCCGCTACGAAACCCGCTGGTCGATCGTCCGTGCGTCGCGGCGATCACGCGGGCCGACTGCCGTGGTTGGCCGCTAAGCCGGATAGTCGGACTCGAGCTGTCCACCTGCGGATTGACCGCGCGCAGCCAATGGAACCGGCGCATACCGAGGCGTCGCCGCGCGGGTCAAGGAGCTCCGCGCGGCGCGCGGTCTGTCGTTGGATGCACTGGCCGGCAAGAGCGGCGTCAGCCGCTCGATGATCTCGCTGATCGAGCGCGGCGAAAGCAGTCCGACGGCGGTCGTGCTCGAGAAGCTGTCCGCGGCGCTGGGCGTGACGCTGGCGTCGCTGTTCGATGCGTCCGCATCCGCGCCTTCGGCCTTCGGCGAGGCAAGTCCGTCGGCCGAGCGCGCCAGAGCGCGATGACGGTCCGGTGGCGCGGCGCCGCGATCAGCTCCAGTGGCAGGACCCGGCATCCGGTTACCGACGGCGCAACGTGTCGCCGCCGGACATCCCGCAACCGATGCAGATCGTCGAGGTCGAGTTCCCCGCCGGCGGACGCATCGCGTTCGAGACCGGCGCGCGCGACGTGCGCGTCCACCAGCAGGTCTGGGTGCTCGAAGGCGCGATCGACATCACGCTCGGGAGCGAGCGCCATCGGCTGCGCCAGGGCGATTGTCTGGCGATGGAGCTCGACCGTCCGACGATGTTCCACAACCCCACGCGAAAACCGGCACGCTACGCCGTGGTGATGGCGTCCGGTGTCTCCTCGAGGCGTTGACATGACATCCACATGGTCGATACGGCGCCTGCACACCCTCGACGCCGCGCAGATCGACGGATTGGCGGACGTCCTGATCGACTGCGTCGAAGGCGGCGCCTCGGTGAGCTTCATGCATCCGCTGACGCGCGAACGCGCCGTCGCGTTCTGGCGCCGCGTCGCCGACGGGGTGGCGGCCGGCCAGCGCGCGGTCCTTGCCGCCGAGGATGATCAAGGGCTGTGCGGCACCGTCCAGCTGATCTTCGACCTGCCCGAAAACCAGCCCCACCGTGCCGATCTCGCGAAGATGCTCGTCCGTCGGCGCGTCCGGCGGCAGGGGCTGGGCGCCGCGCTGATGCAGGCCGCGGAAGCGACGGCGCGCGAATGCGGCAAGACGCTGCTGGTCCTCGACGCCGTGACCGACGGCGACGCCGCGCGCCTGTATGCCAGGCTCGGCTGGACGCGGGTCGGCGACATTCCCCGCTATGCCTTGATGCCGCGCGGCGGCTTCTGCAGCACCACGGTCTTCTATCGAGATCTCGGGGATTCGTAGCTATCAGCTGCTATCAGCTGCGGCGATGCGGCGGTTGATGTCGTCGGCGCGCTGGCTGGCGCGGAACTCGATGATGCGGAAGTCGGCGAGTCCGTGCGAGTGAAACGGATCCTGCTGAATGATGGACTGAATCTCGTCCCGGCTCGCGCCGACAGCGATGATGATCCCGCCGTCTCTGGGGATCTTCCGGCCCGACACCAGGAAATGGCCTGAGGCGTAGTACTTCTTCAGGAACTTGACGTGCGCCGTCATGTGGCGGTCGATTTCAGCGAGGTCGACCTTGTAGATCAGTTCGATGACAAACATCGCCGCACGAGCTTCTCTCAAACACCGGGCGGCGTAAAGCCCATGCGGCCCGATGGTCGCGATGGACGATGCAGCCGCTCGAGGATCAGTAGCCGTTACACGAGTAGAATGCGGCCATGAAGAAGCTGATTGCCGGTTTCACGGCGGGGCTTGCCATTGGACTTGTTGCCGCCACCGCCGCGTTCACGAGCAGCCCTCTGACGGCAAGTGCCGTCGGCGTTTCGCCGCAGGCTCGCGGCGCGGCCGCGAGCACTGTCAAGGTCGTCCTGGACAACCCCCGCGTGCGGGTGCGCGACGTCACGTTCCCGCCAGGAGTGACCGGGATGCACACCCACGAACTGCCGCACGTGGGCATCGTGATTCAGGGCGGCACACTGGTCTTCAAGTACCCGGACGGCAAGTCCGAGACGATGAACCTCGAGGTGGGAGGCGTCGGGTTCCGCGAGGCGCACGTGACGCACGAACCCGTCAACCCGGGCTCCTCGCCGGTGCGGGTGATCGAGGTCGAGCTCAAATAGGCCGGCGTCAGTAACCCTTCCACAGCCATTCGAGCGCGGCAGGCAGGGTTTGTTGCTTGACCGGCCGATCGCAGTGGGCGGCGTTGCGGGCGAAGACGAACTGGTAGCGGTAGCCCTTGGCCGCAAGGACTTTGGCCATGTTCTCGTTCGCGACCACCCAGTCGTGCATGTTGTCGCGCATCAGGTTTGGATTGAACAGATCGCGATCGCCGACCTCCATCCAGAGGCGAATCGGCTTCGGCGGACTGTTCGGGATCAGGCGCTCGTGGTATTCCCACGCGCCGTGCGGCGTCTCGGCGCTCGGCGGCCACTGCTGGTTCACGTACGTGCCCGAGTACGTCAGGACCCGGTGATAGAGCTCCGGGTGATACCACGCCATGCTCAGCGCCGCCGATCCCCCGGAACTGCAGCCCATCGTCGCCCGCCCCTCGGGATCCTTGGTCAACTTGACGTTGTATTGCTTTTCGACGAGCGGCAGCACCTCGGTCTCCACGAACTCCGCATAGCGTCCTGACATCGTGTCGTATTCCAGACCGCGCTGACTGCCCTGCGCGTCGCCGCTGCCATTGGCGATGGAGATGGCAATCATGACCGGCACGCGCTTCTGCGCGATCAGGTTGTCGAGGGCGGTGAACAGCAGTTGGTCGGGCCCATCGGCGCCGACGATGAATGGCGCGGCGGTTCCGGGAACATATTGCTTGGGTACGTAGACCGCCACTCGCCGTGTGTATGGCGCCGGATGGCTGGTCGTGACGACCAGCTTCGCGGGATCGGCCGGATCGACCGTGCCAAACGTTCCGGCGTCCCGTGCGATGCCTGGATAGATCTTGCTGTCGGCCGAATTCATCGTGAACGTATGAACCGTCCCCTGCGGCACACCGTCCTGCACGGTCATCTCCGGCGCGGGGTTGTGCGTCGGCCCGATGATGAAGTTCCCGTCCGCATCGGCAGGCAGGAACCGCGGCGTCAGGTAATTCCTTCGCCTGAACGTACCCCGGCGTGTGCGGATCGCGGGTTGGCGGCACCGGCCGCGGGGGCGTCGGCTGCGCGGCCGGCGTCTGGGTGGCCGGCGCGGCCGCGCCGACCTGGGCGATCGCCGGGCGTCCCGCACTGAACAAGGCGACGACGATGGCGGCACTCAGTCTCGATGTATTCATGATTCACCTTCGTCCATTTCGTTGTACGTTGAGCCCTGCATCGTTCACGTACCTGTGACGCGACTATGAACCATCGCCGCGGCGGCATGACCATCGCCTGGACGCTCGTCGCGGCGACGCTCATTTTTCCGGGTCGCGCCCACGGGGAGCGCGCCAAGTCGCCGGCCGATGCCACAGTGTACATTCGACTGGTCGGCAGCCTGCATGCCGACATCGAGGAAGCTGGCGTCAAGCGAGCCATCGACGTGGAACGCGTCGAAATCGCGACCGGCAGCGGATTCGTCATCTCGCCGTTTGGATACGTCGTCACGAACAATCACGTCGTCGCCAGCGGCGAGCAGTTCCTGCTGACGCGAGGGATTCAGCACGTCAAGATCACGACCAAGGTTTCGAGAATCGACGTCTGCTTTCCTCAAGGAACGATCGCTGCGCAGGGCATGTCGTCACAGTGCACGGAGGCGACTGTCACCGCGGCGGACGCCGGGCTGGACCTCGCCGTCCTGTTCGTCAATGCCTCGAATCTTCCGTACGTCGCGATCGGCGACTCCGATGCGGTCAGCGCGGGCCATCCAGTCGATGCGCTCGGTTACCCATTTGGGGCGGACGTCGAGGTCGGAAAGATCGCGACCGCGCGCAACATCGTGCCTGAAATCAGCACGACGCCAGGATCGATTTCGGCATTGCGCACCAGCGACGCCGGCGACCGGCGATTTCTGCAGATCACGAATTCAATCAATCCCGGCAACAGCGGCGGCCCGCTCGTCGATCGAGACGGGTTTGCTCTTGGCGTCATCAGCATGAAGCTTGCCGGCGCATCAGGCATCGGGTTCGCGATACCGGTGAACGTGCTGAAGGATTTCCTGGAATCCCGCGGCGTCGATCAGCTGATGCCGGCGCGCCGGCTGCGGCTCGGTCCGGTGCAGAACCTGGAGGCGAAAGCGGTCAGGGTCCGCATGCCGGAGGGCATGGCCGACGTCTCGGCGTTCCGATCGCACATCGAGACCGATGGCCGGGCGGCGGAAGTCGCGTTGCGGATTGACCGGGTGTTCTCGCCGTGGAATCTCACGCAGCTCGAACAGGCGCTGATCGGCTCGCCAACGTTCGAGCGCCCGATGTCGGCGGAGAGCCGGAAATCGTCGCGCCTGAGCAACTCGCCGATGATCGTGGGCCGCGTCAGCGACGTTCGGGACGATGGCAGCAGCGCGACACAGATGGCTTACGGCGTCCTGGATCTGGGCCGCGAGAAGCTCGTCGCCCGCTATGTGGGTCCGATCGAGCAGATGGCGTTCAACGAAAGCGTGTTGCGGCAGTCGCTGGCGAGCATCGAGGGACAGCGGTCGCCGCTGACGGACACAGTGGCAGTAGACGCGGTGAAATGGGCGACGGCTCCCACGGCGAACGGGTCGGGCCTGGTGCCGATGCCCTCGGGCTGGGTCGTCGAGCCCGGCGGACCGTCGACCTGCTCCGGCCTGCCGCAGCCGACCGGGACGACGTCGATGTTTCATGCCGATGATTTCACGGTGGCGCTGCGGGTCGCGGTCTGGCCGACGGCCGTGATGGCGCCGGACGGCGCGGCCGCCACCTGTTCGTCCTCTCGCGGCACGCTGGGCAGCGCGTCGTACGGGATGCAGGGAGAATGGCTCGGCGTGCGCGTACTTCGTCGAAGGCGTCTTCTCCGCCGGCGCCGCCGGTCAGCTCGTGCAGCTCGAAGTGATCGCGCCGGAGCAGAAGCGGGCGTTCGCGCACGCGCTGCTCGCAGCCTGGCTCAGGAGGAACACGGAGTAGGCCTCATCGCTGCCTTGGCCGGAGCGGTATACGCGAAGAACCTCGGCCGCCGGTTCACTGTCATAATGGAGGCCGCAGCTGAGGTCTCGCGTGGAACATCACAAGAAACTCGCCATCCTGGTCGGCGGTGGACCCGCCCCCGGCATCAACAGCGTCATCGGCGCCGCCACCATCCGCGCCGCCCTCGAAGGCATGGACGTCGTCGGCATCCGCGACGGCTTCGAGGGGCTGATGCACGGGCGACATCGAACACATCACGCCGCTCACGATCGACGCGCGTCAGCCGCATCCATTTCCGCGGCGGCTCGCACATCGGCATCTCGCGCGCCAACCCGACCTCGGATCCGAAGGCGCTCGAAAACGTCGTGATCTCGCTGCTGCGTCTCGACGTGACCGGACTGCTCACGATTGGCGGCGACGACACGGCGTATCTCCGCGATGAAGGTCGAGGAACACGCGCAGGGGCGGCATTCACGTCGTGCACGTGCCGAAGACCATCGACAACGATCTCGATCTGCCGCCGACGGTCGACACCTTCGGGTTCCAGACCGCCCGGCACTACGGCGCCGAAATCGTCAAGAACCTGATGGTCGATGCGAAGACCACGTCGCGCTGGTATTTCGTGATCACGATGGGACGCAAGGCCGGGCATCTCGCGCTCGGGATCGGCAAGGCCGCCGGATGCACTCTGACGCTGATTCCGGAAGAGTTCCCGAAGCCGCTCCGGCTGAAAACGATCGTCGACACGCTGGTCGGCGCGATCATCAAGCGTCTGAGCTACGGACGCCGCGACGGCGTCGCGATGATCGCCGAAGGCGTCGTCCTCGACGTGGACCCGAACGACCTGTCGTCACTGCACGAGGTCGAACGGGATGCGCACGGGAATCTCCGCATCGCCGAGGTGAACATCGGCGAGATCCTCAAGGCGCAAGTGGCGGCGCGGCTGAAAGCGCTGGGGATGAAGGCGACGCTGGTGGCCAAGAACATCGGCTACGAGCTCCGGTGCGCGGATCCGATTCCTTACGACATGGAGTACACGCGCGACCTGGGTTACTGCGCGGCCAAATTTCTCCTGGCCGGCGGCAACGCCGCGATGATCTCGATGCAGGGCGGACACTTCGTGCCGATCCCGTTCTCGGCGTTGATCGACCGCGAGACCGGCCGCGCCCGTGTTGCGGCTGGTGGATACCCATTCCACGCGCTACGCCATCGCCCGCCGTTACATGATCCGGCTGCGCCGCGATGATTTCGACGATCCGCACGAACTGGCGAAGTTCGCCGCGACGGCCGGCCTGTCGCTCGAAGAGTTCCGCCGGCAGTTCGAGTATCTGGTCGAGGACGAACCGCCGCCGCTCATCGTGGACTCCGAAGGCGAGGCGAAGGCGGACGCCGCCACGCCGGGCACCTAGACCGCGACAGCGCGATCAGTACTCGGCAAACACTTCGTCGATGTAACAGTACAACCAGCGTTCGCCAGGCTCCGCCGACGCGATGACCGGGTGATGGGCGGCGCGGGCATGCCGGCTCGCGTGCCGGTTCGGCGACGCATCGCAGCACAACGTCGCGCCGCACGTCTGGCAGGTGCGCAAGTGGACCCACCGGTCACCGGTCTTCACGCACTCTTCGCAGATCCGCACCCGCGGCAGCGTGACGGTCGTAATGGCCGAGATTTCAGGACAGCCCGCCACCATGCTCAACTCCTTCCGGCGCGACAGCGGCTCACGTTACCGTATCACCTGGCAACCAACGTTCCAGGCCTTTTCGCCGCCGGCGGCCGCTGCGGGAGTAGAATCACGCCCGGAAACCCGCACACGCAGCCTTTGTGCGGAACGAGGAGTAGGGCGATGAGATCAACGACACTGCGGCTCGCGCTGGCGTTCGTCCTCCTGTGCAGCGTGCGCGAGACGTTCGCGCAGAGCGGTCTCGCCGATCGCTGGGTCGGCACCTGGACGACCGCGGAAGTCGGCCGTCCACAAGCGCCCGTGCCGCCGACGGCGCCGCCGCTTGCGCCCTTCATGGTCAACGCCAGGTGTCCGGCGCCTGCCACGCCGCCGGTGGCTCCGCCGCCAGGCCAGGTTTTTGCCCCGCCGCCGTACGTCCACTTCACGAATCAGACGCTGCGTCAAATCGTCCGCACCAGCATCGGTGGATCGAAAGTGCGCGTCGTCCTCAGTAACGCGTACGGGACGGCACCGGTCACCATCGGTGGCGCGCACATCGCGCTCCGCGACAAACAGGGAGCCATCCAGGCCGCGTCCGGCGGCGCGCTGACGTTCAGCGGAAAGCCGACGATGACGATTCCCGCGAACGCCGTCGCCTACAGCGATCCCGTCACGCTGACGGTGCCGCCGATGTCGGACCTCGCCATCGATCTCTATCTGCCCGGCACGACCAACACGCCAGCCACCCTGACGATGCATGGCGCTGCGCTTCAGACCAGCTACATCTCCGAAACCGGCAACTACGCCGGCAAGACGACGATGCCCGAAGTCGGCACGACGCGGAGCTGGTTCCTGCTCTCACGCGTGGACGTCGTGGCGCCCGGACGCGACCGGCGCCATCGTCGCATTCGGCGATTCGATCACCGATGGTGCGCAATCGACGCGCGGACACGAATAACCGCTGGCCCGATCATCTGGCGAGACGGCTGCAGGCGCAGGGGATCAAGATGGGCGTGCTGAACGCGGGCATCGGCGGGAATCGTGTCCTGAACGAAGCGGCTGTGCCCGCGGGCGTCGACAGCCGGGCGGTTGGCGCCGGCATCAACGCGCTGGCGCGATTCGAGCGCCACGTGCTGTCGCTGCCAGGCGCGACGCACGTCATCGTGCTGGAAGGCATCAACGACATCGGCAACGCGCGGCAGAACCCGACGCCGTCAGCGCAGGATCTCATCGCCGCGCACAAACAGCTCATCGAGCAGGCGCACGCGCGCGGGCTCAAGGCGATCGGCGCGACGCTGACGCCGTTCTGGGGCGCCGCGTATTACACCGAAGCCGGCGAAGCCAAGCGCCAGGCGCTCAACGAGTGGATTCGGACGGGCAAGGCCTACGACGGCGTCATCGATTTCGACAAGGCGACCCGCGACCCGGCCGATCCGAAGAAACTCCTCGAGAAATACGATTCGTGCGACTACCTGCACCCGAGCGACGCCGGGTACAAGGCCATGGGCGACGCGATCGATCTGTCGCTCTTCAAGAGCGGCTCGGCCACCTCATCGTCGCGCTGACCGCGCGCCCGGGCGGAAGCGGGGCTACACTGGTACTCGTGGTCCGCGTGCTGGCCGTTCTTGTCGCGCTCGTTGCCGCCGGCGCCGGCGCGGCCGGGCAGGCGGCCAGCGTGCTGCACATCAAGGTCGTACTGGTCGATGCGGATCGGAAAGCGACGCCGATCGCGCGTCATGCTCTCCTCATCAGCGACAACCCGGCCACCGCGGCGCCGCGGCGCATCGTCACCTCGATGGATGGCGCCGCCGATGTGCGGCTGCCCCCTGGCAACTACACCGTCGAATCGGACCAGCCGGTCGCGTTCCGCGGCAAGGCGTACCAATGGACGCAGAACGTGGACATCGTCGCCGGCCGCGACGCTGTACTCGAGCTGACGGCCGATAACGCCGAGGTCGAGGCTGCAGGCACCGCGACGTCCATCGCGGAGACGGACCCGTGGGTGACCTTGCGTCAGTGGCACGACAGCGTGGTCGGCCTGTGGACGCCGACGACGCACGCCTCGGGATTCCTGATCGGCGAAAACGGGCTGGTCGCGACGAACCAGCGCGTCCTCGGGACCGCGACCGCAGTGGAAGTCCAGATCTCGCCGGCCGTCAAAGTCGCGGCGACGGTTCTGGTCGCCGATGCGGCACGCGACGTCGCGGTGCTCTGGATCAATCCAGCCGCCGTGTCATCGGTGCGGCCGGTGCCGCTCGGGTGCGCGGATGCGAAGCCGTCTGTCACCGACGGTCAAAAGGTCTTTGCCATCCAGGCTCCGCTCCTTCAGGAGAAGGGTCCGACTTCCGGCACCGTGAGCCAGCTGGGTGCCCACGCGTTCGTGTCGGACCTGGCCCTCTCCTCCGGTGGTGCGGGCGGCCCGGTCTTCACCCCGAGCGGCGCCGTGATCGGGCTGACCTCCGTCGACGAGCGCGCGACCGAACGGGGCGGAAAGTCCCGGGTTGTCCGGATCGATGATGTCTGCGAGGTCGTCTCCGCTGCGGAGCCGAAAATGAAAACGGCCGCGGCGCCAAACGGCACGCACTTGCCCGTCGAGCCGGCGCGGGTTTTTCCCGTTGAAGCGCTCGAGCGCGCCACGCAAACGCGCGCCGGCAGCCTCAGCCCTTACCAGATTTCATCGTCGGACTTTGACGTCTCGTTGATGACGCCCGTGCAGACGTACGGCGCCCAGCATCAGGCCGCTCGGGTGAACCGGGATCGCGGAAAGAGCGGACCTCCGACTGACGCCGAGCAAATGGTCGTGCGCGCGCTGATGGAGTTTGGCAGCTGGTCGCCATACGTCGCGGACTTTCCACCCGTGCTGCTGATCCGCGTCACGCCGAAGCTGGTCGAGAGCTTCTGGACGAAGGTGGCGCGCGGCGCCGCGCAGACCCAGGGCATGGCCCTTCCGCCGCTGAAGCACTTCAAGTCCGGCTTTTCGCGGATGCGCGCCTTCTGCGGCGACGCGGAGGTCACCCCGATCCACCCCTTCAAGATCGAGCAGCGCGTCTCTGACAACGAGGGCATCTACGAAGGCCTGTATGTCTTCGACCCGGAGGCGCTGGGGCCGGCGTGCGGCGCCGTGAAGCTCGTGTTCTATTCGGAGAAAGAGCCGGAGAAGGGCGACACCATCGTCGCCGACGCCAACGTGGTCCAGCGAGTCTGGCAGGACTTCGAACCGTACCGCGCGTCGAAGTAGACGCGCGGCGCTCGCCACCCCGCTACCGCGGCGGATCGTAGAAGTGATTCGCCGATGGATACGTGCTGCTGGTCAGTCGGCAGTTCAAGCCGGTCTTGCCCCAGAATTGCGGCGCGTGCCAGGTCTTCGGCGGCGCGTAGACGATATCTCCCTGTGAGGCGACGATCGATCCGGCCTCGTCACCCTCGAAGGTCCAGCGCAACTCGCCCAGCATGACCACCCAGAACTCGGCGAAGTCCGAGTGGAAATGTCCGCGGTTGTTCGGCCCCACCGGCTGATCGGATCCGGCCTGGCCGCAAATCAGATTGCCTCGTGCCCGGTTCTTGCGGATGGCTTCCTGGGTCCAGCTTTTCCTGGCGTCGTTCTGCTTCGCGAGATCGTAGACGTTGAAGTGGATCGGCCACGGTCTGCCGTTGGGATCGGGCACGTCGAGCGGATTGGGGCCGGTGCTCAATCGGACCGGGATGTACTCGACACCCGGTGCGCTCGCGGGCTTGTCGGGATAGACCGGCGTCGCCGACGCGAGCGTCACCTCGAATGTGATCGCCGGCAGTTCGCCGACGACCGCGAAGGCGTGCAGCATCCGCTCGGGCACGAACACGTACGAGCCCTTGGTCGCTTCGAAGACCTCGAAGGTGCGATCGGGTTTCTCGATCTCGAACCGGATGCGGCCTTCGAGCACTGCCCACCAGGCGGGCGAATCCGGGTACAGCTTGCGCGCGTGCGTGGTTCCCGGCGGCTCCTGGACGAGGAACGCGCGGGTGTTCTCATCCTGGATGACCGGCTCGCGCCAGGCCGGCTCCGCGTGATGCCTGGCCTTCACCTCCGCCAGCCGCGTGACCGGCTTCATCGGCGGTTGCCACGGCGTACGCGCGAGAGGCTTGGGGTAGTAGAAGACTCTGCTGTCAGTGCCGCCTGGCGCCTGCGCGGCGCAGCAGAGCCGGAAGGAAAAGCAGCGACAGCGCCGCCGAATCGCCAGGTCCTCATCCTCACCGCCTCCTGTCCGCGAACGACGCGGCATAGTATCACCGCAACTCGCGGAGATGTCGGCACGGTCAACCTTGTGCTGGAGGCGACCGTCATAGCTGAGAGGCATCAGGAGATGGATCGCACAGGACTCGAACCCGGTCGGGAGAGCACTCGCGACGACATGCATCCGGCGCTTCTCGACGATTCGGTCCGCGATCTCCGTCATGGCGCGCGCGTGCTTCAGCAGGCGCCCGGCTTTGCGGCAGCGGCGCTGGTGACGCTGGCGCTCGGGATCGGCGCGACGTCCGCCATCTACAGTCTGGTGCGCGCGGTGATGCTGGAGCCGCTGCCGTACCGCGACCCCGATCGAATCGTGGCGGTGTGGGAAACCAACCGCGGCGGCACCAGCCGGAACGTGATTGCCCCGGCCAACTTTGTCGCCTGGCGCGAGCGCGCTCGAACGCTCGAGCATCTGGGCATGGTCGGCCCCGCCGGCGCGGCCATGATCATCAACGGCCAGCCCGTCGACACCTCGGGGCTCACCGTCTCCGCCGACGTCTTTCGCGCGCTGGGTGTCCAGCCTGCGCTCGGCCGCGCCTACACACCCGAGGAAGACCTGGGTGGCAACAGCGCGGTCATCCTGCTGAGTCACGAATTCTGGCAGCGGCGCCTCGGCGGCCGCGCGGACGTGCTCGCCATGACGATCCCGACAGACGATGGGCCGCGAGCCGTGATCGGTGTGATGCCGCCCGGCTTCACGATCGTCGGACAGAAGGCCGATTTCCTGATTCCATACGGCCAGACGCTGGCGCAGCTGCGCGCGGTCAGTGGCCGCGGCAGCTCGTACGCCATCGCACGCCTGCGCGACGGAGTCTCGTTCGAGCAGGCGTACAGCGAGATGCGACGCATCTTCGCCGACCTCGAGAAGGAGCAGCCGCAGCTCAACGCACGCCGCACGGTGAATCTCCTTCATCTGCAGGATCAGATGGTGGGAGAGCTCCGGCCGGCGATGTTCGCGCTGGTGGGCGCGGTGGCGCTGGTGCTGCTCGTCGCCTGCGTCAACGTCGCCAATCTGCTGCTGGCGCGCAGCGCCGCGCGCGAACGCGAGCTCGGCATGCGCACGGCGCTTGGCGCAAGCCGCGGGCGGTTGATGCGCCAGATGCTTGCTGAAAGCCTGGTGCTCGCGGCGGCCGGCGGCATCGCGGGACTCGGCGTCGCCGCGCTCTGTCATCGTGGCCTGCTCGCCCTGGTCGCCGATCGTATCCCGATTCCGCGGCTCGACCAGATGGCCCTCGACCTGCCGGTGGTCGCATTCACGATGGTCACGGCGATCGCGACCGGACTGGTGTTCGGCCTCGTGCCCGCGTGGGTCTCCACGAATCACGCGAACGACGCCGTGCGCGACGGCGGACGCCACGGCGGCGGCCGCCGCCTGCACGGCGTCCTCAGCACGCTCGTCGTCGCCGAAGTGGCGCTCTCGCTGGTGCTGCTGACCGGTGCCGGCCTGTTGATGCGCAGCTTCGTCAAGCTGCAGAGCACCGACCTGGGCTTCCGCGCCGAAGGCGTGCTCACGGCTGGCGTGCAGTTGCCGGCGGCGCGATACGACCTTCCTCGAGCCGGTCGTTTCTTCCGCGAATCTCTGTCGCGCATCGCGGTGTTGCCGGGAGTGCAGCACGCGGCTGGGGCATCGTGCCTGCCGGTTCCGTTCCCGTGCATCGGTACTGGCTTCTGGCGCGTCGACCGCCCGAAACCAGCGGACGGACAATCGGCGTCGGGCCAGGTGCGGCCGGTGACGCCAGGATTCTTCAAGACGTTGGGCATCCCACAGGTGGCCGGACGTGACTTCGCCGATTCCGACACCGTGGACTCGGTGCCCGTCGCGATTGTCAGCGAAGAGCTCGTGCGGCAGGAATTCCCGGATGGCAGCCCGTTGGGCCGGCGCCTTCGGATCAACGTCGACCACGCCAACGGCAGGGATGACGTGGAGTGGACGGTCGTCGGAGTCGTTGGCAACACCAGATCGTCGCTCGACGGGCCTGTCCGCCAGACCATCTTCATCCCGAGGACCCAGCGTCCCGGCCGCGCTATCACGTTCTTCGTGCGCACCGAGCAGGATCCGCTGTCGCTCACCACCAGCGTCACGGGAACCATTCATGCGATGGAACGGGAAACGCCGGTGAACGTTCGGCGGCTCGACGATGTGGTGGGCAACACGATCGCGCGGCCACGCGCGATTCTGATGCTGCTCGGCGTATTCGCGCTGGTGGCGCTCGGGCTCGCGGCAGTCGGCGTCTACGGCGTGATCGCGTACTCGGTCCGCGAGCGGACCCAGGAAATCGGCGTGCGCATGGCCCTCGGCGCGACATCGCTGTCGGTGTTCAGCCTGGTGTTCGGCCGTGCGCTGCGTCTCGTGTCCATCGGCGTCGTCGCGGGACTCGTCGCCGCCGGCGCGCTCACGCGGCTGCTGCAGCAACTGCTGTTCCAGGTCGAAGCGCTCGATCCGTGGACGTTCGCCGCCAGCGCGGTCGTCCTGCTGGCGGTCGCGGCAATCGCCTCGTACGTGCCCGCTCGCCGCGGGATGAAGATGGCTCCGGTCGAGGCGCTGCGGACGAATTAGTCGCTTCCCACAAGTTACGGCTCAGCGTTCTCCTCGAGATGCGCGTCCGAACCTGATTTCGGGTATCGTTCCATCCTGACCGACGTTCGCGGAGATCACATTTCCGAAACCAGGTCGGGATGTCCAATACACGGTCAACGCAACGCCGCTGGACGAGCGTCATCCGGTACGCCGCCCCGTTCGTCATCATCTTCACGTCTCTGGTCGTTCGCTTCGCCTTTCAGCGATGGCTCGGTGTCTCCGTGCCATACCTGCATTTCTTCCCGGCCGTGATGATCGCCGCCTGGTTCGGCGGACTGGGCCCGGGGATCGTGACCACGTTACTGGCGGCGGCAACCGCGCTCTATTTTTCGCTGAGGCCTCAGAGCTTCATCACACTGGCCGCGCCGAAGCGATCACCCTGCCGGCCTTCGTCGTGATCGGCGTCGTGATTTCGTGGTTGTTCGAGTCGGCGCGACGCTCGGAGGCCGCTTACCGGGATGCGGCGTTGACGGCCGGCCAGCGGGCGCGTGAGCTGGAAGCGATTTTCGAAGCGATGCCCGACGGCGTCTACGTCGGCACGCCGGAACGCATCACGCGCGTGAATGCTGCCGGACTCCGTGTACTCGGGGTTGGATCGCTGGAAGACCTGAGCGGAGGGAGTCACGAGCGCGGGGACAAGTTCGCCCTTCGGTCCGCAACGACTGGCGAACGCATTGCCGGCGAGCACCTGCCCTTCTCGCGCGCGTTGCGAGGCGAGGCTGTCGTCGAAGAAGTCATCGCGCGGCGCGCCGACACCCTTGAAGATGTCTTCATCCGGACCTCGGCCGCGCCGATCGTCGACGACGATCGCGTGGTGGGCGCCGTCGTGGTGAACGCCGACGTGACGGAACAGCGGCGGGCTGCCAGGCGGCTCGAGGAAACCAGCGCGGCGCTGTCCGCCGTGAGCCGGCGTCTCGAAGAGGTCGTTGCCGATGTGCCCGGCGTGGTGTGGGAGGCGTGGGGCCAGCCCGACGTCGCGACGCAGCGGATCGATTTCGTCTCCAGCCACATCGAGACGATGCTCGGGTACGCACCGGCCGAGTGGACGTCGACCCCGAACTTCTGGCTCACGATCGTTCATCCCGATGACAAAGAGCGGGCCGGCCGGGAGGCGGCGGCGATCTTCACCGGCGGAGTCGGGGGAAGGCAGGAGTTCCGCTGGATGCACAAAGACGGGCGTGTGCTCTGGGTGGAGGGGCACTCGTCGGTGATCCTGGACGAGCAGCGGCGGCCGGTCGGCATGCGGGGCGTCACGCTGGACATCACCGCGCGCAAGCAGCTGGAAGAAGAACGAGCGGCGCTCCTGGAACGCGAGCAGCAAGCCCGCGCCGATGCCGTGGCCGCCAATCGACTCAAGGACGACTTTCTCGCGACCCTGTCTCACGAGCTGCGGACGCCCTTGAACGCGATCCTCGGGTACTCGCGGATGTTGCGCAGTGGCGTCGTCGATCGGGAGCGGCAGGGTCGCGCCCTGGAAATCGTCGAGCGCAATGCCACCGCGCTGTCACGGATGGTGGCTGATGTGCTCGACGTCTCGCGCATCGTCGCCGGCAAGGTGCGGCTGAACGTCCAGCCGATTGACCTGCGGATCGCCATCGAGGAGGCCATCGCGACGATCCGGCCGGCAGCGGACGCCAAAGGCGTTCGGCTGCAGACGGTGATGGACGCGCCGACCGGACCGGTTCTGGGGGACGCCGACCGCCTTCAGCAGGTGATCTGGAATCTGCTCTCGAATGCCGTCCGCTTCACGCCCCGTGACGGCCTGGTGCATGTCCGACTGCGTCACGTTGGTTCGGACTTCGAGATCGTGGTCAGCGACAGCGGCGCCGGCATTGCGCCCGAGTTCCTGCCGCATGTCTTCGAGCGCTTTCGACAGGCCGACAGTCGGCTCTCGCGGGAGTATGGAGGGCTGGGCCTCGGCCTGGCGATCTCGCGCGAACTGATCGAGATGCATGGCGGCACGATCCGGGCCGAAAGCGATGGCTCGGGCAAGGGCGCGACGTTCTCGGTGAGGCTGCTCCAATCACTGTCTTCTGACACACGGTCCGCTATTGCGGAAGAGCGCCGGCGATCGGAGCCAGCTCGAGCAGGCGGCGACCATGGTTGACCTGACAGGACTTCAGGTTCTGATCGTGGACGACGATCCGGATGCGCTGACGCTGATGCGTGAAGTCCTCGAGACCGCTGGCGCCACGGTCATCACTGCGGATTCTGGTCGGGCCGCGTTGAGCGTGCTGAATGGGCGCACGCCTGATGCGATCGTGAGCGACCTTGGGATGCCAGGCATGGACGGTTTCGAGCTGCTGGCCGAGTTGCGCCGGTCGCCGGTGGAATCGCGGCGACGCATTCCCGCGGCAGCCGTGACGGCCTATGCGCGCTCTGAAGATCGCGCGCGCTCGCTCACCAGCGGCTTTCAGATACACCTGTCCAAGCCGATCGATCCGCGGGAGCTCGTGGCGGCTGTCGGAGCGCTCGCCAGCCGCGTCGATCGGCCGCCGCGTTGAGTGGGCCGGCGTTACCGCAAGGCCCGCGTCGCCCGTAGCATCGCCTCGGCCGAGTCGCGCCGGAAGCGCGCCTGGAGCGCCGCACGATCGGTTGGCCGACGCGCGCCAGCGCGGCCTGCGGCCACGAATCGCGCGAATCCGGTAGATGACGTCGCTCGCTGCGGATCGAGGAACACCTCGAAGAGCTCTTCGCCGGACTCGGCATGGTTCGTCAGCGTGCCATAGGCAAAGCCGAAACGGGCGCTATCGGTCGGACTCGCCAACGGGGTACAGGACACGGCATCCATTCAGCGACCAGAACCCGAAGTGCCGGATCAGAGACCGCGACGACGGTTCCGACGCGACCGGCGCCTGACGCGGAAACGTTTCCGACCCAGCCGATATCGAACTGTTTCCACGCGATCAGCGCCGTTCGCCCGCTCGAAATCGGCGGCGCCGCGGCCGACGGCGACGGCCGCCTCGTCGAGGCCCTCCGGCGACCGTCTCGGGTCTGCACGATTCCGATCGGACCGTACGAAAGCGGCAGGTCCTGCGAGTCGCGCAGGAAACATTCGATCGGTGCCGCGACGGACGTCGAGTCAGGAACATGATGCCCTCACGCTGGCACAGGACTGCCCAAACAGCGCTTCGCGCACCAGCTCGTCGACCGCGATCACGAATCGCCGAACCGGCGGAACGCGAAGCGTCAGGGCGGCGGACGGCAGCAGTTGCTGCGTCAGCGAGACCAGCGCCGTCGTGGCGCGCTGGTGCGCGCTCTTGTCCAGCAGCCACCACAGGAGCACGGCCAGGTGCACGAGATACAGCAGCCGGCCGAGTGCTTCGGCCAGCGGCGGTTTCGGCGCATCGGTCGGATCCGGCGACCGCGTCCTCGAACACGCGTTGCACGCGGAGACGCGAGAACGCCGTGCTCGGCGAAAAAATGCCCTCTTCCGGATCGCCAACCAGCACGGGCGTGAGCGCGCGCAGCGCCTGTTGATGCGGCTTCAGGACATCGAGGCTGGTCCTCAGGGCGAAGACGAAGCGGTCCCGCCACTTCCCGGGCGGCATCTCCGCGGCCTGCCGCGCGTAGTCGGCCGACAACTCGTCGTAGAGCGCGATGATGACCGCCTGCTTGCTCGGGAAATAGCGATAGAGGAGTCCGACGCTGACACCCGCCTGCCTTCGCGATGTCCCGGAGCGTCGTCGCCTCGTAGCCGCGCGCGGCGATCAGCTCGATCGCCGTGTCGTAGAGGCGGTCTCTGGCCGCGGCGCCCTGGGCGGTCGGCCCCGGGCGGCCGCCCCCGTTTCCGTCGCTTGACATTTTCAGTGAACATGTTCATTAATATTAGAGCATGGCGCAATCGCTGACGCAAGACCCTGCCGGCGGCGGCACCCACCTGGTGCTGTACGACGGTGTCTGCGGCCTGTGCAATCGACTGCTGCAATTCCTCCTCGCCCACGATCGGCGCGCCATCTTCGCGTTCGCGCCGCTCCAGAGCGCGATCGGGAGGTCGACGGTCGAGCGCTTCGGCGGCAATCCGGACGAACTCAGCTCGTTCTACGTGGTGTCCAACTTTCGGACGGAGCGCGCTCGGATGGTCGGCCGGGGCCGCGCCGCCCTGTTCGTCGCCGGCGAGCTCGGGTGGCCGTGGAAGGCGGCGGTCCTGTTTCGTGTCGTCCCGACGGCGATTCTGAATCGCGTGTACGACGTCGTGCGCTCGAAACCGGTACCGCCTGTTCGGCCGTCTCGATCGCTGCCTGATGCCGCGTCCCGAATACCGCGTCGATTCATCGATGGCTAGCTCCCAGAAGGCTGTCATGAAGATCGTCATTCCAGGAGGATCCGGACAAGTCGGGACGATTCTTGCCCGGGCGTTTCACGGCGCGGTGGCACGACGTCGTCGTCCTGAGCCGGCGCCGACGCCGTCAGGCCATGGCGCGTGGTTGCGTGGGACGGTGCGACGCTCGGCGACTGGCAACGCGAAATCGATGGCTGCGACGTCGTCATCAATCTGGCGGGCCGCAGCGTCAACTGCCGCTACACCGCCGCGAATCGCCGAGGAGATTCTGGAGTCGCGCGTGCGGTCGACGCGCATCGTCGGCGAGGCGATCGCGCAGGCGGCGCGTCCGCCGCGCGTGTGGCTGCAGGCGAGCACGGCGACCATCTACGCGCATCGATACGACGCTCCGAACGACGAGCGCACCGGCATTCTCGGCGGCCGCGAGTCGGACGCGCCAGGCACGTGGCGATTCAGCATCGACGTCGCGCGCGCGTGGGAACAGGCCTTCGAGGAGGCCGTCGACCGGTCGAACCCGGAAGGTTGCGCTTCGGTCGGCGATGACGCTGAGTCCGGATCCGGGCGGCGTGTTCGACACGCTGCTCGGGCTGTCCGTCGCGGCCTGGGCGGCAGGGCCGGCGACGGCCGGCAGTTCATGTCGTGGATTCACGACGAGGACTTCGTCAGCGCCGTTCAATGGCTGATCGACCGCGATGACATCGAGGGCGTCGTCAACGTCGCCGTCTCCAATCCGCTGCCGAACGCCGAGTTCATGCGGGTGCTCCGCGAGGCATGCGGCGTGCCGTTCGGCCTGCCCGCGAGCCGGTGGATGCTCGAGATCGGCGCGGTCTTCATGCGCACGGAAACCGAGCTGATTCTGAAGAGCCGCCGCGTCGTCCCGGCGAGACTCCTCGAACACGGATTCACGTTCAGGTTTCCGCACTGGAGCGACGCCGCGCGCGACCTGTGTGATCGCTGGCGCGTGAGGAACTTGCGTACCAACGTCGGTTTAACGCCGGGTGCGTCAGGTCCGCTTCGCAAGCAGTCCGGCAACCATCACGTCCACGATGAAGCGCGCGTAGCGCGCGAGCGGCCAGCCGCGGCGGTCGACGAGTAGTTCGTACAGCTCGGGTGAGCTGCACGCCCACAACACGTCGGCCGCTTCGGTCGCTCGAATCCCCTCGCGCAGATGGCCCGCGCGGCGCGAGCCGGCGCGCGTTGCGGCGCATGCGCGTCAGCCGGGCGCGATCCAGTTCCTGCCGCAGGCGCGCCATCTCGGGGTCGGTGCCGGCCCCGGCGGCGACCAGCTGCAGGATCGGCATCACCCTGGGCGCCACCTCCATCGTCAACTGCCCCCAGCCCTCGATGATGCGGCGCGGATCGCGTTCCTCTTTCTGCAGCGCGTTCGACCGCCGCTCCGCGTGCACCGGCCCTTCACCGGCCAGTCCCCGTTCGCGAATCGCGCGCACCAGGCCGGCCTTGCCGCCAAACGCTTGTAGATGGTCTCCTGAGACACGCCGGCCTCGGCGGCGACCGCCTGGATCGTGGTCGCCTGGAATCCATCCCGCACGAACAGCCGTTCGGCGGCGCCGACGATGGCACTCGTGCGTGTGACGGGCGCGGGCCCGGCGGCTGCGTCGCGTCGTAGCGGCGCGGCGCTTGACGGCTGGTCGGTTTTGGAAGCATGGTGCGGCTCAATATCAGATACAGTGTACTGTATTTAATATCGTAAGGGAACGTCATGATGACAGTGCGAGAGCGGAGACACCGGCGTCAGCGTGCTGCGTCGACTGCTTCAGGCCACGAACGCCCACGACATCGACGCCATCGTGGCCTGCTTCGGCGCCGGCTACCGCAACGACACACCGGCGCACCCAGCGCGGAGCTTCATCGGCCGCGATCAGGTGCGCCGGAACTGGGAGCAGATTCTCGGCTTCGTGCCGGACATCCACGCGAGGTGCTCCGTTCGTCGGTCGCAGGACGCCGTGGTCTGGTCGGAATGGGAGCAGCGCGGGACACGGCGCGACGGCACGCCGCATCTCATGCGCGGCGTGATCATCTTCGGCGTCGAGGACGATGCCATCGCGTGGGCGCGCTTTTACCTCGAGCCGGTCCAGCAAGGGGGCGGCGACGTCGACGACGCCGTGCGAGCGCAGGTCGCGCGAGCAGCAGGTCCAGGCGCGACGCCGCCCGAGGGGCGATGATCCTCGTCGCCGGCGGCAGCGGGCGTCTCGGCTCCTTCCTGGTGCAACGGCTCGTTGCCGGCGGGACGCCGGTACGGGTGCTCACGCGTGTCCGCGCACGCGCCGCTCATCTCCGCAACCCGCGGTCGAGATCGTCGAGGGCGACGTCCGCGTCGCCTCGGATGTTCAGCGCGCCGTCGACGGCGCACAGGTGGTCGTGAGCGCCGTCCATGGCTTCGCTGGTCCGGGCGGCGTGTCGCCGGCCTCGGTCGATCGCGACGGCAACCGGCACCTGATCGACGCCGCCGTGCGGGCGCGCGCCACCGTCATCCTGATGTCCGTCGTCGGCGCGGCGTCCGACCACCCGATGGAGCTGTTTCGGATGAAGGACGCCGCCGAGCAGCATCTGCGCGCCAGCGCCACGCCGTGGACAATCGTGCGATCGACGGCCTTTCTGGAAACGTGGATCGATCTGATCGTCCAGACCACGGATCGTTCGGGCCGTGTCCTGGTCTTCGGCCGCGGCCACAACCCGATTAACTTCGTCTCCGTCGACGACGTCGCGGCGCTCGTCGAGCGCGTGATCGCGCGATCCGGGCGCCCGCAGGCAGACGCTGGAAATCGGCGGCCCGGAAAACCTCACGATGACTAGCCTCGCGGCCGCGATCCAACCGGCCGGCCCGCCGTCGCTCCACGGCACGTACCGAGAGCGGCACTGCGAGCGATGTCGCTGGTGCTCCGTCCCTTCTGGGCCGGAGCGCGCCCGACAAGCAGCGGCCGCGCTGGTGCTCGACACGATCGACATGCGCTTCGATCCGGCGGCCATCCGCGCGCGATATCCGGACCTGCCGCTGACCTCGCCTTTTGACGTCATCGCGCGGATTGCGCGAGAGAAGGATCGGCGGCCGCAATGAGCTCGCACATGCGGATCGCTGGTATGCGAATCGCGCGAAGGTGAACGCGCCGGATCGACTGTTCGCTACACGCCGATCGCGGCAGGCCGGCCCACGGTCATCGGCTTGACGAGCAGCAGGCCCGCCACGAACCCTCCGATGTGCGCCATGTAGGCGACGCCGCCGGAGTCCGCCGTGTTGGCGATCGTTCCAAGGCCGCTGACCAACTGGATGACGATCCACAGCCGAGGACGAGGATCGCTGGCACCGACATGATGCCGCCGCGGGTCAGCACGCGCACGCGATTGCGCGGGAAGAGCACCAGGTAACCGCCCAGCACGCCGCTGATCGCGCCCGAGGCACCCAGGCTGGGAATGTTCGAGGCGCCGCTGGCGAAAATCTGCGCCAGCCCGGCCGCGACGCCGCAAATCAGATAGAACAACAGGAAACGCGCAGGGCCCATCACCCGCTCGAGGTTATCCCCGAAGATCCACAGGTAGAGCATGTTGCCACCCAGGTGCATCCACCCGGCGTGCAGGAACATCGACGTGAACAGCGTGGACCAGAAGGGCAACGGTATATGCGGCGGCAGGTCCTGGCGGATGGCGTATTCATGCGGGACGACGCCCCAGGCCTGAATGAACGACTGCAACGCGCCCTCTGACGGCTGTGACAGCTCGAGCAGAAATGCCAGCACGTTGAGGATCACCAGCGCGATTACGACAAGCGGTGCACCACCGCCACCGGCTTCACGGTCGTCGCCAATCGGAAACATCGTTTATCCCCCCGGTCGGCGGCGAGCAACGTCTGTGCCGACGGCGACGTGACCTCAGCCATTGCTTTCACGATTCAGGGTGTCGCTGTGGCGGCTTGTCAGCGTCATTCGACGGCCCCTCGCTCTCGCAGCAACGTGACCGTTCTCCTCTGAGGCGGGCCGCCGAACAGCAGCGCATATCCCAGGGGCGTGCAGTCGACGATCTCGCCCGGCCGCTCGTAGTCTCCCGGAAGCTTCACGCGAACCGAGAGGTCTGCACCGCGCTCGATCAGCAACTGCGTCACCGGCAAGCCGCCATCGTCGAACTGCGTCACCGCATGGAAGATGGCCGTCTGCCCGCCGACGCCGGCCTCGTCGATCGTGGCGCGGGCATTGACGTCGGCCCCGCCGTCGAGGAGCAACGCGGCGGCCGCAGGATGGCCGTATTCCGCGGCCACGTGCAGAAGCGTTCCTCCCTGAAGCGTGAGGCTGCGCCCGCCAGTCATGCCGCAATCGAGTTCAGGGAAACGCCTGGTGACGAGTGCGGGATCGGTGTCAATCTGCTCGGCCAGTCCGTCGAGCCGGCCGCGCAGCAGTTGCAACACTCCTGGAACGTCGTACCTGGTCACGCCACCGGCCTCGAGAAGGATGTCGATGCAGGCGCTCAGTCGTTGGGGGTCACGCGCGTACGACGCGATGACGTAGTCGAGTGCCGTGCCTGGATAGGGATGGCCGCTCATCTCGTACCCATGGTCGCGACAGTTCGGATTGGCGCCGTGATCGAGGAGCCATTTGAGCGCAGCGGGATCCAATGACTCGCAGGGGGCAAAGATGATCGGGAAATGTCCGTGCCACAGCGCGTTGACATCCGCACCGTGGGACACGAGCAGCTCCATCATCGGGATGCGATCTCCGAGCGCGGCTCGCATCAGCGGTCCGTCGCCCCCCTGGTGCACGTCCGATCCGTGTGTCGATCATCCACTCCGCCATCGCCAGTCTTGCCGGACTCGGCGATTCCCTTGGGACGCGGCATTCGGCCACCCACGTCAGCGGCCCATCTTTGCCGTAGCCCAGTGGAGCACGGTGCAGCGACGGATTGCGCGTCATCAGAGTCTTGACGCGATCGATGTCGTTGGTGTCGATCGCCTGCTTGAGTTGTCCGATCTCCTCCAGGGAGTCGACGTGGGCCTTGAGCTTCGGCCAGCTCGCAAAGCCGTAGAGACGCGCGATCTTGAACTGCGCATCGCTGATCGTGGCTGCAGCGCCGGTCTCGAGCAGGTCCTTCGCCTGGTCCTTCAGATGACGGAGATTCGGGCGGTCGGGAAGCTGGCGTGAGGCGTCCGGGTGATCGATCGACAAGGCGACCTCCTTTCATCGAAACGCCCGTTGTCCGCACATCGGGCTGAAAGAAGGCGGCGAAGTCGAGATGCTGACAGGTGGGCTTCTACCCTTTCCGCGGACCGGATGCGCCCTTTACGCGAAGGCCATCCTATCGCAACGCGGAGATCCGCTCGTTCTTCAGCCGCGCGGCTCCGGCGGCGGCAGGCTGGCCTGGCACTTCGGCTACAATCCAGGCGCACCACGCCCGGCGTCGGAGCAGCCATGACGCACGCCGCATTCGTCTTTCCGATATCGGCCATCCTCGTCCTGACCGCCGTGCCGGCGCGCACCGTCCACGCGCAGCACTGGCAGCAATTCCGCGGGCCGCAGGCCGGCGTCGCGCCGGACGATCCCAGACTGCCCGATACCTGGACGACGACCGAGAACGTCGCCTGGCGGATCGACATTCCCGGCCGCAGCTGGAGCTCGCCCATCGTGTGGGACGATCACGTCTTCGTCGTGACGGCCGTCAACACGAAGACTCCCAGTCAGCCGCTGAATCCCGTCATCACCTACCTCGCGCGGTCGCTTGGCGGGACGATGAGCGGCGCCGACATCAGCAAGCCGACCGACGAGCACCGCTGGACGCTGTATGACATCGATGTCCGGACCGGCCGGATCCGTTGGGAGCGTCAGATTCAGGCAGCGCTTCCGCAGCAGCCCGTCCACCAGAAGAATTCATACGCCTCCGAGACGCCGATCACGGACGGCGAACGCGTGTACGTCTACCTCGGCTACGCGGGGCTGTTCGCGTTCGACATGAACGGAGCGCCCGTCTGGTCGAAGCCGATCGACGCGCCACGGATGCGCACGGGATGGGGCACGGCGGCGTCCCCGGTTCTCCACAACGGCCGGATCTATATCGTGAACGACAATGAAGAACGGTCGTTCATCGCCGCCTTCGACGCACGCACCGGCACCCAACTGTGGCGCACCGCTCGCGAGGACGAGCGCTCGAACTGGTCGACGCCCTTCGTGTGGCAGAACGAGCAGCGCACCGAGATCGTCACGACCGGCACCAGGAAGGTGCGTTCGTACGACACGAACGGCAACCTTCTGTGGGAGCTCGCCGGCATGACGTCGATTCACGCCGTGACACCGGTCGCCGGCCATGGGTTGTTGTTCGTGAGCTCCGGCTACTTTCCCGACAGCCCCAGGCCCACCTATGCCATTCGGCCGGGAGCCAGAGGCGACATCTCGCTCAAGGCGGGCGAGACGAGCAATGAATTCATCGCCTGGTCCAATGCCACGCTCGCGTCGGCCTATCCTTCCCCGCTGGTGCTCGGCGATCGGTACTACACGTTGATGGACCGCGGCTTCCTGACGTCGAACGATCCGCGGACCGGCAAGGAAGTGTACGGCCGGCAGCGCATTGCGGTCGACTCGGGAACGTTCACGGCGTCGCCGTGGGCGTACAACGGAAAGATCTTCGCGATCAGCGAAGACGGGGACACGTTCGTGATGCAGGCCGGTCCCAGTTTCAAGCTGCTCGGCCGGAACGCCCTCGAGGAGATGACGCTCGCGAGCCCGGCCGTCGCCAACGGCAGTCTGTTCATCCGGACGGCAACGAAGCTCTATCGCATCACGAAACGCTGAGATTCAAGTGCGCATTGCCGACATGAACTGGATGCAGGTGGAAGACTACCTGCGTCGCGACGACCGCGCGGTGTTGCCGCTCGGCAGCACGGAACAGCACAGCCACCTGCGTCTCACGGTCGATTGCATCCTCCCTGAGCGCGTGGCGGCCGACGCCGCAGAGCCGCTCGGCGTGCCGGTGTTTCCGGTGGTGCCGTACGGCGTCACGCCGTACTTCCGCGAGTTCCCCGGCTCGATCTCGCTGCGTGTCGAGACGCACCTGCGCGTCGTCGGCGACATCCTGGACGGCATGGCCCACAGCGGATTCCGCCGCATCCTGATCGTCAACGGGCACGGTGGCAACAGCGCCGTGCAACAGTTGGCGCTCGAGTGGGCCGCCGATCAATCCGGGTGCCGAGTGATCTTCCATAACTGGTGGAACGCGCCGCGCACCTGGGCCAAAGTCCAGGCCATCGATCCGGTGGCGTCGCACGGCTCGTGGATGGAGAACTTCCCGTGGACGCGCCTGCCCGGAGTGAATATGCCCGAGACGCAGCGTCCGATGGTCGATATGGCGCGGGTGCGCGCCCTCGATCCGGTCGCGCTGCGTGAGTATCTCGGCGATGGCAACTTCGGCGGGATGTATCAGCGCTCGGATGACGAGATGCTCGCACTGTGGCAGGTCGCGGTCGACGAAACACGCGCCCTGCTGACAGGCTCGTGGGGTGATGGGTCGTGACGCGAAGAATCCGTACCGATGACCTTCGTGCGCTTCGTGTACCTTCGCCGCTTCGTGAACGGCCGTGGGGCGAACAGTAGGATGCGATTTCTCATCTGGGGCGCGGGAGCGATCGGCGGGACGCTGGGCGCGTATCTCGCGCGCGCCGGCCGCGACGTGACCGTGGTCGACACCGTCGTCGAGCACGTGGACGCCATCACGCGTCATGGCCTGCGCGTGACCGGGCCGATTGACGAGTTCACGGTGCGCGTGCCCGCCTTCACGCCGCAGACGGTCAGCGGCACGTGGGACGCGATCATCCTCGCCACCAAGGCGCATCACACCGCGTCCGCAGCCCGGGCACTGCTCCCGCACGTCACCGCAGGTGGATACGTGGTGTCGGCACAGAACGGGCTCAACGAGCTCGCGATCGCGGAGGTCGTGGGCGCCGAGCGCACAGTTGGAGCGTTCATCAACTTCGGCGCGGACTACCTGGAGCCCGGGGTCATTCACTACGGCGGTCACGGCGCCGTCGTGGTGGGCGAGATCGACGCCCGCGTCACGCCGCGCGTCACTGCGATTCGCGACGCGTGGCACGCTTTCGATCCGCGCGCCATCGTGACGCCGAACATCTGGGGCTACCTGTGGGGTAAGGAAGCCTACGGGGCGATGCTCTTCGCGACGGCGCTGACCAACGAGTCGATCGCCGACGCGCTCGCCATGCCCACTTACCGGCCTCTGTACATCGCGCTGGCGCGCGAGATCCTGGCCGTCGCGGCGGCCCGCACGGTTCGGCCGGAGGCGTTCGACGGGTTCGACCCCGCGGCCTACCTCACCACCGCACCGGCCGGCGCGGCGGAGCGCTCGCTCGACGCGCTGGTGGCGCACAACCGGCGCTCGGCCAAGTCGCACAGCGGCATCTGGCGGGACCTCGCGATCCGGAAACGACCCACCGAGGTAGACGCGCAGCTCGGAATCGTCGTCACGCTCGGGGCCGAAGCCGGCGTGCCGACGCCGCTCACCGCGCGCCTCGTCGCGTTGATTCACGAGATCGAGCGGGGAGCGCGTCCGCAGTCGATCGACGCACTCGACGCGCTTGCCGCCACCCGTGCGCAGACGGTCAGCCCATGAACCTGGACTTCAGCGGAAAGGCCGCCATCGTCACCGGGGCCGCGCACGGATTCGGGCGCGCCATCAGCGCGGCGTTCGCCGAGCGTGGCGCGCACGTCTGGGCCTGTGACGTGCTCGACGGCGAGCTCCGCGAAACGGCAGCGCTGTGCCGCAACGCCCGTGGATCGTGTCGCGCGGTGGTCGCCGACGTGCGCGACCGGGCTGCCGTCGACGCGTGCGTCGCCGCAGCGGCCGCGGCCTCAGGCCGCGTCGACATCCTCGTGAACAACGCCGGCGGCGTGCTCGGACAGGTGGGCCGGCCGCTCGAGCAGATTACGCCCGAGGAGTGGCGGGCGATCTTCGACGTCAACGTCACCGGCGCGTTCTACTTCTCGCAGGCGGTGGCGCCGGGCATGAAGGCCGCGCGCAGCGGACGGATCGTCAACATCTCGAGCGGCGCCGGGCTGGGCATCAGCCTCACCGGCATCCAGGCCTACGCAGCGGCCAAGGCCGCGCAGATCGGCCTCACGCGGCAGCTCGCCCACGAACTGGGGCCGTGGGGCATCACCGTCAACAACATCGCGCCGGGGTTCGTGCGATCCAACCCGACGACCGAGCGCCAGTGGGAGTCGTACGGGGCGGAGGGTCAGCGCGCGCTCCTCGATCGCATCGCCCTCAAGCGTCTCGGCACGCCCGACGACATCGCCCACGGCGTGCTGTTCTTCGCGTCCGAGTATGCCAACTGGATCACCGGTCAGGTGATCTCGATCGACGGCGGGAAATGATGGCCGACGATCGCGTGCTGGCGCACCTTCGCGCGAATCACGACCGGATCTTCAGCAAGCTGGTCGAGTTCGCGTCGATCCCGAGCGTCAGCACCGATCCTGCGCACGCGGCGGACATCGATCGGGCGGCACGCTGGGTGGCCACTGCGTTGGCTGCTGCCGGACCGTTGACGGTACGCACGCTTCTCACCGCAGGCAACCCGGTCGTGTATGGCGAGTGGCTGGACGCGCCGGGCAGGCCCACGGTGCTGGTGTACGGTCACTACGACGTGCAGCCGCCCGACCCGCTGGAGAAATGGCACAGCCCCCCGTGGACGCCAACCGTGCGCGACGGCCGCCTGTACGCCCGCGGCGTGTCCGACGACAAGGGGCCGATGTTGATTCCGATCGCGGTGGCCGAGGCGTTCTTCGCAACCGCCGGCGGCCTCCCCGTCAATGTGAAGTTCATGTTCGAGGGCGAGGAGGAGATCGGCAGCCGCCATCTCGACGCCTTCGTGGAGCGGCACAAGGATCTCCTCGCCGCGGATGTCGTCGTGTCGGCGGACGGCGCGATGTGGCGCATCGACGAGCCGTCGCTCACCGTGGCGAGCCGCGGACTCTGCGGGCTGGAGCTCACGCTCACGGCGGCCTCGAAAGATCTGCACTCGGGCCGTCACGGCGGCGGCGTGGCGAATCCGCTGCACGCGATGGCCACGCTCATCGCCTCGCTGCACGAGTCCGACGGCGGTGTGGCGGTGGCCGGGTTTTACGACGCCGTCCGCGAGCTGTCGCGAGACGAGCGCGCGGCGCTGGCCGCATTGCCGTACGACGAGCGGGCGTACCTCGCGCAGGTCGGCGCGCCGTCCGCCTTCGGCGAGCCCGGCTACACGACGCTCGAGCGTCAATGGACGCGGCCCACGCTCGAGGTCAACGGCATGTGGGGCGGCTACCAGGGACCTGGCCAGAAGACAGTGATTCCGAGCGAGGCGCACGCGAAGATCACCTGCCGGCTCGTGCCGGATCAGGATCCGGAAGAGGTGGCCGCGCGAGTGCGGCAGCATCTCGAGACCCACGTGCCGCCGGGCACGCGCCTGTCAGTGTCGTCGGCGGACCACGGTTCGCGCGCGGCGCACATCAGGAACGACCACTTCGCATTGAAGGCGGCGGACGCGGCCCTCCAGGCGACCTACGGCGTGCGGCCTCTCGTCGTGCGCATGGGTGGTACGGTGCCGATCTCGGAGCTGTTCCAGCGGCACATGGGACTCGACACCGTGTTTTTTTCATTTTCCACGGCGGACGAAGACTTCCACGCGCCCAACGAGTTCTTTCGCGTGCATCGGCTCCATGAAGGGCTCGAGGCGTGGGCACGCTATTGGCGGATCCTCGGCGAGGCGGGCGCCTGATCTCAGACCGCGGCGATTCATCGTTCGATCCCGCGATCGCGCGTCCCGCCGGACTCGCGCAGGCCGAGGCGCGCGTCGAGGGGCACAGCGCGTCGCTGAAGAAGGAGCTCGGGGTCCGCGATCTCACCCTCACGCAGATCCTCTTCATCGTCGGCCTCACCTGGATTGGCGTGGCGGGGAAGCTCGGACCACCGCACGTCGTCTTCTGGCTGCTCGCGCTCGTGCTGTTCTACCTGCCCTCGGCCGCCGTCGTGATCTATCTCAATCGCCTGATGCCACTCGAAGGGGGCCTGTATCAGTGGGCGAAGCTCGGCTTCAACGAGACCGTGGGCTTCTTGCTGGCGTGGAATCTGTGGCTCTACGTGATCGTGTTCACATCCGAGATCGGTCTGCAGTGCGCCACGTATCTCTCGTATGCCATCGGACCGCGCGCGGCGTGGATGATGAACAGCAGCTGGTTCGTCGCGTTGTCGGCAGCGGTGATTCTGTCGTTGATGGTGGTCACATCCACCATCGGCCTGTCGGTGGGCAAGTGGGTGCACAACACCGGCGGCATCTTCATGATCACGATCTTCGGCGCGGTGGTGCTGCTGCCGCTCGTCGGCCTCCTCACCGGCACCCTCACCGAATACCATCCGTTTCGAACCCACGTGCCCGAACTCTCGCTCTACAACCTGAACATCCTCGGGAAGATGGGCTTCGGCGCGCTGGGCGGCTTCGAGTACATGGCCATCCTGGCCGGCGAGACCAGGGCGCCCGCGCGATCCGTGACGCGCTCGGTCTTCATCGCGGCGCCGGTCATCGCGTTGATGTTCGTACTCGGCACCAGCACCGTTGTCGCCTACGTGCCCAACGACGCCATCGACCTGATTGGGCCGGTGGCGCAAGTGCTGCGCATCGGCTATGGCCCGTTCGGCTTCGCCACGGCGCTCGTCACCATGGCGATTCTGATGACGCTCGCGATGCGTATCGGCCAGGCGAGTGTGGCCTTCACCGCCGTGGCGCGCCTGCCGATGGTCGCCGGCTGGGACCACCTGCTGCCCGCCTGGTTCAGCCGTCTGCACGCCACCTACAAGACGCCGGTGAACTCGATCCTGCTCGTCGGCGCCGCTTCGTTCGGCATCGCGTCGTTGAGCCTCATCGGCGTGGGGCAGGCAGAGGCGTTTCAGCTCGTGTTCAACGCGAGCGGCATCTTTTACGCGCTCACGTATGTCGTCATGTTTGCCATCCCGTTGTTCGGGCTGCGCACGGTCACGCCACGGCCGCCGCGGTGGCTGCGGCTGGCGTCGCTCTCCGGCCTGCTGATGACGGTGCTGTACATCGTGCTCTCGGTGTTCCCGATCATCAAAGTCGAGAGCGTGTCCACGTTCGCGCTCAAGATTACGATGATGATCGTGGCGATGAACATCGTGGGGATTGGCATCCTGCTGTCGGCGCGTCGCCGGCGGTAGAGTGAGTAACGGACGTTATCCAAGGGTGGGAGATTTCATGAGTCGAAAAACCACGATCTATGCCGCGGCCGTCTTCGGGATGCTGACACTGGCGGCTGGTTCCAGCGAGACCTCGCTGGCGCAGGCTCCTGCTCAGACGGCGGTCGCACAGGCGCCGCGACAGGGCCGCGGCGGCAACGCCGGCGACAGCGCCGCACCCGCTCGCAAGGCCGGTGACGGCGCCGGGCCGTTCAAGAAAATGGTGATTCGCAGCGTGACGCTGATCGATGGCACCGGCGGTCCGCCGCTGAGCCCGATGGACATCGTCATCGAAGGCAACAGGATCACTGCGATCCGCCAGGCCGGGTGGCCCGGACTGGCGCAGCAGCCCAATCGCGAGCCGCGCGACGCCGACTTCGAGATCGACGGCAAGGGCATGTACGTGATGCCCGGCTTCGTCGACATGCACGTGCACGGCGCCGGCAAGGACAAAGCTCCTGACTTGAGCTACTCGTACAAGCTGTGGCTGGCGCACGGCGTCACGACTGTCCGCGGGGTATCGCTGTCGTCGGCTGCCGTCAGCAGCTCGGAGAAGAACCGGTCGGCGAAAAACGAGATCGTCGCGCCGCGCATCATCAACTACCAGACACTCGGATCCGGCTGGTCGGAAGGGCCGGTGCGAACGCCGGAGAAGGCGCGCGACTGGGTCCGCTGGGCCGGCGCCAACAACATCGACGGCATCAAGTTCTTCAACCGCGGCGACGAGACGCCGGAAATCGACGCGGCGGCCATCGACGAAGCGCACAAGAACAAGATGGGCACGGTGGCGCACCTCTCGCAGAACGGCGTCGCCAACTTCAACGCCCGCATCGCCGGCGACGCACACCTCGACACCGTGACCCACTACTACGGCCACATGGAATCGCTGCTGAAGGACAAGACGATCCAGGAATACCCGATTGGCTACGACTACAACAACGAGCAGGATCGCTTCGGCGACATCGCGCGCATCTGGAACCAGACCTACGAGCCCGGCTCTCCGCAGTGGATCGAGTACCTGGAACACCAGAAGGCGAACCACGTCACCTTCGATCCGACGTTCAACATCTACGCCGCATCACGCGACTTGATGCGCGCACGAAACGCCGACTGGCATCAGACCTACACGATGCCGCAGCTGTGGAACTACTTCCAGAGCACCCGCGACAACCACGGCTCGTACTTCTACGACTGGACCACCGAAAACGAGGTGGCGTGGAAGAATTTCTATCAGCGCTACATGCGGCTCATCAACGACTACAAGAACATGGGCGGGCGCGTCACCGTCGGCACCGACTCGGGCTTCATCTGGAAGACCTACGGCTTCGCCTACATCGAGGAATTGGAGCTGATGCGCGAGGCCGGTTTCCTGCCGCTCGAGATCATCCGCTCGGCGACAATGTGGGGCGCCAGGACGCTGTACGAGCCGAAGGGCGAGGCGGCGCCGATGGGCGTGGTGCGCAGCGGGATGCTGGCCGACCTGGTCATCGTGCCGGAGAATCCGCTGAGCAACCTGAAGGTGCTCTACGGAACCGGCCACATGCGCTTGAACCCGCAGACGAACCGTCAGGAGAAGGTGGGCGGCGTCAAGTACACCATCAAGGACGGCATCGTCTACGACGCCCAGAAACTGCTGGCGGAGGTGGCGGCGGCGGTCGCCGCCGAGAAGCGCACGGTCACGACGACCACGGCACAGCGGTAGACGAAGTGGTCTCGCGCTCCATCTGGCGGCCCAGCACAGCTGGACGCTCGATGACATCGATGTCGGAAGGGAACGGCATCGTTCGGAGCCCTACTGTTCGTGATCGAACGCGAAGATGCGCTTCCAGTCGCTTTCCATGCTCACGACAACCCAGCCTTGTCTCTTCGCCTCGTGGTACAGCGACTGGGGGAACGTGCCGATCCGGCTGTCGGGCAGGCCTTCCGCGGGACCGTAGGCATATTCCCGTTCCGCATCGTCGTGGAGCACCAGCATCGCCAGGCCCGGGCGGTTGGCGCTTCGTGTGTACTCCAGCATCTGCCGATCGCCGCTGGAGTTGCCGAAGGCGAAAACCGGCCGGCGCCCGATCATGAAGTGAATGCCTTCAGGCTTGCCGGCATCGTTGTCGTTCAAGAGGAGCTTCGGCTCCTTCACGAGAATCGGTCGGTGCTGCTGGTCGTAGCTGTACTTCGTCGCGCCCGCGGAGCCGATGACTTGTTCTGGAGGGATGCCGTAGACCTGCGCCGCATAGACGCGCACGAAGTCCTGGCCGCCGCCGGTGACGATGTACGTCTTGAAGCCGTTCGCGCGCAGGTACTGAAGCACCTCCAGCATCGGCTGATAGACCAGGTCCGTGTAGCGGCGATGCCAGCGCGGGTCGGTAGCGGTCGCGAGCCATTCCTTCACCGAGCGTGGAAGTCTTCGACCGTCATCCCTGTGATCGTTGCGGCGAGAATCTTTTCGAAGTCGGGCAGGGTCAGTCCAGCGATCGCCTCGTGGTTGCCTGAAAGTACGGTCTTGAAGGGCTCGACGTCCTTCAGCGCTGGCTGCTTCGCGACGACCGCCGGAACGCGGTCAAGAGCGTAGACCAACTGGCGTGTACATCGGCTGCTCGACCCACAGCGTGCCGTCCTGATCGAACGTCGCGATCCGCTCGTCCTGCGGCACGAACATCGGATTCGCCGGGTCGATCGACATCTGCACGAAGTCGACGATCGCGTTCCTGGCACGGCCGGCGTTCCATGACGGCAGCGGGTCGGTTTGGGCGAGCGCCTGCGCGACGAAGGCGAGCGAGACCAGGAGGGCACATGCCTGAAGGCAATGCACGACCGGTTCGGCGAGCCGGCGGAGGACTCGCACGGTGGCGCCAATCCGTGATGGGTAGAGGTGATCTGCAGACACGCTGCACTCGATCTATCGGTCCCAGACCGAAGAGCACTCGCCATGCCATCGTGTTGTCTGCAAAAAGGTTCAATTGTCCGATGTGCGGCAGGACGTCTCGCGCGGCCGTCCCCGCGATCACCGCGCTCAGTGAGGAGCTCACAACTACCTGGGATTGTTCCAGTGGTGGCTGCCACTTCTGTTGGCGATCCCGGCGGTACTGATTCGCCAGGTACAGGCCGCTAGCTCCGTTACAATCCGGCACTCGAGGTCTGTATGCCAACCAAGACTCCGTTACTCGGTGCTCTTCGTTCGTTCTTCCGCGATGCGCAAATCGCGAAGGCACACGCTGTCTCGATCGACGCACTCCGCGAGGTCCGGGCCATCCACGCCGAACGGGCCAGGCGGCGCGGCGTGTCGCGACGGACGTTTCTGACCACCGCCGGTGTTGCAGCCGCGGCGTCGGTCGTCCCACGAGTCTCATTGGCCGCCCGTGCCCCAACCGTGGTGATCGTGGGCGGAGGCATTGCGGGACTGAATTGCGCGCTGGAGCTTGCGGACGTCGGGATCAGGAGCACGGTGTACGAAGCGTCGGGGCGGATCGGCGGACGGATGTTTTCGAATCACAGCTACTGGGACGCGAGTCAGGTCACCGAGTGGTGCGGCGAACTGATCGACACGAGCCATACGACCGTCAGGAAGTTGGCCAAGCGCTTCGATTTGCGCCTGGACAACCTGCTCGGCGCCCAGCCGCCGCGGTCCGACGACATTTACCACTTCTCCGGCCAGTACTACGCGAAAAGCCAGGCCGATCGGGATTTCGGTGCTGTGGCCGACATCATTGCCGCAGACGCGGAGGCGGCCGGGTTTCCGACAACCTTCGACTCCAACACGGCGGCGGGTCGAGCCCTGGATCGCCTGAGCGTCTACGACTACATCGAGCGCCGCATCCCGGGGGGCATCGCTCACCGCTCGGAGCCCTCCTGGACGTGGCCTACGTCATTGAGTACGGCGCGGACTCTACCGAGCAGTCAGCCCTCAACTTGATCTTCCTGCTTGGCTTTCAACCCAACGCCAGCACCCTGTCGGTCTTTGGCGAGTCAGACGAGAAGTTCCACATCCGCGGCGGCAATCAGCAGTTGCCCGAAGCGATCGCGCGCTTCCTTGGCGACGATGCCGTCCGGCTGGGGCACCGCCTGACGAGGGTCGTCGAAACCACGAACGGCCGATACAAGGTCACATTCGAGCGAGCCGGCGGCGCCACTGAAGTGACAGCGGATTTCGTGGTTCTCGCACTGCCGTTCGCCGGTACTGAACGGACTGGACATTTCCCGGGCAGGATTCGACGCGCTGAAACATCAAGCCATCGCCGAACAGGGACGCGGCCACAACGGCAAGTTGCACCTTCAGTACGCTGAGCGTGACTGGCTTGGAAGGGGCCCGTGGCCGGGCGTCTCCAATGGCTCGAGCTATGCCGACACAGGCTATCAGGTGACGTGGGAAGCGACCCGCGCGCAAATCGGCACGCCCGGAATCCTGGTCTTCTACTCGGGCGGGTCGACCACCGACGCGGCCGTCACCGGCCCGGCGTTCGCGCTGGCGAACAATGGCGGAGTTCAAACCGACGCCGCCGTTGCACAATCGCAGCTCGCGACCGTTTATCCCGGACTCGCATGGAACGGGAAGGCGACGCAATCGCTTCCTCACAAGAGCCCGTTCTTCGGAGCGTCGTACTCCTTCTACAAAGCGGGGCAATATACGAGCTTCGGCGGCTACGAACAGGCGCGTCAAGGTGGAGTGCTGTTCTGCGGTGAGCACACGTCGGTCGACTTCCAGGGATTCATGGAAGGCGCGGCGTCTGAGGGCCAACGCGCTGCAAGAGAGCTGGTCAGGCTGCTGGACTGAGGCTATTTTTCGAGTGCGCTGTTCGCGTTTCAGGGCGTCTGCGCTGTTGCCCTGACATGCTCCCGGAATCGGTCCCGGCATGCCTGGGCGGCGGCCAGTAGCTCGACGTATTCGCTGCTGTGGCGAATCGGCGCGAACATCGGATCGGTTTCGATCGCCGCCGCGCAGAAGTTTCGACGGATGGATTCGCGCAGCAGCTGTATGGCCGGCTTCGTGTGACCACAGTACGCGAGGTCGCTCGCCCAGAAGTACAGCGGCTCAGGGTCCTCGCGCACGGTCAGGAAGACCCTGACGTCATCATCGGTCACGCGTTCTTGCGTGTCCGGTGGAGCGCCTGCGAGACATCGCGAGAGCAGGCCGTAGAACATGTCAGGCGCTATTCCGCGGAGATACTCCGGAGGCAGCCGATCGTGTTGCTCGCGTGCATCTGCCCGTCTGCCCATTCGCTGATAGATCAAACGCGTGACCACCATCGCCCAGTCCGAGCCGCTGTCCAGACGCACATAATCAAGCGCGCGATCGTACCGGCCGAGCATCATCAACGGCTGGCCGCATGAACGGAACAAAGGATTGGTCGGGTCGCGCGACACGGCTTGCTCGCACTCGCGCGCGGATTCCTCCAGCAGCCCGCCATATCGCAGGACATAACTCAGCGCGAAGTGGGCTTCACCGCTGTCCGGGTGCTGCGTCACGAGCTGCCTCGCGCCGTCGTAGCCGTCCTGAAGACGGCCGGCCTCGACGTGCAGACTGAGCAAGCGGACGGCGGCCGACAAGTAGTTCGGATCGAGCGCGAGCGCCTGCCGGGCCGCGGCTTCCGACCGCCGGAGCGCGCCGCGGCCGCCGCCGCCGTAATGTCCGTCGTAGTAATAGCGGTCCGCGAGCGAGACCCACATGTCGGCGTAATCAGGGTCCATCACACTCGCGCGCTCGAGCATCGCAATCGCTTCCCGGTTTGGTGCCGGGTCGCTCGAGATTGCGAGGCTCTTGAGGTAGACCGCATACGCTTCGGCGTTTCTTGGTCGCGCATGAGTGGCAGTGGGTGCACCCGTGCCCAACGCCGGCAACAGTCCGTTTCGGATCAGCGATGTAAGCCGATCGCGAACCGCCAGCGGATCGTCCGTCGGCGCCGCGATCGAGTCACGCCACAGCAGGCGGTTGCCAGTCGACGGCGACCGCTTCGACCGTGATGCGCAACTCGGATTGATGCGTCGAGAAGTGGCCGATCACGATCTCCTCGACGCGCAGTTGCTGGCCCGCCTGTTGCGGGCTGAGACTGCGGTCGACGAATCGTCTCGACGCGGCCATCGGGCGCACGGCGAGCGACGGCGTCCAACTGAGCGCCGTCGCGACTTCGTCGGCAAGCGCCAGGCGCAGGTACTCGATCTCTCCGCCGCCGTTGATGCTGTCGAACGGCAGCACGGCCACCGTCTTCTGCGCACCGCCAGCCGAGACCGTCGCACGGTTGGTGCGGATCAACGGGATCGTCAGAAGCGCTCCCGCCGCAATGGCGAGCACGATAGCCAGCGTCCGTGTTCGGGAACGTGAGGGAGGGGCGGTGATCTCGGTCGGTACACGCTTGAGATCCGCGCAGACGTCCGCCCCGCTCGCGTGGCGGAGGTCACGAGCCGTTTGCAGGGCTTTGCGGATGATGGTGGACAGCTCGCGCGGAAGATCGCGATCGACCGCTACGGTCCCATCTTCAGCAAACGGCAGCCGACCTGTCGCCATTTCGTGAAGCACGACGCCGAGACTCCAGACATCGCTGCGGGCATCGGCGTCGAGCTCCGTGCATCTGCTCCGGCGACATGTAATGCGGCGTGCCGATGACCATGCCCGGTTGCGTGCGTGACTCCGGGTGTGCCGGGTCGGCCGCGTCGGCTGCGGCCGCGAGCTTCGCGAGTCCGAAATCGAGGACTTTCGCGTAGCCGTCGGGACGCAGCATGATGTTTTCGGGCTTGATATCGCGATGCACGAGACCGCGGGCATGCGCCGCCGCCAGCGCACTGGCGAGCTGGACGCCGACGTCCACAACCTCGCGCATCGCCAGCGGTCCCTGCCGCAAGCGGTGCCGCAGCGTCTCACCCTCGATGAACTCGGTGACGAGGTAGGGACGGTCATCGACCTCGCCGAAATCGTGTACGACCAGGATATGCGGGTGGTTCAGACTGGACGCGGCTCGGGCTTCTTGATGAAACCGTCGCAGCCGATCGCGGTCAACGGCGAGATCCGGCGACAGGAACTTGAGCGCCACCGGCCGATCGAGCTTGGCGTCGTGGGCAAGATAGACCTCGCCCATGCCGCCCGCGCCCAGCCGCGACACCAGCTGATAGGAGTCCACGACGCGGCCACTCAAGTCTTCACGGACAGGTGGCTCGAGCAGCAACACCGCCGGCGTCTCCAGGAAAGTCTCGACACGATCGCCTGCAGCGAGCAGTCGATCGAGCCGCGCGCGCAGCACCACGTCGGCTCCGCAGGCCTCGGCAAGATACGCCTGGCGTTCGGAGTCCCCGCAGGCGAGCGCCCGTTCAAGGACGCGCTTCACCCGCGGCCAATCGTCCAGCGTGTTCATCCGGCGCTCAGCTCGTGATACAGCCACAACTTCGCGGTCGCCCAGTCACGCTTCACCGTGGCTGGCGAAATGCCGAGGGCTTCGGCGGTTTCCTCGACTGACAAGCCGACAAAGAATCTGAGCTCGACGACCCGGCTCTGCTGTGGATCGACGGTCGCGAGGCGTTCTAACGCTTCGTCCAGTGCGACGACGTCAACCGCACGCTGCGGCGCGATCACGTTTTCATCAAGGGAGGTGACGGAAAGGCCGGCGCCGCGCTTGTCTCGCGCCCGCTGACGCGCGTAATCCACCAGGACGCGGCGCATCAGCGTCGCGGCCATCGCGAAAAAGTGGGCACGATCCCGCCACTGCACGGCATCAATCCCGGCCAGCCGCAGATACAGCTCGTTGACCAGCGCCGTCGTCTGCAGCGTGTGGCCGTCGCGCTCGTTGCGCATGTAGTGGTGGGCCAGGCGGCGCAGCTCTTCGTAGACGATCGGCACGAGCCGATCTCGCGCGGCCGGGTCGCGGTTGGCCCAATCGGCAAGGACCTCGGCTATACGCTGGCGCTCGGCGGCATCGGCGTCGTGGGCCATCGGTTCCGCCTGTCGGGTCATTCTAGCGCACGGTCCGTGAGCCCTGAGCCATCGCAAAAGCGCCTATTGGGGCAGGAGGCGCAGTGTCCGATGCCGAAAGTAACCGCCAACACGATCACGATGAACTACGACCAGCAGGGAACGGGTGAGCCGCTCATTCTCATTCCTTACCTGGCCGCGGATCACGCCTGTTACGCCTTTCAGGTGCCGGAGTACGCGAAGCACTTCACCACCATTTCCGTGGACCTGCGGGGGACGGGCGAATCGGAGAAACCGCAGGGCGCCTACACGACGGAGTTGCTTGCCGACGATGTTGCGGCGTTCATGCAGGCGATGGGCATCGCCAAAGCGCATGTCGCCGGTCTGTCGCTCGGTGGCGCCGTCGGCATGTGGCTCGCGGTGAAACATCCGGACAAGGTGGCGTCCTTGTCCGTGCATAGCGGATGGACCAGGAGCGATCGCTTCCTGCAGACCGTGGTCGAAAGCTGGCAGATCGTGGCGAGGGCCGTGGGCGTTCCGGAAATGATCATCCGGGCGATTTTTCCGTGGTGCTTCACGCCCGAGCTCTATGCCGAGCGGCCGGACTACATCGATTCGCTGGGGGCATTCGTTCGGAGCCGGCCGCCGCAATCGGTGCCGGATTTCCTCCAGCAGTCGGATGCCGTCCTCGCGCACGATGTGGAGGCCCAGCTGGGACGCATTCTCGCTCCGACGCAGATCACCGTCGGAGCGCGCGATCAACTCACATCCACCCGTTTCGCCGATCGACTGAAGCGCGGCATCCCGAATTCCGAGCTGCTCGTGTTCGACGGGTGTGCGCACGCGGCGCTTTACGAGCGCGTCGAGGAATTCAATCAGCGAACGCTGGCGTTCCTACGGCGTCACGCTGGAGCGGCGGTCGCCTACTAAATGCCCGCGTACCAGGCGTAGCCGCCTTCTGGAGATGCGGAGCCCAGGCCTTTGCCAAAACCCTTGAGGCTGTCGGTCACGGCGAGGCGGTTGATGAACTTGACGCTCTTGTAGCCGAGTTGCCGCGGAACCCGCAGCCGCAGCGGACCGCCGAACGCGACCGGCAAGTCGCCGCCGTTCATCGCGTAGGCGAGCAGCGTCTGCGGATGCAGCGCATCGGCCATGTCGATGCTCTCCCACCAGGCGCCTTCGATCGAAAAGTACACGACATAACGCGCCTGCGGCATGATGCCCGCGGCGCGCAGCACGTCGGCGAGCGGCGTCCCGACCCACTCCGCGACGTACGACCAGCCTTCTTCGCACGCGATTTCCGTGATCTGCCGCCGCACCGGAAACCGCTTGACCTCGTCGAGCGAGAGCGACGCCGGCTGCGCGACCAGGCCTTCGACGGAGAGCCGCCAGTCCTTGAAGCCGTCTGCCTGAAGGCGCTTGAAGTGATCGCTCGGCGGCGCGATCTCGTTGGCGAACGGCGGATTCGAGATCTGGCTGCGGCTGAATTCGCGCGCGAGCGAATGTCGAGTGAGGAGCCGCTGCGCGGCATACGTCAGCGACTCGCCGGGTCCGTAGATGCCGCCGTGATCGGGCGGGATCAGCCCGTAGCGATCGGCGACGCGCTCGGCGACGGCGAGACCCGACAGCCCCGCGGCGGCCGCGAGCCCGCGTGTGATCATCGTGCGCCGTGAGATCGCGCTCATTCAGGTCCTCCCGCGTGGGGCGCGCCCGTGATCATCGCCATGACGCGCGTGCCGAATCCGGCGAACCAGACCATCGCGACGTGGACCAGCAGGAACGCCACCAGCGACACCGTCACCAGAAAATGCAGCGTGCGCGCGGACTGCCGGCCGCCGAGCCACGTGACCGTGGACGGTACCGCCGAGACGAACGCCGGCGACATCGCCAGGCCCGTCCAGATGACGAGCGGGAACAGCACGAAGATCACCAGGACGTAGGTGACGCGCTGCACGAGGTTGTACGACCACGCGTCCGCGGCGGCCGGACGCGCGAATCGGAGGTGCCGCACCAGGTCGCGGGAAAACGCCTGCAGCGAACGGTCGCTCGCGTCCGGCAGCAGGTGCTTGCGGAAATGGCCGCTCGAGGCGCCCCAGATGACATACAGCGCGCCGGTCAGCACCAGAACCCACGCCGCCTCGAAATGGAGATAGCGGCTCCAGCCGTTCTGGTCCGGCAGCACATAGCCATACCCGGTCGGGACGGTTGCGCGGGACGAGGGAATCGGGAGCGAGAACAGCGCCGGCGTCAGGACGTTGCCGCTTTCGCCCCAGTAGAAGCGCGGGTGCGAGACGACGATCTCGAGTCCGCTGATCAGCAGCGCGAGGAAGCACGCCGTCGTCAGCCAGTGCGTCACCCGTACAAGCGCGGTGTGACGCGGCGCGTCAGTGCGGGCGGCCACGGCCGGCAGTCGATCGACGCTCCACGCGGTCTCGGCCATCGGCGGATCCTAGCACCTCCGACGAGGTTTCCGAGGAGCCGCACCCATTCACTGCCTCGAGGCAGCGCTCTCGTCGGCGATGAACCGTTCCATGCGCTCCTCCAGCACCGGCAGCGGCACGGAGCCGATGGCCAGGATGGCATCGTGAAAGCGCCGCTGATCGAATCTTGCGCCGAGCTTCTCTTCGGCCTCACGGCGATGACGACGGATCTGCAGTTCGCCAAGCTTGTAGGCCAGCGCCTGTCCTGGCCACGCGATGTAGCGATCGATTTCGGTCGTGATCTCGTGCTCGGCCAGCGGGGCGCGATCGCGCAAGTAACTCATCGCCTGCTCGCGCGTCCAGCCGAACTGATGAATGCCGGTGTCGATGACCAGCCGGCACGCGCGCCACATCTCGTACGTCAGCCGGCCCATGTCCTCGTACGGCGTTTCGTAGATCCCCATCACGGTGCCCAGCCATTCCGTGTAGAGCCCCCAGCCTTCGCCGTATCCGGAGAACGACGTGCCTCGACGGAAGGCCGGCCGTTCCGGCCCTTCGAGCGCCAGCGCCGCCTGGAAGCTGTGCCCCGGCGTGCACTCGTGCAGCGTGAGCGAGGCGAGCGTGTACAACGGGCGCGCCGGCAGGTTATAGGTGTTCATCAAGCACGCCTCGAGGCCGCCGCGTCCGCCGGTATAGATCGGCGCGATCGCATCGGGCACCGGCCGGATGCCGTGCCGCCGCCGCGGCAGGAAGCCGATGGTTTCGGCGAGCTTGTCGTCGGCCTTCTTGGCGACGTAGGCTGAATACGAGAGCAGTTCGCGCGGGGTCTTCGCGTAGAACTGCGGATCGGTCCTCAGAAACGTGAAGAACTCCGCCATCGTCCCTTTGAAGTTCGCCTTGTCCTTGGTCGCGCGCATCTCGGCCTCGATGCGAGCCACTTCCTTCAGGCCGATGTCGTGAATCTGCTGCGGCGTCAGCGTCAGCGTGGTGTGCTTTTCGATCTGCGCCTGATAGAACGCCTCCCCGTCGGGCATCGCCCTGGCGGCCAGGGTCGTGCGGGCCTTCACCAGATACTCATCCCGAATCATCGTCAGCAGCCGCGCGTAGGCGGGAGCGACGATGTCGCGAATGACGGTGGCGGCTTCGGCGCGGAGCGCGTCTTGATCGGCTTGTGGCATGCCGGCCGGAAACTGGGTGAACGGCGCGTATAACGGATTGCTGGCGTCGCCTTTGACGTAGGGCTCGATCGTCCGATCGCGTCCGAGCACCGACACGCGCGGCACCGAGTAGCCACGCGCCAGACCTGCGCGCATGTTGGCGATCTGTTCGTCGAAGTAGCGCGGAACATCGCGCAACCGCGCGAGATACGAACGATACGCCGCGGCGGTGGCGAAGCCCTGACGCGGCGTGAAGTCGGTCCAGAAGAACGTGTCGCTGTTGAAGGGCGCTTCGTAGGTGCGGTACTGCACGTCGCTGGCGAGCGCGCGGAGAGACGTGCGGAAGATCTGCGCGTTGATCTGCTCTTCGGGTGACAGCTGGTCGAAGGGAATCGTGTCGAGCGTGGCGAGCGTTCGCGTCCAATACGCGAGCCTCGCCTGTTGTGACGCGGCATCAACGCGCGGGAAGCGATCGCCGGCTCCGCGTCCGAGCTCCTGCTGCCGCCAGTTCCATTCCTCGGTGTAGAGCGCCCGGAGCCGTGCATCGGCAGACGAAGAGGCTGGCTGCGATTGGGCCGATACCGGCGAGAACAACAGAGCGACTGCGATCAGGACACCGATCGGCATGACGTGCGTGAATGATCTCGACATGACGCCCGATTATCACACGGCGGTGGCCGTGCGGCGGTTCAGCGCACGACGACTTGCAGATCGACGGTTGCGGAAAAACTGAGTCCGTTGTTGCTGGCCGATACCGAGATGTTGTTGACCCCGCGCGGGCAGGTCAACGTTGATCCAGGACCAGTGCCGCAGCCGCCGCTCCACGCCAGCGTCGTGACCGCGCATCGATTCGGATCGGAGAAACCAAGCTGCGCCGCGTTGAGCGTTGCGCCCGATGGGGAATTCGCATCAGCCGTGACCGTTTTCTGGCCGGTGAAGATCGGGAGCGTCCGCTGTACCGCGGCCACGGCGTCGACCCGCCCGGCGCCTGAGACATTATCCGCGACTCCGGTGCCGTTCAACGGTACCGCGCTCTTGACGACCAGATCCCGCAACGTGACTCTGGCGGCATCAGTCGCGAGCGGACTGCCGCTGGTCTGGAGCACGCAGGGCGCGGCCTGAGCCGTGAGCGCGGCGATCGCGGCGGCATGCGGCGCCGCGGCTGACGTTCCGAAGAAGGTTGTGCCGAATGATCCGGCGCCGCTGATCGAGACACCGTCGATCGCCGATACGTCCGGCTTGGTTCGCCCATCGGTCGTGGGTCCCTGGCTGCTGAAGAACTCCACTGTCGAGTTCGTGGTGTCGTTGCACGAGGCGTTCGGGTTGGTGACAAACCGCCCCGACGCAGCGGCCGATGCCGAGCAGATCGCGCCGACCGAAATCACCGCCGCCGGCGAGCCGCCGGCATCGCTCTGCGCCGTCACGCTATAGGTCGCGGTGTTGAAATTATGGCGTTCGTGGCGGCCTGCCGCGAGCGTTTGCGGTCCATCGAAGGCGCATTCGGGTTCGAACGAATAGAGATTCAGGTGTCTGGGTTGCGCGGGGTTGTGGTAGTTCTGCACCAGGATCTCGAAGTAGCCGCTCGCGCCGGTGTTCACGAAGTCGATGAATTCTTGCGGGTCCTGGGCGCCGCGCTGGGTGTCGTTGCTCGCGGCGACGACCCGTCCGGTCGTTTTCTCGACGAGAAACAGATCGTAATCGTTCGCCGATCCACCCATCGGATCGTCCCATGACAGGAAGATCAGGACTTCACCGCCGTTCGGCAGCGCGATCAGGTTGTACGGTTGCGCTCCGAGCCCGAGGACATCGGTCGTGTTGTCGCTCTGCTGAAACAGGTGCAGGTGGCCAGTATCGGCAACCGCCGCCGCCAGCGACGTCGCCTCGACGCCGGAATCCTGATAGACGCCGTAATAGTGCTCGTCGGCGGAATTGCCGACGGCAGTGAAATAGGCGCGGATCGGATAGGCCGGATTGTTCAGCGCGGTCGCGGTGCCAGTCGATACGACGCTCGTGCCGTCGTACGCCTCGCCGAAGAAGCCGAGATCGTCAACGACAATGTCGTTGGTGGACGCCAGAAAATTCACCGCCTGCACGAACGACAGATCGGTATCGATGTTCGCGAACGACAATCGCGCGCCCGGCGCCAGGTCGTGGATGATTTCAAGCATCGCCGTCCCTTCGGCGCCGGCGCCATCGAATCCACACGCCGGAACCGCGGGTGGCAACCCCTCGAGATCGCCGTTCTGCTGAAACGATCGGCCGGCAATGCCGCCGGTCGACGACACCAGCACACCGGCTGCTGTTTCGGACACCGACCGAATCGGGCAGATCGCCGGTGGCGATCGGTCCTCCCGCCACGCCGCTGCAATTGGTGCAGCCGCTGGCGAACACGCCTTTGAGTCCGTCGGAGACGACGCCGACGCGTACACCGGTGCCATCCAGCGATCCTTGCTGCCGCACCACGTCGGCACGCAGGATTCGGTCGCCCTCGGTGGTCGTCAGGCCGCTCAGATGGCGCGCGTACGTCGGTAGCCGAATGAAGTCGACGAACGGCAACGCGGCGATCGACTGCAGCCGCGTCGCCGGGACGCGCGCCTGGACTCGTCGCCGTGCCGGATCGGGGATTTCAATGGTGGCTCCGCCGGCGCGCAGTTGCGCGAGCCGCTCGTCGTTCACCGCTGACATCAGAATATAGACCTGCACTTCGTTCGCGTCGTTCATGCGCAGCCGCCGCGTCGCCATCGCATCCCGCACAGCTTTCGGCAAGGCCTCGCGCGTGATGCGCGCGGTCGGCGTCCGGTTCTGCGCGACAGCGCGCCCGTCGTCTTGCGGCACCGCGCTCGCGAGCGTTTGCAGGACGTTGGTGAGTTTCGAGGAATCGACCTGTGCGGCCTTCTGCGCCGAGACACTGACTGTCGCGGCAGCGAGCACCGCCGCAACGAAACCATAAAGATAAGGGATTCTCATTGTGGCCTCAGCCTGCCGCAGCAAATCTCGGTCCGGCCAGGACCCGTGGAAATTGCTCCGCAATCCTCGCGGCGGACGGAAGCGTCTCCCGAGGATGCCACGGAAAGTGGACGTTGATTGTTAGGATAGGACTTGCCAGCCGTAGCTCGCGGTGGTTTGAAATGGACCCGCTCCACAAGCAGGCGATTGTTCAAGGACTGTTCGGGATCGTCTTCTTTATCATCCTGATCTTCTGGCCGGCCGGCACCTTCGACTACTGGCAGGGCTGGCTGTTCCTGGGGGTCTTTACCGCGTCGACCGTCGGCTTCACCGTGTACCTGGCGATCTACGACAGACCGCTCCTCGAGCGTCGGATGAAGGCCGGGCCGCAATATGAGCGGGAGTGGTCCCAGAAAATCATCGTGTCGTTGGTCTTCCTCGCGTTTTTTGCGTTGATCGTCCTGCCTGCGCTCGATCACCGATACGCGTGGTCGCCGGTTGCGTCGGTGGGTGTCGATTCTTGGCGATGTGGTGATCCTGCTGTCCTTCCTGTTCATCTTCTGGGTGATCCGAGTCAACAGTTTCGCCGCGTCCAACATTCGCGTGGAGAAGGATCAGAGCGTGATCGACACCGGCCCGTACGCGCACGTGCGTCATCCGATGTACGCCGGCGCCATCTGGCTGTTCGTCGGCATGCCGCTCGCGCTCGGTTCGTGGTGGTCGCTCGCCCTCATCCTGCCTTTCGTGCCCGTGCTGTTGTGGCGGCTGCTCGACGAGGAGAGAATCCTGCAGAGAGATTTACCCGGGTATACGGAATACATGCGCCGGGTACGCGCTCGTCTGGTTCCGTTCGTCTGGTAGAGGCGACTCGCCGTGACTCAGAGGAGGAGTCCGTGAAGGTCAAATGCTTCGGCTGTGATGCGTCGATCGAGGCTGACGGCGCCGACGACGTCGTGGACGCGTTCGTCGTCCACGGGCAGGAGAGGCACACCTGGTCGTATCCGGAGGAGGCGATCCGAAACTACGCCCGTAACTACGCCGAGGCGTGCGAGCGACTCACCGGGGGCATTGAACGATTGTCTGAGATCGGCGACGTGACGGTCCATCCGATGAGCGAGGACCGCGTTGGCGACTGGCTCCAGTTCTTCGATCACGAAGGCTTTGCCGGCAACCCCGATTGGGCCTCGTGCTATTGCCTCGAACCCCACGTGCCGGCGACGCCCGAGCTACCTGAGCGCCCATGGCGCGAGACACGGGCGACGATCGCCGAGCGACTTCGGCGTGGCAGGACCTTCGGATATCTCGCGTACGTCGATCGGCCGACCCGCGGGCTGGGTCAACGCCTCATTCCGCTCCGACTACGGCCTCTACCGCCTCGTCGACCCCGACGGACCCGAGCCGCCATCGGTGATCGGCGTCTCGTGCTTCGTGATCGCGCCGCCGTTCCGACGGCACGGGATAGCCTCCGCACTGCTCGATCGCGTGATTGCGGACGCCTCCGCGCGCGGGGCGTCGTGGATCGAGGGATACCCTCACAATGCACCCGAAGCCAGCGACGCACGGCCATTTCCGGGGCCCACGATCCATGTACGACGCACGTGGATTCGTGCCGATCGCGGTGCGGGAACATGACACGGTGGTGCGCCGGCCGGTTATTTCTGCCCGATCCGTGACAACGGCCGACCGGGGTTTGGCCATGCACCAGGTCGGCCACTCACTCAATCACCAATTGTGGGGAACGAGTGAAGTATCTATTGCGGAGGACACCGGCGCTGCGTAAGCTGCAGCCTTGTTCAAAGGAGGTGCGGCATGCATCCGACCGTTCCGGGGCTTGCGCTGTTCAGCGTCGCGTGCCTGGTCGCGACCGCGGCGAGTGCGCAGGTCGTGAGGCAGGAGGTTCCTGGCATCCGGAACTTCGCCAAGGTCGAATCGACCGTGGCGTGCGCCGGCGCCATCACGCCCGCCGCGATCCCGGAAATCAAGAAGATGGGTTACGCGTCGATCATCAACCTCCGTCTCGCGACCGAGCAGGGGGCTGACATTGACGCGAACATCGCCGCTGCGAAGGCGGCTGCCATTCCGTATTACCACATCCCATTCAGTACAGGCGGCGCCGGATCCTGCCGTCGTCGACACGTTCCTGAAGACGATCACCGCGCCGGGCGTCCAGCCGGCGTTCATCCATTGAGCGGGCGGTGGAAGAGCCGCCGGGATGTGGCTCATGAAACGCGCGATCGTCGATGGCTGGGACACCGACAAGGCGATGGAAGAAGCGACGGCACTCGGGCTCACGAATGAGACGCTGAAGCAGTTCTTCGTCGCGCAGATTCAGCAGCGAAAGCGCTGATCGCAGCGGGCGAGGATCAGCGAACCGTCGCCCGTTGCACCGCTTGAGCGAAGGAACGACTTCACAAAGTCCAGCACGTCTCGTCTGTCGAGCCGGAACACGCCACCGCTTCGCCGCAGCTGTCCGGCTTGTGCAGGACGACAATGAAGATCTGCGACAATGCCTCGGCGATGCACGGCAACCCGCAGTCGTTCGCGGTGTTGCGCGGCTACCTGGAAGCGCGAGCATCGTTCACGGACGAGGAGATGGCAGTTCATCCGGACAATGTTCACGCCCAGGACTCTTTCCGCCGGAGATTTCCTGCAGCGTGCGGGCGCCGTTGCCCGGTCCTCGGCCTTCGTGGCCAAAGGCTGTCTGCGGACCTACACGATCGATTCGAAAGGCAAAGAGCACATCGTCAAGTTCGCGCCCGAGACGTGGTGGGTGACCGATATCATCAGTATCAGCACCGGCACGCCGTCCGAGTATTTTGTCCAAGCGCTCGAGGATTCGGACCTTCTTCTCATCGACCTGAAATCGCACGAGACGATTGTCGAGACTGTGCCAGGATATGCAGCGGCGTACCGTAAAGGGCTGCAAAAGCACGCCGCTGCGAAGGACAAGCGCATCGTCAGCTCAATCAGTGCGTCAGCGCTCGAGCGATATCTGCAATTCCTGGAGGCTTATCCATCGCTCGCCACGCGCGTTCCGCAATGGATGCTGGCGTCGTACCTCGGCGTCACGCCGGAAACGGTCAGCCGGATCCGCCAGAAACTCGCGCGACGATAAACCCGCCGACGCTCCGCAATCACTGGATGCGTTCCGGACGATGGCTGCGGTGGCAGGGCCAGCGCGATCGCCATCGTCGCCCAACTGGTTCCCGCTGCAGAGATCCACTGATTCTTCCCGTGCGGGAAGCCACTGTCCTTCAGCGGCTGAACCGGGAAACGTTCGGCTGCGCACAAGCCACGAGCCATCCGAAAATTGCGTGCGGAGCAGAAACCGACGCCGCGACGGTAGACGGCGCTGGCGACGTCAAACCCGACGTTTGCAGAGCGACCAGCGCCTGCCCCGTCGCATACGCATCGGTCTCGAGCGTCGCGAGCTGCGCCCAGCCACCATCGGGCCGTTGTTCGCGGAGAAGAGCCTCGGCTGAACTGCGAATACATCTGCCGGCGCCTTCGCCCACGCGAGCCCCAGCAGCTGCATCGCACGTTCTTCCGTCGTGCGGGGCGTGGCGGCGCGCAACCAATGGCTCGCGCGCTCGATTCGTTCGGCTTCGTTTGATCCATACAGCTGCAGCGCGCGGAGACTGAGCGCAGTTGCCGTGAAGGTGCCCGCTTCGATGGGCGGCCGTATCGGCGGCAGCGGGTAGAACGCTCCATCATCGCTTTGCCAGGCGGCGATGACTCGAGCCATCGCCTCGGTCGATTCCATCCGCCGCGTGATGTCCCGCGAACAAGGAGAGCAGAGCGTAGCTCACGCTGACCGGCACATCTGGAATGCGATCGCGATTCTGGACCGCTTCTTCGCGAACACTGTTGAGCAGTGTGACCGTTGCGTCGCTTTGCCGGCGGGCAGGCGGCCTCATCGAGAGCAATCCACGCGTCCCGGGCCGATGCCGAACGCGATCTGCGGCAAGTACTGATGGTGACACGACGTGCACCCCGAGGCCCGGCTGAATTGCGAGCCGCTCGACTGGAGCAGTGCGACCGATTTTTCGACCGCCTTCTTGATGGCTCTGGCTTCCGAGGCGCCCGCCTTTCGCAACGCCGCTGCCGCAGGCGTGTCGCCGCGCCGCAGCGCCCAATCGAGCGCGGTTTCCCCGGCATTATTGGCGGCAGCTGGATCAGCGCCGAGTCGGAGCAGCTCCTCGACAATCTCGGCATCGCCGGTCTCGCTGAATGCCGCCCACATTAGTGCTGTCGAACCGGAACGATCGCGAACCGTGAAGTCTGCGCCTTTGGCCTTCAGCAGCCGTACGAGATCGAGGTCCTGACGCAGGATCGCGAGCAGCACCGGGGGCATTCCGAAAAACTGCCCTTCGTCGGATCGGCGCCCGATGCGAGCAACTGCTTCGCGGCGGACCTGTCGTTGTGCAGCAGCGCACCGAGCAGAGGTGTCTGAGGGCTGAAGTCGGGGACCTGCGCGCTGGCGGTCGCGGACAGCGCGCAAGCCGTTAGCATCATCGTGAGGATCTTCATGACATGTTCTCCTGGGCCCATATTCGCCGTGGAAGGAGGGCTGCCATTGATCTGGATCAAGAAATCACGACGCCAGGTCGGGCGCGAATTGTAACTCCGGAGCGTTGCTGCCCCCACTTTCGTCTCCGAACCGCTGTTTCCCGGTGACAATTCCTCTCATGAGCGCTGCTGCCCTCGGTCTGCGCCTATAGGAGTTGAGAGACATCACAACACCTCGAGGCGGCAAACACCTTGTTGAGACGGGCTTCCCGAGACGGAATCCCGCTGGGGGCATCACATGCGATACGTAGTCATTGGTTTCTGTGTCTTCGCGGCAGCCTGTGCTGGCGCAGCTCCAACCCGACCAACCTCGTCGTTG
>CAWBVG010000048.1:0-82324 GCA_963792175.1 uncultured Acidobacteriota bacterium
GGGGTCGGTAAGGATGAGCGGGTGCCGCGATTCTCGAAGCGGTTGTCGTCCGCAATGATGTCGTTGCAGACCTCAACGCACTCGTCGCAAATGAAAACCGTGGGCCCGGCAATGAGCTTGCGGACGTCGTTCTGGTCCTTGTTGCAGAAGGAGCACCGCAGGACCTCGGTTTCCCCGGCCTTTTTCACCATTCTATGCCCTAAGCCCTTCGCCCTAAACCCTTTGAGCCGCTAGGCGCGTTTTCGGATGACATCGTCAATGATACCGTATTCCTTACCCTGGTCGGCCGACATGATGTAATCGCGCTCTGTATCGTCCTGGATACGCTTGACCGGCTGTCCGGTATGGTGGACCAGGATTTCGTTGATCCGTTCGCGCATGCGCAGGATCTCGCGGGCCGCAATATCAATATCGGTCGCTTGGCCGGCCAAACCAGACATGAGGGGCTGGTGGATGACGATCCGTGAATTCGGGAGGGCGAAACGCTTTCCTTTCGCCCCTGCGGCCAACAGCACGGCGGCCATCGACGCTGCCTGGCCGATGCAGATCGTCTGAACGTCCGGCTTGATGAACTGCATCGTGTCGTAGATGGCCATCCCAGCCGTAATCGAGCCACCGGGGCTGTTCACATACAGCTGAATGTCCTTGTCGGGGTCCTCGGCCTCGAGAAACAGCATCTGGGCAATGGCCAGGTTCGCGATCTGGTCGTCGATCGGCGTGCCAATGAAGATGATGCTGTCCTTCAGGAGACGCGAGAAGATGTCGTAGGCGCGTTCGCCACGATTGGTCTGTTCGACCACCATCGGTACGAGTTGCATCCGCGAATCGGGTAGCTGGCGCATGGCTGAGATTCTGCTGGTTGTCGGGGAAAATCGATGCGGGAAAGCGTTACGAATTCCCCGCGATTGTAGCACGCGACATCACGAAGTCAATTGACTTCTCCCGCCTGAGGCCGGCCGCGACGCGCACGAGGCCTCCTTCTTTCTCGAGCGCCGCCCGCACCGCCGCCGGGGTTCGCCCCGTGCGCTCGGCGTAGCGGCCCACTTCCCGTTCCACCTCCTCCTCGGTCACCTGGAGCTGTTCCCGCCGCGTGACCTCGTCGAGGGCGAGCGCCGCCGCCACCGCCTCGCGCGCGACGTCGCGCTGGCTCTCGCGGAACGCGTTCCAGTCGATGCCGGCCTGCCGCGGGTCGATGTGCTGGTCGATCAGGCGGCGGGCGAAGTCTTCGAGCCGGCGCTCGAGCTCGCGTTCGACCATCGATGCCGGCACTTCGAAGGGGACGCGTGCCGCCAGCTGCTTCATCAGCTCGCCGCGCACGTCGCGCTCCGCCGCGTGCTTCGCTTCGTGCTCGAGGTCTTCGCGCACGCGCGCCTTCAGCGCGTCCAGCGTGTCGAAATCGCCGAGGTCCTTGGCGAACTCGTCGTCCAGCTCCGGTACCACGCGCCGCTTGATCCCTTTGACCGTCACTGTATACGAGACGTCGGTGTTGGCGAGCTCCCCAATCGGGTAGTCCTGGGGGTAGTGAATGTCGAAGCTCTTGGTGGCGCCCACTTCGAGACCAAGCAGGTGCGCGTCGAAGCCGGGCGGGTTGGCTTTCGCCCCGAGCTCGATGCTGACGTCGGTATGCGTGTCGGGCGCGCCCTTGCCATCGCGGCGCTCGAGATCCAGCACCACGGTGTCGCCATCGTCGACACCGCGCCCTTCCACCGGCTCGTGACGCGCGGCGCGATCGCGGAGGCGCTGCAGCGCGCCGTCCACCGCCGCGTCGTCGATCGCGACCGCCGGGCGTTGGAGGGCAATGGCGGAGAGGTCGCCGGGGTCGAACGGCGGCACCGTGTCGAACGACGCGGTGAACGTCAGCGGCTGACCTTCTTCAATCGTGACGTCGCGGACATCCGGCGTGTCGACCGGCTCCATCCCCTTCTCGCGCAGCGCGTCGTCGACAGCGCGCGGGATGAGGTCGTGGGCGACGTCATGGAGGATCTGGTCCTTGAAGCGCTGCTTGATCACACGCGCGGGCGCCTTGCCGGGGCGGAATCCGGGAATGCGCGCCTTCCGTGAGTAATCGGTGGCGACCCGATCGATCTCGGCGTTGACGATATCGGTGGGAATTTCCACGCGCACGTTCTTGCGTGTTTCGTTGATGTCAGCGAATTCGGTTTTCATCTAGCCACCTGAGGTCCGCCTTCGCGGCTCCGCCGCTACGGCGAGACGCACGCCTTGACGAAACCGGATGCTCGCTTCGCGCCGACAAGAGCCTGCAGCGCCGAAGCTCGCCGAAGGCGAGCGAAGGCGTGCGAAAGGAGGGACTCGAACCCTCATGGCTGTTAACCACCGGATCCTAAGTCCGGCGCGTCTGCCAGTTCCGCCACTTTCGCTCAACCTCCGACAACGATAGCATGCCGCCGATGCGACTGTGCTCACTCGTACAGTCGACTATTCCTGGCCGGCATCCGCGCCGAAAAAACGCCAAGACTCTTCAATGGGATCCTGGAATGCACCGCCGGCGCATCGCTTCCGCAAGGCCATTCAACGGCTGGCGGCGAACGCTGGCTTCCATGTCGGCCGGATGCCGCCCAACCGATTCGAGGCGACCGAAGATGTTCTCGAGGCGCTCAAGCGACGCGGACTCCGCCCCGGCGTGATGATCGACGTCGGCGCGAACGTCGGCTCCTGGACCCGTGTCGCGCGACGGCTCTTTCCCACGGCCGAGTGCCACATGATTCGAGCCGCAGCCCTCGTGCCGCCAGGTGCTCACGGACTACCAGCGCGCCGACACGCGGGTCCACTTGCATCCCGTGGCGCTGACCCTGCCGGAGGTCTCGGAAGTCAGGATGACAGGCGCCGGGACGACCGGAGCGTCCGTCACTCCGCAGGGCGGCGACGACAATGTGATCAGGGTCCCCGCCACGTCCTTCGACCGACTCTTCGGCACCATCGTGACACGTGACCAGCGCCCTCTGGTCAAGTTGGACATCGAAGGACACGAGCTCGACGCGCTGGCAGGAGCGCGCGCCTCGCTTGCCGCCATCGAGGTCATCATCACCGAGGTCAGCTTCTACGACATCGAGCGCTCCGGTCATCCGGTCTTCCTGGATGTCCTCAACTTCCTTCGCGCCCGCGACTTCGAGCTGTTTGATTTCGTGTCGCTGGATCCCGGCAACGAGACGGGCGGCTGCGGATAGGAGACGCCGTGCTGATTCGACGCGACAGCGATCTGGTCGCCGATCTGGCGTGGGCCTGAGTCCGTGAATCAGTAGCTCGCGTCGCGCTCGGCCCACCACCAGATGCCGAGTGCGGTGGCGAGGAGCGCGGTCGCCGCAGCGTAGAGCGGCAGCGACGGACCGACTCGTCGGGCAAACGCACCAGGCTGCTACTGAAAAGATCCACCGCGTCGTTGCTGACCGCGGCAAGACCCGACCGGTTGAGCAAAATCCAGACACCGGCGATGACGGTGAGGACGACGGCGGCGATGGCCACGTTGAAGCCGACGTCCAGAAACTGCTCGCTGCGCCAGCGCGCGCGCCGCACCCGGGCGAGCGTCCGCGTGGTGAACTGCGCCGGCGGTTTCGGGATCGAGCGCACACGAAGCATCCGCTCGAGCGCGCGCGCGCTGACGAGCGCCGCCGCGCAGTTGGGGCACGTCGTCAGGTGCTCGGCGACGCGCCCGTCGGGCGTCAGCATCGCCAGCGGCAATCGCCTCGACCGCGTCCAGTGCTTCGTCGCAGAACATATCGCAATCGTTCGGGGCTTCAGCGAGCCCCGAGCCCCCAGCCCCGACTCATTTCAGATCCGTCTCCAGCATCCGCCGCAGCTGCTGTTTCGCGCGGTGCAGCTGCGTCTTCACCGTGCCCAGCGGCAGCGCAGCGCTTCCGCGAGGTCCTCGTACTGCACGCCGTCGAGGTAATGCGCGGCGACGAGCAGGCGATAGTTCGCCGGCAGTCGCGCGATCGCCTTCTCGAGCCGATCGCGCAGTTCCAGATCGCCGAACTGCCGATCGGACGCCGACGGCGTCGCGCGTCCGCATGCGCTGGTCGTCCAGCGACACGGGCGGTGCGCGGACGGCCCTGGTCCTGCACGCAGACGTTGGCGACGATGCGGTAGATCCAGGTGGAAAGACGCGCTTCGCCGCGAAAATACGGGAGGCCCGCGGTGGACCCGCAGAAACACATCCTGCGCGAGATCTTCCGCGCGCGATCGGTCCTGCACCGTGCGCGCGATCAAGGCGAACACCAGATCCTTGTACCGATCGACCAGCTCCTGAAACGCGCCCTCATCGCCTCGACGGCAGCGCTCGACGAGCTCGCGCTCGTTGACGGCCTCCATCCGCCACCGTATTAGAGCACGCGGACCGAAATTGTTTCAGGCAACCGCTGCTGAAACAATTGAGGAACTGCGTCCAGTCTAATCAGTTCAAGCGAGTACCCTGGAGGCAGCAATGGACGATTTCCCCTTGGCGTGGCCGTTTCTGATTCCGATCATCGCCATAATCGGGGCGTTCACCACGGCCATCGTCGCGACGTTGTCCCGGGCGCGCGTCCGTGAGCTCGAAGTCCGCGAGCGGATCGCGATGATCGAACGAGGGCTGGTGCCGCCGCCCGAGGTGGATCCGCGCGGTTTCGACCGGGCGATGGATCGCTACGATCGCTACAGCGTACCGCGCCCCCCGGCGCCACCGCAGCGCGGGCGTCACGCTGATGGGCGTCGGCTTCGGGCTGATGGTGCTCATCGCGTTCGCCGGCGAGAGCCCGTCGTCCGGCTATTGGGGTAGGCGGGTTCCTGGTGATGATCGGCTGGCGTTCTTCCTCAACAGTCTCTTCGAACCGCAACGATCCTCACCGATGCCGGCCGGTCCCCGACCGCCCGGTCCCGTCGAGCCCCGCCGTCAGGACTGACACCTTCCAGCGTTCCCCGCCGATACAGCCGCTCCGTCAATCCGTATTGATACACCCCGTCCGTGCCGATAATGTCGACGTCGAGTCTGCGAGCTGTGTCTGCGGCAGCATCTCAGACGTATCGCTGCTGACACAGATCGTTGTCCTATCGAGTCATCATTCCAGTCGCTCCAGCTGCCTTGTCGTCGCTGTAAGCGACGGGGCGAAGCTGCTATCTCGCCCCCAGCCCACGAGAAAACCATGACTCCAGACACTCTCACTGTTTGCAGACGCGCGCTCGGCCCGCCTGGCCTCGACCTGGTCCGGCGCGGTCGAGCTCGTCGGCCGATCCCCGCGATCACCCGCGTCCAGGAGCTGCTGCGGCGCGCGCGCCGGCAGCGACGGCGGCACGCTCATCACTGGCGGAGCCGGGCTCGGCAGTCGAGTCGGTCGCGCGCGAGCTGCATCGGACGCGGCCGCCGCGCGGACGCTCCGTTCGTCAGTGATCGACTGCGGCGCCGCCGACATCGGCGGCGTCGATCGGCTGCTGTTTGGCGGCGCCGGACCTGTCCGGCTCGAGCCCGCGAACGAGGCAGCCGATCTCGAATCGGTGCGCGGCGACAGCTCGCATGGCCGCGGCGCAGGGGCGGGACGCTCTTTCTCCAGGACGTCAGCGAGCTGCCCGCCAGCACGCAGGCGCGGCTGGCGCGGATCGCGCGCGATGGCGAAGTGCGTATCGACGGCGCGCCGGTCGCCACGGTGTGCCGCCTCATCGCCAGCGCGTCGCCCGGCATCGACGCCGACGTTCACGCGCATCGCTTCCGCGCCGATCTGTACCGCCGGCTGTCGGCGATGCGCATCGATCTGCCGCCGCTGCGCGATCGCGCCGACGACGTGCCGGCGCTGGCGCAGCGGCTGCTGGACGACTGTGCGGCGGCCGGAGCGCCGGCGCGCAGCTTCACGCAGGCGGCGCTGGCGCTGCTCGGCGCGCTGACGTGGCCGGGCAATCTCGCCGAGCTGCGCGACGCCATCGAGCGCGTCGTCGCCGACGACGCGACGACGTCATCCAGATCGAGCACGTGCTGCCGGCGCTGCAGCTGCAGCGCGCGCCGGCGCCGTTCGTGCCGTCCGGCAATCTGCGCGAGGCGCGGCAGCGGTTCGAGCGCGACTACATCGCCGCGGTGCTGCAGCATCACGGGTGGCGCATGGCGGACGCCGCCCAGACGCTCGGCATTCAGCGTCCCAATCTGTATCGAAAAGCTCGGCAGCTGGGCATCCCGCTCGTGCGGCTGTCCGAGTAGCGAACGGAACGACATCATGCGTCAAGAACCATTCCTGTCGTCATGCCATCGCCGTGCTCGCGCTGCGGCGTTCGCCGCGCACCGCCGCAGACGCCGCCGCCGGTGCCGACCGCCGCAGCACCCGCGCGGCCGTACCAAGCCGCACTTCGAGATTCCCAAGCCTGACGGCTCCGGCGGCCCAGCCGAGGCCGGTGCCGCCGACGGGAGGCTACGTGATCGGGCCGCAGGACAATCTCTCCATCATCGTCTCCGACGAGGCGGACTTGACCGGGAAGTACCGCGTCGACTCCGACGGCACGATCTCGATGCCGTATCTCAGCCGGGTACCGCTGGCCGGCCTGTCGCTGGCCGAAGCGCAGGACAAGATCGCCCAGATGCTGCAGGCGGGCTACCTCCGGAACCCGCAGGTGCGCGTCGAGGTGGATCAGTTCAAGGCGCGCAATGTGTTGGTGACCGGCGAAGTCCGCCACGCCCGGGAAGGTCACGATGCCGGGCACGACCATGTCGCTGCTCGAAGCGCTGGCGCTGGCGGGATCGCCGACCCAGAACGCGAGCAACGACGTGCTGGTGATGCATCCGCCGAAGCCGGGCGAACGCGCCAACGAGCCGATCATGGTGAATCGCAAGGACCTGGAGCTCGGCAAGGTCGGCCGCGACCTCGTGCTGCAGGACGGCGACATCGTCAACGTGCCAATCGCCAAGCGGTTCTACATCTCCGGTTTCATCAAGAATCCTGGCTCCTTCGTGCTCGACACCGGCACGACCGTGGCTCAGGCGATCATCCTGGCGGGCGGGCTGAACGATCGCGGCTCGGATCGGCGCCTCACCATCGTCCGCGCAGGGCGGCAAGATCGGTCGAGATTCCCGCCGAGATGGACAGACAAGGTCCAGCCGAACGACGAAATCAAAGTGAAGTCACGGTTCTTCTAACGTATGTGCGGCATTGCCGGTGTGGTGCGCCGTCGACGGCGCGATCGAGCCGCGATCCATCGGCGGCGCTGGTCGCCGCGCTCGCGCACCGCGGCCCTGATGGCCGCGGCGTGTGGCGCGCGCCCGGCTGGGACGCGCTGCTGGTGCATCGCCGTCTCGCGATCATCGATCCCGGTCCCCCGGCGCGCAGCCGATGGCGACGCCGGACGGCCGCCACCATATCGTGTTCAACGGCGAGGTCTACAACTACCGTGAGCTCGCGGCGAGTCGCTTCGGACCGCGGCGAGCGCTTCACGACCGGCAGCGACACGGAAGTGCTGCTGCGGCTGCTGGCGCTGCGATGGTCCCGCGGCGCTCGCGCAGGTCCGCGGCATGTTCGCGCTGGCGTGGTGGGACGACGCGGCGCGCGCGCTGATCCTGGCGCGCGATCGATTCGGCATCAAGCCGCTGTACGTGGCAGCCGCCGAACGTACGATCGCCTTCGCGTCGGAGATTCACGCGCTGGTCGGCGGCGGGACTGGTCGATCGGGCCATCGATCCGGCCGGCGTCTTGGCTTTCTGGCCTGGGGCACGGTGCCGCCGTCGCTGACCTGATCTTGCAGGCGTCGAGAGTCTGCCGCCGGGCACATGGATGCGCTGGTCCCGCGACGGCGACTGCGCGCGTGCAGCGCCTTTGCCGACGTCACCGCGGTCTACGCGCGCCCGCTTCGGGCTGCACCGAGCCGGAGCTGCGCGCGCGCGTGCGGCGACGCGGTGCAGCAGAGCGTCGCGGCGCACCTCGTGGCGGACGTTCCGGTGGGCGTGTTCCTTTCGGGCGGGATTGACTCGTCGGCGATCCTGTCGGCCGCCGCCAACGCCGGTGCCTCGGGGCTCAACACGTATACGGTCCGCTTCGACGATCGTTCGTCCGAACACGAGTACGCGCGGACTGGTCGCGTCGGCGTTCGGCGCGACGCATCACGAACTGGTGCTCGATGCCTCGCGCATCGTCGGCGACCTTCCGCGGCATTCTCGCGCGGCTGGATCAGCCGACACTCGATGCGGTGAACTCGTACTACGTGTCGGCCGCGGTGGCGGACACCGGCATCAAAACGGTGCTGTCCGGTGCCGGCGGCGACGAGCTGTTCGGCGGCTACCCGTCGTTCCGCGCCTGCCGGCGGCGATGCGCTGGAAGAGGCGGCTGGCGCCGCTCGCCCCGGTCGATGGCGCCCGCGGTTTCAGTTGTGCTGCCGGACCGCCTGACCCACCGATGGCGGCACTTCATGGCCGGCAACGGGGAAATGGACGCCGCCTACCGGACCCAGCGTGGCTCTACATGCCGGCCGAGGTCGAGCGGATGGCCGGCCCGGCCCTGCGTGACTGCTGGGCCGCAGCGGCCGCACGACTGTCGGCGGCCGAGTCCGAGCTGTTCCACGGCAGCGCATCAAGCCTCGAAGGCCACGTCGCCAGGCTCGAGACACGCGTCTATCTGGGCTCGCAGCTGCTGCGTGATCTCGACGTCGATGTCGATGGCGCACGGCCTCGAGGTGCGCGTGCCGTTCGTCGATCACGTGCTGCTCGACGCCGTCTGGCCCGATCTCGGCGCGCACCCGTCGCTGATGCGCAACAAACGACTGCTGCACGAAACGCTGGCGCGGCCGCTTCCGCAGCGCGGCGGTTGATCGGCCGAAACAGGGGTTCACGCTTCCGTTCGCGCGGTGGATGCGCGGCGACCTCGCAGCCGTTCGTGCGATCGGGCATGGCGCTCCTCGCCGGACGCGGCTGGATTGCGCGCGGCGCGGCCGATGCGGTGTGGACCGACTGGCAGCGCGGCGCGGCACACTGGAGCCGGCCCTGGGCGCTCGGCGTGCTCGGCGACTTCTTGAGGCAGGCGTGATGCGCCGCCGAACTGCCGCATCACCCGCCGCCTGCAGTCCATCGCAGGGCTGGAGCACGCGCACGCTCTCGGAGATGTGGGCGTACCGCGAGCTGCTGTACTTCTTCATCTGGCGCGACATCAAGGTGCGCTACAAGCAGACGCTGCTCGGCGCCGGCTGGGCAATCATTCAGCCGCTGATGACGATGGTGGTGTTCACGATCTTCTTCGGCCATCTCGCGAAGGTGCCGTCCGACGGTTTGCCGTATCCGGTGTTCTCGCTGATGGCGCTCGTGCCGTGGACCTATTTCGCGTCGGCGCTCGCCGGCTGCAGCACGTCGCTCAGCGGCTACCAGCACATCATCTCGAAGGTGTATTTTCCGCGGCTGATCATCCCGCTCGCCGCGGTGATCGCGCCGCTGGTCGACTTCGCGATCGGCTTCGTCATCCTGATCGGCTTGATGGCGTGGTACCGCATCGTGCCGGGCGCCGTCGATCGTCTGGCTGCCGGCGCTGATGCTGCTGGCGATCTGCGACCGCTGCCGGCGTCGGCGTCTGGCTCGCCGCCCTGAACGTGCGCTACCGCGATGTGCGCTACGTGGTGCCGTTCGTCGTGCAGCTGTGGATGTTCGCCACGCCGGTCGCCTATCCCGCGTCGCTGGTCCCGGACGCTGGCGAGCGGTCTACGGCCTCAACCCGATGGCCGGCGTGATCGAGGGTTTCCGCTGGGCGCTGGCCGGCGGTCCCGCGCCGGGCGATCATCACCCTGGTCTCGGCGGCGGTGGTGGCCGCGCTGATGATCGGCGGCGCCATCTACTTCCGCAGGCTCGAAGGCACGTTTGCCGACGTGATCTGATGTCTCAGCGCCGTCATCCGCGCCGAACATCTCGGCAAACGCTACATGATCGGCCATCGCGTGCGATCGCGCACCGCGCGCGACGCGATGGCCGGCGTCGCCTCGCGTCTCGTCAGGCGCGCTGCGATTCGGCGCCGCCGAGGCCGGAGCCGGACGCGAGACACGCTGTGGGCGCTGGACGACGTCTCGTTCGAGGTGGCCGCGGGCGAAGTGGTCGGCATCATCGGCCGCAACGGCGCCGGCAAGTCGACCCTGCTGAAGGTGCTGTCGCAAATCACCGAGCCGACCACCGGCTTCGTCGACGTCACCGGCCGGATCGGCTCGCTGCTCGAGGTCGGCACCGGCTTCCACGAGGACCTCACCGGCCGCGAGAACACCTTTCTCAACGGCGCCATCCTCGGCATGAGCCGCGCCGAAATCGACCGCAAGTTCGACGAAATCGTCGCGTTCGCCGAGATCGATCGCTTCATCGACACGCCGGTCAAGCACTACTCGAGCGGGATGTACATGCGGCTGGCGTTCGCGGTCGCCGCGCACCTCGAGACCGAGATTCTGGTGGTGGACGAAGTGCTGGCGGTCGGCGACGCGCAATTCCAGAAGAAGTGCCTCGGCAAGATGGACGACATCGCGCGCCGCGGCCGCACCGTGCTGTTCATCAGCCACAACATGGAAGCGATCCAGCGGCTGTGCACGCGCGGCCTGCTGATGGACCGCGGCCGCCTGGTGCAGAGTGGCGCGATCGGCGAGATCGTCGCCACCTATCGGGCCGCCGAGCAGTCGCTGGTCGAAGTCGGCCGCTTCAACACCCGCAGCCGGAGCGGCACCGGGTGGGCGCGGATCAGCGACATCCGTCTGGTCGACGATCGCGGCGCCGCGGTGCGCGGCGTGCCGCCCGAAAACGATTTGGTGTTCGAGATCGATCTGCAGCTGTCCAACGCCTCGTCGAGCGGCGCCAGCCTGCGCGGTCTGGTGGTCGAGCTGGTGCTGCTGTCGGACCAGGGTCAGCCGTTGCTCTCGATGATGAACGTCGACGACGGGGGCGTGGAGCTGCCATCGGTGCCGTCATGCACGATGACGGCGCGCCTGCCGGGTCCGACCTTCATTCCCGGCCGGTATCGGCTCAACGCGTTCGTCGGCATCCCCTATCTCGAGCACGTCGACGAGATTCCCGATGCATTCGAGTTCGAAATCGTCGAGCCCGAGCGGCCGTGGCGCCCCTATCAACTCCACGTCACCCGCGGCATCGTCTGCCGCAAGGCGCAGTGGAGGTGCGCCGTCACCGACGGACAGGTGTCATGAGCATGATTCGAGACGTGGTCAAGCGGGCGCTGCGCGGCGGCGACGGCGGATCGCGGCCACGCCGCGCCCGCGGCGGACGGCAACACGCTGTTTGCCCCCGGCAACCAGTGGTATGCGCCGGCGATTGCCGGCGCCTCGACGTTCGGCGCCTCGATGCTGGCCGGCCCGGCCGCGGTCCGTCGCGCGCTGGCCGTGCTCGAGCGTCTGACTCCGGACGCGTACGCCGACTACGTCATGGCGTTCTACCGCGCCGGCCTCGAGCGGCATCCCGAGACCTGGCGGTTCGCGGACATCAACACCGCGCTGATGACGCTGGCGGCCGGCCTGCAGCCCCGCAGCTATCTCGAGATCGGCGTCCGGCGCGGCCGCAGTCTGGCGATGGTGGCGTCGGTCTGTCCGGAGTGCGAGATCCTCGCCTGCGACATGTTCATCGAAGGCTACGCCGGCATGGACAATCCCGGGCAGGAGCTGGTGACGTCGGAGTTGGCGCGGGTCGGCTTCACCGGCGCGCTCGAGTTCCTGATCGGCGACTCGCACGAGGTATTGCCGCGCCATTTCGATCGAGCGCCCGGATCGTTTCTTCGATCTGATCACGGTCGACGGCGATCACTCGCGAAGCGGGCGCCCGCGCCGATCTCGAGACCGTGATTCCGCGGCTGAAGGTCGGCGGCGCTCTCGTGTTCGACGATATTTCGAATCCGTCGCACCCCGAGCTGGCTCGCGTCTGGCGGGAGGTGCTCGAGCACCGGCCAACTATTCGACGTTTACCTTCACCGAACTGGGCTTCGGCATCGGCGTGGCGATCCGTCATGCGTGAGATGCCGCGGCGCGCCATCGTCACCGGTGCCAGCGGCTTCATCGGCACGGCGCTGGTGCGCCACCTTCGAGCCGGAGGCTGGCAGGTCGTCGCGGTCGATCGCAAGCCATTTCCCGACACCGGCCAGGCCGCGCGCCTGGTCGACGTTGCGCAGGAGGGCGCGCTCGATGGGCTGCTCGACGAAGGCACCACCGTCTTCCACATGGCGGCGTCCGCCGACGTCGCGGCGTCGGTGAGAAACCCACGACACGATTTCGACAACACCTTCCGCGGCGTGTTCGAGGTGCTCGAGGCCGCGCGCCAGGCGGGCAGCCGCGTGGTGTTTCCGTCGACGGCATCGATCTTCGATCCGTCGAACGCGTTGCCGCTGCCCGAGCGGGCGTTTCCGCGGCCGACCTCTCCGTACGCCGCCGGCAAGCTCGGGGGCAAGGCCTACTGCCACGCCTATCACCGGTCCTACGGCCTCGACGTGCGCATCGCGCGGCTTTTCAGCGTCTACGGCGTCGGCATGTTCCGCTTCGCGATCCATGACATCGTCCGCAAGATTCAGCAGAATCATCGGAGCTGTCGATCTTCGGCGACGGCACGCAGGTCCGCGACTATCTCTTCATCGACGATGCGGTGCGCGGTCTGGAGATCGTGGCGACGGAGGAGCAGCCGGGCGAGGAGTACAACGTCGCTTCGGGCCAACCCGGTGCAGCTGCTCGAGCTCGCTCGCACCATTGCCGACGATGATGGGCTATCCCGATATTCGTGGTCCGGCCGACCGGCCAGTCGTTTGCCGGCGACACCCTGCGGTGGTACACCGACATCGCCAAAGTCCGTTCGCTCGGCTTCGAGCCTCGCGTGGATCTGAAAGCGCGGGCTCGAACTGCAGACGATCGCGTGGCTGGCTGCGCAAGGCCGGTGCATGGCGACGGTGTCACCTTCGATGATGCCCGCGCGCAGCCCGAAGTCGTCTACGTGCTGCCGAACAAGCTCGGCGGGGTGTTCAGCTATGTCCACCAATCTGTTGTCGCATCGCCGGCCGGACGGGTTCCGCTACGCCGCGGTCAGGACGCAGAACGCGCAACGAGCGCGATCGCGACGATCGACGAGCCGCTCGGCGGCCGATCGGGAGGTGCGGTTCGACTACCGCCTGCCGAACGGAGAATGTTCACGCCGTGCTGCGCCGGCTCGCGCCGAGCGATTCCCTACGGGCCCGGCGTGGTCGTGGCCAACGACTGGATCGAGCTGGCGCTGACGTCGATCCATGACACCGGCCGCGCCGTGTTCGCCATCAACCATGGCGACTTGGATTTCTACTACGACCTCGCCGTCCGCCATCAGCGACACGATCGACGCGTTCGTCACCTACACCGAGCAGATGGCCCGGCGGCTGCGCGAGCGGCTGCCCGACCGCGCAGGACTCGATTTTTCTGTTGCCCTACGGCGTCGATATTCCCGCGCACCGTCCGCCGGACCGCAGCCGGGACCAGCTGCGGCGTGTTGTACGTCGGCCGGCTGTCGGAGGATAAAGGCGTCTTCGATCTGCCGTTCATCGATCGCCGGCTGCGGGAGCTCGGCGTCGATCCGGTCTGGACGGTCCAGGGCGCCGGCCCGGACGAGGAGGCGCTGCGAGCCGCGTGGGCCGATCGGCCGGGACATCCGGTGGTTCGGACAGCGCGACAAGGCCGACGTGTTGCGGCTGTACGAGCGACCAGGACGTCCTGGTGATGCCGAGCCGAAGGAAGGGCTGCCGGTCGCGTTGCTCGAAGCGGGCGCCGCCGGCGTGGTGCCGGTGGTCAGCGATCTGGCAAGCGGCATTCCCGACGTCGTCGACAGCCGGCGTCTCGGGATATCGTCCGGGTGTCGGCGATATCGGCGGGTTTGCCGACGCGATCGCGGCGCTCGATCGCGATCGCACGCGGATCGAAGAGATGAGCGGCGCCGTGCGCGACATCGTCGCGACGCGCTTCGATGCGATCAGCGACCGCCGGCTATCAGCGGCTGTTCGGCCGCTGGCAGGAACTGAAGCGGCCGCGACCGATCAACCCGCGGCTTGCTCTACGGCAGCCGGCTGGACAAGCCGTGGATGCCGAACGCGGCGGTACGCATGATTCGATCGACGATGTGCCGCCGATGATGTCGAGACCGCGAAACGCTGCGCCGGCCCGCGCGCCACGGCTCTGTCGCGGTGTCTCCTGCGCGGCTACAGCCGATACCGCGGTGGGGCAACCTGCGGCGGACGGCGCCGTTTTCGTCCAGCTTCGGGTTCGAGCGGGGCACGCCGATCGATCGCCACTACCTGCACGATTCCTGTACGCGCATCGCGATGCGATCACGGGCGACGTGCTCGAAGTGCAGACCGACTCCTACACGAAGCGCTTCGGTCACGGGGTGCGGCGGGCCGACACGCTTCGACATCGCGCCCGACTTAGCGCCGACATACCTGTGCGACTTCGCGCACTGCGAGACGCTGATTCACGAGCGCGTCTTACGACTGCGTGCTGCTGCCCAACGCGCTGCCAGCACTTTCGCGAGCTCGACTCGCTGCTCGGACAGGCGCGCAGGATCGTGCGGCCGCGGCGGCGAGATCCTGGCGTCGGCGGCGGGACTGCTGCCGCTGACCGGCGATACGCCCGAATACTCGCGGCTGACGCCGGACGGCTGGCGCGAGCGGCTGGCCTCGGCCTGGCGCGGCGCGGACGTGCAGGTCAGCGGCCACGGCAACTGTCTCGCCGTTGTCGCCGCGCAACTTGGTCTGGCGGTCGAAGAGTTGACGGCCGCCGAACTGGACGTACACGACGCCCGCTATCCACTGCTCACGACGATCGTCTGCCGGAAGCCTTCATGAAGGTGCTCATTCTCTGTGGTGGATACGGATCGCGTCTCGGTGCGGCAGGCGGCGATCTGCCGAAGCCGATGGTGGCGGTTGGCGGCAAGCCAATCGTGTAGCACATCATGCGCGGGTTCGCGCACTGGGGCTTTCGCGAGTTCGTGCTGTGCCTCGGCTATCGGAGCGATCTGTTCAAGCAGTATTTCCTGAACCTGTCGATGATGGTCGGCGACGTGACGTTGAACCTCGCCCAGGGACTTCAACCGACACTGCACCAGCGCGGGCCCGAGGCCGAATGGATCGTGACGCTGGCGGACACCGGAATGGATGCGATGACCGGCGCGCGCGTCAAACGCGCGGGCGCGTTCGTGCCGCCAGACGACGACATCTTTGCCGTCACCTACGGTGACGGTGTGTGCGATGTGGACTTCCGGAAGGTCGTCGACTTTCACCGCGCGCACAGCGGATCGCGACGGTGACCGCGGTGCACCCACCCGGACGATTCGGCGAACTGGCGCTGGGCGCGGATGGCAAGGTTGGCGAGTTCAACGAGAAGCCACAGGCCTCGGCTGGATGGATCAGCGGCGGGTTCTTTCTGCTCCCGATCGTTCCTCGACCGGCTGTCTGACCGCACCGATCTGATGCTCGAGCGGGAACCGCTCCAGAGCTGGCCCGCGAGGGGCAGCTGATGGCCTATTGTCACGACGATTTCTGGTTCTGCATGGACACGCCGCGCGATTACCAGCAGTTGTCGGAGATGTGGGCGGGCGGCGCCGCCCGTTGGGCGGTGTGGGACCGATGAGCGGCAGCGAGGTTCGGATCTATGCCGGCAAGCGGGTTCTGCTGACCGGTCACACCGGATTCAAGGGCGGCTGGCTCGCGACCTGGTTGACACAGCTCGGTGCCGACGTCACCGGATACAGTCTTCCGCCCGCGACATTGCCGAATTTGTTCCAGGCGGCCCGGATCGCCAGCCGCGTGCGTTCGGTTGAGGGCGACATTCGCGATCGCGACCATCTCGCCCGGGTCTGGCGCGAGGCGCGGCCCGATGTCGTGTTCCATCTCGCCGCGCAGCCGATTGTCCGCGAAAGCTATCGCGCGCCGCTCGAGACGATTCAGACCAACGTCATCGGCACGTCGAACATGCTCGAAACCGCCCGCGAAACCGCGAAGCCGGTCGCGCTCCTGCTCGTGACCAGCGACAAATGTTACGAGAACAAGGAGTGGCTGTTCGGGTACCGTGAGACCGACCGCCTCGGCGGCGGCGATCTCTACAGCGCCAGCAAAGCAGCAGCGGAGATCGTGGCGTACAGCTATCGCCGAAGCTTCTTTCCCCCCGAGACGCTCGAGACCCACGGCATCGCGGTCGCGACGGCGCGTGCCGGCAACGTGATCGGGGGCGGCGACTGGTCGCCCGATCGCATCGTCCCCGACTCGATCCGCGCGCTGACGAACGGCGAACCGATTACCGTCCGACACCCGCACGCCACGCGGCCCTGGCAGCACGTGCTCGAGCCGCTCAGCGGTTATCTCCTCCTCGGCGCGCGGCTGTTGTCGCACGGCTGCGATCGGGCCGCCGCGTGCGACAGCTGGAACTTCGGTCCCGATCCGACCGAGACCCGAACGGTCAAGGATGTCGTCGAACACGTGATCGCCCGATTCGGCCGCGGCTCGTGGCGCGAGGACGGCGCCGGCGGGCCGCACGAGTTCAGCCTGCTTCGTCTGGCGACCGACAAGGCACGCCTTCAGCTTGGCTGGCGTCCGCGCTGGAACTTCGAGCGGACGATTGATGCGACGGTCGATTGGTACAAGGCGTTCAATGCGGGGGACGCGATGCCGGACTGGTGCGAGCGGCAGATCGCCGAACACACGGCAACCGCATGAACGCGCCGGACCATGCCGCCATCGACGGCGTTCGCGTGACGCCGCTGGCTCGAATCGCCGACGAACGGGGGGCGGTGCTCCGCATGCTGCGCTCTGACGATCCGCATTTCGCGCGATTCGGCGAAATCTACTTCAGCCTCGTCCACCCGGGCGCCGTCAAGGCCTGGCGCACGCATGCGCGGACGACGGCGAACTTTGCGGTGCCGGTCGGAACGGTCCGGCTGGTGCTCTTCGACGACCGCGCGGTGTCGACAACGCGTGGCCATCTGATGGAGCGCGTGATCGGCGAGGCGGATTACTGCCTCGTCACGATTCCGCCGGGCGTCTGGACCGGCTTCCGCGGCGAGGGCGCCGTGACGGCCCTCGTCGCAAACTGCCTGACCGATCCACACGATCCTGCCGAAGTCGGACGTCTCGAATCGGACGCCGCGGAGATCCCGTATCAGTGGCAGACGCGGTGAACCCCTCAGCCGCGGCTTTTGCCCGACGGCGAGTACTCGTGACGGGCGCTGCGGGGTTTCTCGGATCGCATCTGCTTCGTGCACTCGTCGCTGGAGGCGCACAGGTCCACGCCATCGTCCGGCGGCCGGCAGCCGATGCACGGGCGGGTCACGGTGTCGAGGTTCATGAGGTCGATCTCCTGAATGCGGCCGCCCTGGCCGGGGCCGTGCGGGCTGCCGATCCCGAATGCGTGTTTCATCTGGCCGCCTACGGCACGACAGGTTCGCAGCCCGACGAAGCGCGAATGCTCGCGGTCAACGTGATCGGCACACAGAATCTGTGGGGCGCACTCGAGGGACGCGGGTGTCGATTCGTCCAGACGGGAACCTGCGCCGAGTACGGTGACGTTTGTGGTCCGATAGCGGAAACGCAGGTGTGCCAGCCGAGGTTCGCCTATCCCGCCAGCATCCATGCGTCCGTGACGTGGAGTCAGTCGCGCGGGTTTCAGACTGGCCGGGAAGTCGTCATCCTGAGACCGTTCGGGCCGTACGGGCCAGACGATCGACCGGAGCGGCTGATTCCGTCGGTCATTCAGCGGCTCGTCACCGGGCAACGCGCGCCGGTGAGCGCGGGCGATCAACTGCGCGACTACTCCTACGTGTCCGACCACGTGCGGGCGCTGCTGCTGGCGGGTTCGTCGAAGTTGCCGCGGCCGGTGGCGGTATACAACGTCGGCACCGGGACACCGATCACCGTGAAAGCGCTCGTCGAGATGGTTGCCCGCGAAGTCGGCGGCGGCGCGCCTGGCCGCGTCGATTTCGGCGCGAGACCCCTCGGCCCGCATGAACCGCCTGAGATGTACGCGGACGCTTCTTCGATCGCCCGCGATCTCGGATACACAACCGCGGTCGACCTGCGCGACGGGCTCCGCCGAACCATTGCCGCATATCGCGCGCACGCGCTGTCTGGCGAGCCGGGTACGCAGCGCGCTGCACCCTGACAGATGGAAATGCCACTCCAGGGCCCGCTCAAGGCGGGGCTGCTCGCGGCCCAGTGGTACGGCTATGTGCTCGAGCGCTACGCGTTTCCGGGGGTGCTCGTCCTGAGCTACCACGGGCTGCGGCCCGCGGATTCCGCCGGCGATCTGCCATTTGCCAACCTGCACATCGCCGCTGACGTGTTCGAGGAACACTGCCGCGTGCTCACCGAACACTGCCACCCGATCGGGCTCGATGCCTGGAGCGCTGACAACGAGGGGGGGCGCGCCTTGCCGTCGCGGCCGGTGCTCCTCACTTTCGACGATGGCTATCGAAGCGTGTTCGAGCTGGCGCGTCCAATTCTGCGGCGCTATCGGATCCCTGCCGCCATCTTCGTCTGTTCGAATCCGGTTCGCGATCAGCAGCTGTTCTGGTTCGACGCCATCGCCCGGAAACGCGGCGAGGCCGCCGTCAACGATGCGCGTGCCGGTGGCGCCGCCGGCTGGCGTGAACTGGCCAGCCGCCACGCGACCGCGGCTGACGAGCGCGATCCGCTCGCGCCGATGACTCGCGATCAGGTCGCGCAACTCGCCGCCGAGGGCTTCGCGATCGGCGCGCACACGGCGTCCCACGCGCCGCTGGCGGAGCTCTCGTCCGACGACCAGCGCTGCGAGCTCGAGATGTGCCGCGACGCGCTCACGAAATGGACCGGCCTTCGCATCGACACGCTGGCCTATCCCTGGGGTAAACGCGGCGTCGACTACACAACCGAGAGCGTGGACCTGGCTCGCGCGGCCGGTTTCCGAACGGCCTTCAGCACCCACGTGGGGTTCGCCGCGCCGTGGCAAGACCCGCTCGAACGGTCGCGGTTCGTCGTGATGTCGGAAGTGTCGCCGGCCGAACTGGCTCACCGAATCGCCTACACGTGGCCGCGATGATTAGCGTCCTGCTGACGTCTTACAACCGCGAGCGCTACATCGCCGAGTCGATCGAGAGCGTGCTTGCGCAGACCTGCCGCGATTTCGAGCTGATCGTCACTGACGACTGCTCGAGCGATCGTGACCGTGGCGATCGCCAGCGACGTACGCGAAGCAGGCGATGCGCGTCCGCGTGTCGTCAATCCGACGAACCTCGGACAGTTTCCGAACCGCCGCGTCGCCGCGAGCCTCGCGCGCGGCGGGTATCTCAAGTGACCACGACTCCGACGACGTGATGTATCGGCATTGCCTGGCGGTGATGGTCGAGGCGCTCGATGCCGAGCCGCGCGCCGGGTTCGCGTTGTCGGGCAGCCGCGACTGGCCTGGCGGCAAGTGTCCGATGCTGCTGACGCCTCGCCTGGCGTACGAGCGCGAGTTCCTGGGCTCCGGCCTGTTCCATCTCGGTCCGGCGAGCGCGATGTTTCGCGCGGATGTGTTCCGCGAGCTCGGTGGCTTTCCGATGGCAGGCGTCGCCTCCGACTATCTGTTCTGGCTCGAAGCCTGCGCCAAAGTCAACGTGCTGTTGGTGCCCGGGGACCTGTTCTACTACCGCGTGCATGCCGGCCAGGAAATATCGAGTCCCACGAGCGCGTTGCGAGTACGCGCAGTCGGCCGGCGCGGCCTGGACAATGCTGAATTCGTCTCGATGCCCGCTCACCGCCGAAACAAGGGAGCAGGCGAAGCGGAATTTTGTCTACGGCCAGGCGCGCGGAGCGTTCCGCCATTTCAGAGCGCCGGCACTTCGCCGCGTCGGCCGCCATCGTCAGACACTCGAGTATGAGCGTCATCGACTGGCTCCGCTACCTGCGTCCGCCGCGCCGGACCGCGTGGGCGGGAACGCCGCCGCTTCGCGAGGCGCAAGTATGACGACCACATCGGAACGTCTGGCGGTCGAGGGTGGACGCCCGACGCGCTTGGATCGGCTGCCGCTGCACAAGCCCTGGTTCGACCATCGCGAAGCGTCTGCCGTCAGCCGCGTGCTCGCGGGGACACACGTCGCCGGAGACGGCGCCTGCGGCAAGGAGCTGGAACGGCTCCTGCGCGATTCGACCGGCGCCCGCGGTGTGCTTGCGGTGAACTCCTGTACGGCGGCGCTCGAAATGGCGATGGAGGTCGCCGGAATCGGTCCGGGCGACGAGGTGATTCTTCCGAGCTTCACCTTCGTCTCGACCGCGAATGCCGTGATCAAGGCGGGCGCCCGTCCGGTGTTCGCCGACATCGATCCGCGAACTTTCGGGTCTGGATCCCGCCGACGTGGCGCGACGGGTGACGCCGCAGACCCGCGCGATTGTGCCGGTGCACTACGCCGGCATGGCCTGCGACCTGACAGCGCTCGATGCCGTCGCCACGCGCCATCGGCTGCTCATCATCGAAGACGCCGCGCACGGCGTGAACGCCGCCTATCGCGGCCGCGCGCTCGGCGCGTGGGGCGGGCTCGGCGCGCTGTCGTTCCACGAAACGAAGGACGTGGTGTGCGGCGAGGGCGGTGCGCTGCTGGTGCGCGACGACGAGACCTGGCTGCATGCCGCGGAGATCCTGCGCGAAAAAGGAACGGATCGGAGCGCGTTTCTTCGCGGCGAGCGCGACAGGTACACCTGGGTCGGCGTCGGCAGCAGCTACGTGCTGTCGGAGCTGCTCGCCGCCATCGCGGTCGAACAGTTCAAGAAGATCTCCGAGATCACGCGGCGCAAGACGACGCAGGCCGAGCGTCTGTTGTCGGCTCTCGCGCCTTATCGTGATGTCGTCCAGACGCCGTCGTTCCTGAGGGCTGTCGTCCCAACTGGCACGTGTTCGCCGTGCTCGTCGATCCGGCGCGTGCGCGATTGGGCGCTGCGGGCTCTGCGCGCAGAGGGCATCGGCGCGGCATTTCACTATGTGCCGCTGCATTCGGCGCCATACGCGCAGGCGTGCGGCGACATGGCGTCGGTCGATCTGCCGGTGACCGATCGCGTGGCGGCCTCGCTGATTCGCCTGCCGATTTCGGCCGCATTCACCGACCGCGACTGCGACGACGTCGTGGCGGCCTGCGTCAAGGTGTTCGAGCGGATGGCGACGCTCGCGCTGTGAAGATCGCCCACCTCCTCGGGTGGTATTTCCCGGACAGCGTCGGCGGCACCGAGGTGTACGTCGAAGGGCTGTGCCGGCGGCTGCGTGCCGCCGGGCACGATGTGCTGATCGCGGCGCCCGATGCTCACCACGCGTGCCGGAACGCTACCGGCACGACGACGTTCCGGTCTTTCGCTACGCGATTTCCGACACGCCGACGCGCGACGAGGCCTATCACCGCGTGCCGGTGCGCGGGGCCGAACAAGCTGTATCGCTGGCTCGCGGACGAACGGCCGGACGTGCTGCACGTCCACAGCATCACCACCGGTGTTGGCCTTCCGGAAATTCGCGAAGCGCATCGGCTTGGCATCCGCGTCATCCTCACGTGCCATCTGCCGGGCTTCGGCTACATGTGCCGGACCGGTGAGCTGATGCAATGGGGCCGCGTGCCGTGCGACGGCATCGTGATTCCGTCCAAGTGCGCGTCGTGCAACCTGACGCGGCTCGGGCATGGCGCAACCCGTCGCCCGCTTGGCCGGCGCCGTCCCGGTGCCGCTGAGTGCGGGCCTGCGTCAGCTGCCGGGACGAATCGGCACCACGCTCGGCATGAGCGCGTCGGTCCGACGAGTACCAGGCAGATGGAGCGCGAGCTGTTCGACCTGGTCGATTGGTTCGTCGTCTTGAACGACACCGCGAGGGGCATGCTCGTGGCCAACGGCTCGCCGGCGGCGAAGCTGGTGCTGAACCGCCTGGGCCTGAGCCACGTCAAGGTCGACGCGAAAGCCGGCGCCCGACGTTGCGGCCGACCAGCGCCCGGTGCGCTTCGGGTACATCGGCCGGCTGCATCCGTCCAAGGGCCTGGTCGAGCTCGTCGACGCCGTCGCGGGCGATACCGCCCGACGTCGACTTCCGCCTCGACATCCGCGGGCCGCATGATCGACGAGGACAGCCGCGCGTTGCGCCGCGAGCTTGAAGAGCTGCTGGCTGGCGATGCGCGCGTGGCGATCGGCCCGGGAATCCCGGGACCGAGGTGCCGGCGCTGCTCGCCGAGCTCGACGTGCTGCTGTGCCCGTCGATATGGTTCGAGAACGGCCCGACGATCGCGCTCGAAGCGGCCGCCGTCGGCACGCCGATCATCGCCAGCCGCGTCGGCAACCTCGCCGAAATCGTCGAGGACGGCGTCAACGGACAGCTGGTGACTCCGGCGACGTCGACGAATGGTCACGCCGCGCTCACGCGCGCCGCGACCGAACCGGCGGCGACGATCGATCGGTGGCGCCGCGCCCTGCTGCAGCCGCGAACGATGGACCAGATCGCGACGATTATCTGTCGCTCTACGCAGCGTAAACGGCGCCGATGAGCATCAGCCATCCAACCCTGCGTGAGCGGGCGACCTATGGCTGGCGCGTCATGCGCCGCGCGGCGGGCGTCATGATGGCGCGACTGGGAGGGGCTCCGCCGCTCAATGGCATGCGACCGGCCGTGCCGTTCAACGCGATGTTCGATATCCGCACCGTTTCCCACTCGAGCCGAACGGACGGCGCTTGAGCGTTCGACCTGTATCTCTACGACGTCATGACGTCGCCGCGCCTGCGCGGCCAAATCGTGTTCGAGTACGGCACGCTGCTGCGCGCCATCGATCGCTGGACGGGTCTTCGTGTTCTCGACGTCGGCACCGGTCGCAGCACGTTCCCGGCGTGGATGAGCCGCGAGGGTGCCATGGTGACGACGTTCGATCTGTCGAAGCCGGCGGAGAAGAGCTGGGGCGGATTCGAGGAGCGTGTGAACGGATTCGTCGGCCGCCGGGCGGTTCGCATGACCGCGGTCGCCGGCTCCATGCGCTCGCTGCCGTTTGCCGACGCGAGTTTCGATCTCGTGACGTCCCTGTCTGTCGTCGAGCACCTCGACACCAACCTGCCAGAGCGGACCTTCGTGCCGTACGAAGAACAGCAGCGGCGTCTGGGCGAAGTTCTCGACGAGATGATCCGCGTGACCAAGCCGGGAGGCCGCGTCTACGTCACGTCCGAGTGCTGCGATTACAATCGCGCCACGTCGGACAACTGGCGTAGTGCCTATTACTACGAAGACGGGCCGGCGCTGTCCGCCGCCTGGCCGGTGTCCGATGTCCCGCGGCTTTTCTATCAACTGCGTGGTGGAGCGCGGCTGCGCGCTCGTCGGCGATCTGCCGTTCGACCGGCTGACATCGCGGACGAGCGACGATGGACCTGCCGCGGCCCGTACTTCAGCGGGTTCTCGATGCTCGCGCGCAAGCAATAAATCGGATGGCAACGACGACCGACGACGTCCGGCTTCGCGAATTCTGGAACACCGTTACGCGCATTCACGCTCTCCGAATCCGGTTGGCTCGGCGCGGGCGAGCGGCTCAACAACCGCATCTACGCATGCAAGCAGCAGGCGCTCCGACGCGCGCTGGACGTCGCTCGGGCTGACACGCGACACGCCCTGGTCGGTGCTGGATGCCGGCTGCGGCCAGGGACACTTCGCGCGTTTCTACGCCAGGAGTACCCGCGACGCCCTACGTGGGCGTCGACATTTCCGAGCGGGCGGTCGCGCACTTGCAGCCGGCGATTCCGGCCGCCGAGTTTCACCTCGCGGACCTCTGCGACCTGGGACGATCCGAAAGGCCGCACGTTCGATCTCGTCCAGAGCCTCGAGGTCCTGCATTTGATCCTCGATGACGACGTGGTCGTGCACGGGCGTTGACCAACCTGAAACGTCACCTCGCACCTGCGGCTCGATGCTCGTCACCGCGGCGATGCCCGACGAGACGATTCAGCCGAGCGACTATCTCCGGCATCGAAGCCGGTCCTTCTGGGAACCGCCCTGCGAGGCTCGGTCTGCGCATTGTGGCCGAGCGGCCGATGTACTACTGGCTGCCGGACGGCGGCCCGCGCAACCGATACCTGCGTTACGCGCTGACACGGCTCGGGCCAGACGCGTTATATGCGGTTGATCGTGCCGCGTTTGCCTCGGTCTCCCGCTGCCCGGGTCGGCCGGCATCGACTGCCGCACGCGGCTGCTGACGATTCAGCGGGCCTGAGCGTGCGCATCGGCATCATCGGATTCGGCGGCGCCGGACAGGCGCACTACTTCTACTTTTCGTGCGTCGCCGGCTGCCGCGTGACCAAGATTTTCGATCCGAAGCCCGCGGCGGCCGAGCGCGCCGCCGCGCGCGCCGCCGCCGCGACGTTCTGCAGCGACGAAGACCGCTTCTGGCCCGACCTCGACGCCGTCGTCGTCTGCACGCCCGATGCGACGCACGCTGCGTACATGGTCGAAGGCGCTCGAGCGCGGACTGCACGTGCTGGTCGAGAAGCCGCTGACCGATTCGGTCGAGGGGCTGTGCGCGATCCGGCGCGCGGCGGCGGCGGCGCCGGCGCAGGTCGTCGCCGTCGTGCACCAGATGCGTTTCGTGCCGCTGCACCAGCGGATCAAGGCGCTCGCCGACGGCCGGATGCGCTCGGCGCGCTGTCGTATCTCGAGGGCTACTACGTCCACGATCTGACGACGCGCGCGTTCCAGAACGATCGCTGGCGCGACACGGACAACGCGACGCCGCTCGTGTACTCGGGGTGCCACTTCGTCGACCTGCTGCGCTGGTTCGCCGGGGAAGAGATCGTCGAGGTGTTTGCGGCCGCCGAACCACGTCGCGTTTCCTGACTATCCCGAGTCCGATCTCAACGTCGTGACGCTGCGGTTCGCGTCCGGCGCGATCGGCAAGGTGGTCGTCGCGTTCGGCGAGGCGGGCCCGCAGGACCACACGCGTCCGCGTCGCCGGTCGGCCGCGACCGTTCGCGACAACCTGCTGTACCGGCGCGACGGCCGGCTCGGCGAAGTGCTGCACCGGCCGATGGTGTTTCAGCCGCCGCTGCTGCGCGGGGCCTGGCAAGACGGGCGGCCAGAGCCGGTACCGCCAGTTGCGCACGAACCTGCCGCCCTACGTGTTCGCGCGGACGGTCGAAGCGCTGCGCGTGCTGGCCCGGCGGCCCAACGCCGAGTACGGCGCAGCGGAGTACCCGGTGCGTCTCTACGAGCACTCGCTCGCCTGCGTCGAGGCGATCACGGACTTCGTGTCGGCGCATTCGCGATCGCCGCCGCCGCTGTGTTCGATTGACGAGGCCGGACGGACCGTGCTGGCCTGTCTGGCCGGCGTCGAATCGTACCGGACGAATCGTCCCGTCGCCGTCGCCGGAGCTCGGGTCCTGACATGCCCCGCGTGCTCCATGCCGTCGATCAGTTTCTGCCGCGGAGCGAGACGTTCGTCTACACCGTGGTGACCGCGCACCGGCGGTTCGAGGCGTCGGTGATCTGCAACGCGCGCGCGAACGCGGACGAGTTTCCGTTTCCGCGCGTCCACGAGCACCCGAGGCCGCGATCGCGGCGGACCGCGGCGTGGTGGCTCGACCGCGTCGATCGGGCGCGCCACCGGCCGATCGCCGTGGCGGCGCGGCGTCGAGACGATCATCGACCGGCTCGAGCCGGCGGTCGTGCACGCGCACTTCGGGCCGAACGGTTGCGCGATGGTGTCCGTCACGAAGGCGCTCGGGCGTGCCGCTCGTCACGAGCCTCTACGGTGTCGACGCCGCGGTCCTGCCGTACCTGCCGCAGTGGCGGGACCAATACGCGCGGCTGTTCCGCGACGGCGATCTGTTCCTGGCCGAAGGGCCGGAGATGCGCAAGAAGGTCATCGCCGCCGGCGCGCCCGCGGATCGCACAATCATTCACCCGATCGCCCTCGACTCTCGAAAGTACCCGCGCGTGGATCGCCGGCCGACGCCTCGACGGTTCTGTTCGCCGGCCGCTTCGTCGAAAAGAAAGGGCTGCTCGACGCGATCGCCGCATTCGGCCGCGCGCACGCGCGCGTCTGCCGGCGCCGCGTCTTGATCATCGTCGGCGGCGGACCGGACGAGGCCGCGGCGCGCGCGCTGGTCGACACGCTCGGCCTTGACGCAGACGTCGAGTTCGTCGGTATGCGAGCCGCACGCCGACGTGATCCGGCGGCTGCGCCGCGGCCACGGTGCTGATCCATCCCAGCGTCACTGCCACGGACGGCGATTCGGAAGGCGGCGCGCCGACCATCCTGCTCGAAGCGCAGGCGATCGGGACGCCGGTTGTCACGACGCGGCACGCCGACATTCCGCACGTCGTGCCGGAAGGCGCCGGCGTGTACCTGTGCGCCGAACACGACGTCGACGCGCTCGGCGAAGCGCTGGTCGCTGCGCTGATGCGCAGGAGGCGTCGAGCGCGCGCACGTCGACGCAGCATCACGACGTGAGACGGGCGATCGACCGTCTCGAAGACACGTACCTGCTCGGCGACCGAACGGCCGCCGCTGGCGGCGACGGTCGAGCGCGCGTGAGTGCGCCGCGCGCGCATCACGGTCGTCACCTCGGGACATCTCGTCGACGTGTCCTCGAATGTTGAAGAGCGCCGATGCGCTCGCCGGCGGCCGGCTACGACGTCCGCATGATCGCCACCCGCCACGAGCCGTGGGCCACGGCCACCGATCGGGACGTGCGATCGCGGCGGTCGTTTCCCGTCGAGGTGATCAACTACCGGCGCGATGAAGATCCGCTCGACGTACTACCGGTCCGGCGCACGCTATCGCGACCGCGCGCGCGGCGGCTGCCGTCGTCGGCGTCGAGCGGGCGCCGCTGACGGTCGTCGCCCGCGCGTTCGGACGCGTCCATGCCGAGCTGGTCCAGGCCATCAGTGCCGAAGCGTCGGATCTGATCTACGGCGGCACTACCGGCGCGCTGGCGGCGATTGCCGAAGCGGCGCGCCGGCGCGCGACCGTGTTCGGACTGGATCTCGAAGATCTCCACAGCGCTGAGACCAGCGGACCCGATGCGGCGCTCGCCGATGCGCTCGCCACCCGCGTGGAGCAGGCGGTCCTGAGCCAGGCCACGTTCATCACGACGTCGAGCGAGGCGATCGGCAGCCGCGTACCGCGACCATTACGGCGTCTCGCCGGTTGTGATCCACAACACCTTTCCGCTTCCGACCCGCGAGCCGGACTTCGCGCGTGTCGATCCGGACACCCTGAAGCTGTATTGGTTCAGCCAGACGATCGGTCCCGGCCGTGGCCTCGAGGACGCCGTCGCCGCGGCGGGACGCGCCAGTGTTCCGATCGAATTCACGCTGCGCGGGCGCGCGCAGGACGGATATCTGGAGGGGCTTCGGCAGCTGGCAACGACACATGCGCCGTTGCTGACGATCGTCCACCAGCCGCCCGCCGCGCCAGACACGATGGTCGAGCTCGCGCGCGGCTACGACGTCGGCCTCGCGCTCGAACAGATGGACCCGCTAAACCGGCAGCTTTGTCTTACGAACAAGGCGTTCACCTACATCCTGGCTGGGGTGGCCGTCGCCGTCACGGACACGCCCGGGCAGCACGCACTGGGCATTGACCTGGGAGGCGCGGCGGCGCTGGTCCCACCTGGGGACATCGATGCGCTGGCCACGGCGTTCGGCCGCTGGGCGGCGAATCCGGCCGCGCTCGATTCGGCGAAGCGGACCGCCTGGAGCGCTGCGGTCCGGCGGTGGCATTGGGAGCACCCGCTGGAGAGAGGCGTGCTGCTGGACCTCGTGCGCCGTTCGCTGTCCTGATTGTGCGCATCTTCATGACCGTCGATCCCTACATCCCCGTGCCGCCGGTGGGCTACGGCGGGATCGAGCGTGTCGTCGACATGCTCGTCCGCGCATTCGATCAACCGCGGGCATGACCTGACGCTGCTGGCGCACCCGGACAGCCGCACGCCGGCGCGTCTGATTCCTTACGGGACGCCGCCCCACGTCGGCGTTGTTCCGCGCGCGACCGAACTTGCGCACGCAGCCGCGGCGATCTGGCGGCACCGGCGTGCTGACGTCATCCATAGCTTCGGGCGACTGGCGGCGCTGCTGCCGGTGCTGCCGCTGCGCGACGTGATCAAAGTGCAGAGCTACCAGCGCGACGCGATCCCATGGCCGAGTGTCGCCCGGGCGACGGCGCTGGCCGGACCGTCGCTCGCGTTCACCGGGCTGTCGACCGGCATGTATGGCAGCAAGCCGGCTGACGGCGTTGGCAGATGGACCACCGTTCCGAACGGCGTCGACGACGTCGCGATACACCTTTCAGCCCTCAGTGCCGCCCGACGCGCCACTCGTGTTCCTTGGCCGCATCGAGCCGATCAAGGGTGCGCACCACGCCATCGCGATCGCAAAAGGCGCCCGGCGGCCGGCTGATCATCGCCGGCAATCGCCCACCTGGCGCGCAGCACGCCCGCTACTTCGAGCAGAGGATCGCGCCGCACATCGACGGCACCAAGGTCACCTACGTCGGTGAAGTAGACGATCGGCAGAAAGATGCGTGGCTCGGCCGGTCGGCGGCGCTGCTGATGCCCATCGAGTGGGAGGAGCCGTTCGGCATCGTCATGACCGAAGCGCTGGCGTGCGGCACGCCCGTGATCGCATTCAAGCGCGGCAGCGTACCCGACGTCATTCGCGACGGCCTGAACGGCTTTTCGTGCGAGTCGGTGACAGAGGCCATCGAGGCCGTGCGACGGATTCCGGAGATTGACCGCGCGATCGTGCGCGCCGACTGTGAGGCTCGCTACGACGTTCAGGAACTCGTCAGGCAGTACGAGAGGGTCTATGACGAGACACGAAAGGCCGCCGGTCGATGATGGTGAGGCAGCGGCGCGTGCTGATGGTGAGCCCGCACTTTCCCCCGGATTCGAGTGCGGCGTCGCACCGTGTGCGACTGCTGGCGCCGCACCTGGCAGAAGCCGGTTGGGCGCCGACCATCGTGACGCTCCAACCCTCCGCTTACGAGGGCCGTCTGGATCCCGATCTTGAAGCGCTCGTGCCCGCGTCAATGCCGATCGTTCGCGCCTCGGCATGGCCGGTCGCCACGACGCGGCTCGTCGGGCTCGGCGACATCGGCTTGCGCGCGTTCACCGGCCTTCGCCGCGCCTGTCGCGCCCTGCTGTCCCGCGAGCGCTTCGACGCGCTGTTCATTACCGTTTATCCCGTGTATCCGGCGCTCCTCGGTCCGCGCTTGAAGGCCGAATTCCACGTGCCGTTCGTGCTCGACTATCAGGATCCGTGGGTCGGCGCCTGGGGGCAGTCGGTTGGCGGCGGTCCTGGTGGCGCACCTGACTGGAAGAGCCGCGCGTCGCGCCGGCTCGGCGAATGGCTCGAGCCGCGCGCCGTCGCGATGGCCGATGCGCTCGTAGCGGTTTCCCAAGGGACGCTCGACGGCATCGTCGCTCGTACGCCGGCCGCCGGCCGTGTTCCACACAGCGTGATTCCGCTCGGATTCGAGCCGGCCGATTTCGAATCGTTTCGACGCCATCCGCGCAGCCTGTCGCATTTCGACACGACTGACGGGCTGGTGCACTTGTGCTACGTGGGAACACTGCTGCCGGCAGGGCGCGACACGCTCGCGCTTCTTCTGCAGGGGCTGGCGTGTGCCCGCCGAGAGGACCCGGCCGCGTCGCGGCTCCGGCTTCATTTCTTCGGCACGAGCAATCAGTCGAAATCGAATACCTACCGTGTGCTGCCGCTCGCGCGGGAGCATGGAGTCGCTGACGTGGTCACCGAAGTTCCCGGGCGCCTCGATTACCTGGACGCGCTGTCCGTTCTCACGTGCGCTTCCGGGATCCTGCTGCTCGGCAGCAGCGAGCCGCACTATACAGCGAGCAAGCTGTACCCGGCGCTGCTGGCTCATCGCCCGCTGTTCGCGCTGTTCCACGAGGCTAGCAGCGTCGTGCCGATCCTGCGGGCGGCAGCGTCTGAGCCGACGGTGCGCGTGTTGACCTACGGCGGCACGGCTGGTTCCGCGGCCGGTGTGCCCGACGTCGCCTGCCACCTTCGCGCGCTGGCGGCGAAATGCGCATACGACAGCAAGGACGTCTCACTCGATCGCGTCGCTGATGTTTCGGCGCGGCATCTGGCCCGGCAGCTCGCGGCCGTCTTCGATCGAGTGGCCGCATGAGCGCACGCATCCGGCTCACCGCCGTATTGACGCATCCGATTCAGTACTACGCGCCGTGGTTCCGCCACATCGAGGCGCATGCCCCGGAGATCGATCTCACCGTTCTGCACGCGACGGAACCCACCCCGGTACAGCAGGGCGTCGGCTTCGATCGGGCGTTCGAATGGGACGTACCGCTGACGGAGGGGTATCGCGCCGTGACGGTGCGATCGGCAAAGCCGACCGACCGCATCGACAGCGGGCATTTCACCGGCCTGGACGTGCCGGAAATCGGCGACGCCATCGCCAAGACGCGACCCGACGTTGCAATGATCACCGGCTGGTATTCGGTGACGCTCGTGCGCGCGCTCGTCGCCTGTCGCCGGTTGGGCGTGCCCACGCTGAACCGGGGCGACTCGCATCTCTTGAGCGGCCCGAGAGACTGGAAGCGCGTGTTGTGGACCGCGAAGACGCGGTTGCTCCTCCGGCAGTTCGACGGCTTTCTCTGTCCAGGCCAGCGCGTCGAGTCGTACCTGCGCTGGTACGGCGTGCCCGACTATCGCATTTTCCGAGTTCCGCATGCTGTGGACAACGAGATGTTTGCCGCGACGGCGGCGCCGTTTCAGCAGCCGGAGGCGCGGGCAGCGGCGCGGCAACGGCTGGGCATCGCGCCCGACGCCTTCGTCCCGCTGTTTGTAGGAAAGCTGGTGCCGTCGAAGCGTCCAATCAACATCGTGCGCGCCGCGGCACGCCTGGGCGGCGACGTGTCTGTCCTGTTTGTCGGCTCCGGCGCGCTCGAGAGCGAACTGCGCACGATCGCGGCGGAGCTCGGCGTCGATCTGAAGTTGATTGGCTTCCTGAATCAGACCGAGCTCGGCGAGGCCTATGCTCTCGCCGACTGTCTGGTGCTGCCGAGCGACTACCCGGAAACGTGGGGGCTGGTCGTGAACGAAGCGCTCGCCACCGGTCTGCCCTGCGTCGTCAGCAATGCGGTCGGCTGCGCCCCCGACATGATCCGTGAGAACGAAAGCGGCTACGTCTACCCGCTGGGGGATATCGAGGCGCTTGCTGCAGCGCTCGCGAAGGTCCGCTTGCGGAAGGCGGAAGAGCACGACTGGCGCCCCGGCTGTCGCCGCGTCGTCGCCGAATTCAGCTATGACGCGATGACGATGGGGCTCGTGCGCGCCTGCCGGTCGGTGCTCTCGCATTCGCTTGGCGACGAACCTGACTGGACCGACGCGCAGCGCCGGATCGTGGCCTGCTGCGGTCAGATGGTCATCGCCGGCGGCCTCGAACGGATGACGTTCGAAGTCCTTCGTGTGCTGAAGGAGCAGGGAATACCAGCGCACACGATCGTCAATTCGTGGGAGAACTTCCGGATCACGCCGCTTGCCGAAGCGAGCGGGTCGAGCTGGTCTGTTGGACCCTACTGGTACCCCCTGACACGGCGCGCGCTGTCACCGGGCATCGTGTTCCGAATGCTGGTGGAGGTCCTGAGCGTCAGCGCGAATCTCCTGCGTGTCGCGCATCGCGTTCGGCCGACGCACGTCTTCCTGCCGGACTTCCACACCGCGTTGCGGAACGGCCTGGCCTTGCTGTGGCTCCGCGCGCGCGGCGTTCGCGTGGTGGCGCGGCTGGGTAACGCCCCGTCGACCGGCCGCTTCTACCGCTTCTTGTGGCGGCATGTCATCGATCGGCTCGTCGACCAGTTCGTCGCGAACTCGGGTTTCACGGCCCGCGAGCTGCACGCCGCAGGCGTGTCGCCAGCGAAGGTCGAGACGATTCCCAACATGCCGAGCCGGCGCCGCGCATGCCTGGAGCGCGGACCGTCGCAAGACGCCCGGCCGCGTGATCTTCGTCGGACAGATCATTCCCGAGAAGGGCGTCGACTTGCTGCTCGACGCGGTCGCTCTGGTGCGCGCGCGGGGTGTGGATGCGACCCTCGATATCGTGGGTGATATGGACGGCTGGGAAGCGCCGGCGTATCGCGGTCATCGAGCCGCGCTGCGCGAGCGCGCCAGCCGCCCGGATCTTGCCGGCGTTGTGAACTTCCTCGGTTGGCGCGACGACGTCCCGCTGTTCCTGAGCGCCGCCAGCCTGCACTGCTGTCCGAGCCGCCCCGAACAGCGTGAGGCGTTCGGCAACGTCGTGCTCGAAGCCAAGCTGTCAGGCATACCCTCCATCGTGACGCCGAGTGGCGACCTGCCCGATCTCGTCGCTCATCGACACGATGGATGGGTGTGCCAGGAGACGACTGCCGTCGCGATCGCCGAAGCGCTCGAGTACTTCCTGACGAGGCCCGCCGTTCTCGAGGCGGCGGGCGAAGCCGCCCTGTCATCCGCTGGACAATACAGCGAGGAGCGGTTTGCCGCGGCATGGGCGCGGGTCTTCGCCGTCACTTCTCACGAGCCCGCACATGCGATTCAGTGAAATCCAGTTCCTCACCTACACGGGGATCGCATTCCTCGTCGGCCTGTTCGCCAACGACTGGATTGCGGGAGCGGCGATCCTCACGTTGATCGTCGGCATCCGGCTGGTCTCGACCGATGATCACCTGTTCGTGCTGCCAATCGCGTTCACGTTTCATTGGCTGCAGACGAGCATCGGCGTGTTGTACCTGGGGTTTCTCGGCCGCGCCCTGCCGGCCGTGGAGCTCAGTGATTATCGGCCGATGGTCCTCGTGGGCCTGGGCTGCTGTCTGGCCCTCGCTCTTGGCATTCGTGTTGGCCTCATGCTGCGTGACGCGCCCGACCCCAATCAGCCGCGTCCCGGGTTCGCGTTCAGTTTCGGCCTGCTTGTCGCGCTGTATATCGGCACGGTCGTTCTTCAGGGTTCGCTCGGCGCGCTCGCGCCGGAGTATCCGTCGATCCGTCAAATCATCGTGACGTTTGACACTGCCCGGCTCGGGGTCCTCTTCCTGATTCTCCGTCGTCTTTGCAGCCCGCGGCCACGCTGGGGCCTTGTGGCGCTGGTCGTGTCCGTCGAGATCGTGCTGGGCATTACGGGATTTTTCGCCGGCTTCCGCGAGCCCGTGGTGCTCGCTGTCCTGGCAGTGCTCGAGATTTTCGATCGCCGGAATAAACGGCATTGGCTGGCGATCGGCGTTGGTGGCGCGGCCGCGGTCATGCTCGGGCTGCTCTGGATGAGCATCCGCGTCGAGTACAGGAAGGAATACGTCGAGGTCGACAAGTTCCAGGCGTCGCGCTCCGACCGCGTCGAGAAAATCGGATCGCTGACCTCGGCGTTCCTCAGCAGTGAATCTACGGATCTCTGGAGAGCCACCGACACACTCGTCGATCGTCTCTGGACCGTGTACTATCCAGCACTTGCGCTGGCACGCGTCCCCCGCGTCCTGCCGCACACGAATGGCGCCATTTTCAGTGCGGCGCTCGTCCACATTGTCACGCCCCGCGTGTTCTTCCCAAACAAGGCCGAGTTGCCTTCGGACAGCGAAGAGGTTCGAAAGTATTCAGGTGTCCACGTCGCCGGCCGCGAGACCAACACCAGTATCGCGTTCGGGTACGCACCTGAGTCTTACGTCGATTTTGGGATTCCGCTGATGTTCGTTCCGGTCTTCGGCTTCGGCGTCGCCGTTGGATTCCTGTACGCGCTCTTCCGCCAGTTGATCTGGCATCGCGAGCTGTTCGTCGCGTTTGCCACAGTGACGTTCTGGCTCACCGTGTACCTGTTCGAACGATCGTGGGCCACGATGCTGGGCGTCTCGTTGGGGTTCATGGTGTACCTGGGCGTTCCAGTCGTGCTTCTCGATCGCTTGCTTCTCGTCAAGTACGAAAAGCAGAATCGAGAGAGCGCCGAGCTGATGTTTGCACAACCGGATGAGCATCGTGCGTAGGCGGTGAGGATTCTCCATGTCTCGCCGTACTTTCCGCCGGCGATTCCCTACGGTGGTCCGCCGGCCTCGATCCTCGGTCTCTGCCAGGGACTGCAGCGCGCCGGCCTCGACATCGAAGTGGTGACGACGACCGCCAATGGCGAGGCGGATCTGCCGGCATCGACGCACGGCGGGGATCAGTACGACGGCGTCCGCGTGCAGTACGTGCAGACCGCGTTTCCGCGACGATTCTTCGGGGCCCGCGTCCGCGAGCCGCTCACCGCCGCGCTGGAGCGCGCCGACGTCTGCCACATCCATGGCGTCTGGAACGTACCCGAGTGGTGGGCGTCGTATCTGGCGCGCTCACGCCGTCGGCCGTACGTGGTGTCGCCGCGGGGGATGCTGCAGCCGCAAGCCGTCCGGCGCGGCCGCCTGCGCAAATCGGTCGCCTATCAGCTGCTCGAGCGCGCCAACCTGCGCGGGGCGGCGCTGCTGCACGCGACATCGGAGCAGGAAGCCGACGCGCTCCGCGATCTGCAGCTGGGCGTTCCGATTGCCGTCGTGCCGAACGGCGTCGATCTGGAATCTGCGCAGTCGGTACCGCGGGGCTATCGCGAGCGCCTCGGGATTCCCCACGACGCGTTTGTCGTGCTGTATCTGGGGCGCATGCACCGAATCAAGCGGCTCGACCTGCTGGCCGATGCGTTCGACGATCTGCGCAGGACCCATTCGTCGGCGCATCTGGTGCTCGCCGGACACGACGAGCAGGGATTGGTTCCCGGGCTGATGCGCCGCTTGTCCGCGCACGAATCATCGGTACACCCGATCGCCGCGGTGGGCGGGCGCGACAAGTGGGCGCTCCTCCGCGACGCGGACGCGACCGTCGTCTGCTCCGACTCGGAGAGTTTCGGCATGACGGTGGTGGAATCGCTCGCCGCCGGTGTGCCCGCCGTCGTCACACGCACCTGTCCCTGGTCCGAGATCGAGCAGCGGCAGTGCGGTCTGTGGGTCGAACAGCGCGCCGCGGCGATTGCGAACGCGCTTCGCCGACTCGCGGACGATCCGGTGGCACGGCGCCAGATGGGGGCGCGTGCGGCCGCGTTCGCTCGGGAACGATACGGCTGGGACGCGATCGCGCCGGTGATGTCGCGCCTCTACGCCGGGCTGCTTTAATGTCGGTCATCCTCCTCACGCCGAACCTCTCGGGCGCCGACGGCATCTCCACTGTCGCGCGCCTGGTCACCCGCGCGTGCGAGGACGTGACGGTCCTCGCGTTGCACGAGGCGGACCGCACCACGTTCGACGAAGTCGACGTCGAGGGCTCCGGCGGACGCTCGTCGCATTTCGTGACCGCTGCGACGCGGTGGGCCGTCTCGGCCGATCGGCCAGCGACCGTCATCGTCAACCACCTGCATCTCGCGCCGGCGGCGCTGGCCTTCGCGGCGCGCGGCGCCTCGCTGTTGACGATCGTGCACGGCGTCGAGGCGTGGAAGCCGCTCACCTGGCTGCAGCGGGTCGCGCTCGACCGCAGCGAGCGGATTGTCGCCGTCTCGGCGTATTCGCGCGATCGGTTTCGAGCGGCCAATCCCCATTTCGCGCAGCGGCGCATCGACGTGTGCCACCTCGGCCTCGAGCCGATCGTGACGTCCCAGGGGCCGGCCGAGTGGGTACCTTCGGCGCTCATCGTCGGCCGAATGGCGCGCGACGAGCGATACAAAGGGCACGACCTGCTCCTCGACATCTGGCGTGATGTGACGGTCGACGTTCCTGACGCCGTGCTACGGGTCGTCGGCGACGGCGACGACCGCCCGCGACTGGAGCAGAAGGCCGTGTCGATGAATCTCGGAACCCAGGTCGAATTTCTCGGCCGTATCAGCGACGAGCGTCTCGCGCACGAGTACCAGCGGTGCACGGCCGTGGTGATGCCCAGCCGGGGCGAGGGCTTCGGGCTGGTCTTCATCGAGGCGATGCGCGCCGCGCGCGGCTGCATCGGCGGCTACGGATCGGCCTCCGAGATCATCGTCGACGGCGACACCGGGTTTCTGGTCGATCCGGAGAATGGGGCGAGTCTTCGTCAGGCGGTGGTGCGGATGCTCCGCGATCGGACAGGCTCCGCGGCCATGGGGATTCGCGGCCGCGCCCGGTTCCTGCAGCACTTCACCGAGGATCACTTCCGTCACCGCCTGCACGCCCTGCTGCCTGACGCCGCGAACACAACCGCGTCCGAGACGGTGTCGAAGGCGCATGGTGTCTGACACGCCGTGAACATCCTCGGCCTCAACGCGTATCACGGCGACGTGGCGGCGGCGCTGGTCCGCGACGGACAGCTTGTCGCGGCCGTCGAAGAGGAGCGGTTCCGACGCATCAAGCACGTGGCGGGTTTTCCTCACCACGCGATCGCCGTCTGCCTGGAGATGGGCGGCATCGCGGCATCGGATGTCGACGTGTTTGCCGTGTCGCGCGATCCGCGCGCCCATCTCTGGCGCAAGGCGCTGTTCCTGCTGAAGAACCGGCCGAAGGGGACGGTCGCGTCGACGGGCTCGCAACCTGGCCAGCCTGCGTGCTCTCCCCGCGACGATTGCGAAGTCGCTGAACCTCGACGAAGCCGTGGTGCGTCAACGGACTCGATTCGTGGAACACCACCCGGCTCATCTCGCCAGCGCCGCCTTCGTGTCGCCATTCGACGAGGCGGCGGTGTGCGCGATCGACGGATTCGGCGACTTTGTCAGCACGTCGTGGGGCCGGGTCGCCGGAACGCGGTTGTCCGTCGAGGGACGGGTGTTCTTCCCCCACTCGCTGGGGCTGCTGTATCTGGCGATCACGCAGTACCTCGGCTTCCCCAACTACGGCGATGAATTCAAGGTGATGGGCCTTGCGCCGTACGGCGAGCCGGGGTTCGTGCGCGAGATCGAATCGCTGGTCCAGTTGAACGACGACGGCCGTTTCGAGCTCGACCTGTCCTACTTCCGGCACTGGTCGGAAGGCGTCCAGATGACGTGGGAGGATGGAGCGCCGACGCTTGGTGCGGTGTTTACGCCGAAGCTCGAATCGTTGCTCGGCCCGGCGCGGCGGCGCGAGGATCCGCTGGAGGCGAAGCACGAGGCGATCGCAGCCTCTCTGCAGGTCGCGTTCGAACGCGCCGCTCTCCACGTGCTGCGGCACGTGCAGAAATCGACCGGCAGCACGCGGCTCTGTTTTGCCGGCGGGTGCGCGATGAACAGCGTCGCCAACGGCAAGATCCGCGAGCAGACCGGATTCCGCGAGCTCTTCATCCAGCCCGCGGCGGGGGACAACGGCACGGCGCTCGGGGCGGCGTTCTACGCCTGCCACCAGATGAACGGCAGGCACCGCGGCTTCGTCATGGAGCATGGCTACTGGGGGCCGTCGTTCGACGACCGTGCGATCGGCGCGGCGCTGGACGCGCAGGATGCAGCGATTACGGAGCACGGCTGCGGCCGCCGGGCCTGGGACGACGAGGCGGCGCTCGACCGGTGGACGGCGGAGCAGATTGCCGCGGGTCGGGTGGTGGGCTGGTATCAGGGCCGGATGGAGTGGGGCTCGCGCGCGCTCGGCAATCGCAGCATCATTGCCGACCCGCGGCGCGCGGACATGCGGGAGATCATCAACACGCGCATCAAGTTTCGGGAGCGGTTCCGGCCGTTCGCGCCGTCGGTGCTCGAGGAGGCGCTCGACGACTACTTCGTCGGCGGCGTGCCCGATCCGTTCATGCTGCAGGTGTACCCGGTGCGACCCGACAAGCGGGCGCTGGTTCCGGCGATTACGCACGTCGACGGCTCGGGCCGGCTGCAGACCGTGAGTCCGCGGTCCAACCCGCGCTACTACCGGCTGATCAAGTCGTTCGAGGGCCTGACCGGCGTGCCGATGCTCCTCAACACCTCGTTCAACGAGAACGAGCCGATCGTGCTGACGCCGCAGCAGGCGCTCGATTGCTTCCTGCGTACGCATATGGATGTGCATTGTCATGGGGCGGCACGCGCTCGAGCGCGCCGTGGTCGCGACGTAATGCCCACCCTCGAATCGAGACGCGTCGTGGTGACCGGCGGCAGCGGATTCCTCGGCCGCCATGTAGTCGCCGCTTTTCAGGCGCAGAGGCTGCGCGGTGTCCGCGCCGCGGAAAGCTCAGTACCGACCTGACGCACGAAGCGGACGTGAAGCGGATGTACGCCGACCTGCGGCCGGAGCTCGTCGTGCACCTGGCGGCGGTGGTGGGCGGCATCGGCGCGAATCGCGAATCGCCCGGGCGCTTCTTCTTCGAGAACGTCATGCTGGGCGCGCTCGTCATGGAGCAGGCGAGGCGCGCGGGCGTCGAGAAATTCGTGGGTATCGGCACGATTTGCGCCTACCCCAAGCTCGCGCCGATACCGTTTCGTGAGCAGGACTTGTGGAACGGCTACCCGGAAGAGACCAATGCCCCGTACGGCATCGCCAAGAAAATGCTGCTCGTGCAGGGGCAAGCCTACCGGCAGCAGTACGGCTTCAACGCCATTCACCTCCTGCCCGTCAACCTGTACGGTCCGCACGACAACTTCGATCCGCAGTCGTCGCATGTCATTCCGGCGCTGATTCGCAAATGCATCGACGCCATCGAGGCTGGCGCATCCGAAGTGGAGTGCTGGGGGACCGGGAACGCGACGCGCGAATTCCTCTTCGTCGAAGACTGCGCGCGGGCGATCGTGCTGGCGACCGAGCGCTACGATGCGCCGGAACCGGTCAATATCGGCGCCGGTTTTGAAATCCGCATTCGGGATCTGGCAGAGCTCGTGGCGGATCTCACCGGATTCAAGGGACGGCTCGTATTCGACCCAGCCAAGCCGGACGGTCAGCCGCGACGGATGCTCGACGTGACGCGCGCGCAAGAATGCTTTGGCTTCGCCGCGACCACCGATTTCCGCGCCGGCCTCCAGCGCACGATCGACTGGTACCGCGCGCATCGCTCGGAGCACCTGGCACCTGAGCACCTAGCACCTGAGCACCTAGCACCCAGCCACCCAGCACCTGGCACCCACACCGTGAAACTGTGCTTCTTCAACCGCTCCTACTGGCCCGATCAGGCGGCGACCGGTCAGCTGCTTGACCGAACTGGCCGAAGATCTGGTCACCAGATACGGCAGCGAGGTGACCGTTGTCGCCGGACGGGCGTTGCACGCGGCGCGAGCCGAAACGGCCTGGCGGATCCGCCCGGTGACCCGCGAGCGCCACCACGGCGTCGAGATCCACCGCGCCAACGGGACCAGGCTGTCGCCCCACCGGTTCGCGGGTCGAGCGGCGAACTACCTGAGTTATTTCTCCGCCGCGGTGGTCGCCAGCTTCAGCGTCGGCCGCCCCGATGTGGTCGTTTCGTTGACCGATCCGCCGATTCTCGGCCTCGCGGCGCTGTGGACGGCGCGGCGTGCCGGCGCGCGCTTCGTGTTCCTCTGCGAGGACATCTTTCCGGAGGTCGCGGCGCTGGTCGAGGACTTTCAGAACAGCGCCGTCAACGCCTCACTGGATCGCGTCAACCGCTACCTGCTCCGGCACGCCGATGCGGTCATCGCGCTCGGCGATCGGATGCGGCGGCGGCTGGTCGAGGAAAAAGGCGCGAACCCTTCCCGCGTCCATGTCATCCACAACTGGGCGGACTGCGAGGCCATCGTCTCCGGGCCGAAGGACAGCCCGTTCGCGCGCGAGCACGGACTCGCCGACCGCTTCGTCGTCATGCACTCCGGTAACGTCGGGCTCTCGCAGAACCTGGAAGTCCTCATCGAGGCAGCCGATCGACTCCGCTCGAAGGAGCGGCTGACCATTGCCATCGTCGGCGACGGCTCGAAGCGCCCGCTGCTCGAGCGGATGACGTCGGATCGCGGCCTTCAGAACGTCCGCTTCTTTCCCTATCAACCAAAGGCGCTCCTGCACGACTCGTTTTCGGCGGCTGACGTGTTCGTGGTGTCGCTGAAGAGCGGCCTCGAAGGGTTCATCGTGCCGAGCAAGGTCTATGGGATTCTCGCCGCCGGACGGCCGTACATCGCCGCAACCGATCAAAGCGCCGAACCCGCCATGATCGCGCGGCAAAGCGGCTGCGGGCTGGTCGCCGCCCCCGGCGACCCCGACGCGTTGGCGGGGGCGATTGTCGCCATGTACGACAACCCGGCGGCCACCCGCGAGATGGGTGCGCGCGGCCGGCAGGTGGCGTTGCAGTTCGATCGGAAGGTCGCCGTGCAGGCGTACCACGACCTGTTCGCACGGGTGGCCGCGGGAGCGGGCGTCGCGTGATCAAACGCGGGTTCGACTGTCTGCTGGCCGGCACCGGTCTCATCGTGTCGGCGCCGCTGTGGGCTCTGGTGGCGCTCGCGATCAAGCTCGAGGATCGCGGGCCGGTGCTGTACCGGCAGGATCGGGTCGGCCGGGGCGGGCGGGTGTTCAGCGCGCTCAAGTTCCGATCGATGGTGCCGGACGCCGAGGCGCGCACCGGACCGATCCAGGCGACCGAGAACGACCCACGGATCACGCGGATCGGCCGTCTGCTTCGGGCGACGGCGATGGACGAGCTCCCGCAGTTGTGGAACATCTTTTCCGGCGACATGAGCTTCGTCGGTCCGCGTCCGCTGCGGCCTGGCGAAGTCGATGCGCGCGGCGACGGTCAGCTGCTGCGGCTCGATCAGATTCCGGGCTACGAGGAGCGGCATGGCGTGCGGCCCGGGCTCACCGGGCTCACGCAGGTCTACGCGCCGCGCGACATCTCCCGCACGAGCAAGTTCCGGCTCGATCGCCTGTACTTGAAGCGCGCCGGGTTCTGGCTCGACGTGAAGTTGATACTCGTGTCGTTCTGGATCACCGGACGCGGCGAATGGGAGAAGCGGAATCGCCGGATCTCGGATCGGCTACCAGCCTTGTACGCGTACAACGTCCTCCTTATAATGCTCCCGTCGAATGCGTGATCCGGTAGACGTCCTGATTGTGGGCGGCGGCCCGGGCGGCTTGTTCATGGCCGCACGGCTGGCCGGCCGGGGCGTCCGAACGGTTGTCTGCGAGGAGCATGCGCGCGTCGGCGACCCGGTCCACTGCACCGGTGTGCTGTCGTCCGACAGCTTCAGCCGCTTCGATCTGCCGACCAATGCCACGCTGAATCATTTGACCGATGTGCGCTTCGTCTCTCCGGGCGGCATCCCGGTCGACTACGCGACCCCCTCGCCGATCGCCACCGTCATCGATCGCCCGGCGTTCGATCGCGCCCTCGCCGAGCGCGCGGCAGCCGCCGGAGCGGACATCCGCTCGGGTGCGCGCGTGGTGGCGCTCGAAACCGATGCCGCCGGCGTCCGCGCGACCGTCGCCGGCGGCGCAGTCGTGCAAGCCCGCCTGGGTGTCCTGGCATGTGGGGCGCACTATGCCTTCCAGCAACGATTCGGTTTTGGCGTGCCGCGCACCTATCTCCACACGGCGCAGTGCGAGCTGCCGGCGGCCGTCATGCCGTCGGTGGAGCTGCATTTCGGCCGCGACGTGGCGCCCGGCGGGTTCGCCTGGGCCGTGCCTGTCGTGCGTCCGGACGGTTTCCATGTGCGCATCGGCGTCATGGCCGCGCGTGATGCGCCGGGCTGCTACCGCCGGATGCTCGATCGCGTCGGCGACCGCTGGGGCGTCTCGCGCCGTGAGCTTCCACCCCGCCTGAAGATTCTGCCGTTGGGCGCCATCGAGCGCACCTACGCCGATCGGCTGCTCGCGATTGGCGACGCGGCCGGCCTCGTCAAACCGACGACCGGGGGCGGCATCCACTACAGCATCGCGAGCGCCTCGATCGCCGCCGATGTGGCGCTCGAAGGCGCTCGCGACCGATTGCCTGAAGGCGGCGTCACTGGCGACGTACGAACGGCGGTGGCGCGCCGAGCTCGAGGACGAGTTCGACGCCCAGCAGGAGCTGCGTGACGTGGCCACCGGTCTGAGCGATCAGGCGATCGACAGCTTCTTCGAGCTTGCCCACACCGATGGGATCATGCCCATCGTGCGCGCCACGGCGCGCTTCAACGAGCACCGTCCCCTCATTCGCGCGCTCTTCAAGCACCCGCCCGCGCGCCGCATCCTCTTCAAGATCGATCGTCGGTGGCGTGCAATCCGAGCGGGCTCCGCGGACGCTGCTCCCCAACGCCGGAGGTGCGCCTATCCGCGATCGGGCGCGACGCGATCGCTACTTTCGCGGGTCGTGCAGCGCGATCGCGGCCACCACCGCGAAGAGCACGCCGTTGGCCGGCGTGCGAAGCGCCGTATCCCACACGCTCTGCACCGCGGCGGCGGCGATGCCGGCGATGGCGCCGGCCCGCACCCAGAAGATGGCGCTGCGGTCGGTCCGCAGCTGGCGGGCCAGCAACACAATCGCGGCCGCCAGCGCGAGCGCGGCCGGTACGGCGACAGGATGCCTCCCTCCGCCAGCAGCTGAAGATACTCGTCGTGCGCATGATTGAAGAAGAACTGGCGCGACGCCTGCTGGTAGACCAGCATCCCCTGCTGAAAGGCGCCGGCGCCGACGCCGGTCCAGCGGAAGTCGGTCGCCATCGCCCACGTGTCGTGCCAGATGACGCGGCGTCCCCATTCGCCGAACTCGGTCGTTTCCTGCATGCGCAGCGCGAGCGCGCCCAGGTTGGCAAAGCGGGTGGCGAACGCCGCCATCGCGATGAGTCCCGCCACGATCCAGGCGAGGCCGCGCGCCGGCGACCGGCGCGTCCGCGCCAGCAGGACGAAGACGAGCAGGCCGACCGCGCCGCCGAAGATGCCGCCACGTGACAGGGAGCCGAGCAGGCCGCCGGTCATCAGCACGGCCGCTCCGCCGAGCCACAGCTGCGTCGACGTCGACACCGGCGGCCGGCGCCGTGCCCGGCGGTCGGGATTCGTGGCGTGCGACGGCGTAGCCGATGACGAGCGGCACCGCCATCGCCAGCCAGCACGCGAGGCTGTTGCGGTTGACGAACGGCCCGTAGGGCGATGCGCCGGCGTCGAGCGGCCGCCACGTCCAGAACAACAGCGTCGGAGCCGTGGCGCGCTGGATGGCGACGAGCACGGTCAGTCCCAGTCCGAGCCACGAGATCCCGCGCGTGGTCAGTCTGACGCCCCCGCCCGCAAAGATGGCGCGGGCGCACCAGAACAGGCCGATGTACGCGGCTCCCAGCGCCAGGGCCCACGCCGTCGCATTCGGATCCAGCGACAGCGGATGTGACGCCGGCGACACGGCCTCGAGGCGAACGGCCGACTCCACGTCGATCGCATGCGGCGACAGCGCCGCCCACAGCCATGCAGGCAGTGGAATCAGCTGAGCGGCGACCACCGCGAGACACGCGATGAGCGCCCAGTCGAGCAACGCCCCCGACCCACGGCCGATCCTCGGCCGCTCGGACACCAGCAGCACGAGGACTCCCGCGCACAGCGGTACGATCGTCCAGCGATACGCGCCTGCGAACGCGACCAGGGTCCAGCCGATGAGAAGAAGGAGGGTGAAGGCTGCGGCCGAACTATCAGAGCGCCGCTTCGGCGTAATAGTTCTTGTACTGATGGCCGTAATACCGCGAATAGTCGTACTTGTTCTTGTCGAAATCGACCTTGTTCAGCACCACCGCCGCATAGCGCGGCCGGCTCTGCATCACGGTGTCGATCGCGCGCTCCGCGAGACGGCGGCGCGTCATTTCGGCGCCGATCACGAACGTGACGCCATTCACCATCGGCGCCAGGATGACGGCGTCGGTCACGGCGAGAACCGGTGGCGTATCGATGATGATCCAGTCGAACGGCCCGTGCGCGAGGTTGGTGAGCAGCGTCTTCATGCGCTCCGACGAGAGCAGCTCGGACGGATTCGGCGGCATGCGGCCGGCGGTGATCGCCAGAAGGTTGGGATCGACGGTCCGCTGAATGACGTCGCGCACGCGCGCCTGACCGATGAGCACCTGCGAGAGGCCGCGCTCGTTGGTCAATCGGAGCGGCCGGTGCAACCCGGGCCGCCGCATGTCGGCGTCGATCAGCAGCACGCGTGAGCCGCCGTACGCCAGCGCCATCGCGATGTTCGCCGCCGTCGTCGTCTTGCCTTCGAGTGGCTGCGCGCTGGTGACGATGAAGATCTTCGTGCCCTCGCTCGGATACTTGGACAACAGTGACGTCCGCAGCGCGCGGAACGATTCCCCGAAGTCGTGCGGCACGTGCGAGGACGCCAGCAGCGGGTGCTTGTCTCCGCGAACCGACGGGATGAGGCCGAGGAACGGCAGCTTCAGGCGGCGCGTCACGTCCTCCGGCGTCTTGATCGTGTCGTTCATGTAGTCGAGGCCGAGGGCCACCGCGATCGACAGCACGAGTCCGACGACGATGGAAATCAGCCACGTCCGGCGTCCGCCGGGTGTCACCGGAGCCTTTGGGATTTCCGCGTGGTCGATGACGCGGACGTTGTTCGTGCGGCTGTTCGCGGAGACGCGCAGCTCCTTTTCCCGGGTCAGCAGCGACTGGTACACCTCGCGGTTGCTCTTCGCCTCGCGCTCCATCACGCCGTAGCCAATCCCTTTTCGGTTCAGAACGGTCGCTTCGGCCTTCGCGCCTTCGAGGTTCTGCGACAGCGAGCGCTCCTCGATGATCGCCGCTTCGTATTCGTTCCGCACCGACTGCACGGCGCCGCTGACCGCGAGGTCGTACTGCCGCTGCGCGTCGGCGAGGGCGGTATTGACCTGGACGACCTGCGGGTGCTTTTCGCCGTACCGATCCAGCAGCTTCACCTTCTCGGCCTGGAGCGACGCGAGCTTCGACTTGGCGTTCTGAACGCTCGGGTTCTGGCCGACGACCGGTATGGCGTCGGGCGCGGTGCCTGACGCGATCGATTTCACCTGGCTGTACAGCGATTCCTTCTGGGCGCGTGCCGTGCGGGCCCGCGTGGCGGCGTCGTTCAGCTGGTTGAGCCGCGACAGGACGATGTTCTGCTTCTCGTCCAGAGACAGCGCGTTTTCCCGCTCGCGGTACTGCGCGAGCGCGCGCTCGCTGTCCTCGACCTTCTGCTGCTGGCCGGCGAGCTCCCGCTCGAGCCAGTCGAGCATGCCCTGCGTCGACTGGAGCTTGATCTGCAGGTTCTGATCGACGTACTCGTCGGCGAGTGCGTTGGCGGCGGTCGCCGCGAACCTCGGGTTCTGCGCCGTGAACGTGACATCGACGAGGTGGCTGCCGCGGACCGGGAGGACTTCGACGCGTCCGATGAACGAGCTGACGAGACTCGACTCGTCCGACGACTCATCGGCTTTGGGCGGCTCCGGCGCAGCCGCCGGCGTCGGCCGGACGAGCGCGATCAGCCGCCCTTCGAGGCCATGGAGAAGGGTGACCGGCGTGGGCGGCGGCGATGCCGTGCCGTTGAATTCCGGTACCGTGTCGAGGTGCAGCTTCCTGACCACCCGCCGCGTGAGATCGCGCCCCTTGAGGATCTTGTGCTGCGTCGAAAAATACGGCTCCGGATCCTCATAGTAGGTGTTCAGGTCGTTCGCCAGGCCGGGCACCGCCGTCGAGCGTTCGTCGTTGATCTCGAGACGCGCCATCGCCTGATACATCTGGATGGTCGTGTAGCTCTGGATGATCATCGCCGCGCTCGACAGGATGAACACCGTCACGCACAGCCGCCGGTAGCGGTAAAGCACTGCGAGCCGATCGAGGAGGTGCACCTCGTTCTCGGGCACGAAATGCGTGCCGGCGCCCGCCGCAGAGGATGATGGCGAAGTCGATGTCGGTTGACGCGGCGGGGCCGGCGGCGGCGTAGGCTCTGGCATGGGCTATCGATTCGGACTGACGGGCGCCGTCGGCACGACTGCCGCGATTCCCGTCGCCGCCGCCTGCGTCGCCAGCATGGCCGCCGAGGGCGCGATGGCACTGCTCAATAACCCGGCAAACGGCGTCATACGGGACGGCAGCTTGACGACCGCCGACACCGCGTCGCCGGCGTTGACGTTGAGAATCTGGCTGGCGGCGAGCACCCTCTGGTTCTGACCAAGCAACTCGACGATGTAGGTGCCAGGATCCACGACCTTGAACTCGAACATGCCGGACTTGTCGGTGAGCTGGGTTTCGATGACGCGTCCGAAGTGCGCATCGCGCAGCCGCACGAGCATGTCCGGCAGCGGGCCGTTGGCCGAGTTGAGGGCGTTGCCTTGAATGACCGTCAGCACGTTCGACCGGGCACCCGCGGCTCGCGGCACGACGCTTTTCGCGCCCGGGCGGGTGCCGACTGTCGCGGACTGCTGCCCGGCAACGGACCAGGAACCGGCCGCCACGAAAAGGGCAGTAGCTGCGGCTAACGTGCGAGACATATGATCCCCCGTCTTATCGGCCGAATTACTGGCATCCGTAAGCCAGTCTCAGAATGACTTTATATGACAATATAGTACTATAAGACGGCTATCCTGAGGAACCACTTGATTGGCCGTCACGGGCTGAGGAAGCCGCGACGAAACGGCGACGGTGACGTTAACCTATTGATCAGCAGACGCTTGCGCTGATTCTGACAGGAGCAGAGTGGTGGGAGAGCGAGCCGCATTCCGTCCGGACCGCACGCGCCGCGTCGGTTTCCCGGCCAAGCCGGTCACGGCGGGTCCTGCGGGGTGATGCCGTGGCGCCCCGCGCTGGTCATCGCGGCCGCGGCCGCCGCTCTCGTGCCGCTGCCTGCGGCGTTGGTCGAACGTGTGTATTCGAGGCGGCTGTATCTCGGGTTACAACCGCTGCTCACGTCGCTGTCGAACCTCGCGACGTTTGCCCTGTTCGACGTCTTCGTTCTCGCGGTCGCGCTGTCGTGGATAGTCCTGTCGGCGCGCGATCTCAGGACTGTGAAGGGGCGCCTTCGCGCGGGGGTCGTCATCCTCTGGCGCACGATCGTGTGGGTTGCGGCGCTGTACCTGGTCTTCCTTTGCACGTGGGGTTTGAATTACCGGCGCGTCCGGCTCGCGGAGGTCCTCGGGTTGGATGCGGCGCGGGTGACCGCGCCCGCGGTAAAGGACGCCGCACTTGTCGCCGCGGGCCGGCTGAACGATTTGTACGGCCGTGCCCATGACGCCCGCGTGCCCCCCGCTGCTGCCATCGATCAGCCACTGGCCGCGGCTCTCGAGCGGGCGCTCGCCGACACCGGCCGTCCGCAGACCGTGGTTCCGGGACGACCCAAGACAACGATCATCGACTGGTACTTCCGACGTATCGCCGTCGACGGGATGACCGATCCGTTCTTTCTCGAGATTCTCGTGTCGAGCGATCTCCTGCCGTTCGAGCGGCCGTTCGTGACGGCGCACGAATGGAGTCATCTTGCCGGCGTGGCGGACGAAGGCGAGGCCAACTTCGTGGGATGGCTGGCGTGCATGCGCGGGTCGCCCGCCGCTCAGTACCAGCGGGTGGTTGTTCATGTACAGCGAGCTCGTGCCGGTGTCGAGCCGCGCGGACCGCGCCGCGATCGCGGCCGCGCTGGCCGCCGGTCCGCGGGAGGATCTGCAGGCGATCCGCGATCGGGTGGCGCGTCACGTGAGCCCGCGTCTGTCGGCGGCCGGCTGGCGCGTCTACGATTCCTACCTGAAGGCGAATCGGGTCGAGTCCGGCGCCGCCAGCTACGGCGAGGTCGTGCGACTGGCGCTCGGCGCGCGCCTCGCGTCGGGCGGGTCGCCGTTCGACGTGAAGTAAGGCCACGAGCGTGCCCGCAGCCGGTGCCCGGCACCGATCCCGGCACCGATCCCGGCACCGATCCCGGCACCGAATCCCGGCACCGATGCCCGTGTCGACCCCTCTACGGCAGCGGGGTCGCCGCGCGCACGGGCTCGTCGCGCTGGTCGCCTTTGTAATACACGCGCTCGAGAAACAACCCCGACGGCGGAGCGGTGTATCGGGCAGGATCCTCCGGCGGCGCCCCGCCCCGGCCGACTTCGACCAGGAAACCGACCATGCGCCGGACCATCTTCCACAGAAAATGCGATCCCTCGACCGCGACCAGCACGAGTGCCCCGTCCTCGACGATCTCGACCCGATCGACCAGCACCAGCGTCGATGGCGGCGGTTCGTCGCCGTCGTCGTCGAGGCGCACTCGCCGCGAAGGCCTTGAAGTCGCGCATGCCCACGAACCTGACGGCGGCCTCCCGCATTCTGCCGACGTCGATCGGCTCACGAACCCACCACACGAACGTCTTCGCGAACGCGGTGCGTCGGCAGGCGATCTGATAGAGATACCGGCGCGCCACGGCGTCGTGGCGCGCATGAAATCGGTGCGGTACGACAGTCGCCGCCAGGATGTTGATGTCCGCCGGCAGTTCGTCGTTCAGGCGCCGCCGGAGCGTCTCGGCCGGCAACGACGTGCTGACGTCGAGGTGCGCCACCTGCGCCAGCGCGTGGACGCCGGCATCGGTGCGGCCCGCGCCGTAAAGCTCGAAGTCCTTCCGGCCGGTGACACTTCGCGCCGCGCGATCGATTTCGCCCTGAACCGTTCTCGCGTTCTTCTGGATTTGCCAGCCGCTGTAACGCGTGCCGGCGTACTCGATGGTCAGCTTGAAGCGGGGCACTGCGCCATTCTAGCGGTCAGGTGGGTCAGGTGGTACCTGACCTCCCGCCCGGTATCTCCGCGCGCAGCGCGCGCATCGGATCGATCGTCGCCGCGCGCCGCGCGGGTGCGAGACACGCCAGCGCCGCCACGACCGCCAGCGTGATGGCGACCGCCACATACGTCGGCGGATCGGTCGGCTCGACGGCGAACAGCAGGCGAGTCACGACCCGCGTCAGCATCAGCGCGCCGCCGATGCCCAGCACGAGCCCCGCGGCGACCGGACCGAGACCCTGCCCGAGGATCATCCGGACGACACTGGATCGCGGAGCGCCGAGTGCCATCCGCACGCCGATTTCCGTCGTCCGCTGGTTCACGAGGAATGACACGACACCGGCGATGCCGGCCGCGGTGATCACCAGCGCCACGGCGGCAAACAGCGTCACCAGCAGCGCGGTGAGACGCGGCGGCGCCAGCGATCGGCTGCGCACAGCTTCGAGCGTCTGGATGCGGCTGACCGGCTGGCGGGCGTCCACCTCGTGGACCACGTCCGGGATGCGGCGCGCGAACGCCGATGGATCCGACGCGCGCGCGAACCAGGAGCGTCGCATTCAACGGCGCGGTCTGCGCGAAGGCGCGGTAGATCTCGTCGGTCGGCTTCTCGTTCGAGGGCGTAGTCGCGCGTGTCATTCACCATGCCGACGATGGTCATCCAGGTGCGGCCGTTGTCGAACGAAACGCGGCGTCCGACCGGATCGGTGTCCGGGAAAAAGTGCCGCGCCATCGACAGGTTGACAATCGCCACCGCCGGCGCCGTCGCATCGTCGGCAGCGGTGAACAGCCGGCCGCTCAGCAGCGTCATGCCGATGGTCTGGAAGTAGGCGGGCGACGCGAACTTGATGTCGACCTGCGGACGCGCGCTGCGGTCGCCGAGCGATTGACCCTCGATCGTCAGCCCGGCGAGGAATGGTTGCTGCTGATCGAGAGGCACCGTGATGCCGAGCGCCGCCGCCTGCACGCCGGGTTCGGCTTCGACCTTGTCCAGCACCGACTTGAAGAAGGTGCGGCGCGCGTTGGCGAGTGTTGTACTTCACGAAGTCGAGCGACACGACCATCGTGATCACCCGGTCGGTGCGAAAACCGCCATCGACCTGCTGCAGCTTGATGAAGCTGCGGACCAGCAGGCCGGCGCCGACCAGCAGCACGAACGAGATGGCCACCTGCGCCACGATCAGCGCGTTGCGCGCGCCCATGCGCGCGCTGCCGACCGTCCGGTGGCCCGCCTCGGTGACGCTGGCGGTCCGCCGGGTGACCGCGGGCAGCAATCCGAACAGCAGTCCCGTGAAGACCGAGACGCCGAGCGTGAAGGCGAGCACCGTGCCGTCGATGGAGATCTCGTCGGCGCGCGGCGTGAAGCGCGACGTGAAGCCGACGAGCAGGTCGCGAACCAGATAGCCGCAGCCGAGGCCGAGCGCACCGCCGGCGACCGCCAGCATCGTGCTCTCGGTCAACAGTTGGCGAGCGATGCGGCCGCGTCCCGCCCCGAGCGCGGTGCGCACCGCCAGCTCGCGCTGGCGTCCCAACACCCGCGCCAGCGCCAGGTTCGCGACGTTGGCAGCCACCAGCAGCAGCACGAATCCGGTGGTCGCGAGCAGGATGAGCAGCGTCGGGCGGGCATCTCGCGTCAGTTCGTCGCGCACCGACGCCGCGGCCGCATGGAAGCCGGTGTGAGCGGCGTCGTAGTCCGCCGGATACTCGTGGTTCAGGCGATCGGAGACGACGGCGAGGTCGTTCTGGACGCGATCGAGGGTGGCATCCGGCCGCAGGCGGCCGATCGCCGTCAGCATCCGCCCCTGCCGATTCGCGATCGTCTGGGGATTGGATCGGAACGGGCACGCCGACGGTGGCATGTAGACGTCGTTCTCGGCGGGAAACTGCGGAATCGGCGGCAGGACGCCAACCACGGTGTGCACGCGGTCGTTCATTTCGAACGCGCGACCGACGATGCCGGGATCTCCGCCGAGCGCGTTCTGCCAGAACGAGTGGCTGACGAGCAGCACGGCTGGCGCACCGGGCGAATCGTCGTCCGCCCGGAACGTGCGCCCCAGCATCGGCTTGACGCCGAGCACATCGAAGAACTCGGGCGAGACGACGCCGGTCTGCACGCGCGTGGCTTCGCCACGACCGAGCAGATTGAACGACATCTGGTGGTACTCGACGATGGTGTCGAGCGACGGCGTCTGCGCCCGGTAATCCTGGATCTCCTTGACCGACACGCCGGCGTTGGCGACGCCGATCCGCGGCGCCTGCTGGCGCACCTCGACGAGGCGATCGCCGTGCGTGTACGGCAGCGGCCGCAGCAGCACGGCATGCACGACGCTGAAGATCGCCGTATTCGCGCCGATGCCGAGGGCGAGTGTGAGCAGAACGACCGCGGTGTAGCCGGGATACTTCGCGAGCGAGCGTGCGGCGTAGCGCACGTCCTGCCGGATGGCATCGATCGCCCGCAGGCCCCATGAATCGCGGCAGTCGTCCTTGACCTGCGCGACACTGCCGAAGCGGCGGCGCGCGGCGTCGGCCGCCTCGGCCGGATTCATCCCGCGCGCAATCAGCGCCTCGATTTCGAGCTCGAGGTGATGGCGCATCTCCGCCTCCATCGAACTCTCGAAGCCTGACGATCGCAGCGAGCCGCGGAGCCGCCGCAGGACGGAGGTCATCGACATCGGAACCTCGTTACGCGTGCTGCAGAACGCGGGCGACGGCGGCCGTGATCCGCTCCCAGCTTGCCGTTTCCTCCGCCAGCTGCTTGCGTCCGGACTTGGTGAGCCGGTAGTACTTGGCCCGCCGGTTGTTGTCCGAGTCGCCCCACGCCGACTCGATCCACCCTTGCTGCTCGAGCCGGTACAGCGCCGGGTAGAGAGACCCCTGATTGACCTGGAGGACATCCTGTGACAATTGCTGCAGGCGCTGGGCGATGCCCCAGCCATGCATGTCACCAGACGCCAGCGTGCGGAGAATCAGGAGGTCGAGCGTGCCCTGGAGGAGGTCGCTCTTCTCGCGCTTCATGCTTTCTCCTGTAGACGATCGACAAGGAGAATAGGTTCCCGCCCCGCAGGCTGTCAAGCCGCCGGCGCGACTCGCCGTATAATCCGAGTCCGCATGTCCGATTCCCAGACCACCCCGGTCCCCCGGCTGGTCATCACCGACGCGCTCGGCCGGCGCATCGTCCCGATCGACAAACCGCTGTTTTCGATCGGCCGCCGGAGCGAGACCGATCTGCGTCTGCCCGGCGCCGATATCTCCCGCGTCCACGCGGAGATTACGCTCGAAAACGGCCAGTGCACGATTCGGGACAAGCAGTCGCGGTTCGGCACCTTCGTCAACAACGAGCGCACGAACGAACGGGTCCTCGCCCACGGCGATCAGATTCGCTTCGGCCAGGCTGGCGACACCGAAATCGTCTTCTTCGTCGACGACGAGGCGCCGTCGGTCGAACGGAGCGCGATCTCCGCGGCGACGGAGCTGCGCCAGATGGCGGCGCTGCTCGAGAGTCTGCGCGCGCTCGGTTCGGGCCGCGTACTCGAGGAAGTGCTGTCGCTGGTACTCGACTCCGCGATCGAAGTGACCGGTGCGGAACGGGGCTTCATCATGATGGCCAACAGCAAAACTGGCCAGCTGGAATTCAAGCTTGCCCGTGCGCGAGGGAAGGTGACGCTCTCCGGCCGCACGTTCGAGACGAGCCGCAAGATCCCGGAGTCCGTCTTCGCCACCGGCAAACAGACGATCGTCGAAGACCTCCTCGACGGCGACCTGGCGCAGCTCCACACCGGCACGGTCGCGCTCGGGATTCGCCACGTGCTGTGCACGCCCCTGCGCCTGGTGCGCTACGTGGAGCGCGCCGAGCAAAAAGTCGCCGACGAGCTGATCGGGGTGTTGTATCTGGACAGCCGCGAGCGGGGCGCCCTGCGGTCCGCCTCGGCGACCGCGGCGCTCGACACGCTGTCGGCCGAAGCCGCGCTCGCGATCGAGAACGCGCGCCTGTATCGCGAAGCGCTCGACAAAGCAAAGTTCGAGCAGGAGCTCAAGGTGGCCGCGGCGATTCAACAATCGCTGCTGCCGGTGGCAACTCGCGAAGGCGATTTCTTCTCGACGGCGGCGGAGTCGGTCGCGTGCCGCGCGGTTGGCGGCGACTTCTACGACTACGTCGATCTGCCAACCGGACGTTTCGGCTTCATCCTCGGCGACGTGGCGGGCAAAGGATCGCCGGCGGCGCTGCTGGCGGCGGCGGTGCTGGGCATGTTCAGCGCGGAGGCTACCTATCAGACCGGCGCGGCGACGCTCATCACGCGCCTCAACACCGGCCTGTTCCGCCGCGCCATCGAATCGCGGTTTCTGACGACGTTCTACGGCATGCTGGCGCCGGACGGGTCGTTCACCTACTGCAACGCGGGACACAACGCGCCGCTGCTGGTGTCAGGGTCCGAGATCCGGCGGCTGGAAACCGGAGGCGTGGTGCTCGGCCTCTTCGAGCACGCGTCGTTCGAGGAGGAAAGCCTGACGCTGAAGCCAGGCGATCTGATCATCGCCTTCAGCGACGGCGTCACCGAGGCGCTCGATCCGGCGGGCGAGGAATACACCGACGATCGGCTGCTGGCCTGCGCGCGCGCACACGTCGGCGAAGAGCCCGCAGGAGGTGCTCGACGCGCTGCTCGCCGACGTCAAGGCGTTCTGCGCCGATGCGACGCAGAGCGACGACGTCACCGTCGTCATGGTCAGATACAACGGGTAGAACGCCCGGCGCCGCACCCTCAGTCGTCAGCGCTCCGGCGGCGAAGCCACTTCGGGGCACCGGCAAGCGCGCGCCAGACGTACAAACCTGGAAGCAGAACGTTCGATTGGACACCGTATCGCGCGCGCATGTAGCTTGCCGGCGGCACGAGGTGTTCCCGGATCAGGCGGCCGCGCGCCCGCCAGTTGGGCAGCGCGTCGAGATCGAGGCGTAGCACGCGCGCCTGCGTCCACGCTTCCTGCTCCAGGGTCGCGACGTCCTGACAGCCTCCTCCGCGGCGGGCACGGAGCGCATCGATAACAGCGTCCGCAGCGCGGTTGCCGAACCGGTCCCGCGCGAGTGCGAGGCCCTCGGCCGCAACCTGCCCGAGCCCTCGAGCCGCTGCCAACTCTTGAAGCTGCGTCATCTCCTCTGGGCGCAGCCGGCTCGCCAGCACGTGGAGATCGTAAATCCACAGGAGATTCTGCGAGCCCGGATGATGGCCCGCCCGGTGGACGAGCGCCAGCAGCAGCGCGTGGACGTCGTCGGGGGTCACCGCCGCGGAACCGAGGGCGTCAACGCGCACCCGGCCGCCCCACAGCTCCTCCCAGCTGAAACGTTCGGCGAGCACCTGCAGGTTCGATATCTTCCAATGCACGTCGAACGCATGCGCGATGCCGTGTCGATCGATCTTGTGGTAATGACATTGATAGGAGACGAGGCGTCCTGACGTCTCCGCCGGGTGGACGTAGCCCCGCCCTTTGAGGACACGCTCCAGCATCGGCAGGTCCGTGGCCGGCACGAGCAGGTCCGTGTCGGCGCGGACGCGCAAGTGGGCGGCCGGATAATGCCTGTGCGCCAGCGCAGCACCCTTGAAGAGCAGCGCGCGGACACCGGCGGCACTCAGCTCCTCGAGGACGTGCACGAGCTCGGTATGCCGCACCACGTCCTCGATCACCGCGGCGCGTTCGGCCCGTTGAAACGTCTCGACGAATTGCGGCGGCGAATCGTGGAGCCGGCCCGCGGCTCGAAGCGTCCAACCCAGCATCAGCAGGATTCGGTGTCGGACCGCGGCCTCGATCAACGACGCCGCATCGACGCCGGCGGAGGCGACCGTCCAGCCGGCCGGATCAACCAGCGCTCGTCCGACGATCGCCGAGGCGTCCTACGCTCATGCTCACTCGTGAATCGCAATCAGATCGTGCGTCAGCAGCATGCCCACCAGCGTGCGAACCATTCCTTCGTCGAGCCGGCCGGCGACGGCGTCAATCAGGTGGGCTGATCGGCAGTGGCGTGTTGTCGTCCAGCTGCTCGATGATCCACTGCATGCTTCGCGGGAACCTGCATCTGCGTCCGCGGCACCGCACTTCGATCGCCTCCCCATCCTGGCCACCGGCTGCGACAATGTGAGCAGCGGCCTTTCAACCTGACGAGAAAGCCGTTGCCCGCAGGCAGGCCCTCGGGCGTCGCGCTCCACGGAAGATTGAACGAGGGCCGCGTCTTGGAATTGCCGCCGGTCTCGCAGAAGTACTGTTCCACCAGATCGGGGACAAGGCCATCCAGCAGCGCACGTCGCAACTCCTCGCGTAGCGGAGCCGTTCGGCGGGCGGTGCGAAGAGCGGCAGCTCGCGGTCGGCCATTTCGTGCGTGCGCAGCCGGTTGACGATCCACAGCAACAGATCCATGCCGCGAGGGGTCTTGACGCCCACCGTCAGATGAAGCGCCGGCTCGTTCATCGGCACCGCCACGTGATAGCAGCCCCTGGGGATGTACAGGAGATCGCCGGGCTCGAGGACCTGGTCGAGCGATGCGCCGGCCGGCGGCACCGACCGCGCTGCCCAGCCCGGTGCGATCCACGCCATCCACTGAGAACCCATAGAGGAGCCACCGCTTTCGTCCCTCCAGGTGGAGGATGAACACCTCCTGGTCGTCACGATGCAGATCGAGGCCGTGCAGGGCACGCCACGCCGCGTAGAGGTTGATCTGCGTGTCGCTGCGGAAGAACGTCTCGAACGATTCGCTCAGGCGGGTGAGTGGCTCGTGCAGTTCGTCGATCGCATCGAACGACAGCGTCGCGCCGCGCCGAAGCTGATCGGTGACGTCGCTGGCGCGGATCCTGGCATGTGACGCCGCGATATCCGAGTAACTGGCAGGGTCGAGGTCGCGTCCCTGACGGGCCAGCCGGAATCGACGGGGCTCGCGCCAATGGTGCGCCGAGCAATCTCGTTGAGCGACCGTCCACGAGAGCAAGCCGAGAATCTGTCGGCGGCACCGCGGCAGAAGCAGATGCTGCTTGGCCCAGTATCGCGAGAGGAATTCGTCCGGCGATACCGGGGCGAGGAGCGCGGCCAGCCACGACGACTCGGAATCGCTGCGAGGGTCCATAGCCTGTGGGACCCGAATGCTCAGCGCACGGCGCGGGGAATCGCCTTCGCGCTCAGCGGCCGGCCTAGGACGTGAAGTGCTTGTTCGGGTGACCGGCGCCGTCGTTGGTCTTCGAGCCGGCCACGGCCTTGGTGATCTCGGCCAGGTCGCCGTACACCTGCAACTGTGGCTTCTGGTACGCCTTGCGCGTTGGTGCCTGCGCTCGGGTTCTCGTCCTTGACGGGCGCATTCGTGCGGTTTCATCACGGATCTCCCCGTTTAAGTGGTATGGCGAGATTCCGCAGCCAGTAATTCAAGCCAAGCGGCCGCAACGCGGCGCGCAACTCGAGCGAGCTCTTCGGCATGCTGAAGGAATCTTGACCGGGTTCACGTAGCTGCAACAGATCCGGCGACGGCACCAGGCGGGGCAATCCAGACGCGAGGACCCGCTTGAAATCGGGGCTCACCGGAATCGTCGTCTTTCTTTCGCGCGAGCACATCCCGGCAACGCCGTTCGCATCGACCTGCGGATGATCAGCTTGTTCCGGCACCACGGCATGGCGGGCAGCGCCAGCATGTATTGCACCAGCCGCAGGTCGAGAAACGGATGCCGAATCTCGCAGTGACTCAAGGCGCCGTTGATGTCGCAGTCGTCAAACAGCGGCTGCCATCGAGGTCGCGGTGAACCCGTCGTAGCCCAGAGGCCTGACGGGGTGCGGTGACGAAGTCGTCCGCTGCTCGCGCTTCCCATCTCTCTCTGCAGCCGCACCGTGTCAGCGAATTCTTCGTTGAGCCAGCCGGGAAACAGTTCCCGCCACCGCTTCCGGTGTGCCTCCTGGCGCCGGCCAACTGCCGAATCGATGACCAGAACGGCACGCGCGGATGCATCAACAGATCGCTCGACAGCGCGCGGACCAGTCGAACGCCACGCGTCGTCGGGCCACGAGATGCGACAGGTAGGGGCGCCACTCGTACCGCAGCGCGTTATCGGGTCCTTCTCCATACAGAAACACGCCGCGCCTGCGGGGTCATCGCTCTTGAAGAACTCGACGCCGGCCGCGAATGCCGGCGGATTGTCGACCGGCTCAGGCGTGTGGACCGACACCTGATCCCAATCGGCGATCGACGTCTCGTCGTCCCTCACGTCATACCGAATGGGAATGTTCAAGTAGTCCGCAACCAGACCGGCGTAATGTCGCTCGGAGTCCGGGATCAGCCGATCGTACACCGAAGTGATCGCCTGCAGAAAAAAGTCGCTGGAACACTCGCGCAACAGGCTCAGCGCGACAGCCGCGAGCGTCGGCGAATCCAGCCCACCGCTCATCAACACGCCGACGCGCCGGGTTCGCAGCCGATCGCGCAGCGCGGCGCGCAGCAGCTCCGTGAACCGGTCCGAGTAATCGTCCGCGCGCTTGAAATGGATCGGCTCCTCGACCGGCAGCGTCCAGTACCGGCGGCACTGCGCCATGCCATTCGACCAGGTGATGCTGTGGGCCGGAGGCAGCCGCCGGATGTCGCGAAACGAGGTGGTGTCGATCTCCTGGTTGGCGCCGAACAGCAGGAAGTCGGCGATCGCCGGATCGTTCAGATCGCGCGACACCGCCGGATGCAGGCGGATGCAGTCGAGCGTGTTGCTGAAGAGGACCGTCTGCCCGAGCTGCGCATAGAAGAACGGCTTGACGCCGAGCTGATCCCGCGCGCAGAACAGACGCTGTCGCGGCTCGTCCCAGACGGCGAACGTGAAGTCGCCGAGCAGCCGGCTCACGCAATCCTCACCCCAGACAGCAGTAGGCGCGGAGGATCAGTTCGACGTCCGTCGCGTCGGAGGCGACGTCCTGCTGGTCTCGCGCCCTGAGCTCGGCGATGAGATCCTGCCGCGCATCGACTCGCGCGTCGGCGACGATCCATCGCCGGCCGTCGAGCGTGAATGGCTGCGCCTCGCGCACCGACTCCTCGGTGATTCTCAGCAGCGTATGACCGAAGCCGACGTTGTTCCTGCCCAGCGCGCGCTGGCCGTCCGGGCCGCGAAAGCCCAGGTACGCCGTCATCCGACCGAGCAGGCCGCCATCGACCGGCGATCCGTCCAGATTCAGAATGCCGACAATGCCGCTCATGCCGGCTCGTGCGATGCCTCTATGCGCAGGACCAGCCTCGATCAGTTTCTGGCCGAGCAGCTGCTGGATGAATTCCTCGAGGTCCGCGCGCAACTGCGCCGGTTCAACCTCGTACTCCGCGAGCAATGCGTCGTAGGCCGCCTGGATCGAGCTGGCGCTGGTGAGGCATTCCACATGCGCGTGCCCACCGGGTTCAAGACCCAGGTACAGCTCGTGTTCAGATTCAGCAGTACGCCTTCGTCGCCCACGAGACGAAACAGCACGTCCGGAGCCACGGTCAGACGCTCCGAAAAAGAGACCATCGTCATCGCCCCTCAGTCGAGAAACCCGGGCTGGATGTTCAGCGCCGGGCGCGCATCGCGAGCAAGATCGGCCCGCACGGCCTCGCGGACCTCGGGCAGCCGCTCGATCGCCCGCGGATAGGTCAGTTTCTTGACCGCGACGAGGTCGGTCAGCCTGGCCGCGAAGCCGAATTGTCGCTGCCAAGCGCGACTGATTCGTGAGCCGACGGTTGAACGTGCCCTTCAGCAGCTCCAGAAAGGCCTCGCGCGGCGACAGGCTCTCGACCGCTCACGCCGGGCGTGCGGCACGCATCGCGCGGGGCGGCGAGCGCGTAGATGGCGTCGAGTGCAACCGGCCGGCCTTGTCGCCGATGTTCCTCGATCGGCAGAATCAGTTTGTCCGTATCCGGGTTCATGTGAACGCGGTTCGCGCCGTCCTGGCCGAGAAACCGCCGGGCGATCTTGGGGAACAGCTTGAGGCGCGGAGGACCCGGGTACGCGAGGATGCGGTTGCCCGATTCACGCAGGATCAGCAGGTCGTCGGTCAGCAGGCGGGAGCCGGCCTCCAGGAAACATGCGGCCAGACTCGACTTGCCGAATGCATTGCTGCCGAGAAACGCGACCGCGCGACGGTCCACGACGACGGCCGTGGCGTGCAGGGGCTCGAAGCCTTGCCGGACCAGCGCGAAAGACAGCGCCTGCCCCAACAGATAGACCTGGAACGATTCGAGGGAGGCCCGATCGAACCGGCGGAACATGATGCGGCGGCCGTCGGCGGCGACGAGGAACTCGCCGATCGTGCGCCACCGGACATACGTCGAGCCGTCTCGAAGAACGACGTACCGGTACCAGCTGTCTGTGTCCCCGTCGTCGCCGCCCGTCTCCGTCGCTGCGAGAAACGCCATGGCCGGAGCGCTGACACACTCCACCCGGGCCACGCCGCCGTGCGTGTCTGACGGCAAGTCGAGTGGCGTGTCGCTCGAGATGACCATCCCGTAGACGCCGTATCGATAGCGCGACCCGGCTCCAGCCTCGAAGCTGGAGGAGCCATTCGTCGCGGTCTCGAGAAGATCCGTCACGCCCGTCATTGTAAAGAACGCGCATCCGCGGCGCGCAACGAAATCGATCGGTCACGAACGTGAGGCAGACGGGCTCGTCCAATCGACCATCGGAGTGTACTCGTCGGCCGGCGCACCGATGAGCACGCGGCCGTTGCGCGCGAGCCACGCGTGCGCTTCGAGCGTATCCGCGGTCCGCCTGATTCCGATCGTGAGGCAGATGGTGCCGTTCCCGGTGTCGAGCAACAGTTCGGCGACAAGCGCTCGGAGCAGGCAGGTGCTCAAGCGGCCGAGCCGTCGCCCGGTAGCCTCGATCGCCCAGATGATGCGCTCGTCGGATCCGCGGACGAGGAACTGCGCGGGCCGGCGCAGTCGGCCGGCGCGGGTTCGCAACGCCGGCAACGGCATCGCGTGCAACGCGGCCGCTGCCGCGACCTGCGCGAGAGCCGCTGCGACGAGCAGCCACCAATCCGCCGGCGTCAGCCGGAAGAACCGCGAGCGCGGGAGACGTGGACGCCTCCTCATGCCGCGCCCGCGTACAATCGCGCGAATGACGAGCTCACGACAGGACGCTCTCTGTCTCTGGCTCGTGCTCGTCTTGCCATCGTCCTTCGTCGTCCACAAATACCTCGGTTGGGAAGGCACGATCGTCTACAGCATCGGCGTGGCTGCGAGCGTCGCGCTGGGACGGCGTGTGTTCACGCGCCTGTCGACCCGGACCCTGGTGTGGCTCGTGCTCCTGGCATCCGTCCTCGTCGCCGTCGCGTTTTTCGTCGTCTACCCGATCGCGAATACTCACGCCGCGGGCGCCGGCAGTGACGATGACGACGCGCTGAATCTCGGCGCGATGGCGCTTCTCGCAGGTCGCTTTCCGTACGCGCACACCACGTATCTCGGCAACGTGCTCCATCATCTTCCGGGGGCGTTCATCCTCGCCACTCCATTCGTGGCGCTCGGCACGAGCGCGCTCCAGAACCTCTGGTGGCTCCCGATATTCTTTCTGGCCGTCAGGGAAGACGCCAACAGCCGCACGGCGCTGGAGCTGGCGTTGGTCGTCGTCGCGCTCAGCCCCGAGGTCGTGTACAAAGTGGTCACTGGCACCGGCTATCTCGCAAACGTGATCTCCGTGCTGCTGGGCCTGTGGTGGCTCGTGCGAACCACGCATCGGGACTTCGCCGCCATCGCCTGGGGGCTCACGCTGGCGTCACGCGCCAACTTCCTCTTGCTCGTGCCGCTGGCGGGGGGCTACCTCTATCAACGCGCCGGGTGGAGAACCGCGGCGCGGGCGGTGGCGCTCACCTGCGGGACGGCTGCGGCGCTCACGTTGCCGTTTTATTTCCACGATCCCCGCCACTTCGGGCCGCTCGAAGCGGCGAATCGCCTGCTCGTCTTCAATCAGCTCCTTCCACATCTAGGAATTGCGCTGATCGTCCTGATGGCGGCTCTTGCCGTCGGCCTCTCGTTCATGCCAATGGATCGGGCGGCACTATTCCGGAACTGCGCGGTCGTTCAGGCGTTTCCGGTGATCGCCGGCGTCGTGCTCGCCTCGGTGCGGGATCGACAGATGAATCTCTGGTACACGCGCTACGGTGCGTTCTTCGCGTGGTTCGCGCTCATGGCATTGGTGACGGAACCGTCCCATACGCCGCCGCCGCTCACCGCGGCCGCTGCACGAGCTCGATCTTCGTCCCCGCGGGTCCTTCGACATACGCGAACTGAATCGTCGTCTTGTCCGCGAGCGTGAGCGGACGCGGTTCGGTCAGCACCTTCACGCCGGCGGTCTTCAGTTCCGCAATCTTCTCGACCAGGTTGGTGGCGCGCCAGCCGATGTGGTCGATGGCGTGCCCGTCGCTCGGCGTCGACTCGCCGCGCTGCACCAGCACCCACATGTCGCTGAAGCCGGCGGCGCTGTACTTGACCGCGTCGATCTGTCCTTTCAACTTCGTGCGTTCGCCGCCGAACTTGGCGAGCAGCCACGTGAACATCTCGGCGGGATCGGCGGCGCGCAGGTGGATGTGGTGGAGTCCCAGCAACCCGGTGTCCTGCACGACTTCGATCTTCGTTCCCCACGGATCCTCGACGAATCCGAGCTTGAACAGGTTGGGAACGTCGCGCACCGGCGTGACGATTTTCACTCCCGCCGCCTCGAACTCCTTCATCTTCGCGTCGAGATCGGCGAACGAAAAGCCGATGTGATCGATCGAGCTGCCGGCGCTCGGCTTGCCATCGGCGTTTTTGAGGAAGATGAGCCGGGTGGAGCCGAACATCAGTCGATCGGGCGCCTCGGTGGTCGGTTTGCCGCCGAAGTTCTTCTGATACCACTCGACCGCTTTCGCTTGATCCGGGACGTTCAGGTGGACGTGATCGTAGGGCAGCGTCGGCGCCTGCGCCAGCGCGCCGAGCGCGGCGCACAGGACGAACGCGCAGGACAACGGTATGGCAGACATGATCGACCGCATGGCGTCTCCTCGAGGACTGAAGCCTGAACGCAGATTTGCGGATACCTTATCAGAAATTCGCTATGCTCCGATCGTGCCCACCGCCGCGCGTCCCCGATCGCTCATCGCCGCCTCGATCGTCGTGATCGCCGCCGCCGCGGCGCTCGCGCAGGTGGGCGGCGGCTTCGGGTTCGGCGGGCGCGTCCGGCTTCAGGTCCAGCCGAACGCCCGCTACGACGGGCGGTTCACGTTCGTCCGCGTGAATTACGAATCAGCGCCCGGCGGCTATTGGTACCGCGGGCTGCCGGCATGGGCGCACGGCTATCCGATGGCCGAGCAGAACCTGATGAAGATCATGAACGAGCTCAGCTACCTCGGCGCCAACGAGGAAGAGATCAACACGCTGGCGCTCGACGATCCCGAGCTGTTCAAGTACCCGGTGGCCTACATCATCGAAGTGAGCTGGTGGACGCTCACCGATACCCAGGCCGCGGCGCTGCGCACCTACATCCAGAAAGGCGGCTTCGTCATCGTCGACGACTTCAAGGCGACCGGCGATTTCGGGAGCCCGGGCTGGGAACCCTTCGAGCGGAACATGCAGCGCGTGCTGCCGGGCGCCCGCTTCGTGGAGATGCAGGCCTCTCATCCGATCTTCCACTGCTTCTTCGAAATCGAGACGCTGGAGAATTTCCCGCAGGCCTACAACGCCGGTCCGCCGGTGTTTCGCGGCGTCTTCGAGGACAACGATCCCGCAAAGCGCCTGCAGATGATCGTCAACTACAACACGGACATTTCACAGGTACTGGGAGTGGTCCGGCCGCGGTCTGCGGCCGTTCGACGAGACCAACGAGGCCTACAAACTCGGCGTGAACTACATCATGTACGGACTGACGCACTGATGCGTCCAGGCCTCAGTGGCTCGACGGATGCCACGGCGGTTGTCATCAGCGTCCGCGTGATTCCCCGCGCGGCACAGTCCGGCGTTGCCGGCAGGCGCGGGGACGCCTGGCTGGTGCGACTGCACGCGCCGCCAGTCGAGGGCGCGGCGAACGATGAGCTGATCGACGTCATCGCCAGAGCGCTCGCGGTTCCGAAGCGAGCGGTGTCGATCGCGTCCGGCGAGCGATCGCGTCAGAAGAGCGTCCGCGTGTCCGGTATCGACGCCGCGACCGCTGCGGCGCGCCTCGCGTCAGCGCAATCGGGCAAGGACTGATTTTTCCACAAGGCAGCTGATCGTCCGGCTGCTGCCGGCCAGTTCGAGGGTGATGTCGCTGGTCGGAGCGAACGCCGCGAAGTCGAAGATGAACCGTCCGCCGGGGGCGTCGAGCGCCTGGGTCGCCGGTTTGATGACGCGGCCGCCGCGTGCGATCGAGACGGCCGTGATCGCGTTCTTCGAGCCTTTCGCCGGCGTGATGCCGATGGTGATTCTGGTTTTCTGCGCGTCGGCGTAGCTCGTGGCCAGCGGCTCCTGGCGCTTGCGCGTCGCCTGCCATGTCTCGTAGGCGACGAGCTTGTACGGCGTGAAGAGCGCGATCACGAAATCGTCGTTCTTGCAGAAGCCGGTCTCGTAGAACACACACGCCGGCCGCTCCCCGCCCTGCTTGCCGCACTCCACCGCGTTCCAGTAGTTGTCGCGACTGATCGGCTGAATGCCCTTGTCCCAGGCGGGCGTGATGCCTGGCGGAATCTGCGCTTTGATCTGCGCCAGCGCGGAGCCCGGCGCCAGACTCGCGAGTGCAGTCCAGAACGCGACGAGTCGAAGCCTTCGAATGACAGATCCGTCAATCACGCTCGTAAGCATAGCGGCGCCGCCTTTTAACTGCCATTCCCTGCCCGAAAGTCATCCGATCGCGGCCAGCGCGGCGCCGCCGCGTAAATGCCTGTGCAACGGTGCCGTTGTACGCCGGCAGCGCCCTTGCTCCCGCATGAACCATGATGAGTGTCTTCATTCGGACGTTGGCGTGCGCGGGCATGCTGTTGATCGCACAGCGATCGTCTGCGAATCCAATCGAAGCCGGCGACTGGGTCCACTTCAACGGAAGTCTTGGCACGCTCGGCGGTGGAGCGTTCAAGATTCACGACGTCACCGACAGCGCCGTCGCCGACTTCCTGACCTTCTGCGTGCAGGAGACGCAATACATCAACTACTCGGCGGACTTCCGCGTCGGGTCGATCACCGACCATGCAGACGATGCGAGCGGTCCGGATCCGATCGAACCGGAAACCGCGTGGATCATGTCGAACTTCTCGCGCGGTCTGCTGGGCGCGTTTTCGTCCGACGACATTCAGTCGTCGATCTGGAAGCTCGAAGGCGAGACCAGTGTCTACTGGGGAAACTCGGCCGCGTTGATCGGCGCCGCGCACCTCGCGATCCTCGGCGGCTGGTCGAACGACGGCGTGAAGGTCCTGAACCTGTTCTGGGCCAATGGCACGCCGGCGCAGGATCAGCTCGTCTACATGCCGGATTCGGTGACCACGACAGCCGCCGTCCCCGAACCGGGAACCATCGTCCTCCTGGGGACGGGCGTGGCGGCGGCGATTCGCCGCCGGCGCCGGTCGCGCGTGACAGCCGGTTGATTCGACGCGCGTGCGTGCCCCGGGGCGCTCAGCGATTCCAGGGCACTGTCACGTCGTAGCTCTTGGCCAGCGTGTCCCTGGCGGTAATCGCCACCTGAGCCGGATGGACGGCGGACGGATCGAGCATCGTCCCGTCTTCGCTCCTGAACCCCGTCAGCGGCTGCTCGGACGTCGCGCCGATCTCGAGCGTCGGCACCACGAGAATGAACGGCTTCGCCGTATCCGGCGCGGTGAGCGTGATACGGACGTTCAGCAGCGCACGGCCGGCATGGTTTTCGACGACGACCGCCGATTCCGACGTGCGCACGACAATCGGCGTGGCGCCGTCCGCCCCTGTGCCGACCGCCTTCGAGACCGCGGGACTGGTGCACGACACCGCCAGCAGCGCTCCGAACAGCATCATGATGATCTTCGTCACTCGCGACTCCCGGCGGCATGTCGCCGCAACACCACCTGCACCGCCTCGCTGCCGAAATCCGTTGCGGACAGCCGCGCTCCGGCTTGCAGCAACGCCTCTGCGCAGGCCGGATAGTCTCCGTCCCGGTGCCGGAAATTCAACGAGCCCCATTGGCAGCTGCCGAGCGCGGTGCCGCCATAGTCGTTGCGAATCTCCAGATCGGCGCCGTGCGCGATCAGGGTGCGGACCACGCCGACCAGGCCGCGGAGCGCCGCGCTCGCGACCGGCGTGAAGCCCTCGCCGCCGCGAACGTTGACGTCGAACCCGACGTTCAACATCAGCAGGACCGCTGGCAAGGCATTCGCCGCGGCGGCTTCGTTCAACTGACCGTGATCCTCGCGCCCGAGTTCCTTCACCAGGTCTGGTTGCGCCGCCAGCGCCTTCGACGCGCCCGCGCCGTCCGCGTTCATGCAGGCGGCGAGAAACTGCTCCTTGACCGGGCTGCGGCTGAAGAGCAGGTCGTACACCCCTCGTCCGCCGTACCTGGCGGCGACCAGCAGGACGGACGGTCCCGCGTCGCCGAGTTTCCATTGATAGATATGGCCGGGAGGCACCGGCGCGTATCCCGGGTGGCCGATGCGAGCCGAGATGGCGGCTGGATTCTCGGCCAGCGCACGCTCGACCAGCGCCGGGTCGCCAAGGGCGGTTGCCATGAAGATGTCGATGTCGGCGCCGCGCCCGACGAGGTGCCGGCACAGCCCGGTGTCGCGCACTCGGTACTGCGCGGCGGTCGATTGGTGATCGACGTCGCGGGCGTTGATGTCGGCGCCGTGCTCGAGGAGCAGATCGATGATCGCGGTGGTGCTCGCGAAGTGGAGCGGCCGCTGGCCGTCCCCGCCGCGAGCGTGCACGAGCGAAGGATCCGCCGCGAGCATCGCTCGCACCTGTTCGAATCGGCCCAGCGCGGCCGCGGCGTGGATGTCGACGCGCGCGCCGCGGTCGATGAGCCAGGCGGCCTGTTCGGGATTGGTGTTGTCGAGCACGCCGAAGCCGCCCGCCCACCAATCGCTGCGCGCGTTGATGTCCGCGCCGAACTCGAGCAGCGTGTCGACCATGAGGCGATCGTCCTTGGCGGTCACGATCGCTTGAGCGCCGAAATGAAAGAGCGGCCGATCGATGAACGTCCGCAAGGCAGGCGTCGCCGTCAGGAGCGACCGCACGCGCGCCGGGTCCTTCGCCTTGACCGCGGCCACGAAGTCGCCGATCTCGGGCAGCGCCCCACGCGATATGAGGTAGGCGCGCATGTCGTCCGTGTTGTCGTCGAGCACACCCACGGTGCGGCCCCAGAACTGGCTGCGGCTGTTGATATCGGCGCCGAAGTCGAGCAGCGTATCGACCATTGCTCGATTGTGCCGGCTGAACACGATGGCGGGCGCGGTGTCGAAGGCGGGGCGGTCGATCGCGGCGCGCAGCTCGGGCTGCTTCGTCAGCAGAGCCCGAACCGCCGCCGCGTCGCCTGTCCGGACGGCTTCCTCGAACGGCTCCATCCGCCGTTCATTCTAGTGCCCGACGGACCGAGATTGTGCAGTCGCGCTCACCCCTGCTTCCGCGCTGACGCGGCGGGCGGTTCGGCCTCGCGGCCGGCTCGTCCCCTGCGCCGCGACGTGATCGAGACGTTGTTCTGGACATCCTGAAGACCGGGAAGCGCCCACGCGATTTCGCCGACGTCCCGTTTGGTGCGTTTGTGCTGCACGACGCCCGTCAGCGTGACACGGCCGTTCTCAGAACGGACCTCCACATCGGTGGTTCCCGGGAGCAAGTCGAGCGCGTCGTAGATGAAGTCCTCGACCTCGTGATCGTTGACCGGCCCTTGCGGCTGTCCGCGGCGTTGGGCGACGGCCGTCAGGAGCGAAGTTGCGGTTACCCATCCGTTCGTGTCGTGGCCGGGTAGCGCCGGCGCGGGGCTGGCGCGAATGGATAAGGCGCCACATACCCGGACCCAGCCAGATTCTGCTGGGCGGACAGGCCTGCGCCAGTCAACGCACCGCCGATACCGCCGGGGATCGCCGTCGAGCTGAAAAGCGGCGGCGCGATCGGGCGATTGCTGACATTCATCGGCTGATAAGCCAGCCCGATCGACGGCATCGCCGTCCACACCGGCGTTCCCGAACCAAAGATCGTCTCGTTCATTCGGAACTCTCCTGTTCTCGTTCTGTGCCGAGTTACCGTTCCGTCTTGCGGCCTGCGGCCATCCTCAACGCGGCCGCAGGCCGATTGGATCGCGTCAGCCGACCTACATCACGTGGCCGGTTTGTCCGCCGCCGAACGCCTGTGGCACCAGCCCGAATCCCAGCGGGCCCGAGAGTCCGGCACCAAACGGTTGATAGGGCTGCTGCAGCTGCTGGACCTGATGGGGAACGACCTGGATGAGTTGCTGAAGCTGCTGGAGCTGCGAGGGGACGATGGACAACAGTTGTTGGAGCAGCGCGAACTGCTGCTGCTGAAGGGCCTGTACCTGCTGAAGCTGTTGCGGCACGATCTGCAACAGCTGCGTGATTTGTTGAGTCGACGTCTGGCCGCCGAATCCCGCGCCGATGTACGGAGCGAAGCCCCAGGGATTCTGTGCCATCGGATAGATGGCTGGCGTTCCGATTCCAAACCCGGTTCCTGCGAACTGACTCATTTGACCTCCTCAGTGACGGTGGATCGCACTGTTCTTCGTGCGACAGCCCGAGCGTTGTCACGTTGTCGTCTTCGCGGTGACGCAAGTGCGCTGAGCGCGTGAACGCCGCTTCGCCGGACGCGAGCGCTGATGCGTTCGAGTGATCGTTCGCGAAGTTCACGAGGACGCGACAGACGTTCTGGTCTCGCGGGAAGAAGAACAGCTTCGTACGACGTGTGCTCGTTCGTGAATGTTGCTCACGGTCGCAACTGTCGTACCAATCGAGACACTGCGCCCAGTACGCTTCCTTCGCGAAGCGCGATCGCGGAGCGTGTAATCCGCACACGCTGCTGTGTACGGCTTCGCATCAGAGCCGTTCGACGCGCTACGCCTCGTCCGATCACGGCCGCCGCTGGCGTTGCATCAGCCGCGGTCGATCGTAAAGAACAGATGAAGCTTGATCGTAAAGAACAGATGAAATGCGCTTCCGCCGTGCTCGGCAGCGCGTGGGTCGAGGGATGATTGTGTTAGGGTTTGGAGTCGCGCACGCGGGCGAGGATGAGATGCGCGATCGGCGGCGCCTCTGGCGGCATGCATGCCCTCCAGGTCATCGCGTCGAGTGTCACGACGTGCACGTCGCGCTCTCCACGTGACGACGGTGGACGAGCGTTCGAAGGCGTCTGCGGTTCGATCGCCAGCGGTCCGACGACCAGATCGACGATCACGATCGCGCCGTCGACGCCGGATACCAGGGGTCGGATGCGCGGCGCGCGCTGACGATTCACGGGCATGTCGCTGGCGGGCGCTCGCAACAGAACGCCTTCAATCGGGTGCCGTTTCAGGAGGCCACGCCAATCGGCCCGCGTCTTCCAGGCCCCCGAAAAGCCCGGCACCGAGAATTCGTCCGCGCGCGGCAGCGTCAACCTCACCGCCTGCGACACGCGATCGATGGCGGCCGTCAGGATGAGTGACGGGCATCCCGCCGCCACCGCCTGCCAGCTCGACATCCGATTCACGGGTGGAGGCGCCGAGACATCCTCGACACGAGGCTCTTCGCCTGGCGTTGCCGTGGGCACCGCCACGTCGTCGATACGCTCGTCCGATCCGTTCGCCTCGACCAGCCTGCGATACACCTCCGTCAGCTGTGCACTTTTCTCCGCTGCGAGTACCTGGAACTCCTCGCCGAGGTGGTGGACCTTGTCCGGGTGGTATCGGGAGATCTGCCGGCGATAGGCGCGCTTCACCTCGTCGATCGAGGCCGGCAGGGCGATGCCGAGCAGCGCTTCAGCGGATGTCATGTCGCTGTCCGGTTCGACCGCTCGAGCCGCAGCAGCTCGTGCGACTCGTGCTGCGGCGGCAGACTGTCCGTCATGGCACAGGTGCCGCGAGTCGATCGGCGCGCCGCGCACGGCCGGTTGACGACCCTGAGCAGCTCTTCGATCGAGGTGATCCCGAGCATCACCTTCGAGAGGCCGTCTTCGGGCATCCCGACCATGCCTTCGTCGAGCGCGACCTCTCGCAGGCCGTCGTCGTCGCGGATGCCTTGTACGATGCGCGATCGCAACGCGCGGGTCGTGACGAGGATTTCGTAGATGCCGACGCGGCCGCGGTATCCGGTGTAGTGACAGTGTGAGCAGCCTCCGGGGCCGAAGATCTTCGCGCCCGCGATTTCGGCCTCGTCCAATCCGAATTCAGCCAGCAGGCGAGCCGAGCTGGTGCTCGGCTTGCGGCAATGCAGGCACAGCTTGCGGACCAGCCGCTGGGCGACGACGCCGAGCAGCGTCGACGAGATCGTGTACGACTCGACGCCCATGTCCATCAATCGTGTGACCGCGGATGGCGCGTCGTTGGTGTGGAGGGTCGAGAGCACGAGGTGTCCGGTCTGACTCGCCCACATGGCGGTCTTGGCCGTCTCGCCATCGCGAATCTCGCCGAGCATGATGACGTCAGGATCCTGACGCAGCGCCGCGCGCAGCGCGGCGGCGAAGGTCAGGTCCGCCTTGTCGTTGATTTGCGTCTGGTTGACGCAGGGGAGCGGATACTCGATCGGATCCTCGAGCGTGATGATGTTCATCTCGCCCGATTGCAGCGACGACAGCGCCGAGGCGAGCGTCGTCGTCTTTCCGCTTCCCGTCGGGCCGACGACGAGAATCATGCCGTGGTGATGGCGAAGCAGTCCCTTGAGGCGGGCCAGATTGACGTCCGACAGGCCCAGCGAGTCGAGCGGCGGCACGACGGTGTGCTCGTGAAGCAGACGCATCACGACTTTTTCGCCGTACTGCGTGGGAAGCGTCGACACGCGGAAGACGATGTCGCCGGACTCGCCCTTGATCGCGAGCCGGCCGTCCTGCGGCCGCCGCTTGTCGGCGATATCCATGCCGGCCAGCACTTTTACCCGGCTCGTCAGGGCGGCATCCATCCATTTGGGCAGGTGGGTGATGGCGGTCAGCAGGCCGTCGAGCCGGTAGCGGACCGCGACGTGATCGTGGCGCGGCTCGATGTGGACATCGCTCGCGTGGCACTGCGCGGCGGTGACGGCGAGCAGGTTGACGAGATCGACGACCGGCACCGAGCGGCAGAGTTGCTGCAACGCCGTCACCGGATTGCTGTCGGTCGTCGTGGCCAGCGCGGCGGCGGCGCCGGACGCGAGGCTCAGAACGGTTTTTCGCTTGTCGAGAACAGCCCGGCCGGTCGGTGTGGAGTCCATCTGTCCGATGGCTAGAGCAGCTTGAATGCCCGCGCGGCCGCGGGCAGCCTCGTGCAGATTTGGTCGCGTTTCTGCACGATCAGGCAGACTGTAGACTGACAATCCAGACCCGCCCGGCTGTTGGTCGATCACTCATGACATCTTTCGGACAGCTCGTCCGGCGACTCCGCTACGGAAAGGCGATCGTCATCGTCTCCGGCCTTCCGCGTTCCGGCACCTCGATGGCGATGAGGATGCTCGAAGGGGGCGGCATCCCGATTCTTGCGGACGGCATCCGGACCGCCGACATCAGCAATCCGAAGGGGTATTACGAATACGAGCCGGTCAAAGAGCTGGACAAGGGCGGCGATCTTGCCTGGCTCGCCGAGGCGCGCGGCAAAGCTGTTAAGATCATCTCGTTCCTCCTCACCTGGCTGCCCGAGACCTACGACTACCGGGTCATCTTCATGCAGCGTGATTTACGCGAGGTCCTGGCGTCGCAGAACGCGATGCTCGCCCATCGCGGCGAGGCGCCGGGTGCGGCCGACGACGAGCAAATGCTGCGAATGTACGAAGATCATCTCAAGAAAGTCGCGCGATTCATGGCGAACCGGTCGTGCTTTTCCACGTTGAGCGTCGACTATCGCGACGTCGTCCAGAACCCGCGGGACGCCGCCGGGCGAATCAATGGGTTCCTCGGTGGTACGCTCGATGTGGAACGGATGGCGGCAATCGCCGATCCGGCTCTCTACCGAAATCGCAGGAAAACGGAGATCTGAGTGGGTCGGCGTCAGGTCGTATTGGCGTGGACGCTCGCGCTCGTGCTGGCGGCAACCGTTCCCACCGAGGCCTACATCGGCCCCGGCGCCGGGTTTGCGCTCCTGTCGTCGTTCTTCGTTCTGCTGACGACGGTGGTCGTCGCGATCGCATCGCTGCTCTTCTGGCCGTTTCGTGCGCTGTTCCGGCTGCTCCGCGGGAAGACGGCTCCGCGCGCGCACATCAAGCGGTTGATTGTCGTCGGCCTCGACGGCCAGGATCCGAAACTGACCGATCGCTTCATGCAGGAAGGGCTGCTGCCGAACTTCGATCGGCTGGCTCGCATGGGCTGTTATCGCCGACTTCGCACGACGTTCCCGTCATTGTCGCCAGTGGCCTGGTCGTCGTTCAGCACCGGCACCAATCCCGGCCGGCACAACATCTTCGATTTCCTCGATCGCGATCGGCGGACCTACCTGCCGGTGCTGTCTTCGACGCGCGTCGGCAAGGTGCCGCGGTTTCTCAAGCTTGGCCGCTACCGGCTGCCGCTCGGCAAACCATCGCTGCGGTTGTTGAGGCGCTCGAAGCCGTTCTGGACCATCCTCGGTGAACATCGGATCTGGAGCACGATTCTGCGCGTCCCGATCACGTTTCCTCCCGACAACTTTCATGGAGCGGAACTGAGCGCGATGTCCGCGCCCGATCTGCTGGGCACCCAGGGGACGTTTCTGCTGTTCACGACGCGTCCGTCCGCAGGCCGGTTCAAGGAGGGCGGGATTCGGGTGCCGGTCACGCTCGCCGGCGATCGCATCGAGGCAACCGTGCAGGGTCCGGAGAACGTGTTTCTCGAAGGCGAACCCCCTTTGGAGCTGGCGTTACACCTTTCGCTCGATCGCGCGATGCGGATCGTCCACGCCGACATTGGGGGCGTGCGCGTCGATCTCGAGCCTGGCCGATTGAGCGACTGGGTCAGGCTGCGGTTTCGCGCCGTGCCCGGTATCGACGTGACCGGTCTCTCGCGCCTGCTCGTCACCGAGATGGACGAGCACTTCTCGCTGTACATGTCGCCGATCTGCATCGACCCCGAGAAGCCGGCGATGCCGATTGCCCACCCGTCATACTACGCGACCTATCTGGCCAAGCGAATCGGTCCGTATTCGACGCTCGGACTTGCCGAAGACACGTGGGCGTTGAACGAAGGGGTCATCGACGACGGCATCTTTCTGCAACAGACGTATGACATCGATCGCGAGCGGGAGTCGATGTTCTTCGCGGCGCTGGATCGCCTGAAATCTGGCAGCCTGGTCTGTGTCTTCGACGCGACCGACCGCATTCAGCACATGTTCTGGCGGTACACGGAGCAGGGGCATCCGGCCGCCGCCGGCCGTGAAGGCGCGGAGCACCGCGACGCGATCCAGAAGCTGTATCAACACAACGATGCGTTGGTCGGACGCGTGATCGAGCGGCTCCGCGATGGGGACGTGCTGATGGTCATCTCCGACCATGGGTTCAGCTCGTTTCGTCGAGGGGTCAATCTGAACAGCTGGCTGCGGCGTGAAGGCTACTTGACGCTGAAGGACGGCGCTGACGGCACCGGCGAATGGCTGCGCGACGTCGACTGGCAGGCGACGAAAGCGTTTTGTCTCGGGCTCAGCGGCATGTTTCTGAATCTGCGCGGCCGCGAACGCGAAGGCATCGTCGCACCGGGTGCGGAGGCGTCCGCGCTGAAAGCCGAAATCATCGCCAAGCTCAACGGCCTGCGCGACGGCGATCGGAGCGAAATCGGAATCAGAGAGGTCTTCGACACCACGACACTCTACGAAGGGCCGTACGTCGACAACGCACCGGAGCTGCTCATCGGCTACAACGCCGGATACCGCACGTCGTGGGATTGCGCCACCGGCGTCGTCGCCGGGCCGGTCTTCGAAGACAACGCCAAGCCTTGGAGCGGCGATCACGGCATCGATCCGCGGCTGGTTCCGGGCGTGTTCTTCTGCAATCGAGCGATCGACAGCGACCAGCCGTCGCTGATCGATATTGCGCCGACGGCGCTGCGCCTCTTCGGAATCGAGCCACCGAGCTACATGGACGGCCGGCCGCTCGCCGGGCTGGTATGAAACGGATCGCGTGGCTTGCGCTCGCGGCGCTGACCGTCAGCCTTTTCGCGTGTGCCGGCGGTCACAAGACGATTGGCCGGCGCGTCATCGTCCTGGGGTTCGACGGTCTCGACTACGGCCTGACCAAGGAGCTGATGGCGAGCGGACGCCTGCCGAACTTTTCACGACTCGCCGAGCGCGGCAGCTTCACCGCGTTGGGAACGTCGATTCCTCCGCAAAGTCCGGTTGCCTGGTCATCGTTCATCACGGGCCTGGATCCCGGCCGACATGGCATCTTTGACTTCGTGCACCGCGATCCGAAGACGATGCAGCCGTACCTTTCCACGACGCGCACCGAGGCCGGGTCGCGAACGCTGAAGTTCGGCAAATGGCAGGTCCCGCTCGAGAGCGGGGAAGTGGAGCTGCTCCGCGAGGGCCAGCCGTTCTGGGACGTCCTGGAGCAGCATGGCGTCGAGACGACGATCGTCAGGATGCCGGCGAATTTCCCGCCATCCGGCATGTCGACGCGAGAGCTGAGCGGGATGGGCACCCCCGACATTCTCGGCACCTACGGCACCTTCTCGTTTTTCACGTCGTCGGCCAACGTCTCGACTGATCGGTCGCTGGCGGGGGGCGCGATTTATTCTGTGCCGCTCGTCGATGGTGTTGTGCACGGCACTCTGGAAGGACCCGAGAACCCGTTTCTCGTCGAGCGCGAGCACGTGACCGCGGAGTTCACGGTGTACGCCAGCGCCGACCGGCGCTATGCAAAGCTCGTCCTCGGGGACGAGGAGCGGCTGCTCAGTGTTGGCGAATGGAGCGACTGGGTGCCGTTCGCCTTCAAATTGGCGCCGACTCAGAACCTGCGCGCCGAATGCCGATTCTTCCTGAAGCGGCTCGAGCCACATTTCGAGATGTACGTCAGCCCACCCAATATCGATCCCATGGCGCCGGCCCTGCCCATCTCATCGCCGGCGCGCTACGCCACCGAACTCGCTCGCGCGACCGGGCGGTTCTACAGCCAGGGGATGCCCGAGGATACAAAGGGCTTGAAAACGGGGGTGTTGACGCCGGCGGAATTCCTGCAACAGGCGGAAATCGCGGGCGAAGAAGTCCGGCGTCAGTATGCGTACACGCTGGATCGTTTTCACGACGGCTTCCTTTTCTATTACTTCGGCAATGTCGATCAGGTGTCGCACATGATGTGGCGGCCCCGGGATCCGCAGCATCCCGCCTACGACGCCGAGATCGACCGCCCGTACGAGCACGTCGTAGAGGACTTGTATATCGGCCTCGATGCCATCGTCGGCGACACGCTCCGCGCTTTGGGAAAGGACGACCTGCTTGTCGTGATGTCGGATCATGGCTTCGCATCGTGGCGGCGTTCGTTCCATTTGAATAGCTGGCTGCGAGACAACGGCTACCTGGCCGCGCGTCCGGCCTTCGACGTGGCAGACTCCGGACCGTTCGGCGCCGTCGATTGGTCGCGCACGCGCGCCTACGCGGTCGGCCTCAACGGGCTGTACGTGAACGTCAAAGGGCGGGAGCAGCACGGCATCGTCGCCCCCGAAGACCGGGAGGCGCTGGTCAAGGAGATTTCGGACAAGCTCTTGCGCACGATCGACCCGGCGACGGGCGTCCCGGCGATTTCACGGATGTTCCGTCGCGAAGAGGTGTATACGGTCAAAGGGCACGAAGACATCGCGCCCGACGCCATCGTTGGATACGCGAAGGGGACGCGCAGCTCGGACGTGTCGGCGCTCGGTGGTCTGACACCCGAGACGATTGTCGACAACCGCGATGCGTGGAATGGCGACCATTGCATGGATCCCGCGAGCGTGCCGGGCATCCTGCTGACCAGCCGCCCGCTTCGGAAAGGGGCGCCCAATCTGCAGACCCTGGCGGCGGCGATCCTGGCGGAGTTCGGCATCGAGGGTTTCCCGAATACGAAGTGACCGGGTTCGGAGAGGCTTGAAGGCAGAAAGGGTTCAGAATGTTTCGATCGGGCATTAAACTCGACAAAGCGCTGCTCGCCAAGGTGAAGCGCTGCGCCGACATCGCCGGCTATTCATCAGTCGACGAATTCGTCACGCACGTCCTCGAGAAAGAGATCGCGTCGATCGAGGAAAGCGACAGCGAAGCCGAGATCAAGAAAAAGCTGAAAGGGCTCGGGTACATTTCGTAGGGCCGTGACGATCTTGAACGCGTTGCTGGCCTCCGCCTTCGATCTCCTGCTGTTTCCTTTCCGGCAGCTGCCACCAATCGTCGGACTCTCCGTCGTTTCGCTGCTGACGGCGGTGGGGATGCTCCTCGTGTTCAGAGCGACGTCGGATCAGCGGCGGATCGAGCAGGTGAAGCGAGGCATGATTGCCGCGCTGTTCGAAATCCGTCTGTTCAACGACGACCTGCCCGCGCTGTTCCGGGCGCAGGGCGAGATGCTCAGACAGAATGCCGCCTACCTGCGGTTGTCGCTGGTCCCGATGCTCTGGATGATCGTGCCGATCGGCCTCGTGGCCGCGCAGCTCGAGTTCCAATACGGCTACGCGGGTCTCACAGCTGGGCAACCGGCGCTGGTCAAGGCCCAGCTGCGCCAGTCGACGACGCCGCTCGCAGAACCTGCATCAGGGACAGCGGCAGCATCGCCGGCGGTGCCTGCGGCCTCGCTCGAGGTTCCGAAGGAGATTCGTGTGCTGACGGCGGGCGCGTGGTTTCCGGCAACCCAGGAAATCATCTGGCGGGTGATCGCCGATGTGCCCGGGGAGTACGTGCTCAACGCGGCGATCGACGGCGAGAGGTTTACGAAAACCGTCGATGCGACCGCGCGTGTTGTTCGGCGGTCGCCGGTCCGCGTCGCCGCAGGGTTCCTGAATCAGCTGCTGTATCCGGCCGAACCTCCGTTACCAGGCGGCGGAGCCGTGACCTCGATCAGTGTCAGCTATCCGTCACGCGCGATTCGGGTTCTGCGATGGGACCTGCCCTGGGCGATTGTCTATCTCCTGCTTTCGATGGCGTTCGCGGTGGCTCTTCGCAAACCGTTCGGCGTCACCTTCTAATGGATCTGACCGTCCTTCAGCGGCTGGAAGCCGAAAGCATCCACATCATGCGCGAGGTGGCCGCGGAGTGCGAGCGGCCGGTGATGCTCTATTCCATCGGCAAGGACAGCTCGGTGATGCTGCACCTGGCGATGAAGGCCTTCTATCCCGGGAAGCTGCCGTTCCCGCTGCTGCACGTCGACACCACCTGGAAATTCCGGGAGATGATTGCGTTCCGCGACGAGACCGCGAAGCGTCTGGGACTCGACCTCCACGTCCACATCAACGCCGACGGGCTGAAGATGGGGATCAATCCGTTCACGCACGGATCGACGGTTCACACCGACGTGATGAAGACCCAGGCGCTCAAACAGGCGCTCGACATCTACGGATTCGACTGCGCGTTTGGCGGCGCCCGGCGCGACGAAGAGCGTTCGCGCGCCAAGGAGCGGGTGTTCTCGATCCGCTCGGCACGCCACCAGTGGGACCCCAGGCAGCAGCGGCCCGAGCTCTGGCGCCTCTACAACACCCGCAAGCGCAAAGGCGAGAGCCTGCGGGTGTTTCCGCTGTCGAACTGGACCGAGCTCGATGTGTGGCACTACATCCACCTCGAGAACATTCCGGTGGTGCCGCTGTACTTCGCGAAGCCGCGACCGGTCGTGCGTCGCGACGGCGCCTGGATCCTCGTCGACGACGACCGCATGCCGATCGAGCCGGGCGAGACGCCCGAGATGCGCGAGGTGCGGTTTCGAACGCTCGGCTGCTATCCGCTGAGCGGCGCCATCGACAGCCACGCCGCGACCGTGCCGGCCATCATCCAGGAGATTCTGCAGACCCGGCTCTCCGAGCGGCAAGGCCGCATGATCGACCACGATCAATCGGCGTCGATGGAAAAGAAGAAGGTCGACGGCTACTTCTAGGAAGGTGGGCGTGATCGAAGCGAGCTCAGACGTCGAGGCCTACCTGCACGCGCAGGAGCGCCGCACCTTGCTGCGCTTCATCACCTGCGGCAGCGTGGACGATGGCAAGTCGACGCTGATCGGACGGCTGCTGTACGACTCGAAGATGGTGTTCGAGGATCAGCTCGCGGCGCTGGCCGCCGACTCGAAGAAGGTCGGCACGCGCGGCGGCGACCTCGATTTCGCGCTGCTGGTCGACGGCCTCTCCGCCGAGCGCGAGCAGGGCATCACGATTGACGTCGCCTACCGGTTCTTCTCCACCGACAAACGACACTTCATCGTCGCCGACACGCCGGGACACGAGCAGTACACGCGCAACATGGTCACCGGCGCCTCGACGGCCGACCTGGCCGTCATCCTGATCGATGCCCGGAAGGGCGTATTGACCCAGACCCGCCGGCACAGCTTCATCGTGTCGCTCCTGGGCATCCGCCGGGTGGTCGCCGCGATCAACAAGATGGACCTCGTCGACTACTCGCGCGGCGTGTTCGATCAGATCCAGCGAGACTACGTCGAGTGCGCGGCACGCATCGGCCTGACCGACGTGACCTGCATTCCCGTGTCGGCGATTCATGGCCACAACATCGCGGCCCGCGCGCCGGAGATGCCGTGGGACGAGGGTCCGACCCTCTTCGAGCATCTCGAGCGCGTCGAGGTCGGGGACGTCGAAGCGTCGCGCCCGTTTCGCCTGCCGGTGCAGTGGGCCAATCGGCCCGATTCCACGTTTCGTGGATCCGCGGGGCTGATCGCGAGCGGCACCGTTCGTCTGGGCGATCCGGTCCGAGTCCTGCCGTCCGGCAGCGAGAGCTGGGTCTCCCGGATTCTGGTGGGCGACCGGGATGTCGACGCGGCGGTCGCCGGACAGTCCGTGACGGTGACGCTCGCCGACGACGTCGATGTCGGCCGCGGCGACGTGCTGGCGGCGCGCAACGCGCCGCCGCTGGTTGCCGACCAGTTCGAGGCGACGATCGTCTGGATGGACGTGCATCCGCTTCTCCAGGGACGGACGTATCTGATGAAGCTCGGCGCGACCACGGTGTCGGCGACCGTTGCCCCGATCAAACACAAGGTCAACGTCAACACGCTGGAGCACGTCGCGGCGAAGAAGCTGGAATTGAACGATATCGGCGTGTGCGGCCTCGAGCTGAGCCGTCCGGTGGTGTTCGAGGCGTACCGCGACAGCCGGGAACTCGGCGGCTTCATCCTCGTCGATCCGTTGACCAACGCCACGGTGGGCGCCGGCCTCCTGCATTTCGCGCTGCGGCGATTGCAGAACGTCCGGTGGCAGACGCTCGACGTCGACAAGTCGGCGCGGGCCGAGTTGAACGCTCAGCGGCCGTGCGTCATCTGGTTGACCGGCCTCTCGGGGTCCGGCAAGTCGACGATAGCCAACCTCGTCGAGAAGCGCCTGCACGCGCTCGGTCGGCACACGTATCTGCTGGACGGCGACAACGTGCGCCACGGCCTGAACAAGGATCTCGGGTTCACCGAAGCGGACCGCGTCGAGAACATCCGCCGCATCGCCGAAGTGTCGCGGCTGATGGTCGACGCGGGTCTCATCGTGCTGGTGTCGTTCATCTCGCCGTTCCGGAACGAGCGCCGCGTCGCCCGCGAGCTGGTTCAGCCCGGCGAGTTCATCGAGGTGTTCGTCGACACGCCGCTGGCCGTCGCCGAAGGCCGCGATCCGAAAGGGTTGTACAAGAAAGCCAGGCGCGGCGAGTTGAAGAACTTCACCGGCATCGATTCTCCTTACGAGGAGCCCGAATCGCCGGAGATCAGGATCGACACCACGCGCCTGAGCGCCGAAGAGGCCGCGGAGGCCATCCTTCGACATCTTCGGAGTGCGGGGATGATCGATGCCGATTAACGAACAAGCCCAAACGCACGATCCTGTCCGAAAACCGCGACCGAGAAGAGCCCGACCGTGGCAACATATCGACCCTCTCCCATGGATTGAGGAGCGACTGATGACGTGGCAGTCGGCGGAGACACGCTTCATCGCGGCGACACTTGCGTTCGCGATCAATTCGACACAGGTCACGGTTCCTCGCCTGTCGGCGCAGAGCGCGGGCCCCACGGAGATGGCGGCGAAGCTGACCGGCGTCTGGAAATTGAATGCGGACTTGACGCCGGCGTCCCCGAAACCCGGACGTGGCGGCGGGTTCGCCGGCGGGGCCGCGGGCTCGTTCGCGGCTCTGTTGTCGCCCGTGCAGCGTGGCGGGCGCGGCGGCGACCGCGGAGGTGGCGGCGGGCGGGGCGAGAGTTCCGCTCCACTGATGGCCGCCGAAGTTGCCGCGCAGACCGCGTTGTCGATCCTTCACGAGGTGCCGATCGAGATCAGGATCGACGCGCGCGCGGAGGACGTCACGTTCCGTGACCCCCGGGGCGAATGGCACTTCAAGATCGATGACCGGAACAGCACCATGGAAGTCCCCGGCGGGACGCTCCGCACCAAATCGAAATGGGACCGCGGCCTGCTGCGGCAGGAGTTCTCGAGCGCACAGCGCGCGCTGGTAAAGACCTGGAGCATCGACGCGAACGATCGATTGGTGCTCGTCGAGAGGATCGAAAGCGTGACGCTCAGGTCCGGATCGAAGGCCGTCTTCGACCGACAGTAACCCCGCCACGCGTGCGAGTGCCAGCCGCAGTCCCCGGGGAATCGGATGCGAGCGGAGGGGATGTGCGCCGGCCCGCCTTCGCACGTCCTGCTTCGGCGGGCACAAACACTCTCGCTCCATCCGGTGCGACGAGCGACGGATGGTGCGCCCGGCCCGCCTGCGCACGTCGTGCTTCGGCGGCCACAAACACTCTCGCACCATCCGGTGCGACGAGCGACGGATGGTGCGCCCGGCAGGATTCGAACCTGCGGCCTACAGCTCCGGAGGCTGTCGCTCTATCCAGCTGAGCTACGGGCGCGTGCGTGCGATCGTCGCTGCGACTACCGATCGCCTGACGACTCATGTCTGACGACACATGATGACGATCGATGGGTGACGACCGAGTGAAATGCGCCCGGAGGGAATCGAACCCCCGGCCTACAGGTTCGAAGCCTGTCGCTCTATCCATCTGAGCTACGGGCGCGTGCATCGGTCGCGTCTGACGAGTGTAGTCCACGGTGAGCGGGGGCACAACCGGATCGGTGTGTTAGAATCCGGTGTTCGGCTCGACGCGGTTTTCTGCGCCGATCTGCTCCACGATTCCCTCCGGGCCGGTAGCTCAATTGGCAGAGCAGCAGACTCTTAATCTGCGGGTTGTGGGTTCGATTCCCACCCGGCTCACCACTGTCGACAAAGCACTTAGCTGATTTTTCTTATTCACCGTCAGCGCCTCTGGTTGCGCGGGGGTTGCGGATGGTTGCGTGTCGTCAAGACGATCCACGCCTTTGCGCGCGCTCGTGTCCGGCAACCAGTGCGCGTACACGCGCAGGGTGATCGACGCGTCGTCGATGGCCGAGTTGCCGACTGACGTACGTGATCGGCTCGCCAGTCGCGAGGAGCAGCGACGCGAACGTGTGGCGCATCTGATGGGGTCCCCGGCGACGGAGGCCCGCCGCATCAAGGAGGCGATTGAACGCTTTGCGGACGTTTGATTCGTCGAGGGCGGTGCCGGTGACCGACGAAAACATCCACTCGGGACGCGGAGGGCCGACCTTGAGCCAGGCGGCGCGCTGCATCGATCTGCGGATCGCCCGCACGTTCCGATCGACCGACGACCCGACGGACACGCGGACGTCGCGCGAGATGGCGATCGCATGGGCCAACGAAGAGCTGAAGGCGATGGAGCGATGCGGGCGGTCCACCGGCCGCGCGATCAGCCAAGGTGAATGGCAGCCGGTGATTCCTTTTGCGTGCAAACAGGAAGGCGCGTAGGCTCATATCGATCCCCTGCGCGTCTGTGAGTTCAACCGGCGGCTTCGCCGGGAGCGGAAAATTGTTCGGAATTTGATCCTAAACGCACATGGACACAACGACCATCAAGCGGCGAGAGATCGTCGCGTGGCAGCAACGGCTCCAGTCCGGCGACGTGACGCTGCGTCGGTCCGAGTGGCTCGTAGAGGTCGTCGGGGCGTTGGCGTGGATCTGCATCTCGGTCACGGTGCTGGCTGCGCGCAGCCAGACCGGGAGCATCCGCGCGCTCCTCAAGAGTGAGCGACCGCTGCCGGTTACTGACGTCTTACCCATCCAGAAGGCTGCACAGGCCGCGCTGACCGATCAGATGTTTCATGTCACATTACTGCCGAACGCGGGCGGCCCCAACCTGACCTACGACGTGCAGATGGGCGCCTCGGGCTACCCACGGTATATGCGAACGATGAATCGGTGGACCATTGCGTTCGACCACTTTACGGGGCAGCGCGCCCGGTCCTGCGCGGGCGTTGAGCGATCCGACGAACTTGTGCTCGGGTACTTGCGGGCCAGCGTTGAAAACGTCATGCTGGTGGATGCCTCGAATCCCATTTGGAAGGACTGGATCGACGACGGCCTTGGGGCGAGGCTCAAGGCTGTCGCGCGGACACGCCAACCGCGTATGGAGCTACTCGACACGGTGTTCGAGATGTTAACGGACGCGGACGGCATCTCCATCGGACCGTCGTCGATGCTGGACGGTCGTGCGGCACGTCCGCTGATCAAACAACATGAACTCCGTCCGGGCGACTATTCCCGCGATCCGATTCCTCCCGAATTGCAGGATTGGCTCTGGATTGATGAGGAGTCGCTGTTCATCAGCCGCTGGGAGGCCAGAAACGCGGGCGTCTCGACAAACTACGGATACGTCTTCACCCACGATCCGACACTGGACATGACGCCGCCGCACTCGCTCAAGGCGCCGACCTGCGTGCCGTGACGCGTTTGCCATCGAGGGAATACCCTGCGGCGGCCCACGCCTCGACGATCTGATCCGCGCGCGCGTCCTCGTCGTTGTCATTCGTCGACACGGCTACGGTCTCCGCGAATCCTTACATTTCGTCATATACCGTTCCCGTATAACGTCGTCCAGCAGGAAGGAACTCCAATGGATCATGCCGAATTGACCGCTAAAGCGACGATCGCCGCCGCACTCATCACCAGCCACGCTGTTGACATCCCGGCCGTGCCGAGGGACAGCCTGGGAGGGTCCGATCCGGCCGCAGTTCGCCTGCGGGTGCTCACCGACTACGTGTACGAAGCCATCACGTCCACGGTCGAATCGTGAAGCCAACACGACGCTCTGAAGAAGAATCGGTACGAACCCTGAGTCAATCCGATTCGAACAGCCATCTCCTGTCTAGCGGTGAAAGTGTTCGCCGAGGATGCCACCAAGCTCGCGCATGTGGCTGCGGAGTAGCCGAAGTTCGCAGTGCAATTGCCGGCTCGGTGCGATCGTGGCGCCTGCGTATTGATCGAACGCCGCGGAGCACATGGAGTCCTTGTAGGCGCTCCATTGCGCTTGGAGCTGGTCGAACGACTTGAGGAACGCTTCTTCGGTGTCGGCGCGCCGCTTGGGCGTGACGCATTGGCGGGGTCTTCCAGCGCGAAGATAGACCGTAACGCGGCCGTGTACGCTGGTAGTTCGCAGTGCTGGTCTCCACTTCTTTGCCAAGGCAAATACTTTTGTCATTGCGTTCGTGCGTTGGGACAGTCGCCGGCCTTCTCGCGGGCCATTTCACGATCCCAAGCTTCGTCGGCCTGGCTCACGAAAGCAAAGAATCTATCCTGTCGGTAATGACTCACAGCTCGGGGTGCTGTGGGTTCTTCCGGAACCCGACGGCAAA
>CAWBVG010000049.1:0-217350 GCA_963792175.1 uncultured Acidobacteriota bacterium
ATGCTGCCGAACATCATTCAACAGCAATACGCGATGGCCAAGGCCGCGTTCGATCGCAAGGAATGGGCGGTCGCCGCCGACGGGTTCAAATGGGTGCTCACCGCACTCGCCGATCCGGACGTCGCGAACGAGGCCAAGCAGCCGCCACTGGTCGACCTGAAGCAGCTCGCCGCCGGCTTCGAAGAGCTCAGCTCGAAAGCCGCGGCCCCGCCGCCGCCTCCGCCTCCGCCGCTTGCGCCTGCGCCGGTCGTGGCGCTGCCGTGGTCCCGTCCATTCCGCCGCCGCCGCGCATTTACACGGTCAACGACTCGAACGTGACGGCTCCCGTCGTGCTGAACCAGGTCCTGCCGACGTATCCCGGACAGGTCATGATTCCGCGGTCTGGCAGGATCGAAGTGGTGATCGATGAATCCGGCGCCGTCGAATCGGCCGTGATGACGGGGTCCGTGTCCGTCGCCTACGACCGACTGGCGATCGCGGCGACCAAGAGCTGGAAGTTCAAGCCGGCGACGGTCGACGGAACGCCCGTGAAGTTCCGCAAGATCGTTCAGGTCACGATCAGGAAGACCACATAAACGCCAAGCTATCGGCTATCAGCTATCGGCTATCGGCTTCGGCTATCAGCTGTCGGCGGCGTTCAGTCCGGATCTCGCTCACGGCCCGAGAGCTGAGAGCTGAAAGCTGATAGCTGATAGCTGTTTATGCGAGCCTGCGATCGGCTGCGTCCGCGGACCGGGCGGTCCGAGCCATCATCGCGAGTTGCGAGGCGAGGATGACGACCAGGGCGCGGATCGATTCACGCTGCGCGCAGCCGTGCGGCAGTTCGACGGCGAGCACGCCGGCACAGCCACCCGGCGTCTGCAGCGGGACGACGAGCGCGTCGCTGGCGAAATTGCTCCCCTTGACCACGCACGTCTGCGCCGACCTGAACGCGGCGGCCGTGGCGTTGTCCGCGTCGCGGCGGACGCGTGGCAGCTGCGCGAGCACCCGATCCGAGTAGCCGTGTGTCACGGCCGGCGAGAGCTCTGCCGCCTGCGGATCCCAGAGCCAGACGATGACGCCGAGCGCATCGAGGATTCTCGCCGCCTCCTGGAGCATGGGACCGGCGTCGCGGACGTCGTCGAGTCGCGCGAGATCGGTGCACAGCTGCGCCGCGCCGAGGAGATCGGGATCCGACCAGGCGGGCGGCTTCGCCGGCTGCTCCTCGGGCGCCGACGGCTCAGCAACCTCGGATTGGTCCTTTCGAACGTTCGTCTCCCAGAAGCGATTGAGCGAATCGACGACTTCGCCGACGAGATAGCGGAATCGCATCGGCGGTCCGCCGCTCGTCGCCGGCGCGTCGGCACCCGGCGCGGTGGACGCGGTCGCCGGCACGGTCGACACGTCCTCGACCGGATCGGGATGGACGGCGAGAAAATCGCGTACGACCACATCCGGCTCGAGGCCGATGGCGTGGGCGTAGGCGCGGATGAAGGCGCGCCGAAAGATGCCCGACGGCCAGTGCGAGACATCGTCCCGCTCCAGCGCTTCCAGGAGCGACAGTTTTATCTTGGTCTGCTCCGCAATCGTGGAGAGCGCGATGTGTTGTCGTTCGCGACGTTGACGGAGCCGCGCGCCGAAACTCTCAGGCAATGACGCCGAGAGTAGCAACATGTTCGATGCAGTTCAAGGCTAGAAACGCTGCGCATGAGCGATCGGCGGCGCGGATCGGCTGAGCCGCCGAAGTCTGAAGGTGGAAGTCTGAAGTTGGAAGCGCACTTCAGACTTCCAGACTTCCAACTTCCGACTTCCGACTTCTAGCTGCCAGGGATCATGAGATGAGCGGTCGACGTGCCCGCGTTCATGATCCAGATGCCGCCCTGCCGGTTGTTGTCGGGCAGGCCCATCGTCTGCGCGGTCGCGCCCGGGACAGCGACGGTGGTATGGATGCGCGCATGCTCGCGGTCCGGTCCATTCATCGTCAGCCACACCGAACCGAATTCCGGCTTCACGCGCGTGCCGTCCTTTTCCGCCGCATCGATCGCCGCCTGCTTCGCGGCCTTGTCGGCGATCGCCTCGAGCTTGCGATTCTGGGCGACGCGATCGAGGTTGGCGAGACTGGTGCACTGCACGGCGAACGGCTGCTGTCCGGGGTCGCCGGATCGGTCGTAGCACACGAGCTTGTTGGTGCCCTTGCGCAGGGTGTCGTAGGTGTTGTCGGCCTTCCACTTGACGACCGTGGCGCCTTCCTTCATTTGGCGAGGCGCGGGAGCGAGCGCCCGCTCGATGGCTTCGTCCGGAGTTTGCGCACGCGCGCAAGGTGCAATCGCGACGACACCGAGGACGAACAGAACTACGCGTTTCATTTCGCTGATCCTCCGTTTCAGAGTGCCCCGCCTGTGCCGCACCGGGAAAGACGGTGCGGGGACGTGCGTCGGCGGTATGTTAGTTCGAATTGCGGAAGATTGCTCAGATGGAAGGAGCGGCGTGTGGGAAGTGCGTGTACACGCCGCAGCGCCCCAGACGAAGGCCTGCCGCTCGCTGGTCGAAAACGTTTGCACGTTTTCATTTCGAAGAACCTCGGTGTCTCGCTCGAACCGACGCTTGACTTTGTTACCCCCAGCAACGCTTTCGCATCGCTGTTGACAAAAACGCTCGGCGTCGACCGATCGAACCTTTGTGGTCCTCTTTCCCGGAACTACGCGTGCGTCTCGCTCGGCAACGTCGCGACATGTCTTCTTGCGAAAACTCGTCGCAGGTCGCCGACCAATCCGCCTCGCACTCCCGGACCTTCGAGTGACTTGCCTGCGTCCGGCGCGCTCGCAGCGATGGACAATGTAGGCGGTGATCCGCGTTTGTCAAGCGCGCCGCGCGATCAAAAGACGCAATATTTTTCAAGGCGCCCGCCTTCGCTAGTAAGACGGCGAAGCGCTCGGCGTCAGGCTTTCGCAGGGCACGTCCCCTAAGATTTTCGACGGCGCGAAGGGCTCTCGCGCATCAGGCTGGACAGTCGCGCCCGCGGGCTTGCCGAGCTCACCGGGATCCAGCCGAGTCCGTGGTACAATCGTTGCCTCCCCTACAAGTTACGGCCGCTCCGCGATCGCTCGTTGCGCGGAGCCTTGTACTCAACGTCGGGGTCACAAGATATGGGATATACGGTTCTCAGACTCGTTCTCGCGATTGGAGTCGCCACCGGACTGGCCGTAAAACCACAGGCGCAGGAGCCTTCAGGCCAGAAGCGGGAGACGTTTCGCAGCACGGTCGACCTGGTCACTGTCCAGGCTTCGGTCAAGGATTCTCACGGACGCATCGTCAACGGTCTCACGACCAACGACTTCGAGGTCCGTGACAACGGGCAGTTGCGACCGATTCTGTCGCTGCGGTCCGACCGTCAGTCACCGCTCAGCTTGGCCATCCTCGTCGATATGAGTGGAAGCATGCGCGTCGGTTCCAGGATCGCGCTGGCTCGCCAGGCCTACGAGGCGATCCTCGCGCAACTCCAGCAAGACCGGGACGAAATGGCGGTCTTCACCTTTGACTCGTCGCTCCACGACCGCCGCGACTTCACCCGCGATCTCGCGTCGCTGCGCGACGCGTTGTCGGAGTTCGAACCCTTCGGCACCACGTCCCTGTACGACGCGACAGCCGCCACCGCGCGGCAATTGGCCGCCCGATCCGCGACGCACAAAGCCATCATCGTGCTCACCGATGGCATCGACAACAGCAGCCACATGACGGCGCGCGAGGTGTCGGCCGTGGCCAGCTCGATTGACGTGCCCGTCTTCGTCGTCGCGACGGTGCCATGGTTGGACCAGCGGTTCATGCTGGACGCAATGGAACGCGGGACGCCCTCGGATTCTGCGGATCTGCGCGACCTTGCGGAATGGACCGGCGGACAAGTCGTGTTAGCCGACGACGTCCGCCGAGACGGTCCTGGCCTCGACGCGTCTCATCGACGGGCTGCGCCAGCAATACGTGCTCGCGATCGAAGCGGCGAACGGCGGCGAGTGGCGACGGCTCGACGTCAGGGTCAGACGTCCGTCGACGGTCGTCAAAGCCCGCAGCGGATACTTCGCCGGTTAGACCCTTTGGTCTTTTTCGTGTCTTCTATGTTGCGGGCCGTGGTCAAGCTCCTCTCGATCCCTGTCGGTGGGCACGTCGCTTCTACGCACGCGCCCACTCTTCTCTCTTCTCACGTGAGTCCGGCGCTGAGCCGTGAGTCTAGGACCCAGCGCTCGCCTTCTATCCGGGCTCGCGCGCGGCGCGCGGCCCCCAGAGACTGTGCAGTCTCAAGCCGGACACGTAAGCTGCGGTACCGTCTTCGTGGCGGTCGCGCGTGCGACCCGGCATGAACCGTACGCGCAGCGCGCGTGAGACGCGCCGACGCGTCTACGGCGGCTTTCAGGATCGCGCCCGCGGGGACCACGCCCGCCGTCACATACCGCCACAGCGCGATCAGCAGTTTGCGCGCCACCGCCACGATCCCGATCCGCCGCGCGCGTTGGCCGCGTCCCAAAGTGCGCCCGATACCAGTGCGTCAGCGCACTGCTGCGGTTGCCACCGCACCCAATTCCACGCCAATTGAATACTGATCGCCTGCAGGTGCGCGTTGCCCGCCCGACTGATCCCTTGCTCGCGCACCGAGTCGCCGCTGGCATAGGGCGTCGGCGCAAACCCGAGCAGGCCGCCAATCTGGCGCCGATTCCGAAACGCCCGCCACACCAAGCCCTTCGTCGAGCAGCACCGAGGCACTGGTCGTGGCGACGCCCTTGAGCTGCACCAGCTGGCCGCAACGCGCTCGCGGCGCCGCGGCGCGTCACCGCCGCTTGCTGCTGCGCGTCGAGCGTCCGCGATCTGCGTCGCGAGGCCGCGCGAGGCGGGCCTCCGCCCGCGCCAGCCGCGCTTGCACCTCCGCCGGCAGCGGCCGCGCCCGCCCAATCGCGCACACGTCGTCCACCAGTCGCCGCGCCGCCGCGCCGGCAGCGTCGCGCCCCACGTCGCCAGCCAGCTGCGCATCTGATTGACGCAGCCGCGTCTGCTCCTGCACCAGCGCCGTCCGCTCGCGACTCACCTGGCGCGCCGCTTCGGCCGCCACCGTCGGGACCCGCACCTCGCTCCACACGCGGCGCTCGCCGCGCACACACCCGCACCAGCATGCATCACCAGCTTCAGCGCGTCGAGCCGATCCGTCTTCGCCCGCCGCGCGCGCCGATTCACTTCGATACTCGCCGAATCGACCACGCGATTCGCGACCCCCAGCGCCCGTCAGCGCCCGATGAATCCAGAAGCCATCGCGGCCCGCTTCATAACAGCTCACGACCGCGCCGGCGCCGGCAAGCCCAAACCGCGTGCCGCCCCGCCTCGACCGCCCGCTCCACCGCGCGCAAGATCGCCGCTCGCCACCGTCCGCAGCCACGGCTCCACCCCGAAGCCCGACGTCAACGCCAGCTTCCACTCCTTCTTACCCAACTCGAACGCCACATACAACGTCGCCTCGCTTACACTACTGGCAGAGTGCGGGTCGTTGCAGTCATCACAGCCTCCTTATGGATTTGAGCTCCGCTAAGGAGCTTAACCTGCGGCCCGCGCTCATAGTCTCTTCGTGCTTCGTGGCGTCCGCACCCTACATCCGCGGGCGCCGAGCGACGAGGGGTGACTCGACTGGTGAGTACGCATATCTCCTCTTCGCGGCTGGACTGTTCAACGCCTCGCTGTTTGCTGCGTCGATCCTGCCAATTTCGACGGCCTATGTCGTCTGCGAGGGACTGGGACTCGGAATCCGGATTGGACAAGCGGTTTGAAGAGGCGCCGACCTTCTACTGGCTGTACACGGCGCTCGTCGTGGCGGGAGCAGGAGTGCTATTGCTTCCCCACTTCCCGCTCGTTTACGTGATGGTGCTGTCGCAGGTCGTGAATGGCATGGTCCTGCCATTCGTGCTCATTTTCATGTTGCGTCTGACAAACGATGGCGAGGTGATGGGCGAGTATGTGAACTCGCGCGGGTTCAATATCGTGGCGTGGGCGACCGTCATCGTGACGATCGCCTTGACTGTGGCGATGGCACTGACGCAGCGGTGACACAGCAGCGCGGACTGCCGCCCTGTCACCGCGCGTCGGGAGTCCGACGCTACATCCGCGGGCGCCGGGCGACGAGTGTCGAATGAGCCATCGGCGAACCCCTCAGTCAGGCTCACGGTTGGAGGACCGACCTTCCGCGGCCGCCAGCGGCGCGGCAACAGGTGCGACGCCTGATCGCGATCCGTTCGCACTCGCTCCTCGGCGCCATCCGTTTCGCCGCGGACGATCGCCGGCTCCGTATCGCGCCCAGGGCGAGGTCTCGTCATCCCGGCCTACTTGCTCAACCGCAGAATCTGGTTCTGGATCCCCTGAAACGCCGGCGCCACGTCGGCCTCCGTCTGCGCGAAGAAATAGCGGCCCTTCGAGCTGCGCGTCGTTGAAGTCGGGCGACGTCTTGTCGTTGGCGATGCGCTTGAGGATGTCCTCCGGCATTTCCGGCATCGTGCCCGAGGCATGTAGCGCACGAGCTCGCCCATGCCGATCGTGTAGATGCGGATCTTGTAGTCGCCGCTGTGTCGTTCCGCGCCTCGTTGGCGATGATCTCGAGGACGTTGCGCGCCGCGTTGTTGATGTTGAAGATCTCGGCCGGGATAGCGGCCCGCGCGCGTCCAGGTTCCGCAGCCCGCGCCGCGCGGTCTGGGCGGCGCCGTTGACCGTCAGCGCCGCGGTCTGCAGCGGGAACTGCGTCGGGATGCCCGCGCTGCGATGGTGCGTGTGCCACGTCTGTCGAGCGGCAGCAACGGGCACGCGCCGCGAGTCACCTGGTCGAGTTCCAGTCGGCAGCGTCACGGCTGACCGCCGGCGTCTGCGCTGCCGGTCTGCGTGTCGTACAGCCCGTCGATGTGCGGACTCGTCCCAGGTCTGGCCGTCGGGATCCGGGAGGTTCTTCGGGAAGTCCCACGTGCGCAGCGACTTCGCCGACGCCCGGCCGTCCGTAGTTGCCGGGCACGCCGTTGGACGCGCCGTCGGTGAACAGCACGATGACGCGCAGGCCGGACTGCTGACCGGCCGGCACGGACCGCAGCTCGTCCCAGCCGCGATAGAGACCCTCGACCATGTTGCGTGCTGCCGCCGGGCAGCATGCCGGGCACGTCGGCGATCGACGCTTGGCCTTGTCGAAGCCGCGGCCGGCCGGCATGGCATCCAGCACCTGCGCGCCGTTGCTGAACGTCAGCAGCGAGACGCGATCGTTGCGGCGCGTCGAACGAGTCGATGAACGTCCGCGCCGCATCCCTGACCGCCGGCCCACTTGACGCCGATCGAGCTCGAGACGTCGAGGATCAGCGACAGGTCCACCATGCGGCGCGTCGCCTCGCCGGTGGCTGCCCACCGTCACCGTCATGATGTTCCCCAGCTTCATGAACGTCGTCGGCAGCACCGCCGTCGCCGTGACGGTGACGGTATTGACGCCGGTGGCGGCGTTGACGGCGGAGGTGAAGAACTCGGCCGCGGCGGTCGGATCGCCGGGGAGCGTCCCGAGATACTGGTTCGGAAAGTTCGCCTTGAAGACGCGCGCCGCGGCGGCCTGCGGGTTGCCGCTGTTGAGCGCGCGCGCCGCGCGCCAGCGCCGCGCCGTCGACCGCCTTGGTCAACTGCGCCTTGACCACGTAGGCCCGGCCCGAGTCGACGGCGATGCCGGTGCCGAGCAGCAGCACGGTCAGCGTCACCGCCATGTAGACGAGCGTAAACCCGTCGTGCCTTCCGAAGATGCGATTGGCGCGTACGCATGTCCGTGTCCCTTTCAGAAATACGCGATCGAATACAGCGTGTCGGGCACCTGGATGCCGAACCGATCGAATGGCGTGATCAGCTGATGCCTGCGTGTAAATCTCAGTGATGTACAGGAGGCCGCCCGCGCCGATCAGGTTCGGCGGCAGATTCGTCAGCCGCAGGCTGACGTCGTTGTCCGAATTGGCGGCCTGGAAGTCCGGCGCTCCACCAAACGCGCCGGCTCCTGCCGTCTGCAACGCGCTCGACGCGCGCCAGCGCCCCGAACTGCGTACCGCTGATACAGAACGTCCCTGCCGAAGTTCGCGGCGCCGGCCGTATTGACGTTCTTGGCGACCGACAGGATCACGCGCGCGCTGGCGTTGAAGTCCACCGGCCGGGTGCTCATGTTCCTCAGCGCGGTGGCGGCGTCCAGCAGGCTGGTATTGCGCGAAATCAGGTTCGAGCCTTCCCGCGTCAGCTTGGTGACGACGTGTTGATCGAGCAGCGCGTAGCTCACCTCGACGACGCCCAGACAGAGGACGAGGACGAGCGGCACCACCAGCGAGAACTCGAGGAGGGCCGTCCCTCGCGCGTCGCGAAGCCGTTGGCGATTGGAAGTCATTGCCACCTGCTCTCGTTCTTCATCGAGGAATCGACGCTGAGCGCGATCTGGCCGTTGTTGAAGAATGGCCAGAGCACCGGGTTGTAGAAGGTCCAGGTGTAGGTCACGGTCACCTTGTCGATCTCATCCGGTCCGCCGACGCCGCCCAGCCAGACGTTGCCGCCCTGCGCCATGTGATTGAAGCTGAACGCCGCATCCGGAATCGTCAGCGTCGGCGTCGCCTGCCGCATCGCCGCCTTGATGGAGTCGGTGCGCGACAGCGGGTTGCCGGGGTTGTTCGGATCGTCCATCACGTTGCCGGTGACGGCGAAGCGCGAGGCCTGGGCGACGCCGTTCTCGAGCGCGAGGTAGCAGTAGAACATCGCGCCGAAATCGACAATCGACAGCGTCAGGAACAGCAGCAGCGGCGTGATGAGCGCGGCCTCGACCAGGGCGGTGCCGCGAGCCTCCGCGAGTCGCGATCGCAGGCGTCTCATATACCCTCCGGTGACACATACAGGCGGTCGCCCAGCTGGACGCCGTGGCGCCTGGCGCCGCCGGCGGCCATTTCGACGACGGCGTACGCACGCGCGGCGGCGGCGATCCGCCAGGGGGCGACATCCGGCACGATCTTCACGGCGCAGCCGTCGCGGTCGAGAAACAGCACGTCGATGGCAAAGCGCATGAACGCCGTGTGCACGGCGGTGCAGGGCGCGAGCATCAACGCCGCCGAGTCGTCGAGTCCGTCGCGTCCAAGCAGGCCGCGCCGGCGGGCGCGGCGCGTGACCGCCAGTTCCAGCGCGGTTGCCACTGGCTGGTGCGTGCGCTCGTTCATCAGCATGCTGGCCATCAGAACACTCCCGGCACCAGGTGCCAGCTGACACGCTGGCAGTAGCCCTGATACGCGACGTCCTCGCTCAAGACCTTTTCTTCCAGCAGCGCGCGGACGATCAGGGCGCTGTCGGCGATGACCAGCACGACGCCGTTCCACATGCGTCGGGTATTGCGCGAAGAACGCCGCGTGCGTGAAGAGGTAGCCGAGGTAAATCGGATGTCGTACCAGCGTGTACGGGCCGCGGACAACCACGCCGCGGTTCGCCGGCACCAGGCCGAAGCTCCGGCCCAACGACGCCTTGCCGAGGGCCGCGATCGCCAGGCCGATCGCGGACAGCACGGTCGTGACGAGATCCGGCGCGAGCGCCGGCGCATCGCCCGTGCGCAGCATCGGTGGACCAGCGACCGACATCAACGTCACCAGACCGGCGCCGAACGATCGGTTGATGAGCGTCGCGGGCCGGCGCATGACCGTCAGCACGACGACCAGGATCTCGCCGCTCAGCAGCAGGAGCCCGGTCAGCCGTCCGGTGCGCAGGAAGTCCGCGAGGATATTGATCGACAGCAGCGTCGACAGCGCACCGATGGTGACTCGTGCGAGCAGATCGGTGAGCCGGTGCCGTCTGGACAGGTCCATCAGTGCACGTCCATCCGCCTGGCCGAACTCTTCGGCGTCGCGGGCAGCTGCGGCATGGGCGCTTCGCCGACGAAGTACGACTTGCAGGCGGCGTCGAGCAGTTCCCGCGTAATCGTGGGCTCCACGCCGCGATACCGGCAGAGCGCGCTGACTTGATCCAGCAGGTCGCGCGGATGGCAGGCGCGCAGCGGCCGCCCCGACGGCTTGTAATGCCGGCGCTGGAGGTACGCCACCATCACCTGGTGGAAGCGCATGTTGCGGCGCTTGCAGTTCAGCTCGAAGATCTTCGTGAACTCGTCGAGGCTCGGATCCTCGATCGCAATCTTGTAGGGAATACGGCGCAGGAACGCCTCGTCGGCGAGCGATTCCGGCGGCAGGTTCGTCGCGAAGACCACCAGCGTGTCGAACGGCACGACGAACTTCTTGCCGGAGTGCAGCGTGAGGTGATCGATGCGGCTTTCGAGCGGCACGATCCACCGGTTCAGCAGGTCCTGCGGGCGCATGCGCTGCCGGCCGAAGTCGTCGACCAGGAAGACGCCGCCGTTCGCTTTCAGCTGAATCGGCGCTTCGTAGAACCGGGCAGTCGGATTGAACCGCAGGTCGAGCATGTCGAGCGTCAGCTCGCCGCCCACCATGACGACCGGCCGGCGGATGCGGACCCAGCGTCGATCGTGCGCCACCGCGGCGACCACGAGCGACGACTGGCGCGGTTCCTCGAGCGACTCGTGAACGATCGGGTCGTACATCATCACCGTGTGGCCGTCGACGTCGATGGCGCGCGGGATGTACATGTCGCCGCCAAGCGACCGGCCCATGCCTTCCGCGATCACCGACTTGCCGTTTCCGGGCGGGCCATACAGGAAGACGGCCTTTCCGGCGTTGACGGCCGGGCCGACCATCTCGAGCACCTCGTCGGTGATGATCAAGTGCTGGAAGCCGTTGCGGAGGCGCTCCTTGTCCATAAAGCCGCGCGCCGCTTGCAGCGCCGTCATATAGGCGACGTAGCGCGCGAGTGAGACGGGGGCGGCACCGACGTAGTGGCTGACCTCCATGTACTGTCGGGCGCGATCGCGTCCGCTGTCGGTCAGCGCATAGCGATAGGTTGACGCGCCGGAGCCGCCCGAGCCCTTCACTTCGATCAGGCGCTCGTTGCGCAGGCGCTCGATCAGCGGCTCGAGGATATGGAACGGCAGACACATCTTGTCGGCGATCTCGAGGCCGGTCGCCTCGCCCGAGTAGAGTGTCTTCACGAGCAGTTGCTCGATCTGATCGCCGCCGATGCCCGTGTCCTGCAGGGTCCGCGGTTCCGGGAGGTCGAGGAAGTTCGTGCTCATTTCGACGCCATCGGCACCAGGACCTGGACGAACTTGATGGCGGCGGGTCCAATCGTCACCACCCAGATGGCGGGAAAGATGCAAAACACCAGCGGGAACACCATCTTCACGCCGGTCTTGGCGGCCGCTTCCTCCGCCCGCTGACGGCGCTTGGTGCGGACCGTGTCCGAGTGCACGCGCAGCGACTGCGCCACGCTGGTGCCGAACTTGTCGGTCTGCACCAGCATCGCGACGAGCGATGCGATGTCGTCGACGCCGGTGCGGTCCGCGAGGTTCCGCAACGCTTCCGCACGACCCTTGCCGGCGCGGAGCTCGAGGTTGATCAGCCGCAGCTCGTCGGACAGCTCGGGATGCGCGAAGTCGAGCTCGTCGCCGACGCGCTGGATGGCCTGATCGAGGCCGAGGCCGGCTTCGACGCTCACGACGAGCAGGTCGAGCGCATCGGGCAGGCCCAGGCGAATCTTGTGCTGCCGCTTCTTGGCCATCCGGCCCAGCGCCATGCTCGGCAGCAGGTAGCCGAGGGCGCAGCCCGCGAGCGACAGCGCCATGTTCGGATGGCGGACGATCGGGGACGAGAGGACGAGGAAGACGATGACCGCGAAGGCGAGCCGGATGCCGAAGAAGATGGGCAGCGCCTCGTGGTTGCGATACCCGGCTGTCACCAGCCGCTGCTGCAGCTTGCCCATCTCCTTGGCCGGCCGCGGCGCCACGCTGCCGATCTTCTTCAGCGCCTCGATGACGGTGCGGTTGTAGCCCTCGCTTTCGGTCTTTTCCTTGGGGCGCGCCCCGGACACCTCGCCGAGCCGGCGTTCGATGGTGGCCTCCGAGGCCGGCGCGAGCGCCATCGCGCCGGCGGCGATCAGCAGCGAGGCAAAGAGAAAGGCGAGAAGCGGAAGCAGCATCAGCACGGCTATACCTCGATCTTGATCACCTTGCGAATCCACACGAAGCCGATGGACTGCATCACGATCGCGCCCATCAACATGATTTGTCCCATGCGCTCGTGAAACAGCAGCTCCATGTGAGCAGGGTTGATGACCGACAACGCGACGGCGAGCGCTGCGGGCAATGCCAGGAGCACGTAACCGGTGAAGCGTCCGTGCGCGGTGTGGACGCGAACCTGCCGCTGGATCTTGAAGCGCTCGCGTACCACGTGCGCCAGGTTGTCGAGGATCTCCGACAGGTTGCCGCCGGTGTCGCGCTGGATCAGGACGGCGGTGACGAAGAAGCGGACGTCGAGAAGGTGGATCCGCTCGGACAGCTCATTGAGCGCATCGCGCAGCGGCAGGCCGTAATTCTGCTGGTCGAACGTCTTCTTGAACTCCGGTCCGACCGGTTCCGGCAGCTCGTCGGCCACCATGCCCATCGCGGTCTGAAAGGCGTGACCAGCGCGGATGGCGCGCGACAGGAGATCGAGCGCTTCCGGAAACATCTCCTCAAATCTCTTGAGGCGGCGCCCGCGGCGGTGCAACAGGAAACCGAACGGCGCGAACGCGGCGCCCAGGGCCACCATCAACGCGACCAACGCCAGCGGCAGCAGCAGATAGGTGATCAGGCCCGCCATCAGCGCGCCCATGACGCTGATCAACACGACCGCGCTCGGCGTGATGCTCACGCCTGACTGATCGATCAGGCTCTGCAGGCTGATGCCGCCGCGCGTGCCGGCGACCAGGCGATCGACGCCCGGCAGCGGCCCTTCCAGCGCGCGCTTCACCACGGTTTCGCCGACGCCCTCGGACGGCGCCTCGCCGTCGGAGCCGCTGTCGCGCAGCCGCAGATCGAGTTTCCGGGCGGCGAATCGCTCCGGCAGGATCGTCACGGCAAAATAGCCGCCGATGATCGTGCCGGCGACGACGACGAAGACGAAGAAAGCCAGACCCATTACCGCACCTCGGTCACGCCTTCGAACATGTCGGCCGGCAGATGGATGCCCGACGCTTTCATCCGCTCGCAGCACTTCGGGCGGACGCCGGTCGCGCGGAAGCGGCCGATGACCTTGCCGTCCTGCGTGACGCCCATCTTCTCGAACACGAAGATCTCCTGCATCGTGATGATGTCGCCTTCCATGCCGGTGATCTCGGAGATGCTGGTGATCTTCCTCGACCCGTCACTCAGTCGGGTCTGCTGCACGACGATCTGAATGGCGGACGAGACCTGCTGGCGCATCGCGCGCTCGGGCAGGTTGGTCGCGCCCATCGCGATCATGGTTTCGATTCGGCTCAGCGCGTCGCGGGGCGTATTCGCGTGGACGGTCGTCAGCGACCCGTCGTGGCCGGTATTCATCGCCTGGAGCATGTCGAGCGCTTCCTCGCCGCGGACCTCGCCGACGACGATGCGATCGGGCCGCATACGGAGGGCGTTGATCATCAGCTGGCGCTGGCGGATGGCGCCCTTCCCTTCGACGTTCGGCGGCCGCGTCTCCAGACGGACGACGTGGTCCTGATGCAGCTGCAACTCCGCGGCGTCCTCGATCGTGACGATGCGTTCCCGTTCCGAGATGAACGACGACAGCACGTTCAGCAGCGTCGTCTTGCCGGCGCCGGTGCCGCCGCTGATCAGTCCGTTCAGCCGGGCGCGGACACAGTGGGTCAGGAACTCGAGCATCGGCTTGGTCAGCGCGCGCAGCGTCACCAGGTCCTCGGCCTTCAAGCGCTCGGCGGGAAACCGGCGGATCGAGACCAGCGGGCCGTCCACCGCCAGCGGCGGAATGATGGCGTTGACGCGCGAGCCGTCCGGCAGGCGGGCGTCCACCATCGGCGAGCTGTCGTCGACGCGGCGGCCGACCGCGCTCACGATGCGATCGATGACGCGCATCAGGTGACGGTCGTCCTGGAAGTTCGCCGACACGCGTTCGAGCACCCCGCGGCGCTCGACGTAGACGTTCTTGTAGGTGTTGACCAGGATGTCGTTGATCGACGGGTCGCGCAGCAGCGGCTCGAGCGGTCCGAGCCCGAAGACGTCGTCCATCAGCTCGATGAACAGCAGGTCGCGCTCGCCGAGACTGAGCGGCGTCCCCTCTTCGGCCAGCAGCTCCGTCAGCAGCGTGCGGATTTCGCTTTCGGCGCGGGCGCGATCGGACTGCGCCAGCGCCTCGAGATTGAGGCGGTTGAGCAGCTTCTTGTGAACGGATCGCTTTCAGATCCAGATACCGCTGACCCGGCGCCGGCGGCGGCGGCACGCGGGACTGTGGCAGCGCGGCAGTCGCACTATTCATAGGCTCACCAGATGGACGCGAGGCGTTCGAGGCCCGGCAGCTTGCGCCGCGCCGGCTGCGGGGCCGGCGCCGCGGCGCCCGGCTCCAGGATCTGCCGTGTGAAGTGATCGAACTGCGTGGCGATGTCGGTGTTGCCCGCCAGCGCGAGCGGCACGCCCGAATTGAGCGCGGTCGAGACGGTCTTGTAGTCGCTCGGGAACGTGTGGTGAATCGGGTGGCCGAGCGCGCCCTCGATCTGCTTCGGCGGAATCGGGTACGGCTCGGCGGCGCGGTTGAGGAGCACGCGCACGCGCTCGCCGCAGGCCCCGAGCTGCCGAACGCGTTCGAGCAGCCGCTGCGCGTTGCGCACCGACGGCACGTCGGGGTTCGCGATCATGAAGATCGTGTCGGCGGTGTAGAGCCCCGCCACCGTGCACGAATTGATCTGGCTCCCCGCGTCCACCAGGATGTACTGGTACTGCCGCGCCAGCAGCCGGAACAGCTCCTCGATCGCCGCGCCATCGGCGGCGCCCGGCCGATCGAACTGATCCGATCCGGCGAGGATCTCGAGGCCCGACTTGTGCTTCACCACCAGTTCCTTCAGGAACTCGCGGTCCAGGCGGTGCAGGTTGTCGATCGCGTCGAGCAGGCTGTAGCGCGGGCGCACCCCGAGAAACAGCGCCACCTCGCCCAGCCCGGGCTTGAGATCGACGATGACCGTCGAACGCTTGCTGAGCCGCGCGAGCTCGACGCCGCAGTTGACCGCGACCGTCGTCGTGCCGGCGCCGCCCTTGGCGCCGAAGAACACCAGCGTCGTGGCGGCCGGGCGCGCGCCGACCGCGGTTTCGCGGCGGGCGGCCGTCCGGCGCACCGCGCCATGGAACGTTTCCTCGGCCGGCGGCCAGGTGAAGAACTCGTTCGCCCCGGCGCGCATCGACTGCAGAATCAAATCCGGCTCCGCGACCAGCGCGATCGCGAAGATGCCGGCGCCGGGCGCGTTCGCTCGCAGCCGCTCGATGCTCGCCATCGCAGACGACGCATCCCGGGTGTCCACGATGACGAGATCCGGCGGTGCGCCGTCGCGACTGGCGCGATCGTCCATCACGCTGACCGGAATCGCTCCGGTGCGCAGCAGACGCGCGAAGTGCTTCTTGAAACCGTCGTCTTCAGAGACGATGAGTCCGACCAGTTGCGCCATAGCTATTTCTGCTGCTTCCGCGCCGCGTCAGCGTCGCGCTTGGCCTGTTCGCGAGCGGCCTTGGCCAGCTGTGCCTGACGTTCCTGGTCGGCCTTCTCCTGCGCCTTCGCCAGCTTCGCCTGGCGTTCCTGGTTCTCTTTGTCCAGCTTGGCCTGCTTCTCCTGCTCGGCCTTCGCCAGCTTCAGCGCCTTCTCCTGCGTCTTCTTGTCGGACGCCGTCATCGGCGCCGCAGCGGCGGCTGCCGGCGCGGCGGCCTGCGGCGCCGGCGCAGCGGCGACCGGCGCGGCATTGGCGGCGGCGGCGGCGATGGCCGCTTTGACCGCTTCGGCGGTCGCCGATTCCGCGGGGCTCGTCGTCGACGTGTTCGCGGCAGCGGCCGCATCCGATCCCGACTGCGTGTATCCGGGACGCGACGGCGTAAAGGCCGGCGGCAGCGGCTGGATCAGCTTCTTCGCCGGCACCGGCGGCAGGAACTGCTCGGGCGTCCGCGGCAGGTTGCCGGTCACGCCGTTCGAGGTCCGCGGCAGGATCTGCGGCGTGATCATCACGACGAGCTCGGTCTGGTTCTTCTGAGCCGCCTTGCTCTGGAACAACAGGCCAAGGATTGGAATGTCGCCGATGCCCGGGATCTTCTGCAGCGTCGAGTTGATGGTGTTGTTCATCAAGCCGGCGATGGCGAACGTCTGGCCGTCCTGAAGCTCGAGCTCGGTTTCGGTACGGCGGGTGCTGAGCGCCGGGATGCGGAATCCCTGGAGCACCACGCCGTTGGCGAAGTCCAGCGTGCTCACTTCCGGCCTGACCTTCAGGTGCACGCGGGAGCCAATCACGGTCGGCGTGAAGTTGAGTCGGACGCCGAATTCCTTGTACTGAACGGAAATCGCGACGCTGTTGCCGGAGCCCTGGGCGATCGGCACCGGGAATTCGCCGCCCGCCAGGAAGCTCGCTTCTTTCCCGCTCTCGGCGACGAGGTTCGGTTCCGCGAGGCTCTGGAAGAGCCCTTTGGTCTGCAGCGCCTTGATCACCGTGCCGAGCTGGTGCTTCGTATCGAACAGGAACAGGTTGAGGAAGTCGCTGAACACCAGCTTCTCGCGCTCGGGATCGGAGTTATCGAACACCGGCGCGGCGTACTGCTGCGTGGTCGAGCGTCCAATGACGTTCTTGTAGCCGTTGGGGCCCGTAAAGAACGACGCCCCGAGATCGGTCAGCGCGCTGCGGCTCACCTCCGCGAAGCGGACGCGCAGCAGCACCTGGTTGCTCGCCGGCCCTTCCTGCAGCCGGATCAGGTTGACGACTTCGGCAGCCTTCTCGACATAACCGCCGGCGACGTTGGCGGCCTTGTCGACGACGTCCTTGCTCGAGACCAGGCCGGAGAGGACGATGCCCTTTCCGCTGCTCTGCGCCTCGATCGTCTCGCCCGGGAAGAGCTCTTTCATCTGGTCGTTGAGGCGCGCGAGATCGCGCTGGACGACCACTTCGTAGCGCTTCAGACCGCCCGAACGCTCCCACACGTACATCGAGATCGTGCCCGGCATCTTGCCGTTGATGAGCAGCTGGTTCGACGACGTGACCACGGCGTCGGCGATGTCCGCGCTGGTCAGCGACACGCGCTGAATCGCCGAGCCGACGTCGATGATCGTCGAGCGGCCCACGAGCAGCTTGACGGCCGACGCGTCGTCGGCGTAGAGGGTGCCCGGCGAGGCCACCGCGATAATCAGCAGGATCAGAACGAATTTACGCATCTCACTGCTCCTAGCGCACAACTTCTTGTGCGCGTTTGTCTCCGCGGATGATCTCGACCGTCGGCGGCGGCGGCTCCACGTGGGTGATGATGGGCGTGTTCGGTGAGACCGCCCCCGGACGAGTGCGTTGCACGGCGATACGCGTCGGCGCGCCGAATCCGAGCAGCGGAGCCGGGCGGATGCCGCGGGTCATCGGCATGGTCTTGTCGAGCGGGTTCCGGAGCGCGAGCTGAATCTTGCCTTCCGTGGCCGCCAGCGTGAGACGCTCGGACTCTTCCGGATCCACGAGGAGCGTGACGACGCTCACCGCCACGGGCTTGCCCTTGTCGGTGTCGCGCTCGATCTTCGTGCCGGCGGCGAGCACCTGAACGTTGGTCAGCACCACCTTCGAGGTCATGTCGTCCTGCTTGCCGGTCGGGCTGATCGTGCACAGCACGTCAACGCGCGTCCCGGGCAGCACGTAGCCGGCGACGCCAATCACTTCGTTGACGCGCACCGACAGGGCCCGCAGGCCGGGCGGAATCGCCGGCGGCAGGCCCGCGCCTGCTTCCTTCGACGACAGCTTCATCGGGAGGATCGGCTCGTTCTGGATGACCGGCAGCACGATGCCGCGTCCGATCACGTCCTTGGGATCGCCGATCGCGTCGGCGGGCACGGCATTGGCCGGCCAGTCGATGACGCGGACGTCTCCGCTGCTCAACTCGGTGCCGATGTCGAGGTCGCTGGCGGCGACCACCACCGGCTTGGTCGGAATCGACACCGTCTTCGCCGGCAGATGCTGCACGTAGTTGTACGTGCCGAAGGCCAGCGCGCCTCCCGCTGTCATCGCCAGCACGAACACCATGAACACTCGCATGCGAGCCATAAGTCAGGTCCTCACAATCCCAGGGCGGCCAACATCGTGCCGACGGCAATTGCCGGGGCGTACGCAAACCGGTTGTTCTCGAGCGGGCTTTCAATCGCCGGCACGCTGTCCGACGCCGACACGATCAGCCGCGCGGTCCCGTCGATCGTGCGGCGCAGCCGTCGCCGTCGCAGCGCGACGAAGACGGCCAGGACACCGCCCGCCAGGGCGGTATAGAAGAACGCGGTCGCGATCGGCCCGGGGCCGAGCAGCGCGCCCAGCGCGGCAAAGAGCTTGACGTCGCCGGCGCCGGTGGCACCGATCAGGTGTCCCGGCAGCATCAGCGCCATCCCGAGGAAGAAGCCCGCGAACGACGCTGCGACGCTGATGCCGCTCACGCCGGCGGCCGCCAGCAGCACGCCGGTGATGCCGAGCAGGGCGGTCAACGTGTTGGGCACGCGGCGCGTCCACAGGTCGATGGCGGCGCCGCCTCCGGCGCCAGCCGCGACCGTCGCGAGCACGATGAAATCAGAGGGCCTGGCCAATGTTCTGCCAGAAGGTCAGGAAAATGGTGTTGCCGAGCACAGTGACGCCGGCAATGGCGACGATCGCGATCAGCGCCGCGAGCAGTCCGTATTCCATCAGGTCCTGGCCTTCGTCTCGAAGCGCCAGGCGGCCAATCGCCGTGCATCATCTGCACCATGTGGTTACCCTTTTCGCGAAACGAGGGGCGGCCAAATCGCCGCCCCTCGTTTCAACCATTGCCTCAAGACGCGAACGTTCGTTAGTGCGGCCGGCGGCGCGAGCGCGGCGGCGATGTTGGTGAAAATCGGGTTGACGTTCGTGCCGGTCAGCGTAATCGCCGCGACGGCCACGAGCGCGATCAGCGCCACGAGCAGCGCGTACTCGAGCAGGTCCTGCCCCTCGTCGCCCCGCACGAGCCGCTTCAAACCGATGATAAATCCCACGACATTCCTCCGACGCGCCGAGAACGACGCGGATAACTGTTTCGAACCCTGGTCGCGTCGCGAGTGACGCGCCCTTCAGGAAACGGGGGCGGACCGCGTCCACCCCTCGTGTCAACGCGAACCGTCGTTTAGGCGGCGGGCGGCGCGAGCGCGGCGGCGATGCGGACGAAGATCGCGTTCACGTTCGTGCCGGTGAGCGTGATCGCCGCGACGGCGACGAGCGCGATCAGCGCCACGAGCAGCGTGTACTCGAGCAGGTCCTGCCCCTCTTCGCCTCGCGCGAGCGCCAGCAGACGGTTGACGAGTTCCATGACCATGACACCTTCCTCCGCGCGTCTCGTTCGGACGCGCATTCGTGTGTGCGAAATGCGGTCACGCCTTGATGCAGCGACCGCGCGACGATTGATGAAAACGCAACGGGTGTGCCACGCGCGCCGCGAGCACGTGCCGACAACGCGGCAAACCGCCATGCGTGGGTGCGTTTAGCGGCATCGCGCGAGGTCGATTTGCACCGCCGCCGATCAGGCCGCGCGGGTGCCGCAGCCGGCACATTTGTAATCGGGCGGCGAATTTGCGAGCCAGGGCCGTCGTGTCGAAAGAGGACACCGCGGCGCCGCAGGCCAGTCAAATCGCGAAAAACCCCGCGATATCGGGCCCTTGGCGGCTCCCGGCGGGGATCAGTAGAGACGGAACGACAATTGCGATTACCCGGTTATGCGTCGCGCTTTCGACAATGCACTGCTGTCTGCCGGAGCGGCCGTCATCCTGGTGCTCGTCCTGGTGGCGCTTGACCCCAATGTCCGCGCCCAGGTCTGGCGGCAGGCGGCGACGTCGCCTTCGGTCCACCTGGCCGATGCGTCGCAACAGGCCAACCACATCGCGCACATCCTGTACGCGGCGGTGCGCGACCAGAGCTTCGCGAACGCGCCGATGCTGATCTTCGGCGTTGCCGCGGCCGTCCTCGTGATGTTCATGTTGCGGACCTAGTCTTTTCGATGCCGATCATTCTGGCCGTCGAACCGGACCACAAACAGGCCGCGCGTCTCGCGGCGATCGTCCGCCATCACGTCGGGGCGGAGCTCGTCATCGGCGACACCACCGAACGCGCGCTCGACGCACTGGGGTCGCGCGTCCCCGACATGGTGCTGGTGCCGGCGCTGCTGTCCCCGCAAGACGATGCGTCGCTCGCCGCGGCGCTGCGCGTCATCGCCGCCGCGGCGCACGTCCGGACGCTGACCATTCCGGTGCTCGGCAGCGGCAAACAGCAATCCGCCTCCGGCGGCCTGCTCTCCCGCTTTCGTCGCGGCCGCGCGGAGTCGCCGGAGCCCGATGGCTGCGATCCGGCGGTCTTCGCCGAACAGATCACCGCGTATTTGAAGGAAGCCGCCGCGGAGCGCGCCGAGCGCGAAGACTATCCGGCATCGCCGGCCGCCGGTATCGCCGACCGGTCTCAACCGGTACACGCGGCTCGCGACATCGTTCCGACCGCCCAGGGGTTCGAAGCCGCAGAACCGTCAGCCTTCGAGACCTACACCGGCACCGAGACGTTTGCTGCCGACACATTCGCTGGCCGACGCAATCGGCGCGGACACATTCGTTGCGGACACACTCGCTGCCGATACGTTCGCCGCCGACACATTCGCCGCCGACGCGTTCACGCCCTCCGAGACGGCTGTCCCGGCTGAGACGTTCGCCGCTGCCGAACCGTTCGCCGCGTCCAGAACGCTCAGTGCGGCCGAGCGCTACGCCGGAGCCGAGACATACGAGACCGCGACCTACGACGCGACCCTGGCAAGCCATGAGCACGACGCGAACGTCGATACGGCATCGCCGGCGCTGGACCTGTCGAGTGAGTTGGGTCCGCTGGCGCCTCCCGCCACCGACCAGAGCATGGACGACGGCGAACCGTTCGGCACCTATACGCTTCCACCATTCGACGAAGTCCGGGCGGAAGTCGGCGCATCGCTCGACGCCTCGTTGCGGGTCCACGCCCCAACGGTCTTCGACAGGCCAATGGCGCAGTCGGCCGCCGAGTCGCCGATCGATGTCGACGAACCGATCCTGCTCGAGGGTCCGATCGTGTTCGACGATCCGTTCATGCTCGCGGAACCGGTCGTGTTCGAGCCGCCGACCATCTTCGAAACGATTGAGTTCGAGGCCGCCGAATCACCGGCCGTATTCGAACCGCCAGTCGCCATCGAATCGCCGCTGGCCTTCCAGGCGCCTCCCGTCCAGGAATCGCCGAAGGTCGTCCAACGCGCTGCCGTCCAGCCGCCGCCGGTCGAGGCGCCGCGCGCGGCCGCGTCGGCGTCACGCGGTAAGTCGCCTGCCGCCGCGAAGCCGGCACCCGTCGCCAAAGCGCCAGTGGAACGGCCGAACGTGCTGGAGTTGGGTGCACCAGTCGGCATGACGCCGTGGCGCGCGTGGCCGCCCATCGAAGGCGTGCCGATTGAAGTGCCCGGCATCCCGGCCGTGGCGAAGGCCGATATGCCCGACTGGAAGGAGCTGATGGCGTCGCTGCGTCAGGACATGGAACGCCGCCGCACCCAGGAGCACCGCCCGCCCCCGACGCGCAAGCCGCGAGCGAAGACCGAAAAACCGGCCGTCGACGAATGGGGACTCTTCGATCCCGAGCAGTGCGGGTTCTCGGCGCTGCTCGCGAAGCTCGACGAGATCACCACCACGTCACAGTAGCAGCAGGCTCTCTCTTCACAGGTTGGCGCCAGCCCCTAGCCCTAGCAGCTAGCCCCTAGCCCCTACTGTTTCTTTGGAGCATGAGCGACGGCGGTCTCGTACTGCTTGGCGACGAAGTCCGCATACGTCCGGACCGAGCGGTCCACATCGTCTTCGCTTCCGGCCTTCGCCTTTTGGAGAAGTGCATCGACGGCCTCGCGTGCCGTGCGGCGCGGTTCCGACTCGTCGGTCCCCGATTGCAGGCGCTGCCGCAGGTCCTCGAGCGCGGCCATGCCACGCTTCGAAGCCAGCACTGTGCGGAACGCATCGGCGACCTGACGCAACTGTTCGCGTTCGGTCGCGCGGTGATCGAAGAATGTCTTGAGAGCCGCGGGATCGCCCAGACCGGTTCCATCCTGCAGGATCAGCGCGGTCAGCTGGACGCTCGCATCCGCACCGGCCGCATCCACCGGCAGCGCCCGTGACTGCCCCGGCATGATGCGATCGAGATGCGGCTGCGCGCCGGGGAGATTGCCGGTCACCTCACTGAGATAGACGTCCGCCGAGTGCCCCTCGCGATGCACGCCCGTGGCGGTCGGCGTCGCCACGGTGAAGCTCCAGGCGGTAATCGGCTGAGTGCCGGTGTTGGCCAATTCGACGCGCGCCGGCGAACCGGGCATGACACGAATCGTCGCCGGAAATCCGCCTTCGCTCGTCTGGCGGCCGGCGAGCTTCGGCGAGACAGGTCCGCCTTCGCTCGTCTGACGGCCAACGAGCTTCGGCCCGCCTTCGCTCTGGCGCACTTCCGCGAGCTGCGGCGAGGCAGGCAGCAGCAGCGTGGTTGCCAATGTTAGCGACACCGCCAGAGTCATGAACGATCTCCTGGCGCGGCTGGGTTAAGGGCTCAGTGCACGCCGCGCGACATCTGCAGCGCCGCAGGATCGGCGCCGAGCCGGCGAATCGCCGCCTCCCACATCTGCTCGGGCGGCGTGTTGAAGATCAGATCGCGGTCGACGTCGCTCATCAGCCAGGCCGAGGCTTCGAGCTCCGCTTCGAGCTGGCCCGGCCCCCAGCCGGAGTAGCCGACGATGAGCCGGGCCATCGGCGGCGGCGTCGGCTCGAGCAGGCGCCGCAGCAGATCGGGCGACGTCGACAGATAGAGGCCTTCGGCGATCGCGCATCGCGCTCAGCTGTTCCGCGTCGTCCGGCTCGTGGCCGACCAGCATCCAGCTGCGCTGCGGCTCCACCGGTCCGCCGACCCACACCTGCAGCTCGCGGTCGGTCGACACCGGCGGATCGAGGTTCACCGTCACGCGGCCGGTGCGTCATCAGCGGCCGATTGACGACCAGCCCGAACGCGCCGTCCTCGTTGTGCTTGCACAGCAGGACGACGGTGCGGTTGAAGTTCGGATCCTTGAGCTGCGGCATGCGACAGCAGGAACGACGGGGCCAGCGAATGCCCGGGGCGTCATGCGTCTTGTTTTCCCACGAGGCTGCCAGGAGCGGCTACGAAAACACCGCGCGGTCACGGCTGCGTTTCGATGATAACGCCCGCGCGACGGCCCGCAAGTCGTCGGTGAAGCGCTTCAGCTCTCGCGCCGCGCCTCGTCGTCGGGCGCGCGCAGGATCGACGAGGATGCACGGTCGCCATGCACGAGCGGCGCGAGCGGAGAGGCGACGAACTCGCCGCGATGCGCCGTCACCTTGAACTGCCGGCCGAGAAGCGCCTGCGCCGCGGTCGCGCCGAGGCAGACGATCGCGCGCGGCTTGACGAGCGCGATCTCGGTGTCGAGCCACGGACGGCAGGCGGCGACTTCGCGCGCGTTCGGCTTCTTGTGGATGCGCCGCTTGCCGCGCGGCTCCCACTTGAAGTGTTTGACGACGTTGGTGACGTAGACGTCCGCGCGGTCGATGCCGGCTCCTGCGAGCGCGCGATCGAGCAGCTTGCCCGCCGGGCCGACAAACGGATGGCCGGTCAGATCCTCGGCGTCGCCCGGCTGCTCGCCGACGAGCATCAGAGCGGCGCCGGCGCGCGCCCTCGCCGAACACGGTCTGCGTGCCGCGCTTCCACAGGTCGCACGCCCGGCATCCGTCGCCGCGGCGCGGACGCTTCTCAGCGTCGGGCGGTCCGGAATGAGCGTCAGCGGCGTCGGTTGGCGGCCGCTTCGCCATCGCTCGCGAGTGCTGGACACCGATCCCGCAGAGCCCGCAGAGATGCCGGCGTGCGATTCCTCACGATCTCGGCGAGCTCTGCGTTCGGATACCGTATCCGACCCCGTGCTGCATTTGCGAGCGGCGACGGCGATGTTGCGTCGCAGACCTTGCACCTTCGTGCGTCGCATCGCGCTGCCGCGCAGCGCCGACGGACAGCTCCTCGTCGCTGCGCCGCGACAGCGTCAGCAGGTCGACGCGGTCCCACGCCGGCCGCGGCTGCCACGCGGGATCGGTCGAGCGCGGCGCCACGGCGTTCCACGGACAGACTTCCTGGCAGATGTCGCAGCCGTAGACATGCGAGCCGATGCCGGCGCGAGCGCGTCCGGAATGTCGCCGCGCAGCTCGATCGTCAGATACGAAATGCAGCGCGTCGAATCGAGCACGCCCGGCGCGACGAGCGCCTGCGTCGGACACGCCTCGAGGCACAGCGTGCAGGTGCCGCACTGATCGAGCGCCGGCGCGTCGACGTCGAGCGGCAGGCTGCAGATGATTTCGCCGAGGAAGATCCACGATCCGAGCTCGCGGGTTGATGACGCAGGTGTTCTTGCCGATCCAGCCGATGCCGGCGTGCTGCGCGTAGACGCGCTCCTGCACCGGGCCGGTGTCGACGTAGGCGCGCGCGTCGAACGGCTCCGCGCGACGCGTCGCGCATCCAGGCGCAGCAGCGCGTCGAGCCGCGCCGCCGATCACGTCGTGATAGTCGTCGCCCCACGCGTAGCGCGCGATCTGCGCCGCCGGCGCGTCGGCGGACTCGGTCGAATACGGGCGATCGGTGTTGTAGACGGTCGCGGTGACGATGACCGTGCGCGCCGACGGGAGGACGTGGCGGACGTCGGCGCGGCGCTCGGCGGTGCGATGCAGATACGCCATCTCGCCGGCGTAGCCGCGATCGAGCCATTCGCGGTAGAAACTGCAGCTCGGGATGATCCGCCGCCGGCGCGATGCCGCACGCGTCGAAACCGAGCTCGCGCGCCTTGGCTTTGATCTCTGACGATGTCATCTGCGTGCATGGCGCGCTCGCCGCGTCATGGCTGAGGCCTAGGGCTAGCTGCAGGCGACTCTCCGACGGCTAGCCGAGTCGCGACTCCGATCCTGCAGCTAGCCTCGAGCCACTAGCCGTCGACGGTCACTGCTTACCGACCAGCTGCCGCAGCACGTACGGCAGGATGCCGCCGTGCCGGAACGCGACGAGCTCTTCCGGCGTGTCGATGCGCGCGATCGCCTGGAACTCGATCGTCTTGCCGCCGTCGCCGTAGCGCGCGCACCGTCATCGACGCCGCCGGGCCTCAGGCTCTGCGCGATGCCGGTGATCTCGTAGCGCTCGCGCCCGGTCAGCCCGAGCGACGCCGCGGTCGCGCCCGGCTGGAACTGCAGCGGCAGCACGCCCATGTTCACGAGGTTGCTGCGGTGGATGCGCTCGAAGCTCTCGGCGATGACCGCCTTGACGCCGAGCAGCAGCGTGCCCTTCGCCGCCCAGTCGCGCGACGATCCGGAGCCGTATTCCTTGCCGGCGATGACGAGCAGCGGCACGCCGGCGTCCTTGTACTTCATCGCGGCGTCGTAGATCGTCATCACGTCGCCGTCGGGCTGATACGTCGTCCAGCCGCCTTCGGTGCCGGGCGCGAGCTGGTTGCGCAGGCGGATGTTCGCGAACGTGCCGCGCATCATCACTTCGTGATTGCCGCGGCGCGCGCCGTACGAGTTGAAGTCGTTCGGCTCGCACGCCGTGCGCGATCAGATACTTCCCGGCCGGGCTGTCCTTCTTGATCGAGCCGGCCGGCGAGATGTGATCGGTCGTGATGCTGTCGCCGAGCAGCGCCAGCACGCGCGCGCCGGTGATGTCGCGCACCGGCGCCGTCTCCAGCGTGATGCCGCTCGAAGAACGGCGGGTTGCGGATGTAGGTCGAGTCCGGCTCCCAGGCGAAGCGATCGCCGGTCGGCACCTGCAGCGTGCTTCCAGCGCTCGTCGCCGCTGAAGACGTCGGCGTACTGCTCGCGGAACATCTCGCGAGGTGACCGGCGCTGAGCATCGTCTCCTGAATCTCGCGCTCGGTCGGCCAGAGCTCGCGCAGGTAGACCGGCGTCGCCGTCCGTGTCGATGCCGAGCGGCTCGGTGGTGAGATCGAGCGTCATCCGGCCCGCCAGCGCGTAGGCGACGACGAGCGGCGGCGACGCCAGGTAGTTCGCGCGCACCTGCTGCTGGATGCGCCCTTCGAAGTTGCGGTTGCCGCTCAGCACCGACGCGACGACGAGGTTGCGCGCCTCGACTTCCGCCGACACGTCGTCGGGCAGCGGACCGCTGTTGCCGATGCAGGTCGTGCAGCCGTAGCCGACGAGGTTGAAGCCGAGCTGCGTCGAGATACGGTGTCAGGCCGGCCTTGCCGCAGGTACTCGGTGACGACCTTCGACCCGGGCGCGAGGCTGGTCTTCACCCACGGCTGGCGCTTCAGCCCGCGCTCGACCGCCTTCTTCGCCAGCAGGCCGGCGCCGATCATCACGCTCGGGATTCGACGTGTTCGTGCAGCTCGTGATCGCCGCGATGACCACCGCGCCGTGGTCGAGCTGCGTCGCGACCGCCGGCGCCTCCGCCACGGCGACGCCGCCGCGCCGCCGGTGGTCGCCGACACGTGCGCCGAACCGCCGGCTTCGGCGCCTTTCTTCGGCGACGCGGCCATCATCGAGCCGAGCGCCGCCTGGAAGCCGCTCTTCGCCTGCTTCAGCGACACGCGATCCTGCGGCCGCCTCGGACCGGCGAGGCTCGGCTCGACCGTCGCCGAGATCGAGCTCGATCGTTTCGGTGTAGACCGGATCGGGATCGCCGGCGTGCGGAACAGCCCCTGCGCCTTCGCGTACGCCTCGACGAGCGCGACGTGCGACGTCGTCGCGGCCGGTCAGCCGCAGGTAGTCGAGCGTCATCGTCGTCGATCGGGAAGATCGCGATCGTCGCGCCGTACTCCGGGCACATGTTGCCGAGCGTCGCGCGATCGGCAATCGTCAGGTGCTCGAGGCCCGGGCCGAAGAACTCGACGAACTTGCCGACGACGCCGTGCTTGCGCAGCCGCTCGGTGATCGTCAGCACCAGGTCGGTGGCGGTCGCGCCTTCGAGCATCGCGCCGGTCAGCCGGAAGCCGAGCACCTGCGGGATCAGCATCGAGATCGGCTGGCCGAGCATCGCCGCCTCGGCTTCGATGCCGCCGACGCCCCAGCCCACCACGCCGAGCCCGTTCACCATCGTCGTGTGCGAGTCGGTGCCGACCAGCGTGTCGGGATACGCGACGCGGCCGTCCGCGCTGTCGGCGGACACGACCACGCGGGCGAGGTATTCGAGGTTGACCTGGTGCACGATGCCGGTGTCGGGCGGCACGACGCGGAAGTTGTCGGAACGCGTTCTGGCCCCAGCGCAGGAACGCGTAGCGCTCCTTGTTGCGCGAGAACTCGAGCTCGGCGTTCAGCTGAAAGGCGTTCGCCTGGCCGAAGTAGTCGACCTGCACCGAATGATCGATGACGAGCTCGACCGGCTGCAGCGGGTTGACGCGGTTCGGGATCGCCGCCGAGCCGCGCGATGCCGTCGCGCATCGCCGCCAGATCGACGACCGCCGGCACGCCGGTGAAGTCCTGCAGCAGCACGCGCGCCGGCGCGAACGAGATCTCCTTCTGCGCGGTGCTCTTGACGTCCCAGCGCGCCAGCGCCTCGATGTCGGCCGCCTTCACGAACCGGCCGTCCTCGTGGCGCAGCAGGTTCTCGAGCAGGATCTTCAGCGAATACGGCAGGCGCGCGATCTCGGGAAATCCCCGGCCTGCAGCGCCGGCAGGCTGTAGATCTGCGCCCGTCGGCCGCCAACCGCGAGCGACGTCCGCGTTCCGAAGCTGTTCACGGTCGCCATCAATCGAACCTCAAAAAACGAAGATCGTACCACGCGGGGTCGCAGCGGAGACCTCATCCTCTCCCGGCTCCTGGCGCCCGAATCCAACTGCCGCGCAGCGCTATGTCGCCAAAATCGTGCAGAAGATGCACGATACTACGGCCAGACTCGTGAAAATTGAGCGCATCTGCAGTCAGCGTTCCTAATTTCATGCATATCAGGCACGATTCTGATAACATCACAGCTCAACGGAGGTCCGCGGGATGACGTTGGCACAGGTCAGGAGCAAAACAGAACGGATTCGGGAGTTTTCGGCACTGCCGTTCCTGCTGGTCGCCGGCATCAGCGTCGCCGGCGCGTTGTTCCGCGCTGCGCCGCAGGCGGTGACCGGCGGTCCGCTCATCGCCGGCGACGTCGCGTGGATGCTCACCGCCACGGGTCTCGTGCTGCTGATGACGCCGGGGCTGTCGTTTTTCTACGGCGGCATGGTCCGCACCAAGAACGTCGTCTCGACGATGCTCCAGAGCTTCGTGGCGATGGGCGTCATCAGCATGCTGTGGATCGTCGTCGGCTTCAGCCTGGCGTTCGGCGACAGCATTCGCGGCGTGATCGGCAATCCGCTCGACCTTCTTCATGTTCACGCGGCGTGGGCGCGCAGACCCATCCGGATCTCGCGCCGACGATCCCGCTGATCCTGTTCGCGCTGTTTCAGCTGAAGTTCGCCATCATCACGCCGGCGCTGATCACCGGATCGTTCGCCGAGCGCGTGCGCTTCACGAGCTACCTGCTGTTCATGTGCCTGTTCAGCATCTTCGTCTACTCGCCGCTGGCGCACTGGACCTGGCACCCCGACGGGTTCCTGCACAAGCTGGGCGTGCTCGATTTCGCCGGCGGCACGGTGGTCCACATGTCGGCCGGCTTCGCCGCGCTGGCCGGCGCGATGGTGCTTGGGCGCCGTCGGACGCATCAGGCAGGCGAAGCGCACACGCCCGCAAACATTCCCTTCGTCATCCTGGGGACCGGGATGCTCTGGTTCGGCTGGTTCGGCTTCAACGCCGGCTCGGCGCTGTCGGCGTCGGGCCAGGCGGCGATGGCGTTCGCGACGACCAACACGGCGTCAGCGGCCGCGGCGCTGGCGTGGATCTTCTTCGACGGCATGCGCGGGCAGAAGCCATCGGCGCTCGGCGGCTGCGTCGGCGCGGTCGTCGGGCTCGTCGCCATCACGCCGGCGGCGGGCTACGTCAGCATCGGCGAGAGCATCTTCATCGGCACCGTCGCGAGCGTGATCTCGAACCTCTGCGTGCACTGGAAGAACAAGGCGTCGACGCTGGACGACACGCTCGACGTCTTCCCGTGCCACGGCGTCGGCGGCATGGTCGGCATGCTGATGACCGGTTTGTTCGCCAAGGATGTCGGCCTGACGTCCGGTCACGCGTACACGTTCTTCGTGCACTGCGGCGCGCTCCTGTTCGTCGCTGCGTTCTCGTTTGGCGGTTCGTACGTGCTCTACAAGCTGACCGATGTGATCATCCCGCTGCGGGTCTCGTCGGACCAGGAAGAACTCGGCCTCGATCTCAGCCAGCACGGGGAAGTGATGCAGGACACTGCGGCGGTCGCAGGCTCGCCTGAACCGCTGCTCGCCAAGACCGCTTGAGTGCCAATCCGTCGGGCTGAGGCTAGGGGCTAGCGGTGCTAGTGTAACTAGCACCTCGACGAGGGGCTCGCCGCCATCGCGCGCGGCCCTGGTGTCTACACATGCCGCACAACTGGACGGAAGACGAGATCCGGCGCGTCGGCTATCGCGTCGTCGATCTGATCGCCGAGCACCTGACGCAGCTGCCGAGCGCATCGGTCTTTCGTCCGGTGCCACCCGAGCTTCAGGAACACTTTCACTCGACGCCGGCGCCTGCCGCCGGCGAATCACCGGACGGCATCCTCCGCGAGTTCCGCGACACGATCGCGCCGTTCCCCTTCGGCAACGGGCACCCGCGCTTCTGGGGCTGGGTGAATTCGCCGCCGTCGGTGATGGGCATCTTCGGCGACGCGCTCGCCGCCGCGATGAATCCCAGCTGCGCCGGCGGCAATCATGCCGCGATCTACGTGGAGCGTCAGGTCGTCGGCTGGTTCCGCGACCTGCTGGGATTGCCGCCCGAGGCGAAGGGGCTGCTGGTGAGCGGCGGTTCCATGGCAACGCTGACCGCGCTCGCCGTCGCACGGCACGTCAGGTGCGGCGTCAACGTCCGCGCGGACGGCTTGCGGGGCGCCGAACAGCCGTTTTCGTTCTACTTGTCGGCGGAGTCGCACGGGTGCGTGCGCAAGGCGATTGAGCTCCTCGGATTCGGGAGCGCGTCGATTCGTACGATCCCGATCGACGACGACGACCGGATGAACGTGGCCGCGCTCGACGCGGCGCTCGCCGCCGATCGTGCCAACCACATCACGCCGATCGCCGTTGTCGCGTCGGCCGGCACGACGAACACGGGCGCAATCGACGATCTCGCCGCGATCGCCGGCACCTGCCGCCGGCACCAGGTGTGGCTGCACGTGGATGCCGCGTACGGCGGGCCCGCGATCCTGGCCGACGCGTATGTCGATCGTCTTCGCGCGCTCGCCGAGGCCGACAGCGTCGCGCTGGATCCCCACAAATGGCTGTTCGTGCCGGTCGAAGCCGGCCTCGTCTTCGTGCGTGACGCGGAGGCGATGCGCTCCGCGTTCAGCCTGGTCCCGCCGTACCTGCGCACGGACGGCAGCCTGACCGGCGTGGGTGGACCGATCTGGTTCAGCGAGTTCGGCTTCCAGCAGACGCGCGGCTTCCGCGCGCTGAAGGTCTGGATGGCGATGAAGGAATTCGGCCTGGCCGGTTACAAGGCGGCGATTGAGGCGAATGTGGCGCTGGCTGCGTACCTGGCGGACTGCGTGCGCGCGTCGCCGGAGCTCGAGCTGATGGCGCCGCCCGGGTTGAGCGTCGTCTGCTTTCGCGTGGCGGGACGAAATAACGAGGACGAAGGCGCGATCGCGGCCATCAATCGCACGCTGCTCGATCGCCTCCAGCTGGGAGGCGAGGCCTTTCTTTCCGGCACCGAGTTGCGCGGCCGCTTCACGCTCCGCGCCTGCATCGTCAACTACCGCAGCACGCGTCAGGACATCGACGCGATGCTCGACGCCGTCCGGCGTCTCGCGCGCGACACGGAGGCTGCTGTGTCGACGCCGTCGGTAAGCTGACCCGGCACCGATCCCGGCACCGATCCCGGCACCGATCCCGGCACTGATCCCGACACGCGCCAGCCAGGGGTCGGATACAGTATCCGACCCCTGATCCGGCACCGACAACCGGGGTTGCTCGCGACACTTTTCTGGTGGGGCCCTTCCACGCGGCGCACGCCCACGGTCGACTCTGTAGCTGAGTTTGGGCCGAAAAGAGGGCGAAAAAACAGTGCGGCCGGGCCTGAGGCGCATGGCCCGCGGATTGCTTTTCAATAATTCGTCATGAACGACACAACCGGAACTTCCCAGCTCCGTTTCCTGGACAACAGCCGGCTCGAGTCGCCGCTCGTCGAGCCGCTCGACGTGCGCACCCAGACGGGGACCAGGATCGGAACCTTCGATGGAGTGGTTGTCGATCCGGTCGAGCGCCGGGTTCGTTACCTTGTCGTGGACCGCGGTCGCGTGTTCCACAAACGCTGCCTGATTCCGATGGCCGCGGCGCGCGTCGATGCGGCGCATCATGAACTGCGGATCGACGTCGACGACACGGACACGAACGACTGGGAGCGATTCGACCCCGTCACGTTCCCCACGTTTTCGGACGAAGACCTGGTTACGGCGATGTTCTCGACTCGCGCGTAATCTTCGCCGCGATGAACTCGCGGGCGATGGTGCTGATGTCACGATGTTCGACGTCGGCCGCGTAGTTCAGCGCGCGCATGTCGTCCGCCGAAATCTTCCCCGACAGCCTCTCCAGCGCCAGACGAACCTCCGGGTAGCGCAGCAGTGTTTCGGCACGCGCCACCGGGGCCGCATCGTACGGTGGAAAATAATGCCGGTTGTCGTCGAGCGGCGCGAGATCCAGCCCTTTTATCAGGCCCGCTGTCGCGTCGCCGGCAATGAGATCGACCTGGCCCGACGCGAGCGCGCGATAACTGAGCGTCAGGTCCATGACGCGCGGCGGTTCGGGAAAGCGTAAACCGTAGGCCTTGGTCAAACCTGTATAGCCGTCAGGTCTCTCGACGAACTCGTACCCAAATCCCGCGCGCCAGTGCGGCGATTCGCGCGCCGCGTCCTCGATGGTCCGCAAGCCGAGCGCGCGCGCGTCCGCGCCGCGCACCAGAATCGCGAAGGTGTTGTTGAAGCCGAGCGGCGGCAGCAGCGTCCGCCCGGTCTTTGCGTAGAGGTTGCGGACCGTGTCGAACACGGCCGCCTCATCCGTGCTGATCGGTGCATGAAACACCGCTGTCAATGCCGTTCCGGTGTATTCCACGTAGACATCAAGGTCACCTGCCCGCAAAGCGCCGTCGCAGATGAGCGTGCCGCCGAGATTGAGCCGGCGGAGGACCGGCATGCCGGCGTCGCGCTCGATGATTTGCGCGACGAGCTCGCCCAGCACCAGCTGTTCCGTGAAGTTTTTCGATCCGACGATAATGGCGCCGCTCGTGCGACGCGCCGCTACGCCGCTGGTCAGCAGCACGATGGCCGCAACCAATGCGACGCCGGCGGCAGCGGCTCGCCGCCGCGGCGAGCGACGCCGTACCGACAACTGCCGCTCCACCCACTGCAAACCCGCGTCAACGGTCAGCGCGAGGAGCGCGGCGGGAATCGCCCCCGCGAGGATGACCGTGGTGTCGACCATGGAGAGGCCGCGGTAGATGTACTCGCCCAGGCCGCCCGCGCCGATCGCCGCCGCAATCGTCGCCGACCCGACCGCCACCACCGCCGCCACGCGGACGCCCGCCACGATCGACGGCAGCGCGAGCGGCAGTTCCACCTGCCGCAACAGTTCACGCGGCGTCATCCCCATCGCCACACCCGCTTCGCGGATGGCAGGGTCGATACTTCGCAAGCCGGCGATCGTCGTCCGGACGATCGGCAGCAGCCCGTAGAGAATCAACACCACCAGCGCCGCGCGCGCGCCAACGCCTCCCACGAACGGGACTGGCAGCAGAAATCCGAACATCGCCAGGCTGGGAATCGTCTGAACCACGCTCGCCAGGCCGATCAGCGGCGACGCCAGCCGCGGGCGGCGAGCCGAGAAGATGCCAAGCGGCACACCGGCGGCGACGGCGACGACGGTCGACGCAGTGACCAGCACGACGTGCTGCCCGAGCAGGGCCGCAAGCTCCCCGCGATGCGCGATCCAGAACGCAAACAGCGCCTTCATCTGGCCGCCGCGGCGCCGGCGCCGCCCTCCGCCCGTGGGCCAGCCTCAGCCGCGGGGCCACGCGGCACGACGGGCAAGGCATCGAGAAGCTTGCGCACGAGCGGTTCGCGCGATGCGGCGACGACCTCCGGTCGGTCGTCGGCGATCAACCGGCCACCCTCGAGCACTCCAACCCGGTCGCCGAGAGCGAAGGCTTCCCCCATGTCGTGCGTCACGATCACAACGGTCTTCCGCACGCGCTGCTGGATCCGGCGAAACTCCGTGTGCAGCTCTGCGCGCGTGAGCGGATCGAGCGCGCCGAACGGCTCGTCCATCAGCAGGACCGGCGGATCGATCGCCAGCGCCCGCGCGACCCCGACCCGCTGGCGTTGCCCGCCCGACAACTCGTCCGGCCAGCGTTCCGCGACCGATGGCGCGCCAAGCCCCACGAGATCCAGGAGCTCATTGACCCGCGCCGTCGTCCGCTCGGGCGGCCATCCTTCCAGGCGCGGCACGACGCCGACATTTCCGGCGACGTTGAGATGTGGAAACAGACCCACCTCCTGCAAGACGAAACCGACGCGTCGCCTCAACCGGATCGGTTCCCACTCGCGCGTGTCACGCCCTTCGACGAGCACGGCGCCAGCGTCGGGCAACAGCAGGCGATTGACGAGTTTCAGGAGCGTGGTTTTTCCGGAGCCGCTGCGGCCGACGAGCGCGAGCACGTCACCGGACTCTACCGTCAGCGAGAAACGGTCGAGGACGCGCAGGCCGCCCGGCCGCGTGAACGACACATCCCTGAACTCGATCGCCGGGACAGGCATCGCGTTTGCGACGGTACCACTGAACCGGTCGTTCAAGCTAGAACGGACGAGTCGTCTAGACAGGAGGACGAGTCATGAGTAACGACGGTCGATCCATCGGTGAACACCTGCGCGATACCGAGGCCGGCGTGCTACCGGACAGCAGCGCAACCCGCCAGCCTGTGGGCGGCCCGGAGCGCGAATCCGACATCACCAATCGCGTACCTTCCGAACCGGAAAAGAGGCAGCAGCGCAAGCCGCCGCGCGGCGACCGCAAAGGGGATGCGCATGCGTAATGATGCACGCCCGATTGGGGGCGATACGAGTCATCAGTCGCCGGTCGCTGGTCACGCGGTACCGGACGTTCGTGAGTCCGATGTCGTCAACCGTGATTCGGGCATCTACCGTCCGCGGCCCAAGTCCCGGGTCGACGACAGGAAACCGGTCCGCGACGCAGACGACCACGTCATGCCGGCGAATGATGCGACGCTGAATACGAAGATCTAGCTATCCAGCTAGAACCGCACGAACAGCGATGCGGCGGCCGCCGGAACGACGGTCCGGTGGCCGTCGAATGTGATGCCTTTCGTGCGCACCACGAGACGTGCGTCGAGGCGCACTCCGGCGGCCCTCATCAGCTGACGTGGACGCGTGCGCGACGCCAGCAGCAGTTTGACGCCGCCGCCGATATCGTACGACTGCCCCGTGGCGACCAGCGTGGCTCCCTCGTGCAGCTGCCGGAGATACGCGGCGCCGCCGCCGATGAACGGCCGAATGCGCGCGCCGGATCGATGCGACCCGACGTACCAATCAATTCCGCCACCGACGAGATACTGCTGCACGGTTTCGGACAGCGTCGCGCTGGCGCTGTTTTCCAGATCGTTGCTCACGCGCGTCGTCAGTTGTGGTCTCGCATAAGACATCGACACGCGCGCGTCGACCGTACGCGTGACCTTGACCGCCACTCGACCTTCGAATCCCGCCGCAGCCAGCAGCTCGCTCGTCGAGCTGAAGAGACGAAGGGTGGATCCCGTTCCCGTCGTCAGATTCGCGTCTTGCGAGCCGAGCGACTGCGCACCGGCCCAGATGATCCCGGCGTCGAATTCCAGCCGACCCGGTACCGCGCCGACCGGCTGCGCACGGGCCGCCGTCACGTGCAGCGCGGTCAACGCCGCTGCCATCGCCAGTCTCGACCCGGTCACTTACGGCTCACGTTCGCGGTGACGCCGCCTCGATCGCCGCCTGCGGCCACCACCACCAGGCGATCGAGAAACGACACCTTGAAGTCGATGTCGACCGCGAGCGACGCGTCGAAGAAGCTGTCGATCTCCGCGTCGTCGAGCGGTTCCACGCGGACGACGTGCGGCCCTGGCGACAGGCCGTTGATCGAAAACTGACCTTGTGCGTTCAACGAAAACGTCGCGACCATCGAGCCGCTCGCGGGATCGAACGCCACGATGTGCGCGCCGAAGATCGGCTGTCCGTCTTTGGTCACGGTGCCGGAGATGCTGCCGGTCGACGCGGTGAAGTTGCCGTCGGGATACAGATCGGAGATCCCCGCGATGTCGTCCGCCTTCAACGTGCGTCCGGCGATCGTACCCGACGCAAATGCGATCGGAAACATGACGGCCTCGGCGCCGAGCACACGCCGGCCGCCTCCCTCTCGCAGCTCCGTCTCACCGAGCGCCGAATGTCCCAGGCCGCTCAGATGGCCGATCTCATGCAGCGCGATGCTTTCCAGGTCGAACCGGCCCAGCTTCGCCGGCTGGTGCGGTCGACCATGAAAACGACGAGTTGAAGAAGATGTCGGATTCGAGCAGCGCCCCTGAGCTCATGTCCACGAGGAAGTTCGTGGAGGCGAGCACCCGGTCCAATTCGGGCCGGTTCCGGAATCCGAGCGTCGACAGCCCGTCCTCCTCACCAGGCAGCCCGGCGGTCAATCCCGCGAACTGATACGCAATCGCGGAGGTCGGCACGGCTTGCCATTGCGCAAAGGCGCGGCCGACGGCGGCCTGGAAATCGTCGACGGAGACTCCGGGAACCGCGTTGCGCGAACTGACGAAGTACCGGACCGGCGTCTGCGCCCACTTCAGGGTCACCTGGCGGCCGTTCACGCGTGTGCCGAATTTCAGATACGCGAATGCCGGCTCCGCGGGAACCGTCAGGAATATGGCCAGCAGCGTCGCGATGAATCGTCTCATCGCGGGCCTGCGGCCAACGCACGGACCCGCTGCTCGAAATCCGCGAGCGGCACCGGACGGCGCGACGGGTCACCCCGGACGATGCGCACGGATCCCGAGACGCGGCGGCACCGTCGCCGGCGGCGTGACGACCCATCCGCTCGACGCCCTGGCGACGCGGAACACACCCTGGTTCAGTCCCAGCACGTGTGGAACAGTGGGACCGTTCGCGCCCAGGAACACGACGATGTGTTCGTCGATCGCGAATTCCGGCGCCCCGACGGTGACACTGCGAAACCGTCCGAGCGTACCGCCCGACACGCGGAACTGAACCGTCTGGCCGAACGTGCCCTTCAGGTAGCCCTCGACTTCGAGCGTGACGATCGTCTCGATCGAACGACGGTCGTCGGACCAGCGTGGATCGAGCGCCACCACGCGGCCGCGAACGATCGCCCGCGCGTCGCGCGAGAACTCGGTCAGATCGGCGGGAACTGACCGTGCCTCGCGCAGAACGGGTGACGCGAGGAACAGAGAAAGGGAAAAGAAACAGAAGCGCCAGAAACGTGTAGTCATCAGTCTCCAGTCGTCAGTCGTCAGTCCAAAGTCACCAGTCATCAGTCACAGTCGTCAGTCGCGGCCGAAGTCGTCAGTCGCAGTCATCAGTCGCAGTCGTCAGTCACAGTCGTCAGTCCGTCGTCAGTCAGTCTTCAGTTCAGTCGTCAGTTGCGTCCACAGTTCAATAGCGAGCCCGGCGACGTGACTGGCGACCGCGACTGACTGATGACTGCGACTGACGACTGCCGACTGACGACTGGCTTGACTTACGACTGACGCCCGACGACTGGCGACTGACGACTTCGACGACGCTCAGTATCGCCTCCGCCGCCCGCCGGCTCGCGCCCGGTCCACCAAGCTTCGCGCGAACGCTCGCGAGCCCCTCTCGGATGCGCGCCGCGCGTGCCGGATTCGTCAGGATGTCGATCGCCTCACGCGCGACGGCCTCGGCCGTAAACGCGTCCTGCACCAGCTCCGGCACAATTTTTTCGCCTGCGATCAGATTGACCATGCCGATCGCTTCGACCTTGACGACGCGACGCGCGAGCTGGAACGAGAGTGGTGTCATCCGGTAGACGACGACCATCGGCGTGTCGTGCAGCGCCGCTTGAACGGTCGCCGTGCCGGACGCGGTCAGCGCCACGTCCGACGACGCGAGCACCGTATCGGTATCCCCTTCAACGACCGTGAAGCCGGGGCCGCCGGCCTGGCCGCCACGACAGCGCGTCGAAGAGCGCATCGTCCAGCCGGGGCGCCCGCGCAACCACGAACTGGACGTCCGGAACCGCCTGCCGGATCAGTCCCGCCGCGGCTACCAGCGTCGGCAGAATGCGCGAGACTTCATTGGGCCGGCTGCCGGGCAGCATGCGCGACCGTCGTCGCGGACGGGACGGAGCCCTCGCGCCGCGAGAAACGAGTCGCGGCTGACCGACGGCTTCGTCAAGTCGATCAGCGGATGCCCCACGAATTCGACGGGCACGCCGCCGTGCTCGTAAATCGCCGCCTCGAACGGAAAGATGACGAGCACCCGATCCGCAATCGCGCGCATCGTGGCGAGACGCCCGGGCCGCGACGCCCAGATCTGCGGGCTGATGTAATAAATGACCGGAACGCCGAGCCGTTTGATCGCTGGCGCCAGCCGGAAGTTGAACCCGGAGAAATCGATCAGGACCAGCGCGTCGGGCCGCTGGGCGCGCGCCGCATCGACCAGCTTCCGCCGGGTGGCGAGGAATCGCGGCAGTTTGGGGATCCACTCGACCAGTCCGGTGACCGACAACTCGCGGTAGTCGTTCAGCAGCTGGCCGCCGGCCGCTTCCAGCTGCGGCCCGCCGAGTCCGGCGACCACGATGGACGGATCGAGGGCCCGCAGCTCGCGCGTGAGCGCGCCGGCATAGAGATCGCCGGACGCCTCGCCGCACGACAGCAGCAGGCGGAGGCTCAAGAAGATGGGCGGCTGAACAACGCGGGGTCGACGGCCGTGTTGATCTTGACGTCGGTGACGCGCCGGTCGACGGCCAGCGGTCCCGATTTCCGCGACGCGCGAAACGCGATCTGGATGCCATCGACCGGCCGATAGTCCGAGAACGACTCCTCGACGAGCGGGCGGCCCGGCGCGTCCGCGCGGTACGACTGCTTGCGAATCAGCGACGTGGTGCGATCGACCTCGAGGACAATCGGGTTGAGGTCGGTCGCCGACAGCTCGAGCGGCACGGCACCCTGGCCGTCCTTGTCGGTCGTCTCCGGCAGCAGCCGCGCCGTCAGCTTGCCCGCTTTCGCCGCCAGCAGCAGCGCGATCGGATCGCGCCGCAGCGCTGCGCGGAATTCGCGGACGAGCGGCTCGGGCGCATCGTGCAGACCGCGCGCATCGGTCATCCACACCTGCTTGCCGTCCGAGGCCTGGACCATCGTGCCGTTCGGCGTCTCGGTCACGATCCGGAACCGGTCGGGGTATTGGATGTAGTTCGACGGTCTCGGCCGTCGCATCCCCCTGCGGCGATCTGCGTGGTCAGCGTTTGCTTGACGACAATCGTTTTCAGCGCGCGCAGCTTTTCGAGTCCACCCTTCGCGGCGATCGCTTTGTCGAGCAGCGCCTCGGCCTTGGCGCGTTCGTCGGCAGACGGTTCGACCGAGGGCCGGCTGCCGAGCGGGGCCTGGTGATAGTTGCCAGGCGCAGGCTCTGCCAGCGCCTCCGCCCAGTCCGACCCATCCCGCCCGCCGCCGCCACTCCGGCCCCCGCCGCTCTGCGCCCGGACCTTCGCCCGTTTGAAGTTCGCGGCCATCAAATCGAGGTCGCCGAGCTCGACGGTCTCGAACGTGTCGAAGCCGACGCCGCGCAACTGCGACGCAAACGCCGATGCGTTGCCGACCAGGACAATCGAGAGCCGATCGGGTCGGAGCAGCGCGCGCGCGACGCGCTGAATGTCGTCGACCGTGACGGCGTTGACGCGTTCACGGAAATTCTGCAGGTGCTCGAGCGGCAGACCGTAGAAGAGGACGTTGACCACCTGCATCGCGATCGATTCCGGCGTCTCGATCGTCAGCGGGAAGCTGCCGGTCAGGTACGCTTTCGCGTCGGCGAGCTCGCGCTCGCTGACCCGCTCGCGCTGAATCCGCCAGAATTCGTCGACGATCAGCTTGAGCACTTCGCCGGTCGCCTCGGATCGCGTGTTGGTCTCCGCCTCGAAGTCGCCCGCGTCCTTCAGCGTGTCCATGTTGGCCTGCGCGCCATAGGTGAGCCCGCGCTCGGTGCGCAGCACCTGGTGCAGCCGGTTGCTCCCCTCGCCGCCGAGGATGCGGATGGCGAGGTTGACCGCCATGTAGTCCGGATGGGTCCGCGGGATTCCGAGGTGTCCGACCCGCACTTCGGTCTGCACGGAGTCCGGCTTGTTGACGACGACCACCCGCCGCGTCGGGTCCGGCGGCTGGATGAACTTCTCGGCCGACAGATCCTTCTTGTCCCAGCCGCCGAACACCTTCTTCGCGGTCGCGAAGGCTTCCTCGGCCGTCACGTCGCCGACGATGGCGAGAATGGCGTTGTTCGGCGCGAAGTATCGCCGGTGATAGGCCACCAGGTCGTCGCGGGTCAGCGACGCCAGCGTCTCCGGCGTGCCATTGGTCGGCATCCCGTACGGATGAAAGCCGTAGACGAGCCGATCGAACACTGAGTTGGCGATGTACTCGGGATCTTCGAGGCTGACCTGGAGGCCCGACAGCATCTGCTGCCGCTGCCGTTCGATTTCGGCGGGTTCGAACGCCGGCTCGCGCGCCAGCTCGGACAGCATCCGCATACCTTTCTCGAAACTGTCCTTCATCACGACCATGTTGCAGAACGTGAGGTCGGTCGCGGCGCCGGCGCCCATCGCGCCGCCGATGAAATCGATCTCGTCGTTCATCTGCTCGGCGGTCTTCGACTTCGTCCCCTGATCGAGCAGCGAGGCGGCGAGGTGCGCGAGACCGAGCTTGCCCTTCGGATCGGACGACGTGCCGGCGCGGATGAGCAGACGCATCGTCACCGCCGGCTGCTCGTGATGCAGCACGGCGACGACCTGCAATCCGTTCGACAGCGTCTGCAGCTCGTAGGGCGGAAACTTCGAATCGCGCGCCGGCAGCGGCCGGGGCGGCGCCTCAGTCGGCCACTGCCGCTCGCGGGACTGCGGCCGCGTCTGAGCGCCCGCAGCGACACTGACCAGGAGGACAAATAGGCCACAGAGACACAGCGACACAAAGACAGACCAGCGACGGTGAAGGGCCACGGGCGCGAGGGGAATGCTGATCGGTTCGGCGGCGTCGCAGCGCGACGCGCGCGCCCGGAGTCGGACGGATCGACGAACCGATCGAGCGTCCGAACCGTCCGTCGATCCGTCCGATCCGGTCGCGCCAGCCGGCCCGCGGAGCAGGCCGGCCGCCGAACCGGACCGTCTCTGTGACTCTGTGCCTCTGTGGCCACATTCCCGTGGCGCCGCCAGTCGGAGGCTCATTGCTGACCCGCCTTGCCCGACGGCATCAACGTCAGCACCATGCGGTTCTCCGGTGTGAAGTAGGTCCGTGCGACGCGCTGGACGTCGGCGGTCGTGATGTTCTGGAAGATGTCGAACTCGCCGTCCGCCGTCTTGATGTCGTTGTGAATGACGAGCGCGTGCGCCAGCGTCTGGGCCTTCTGCTGATTGGACTCGCGGCCCAGGATGTAGTCGCGCGCGAACTGATTCTTGGTCCGCTGCAGCTCGTGCTCCGAGATCGGCTCGTTTCGCAGCCGATCGAGCTCCGCGATCAGGACGTCGGTGACCTCCTGCGGGCTCTTCCCCGGCTGGACGATCGCCACCGCATAGAACAGGTTCGGATCCTCGATGAGGTTCGCGCTGCCGAACGCCGCCACCGCCAGCTGCTTCTCGTACACCAGCTTCTGGTAGATGCGCGAGGTCTGGCCGTCGGACAGCAGTTTCGCCGCAATGTGCAGCGGATACGAGTCAGGGTTGCCGTCGTTGGTGATGTGGTACGCGACGACGACGGCCGGCAGCGGCCACGGCTGCTGCAGCGTGACGCGTTTCTCCTTCGTCTGCGGCGGCTCCTTCGGGATGTCGCGCGGCACCTCGCGGTCCGCTTTCGGCACGCGCCCGAGGTACTGCGTGATCAGCTGCATCGCCTGCGCCGAATCGAAATCGCCGACCAGCGCCAGCGTCGCGTTCGACGGCACGTAATAGGTACGGTAGAAGTCGCGCACGTCCTCGACCGACGCCGCTTCGAGATCCTTCATGCTGCCGATCGTCGCGTGCTTGTACGGGTGGACCGTAAACGCCTGGTCGTAGATGATCTCGTTCAGCCGCCCGTACGGCTGGTTGTCCACGCGCATCCGCCGTTCTTCCTTCACGACCTCGCGCTCGTTGGTGAACGTGTCCTTGTCCACCTTCAGCGTGGCCATGCGATCGGCCTCGAGCCAGAGAATCATCGGCAGGTACTGGGCCGGCACGGTTTCCCAGAACACGGTTTCGTCGTCGGTCGTGTAGGCGTTGCTTTGTCCGCCCACCGACGCGACCATCGAGGTGTGGGCCTCGGCCGACACGTTCTTCGAACCCTTGAACATCAGGTGCTCGAACAGGTGCGCAAACCCGGTGCGTCCGGGCTTCTCGTTCTTCGAGCCGACGTGATACCAGAGCTGCAGGTGGACGATCGGCGTCGAGTGGTCTTCCTCGAGCACCACCGTCAGGCCGTTCGGGAGGATCGTCAGTTTGTATTCGAGTTTCGGTGGACGGACGGCGCCCATGGCGCCGGCCGCCGCGAGCAGGACCGCCACCGCACGGATCGCGTGACCTTTCATCATTCGATTATCTACTGAGTAGGCGGAATCCGGCGAGCACCCATCGCTCGGGATCGCGCTGCGAGTTCGTAGGCATCCACGCGTTTTTCGACCCCTGCGAAAAGTTCCAGTACCCCGCCGGTGCCCCTGAGGCGAATGCCGGCCTCGGCCACCCCGCCGGTCTGCGTGCCCCGATTCGGGACGCTGCCGTCGACCGTGAACATCCTGGCCGCGCCCTGCGCGAACACCGCCACTCGACCGTTCAGGGGATGCCGCAGCGAGAGGCCCAACTCGCCAATCCAGTTGTAATCGACGAACGCTCTCGCGACGACCCGCGTCAGCTCCGCGTCGACGTCGAGCGTCGTCGTCGGACGCGCGTACTGCTTCAGCCAGCGGACGCCGGCGGCGTTCCAGGCCACCGCTTGCCGGTTCGCGCGGTCCGACAGGTGCCGCGACACGTGGTGAAAGACTCCGACGACTTCGCTGTCGTAGCCGACACGCACCGAGCTCGACACCTCGAGCGTATAGATGGCCTGGTTGGGGTCGAACAGCCGGAACTCGTCGCCGATCAGCGCTTCGTAATCGATGATGAACGCCGTGCGGCCGAGCACGTAGTCGACGAAATCCAGCGAACCGCCCCAGTGCGTGTCGAAGGAGTAGCGATGCGCCGCCGCGTACAGCGCCGCCGCGTCGGGCGACAACGTCGGAATCGTCGGGACCGTGGCCGTCGACGGCGGCGAGTCCCCCAGCCAGGCGGCGGTGAGATGAAAATCGAATCGCGTGAAGAATTCCGGAGCCGGCGGCGCCGGCGCGACCAGCGGCTGCTGCGCCGCGGCAACCGCGGCTCGCGTCAGCAGCAGGCACACGATGATGAAGGTGGCGGCGGGCTTGACGCTGGCGGCCGCGCGCTCGGGGGCGCGCGCCGCTGACCGGGCGGGAGCGCGCAGGCCGGCCGGCCTGCGCGAGCGGCTCGGTCTCTAACGATCCGGTATCTGACATGCGGCGAGCTTCTCCTCGAGCTCGGCGATCTTCTGCTCGAGCTCTTCGATCCGTTTCTTCATCAAGGGCAGCGAGCGGAAGACGATCGAGGCCTTGCGCCACTCGGCGTGCTCGAAGGCGGGAATCCCGGTGACGAACCCGCCGGCGTCGACCGACTGCAGCACCGCGCTCTTCGCTCCCACCTTGACGCCGCGGCCGACTTCGATGTGTCCGGTGATGCCGCTCTGACCGGCCACCATCACGTCGTCGTCGATGACCGTGCTGCCGGCGATGCCGACCTGCGCCGCGAGCAGCACGCGGCGGCCCACGGTGACGCCGTGCGCGACGTGCACGAGGTTGTCGATCTTCGTCCCCGCTCGAATCCGCGTCTCGCCGATCGCCGGGCGATCGACCGTCGAGTTGGCGCCGATTTCCACGTCGTCTTCGATGACGACGTCGGCGTGCTGGGGGATCTTGAGATGCGATCCGTCCTTCTGCCGGGCGAACCCGTAGCCATCGCTGCCGAGCACCGCCCCGTTCTGGAGCACGACGCGGTTGCCGACGGTGACCCGCTCGCGGATCGAGACGTGCGCGTGGATGACACAATCGTCGCCGATCCGCGCGCCCGGGCCGATGACGGCGTGGGGATACACGATCGTCCGCGCGCCGATCGACGCGCCGGCGCCGACCGTGACGAACGGCCCGATCGAGACCTCCGCCCCGATCGCGGCATCGCTGGCGATCGCCGCCAGGCGATCCACGCCCGTCGCGGGCGGCGCGGTCGGCACGAAGAGCGACACCGCGCGCGCGAACGCCGAGTACGGATCGTCGGCGCGGAGGACGGCGCACAGCGGCGCCGACGCGACGCGAGTCGTGGTGCCGAGGATGACCGCCGAGGCCTTGGTCGCGGCCATCTGGCCGAGATACCGCGCGTTCGCGACGAAGGACAAATCGCCCGGCTGCGCCTGCTTGAGGCTGGCGATGCGGACGATCTCGATGTCGCCATCGCCTTCGAGACGGCACCCGAGGCGATCGGCAATCTCGCGAAGCCTCAAGGTTTGATCTTCTGCGGCGGGCGCGGCCCCGCGGGCTTCAGCACGGGCCTGCCGGCCTGCTCCCAGGCGCCCATGATCAACCCGGCGGTCGCCGTGATCGCCTCGCCGAGGCGCTGCTCGAGGATCGGACGCACGGTGGTGAAGAGGCGCTCGAAGTACTCGTCGTCGTACGTGTCCTTGCCTTGCTTGGCTGCGTCGTCGGCCTTCAGGATCGGATCGACCAGCTTGTAGCTGGAAAGCAGCGCGTCGAACGCGGCGTCGCGCGAGTTGAGGATCGGCGTCGGCGGGGCCGGACGAATCGTCAGCCGTGACTGGAACCGCTCGAAGAGCGCTGTCTCGAATCGCGCATGAATCCCGTTGTTCCCGGTCATCTGCCCGTCGTAGTTGACGCTCGCATGCAGCGGCTGATGCGCGTCCTGGATGTAGTGCGACATGACCGCGGCGAACAGTACCGCGTTGCCGGGCCCGTAGGTCTCGCGCGTGAAGCCTTCGAACGCGCGCCGCAGATTGCCGAACTCTTCCTGCTGGCGCCACGGCAGCAGGCCGTTCCTGCGCAGCGTCGCCATGCCGAACTTCTCGAGCGCGGCGCCGTACTCGCGCGGCAGCTCCTTGAACGGATACTCGCCCAGCTCCTTCGCCCCGAAGTTGACGAAGTGATTGGGATCCTCCTCCCAGCCCAGGACGCGGAAGAGATCCGGATCGATCACGCGCATCACCAGTTCGTCCTGGTGTTGAAGGAAGAACGGCTTCAGCTCCGCCGGCAGCAGATCGATGGCGCGCGCCATGATGTGCCGATGCGCGGCGGTGCCCCACGCCGCCGCGGGCGGCGGCGCGGCGAACGCAATCAGGGCGACGACCGCCACCACGGACGCTTTCCGCATGCTGCTATATTAGCGACTTTGGATAACCTGACACACAGCCTCTTCGCGCTGACGCTGGCGCGCTCGCCACTCGGGCGCGCCGGGCGCGGCACGACGGCGACGCTGCTCCTCGCATCGAACGCGCCCGACATCGACATCGTCACCACCGCCGCCGGCGCCATGTCCTATTTGAAATGGCATCGCGGCCCGACGCACGGCCCGCTCGGCGTGCTCGCCCTCGGCATCCTGACCGCCGGCCTGGTGTGGGGCGGCCGCTCACGTCCTCGACCGCCGCCGGTCCGCCGCGGAGGCGACGGCCGCCGCGAACGTCGACCCTGACGCGTCGTTCGCCATGCTCGTGGCGGTCGCGCTGATTGGCGTCGTCCTGCACGTGCTGATGGATTTGCCGACGTCGTACGGCACACGGCTGTTGAGCCCGTTCGACTGGCACTGGTTCGCCGTCGACTGGATGCCGATCGTCGACATCTACCTGCTGATGATGCTGCTGGCGGGCTCTCTCGGCTTCGGCCGCCCCTCGCCGGCGGTGCGGCGCAACAAGGCCGCCGTCGTGCTGACGCTGATGGCGGCGAACTACGGCCTGCGCGCCTACGCCCACCGTCAGGCTCTGGAGCTCGTCCCGAAGATCTTCGGTCCAACGCTCGCCGCATGGTGCGATCCCGGCGACTCACGCAATCGCCCGATCGACTCGTGGCCGCGGACGACGGTGCCGTCGCCTCCGCCGGAGGGGAAACGCTGTCTGGTCGATGTGGCGGCGTTGCCGACATTCGGCTCGCCCTTTCAATGGCGGATCGTCGCGCAGTACTCGAACGCCTACGAGATCCGGGACATCGATCTCCTCGACGGCCGCTTCCGTGACAGCGACGTCGAGGACGAGGCGCCGTGGCGGTTGACGCTTCGCTATCCGAATGTCTGGACACCAACAGTCCTGCAGGCCGCCCAGACGCATCTCGGCCAGGTGTTCCTCGGCTTCTCGCGCTTTCCGGCGGCCCGCTCGGCCGTCGACGCCCAGGGGGCGACTGCCGTGCGATGGACCGACATGCGCTTTACCGGGGCGGTCGTGCCGGGCGAACGGGCACTGGCGCAATCGCGGCTGTTCACCGCCGTCGTTCGCATCGATGCCGGCGGGCGCGTCATCTCCGAAGGCCTTGGGCGGTGATGTCAGCGGCATGGCTGGAAGCCGATAGCTGAGAGCTTGTGATTCCACGCCTCGGCGCCCATATGTCGGTGGCGGGCGGACTGCCGCGCGCGGTCGAACGCGCGATCGTGCATCGCTGTGACGCCCTGCAGATTTTCGCCAAGAACGCGAATCAGTGGCGCGGCCGGCTGATTCCGCGCGACGAAATCCGGGAGTTCCGCACGACGGATCAAGGCGTCGGGCATCGGCCCGGTCGTCTCGCACGCGAGCTACCTGATCAACCTCGCGACCACGAGCCCGGCGTTGCGGCAGCAATCGCTCGAAGCCATGGGAGACGAGATCGACCGCGCGGAGGCGCTCGGTCTGCTGGGTGTCGTCCTGCACCCGGGCTGCTACACCGCAGGGAGCGAGGCGGACGGCCTGACGCTGATCGCGGACGGCCTGCTGGAGCTGCTGCGCGCCAGACGCCGGGGCAGGACGATGATTCTGCTCGAGCAGACCGCGGGCCAGGGCACCGCGCTTGGCGCGACATTCGAGCAGCTCGCATCGATCATCGCCAGAATGAACGACCACCGCCGCGTCGGCGTCTGTCTCGACACCTGTCACCTGCTCGCGGCGGGGTACGATCTGTGCTCGCCCGAAGGCTACGCCTCGACGTTCAAGCAGTTCGGCCGTCTCGTCGGCTTCGACCGGCTGAAGGCTTTTCATCTGAACGACTCGAAGCGGCCGCTCGGCAGCCGCGTCGGATCGTCACGAGCACATCGGCGAGGGGTTTCTCGGACTCGAGCCGTTTCGGCGGATCGTCAACGACCGCCGGTTTCGCGGCCTCCCGATGTTGCTGGAAACGCCGAAGGGCGAAGGCAAGGCGACCGGCCCGATTGTCGCGGATCCGTTGGACGAACGGAATCTGAATACGCTCAGAAACCTGATCCAGCCAAGGACACAGAGGTAACAAAGGACACAAAGGGCAAATTACCGGGCCGGTACAATCAGGGGCGTTTGGGGGAAGGGACCGGTGAGATGACGACGGCGGAGGTGAAGTACCACACATCGGGAGTCGTGCCGCTGACGCGGCCGCAGCTGGTGGGCACGTTGACGGGCCTTCTGCTCGGCGCGCTGCTCGCGGCGATCGACCAGACGATCGTGGGCACGGCCGAGCCGCGCATCATCGCGCAGCTCTCGGGCTTCGATCGCTATCCGTGGATCGCCACCGCGTACCTGCTGACGTCCACCGTGTCGGTGCCGATCTTCGCCAGCCTGTCCGACATCCACGGACGGAAGCCGTTCTTTCTGGTCGGCGCGACACTGTTCGTGGCGACATCGGCGTTGTGCGGGGCGGCGGGCTGGCTGACCTTTCTTCCGCTCGACGGCATGGGCCAGCTGATTCTGTTTCGCGGCCTGCAGGGTATTGGCGCGGGCATGGTCATGGGCCTGCTGTTCACGATCGTCGGCGACATCTTTTCGCCGGCGGAGCGCGGCCGCTATCAGGGTCTGTTCGCCGCGGTCTGGGGGATCGCGTCGATCTTCGGACCGACGCTCGGAGGCTGGCTCACGGACCAGTGGTCGTGGCGCGCCTGCTTCTGGGTCAATCTGCCGGTCGGCGCCGTGGCGGTGACCGCCATCTACTTCGAGTTTCCGCACATGAAGCCGCGCGGTTCCACGCGCAAGCTGGACTGGCTCGGCTTCGCGACGCTGATCGCCACCTTCGTGCCGCTGCTCCTCGCGCTGACGTGGGCGACCGAGTACGGCTGGACGTCGACCCGCGTCGAGTCGCTCCTCGCGCTGTCAGTGGTGATGCTGGGCGCGTTCCTGTTTACCGAGACGCGGGCGGCGGAGCCGGTCATTCCGCTCGTGCTCTTTCGGGACCCCATCATCACCATCTGCTCGATCTGCGCCTTCGTGCTCGGGATGGGCATGTTCGGCGTGATCATCTACCTGCCGCTGTTCATGCAGGGCGTCCTCGGCGTGTCGGCGACGCAGTCCGGGAATCTCCTGACGCCGCTGATGATGGGCGCGGTGATCGGCAGCGTCACGAGCGGACAGACCGTGTCGCGGACCGGCAAGTACAAAGGGGTCGCGATCGCCGGATCGGCCCTGGTGGCCGCCGGCATGGTCGTCTTCGCGCAGATGGGAGCCGCGACGCCGCGGATGTCGGTCGTCTACGGGATGATCATCGCGGGCCTTGGCATGGGCCTGCTGCAGCCGGTCTACACGATCGCCGTGCAGAACGTCGCACCGCGGCGACAGATGGGCGCCGCCACCTCGTCGACGATCTTCTTCCGTTCCATCGGCAGCACCGTCGGCGTCGCGGCGTTCGGGTCGATCATGCTCACGCGCTATCACCGCGAATTCGCGCAGTCGATGCCGGCGCACGTGCCCGAGGTGGCGCTGCCGTATTTCTCGAACCCGCTTCTGCTCGTGCAGATCCGGCCGCAGCTCGACGCGGCGTTCGGCCGGGTGCCTGGCGGGGCCGCGCTGCTCCAGACGTTGTTCACCAACGTGAAAACCTCGCTCACGAGCGGCCTGCACCTGATCTTCGTCTGCAGCGCGATCATCATGGTCGCTGGCGATCCCGTTGCACCTGCTGCTGCGGAGCGAGCCGCTGCGCACGCGCGTCGTCGAGCCGGAGCTGGCGGCGCCGTAACGTACAGTCACCCGGACAATCACCCCGGTCGCAGGAGGCTCCATGACCTGCCGAATCCGTCGCTGGCTCTCTCTCTCGTTGGTGTGCGCGGTCGGAATCGCGGCGGGCGCCGCGGAAACGCCGCCGTCGTGGACGGACGATCTCTCCCCGATCGCCCCGGGTGACTGGACCTACGAGCGCGCGGCGCACCTCATCGAGCGCGCCGGCTTCGGCGCCACGCCTGACGAGATCGAGCGCCTGGCCCGGCTGACGCCGCAGCAGGCCGTCGATCGCCTGGTCGACTACGAGACCGTCGACAACAGCGGCGTCAAGCCGTTCGAGGAATCGGGGATCTGGGATCCAGGCATGGATCCGTTTCCGCCGAGCCGCGCCGATGCCGTGCGCGCGGCGCGCGAGCGCGGCGCCGCGCTCGGCGTGCCGGTGCTGCCGGCCGGATCGCCGCGCCGTCTGCAGCCCGTGGTCGACAAGTTCTTCTACGGCCTCCGATGCCAATGCGATCGAAACGCAGCGGCTCGGCGTCTGGTGGGCGAACCGCATGCTCGTCACCGCGCGGCCGCTCGAAGAGAAGCTCACGCTGTTCTGGCACGGCCACTTCGCCACCGGCGACGTCAAGGTGCGTGACTACCGCATGATGCTGCGGCAGAACGAGATGCTTCGCGCGCGCGCGTCGGGCGAGCTGCGGGCCTGCTGGTCGGGATCCTGCAGGACCCGGCGATGCTCGTCTATCTCGACAACGGCGAGAACATCAAGAAGCACCCCAACGAGAACTTCGGACGCGAGCTGCTCGAGCTGTTCACGATGGGCGTCGGCAACTACACGGAGCGTGACGTGCGCGAGGCGGCGCGCGCATTCACCGGCTGGACGAACGATGTCCTCGCGTTCAAGTTCGACGCGCGAGCAGCACGACTTCGGCGACAAGACGTTCCTCGGCCGGACCGGACCGCTCGACGGCACCGACATCATCGACGCCATCCTCGCGCAGCCGGTGACCGCGGAATTCGTGGCGGCGAAGTTGTATCGATTCTTCGTCCGCGAGACGATGTCGCCGCGCGGTCAAAGCAGGAGCTCGGCCGCGAGGTTCCGCGTCGAGCGGCTATCAGATGAAGCCGCTGCTGAAACGGATGTTCCTGTCGAAGGACTTCTACAGCGCGCCCGTCCGTCGCGACACAGATCAAGAGTCCGGTGACGCTGGTCGTATCGACGTACAAGAAACTGGGACTGCGGGAGCTGCCGACCGTTCCGGATTTCGGCCGCCTGACCGGCGGACTCGGACAGCTGCTGTTCGACCCGCCGAACGTCGCGGGCTGGGCCGGCGGCCGGACCTGGATCACGCCGGCCACGCTGCTCCAGCGCGGCAACTTGTTCCGCGACGTCCTGTTTCCGGACGTCGGCGGCGTTCCGCCCGCCCGATCGCCACGATGCCGCCGACCTACGCGCGAGTCGGCGAGAATCTGAAGAAAGGGATGAACATCACCGAGGCCACCAAGGAAGGCACGGGCGACGCGCGAGTCGAACATGATGGCCGACCGCGACGAGGACTACAACACCCGTACGCCAGCTACCGCGGCTACCTGATGGCGTTCGAGCGAACCAAGCCGATCCCGCGGCGCGTCGGCCGCGATCGACCTGACGACGATGATCACGGCCGACGCGCACGCGACGACGGTGGACGAGGTCGTCGATCATCTTCGTGCGCCGGTTCCTGAGCGTAGCGCTCGGCGAGAAGGACGCGCCGTCCTCGTCGAATTCCTGCGCGACAGGCTCGGCACGACCGACGCTGCGCCGGGCGAGAAGCTAGGAGCCGGCGCTGCGCGAGCTGCTCTATCTCGTGTTGAGCATGCCGGAGTATCAACTCGGTATAGGTCCGAACACGGATGACGACTCAGCGGAGTGCCGTCGAGATCACATGGCGTGCCAGCTGGTTCGCGCTCCGACGCGACTTCCTCGCGCGCGGCCTCTATGGCATCGGCGTCGGCGCCGCGCTGCCGATGTTCGTCTCAGCCGCACCACCGCCGCGCTCACCGCGCAGGCGCTCCAGGGGACGAGCATCGAGAAACACCCCGAGCGCATCCTCGTCGTCGTCGAACTGTCCGGCGGCAACGACGGCCTGAACACGGTCGTGCCGTACGGCGACCCGGCGTATTACCGCGCGCGGCCCCATCTGGGCATTCCAGAGCGCGAGGTGATCAAGGTCAGCGACGGATTCGGCTTTCATCCGTCGATGGTCGGCTTCGAGCGCCTCTACAAGGACGGCCAGATGGCGGTCGTCCATGGCTGCGGATACGACCATCCAGCTTCTCGCATTTCTCGTCGATGAGCTTACTGGCACACCGGTGTGCCCAACGGCGGCGAGACGCTCGGCTGGCTCGGCCGGCTGGCCGACGATCACTACAATCCGGCGACCCGCAACACCATCGTCAACATCGGGCATGTCGCAGTCGCTCGCGTCCGCAGCGGCAAGCATTCGCCGCTCGTGTTCGACGACCCGGCCCGCTTCCGGCGCGAGGGAACCGACGCGGAAAAGCACGCGCTCGGCGCGCTGAGTCGAGACACGCGACGGCGTCGAATCCGGCGCTCGAGTTCCTCGCGGCCACGGCGCGCAACGCCGCGGCGAGCTCGGATTTCGTCCGCCAGGCGTCCGCCGGCGTATCGCACGCCAGTCGACTACGGCATCGGCAACGCCTTCGGCGGCGGACTGCAGCGCGTCGCCGCGCTGATCGCGGCCGGCATGCCGACCCGCCTGTATTACGTCATCTATCAGGGCAACTCCTTCGACACGCACGTGCAGCAGGCCGACCTGCACAGCCGGCTGCTGATGTACACCGCCGACGCCGTCCGCGCGTTCATGCAGGACATCGAGCGCATCGGCCGCGGAGACGATGTGGCGGTGATGATGTTCACCGAGTTCGGGCGCCGCGTCGAAGAAAACGGGAGCCTCGGCACCGATCACGGCACGGCCACGCCGATGTTCCTGTTCGGGAAGCACGTCACGGGCGGCTTCTACGGCCAGCCGCCGAGCCTGACCGATCTGGACGACGGCAACCTGAGGATGACGACCGACTTCCGCCGCGTCTACGCCACCGTCATCAAGGAGTGGCTCGGCTACGACGACACCGCGGCTGTGCTCAAAGGGCGCTTCGAGCCGCTCGGGATCTTCGCGTGAGTCCACGGAAACCCACGCGCGCATCGGTCCTCGTCCTCGGCGCTTTGCTGCTGTTCGCTCTGGCGCCGCACGCACAGACACCCCGCCGCCTCGCGCTGGTCGGCGGCATGCTGCTGACCGGCTACGAAGTTCCGCCGATCCATCACGCGGCGGTGCTCGTCGAAGGCAACACGATCGTCCAGGCCGGCCCGGCGTCGGAGGTGAAGATTCCCGCCGATGCGACGGTCGTGGACACCAGCGGCCGGACCATGCTGCCGGGACTGATCGAGACGCACGGCCACCTCATCGTGCTCGGGCATGGCAACTACGCGACGTGGTTCACGTGGATCAACAGCCATGGCGGCCGGCAGATGCTGATGAAGGTGATGGAAACCTCGGCGCAAGCAGCTGCTGATGGCCGGCGTCACGACCGAAGTCGACCTCGGGGCGCCGCTCGCCGACAGTCTGGCGATCCGGGACCGGATTCGCAAAGGCGAGGTCGTCGGTCCGCGCGTCTTCGTCAGCGGCCCCTGGATCGCGCACCTCTCCGCGGCGGCCGCCGGCGACGCGATGCAGGTCGGCTTCGGCGGCATCAACACGAGCACGCCGGCCGAAGCCGCACAGCAGGCCGAACGGCTGGCGGCGGCGGGCGTCGATCACATCAAGGCGCACGCCGGCCTGGGCTTCGAGGATTACAAGGCGATCGTCGCGGTGGCGCGACGGCATCAGATCAAGGTGCACGCGCACGTCTATGCCGAACAGGATGTTCGGAACGCGCTCGAGGCAGGCGTCGACGTCCTCCAGCACGCGGGATCGGCGGGCACGGCGCCGCCTTACACGCCCGAGCTGATTCGCGACATCGTCAACGCCGGGCGGCCGGTCGTGGTCACCGCCGCGCATCGCAGCTGGGTCTATCCCGACACCGCGGCATTTCCCGAGCGGCTGCAGGATCCGGAATTGAAGAAGCTGTTTCCGGCGGATATCTACGCCGAGGTGCAGGACTCGCTGAAGAACTGGCCGGCGCTCCCGTATTTTCAGCGGACCGATCGCGAGATGCTGTTCCGCGAACGCGGGATCAAGCAGTTCATCGAGTCGGGCGCCGTGATGGGCATGGGGACGGACAGCGGCACGCCGATGAACTTTCACAGCGAGGCGCTGTGGCGCGAGATCAAGGTGCACGTCGACATGGGCATGACGCCGCAGCGCGCCATCGCGGCCGCCACGCGCGTGAACGCGCAAATCATCGGCAAGGCGCGCGAGCTGGGCACGATCGAGCCCGGCAAGCTGGCCGACATCATCGTCGTGAAGGGCAACCCGCTGTTCGACATCATGGCGCTGTCGAACGTGGAGACGGTCGTGAAGGACGGAACGGTCTACAAGGGCGGCGCCGTCGCCGAACCGCGAACCGGGACGGCGGCCAGCCGCGGCCAATAGCGTGAGAGCGTGTTGCCTCGGATTGCTGCTGGCGGCGGCCGCCGCCCAGGTCCAGCCGCCCGCGCCTGGACAGGACCTGGCGCACCCGCAGAACACCAACGCCGGAATCTACGCGTTCACCGATCGCTGCGCGCGCTGCCACGACGCCGGGACGGACGGCGCGCACCGGACCGCTACTCGCTGAACCGCCGCACGCCGGAAGAGGTGCTCGCCGCGATCACGACCGGCTCGATGGCGCGGATACGCGCAGGGCCTGACCGATTTCGAGAAGCGCGTCGTCGCGGTCTACGTGGGTGGCCGTCCTCTCGGCGCCGCGGCCACCGGCGATGCGTCGACGATGAAGAGCGTGTGCACGAGCCGTGCTCCGTTCGAACCGTTCCAGGGCTCCGAATGGAACGGTTGGGGCGTCGACGGCGGCAACTCGCGATTTCAGACCCAGCCTGGCCTGACCGCCGCCGACGTCCCCAGGTTGGCACTGAAGTGGGCGTTTGGTTTTCCGAACGGCAACTCCGCGTACGGACAACCGTCGGTCGTCGGCGGCCGGGTTTTCGTCGGCGCCGATACCGGGTTCGTGTACTCGCTCGACGCCGCGACGGGATGCGTCCATTGGTCGTTCCGGGCGAACGCGGGCGTGCGGACGGCGATCACGATCGGCACCGGTACAGCCGCGCATCGGTTTCTGGCGTACTTCGGCGACGTCAAAGGAAACATCTATGCCCTGAACGCCGAAACCGGCGCCGCGGTCTGGAGCGATCGAACCAGCCGGCACGCGATCGCGCGCGTCACAGGCGGGCCGACACTGGTCGCGGGACGCCTCTACGTCCCGCTGTCCTCGCTCGAGGAATCGGGCGCAGGCAATCCCAACTATCCATGCTGCACGTTTCGTGGCGGGGTCATCGTCCTACGATGCGTTGAACGGCAGACGGCTGTGGACGGCGTACACGATTCCCGAGGAACCGGTGCAGCTGAAACAGACCTCCAAGGGCACACAGCTCTGGGGACCGGCCGGCGCCGGCGTCTGGTCGTCGCCAACCGTCGATCTCAAACGGCGGGCCGTCTACGTCGCGACGGGCAACGCGTACACGCAGCCGGCCGCCAACACATCCGACGCGGTCATCGCATTCGATCTCGACACCGGCGCGCGCCGCTGGGTCAGGCAGGTGATGGCGGGTGATGCCTACGTCAGGGATTGTCCCGGGAAGTACCGGCCGCTCGTGCCGAAAGACAACAAGTCCGAAACGTGTCCCGACGACCTCGGCCCGGACATGGACTTCGGCAACGCGCCGATTCTGCGCACGCTGCCGGATGGACGAACGCTGATCGTCATCGGCCAGAAAGACGGCCACGCATGGGCGCTCGATCCCGATCGAGACGGCGCCATCGTCTGGAGCCGTCAGGTGGGATTCGGCATCGACAACGGGGGCGGCGCCATCATGTGGGGCTCGGCCGCGGACGACCGCCTCGGCTACTTTCCGGTCACGCGTGCGACGCCGACGCTGGGTGTCGCGGCGCTGCGCCTGGCCGACGGCGCCGTGGCCTGGCGGGCAGCGCCGGCTGATGGCGGCGCGGCGCCGGCGAGTGTGATGCCGGGCGTGCTGTTCTTCGGATCGAGCGCTGGAACCGTCTACGCGTATTCGACGGCCGACGGCCGCGCGTTGTGGCAGTTCGAGACGGCGCGCGAGTTCGACACGGTGAACGGCGTGCGCGCGCAGGGCGGCACGATCAACGCCGCCGGACCGGTGGTCGCGGCAGGCATGCTGTTCGTGCCGTCCGGCTACTCGGAACTCGGCATCGGCGTGCGCGGAAACGTGCTGCTCGCGTTCGCGCCGCGCGTTGCGCTGAGCGGATGTTGTACCGCGTTGAACTCAGCACAAAGACACCAAGGACACGAAGGCTTGGTGTCCTTGGTGTCCTTGGTGGTGACTGAGCGTTCGAACAAGCTAACTGCATCTGACGGCGGCTAGCGTCGCCGCGCGCCCTCGTAGATGCTCGACGCGCCGCCGCCCAGCGCCGCGCCAATCAGGGCGCCTTTCGTCCCGTGCACGATTCCGCCGATGCCGGCGCCCGTCGCCGTGGAACCGCCGATGATCAGCGCGCTCTTCTGCCACGATCGATGCCGCCGCTCGGTGCGATAGCGTGCGGTCTGGTAGGCGGCGGTGCGATATCCGGAGCCGACGCAGGCGACGCGAGTCACGGTCTCGCCGCGAACGAATGCGTTGCGGACGATGGCGCGCTGACCCGATCCGCAGGTCACGACCGTCGGACCCGCGAACGCCTGGCTCCCGCATGTCAACGTCACGATGCCGGCCGCCAACCATGTCATGGGCTTTCTCATCGTGTCCCTCCTGAGTTCTTCGAGGTTCAAGCGAGGTGCCATCGAGCGTGCATCGACGCATTTACACGGCAATCCGCGACGGCTCTGACGCGTCTCGTCCCAAACCGAAGTCAGCTGTAGTCCCTTTGCGGAGACACCGTGCTCGCTTCGTGAACAGTCTGGAAGGACTGCGGCTAGCGGGTCACGCTGACCGTGACGTTGTCGTAGGTGAAGATCGAGCCGTCGCTCGCGACCGCGCGCAGCACGTAGTCACCCGGCTCGGCGAACGTGACCTGGGCGGTCCATTTGCCGTCGGGCGGCGGGACGGGAATCGTGTACGGCGGCGACCACGGCGAGTTCGCATACGCCCGCGTGTCGGTCCAGGTCTTCATCTGATCGGGCGTGAAGGTCACGGCGGCGGCGCTGCCGCGGTAGACGATCCAGGACAGCCGCAGTCCGGGGCCGCTCGAGGGCACGATCGACGACGGCGGCCGGTAGATGATGTTCGCGAGGTTCGCGGCAGTCGGCGACGGCGTCGCGCGCGGCGACGGCGGCGGAGTCGAATCATCCAGCCTCCGGCCGCTGGCGTCGCGAGGCTGCGGTTTTCCGTCCCTCCTCGCCGGCAGGTTGTCGGGATCGCCGGCAAACGCGACCAGCGTGATCGCTTCGCCGACCTTCGCGCTCCGCTTCTTCGCACCTTCGACCCTCAGCTCCGGCGGGCGGTTGGTCCGGAGTTCATCGCGGAGGCTGCCGAAATCGCCGCCGACTTCAGTCGAGATCACCTGGTTGTCGATCTGGTAATCGGTCTTGAGGGATGCGTACGCCTTCTCCGTCCTGCCGTGCGTCGTGAGCGTCCAGATCAATTCCTTGCCGGCCATCTCCCTGGGCACGTTGACCGTGAACAGAAACGGGCTGCGCCGGGGATAGAAATGCGTCGGCTGTCCTTGATCCGGCCCGCCGGGCTCGATCGCATTGTCGGGTCCGATCGGGACGTCGAATTCCTCCAGCCAGTTCGTGTTCATGTAGCCGAAGTACATCGCGAAGCCGTTCGGGGTCGGCATCCAGCCCTCGTAGGCCGGCGACACGGTTTGCCCGGTCGAATAGGTGAATCGGATTTGCGCGGCCGGAGTCGTCAGCCAGGCGGCAGCCGCGAGCGCAGCGAGCAACAGCCGCGCCGATCCACGCGGGACGGCGACCGAGGACATCACGGTTTCTGCTGGTCTTGCGTGCCCGGCATCGTCGTCTGCGTCGGCGGCGCCCAGCACAGCGGACAGCCGATGTCGTAGTCGTTCCGGTTTTTCATGTTCTTGCGGCGCCTGGCCATTTCGGCCTGGAACTGCTCTTCGGTGAGCGTGACCGAGTAGCCAAGGTCGATGAACATGTTGGCGATCGAGCGGCGGCCGCCGCCGGCCCAGTTTCTGGGGTCGGCGGGATTGCGATTCGCGGCAGTCGTATCGAGGAAGCCGATCAGGTGCACGATGGTGCCCTTCGGCAACAACGGCGCCGCATCGTCCTCGTAGACGTACTGCTTGACCCAGTTGTGATCGTAGCCCACGCAGTTGAGAGTCTGGATGTTGTGGCCCCAGATCGCTTCGAGGCACATGCGCACGCCGGGCGCATGCAGGTGCGGCTCGAAGGCGATGATCTTCGTGTGCTCCTGCAGCGTGGCGTAGGCGTGCAGCTCCTGGTTCGCCTGATTCGGTTTCACGTCGATGTCGATGCCGTTGCCGAGCCGTAGCGGCGACCGGCGATACAGCGGCTTGTAGCCTTTCGGGAAGAACGTGAACGCGAACTCGAGGTGGGCCCTGGTCTCGCGTCCATTGGAGTGGATATGACCGGCGCTCAAGGCGAGCGCCGAATTCGACGGCAGCAGCCGGCCGGCTTCCGGCGGGAAGATGTCGGCATTGCGTCCGACCTCGTGAATCGGCCAGCTGCTCGCGAGCTCGTCGCCCGATCCGCGCTCACCCAGCTGCACGCTCGAGTACGTCATGTGGTGAAAGACGTAGCGTCCGCCGACGGTCTTCGTCGGGCCGCTCGGGGGGATGTCGTTCACCTCGCGCACTTCGACGGCCGACACGTAGCGATCCTCGGTCAGACCGGTCGGCACCAGCCCGATATCGCCCCACCAGTCCGGGCCGGTGGCCGGGACCAGCACTTCCCGTGATTTCAGAATCAGATCCGGTTCGCCGATCGTCCACTTGTCCGTCTCGTCGAAGTCGAGCGGTTTCGGCATGTCGGCGGGGTTCCCGCGCGGCGCGCCGCTGTCGGCCCACTGTCCGATCTTCGCGATCTGCGCTTCGGTCAGCGACGGATCGTGCTTGAACTTCTGGATGCCGATGTTCTTCTCGACGAAAAACGGCGGCATCGCGCCGCGCTGGCTCCGGAGCGCGGTCCGCGTTTTCATCGCCCGCGCCCACGGCCTGACTTCGTCGTAGGTGACGAGCGACATCGGCGCCACACCGTCCGCGTGGTGGCATCCCTGACAGCTTTTCTGCAGGATGGGGGCGATGTCTTTCGTGAACGTCACCCCGGCCGCAGACGACGCGGGCGCCTGGGCGCCGGGCGTCATCGATGATGCGAGCAGTGCGAGGCCAGCGCGCTGAGGAAACCGCGGCAGACAATCGCAGACGGTCGGTCGGCATCACGACCTCCCCCGCCTTCGCCCTGCGGGCTTCGGCGCGGCAGGCCCGTCTTCGCGCGAAGGCGACATCAGTCTACCTCCGGTCAGGCGGCGTGCGGTGGAGGTTTCTCGCCGAATACCTCCGCTTCGAACCTCCAGACTTTGGCCCAGTGTTTCCAGGCGTCTCGCGGCAGCCCGGCCTTGTGACAGGTGTGCGCGAGAAACGTCTCGGCATCCCACTCCCATTCCGTCGCGACCTGCGGCAGCAGCAGGCCCCGGTGCCACTCACGCTCGACGACCAGTCCGTGCCGGCCGACGATCACGTCCGCGGGTCCGTCGATCGGCTCGAGCGGACCGAGCAGGGAGATCTCGATTTCCAGCTCGGACACCTCGGCGAGGGTGACCGGCGGGAAGCGAGGATCGGTCGAGGCGGCCGCCACGGCGCAGCGCGGCACCAGGCGGCCCAGCGGCTCGTCGGGCTCGACATGGCCGATGCAGCCGCGCAGCTCGCTGTGTTTGAGGAGCGACACGAACACGCCGCCCTGCCGTTCGGCAATCGCTCCGGTGATCGATGTGACGAGCTCCCGCACGCTCACGTACGCGACGATGGCGTCGCGGGCGAGCGCGAGCAGCCAGGCGCGGTCGTCATCACAGGTCATACCGACTCAACCGTAAAGCTCGCAAAGTACGCAGAGGCAATTATCTCCGCGATCTCACAGCTCTCCGCGGTGGCTTTCAGAATCGACCGATCGCCGCCGCCAGGTAACCCACGACGCTGGACTTGTCACCCGACACGTCACCGGAATCCGCGTAGTCGAGGACGACGGCATCGCGCGCGCCGAGCTGTCGGGCCGCGCGCATGACGGCGACCGTTGGGACCGCCGCCGCAGGCGTGGCCGGGTTGATCGTCGAGCGCGCGCTGCAGTCGATCGGCGTCGAGCTGCGAGACGCAATCGATGACGACGGTATCCAGCTGTTTCGCGGTGGCCGCGTCGTGGTAATGCGACAGATCGGTGCTGGCCACCAGCAGCGCTCGGCGTCCGTCGAGCGCCGCGGCGAGCGCGTCGCCGAGCGAGAACGCCGTCTGCGCGGTTTGATACCCCATCACCAGCGGCACAATCGGCAGCGCGGGCGCGAGCCGCTGAATGAACGGCAGCTGCATCTCGAGCGAGTGCTCGCGGGCATGCGCGGCCGGATGCTCGCGAATCACCGGCGAGCTCTCGCGAAGCGCTCGCGCGCAATCCACCTCGATCGGCGACACGCCCAGAGGCGTCGCGAAGCCACCGGATGACACGATCGACACGCCGTCGAAGCCGACGAAATGGGACGGACCGACGAGCACCGCGACGTCAAACGTGCGGCCCTCGAGCAGCCGATACGCGTGCGCCGCCACCGGCCCCGAGTACATCAGTCCCGCGTGCGGCGCCACGAGCGCAACCAGATCGCCGGCCAGATCGCGATGGGTCGCGGCCAGATGCCCGTCGATCGCTTTCGTCAGCGCAGACGCCGTTCCCGGATACCAGCTGCCGGCGACGGCGGGGGTTCGAATAGGCGTCATGGCTTCTGGCGATGCTTCCGGACAGCTGGCGATGGCATGACCCGTTAAGCCATCAGCCATGACGGTTTTTTCGACATGGTAGCATTTGCCATGCCTACCATCCTGACGCGCGAGCAGGTGACGGCAATCGCGGCACTGGCGCACCTCGAGCTCGATGCGGCGGAGCTCGATCTCTTCTCGCGCCAACTCGGCAGCATTCTGGACTACGCCAATCAGGTGCAGCAGATCGATACGACCGGCGTGCCGCCCACCGCGAGCCTGGTCGCGCGGCAGACCACGGATCGTCCCGACACGGTCGGTCCATCGCTCGACATCGCCGACACGCTGGCCAACGCGCCCGACGCCGATCGCACGCGGCTCGAGGGCGGGTTCTTCAGGGTTCCGCGAGTCATCGGATGAGCGACGCCGCGACGGTTCGCGGAGCCCGCGATCTGTTCCGCTCGCGCGCCCGCTCGGCGGCCGACCTGTGCCGCGACGCGATTGCGCGAATCGAGGCGCTCGATCCGGCGCTGCACGCCTTCAATACCGTCGTCTCCGAGCAGGCGCTGGCGCGCGCGCTTTCGATCGACGAGGAGTTCGATCGCTGGCGCGACGCGCCGCTGGCCGGCGTGCCGGTGGCGCTCAAGGACAACCTGTGCACGCGCGGCATCCGCACCACCGCGTCGTCGCGGATGCTGGAGCGCTACGTGCCGCCGTACGACGCCACCGTCGTGTCACGGCTCGCCGCCGCCGGCGCCGTCGTGGTCGGCAAGACGAACTGCGACGAGTTCGCCATGGGCTCGTCGAACGAGACCTCGGCGTTCGGGCCGGCGCGTAATCCATGGGCGCTGGACCGGATTCCTGGCGGCACGAGCGGCGGATCGGCGGCGGCGATCGCGGCTCGGTTGACGCCGCTGGCGCTCGGGTCTGATACCGGCGGCTCGATCCGCCAGCCCGCCGCCCTCTGCGGCGTCATCGGCCTCAAACCGACCTACGGCCGGGTATCGCGCTACGGGCTGATTGCGCACGCCTCGTCTCTGGATCAAATCGGACCGTTGACTCGTACCGGTGTACGACGCGGCTCTGACACTGGAAGTGCTGGCCGGCGCCGATCCTGCCGATGCCACCAGCGCGGCCGCCCCGGTGCCCGAATACACGGCCGCCCTCACCGGAGACGTGCGCGGCGTTCGGATTGGCGTCCCACGCTCGCTGCTCGAACAGGGTGTCGACGACGACGTGTCACGGGCGCTGACGGCGGCCCTCGACACGCTGCGGGCCCGCGGCGCGACGCTCGTCGACGTCGAGCTCCCTTACGCGAAGTACGCGATCCCCGTTTACTATCTCGTCTCGACGGCCGAGGCGAGCTCGAACCTGGCGCGCTACGACGGCGTGCGCTACGGCTTCCGGGCGAATCCCGAACCCCGGATGCCCGAATCACGACCTGCGTCAGATGTATGCGCAGACGCGCGCACGAGGCTTCGGCCCCGAAGTGAAACGCCGCATCATGCTCGGCACCTACGTCCTCAGCGCCGGCTACTACGACGCGTACTATCTCAAGGCGCAGCAGGTGCGCACGCTCATCCTGCGCGATTACGAGCACGCGTTTCAGGGATCCGGCGCCGTCGATGCGATCGCGATGCCGACCAGCCCGACTCCTGCGTTCAGGATCGGCGAGCGGATGTCGGATCCCCTGCAGATGTATCTCGCCGACATCTTCACGGTGAGCGCGAACCTGGCCGGACTGCCGGCGATCAGCATCCCCTGCGGGTTTACTCAGAGGCCTGCCTCGCCGCAGCTCGGGGAGGATTCGTCGAGCGGAGGCGGGCTGCCGGTCGGCCTCCAGTTGACCGGACGGCCGTTCGACGAAGCGACGCTGCTTCGCATCGCCGACGCCTACGAGCGCGACACCTCGTGGTGGAAGGAAACACCGCCGATCCTTGCAGCGCCACCGCCCACGCGGCCCATCGCGCCCATGAGTGATCCGGCCTGGGCTGCGTTCACCGACGAACAGCTCCTCGAGGTTCGCATGTGCGACCTCGGCGTCACGATCGAGGGCACCGACCTCGAAGCGCGGATTGCGCAGCTCAATACCGAGATGGACGCCCGCGGGCTGACGTTCCGGCCGTATTACTGGCTCTCGGACGAATGGTTCACGCCAGACGGCGTGCCCGGGATCGCGATTCCGTTCTACCTCGCGCATCCGCGTCTCGCCAAGCTCGAGTTCGCGCAGATGCTCGAAGTCGAAGGGGGCGACCCCGAAGAGTGCATGCGGATTCTGCGGCACGAGGTCGGGCACGCCATCGACAACGCCTATGCGCTGCGGCGGCGGCCGCGGCGGCGGCGGCTGTTCGGTCACCCGGGGATCGAGTATCCCGAGTACTACACGCCCAAACCGTACAGCAAGAGCTACGTCCAGCACCTCGATCACTGGTATGCGCAGAGCCACCCCGACGAGGATTTCGCCGAAACGTTCGCCGTCTGGCTCGACCCGAACTCCATGTGGGCGAGCCGCTACGCCGGCTGGCCGGCGCAGCGGAAGCTGGAGTACATGGATCGCCTGATGCGGGAGCTCGCCCGGGTGCGGCCGCGCGTCAGCTCGCAGCGGCGGATGGATCCGCTGCCACGGCTGAAGAAGACGCTCGGGGAACACTACCGGAAGAAGCGCGAACACTACGGGCTCGATCACCCGGATTTCTACGACAGCGATCTCTACAATCTGTTCTCGAACGGACCGGAGACGGCGAAGAATCCGTCGGCGGCGCGCTTCGTCCGCCGCATCCGCCGCGAAGTGCGCAGCACCGTCGCCAGCTTCACCGACAGCTATCAGTACACCATCGATCAGCTGATCGAGCGGATCATCGACCGCTGCCGCGAGCTGAATCTCAGGCTGACCGACTCGGAAGAAGCGACCAAGACCGATTTCATCGTCTTTCTGACCGTCCAAACGATGAACTACCTGCACAGCGGCCGGCATCGGGTGGCGCTATGAGCGGGAACAAGCTGCGCGTGGTCGCGCTGGTGCACCGGCACCTCATTCCACCGGAGAAAGTCGAAGAGGGCACCGACATCACCGCCGGAGCCGTGGCGGACCGAGTACGACGTCATCTCGACGCTCAGCGCGATGGGGCACGAGGTGAAGACGCTGCCGGTGCACGACGACCTCGGCGAGATCCGGCGTCTCGTCACCGAGTGGAAGCCGCACATCGCGTTCAACCTGCTCGAAGGCTTCGACGACATCACGATCTTCGATCAGAACGTCGTCTCGCACCTCGAGCTGCTGAAACTGCCGTACACCGGCTGCAATCCGCGCGGGCTGCTGCATGGCGCGCGACAAATCGCTGTCGAAGAAGCTGCTCGCCTACCACCGCATCGCCGTGCCGGAGTTCGAGGTCTTCCGCATCGGGCGCCCGATCCGCCGGCCGAAGCGCCTGCCGTTTCCGCTGATCGTGAAATCGCTGACGCAGGAAGCGTCGATCGGCATCTCCCAGGCGTCCGTCGTCGACAGCGACGAGAAGCTCAAGGAGCGCGTCGCCTTCATCCACGAAAGCATCGGCACCGCGGCCATCGTCGAGCAGTACATCGAAGGCCGCGAGATCTACGTCGGCATTCTCGGCAATCAGGCGCTGCAGGCGATGCCGGTCTGGGAGCTGTTCTTCACCAACATGCCCGACGGCGCCAAGCGGATTGCGACCGACCGCGTGAAGTGGAGCGTGAAGTATCAGAAGAAATACGGGATCGACAGCGGGCCGGCGCGCGACCTGCCCGAGGCCCAGGCCGACAGCCATCCAGCACCTGTGCAAGCGCGCCTTCCGCGCGCTCGAGTTGAGCGGCTACGCGCGCATCGATCTGCGACTCGAGGAAAACGGGAACGTCTGGGTGCTCGAGGCGAATCCGAACCCGCAGATTGCGAAGGGCGAGGACTTCGCGGCGTCAGCCGAGAAAATCGGCCTGAGCTACGAAACGGTGCTGCAGCGGATCATCAACCTTGGATTGCGGTGGCAGCCCGAGAGTTTCGCGTGAGCAGCCACACGCAGACGCCGATCACGATGAACGGCGCCAGCGGGATCAGGAGGGCGAACGTCACGGCGACCAGCGCGATCGCCACGCCGATGAAACCGGTCACGATCGCGATCGGCAGCATGAAGAGCGCGAACGCCGCCTTCAGGATCAGCCGCAGGATGATGAACGGAAGAAAGAGAATCGTGAAGGGCAGGAAGATGAGCCCGAACAGGAGGCAAAAGAACAGGCGAAACGGCAGCGTGAGCAGGTAGAACACCGCGCAGCCTCCATCTGGCAGGCGCTGGGCCGGCCAGTCTTCAGGATCTACGCGCGGCGGCTTCGAGAAGTTCCGGGGCTTTCAGTTGATCCGCCGGCCCGCGCGGCGCGGTCGGGGCCAGGTAGGCCATCGGCTGGTGCGTGATGCGCTCGTCGAGGCTCTTGACCACCGCGGCGGCGCCGCCGGCTGTCTTCTTCGTCTTCGTGAACCCGACGACGACGCAGAAGCCGATGAACAGCACCAGCACGAATACCGTGCTCGCGCCGAGCCCCTGGAGGGCGCCAATCGCGATCTGCAGCGCGTCGCCGCTCATTCCGCCGCCTCCGGCGCCGGGCGGCTGGGCGGCACGTCGTAGTACACGAGGCCGCGCCGGACCTCTTCCATCGCGACGCGTTCGGCCTTGTGATGCTGCGGAACCTCGTCCTCGAGGCGCGGCGCGGGCCCCCTTGCGCAACTGCTTGGCCCGCAAGGCCGCGACGTCGACGAACAGGAACCGGCTTTCGATCGGCGGCAGCGGTTCGGGCGGAACCTTCGGCGGCTCGATCTGGGGCTCTTCGACGGGTTGAAGGGTGTCTTCCATGTCGACATACACAGTAACACGCGGCCTGGACGGGCTGGAAGGGCGGGAACGGCAGGACAGGCGGGATGGACTGAATCCCCTCCTGCCTATCCAGCCCGTCCGGCCTATCTTGCCTCCGAATGTCTCCTAAGCCGCGACGTCGACCTTGATCGTCCGCGGTTTCGCTTCCTCACGCAGCGGCAGCCGCACGGTCAGGACGCCGTTCTTGTACTCGGCCGCCACGCGGTTCGGAGTCGACGGTCTGCGGCAGCGAGAACGACCGGCTGAACGTGCCGTAGCGCCGCTCGAGGTGGTGATACTGCTCTTCCTTCACCTCGTCGACAGCTTCTTCTCGCCCTTGACCGTCAGCACGAAGTTCTCGACGGTGATGTCGATGTCCTCGCGCGACATGTCGGGCAGCTCGGCCTTCAGCACGAGCTCGTGATCGCCGGTCTGAAAGATATCGACGGGCGGCATCCACGTATTCGGCGCCGTGAAGCCAAAATCGCGAAATGGATCCCAACGCACGATAGTCATACTTCCTCCTCAGTCTTGTAGGTCAGGTGGGTCAGGTGGGCCAGTGGGTTCTATCCTGCCCACTGCCTACCCGACCCATCCGGCTGGTTGATTACGCCGTCTCCGCGTATTCCGCGTCGACGACTTCCCCATCCTTGACGTTCGAACCCGCCGAACCCTGCGAACCTTCCGAACCTGCGTGCCTCCGAACCTTGCGAACCCTTGTAAAGCGCTTCCGCGATGGCGTGCGACGCCTTCTGCAGCGCTTCGGTGGCCTGCCTGATGGCCGCCACGTCGTCGCCCTGCGCGACGCGGCGCAGCTCCGCGATGGCGCTTTCCACCGTCGAGAGATCGCCGGCCGCGACCTTGCCGCGGTTTTCGTTGACGGTCTTCTCGACCTGGTAGGCCAGCGAGTCGGCCTGGTTGCGCGCGTCGATGAGATCGCGCCGCGCCTGGTCCTCCGACGCGTGGCTCTGCGCTTCCTTCACCATCCGGTTGACGTCGTCCTTCGACAGGCCGCTCGCGCCGCTGATGGTGATCTTCTGCTCCTTGCCGGTCGCCAGATCCTTCGCCGCGACGTTGACGATGCCGTTGGCGTCGATGTCGAACGAGACCTCGACTTGCGGCACGCCGCGCGGCGCCGGCGGCAGCCCCACCAGCTGGAACTTGCCGAGCGTCCGGTTGTCGCGCGCCATCGGGCGCTCGCCCTGCAGCACGTGCACCTCGACGTTGGTCTGGTTGTCGGCCGCGGTCGAGAAGATTTCGCTCTTCCGCGTCGGGATCGTGGTGTTCCGGGTGATCAGCGTCGTCATCACGCCGCCGAGCGTCTCGATGCCCAGTGACAACGGCGTCACGTCGAGCAGCAGCATGTCCTTGACGTCGCCCGTCAGGACGCCGCCCTGCACCGCCGCCCCGATCGCGACGACTTCGTCCGGGTTGACGCCCTTGTGCGGGTCCTTGCCGAAGAACTCGCGCACCAGCTGCTGCACTTTCGGCATGCGGGTCGATCCGCCGACCAGCACGACCTCGTCGATCTTGCCTGGATCGACGCCGGCGTCGGCGAGCGCCTGCTTCACCGGGCCCATCGTGCGCTGCAGCAGATCGTCGACGAGCTGTTCGAGCTTCGCGCGCGACAGCTTGATCTGCAGGTGCCGCGGCCCGCTGGCGTCCGCGGTGACGAACGGCAGGTTGATCTCGGTTTCCATCGCCGAGGACAGCTCGATCTTGGCCTTCTCCGCGCCCTCCTTCAGACGCTGGAGCGCCATGCGATCCTTCGACAGATCGATACCGTCGCTCTTCCTGAACTCGGAGGCGAGCCATTCGATGATGCGATCGTCGATGTCGTCGCCGCCAAGATGGGTGTCGCCGTTGGTCGCCTTGACCTCGACGACGCCGTCGCCCACCTCGAGCACGGAAATGTCGAAGGTGCCGCCGCCGAAGTCGTACACGGCAATCGTTTCGTCCTTCTTCTTGTCGAGGCCGTAGGCCAGGGCCGCGGCCGTCGGCTCGTTGATGATGCGCAGGACGTTCAGGCCGGCAATCGTGCCGGCATCCTTCGTCGCCTGGCGCTGGGAGTCGTTGAAGTACGCCGGGACGGTAATGACCGCGTCGGTGACTTTTTCGCCGAGATAGTCGTCAGCGGCCTGCTTCAGCTTCTGCAGGACCATCGCCGAGATTTCGGGCGGCGAATATTTCTTGTCGCGCGTCTCGACCCAGGCGTCGCCGTTCTGCGCCCGGACCACTTTGTAGGGCACTCGCGAGGCCTCGCTCTGGACCTCGTCGAATTTCCGGCCCATGAACCGCTTGATCGAGAACACCGTGTTTTCCGGGTTGGTGACCGCCTGCCGTTTCGCCACCTGGCCGACGGGCCGCTCGCCTTCCTTTGTGAAGGCCACGACGGACGGGGTGGTACGGGCGCCTTCCTGGTTGACGATGACTGCCGGCTCGCCGCCTTCCATCACGGCGACGACCGAGTTCGTCGTCCCCAGGTCGATTCCAATCACTTTGCGTGGCATCAGTTGAGTCCTCTTTCTTGTGGGAGCGTTCGTGTTGAAAGGGAGTATAGCGATAGCATGAGTGTATGTCAAGCAGTAAATATGATTCTATAACACTCATATCTAACTATAAGGCCCGGCTGGAACCAACCCGAAGGCCTGTGCGATGATGCGACCATGCGCCATCGGATTCACGCGATCGCAATCCCCTCTGAGGTCGGCGATTTCGCGGACGAGGTCCGGCAGGTCTTCCTGGAGCTCGGCCGGGCATTCGGGCGGGAGTTTCTTTCCGGGGAATGCACGCCCCCGGTCGACGTCTACGAAACAGACGAGGCCGTCGAAATCGTGGTTGATGTGCCGGGCGTCGACGCGTCGGCCGTCCGCCTGATCGCCAAGAACGAGACCCTCCTCATCGTCGGCGACAAATCGACGCGCCGGGCACGCAGCGAGTCCAGCTTCCACCTGGTGGAGCGCGGCTTCGGCCGCTTCGCGCGCGCAGTTCGCCTCGGACCCGCGTGCGACCCTTCCAAGGCGACGGCGCGGTTGATCAGCGGCGAATTGCGCATCGCCGTGCCGAAGATCGCCGAGCGTCGCGGGAAGCCGATCGAGATCAGCGTCGCCGGCGCGGCCAATGGCTAAGATGAACGACTAGCCATGCTGCGCCTGCTGTTCATCGGCGACATCGTCGGTCGTCCGGGCCGCGAGCTCGTGCGGCAGGGGCTCGCCGGCCTTGTCGAGTACCACAGCATCGATTTCGTCATCGCCAACGCGGAGAACGCCGCGGCGGGGTTCGGGATCACCCGCGAGATCGGCGATCAGCTGCTCGACTGGGGCATCGAGGTGATGACCTCGGGCAATCACATCTGGGACAAGAAGGAAGCGCTCGATTACATCGGCGCAGAGCCTCGTCTCCTCCGGCCGGCGAACTACCCTGCCGGAGCGCCCGGCAAGGGCAGCTACCTCGCGCGCACACGCAGCGGCGCAACCGTGGGCGTCGTCAACGTGATGGGTCGCGTGTTCATGCTCAACATCGACGACCCGTTCGTCGTGGTCAAGCAGGAGATCGAACGCCTTCGCGAACGGGCGCGGATCATCTTCGTCGATTTCCACGCGGAAGCCACGTCGGAAAAGATTGCCATGGGATGGCATCTCGACGGCCTCGTCACCGCCGTCGTCGGCACGCATACGCACGTCCAGACCGCAGACGATCGTCTGCTGCCGAAAGGCACTGCCTACCTCACGGACGTCGGCATGACCGGCCCGCACGATTCGATCATCGGCGTCGAGGTAGAGGCGGCGCTCGGCCGATTCCTCACGGCGTTGCCTCAGAAGTTCGAGACCGCGACCGGCAACCCGCGTCTCAACGCGGTGATCATCGAGGCCGACGAGCAGACCGGCCGTGCGACCGATATCGAGCGTCTCAGCTACAGCGCCGACGAGCTCCGGGACCTTTCAGATGTCGGATCTGTTCGATCTACCGTTTGAGGACGAGCCTCCAGCACCCGAGGCGGCTAGCCCCGAGCCCCTAGCCCCTAGTGCGCGTCGGGTCTTCACCGTCACCGAGCTGACCGTTCGCGTTCGCGATCTGCTCGAAGAGCAGTTCTTCGAGATCTGGGTCGAGGGCGAGCTGTCGAACTGCAAGGTCTGGAACACCGGCCATCTGTACTTCTCACTGAAGGACTCCGCGTCGCAATTGCGCGGGTTCATGTTCCGGTCGTCGCTGCGCTATCTGAAGTTCAAGCCCGGCGACGGTCTTCGTGTCATTGCGCGCGGCAAGCTCTCGGTGTACGAGCCGAAAGGCGAATACCAGTTCGTCTGCGAGCACCTCGAGCCGCACGGCCTCGGCGCGCGGCAACTCGCGTTCGACCAGCTCAAGAAACGCCTGCAGCAGGAAGGGCTGTTCGATGCCGCCCGGAAGCGGCCGCTGCCGGCGCTGCCGCGCAAGATCGGGATCGTCACGTCTCTCGACGGCGCCGCGATTCGCGACATCATCAAGGTATTGAGGCGTCGCTATGCGAACGTGCACCTCGTGATCAGCCCGGCGCGGGTCCAGGGCGAGGATGCCGCGCCGGAGATTGCGCGCAGCCTCCGGCAGATCGCACGCGTCCCGGGGGTCGACGTGGTCATCGTCGGCCGTGGCGGCGGCTCTCTCGAGGATCTTTGGGCATTCAACGAGGAATCGGTGGCTCGCGCGATCGCGCGGGTGCCGGTGCCGGTCATTTCCGCGGTTGGCCACGAAACCGACGTGACCATTGCCGATTTCGTGGCGGACGTGCGTGCGCCGACACCCTCGGCCGCCGCCGAACTGGTCGTCGCGGCGAAGATGGAGTTCAGCAGCCGGATCGATCGGCTGCGAGATCGTCTCGGCGCCGGAGCCCGCGGACACCTGCAGCGCCTGAGCCGGCGCATCCACGTCGCCGCGGGGCGGCCCGCGTTCGCCGGCTTTCCCACGCGGCTGGCGATGCGCGGACGGCACGCCGCGGAGCTGTCGCACGTGCTGGCGCGCTTGATGCGCGCCGGCATCGCCGTCCGCGAGCGCCGCTGTCAGCAGCTGGATCGCCAGCTCGGCACGTTCGATCTCGGCCGGCGGCTCGAAGGCATCCGCACGCGCCTGGTTGGCGCGGATGGCCGTCTCAGCGCGGCGGCGCGGCGGCGCCAGCATCGCGCCGGCGCCCAACTCGGACACGTCGCCGGACGGCTGGACGCCCTCAACCCGCTGGCGGTGCTCGGTCGCGGGTACGCGGTGGCGTGGAACGAGGACAAGTCGCGCGTCCTTCGGGACGTGTCATCGGTGACGCGGGGCGACATCGTCAAAGTCACGCTGGCCAATGGCGAGTTGGACTGCGAGGTCCGCTCCACCGCGGAATCGACACCATGGACACCACGGACACAAAGGTAAATACTCCACCTCGAGATATGCCCGACACGTCCATCAAGGACTTCGAAGCCGCGATCGCCGAGCTCGAGTCGATTGTGAAGAAACTCGAGGAAGGCGAGCTGCCGCTCGAGCAGTCGCTGGAGCTGTACGAGCGCGGCATGAAACTGTCGCGGTTCTGCCATTCGCGCCTCGAGGAGGCCGAACGGCGGATCGAAGTCCTGAACGAACGCGGCGAGCTGAAGCCTGCGCCCGCGTCGCTCGGGTCGGACACGCCCGAACGCTGACCCGTGGCTCGCCAGTCGCTCGACGAGTTTCTGACACACGCGCGCAGCCTGGTCGACGCCGCGCTCGACCGCCACCTTCCCGTGCCGCCAGCCTGCCCCGCGATTGTCGCGGATGCCATGCGCTACAGCGTCTTCGCCGGCGGCAAACGGCTCCGGCCGATGCTGACGCTCGCGGCCGCCGATGCCATCGCCCGGCGCGGGCCCGATCCGGAGCCCGGCGCGCAGAGTGGAGCGCCAATCAGCGGGTGGGCATTCGATCTGTCGTTGCCGGCCGCGTGCGCCATCGAGTTGATCCACACCTACTCGCTGATTCACGACGATCTCCCCGGCCATGGACGATGACACGCTGCGGCGGGGACGGCCGACGCTGCACGTGGTGTACGGCGAAGGCATTGCGATACTCGCCGGCGACGGCCTGCAGGCCGAAGCGTTCGCGCTGCTGGCGCGCGAACCGGCGACCGACGAGCCGGCGATCGTGGGCCGCAAGCTGCGCGTCGTGAGGATCGTCGGCGACGCCGCCGGCGCGGCGGGCATGGTCGGCGGTCAGGCGATCGACCTGCAGGCGGCAGGTCAGGTGCCAGGACACGGCCTGACGCTCGACGCCGACGGCCTCCGCACGATGCACGCGCGCAAGACCGGCGCGATCATCCGCGCGTCCGTCGCCTGCGGCGCGATCATGGCGGGCGCCGACGATGGGCTGGTCACGGCGCTCGACCAGTATGCGAGCGACGTCGGACTCGCCTTCCAAATCGTCGACGACATCCTCGACGTGGAGGGCGATGCCTCGTCGCTCGGCAAGACGGCAGGCAAAGACGCCGCGGGCGACAAGCCGACCTACCCGGCGCTGTTCGGCCTCGATCGCTCGCGCGCGCTGGCCGCCGAATGCCTGTCGCGGGCGCATCAGACGCTCGCCGCGGCGAAGCTGACCGACGGACACCTTGGCGCGATCGCGGAGTGGGTCGTGACGCGGAAGAGCTAACTCGATGCGGGTATCAACAAGGACACAAGGCAAGGTCAGTTACCTTCGTGTCCTTGGTGTCCTTTGTGTTCGATCCAAGTGGCTAGCAGCAAGACGCGGCTTGATGATCGCGCTGATCGATCGCGGGCTGGCGCCGTCGCGGGAACGGGCGCGCGCGTTGATTCTTGCCGGGCAGGTCACGGTCGATGGCCAGGTGATCGACAAGGCCGGCGCGGCGATCGCACTCGACGCGCGCGTCGCGCTGGTCACGCCCGATCACCCGTATGTCGGCCGGGGCGGCGTCAAGCTCGCGCACGCGCTCGACGTCTTCCACATCGATCCGTCGGGCCGCCGGGCGCTCGATGTCGGCGCGTCGACGGGCGGCTTCACCGACGTGCTGTTGCAGCGCGGCGCCGCGAGCGTCATCGCGCTCGACGTCGGACGCGGCCAGCTGGATTGGCGGCTGCGCACCGACGCCCGCGTCATCGTCCGCGAGGGTGTCAACGCGCGCGCCCTCACCAGCGACGATGTGCCGCACGCCGTCGGCGTGGTGACGATCGACGTGGCGTTCATCTCGCTGCGACTGATTCTGCCGTCGCTGCCGCCGTTTCTGGAGGAGGGCGCCGACGTCGTGGCTCTCGTGAAACCGCAATTCGAGGCTGGACGCGATGAAGTCGGGAAACACGGACTGGTCACGGATCCCAGCGTGCACGAGGCCGTGCTGGCGCGCGTCACCGACGCCGCCGGCGCCGCCGGATTCCGGCGTATGGGCATGACGCCCTCGCCGATCACCGGCGCCACCGGCAATCAGGAATTCTTCCTGCACCTGCGATGAACGTCGTCGTTTTTGGCGCGGGAGCCATCGGCAGCATCTACGCCGCGAAGCTGTCGGCGCACCATCCGGTGACCGTCATCGGACGACCGGATCATGTCGCCGCGATTGCGCGCGACGGGTTGCGCGTGATCGGCCGTGAATCGTTCACGGCCCGGGTGCGCGCCGCTGTGGACCTCGGTGAGCTGCCGAACCGCACGCTGGTCCTTCTGACAACCAAGGTGAATGACAATCGACGAGCGGCCGCGGCTCTTGCCGCCGTCGTCCAGCCCGACACGATCGTGCTGTGCGTGCAGAACGGACTGGGCAGCGAGGCGGTCGTCAAGGACGTCATGGCCGGCCGGTGCCTCGTGCTGCGCGCCATCACGCAGTTCGGCGCCATCTTCAGCGAGCCGGGCGTCGTGGACCTGAAGGTCGCAGGGTACACGCTGATCGAGGCGGGCCCGCACAGCCAGGCGGTCGCCGATCTCCTGACGGCGTCAGGGCTCGACGGCCGCGTGTCGCCCGCCATCAACACCGAAATCTGGCGGAAGCTGATCTTCAACTGCGTCATCAATCCGATCACCTCGATTGTCGGGTCGGAAGTTGGCGGCATCGCCGACCCGCGCCTCAACCCGCTGAAGCGGCTGGTGATCGACGAGTGCCTTCGGGTGGCGGCCGCCGACGGCGTGGCATTTCAGGAGGATTTCGTCCGGGCGATCGCCGAGACGTTCGGCGCCTCGCGCAACATCGCCTCGATGCGTCAGGACCTGCAGCGAGGCCGGCCGACCGAGATCGACTTCATGAACGGTGCGGTCGTCGCGCTGGGGCAACAGCACCGCATCGACTGCCCGGTGAATGCGGCGCTCACGGCGATCATCAAGGCCATGGAGAGCGAGGCCGTGGCGGACGAATGAAGGCACAATGCCAACGATGAACGTCGGAATCGTCGCCAAGTCGCACCTGCGCGAAGCGATGCCGCACCTGGCCGAGATCGAATCGTGGCTCGAGGCCCGCGGCGTCCAGCCGGTGTTCGAGACCGCGACCGCGGCGCTGATGCCGCCGAATCCGAAGCGCCGGCTCGCCGACAAGGGCGAGCTCGTCACCCATGTCGATCTGATCGTCGTGCTCGGCGGCGACGGCACGCTGCTCTCGGTCGCGGGCTGCATCGCCAGCGCCGACGTCGACGTGCCGATCCTCGGCGTGAACTTCGGCAGCCTCGGCTTTCTGACCGAGGCGACGTTGCCGGAGCTGTACCCGTCGCTCGAGGCGGCGCTGGCCGGACGGGCGAAGGTGGAGGCGCGGATGATGCTGCGCGCCACGACCATCCGCCAGGGCGCTCCCCTGCCCGAGCAGCTCGCGCTGAACGACGTCGTCATCACCAAGTCGGCGCGGGCGCGAATGACCGACCTGTCCGTGTCGCTCGGCGAGGAGTTCGTCACACGCGTGAAGGCGGACGGGCTCATCGTCGCCACGCCCACGGGATCGACGGCCTACAACCTGTCGGCCGGCGGTCCGATTGTCCAGCCGGTCGTCGACGCGCTGGTCTTGACGCCGATTGCGCCGCACATGCTCACCAATCGCCCGATCGTCATTCCGGCGTCATCGCTCGTGCGGGTGCAGCCGCTCATGACCGACCGCGACGAGCTGTACGTCACATTCGACGGCCAGGCGGGCTACGAACTGCGGGCGGGCGACGAAGTGCAGATCCAGTGCGCCAGGCGGCGGGTCCGCCTGCTGCGGCCGTCCACTCGCAGCTACTTCGAAGTCCTGCGGCAGAAGCTGAAATGGAACGAACGGTGAGATCAGTCGCGCGAGGATGGGCTGGACGGCGGGCGGACAGGCAGGATGGGCGGGACGGGCAGACGGCGCGACGGACGGTTCAGCGACCTTTCCGTCGGGGTTTTGCCGGCTTTCCTGCGTTGCCAGGTTTGCCAGACGTCTTTTCCTTTGCGGTCCCTCCTGCCTTCGTCTTCCCTTCCTGCCCCTCCTGCCCGTCCTGCCCTTCCTGCCTGTCCTGCCCCTCCTGCCCATTCGCCTTCGCGGCTTTGAGATCCCGGAAGTACTTCACCTGATACTGCTGCACGTTCCGATTGTGTTCGTCGAGCGTCTTCGCGAACACGTGCGAGCCATCGTTGCGGCTCACGAAATAGAGCGCGTCCGAGTCCGCCGGATGGACGGCCGCGTTGAGCGACGCACGCCCCGGGGATGCGATCGGCCCCGGTGGCAATCCCGGATACCGGTAGGTGTTGTACGGCGAATCGACCATCAGATCGTCGCGCCGCAGGTTGCCGGTATAGGTTCCGGTTTGTTGAATCGCGAAAATGACCGTCGGGTCCGCCTGAAGCGGCATCCGGAGGCGAAGCCTGTTCACGTACACGGCCGCGACCAGCGGCCGCTCCTCGGCCTTCGCGGTCTCCTTCTCGACGATGGACGCCAGCGCGACCGCCTGGCGCACCGAGAGTTGCCGCGCGGCGGCCGCGTCCCGTAACTCCTGCGTGAACACGTGCCCGAAGCGGCCCACCATCAGGCGGACAAGCTTGGGCGCGTCGGTCTTCCTCGGCACCGCGTAGGTTTCCGGGAAGAGATAGCCCTCCAGATTTCTGGCGGCGGGATCGAGGTCGTGAATCGAGCGCGGCGTCCTGGGCGGCGTCGACGAATGCCGTGGCCGGACCCAGGCCGTGCGACTCGAAGATTTTCGCCATCTCGGCGATCGTCAGTCCCTCGGGAAACGTGAGCGTGACGACGAACACGTCGCCGCGCGCGATCTTGTCGATCACGTCGAGCGGCCTCATCGCGTGATCGAAGCGGTATTCACCGGCCTTCAGCCGCCGCCCCTGGCCGCTCCGCCACAACGTGAGCCGGTAGGTCGCCAGATCGCGGACGACGCCGCCCGCAACCAGGCGTTCGCCGATGGCAAAGCTGCTCGCGCCGGGCGGAATCTCCACGAATTGCTCCGAGCCCTCGTACCCGCGGTACGGCTCCTGCGCGCGCAGGTAGAACCACCCGCCCGCGACGGCCGCACCGGTCACGAACAGCACGAGGCCCAACAGCAGCTTTTTCATCGGCGGTCCAGGTAGTCCTGCAGAATGATCGCGGCGGCCGCCGCGTCGAGCTTCTGTTTTCGCTTCCGCCAGTCGCGCTCGTTGAGCGCGAGACGACTTTCGGCTTCTCGACTCGTCAAGCGCTCGTCAGCCGTGACGATCTTCAGCGTCGTCCTTCCCCGCAGCGCGTCGACAAACGCCTGCACGCGCGGTGTCGCGCCGGTCGCCGATCCGTCGAGGCGCGCCGGCAGTCCGATCACGATCGTCTCGAGCCCATCCTCGTCCGCGACGAGCGCGTCGATCGCGTTCATGACGCGCTCGACGGCGTTCGCCGCGCCGGTGACGTCGATGGTGCTCAGTGGGCGCGCCAGCGTCCGCGACGCGTCGCTGATCGCGAGGCCGACACGCCGCTCGCCGACATCCACTCCCAGCACGCGACCGCCCATCTTCAGATGCTATAATTTCGGCATCGCATTCACACTGTGAAATCTCTGCTGCGCGCGCTGCTTGTCGCCTCTCTCGGCACGGCAGTGGCGTGCGGATACGGGCGCGCCCCCGAGAAGTTCCGCCAGAAGCTCGTCATCCTCGGTTTCGACGGCATGGACCCGACCCTCGCGCAGAAATGGATGGACGAGGGCAAGCTGCCGAACCTCCGGAAACTGTCGAGCGCATCCGGTGGCGTCCAGCGCCTTGCGACGACGCACTCGCCGGAGTCGCCGACAGCGTGGGCGTCGTTTGCCACCGGCGTCAACCCGGGGAAGCACAACATCTACGACTTCCTGATTCGCGACACCAGCACCTATCTGCCCGACCTCGGCATGGTGTCGCGCGAGCCGCCGCGATTCGCGTTCAACTACGTGCCGATCGCCCGTCCAATCATCAAGTCGTTGCGCGGCGGCACGTCATTCTGGACGCTCACGGGTCGCGCCGGCGTGCGATCCAGCATCCTCACTGTGCCGATCACATATCCGCCCGAAGAGGTGCCGCATGGCGAGATGCTGTCCGGCCTGCCGCTGCCGGACATCCGCGGCACGATGGGCACGTTCTCGTACTACGGGACGGACGTGAGCCGCTACGAGGAAGGCGACACCGAAATGGGCGGTCTCGTCCGCCGCCTCGTCTTCGACGGAGATGTCGCGCAAACGGACTTCGTCGGGCCGTCCAATCCGATCGTCGGCCAACAGCTGCGGCAGGCGCGCGCCACGCACGACGACCGAAGCCGTCAAAACCAGAATCGCGGCCCTGGAGGCGCGTGCGGACGTACGTCTGCCGATGACCATCCATTGGAACCGCTCGGGCAAGTCGGCAACCATCGACATCGGGAGCAGCTCCATCCGACTGGCCGAGCACGAATGGAGCAAGTGGATCCCGCTCGACTTCAACGTCAACCTGCTGCTGCGCATCCACGGGATGGCGCAGTTCTATCTGATCGCCGCCGGCACCGATCTGCAGCTCTATGTCTCGCCGGTCAACTGGAATCCAGACAGTCCACCGTCGCCGATGTCGGCGCCGGCATCGTTCGCCCGCGATCTGTACGAGCGGCTCGGACCGTATCGAACGCTCGGCTGGGCCGAAGCCACGTGGCCGCTGAACGAAGACCGCATCGACGAAAAGGCGTTCATGGACGACCTGTATCGCGCGTTCGACGATCGCGCCCAGGTGATTCTCCAACGCCTCGACGCGCGTCAATGGGACCTGCTGGTCGGCGTGATCGAAGCGACCGATCGCGTGCAGCACATGATGTGGCGCCTGATCGATCCCTCGCACCCGATGTACGACAAGGGGCTGGCGGCAAAGTTCGGCGACGCGATCGAGCGCGTGTACCGCAGGTGCGACGACTTCGTCGGCGAGGTCGTGTCCCGGGTGGGACCCGATACGCCGATTCTGATCGTCTCGGATCACGGCTTCCACTCGTTCCGTCAGTCGGTGAACCTCAACACCTGGCTGATACAGGAAGGCTTCATGGTGCTGCGCGGCGACGCGCCGGACGGCAAGGCGTCCGCCGATCCGTCCGGCGGCGGCACCTTCTGGGAGGACGTCGACTGGACGCGCACCCGGGCGTACGCGATGGGGCTTGGGCAGGTGTATCTCAATCTCAAAGGCCGCGAGGGGCGCGGGATCGTCGCGCCCGAAGATTCGAAGCGCGTGCAGGACGACCTCGCCGCCCGGCTCCTGACGATGACCGATCCCAAAACCGAGGCACGCATCGTCGAGGCGGTCTACAAGCGCGACGACATCTATACAGGCGCCTACGTCGCGAACGCCGCCGAGCTGCAGGTCGGGTTCGCCGAGGGGTACCGGGTTTCCGCGCAGACGACACTCGGCGGCTCTCCGCCGGGCATCGTGTCACCAAACATGAGGAAATGGTCCGGCGACCATAGCTCCTACGACTACAAGGCGACCCCTGGCACGCTGATGTCGAACCGCCCGATCGCCAGCGGCGGGCCATCGATCATGGACCTTGCCCCAACAGTGCTGAAGTATTTCGGCCTGCCGATACCTCCAGAGATAGATGGAAAACCACTCTTCTAAGGGGCTCGGGGCTGCTAAGGGCTCGGGGCTAGCCGTCTTCCTGGTTTGGGCCTCTGTGTTTCTTTTTCCTTTGTTCCCTTTGTGTCCTCTGTGGCGAGCGCCCAACCGTCTGATCGCGCTCGCACGGAGGCGCTCGCGCGGCGCGCGGCCGAACGCCTGCAGTCGCTGCAGCGCGAAGCCGATCGATTGGCCGCGCAGGAACGAACGCTCATCGGCGATCTACGGAAGCTCGAACTCGAACGACAGGTCAAGGGCGAGGAGCTGAAGCAATTCGATCGCGACGCCGCGAAGCTGGAGGCTGAACTGGCCGGCATCACGGAACGGATGGATGCGCTGCAGCAGTCGGAACGGGAGGCGCGCCCCGAGCTGACCGGCCGCCTCGTCGAGATGTACAAGCTCGGTCAGGCTCGCTATCTGAGGCTTCTGCTCTCCGCTCCGGACCTGCGCCGCATGGGACAAGCGTCCCGGACGGTCGCCGCGCTCGCCAAGCTCGATCGCGATCGCGTGGCTGCGCGCGCGCGGACGCTGGCGGAACTGACCTCGACTCGTGTGACGCTGGAGCAGCGCGCGGGTCAGCTGGCCGCGGCACGCGCGGCCGCGGCAGCCGCCGAGAGCGCCGTGGCGCGCGCGGCACAGTCACGAAACGAACTCATCCGCGACATCGATCGGCGACGCGACCTGAACGCGCAGCTCTCCGGCGAGCTTCAGGCGGCCCAGCAGAAATTGCAGGTCACGCTCCGCGAGTTGGCGGCCGGCTCCTCTCCCGCCGAGCCGGCCGCTCTTCCGTTACGGCCGTTCCGCGGCGAGCTCGACTGGCCGGTCGCGGGAACCGTCGTCCGCCGGTTCGGCCGCTCGGCCGGACGATCGGCGGCGTCGAACAACGGCATCGAGATTGGCACGGCCGAGGACGCGACGGCTGTCGCGATTCACGACGGAACGGTGGCGTTTGCGGGCGCTTTTGGCGGATTCGGGAATCTGGTGATCCTCGACCATGGATCGCAGACCTTCAGCTTGTATGGCGACCTCCTCGACATCGCGGTCAAGAAAGGAGCCCGGCTGGAACGCGGGCACGCCATCGGTTCGGTCGGCGTGACCGACGCCGGCACGACAGGCCTGTACTTCGAGCTACGCGTCGACGGTCAGCCCGTGGACCCGTTACAATGGTTGAAGAAACGTTAGCACTAGAGGTCCCATGAGTTCCCGCACCCGGCTGATTGTGATGTCTATCTCCGCCCCCGTGATCGCGTTTGCGATCGTCGGCGGATTTCTCGGAAAGGTGATGGCCGGCCAGGACGCGCCGTATCAGCACCTCAAGATCTTCGACGACGTGGTGACGATGATTTCGAGCCAGTACGTCGAGGAGGTCAATATCGACAAGGTGATGAACGGCGCGATGCACGGCCTGGCCGATGGCCTCGATCCGGACAGCGCCTATCTCACGCCCGCCCAGGTCAAACAGGTCGAGGCCGGGACGCCACTGCCGCCCGCCGGCGTCGGCCTCGAGCTGACGCGTCAGTACCTATCTCCGCGTGATCGCGGCGCGCGACAACTCCCCGGCGGCGAAGGCCGGCCTGCGGACAGGCGACTACATCCGGGCCATCAACGATCTGCCGACGCGCGAGATGTCGGTGTGGGAAGGGACGCGCATGCTGCGCGGCGCGGCCGGGACCAAGGTCACGGTCACCGTCATTCGCGGCAACGCGGCGGATCCGCACGTCGTGGAGCTGGTGCGTCAGGCCGAACCGCCGTCCGTCGTCTCGGGGCGCGTCGCCGCGCCCGGTGTCGGCTACATCCGCATCGCCGGCATCTCGAAAGACACCGCCGAACAGGTCAAGGCGCACGCGGCCGACGCGGTCAAGAACGGCGCGACGAAACTGATCGTGGACGTGCGGCGCGTGTCGAACGGATCTCCGGAAGACGGCCTCGCGATGGCGCGGCTGTTCGTGGCCAAGGGCACGCTGGCGATGCGCGAGACGAAAAACGGACCGCGCGAGACGATCGCGAGCGGCCCCGGCGACGGATCGATCACGCTGCCGGCCGTCGTCCTGATCGACACCGGCACGTCGGCGGCGGCGGAAGTGTTTGCGTCGGCGCTGTCGGGGAACAAGCGCGCCGATCTCATCGGCGAGCACACGATCGGCCGCGCCGCCGAACAGAAGCTGATCAAGCTGCCTGACGGCGCCGGTCTCTGGCTGTCGACGATGCGCTATCTCACGCCGGCGGGAACGCCGTTGCACGAAAAAGGGCTGGAGCCGACTATCGTGGTCGACGATCCCGACGTGGAATTCGGGCAGCCGGCGCCGACGGCCGATCCGATTCTCGAGAAGGCGATTGAACACCTTGCTGACAAGAAGGCCGCGTAGTATAAACGGCCGCATGAACAAGCAGGACATCATCGCCAAGGTCGCGAAGGATACGGGCCTGAAAAAGGCGAGCGCCGCGGCCGTCGTCGATTCGATCATCGATGGCATCACGAAGTCGTTGAAGAAGGGCGACCAGGTGTCGTTCGTCGGGTTCGGCACCTTCAAGATCTCGAACCGCAAGGCGCGCATCGCGCGCAACCCCCAGACTGGCGTGGCGATCAAGATCCCGAAGCGCCGCGTGCCCCGGTTCTCCGCTGGCAAGGTTCTCCGGCAGGCCGTCAAGTAGCCGCGTGGTATACTGAACGTTCGTCTAACGGCCGTTTTTCACGATGTAGGCGCGTAGCTCAGAGGTTAGAGCGCCTGCTTGACACGCAGGAGGTCGGTGGTTCGAGTCCACCCGTGCCTATTACCATTCGACTCGGCCGCTCTCGCGGCTCTCAGCTCATGGCAAGCACGGTGGACGAGTCGAATGCCCTGAGCGAGAGCTGATGCCACGCGAGTCGAAGGGCTTCCGCGTTCTTCCGAATGAGTCAGATCAACATCACGCTTCCGGATGGATCGAGTCGCAGCGTGCCGGCCGGCACGCCGGTCCGCGACGTCGCGACGCAGATCTCTCCCGGTCTCGCCCGCGCGGCGCTCGCCGGCATCGTCGACGGCCGGATGGTGGACCTGTCGTACGCGCTCGATCGCGACGCCGAGGTGCGGATCGTGACGGACCGGAGCCCCGAGGCGCTGGCGTTGACGCGCCACAGCACGGCGCATCTCATGGCCGCCGCGGTGACGCAGCTGTTCCCCGGAACGCAGTGCGGGATCGGCCCGGCCACCGACGAGGGCTTCTTCTACGACTTCGTCGTCGAGCGGCCGTTCAAGCCCGAGGACCTCGACGCCATCGAGCGGAAGATGAAGGAGCTGGCGTCGCAGGATCTGATCTACGAGCGCCAGATGTGGCCGCGCGAGGAAGCCAAGGCGTTTTTTGCCAAGCGCGGCGAGCCGCTCAAGGTGCAGCTGATCGACGAGAAGACCGAGGGCCAGGCCGAGGTCTCCTGCTACACGATCAAGGACAAGGACACGTTCATCGACTTCTGCGTCGGTCCGCACGTCCCGTCGACCGGCAGGCTGAAGGCGTTCAAGCTGCTGTCGCATTCGAACGCCTACTGGAAGGGCGACGCCCGCAACCAGGCGATGCAGCGGGTCTACGGGACCGCGTTCCTGTCCGACAAGGACCTCAAGGCGCACCTCACGCAGATCGAAGAGGCGAAGAAGCGCGATCACCGGAAGCTCGGTCGCGAGCTCGGTCTGTTCACGTTCCATCCGTGGGCGCCCGGCGCGGCGTTCTGGCAGGACAAGGGCACGACGCTCTACAACACGCTCGCGAACTACATGCGCGATGTGCTGCTGCCGAACGGCTACGTCGAGGTCAAGACGCCGATCCTCTTCAACAAGGCGCTGTGGGAGACGTCGGGGCACTGGTCGCACTATCGCGAGAACATGTTTCAGGTTCTCGGCTCCGAGGGCGAGGAAATGGCGATGAAGGCCATGAACTGCCCCGGGCACTACCTGCTGTACGCGAGCGACGTCCACAGCTACCGCGAGCTGCCGATCCGCTTTCACGAGCAGACGCCGCTGCACCGCAACGAGCTGGCCGGCGTGCTGTCGGGACTGACGCGTGTCCGCCAGTTCTCACAGGACGACGGTCACTGTTTCGTCATGCCGGAGCAGATCGGTGACGAAGTGGAGCGCCTGCTCAAGCTGGTGCGCCGTGTCTACGACGACCTCGGGATGACGTTTCAGCCGAAGCTCGCGACCCGGCCCGAAGAACATCTTGGCGACAAGGCGACGTGGGATCAGGCCGAGGCGCAGCTGCGCGGCGCGCTCGACAAAGCCGGCGAGCGCTACATCGTCGACGAAGGCGGCGGCAACTTCTACGGGCCGAAGATCGACTTCGACGTCACCGACGCGATCGGGCGGAAGTGGCAGTGCGCGACGATTCAGCTCGACTACCAGATGCCGGAGCGCTTCGATTTGAAGTACATCGGCGCCGATAACACCGAGCATCGAGTGGTCGTGATCCACCGCGCGATCCTCGGCAGCTTCGAGCGGTTCATCGCCATCCTGATCGAGCATTACGCGGGCGCGTTTCCGCTCTGGCTGGCCCCCGTGCAGGCCGTCGTGCTGCCGATTTCGGACCGTCACCTGGCCTATGGGGCGTCGGTTCGCGACCGCCTCGCGGCGGCGGGGCTGCGCGCGATGCTCGACGAGCGCCAGGAAAAGATCGGATATAAGATCCGTGAGGCCCAGTTGCAGAAGGTGCCGTACATGCTGGTGGTGGGCGATCGCGAGGCGGAAACCGGCACCGTGGCGGTCCGCGAACGATCGGGCGGCGACCGCGGATCGAGCACGATCGAGGCCTTCATCGACGCGGCGCGCGACGAAGTCTCGCACAAGGGCAAGCCGTCAGCGGTCAGCTCTCAGCTATCAGAGCTGACCGCCGAACACTGAGAGCTGATAGCTGATAGCTGATAGCTGTTTGTAGTTGTAAGGAGGCCTTATCGCTTTCGACAGAAGTCCCAGACGCGACGACCGCACGAGAGTCAACGAGCGAATCCGCGTGCGGGAAATCCGCGTCATTGACGACACCGGCGCGCAGCTCGGCATCATGCCCCCGCCCCAGGCCCTGGCCATCGCGAAGCAGAAGGGTCTCGACCTGGTCGAGATCTCGCCGACGGCGGTGCCGCCGGTCTGCCGCATCATGGACTTCGGGAAGTATCAGTACCAGGAGCAGAAGCGGGCGCGCGAGGCGCGCAAGCACCAGAAGGTGATCGAGGTCAAAGAGATCAAGTTTCGCCCCAAGGTCGACGAGCACGACTATCAGTTCAAGAAGAAGCACATCGAGCGCTTCCTCGACGACGGCGACAAGGTGAAGGCGACGATCTTCTTTCGCGGCCGCGAAATGGCGCATCCGGAAATCGGGCGCCGCATCCTGGAGCGATTGATTCAGGAGCTGTCGGACGTCGCGCTGGCCGAGACGATGCCGAGGCTCGAAGGCAATCAGATGCACACCATCCTGACGCGGCGGCCGCAGGGCGGCGGCGGGAAGGCCAAAGCGGCGGCGACGAGCGCCGCGAGATAACGCAACCGCGGAGCGCGCAGGGCTCGCAGAGAAAAGAAAACAAAGTCTGCGAAGTCTTTGCGGTCGCTGCGGTTAACGTGGGAGTACCGATGCCGAAGAAGATCAAACTGAAGACGCACCGCGGCGCCGCCAAGCGCTTCAAGCGGACGAAGCGGGGCAAGTTCCTGCGCGGGAAGGCGTTCAAACAGCACATCCTGAGCAGCAAGACGACGAAGCGCAAGCGCGGGCTGCGCGGCACGACGACGGTCGCCGCTGTTGATACACCGAAGCTCGCTCGGATGCTTCCGTATAAGTGACGGAGTCGGGGCTAGGGGCTAGGGGCTAGCTTGAGACGTACGGATACGTAGTGTCCGGCTTCAGCCGGACCGTGGAGATAGACGATGCCGCGTGTAAAGAGAGGGACAGTCCGGCGCGCCAAGCGGAAGAAGCTGCTTGGACTGGCGAAGGGCTATTACGCCAACAAGAGCAAGCTGTATCGCGCCGCCAAGGAGTCCGTCGATACCGCGCTGAAGTACGCCTTCGTCGGCCGCCGCCGGAAGAAGCGCGACTTTCGCCGACTGTGGGTCGTGCGAATCAACGCCGCCGCGCGCGAACACGGCCTCACCTACGGCCAGTTGATCAGCGGCCTGAAGAACGCCGGCGTCACGCTCGATCGCAAGAGCCTGTCGGAGCTGGCGATCTCGGCGCCCGCCGCCTTTGCCAAGCTCGCCGCGCAGGCGAAGGACGCAGCGAAGAAAACTGCCGCCCGCGCGTAAGACGGCTTATCACGAAAGCCCGAAGATTCTCGGAGACCACGAAGGACGGGTTGTACAACACCGCTTCGTGATCGTCGTGTGTCTTCCAACTTCGTGATAAAACCTCCACACCGATGTCGCTCCCTGACCAGGCCGCCGTCGAATCGCACATCGCGGCGTTCGAGCGCGAGCTCGCCGACGCGAAGTCCCTCCGCGATGCGCAGACGGTCCGCGACCGCTACCTCGGACGGAAGAACAGCGTCGTCGCCGCCTGGATGCAGTCGATTGGCGCGGCGCCCGCCGACCAGAAGAAGAACATCGGCCGCTATGCGAACGAGCTGAAACAGGCGATTGAGGCGCGCTGGCAGGCCTACGCGGAGCGCGCCGAAGCCACCGCCCGGCCAGCGGGAGCGGTCGACGTCACGCTGCCGGGGCGCGTGCCGCCGCTCGGCCATCGGCATCCGCTCACCATCGTGCGCGACCAGCTCGAGTCGATCTTCACGCGCATGGGATTCGCCGTCGTCGAAGGTCCGGAGGCCGAGGACGACTGGCATTGCTTCGACGCGCTGAACATGCCGCCCGAACATCCCGCGCGCGACATGCAGGACACGCTCTATCTCGCGACGCCGATCAAAGGCGAGTCCGGACGCGACGACGATGTGCGGACGCTGCTGCGCACCCACACGTCGTCGATGCAGATCCGGTACATGCAGGCGCATCAGCCTCCGCTGCGGATCGTCGTCCCCGGCCGCGTCTATCGCCGCGACGATCTGGATCTCACGCACTCCCCCGCGTTCGGCCAGATCGAAGCCCTCGTGGTTGGCGAAGGCATTTCGCTCGCCGATTTGAAGGGCACACTGCTGGCGTTCGCCCGGCAGATGTTCTCGCCGACGGTCCGCGTGCGGTTCCGTCCCAGCTTCTTTCCTTACACCGAGCCGAGCGCGGAAATCGACTTGAGCTGCTGGCAGTGTGACGGGGCCGGCTGCGCGATGTGCAAGAAGTCCGGCTGGATCGAGATCGGCGGCTGCGGCATGGTGCATCCCGCCGTCTTCGAGGCGGTCGGCTACGACGCGGAGAAGTACACCGGCTTCGCCTGGGGCATCGGCATCGAACGTGTCGCGATCCTGCGATACCAGGTGGAAGACATCCGGCTCTTCTACGAGAACGACCTGCGGTTTCTGGAACAGTTTCCGTACTGAGTGTTGCCACAGAGGCACAGAGACACAGTAGAAGACTGACGCGGGCGCCCGGCGCGTTGAGACGACATGCGACTAGTCCTGTCCTGGCTCCGTGAGTTCGTCGACGTCAAGGCCTCGGCGGAGGAAATCGCCGAGAATCTATCGCTCCGCGGATTCGAGGTCGCGTCGATCGAGCCTCTCGGCGGCGGCGACGCCGTCATCGATTTCGAGATCACCGCGAACCGCCCGGACTGCCTGAGCGTCCTCGGCCTCGCTCGCGAAGTCGCGACGGCCTACGACCTGCCGCTCGCGCCGCCGTCAACCCGATCGCGATGCGCGCGTCCGCCTCGCCGAACTTCCGGTCTCCCTGACCTCCGATCGCGTCACCGTGTCGCTCGACGACGAGGAGCTGTGCCCGCGGTATGCGGCGGCCGTGGCGGACATTTCCGCGGCGGTGTCTCCAGAGTGGATGACGGCCCGGCTGCTGGCGGCCGGCGTACGCCCGATCAGCCCGATCGTCGACATCACGAACTACGTGAACCTCGAAATCGGCCAACCGATGCACGCGTTCGATCAGGCGAAGCTGGCCGGCGCGGAGATTCACGCACGCCGCGCGCGCCCCGGCGAGACGATCACGACGCTCGACGGCGTCGCGCGGACACTCGACGCGGAGATGCTGGTCATCGCCGACCGCGATCGCGCGCAAGCTGTCGCGGGGGTGATGGGCGGAGCGGCCTCGGAGGTCTCCGCGACCACGAAGACCGTCGTCTTCGAGAGCGCGTACTTCAAGCCGGCGTCGGTTCGCCGGACCAGCAAGCGCCTCGGTCTCAAGACCGAGGCCTCGACGCGGTTCGAGCGCGGCGCCGACATCGGCGCTCAGGCGGTGGCGATTCAACGTGCGGTCGCATTGATGGAGCAGATCGGCGCCGGCCGGGCCATCGGTCCCATCGTGGATTGCTACCCTCACCCGCGCGAGCGGAAACGGATCCACCTGCGGCGCAGCCGGCTGGCGCTCCTGTTCGGCGTGTCTGTTCCTGACGACGAAGTCGTGCGGATCCTGCGCGGGCTCGGCCTCGAGGTGAGCTCGACCCCTGACGGCTGGGACGCGATCGCACCCACCTTCCGCGTGGATCTGGTGCGCGAGGCCGACTTGATCGAGGAGGCAGGCCGGCACTACGGCTTCGACAAGCTCGAAGCGACGTTCCCGGTGATGACCCAGCCGGCACCGCCGCCGGATCCCCGAATCTCGCGGGATCAACTGGTGCGGCGCGTCCTGACCGCCGCCGGCTGTTCCGAAGCGGTCACCTTCGGCTTCATCGAGGCCGTCGCCGCCGAGCCGTTCCTGTCGCCGGTGACGGCGACCGAGATGATTGCCATCGCGAACCCGCTGTCCGCGAAATTCGACACCTTGCGCCCGTCGCTGTTGCCGGGCCTGGTCGACGCGGTCGCCTACAACCGCCGGCACGGCCGGCGCGACGTGCGCCTCTTCGAGATCGGCACGCGGTTCGGGCGTCAGCGGCGAGACGCGTGGCGTCGCGCTCGCCTGGACCGGTGCCGGCGGCAGCGACCACTGGTCGGGCGGCGGGCGCGAGGTCGACTTCTTCGACGTCAAAGGCGTGGCCGAGCAGTTGACCGGCGCGCTCGACGTCGCCGTCGCGTTCGAGCCGCTCGACGTGCCTTTTCTCGTCGCGGGTCAAGCGGCGTCGATCGGCCTCGTGGGCGGTGCGAGTTCCGATCCAGCGGTCGGTCTCGTCGGTCGGGTGGCGCCGGCTCTCGCGGATGCACGCGGACTGCCGCGCCAGGACGCTGTCTTCGTCGCCGAGCTGAGCCTTGACGCGCTGACGCGCGCGCGCGCGCAGACCGATGATGCCGCGCGCCCGCTGCCGCGACATCCGTTCGTCGTCCGCGACGTGTCGATCGTCGTCGCTGACACCTTGCCTGCGGCGATCATTCGTGGCACCATTCTCACGGCTGCACGGGAAGTCGCCGGCGCCGCTCGTCGCGATCAGCGTGTTCGATCGCTATCAAGGCAAGGGCGTGCCGCCGGAATCCGTGAGTCTGTCGTTGCGGCTCACGTTTCAGGCGCTGGATCGCACCCTGACCGACGCGGAAGTGCAGCAGAGTTTCGACACCATCCTCGCCGCGCTCGTGCGCGAGCACGGGGCGGTGCAACGATAGCGGATTGGGTAATTGGATAATTGGGTAATTGGGTAATTGGCCAATCACCACTCGCCAATTACCCAATTACTCAATCACCAAATTACCAGATGCGGGGATCAGACATGGTCAAGACAGCGACGCGCAGCGTGGATCTCGAACCGATCGATCGGCTCGAAGAGAAGATGAAGCTTCTGGTCGGCATGGTCGATCGGATGAAGACCGAGCAGGCCCGCGCGGCGGAAGAAAACCAGCGCCTGTCGCGCGAGCTCGAGTCGATGCGCGCGCGGATCGCCTCGAGCGATGGGCTCGCCAGCGAGCTGTCGTCGCTGAAAGAAGAGCGCGACGTCATTCGCACGCGGGTGACGGAAATGCTCGAACAGCTGGAAGCGCTCAACCTCTGAACGGTGAGACGTGACACTTGAGACTTGAGAGTTGAGCGCCCGTTCACGCTCAAGTCTCGAGGCATAAGTCTCAGACCGGGAGCACATGTCAGAGAGCGGCCGCGTCATCCCTGTCGAAATCCACGGGCAGCGGTACCCCATCCGCAGCACGCTCGACCCGGTCTACGTGGCGCAGCTGGCCAGCTACGTCGACGAAAAGATCAAAGCCGCGGGCGAAACCACGCCGACCGGCGACTCGGTCCGCCTGGCAGTGCTCGCCGCGCTCAATATCGCCGACGAGCTGTTTCGCTGCCGCGAGGTCACGCAGGCCCGCGCCGGCGAGCTCGCTGAGCGGGCGGGCGAGCTCGAACGCCTCCTGGACCGGGTCCTCATGGCCTCGTAGGACCGTCTACCGGTTCGGGGTTCTAGGGGTTCTAGGGTCCAGCGGGTTCGGTGCAGAACCGTGAACGCTGAACCCAGAACCAAGAACCCGGAACGCAGAACTGAGAACGAACCCAGAACCTTGAACTCTGAACCCAGAACCCTTACGATGTGTGCGAGAGTTTGAGTTCCCTGCTTTGCGCGTGATGGCGGTAGGCTCGTTTGAGCCAACGTTTTACCTTAGGAGTCGCGACGCCGCGTGGTGTGCATGCCTCTGTAGCGAGGAAGCCTAAAGCGCGGCTTATTGAGCGGTTCCGACCTGCTTACGCAGGTTCATCGACCTCCCCACACGGCAAAGCGGGGCCTTTCTTTTCTCCCTCCAGCTCGTAACCGGGCAAGTCTTTCGGTAAGGACGTCACGCGTGTTGCCGATTCTCGGACCTTTCGTCACGGTCCTGGTCGCCGTGGTGGCGGCCGGCGCCGTGTGTGCCTGGTGGATAGCCAACCGGAAGCGCATTGCCGCCGAGACGATCGGCCGCGCCGAAACCGAGGCGGCCCGCATCGTCAAGGACGCGGAGCGCGACGCCGAAACCCGCAGGAAGGAATCGCTGCTCGAGGCGAAGGAAAAGGCGCACGAGCTGCTCATGGAGGCCGAGCGGCAGGCGCGCCAGGAGCGCCAGCAGGCGGCGGCGCTCGAGCAGACGCTGACGCGGCGCGAAGCGTCGGTCGCCGAACGCCAGGCGGCGGTCGAGCGGCTGGAGAAGGAGCTGGCGGCGCGCGACAGGGCCCTGCACGATCGCGAGAAGTCGGCGGCGGCCGCCGCGGCCAAGTACGAACAGCTGGTCGCCGCGCAGCAGCACGAGCTCGAACGCGTCGCCAGCCTGACCGCTGACGAGGCCAAGGAGCTCCTCATCAAGCAGATGGAGGGCGAGGCGCGGCACGATTCGGCGATGCTGCTCAAGCGGCTCGACGCTGAAGCGCGCGAAGCCGCGACCGATCGCGCCAAGCAGTACATCACCGAGGCGATCCAGCGCTGCGGCGCCGAGCACGCCATCGAGACGACCGTCTCGGTCGTCGACCTGCCAAGCGACGACCTGAAGGGACGCATCATCGGGCGCGAGGGGCGCAACATCCGCGCGCTCGAGCTCGCGACCGGCGTCGATCTCATCGTCGACGACACGCCGGGCGCCATCATCCTGTCAGGTTTCGATCCCTACCGCCGGTCGATTGCCAAGCAGGCGATCGAGCGGCTGATTGCCGACGGCCGGATTCACCCGGCGCGGATCGAAGAGGTCGTCCAGAAGGTCAAGGAAGAAACCGACGAGGCGATGCGCAAGGAAGGCGCGGCGGTCGCGTTCGAGCTCGGACTGCACGATCTGCATCCGGAGATTCACCGGCTGATGGGACGTCTGAAGTACCGCACCAGCTACGGCCAGAACGTGCTGTCGCACTCCGCCGAAGTCGCGCGGCTCGCCGGGATCATGGCGCGCGAAGTCGGGCTCGACGCGCACGTGGCGGTGCGCGCCGCATTCGTGCACGACATCGGCAAGGCGATCGATCGCGAGATGGAAGGCACCCACCTGCAGATCGGCATCGACTTCCTGCGGCGCCACGGCGAGAGCGAGGCGGTCGTGATGGCGATGGCCGCGCACCACATGGACATCGACTGGCCGTCGCTCGAAGCGATGATCGTCCAGGCCGCCGACGCGATTTCCGCCGCGCGCCCCGGCGCGCGACGCGACATCCTGGAGTCCTACGTCAAGCGCCTGGAAAAGCTCGAAGGGATCGCCGATTCCTTCAAGGGCGTCTCCAAGTCGTTCGCGCTGCAGGCGGGCCGCGAAATCCGGATCATGGTCGAGAGCGAGAAGATCTCGGACGAGGAAGCGGTGTGGCTGTCGAAGGACATCGCGCGCCGCATCGAGAACGAGCTCGAGTATCCGGGCCAGATCAAGGTGACCGTCATCCGCGAAACCCGCGCCGTCGATTACGCGAAGTAGGATCGAGGTTGCTCGGGCCTTCCACCGTCGCGGACGTCAGCGAGCGCGAGCTCGTCGCCCGCATTCAGCAGCAGCTGCCGCCGACACCGCCCTGGGTCCTGGTCGGCATCGGCGACGATGCGGCGATCGTGGAGCCGGAGCGCAACCGGGCCGAGGTCCTCACCGTCGACGCGGTTGTCGAGGGCGTGCACTTCGATCGGGCGTTCGTTCCGCCGGACGCGATCGGCCACCGCGCGCTGGCGGTGAACCTGAGCGATCTGGCGGCGATGGGCGCGGCGCCGCGACTCGCGCTGCTGTCGATGGCGCTGCCGTCCACGTTGCCGCTGGCCGATTTCGACGGCATCGTCACCGGCTTCACCTCGCTGGCCGCCGCGCATCGCCTGCAGGTCATCGGCGGCAACCTCACCCGTTCGCCCGGGCCGCTCGTCATCGACGTCACGCTGGTCGGCACGGTCAAGCGTCACCAGGCGCTGACGCGCGGCGGCGCGCGAAGCCGGGGGATGATCTCTATGTGAGCGGCACAATCGGCGCTGCCGCTGCGGGACTGGGACTGCTGCGCAAAGTCGTCAGTCACCAGTCGTCAGTCGTCAGTCAGCAGTCGTCAGGCGTCAGCCTCAGTCCTCAGTCGACTGACGACCTGCGACTGAGACTGATGACTGACGACTCACGACTGACGACTGACGACTGGCGACTGATGACTGCCTATCTCACGCCCGAGCCACGAGTGCGTCTCGGGCTCCTTATCGGTCGGAACCGTGCCGCCTCTGCCTGCGTCGATCTGAGTGACGGTCTGGCTGACGGCGTCCGACGCATTGCCGAGGCGAGCGGCGTCGGTGTGACGGTTGACGCGAGCCTGCTGCCGATCGATCCGGCGGCGCGGGCGTTCTTCGAAGCCCAGCGCCTCGATCCGGTCGAGGCATCGCTCGAGGCCGACGACTACGAGCTGCTGGTCACCGTCCGCCCCCGGGCGCGTGGACGGCTGGCGGCGGCGATTCGTCACGGCGGCGCGCCGCTGACGCGCATCGGCCGCTGCACCGAGGATCGTGCGATCACGATCCGTCACTCGGGGATCGAGGCGACGGACGCGGCCCTGCCCGCCGGGTACACGCATTTCCGACCCTTCGACAAGCTCAGGGTCGTCCCGAGCGACGTCGAGGGACGATGATTCACCTGACGCGCAGAGTTGTCCGGCGATGGCTGGATTCGCTCCTGCACATCGACGACACGCCGCAGCGCACGGCGGCGGCGTTTGCGCTCGGCGTCTTCTTCGGCTTCTCGCCGTTTCTCGGATTCCACACCATTCTCGGCGTGGTGTTCGCGTTCCTGCTGAATCTGAATCGCGTGGCGGTGCTGCTTGGCGTCTACTCGAACCTGCCGTGGATCATCGCGCCGTATTACGCGACTGTCACGCTGGCTGGCGCGAAGCTGACGGGGCACCGTCCGCCTCCGGGATTCAAATCACAAATTGGTTCGCTGTTCGATCTGTCGCTCTATCACGCCGAATTCTGGTCTCGGCTGATGACGATTCTGAAACCGCTGCTCGTGCCGTACGCAGTTGGCTCGATGCTTGCCGCGATCGCGCTGGGACTTCTCGCCTATCCGCTGGCGCTGGCGTTCGTGACAAGTCGCCGCCGGATTCATGACATCATGCACAAACACTGACGCACGGCACAGTGGCAAAGCTCTGCCGTGCTGCCATTCATGATCATCAGCGGTTCGTTCTGGGCCAAGGCGTTCGTGACAGTGGTGGCGGCGTGCACGTTCGCCGCGCTGTTCGAGGTGACGACCCTCGACTCGAGGTACGCCGCGCGTCCGGCGACGCGTCACGAGGCGAACGCGCTGCCGCTGCCGGGCGAGCGGGTCGCGTTCAGCGCGACCGCGTACTGCAAGGGCATCGTGACGACGGCTGGTGTCGCCGTGCAGGCCGGCGTCGCGGCCGCCGACCCCGAGATGCTGCCGGTCGGTTCCGTCGTCGAGATCGACTCGCTGCCCCCGAAGTACAACGGCGTCTACACCATCCTCGATACCGGACCAGCGGTCCAGGGCCGTCAGGTCGATTTGTACATGTGGAGTTGCAACGAGGCGCTGGCGTTCGGACGCCGGCCGATTCACCTCTCCGTGCTTCGCATGGGCTGGAACCCGCGCGCGACCACCGTCAGCTTCATCGACAAATTCCTGCAGGCGGCCGCTGCCTTCACGTCCGCTGCCTCAGGCAGCTCCTGCGGCAGCGGCCGAACTTACAACTAAGAACTGAGAACTCGAGTCACGACGTACAGAACTCAGTAGTCGCGAGTTCTCGAGTTCATTCCGAGTTCTAGGTTCTCAGTTCTGAGTTCTCAGTTCTAAGTTCTCAGTTCTCAGTTCCGCCGACGAAGGCGGCGGAAACTGCAGCTCGAACAGCTTGAAGTAGATGCCGCGCTGCGCGAGCAGTTCCTGATGCGTGCCGACCTCGCGGACCTGTCCTTTGTGCAGCACCAGGATCTTGTCCATGTCCTGGATGGTCGATAGCCGGTGCGCGATCGCGATCGTCGTGCGGCCGGACATCAGCACGTGCAGCGCGTCGCGAATCATCAGTTCGGTCTCGGTATCGACACTCGACGTCGCTTCGTCGAGGATCAGCACGCGCGGGTCGAAGGCCAGGGCGCGCGCGAACGACAGCAGCTGTTTCTGGCCCATCGACAGGGTCGATCCGCGCTCGGCCACCGCGCTGTCGAACCCGTTCGGCATCCGCTCGATGAACGGCTCGGCATGGACGGCGCGGGCGGCCATGCGGACTCGCGTGTCGTCAATCGCCGGGTGACCCAGCCGGATGTTGTCCGCAATCGTGCCGGAGAAGAGGTGGACGTCCTGGAGGACCAGGCTGAACAGGCCGCGCAGGTCCGCGAGATCCAGCGCCCGCACGTCCACGCCGTCAATCGTGATGCGCCCGCGATTGACGTCGTAGAACCGCAGCAGCAGGTTGATCAGGGTCGTCTTGCCGGATCCGGTGGCGCCGACGATGCCGACCCGCTCTCCGGGCTTGACGTCGAAACTCACGTCCCGCAGGACGAAATTCTCGTCGCTGTACGCGAACCAGACGTGGTCGAAGGCGATGTGTCCGGTGGCGGGCGCCGGGCGGACCGCCGGCACGGCCGGCGACGCAATCGCCACCGGTTCGTCGAGCAGCTTGAAGATGCGCTCGGAGGACGCCATCGCCGCCTGCAGGATGTTGAACTTCTCGGACATGTCGCTGATCGGCCGGAAGAAGCGCTGTGAGTACCTGCAGGAAGGCGACGACCGATCCGATCGTCAGCGCGCCGCTGAGATGGCGCATGCCGCCGTACCAGATGATCAGCGCCGCCGCCAGGGAGCTGACCGCCTCGATCGCCGGATAGAACACCGCATAGTAGAAGATCGACTCGATGTTCGCGTCGCGGTGCTTGCGGTCGATGTCGTCGAACCGCTGGAAGTTCAGCGCCTCGCGCCGGAACAGCTGCACGGTCGCCATGCCGGTGATGTTTTCCTGCAGAAACGCGTTGATGCGCGCGATCCAGCCGCGGACGACGCGATACGAGTCGCGCACGTTCTTCCGGAACCACTGGGAAATGCCGACGATGATCGGCAGCACGGCGAAGGTGACCAGCGCCAGCCGCCAGTTCATGACGAGCATCATCACCATGATGCCCACCAGCGTGAGCACGTCGCTGAACACCGTCACGACGCCCGACGTGAACAGATCGTTCAGGACGTCGACGTCGGAGGTCACTCGCGTCATCAGGCGGCCGACCGGATTGCGGTCGTAGAACCGCAGGTCCAGGCGCTGCAGGTGGCCGTAAATGGCCATCCGCAGGTCGAACATGATGCGCTGGCCGGTGAACTGCATCGACCAGGTCTGGACGTATTCGGCGGCAAACGCGGCCACCAGGATGGCCAGATAGAGCAGCGCGATCCGGTCGAGCCCATCGAGGCGGCCGGCGGCGATGTAGCGGTCGATGGCCACCTTGATGAGGTACGGCTGCGCCAGCGAGGCGGCGCTGCCGACGAGGATCGCGCCCAGCGCCACACCGACCTGCCGCCAGTACGGCCGCAGGTACTGCAGCAGCCGCCGCATCAACCGCGCGTCGTAGGCTTTCCCGAGGATTTCGTCGTCGTGGTCGGACACAGGATCTGGTAATTGGGTGATTGGGTAATCGGGTAATTGGATTGGCTGATTACCAGATTACCCGATTACCCAATGACCCAATCCCGGGTTTTTTGACCCGTCGTGTTGACAGGCCACAGAAGCAACCTTTATCCTCCTGTGGCCGTCAAACAGGAGAAGACGATGGGCGACAAGGCAGATATCCTCCAGGGCACGCTCGATCTGATGGTGCTCCAGACGCTCGAGGCGATGGGGACGCTTCACGGTTACGGGATCGCGCGGCGCATCGAGCAGATCAGCGAGGACGTGCTGCAGCTCAATCAGGGCACGATCTATGCCTCGCTGCTGCGCCTCCAGCAGCGGCGGTGGATTTCGGCGAGCTGGGGCACCTCCGACAACAACCGGAAAGCCAAGTACTACGCCATCACCCGCGCCGGCCGGAAGCAGCTCGCCGAGCAGGCGGAGAACTGGGAACGGATCGCCGGCGTGATGGGTCGGATGCTGCGGCTGGCGGGCCGGTGATGCCGCTCAGCGCCCGGCTGTTCGCGCTGCTGTCGCGGATCCGGGCATTGTTCGAATCGCGGCGCCTCGACGCCGAGTTCGGCCGCGAAATCGATTCGCACCTCGCGATGCTCGTCGAGGATTACATCCGCCGCGGCCTGCCGCCCGACCAGGCGCGGCGCGAGGCGGTGCTCCGTTTCGGAGGACCGATGCAGATTCAGGAATCGAACCGCGACCACCGCAGCCTGCCGTTCGTCGAGACCACGCTGCAGGACATCCGCTACGGACTCCGCTCGCTGCGCAAGCACCCGGCCTACTCGGCAATCGCGATCGCGACGCTGGCCGTCGGCATCGGCGCCGGCACCGCGGTGTTCAGCGTCGTCGGGGCGGTGCTGCTCCGGCCGCTGCCCTACAAGAATCCCGGCGAACTGGTCCGGATCTTCGAGACCAATCCGCTCCGGCGCTGGACCAGGAACATTGCCGCGCCCGCCAACTGGGCCGACTGGAAAGCGCGCAACAAGAGCTTCACCGACATCGCCGCCTACGAGCAGTTCAGCACCAACGGCAGCGGCGCCAGCGACATCTTCCTCACAGGATTCGGCGAGCCGCAGGGACTCAAGGCGCTCGGAGTGAGCGGCAACTTCTTTCAGGTCCTCGGCGCGACGCCGATGATGGGACGCCCGTTCACCGACGACGAACAGTACCGAGGGCCCGTCGCGCGTCGCGATCCTGAGTTACGGGTTGTGGCAATCGGCGTTCGGCGGCGATCCGGCCATCGTCGGCAAGCCGATCACGTTGAGCGGACGCGCCTACGACGTCGTCGGCGTGATGCCGCGCTCCTTCTTCTTCCCCGGTCGCGACGTTCAGCTGTGGGTGCCGTTCGGCTACGCCCGCGATCTGATTCCGCGGTCGCGGCGGCCGCACTGGCTCGGCGTCGTGGCGAGGCTCAAACCGTCCATCACGTTCGAGCAGGCCCGTGCCGACATGGAGGGCATCGCGCGGCAGCTGGAGCAGCAATATCCCGACACGAATACCAAGATGGGCGTGCATCTGGAGCCGCTCCACGACAGCTTTGCCAACGAGCCTCGAACCGCGCTGCTGATGCTCAGCGGCGCGGTCGGCCTCCTGTTCCTGATCGTGTGCGCGAATATCGCCAACCTGCAGTTGGGGCGGGCGGTCACGCGAACCCGCGAGCTCTCGATTCGCCGTGCGCTCGGCGCGGGGCGGCCGCGACTGCTGCGGCAACTGCTGACCGAATCCGTGCTGCTCTCGCTGCTCGGCGGCGCGCTCGGGCTGGCAGCCGCGGCTCTCGTGCCGGGCCATGCTGACTCGCTATGCCGCCCAGGCCATCCCCCTGTTCGCGGAGGTCCAGATCGACCGCAGCGTGCTGTTCTTCGCCGTGGCGCTGTCACTGTGCGCCCCGATCATCTTTGGCATCGTTCCCGCGTGGTCGTCGTCACGCCGCGGTCTGGTGACGGAACGCAGCGAGTCGACATCACGCCGAACACAAGGGCTTCGCCACGTCCTGGTGGCCACCGAAGTGGCGCTGTCGATCGTCCTCGTCGTCGGCGCCGTGTTGCTGGTCCGGAGCCTCGATCGTCTCGAGAACGTCGATCCAGGTTTCAACCAGGAACATGCGATGACGTTCACGATGACGCTGCCATCCGCGCGCTACCCCGATGCCGCCGCCCGCTACCGCGCGTTCGTCGATATCGAACAACGACTGCGGGATCAGCCAGGCGTCCAGGCCGTCGGCGCCAGCAGCACGCTCGCGCTGCGTGGCTTTACCTGGAGCGGCGATACGACCATCGAAGGCCGCAGCGCGACGGACTACGAACGCGATACCCGTCACATGTCGACGACACCCGGCTATTTCAGCGCGATGGGGGTCCGGCTGCTGGCCGGCCGGTGGTTCGACGCAGGCGATACGCGCGAGAAGCCGCCGGTGACGATCGTCAACGAGTCGCTGGCGCGCCGTTATTTCTCGGGGACGGCCCTGGCGGATGTCGTCGGCAAGAGAGTCACCTTCGGACGGCCCCAGGACAACGCTCCGTGGGTGACGATCGTCGGCGTCGTCGCGGACGAGAAACAGGACGGGCTGGACCGGCCGGCCGAACCGACCGAGTACTCCAGCATCGGACAGCGGCAGCAAAACCCGCTGACCTTCGTGGTTCGCACAATGCTCGACACCGAAGCGGCGATCGCCGCCGCGCGTGCTCAGGTCCACGCGGCCGACAAGGATCTGGCGCTCACGCAGGTCGCGACGCTCGAAGAAGTGGTCGACGCCTCCATGGCCGGCGCCAGGTTCCGGACGACGCTGTTGTCGGGATTCGCGGGGATCGCCCTCCTCCTGGCGGCGCTCGGCATTTACGGCGTGCTGGCCTACTTCGTGTCGCAGCGCGCGCGCGAGATTGGTATCCGCGTCGCTCTTGGTGCCAGGCCGTCGGGCGTCTTCCGGATGGTGGTGCGCCAGGGCATGGTGCCGGTCATCCTCGGCGCGGCCGCGGGCGTCGCGGTCGCGATCCCGATGACGACGCTGCTGCGCACGCTCCTGTTCGGCGTGCAGCCGATCGATCCGCCAACGTATGCGATTGCCCTGGCGGCGCTGGCAGGCATCGCCGTCACGGCGTGCGCGGTGCCGGCGCTGCGGGCGACGCGGGTCGATCCGCTTGTCGCGTTAAGGGATGAATAGCGCCGTTCAACCGCAGGGCTCGCGGAGCGCGCAGAGCAATCTTTTCTCTGCGTCCTTTGCGTTCTCCGCGGTTCTAGGACGCCGCGAGCTCCTCTTCGAGCAACTGCTTCCGGTGCAGTTCCGCGTAGAGGCCATTGTGGCGGATCAGCTCGTCGTGGCTTCCCTGTTCGACAATGCGCCCGTCGTCGAGGACGAAAATCCGATCCGCGTCGCGCACGGTGGAGATCCGGTGCGACACGATGATCGACGTCCGCTCGCGCATGACGCTGCGCAGCCGCGACAGGATTTCCTCTTCGGTATAGGTGTCGACCGCCGACAGCGCATCGTCCAGGATCAGGATGCGCGGGTCGATGACGACGGCGCGCGCGAGCGCGGTCCGCTGCTTTTGCCCGCCCGACAGCGTAATCCCCCGCTCGCCGACCATCGTGTCGTAGCCTTTCGGAAAATCGGCGACGTCCTTGTCGAGCCGCGCGACGGCGGCGGCGGCGGCGATCCGTTCGTTACGCTCGGCTGAAGCCTTCGCGCTCCGGTTTCGCGGCTTCGCGGCGTTTCCCGCCTCTCCCGCCTGTCCTGCCCATCCCGCCCCGGCGATCGCGTCAAGCCCGAACGCCACGTTGTCGCCGAGCGTGTCCGAAAACAGGAACGGCTCCTGCGGCACGAAGCCAATGGCGCTGCGCAGCGTCGCCAGCGGCAGATCGCGCACGTCGACGCCGTCGATGAAGACCGTCCCGGGCGGTGGGTCGTGCAAGCGCGCGAGAAGCGAGATCAGCGTCGTCTTGCCGGAGCCGGTGACGCCGACCAGCGCCACCGTCTCGCCGGCCGCAATCGTTGCTGAAACGTGATTCAAGACCGGGAAGTCGCCGTACGAGAACACGAGGTCGCGGAATTCGATGGCCCCACGAATAACCGCGAAGCGCGCGGAATTCGCAGAGAAAGACTTGCTCTGCGTGCTGAGCGTGCTCTGCGGTTGATCCTGGATAGCGGGAACCGTATCAAGAACCTCCAGCATCCGCTTCCACGACGCCATGCCGCGCTGGAGCATGTTGGTGACCCAGCCGAACGCAATCATCGGCCAGCTCAGCATCGTCAGGTACGAGTTGAACGCGACGAACTCGCCGACCGACATCCGCCCCCGCACGACTTCCCTGCCGCCGAGCCAGAGAACGAGCAGCGCGCCAAGGCCGAGGAAGAACGACATGCTGGGAAAGAAGAACCCCTGCAGGACGATCAGCCGGCGGTTGCGGCGGAGGTACTCTTCGTTCGACCGCCGGAACCGCTCCAGTTCGGCGTGCTCCTGACGATACGCCCGCACGACGCGCACGCCTGACAGGGATTCCTGGGCGACCGCGCTGACGTCGGACAGCTGGGCCTGAATCGACTCGAATCGCTTGTGAATCGCGCTGCCGAACACCTTCACCGAAATCGACACGAACGGCATCGGGATCAGCGCGAAGAGGGTGAGCCGCGCGTCGATGCCGATCATGACGAACAAGGCCACCACCAGCGTCAGCATGGTGTTGGCCGAGTACATGATCGACGGCCCGATCATCATCCGGACGGCGTTGAGATCGTTGGTGGCGCGCGACATCAGATCGCCGGTCCGATGCGTCTGGAAGTACGCGAGCGGCAGCGTCTCCAGGTGCGCAAAGAAGTCGTTGCGCATGTCGTATTCGATGTCGCGCGAGGCGCCGATGAGGATGCGGCGCTGCAGGAACAGGAACACCCCGCTGACGAGGCCGATCCCCAGCAGCAGCGCGCCGTACCCCGCCAGCTTCGCTCGGGTGACTCCCCTGGTCAGGTCGTCGATGGCGTAGCCGAGGACCAGGGGCGAGGCGAGCGCCACTGCCCGGGTGCAGACGACACAGACCAAACCGAGGAGGAACGCGCGGCGGTACCGGAGCACGTACCCGAGCAGGCGCCGAAAGGCGGACACAACTCAGTATATCGTCGGGCCCTCCTTGCTTTTATCACTTCCTTATGCTGCGGCGAAGCCTGATAGAATCCCTTCGTGCGAGCCCTGGTCATCATCGCGCCGATCCTCTGTATTCTGGCAATTGCCTACCGTTACTACAGCCTGTTCATCGCCACAACATGTGATGGCGCTGGACGACTCGCGCGTCACGCCGGCGCACACCAAGAATGACGGCCACAACTTTTTCCCGACGACGCGCTGGGTGCTCTTCGGCCACCACTTCGCGGCGATCGCGGGCGCCGGTCCGCTGGTCGGTCCGGTATTCGCCGCGCAGTTCGGGTACGCCCCAGGGCTGATCTGGCTGGTTGGCGGCGTCTGCATCGCCGGCGCGGTGCAGGACTACATCTGGCTGTGGGCGTCAACGCGGCGCGGCGGCCGCTCGCTGGCGGACATCGCGCGCAACGAGGTCAGCACGACCGCCGGCATCACGGCCGCCATCGCCATCCTCTTCATCCTGATCATCGCGATGGCCGGCCTCGGTATCGTCGTGGTCAACGCGCTGGCCGAAAGCGCGTGGGCGACGTTCACGATCGCCATGACCGTGCCCCTCGCGCTGTTCATGGGCCTGTACATGTTCAGGTGGCGGGCAGGCCACGTGCAGGAAGCGACCGATCCTCGGCGTCACGGTGATGTTCCTGGCGGTGGTGTTCGGCAAGAACGTCGCGGAATCGTCGTACGCGCACTTCTTCCTGCTGACGAAACACCAGATCACGATCGCGATGGCGCTGTACACCGTGGCCGCCTCCATCCTGCCGGTGTGGATGCTGCTCACGCCTCGCGCGTACCTCAGCACGTTCATGAAGATCGGGACGATCGCGTTTCTCGTGATCGGGGTGATGATCCTCAATCCCGAAGCTCGAGGCGCCGGCGTTCTCGAGCTTCATCGGCGGCGGCGGACCGGTCGTTCCGGGCCCGATGTTCCCGTTCGTCTTCATCACGATTGCCTGCGGCGCCATCTCGGGTTTCCACGCGCTGGTCTCGACCGGCACGACGTCGAAGATGGTCGATCGGGAGATGGGACATCCGGCCGATCGGCTACGGCGCGATGCTCATCGAAGGCGTGGTCGGCGTCGTCGCCATCATCACCGCCTGCGCGCTGCATCCTGCCGATTACTACGCCATCAGCACCACACCGGAAGTCTTTCAGAAGCTCGGCATGACCGTCGTCAACCTGCCGGAACTACAGAGCGAAGTCGGCGAGACGGTGGCGGGACGTCCGGGCGGCGCGGTGGCGCTCGCCGTCGGCATGGCGCAGATCTTCAGCGGCCTACCCGGGATGCGCGGCCTGATGGCCTACTGGTACCACTTCGCGATCATGTTCGAAGCCCTGTTCATCCTGACGACGATCGACTCCGGCACGCGCATCGGCCGGTTTCTCGTTCAGGAGTTCGGCGGACGCGTGTGGAAACCGCTGGCGCGAACCGACTGGTTGCCGGGAAGCCTGGTCTCGACGTTCGTGATTGTGGGCGGATGGACGTATTTCATCTGGACCGGGAACATCGCGATGATCTGGCCGATGTTCGGCGTCGCCAACCAGCTGCTGGCCGTCGTGGCGCTGGCGGTGGGGACGACGATCATCATCAACATCGGGCGCAAGCAGTACGCCTGGGTCACGTTCCTGCCGCTCTGCTTCATCAGCGTCACGACGCTGACGGCGGGATACATGAGCGTGCGGGACAACTTCTGGCCGATGGCCATCGGTGCCGAACCCGGCGCTGCACATGCAAGGCTACGTGCAGTCGATCTGCACCGTGATCATGCTCGTCTGCGCGGTGATCATCCTGTTCGCCACGGCGCGGCGCTGCGTGCAGGTCCTGGGAGGCGCCGCGATTCCGACATTCGAACCGACCGAGGCGTAAGGGCCGGTAGCTAGCCCCTAGCCCTGACATCGGTTCCTGATAGCTAGCCCCGAGCCCCTAGCTCGACAGATCTCGATCTACTCCATCACCCTCGTGACGTGGGCCGACACCGCCAGCCAGCGGCCCTGACGCTTCTCCCAGACATCGGTGTACTGTCCGCGGCCGCGCCGCCCGTCCGTCAACGCGAAGCGCGTTCGGCCGTGGACGATCGCCACATCGCCGAGCACGCGGATCCTGAGATCGTCCACGTCGAAATCGGTGAACGACACCGGAACGGCCGTCTGCCTGAGGAACTGCGGCTTGTCGACCAGGGAGCCATCGGGATTCGTGCACAGAAAGTCGTCCGCGAGGATCTCGGTGAACCGCGCCACGTCGGCATGCACGACCGAATGAATGTACTGGCCGTTGAGGTCGCGGAGCACCTCGACGTCCGACGCGGTTGCCGTATGGGTGGTCATGAGATCTCCTCCGCGCGCTTGTTTCTTTGTTGCGGCTTGAACACGCCGAACACCAGCCAGTAGAGACCCGCGGCGATCACCGCCAGCATCATCCAGCGCAGCGCCGACGCCCAGAAGAGCGCGTCGAGCACCGGCCATTCGAACCGGAATTGCCGCAGGATCGCGGCGCGCTCGGTCATCCAGTGCCAGGCGGTGTGCGTCACGAGCGCCGACAGAATGATCGTCCCCAGCCGCTCAGCGACCACGTACTTGAACAGCAGATCGAGCGCCGGAATGAGGGCGACCAGCACGAGCAACTGTCCCAGTTCCACGCCGATGTTGAACGACAACAGCGACGTCAGCAGGTGCGAGCCGGCAAACTGCAGCGTCTGCCGCAGCGCGAACGAGAACCCGAACCCGTGCACGAGCCCGAACGCGAATGCGATCGCCCACCGACGTTTTACCGCGGAGTTCGCCGAGCCCGCAGAGAAGGAAGATTTTCTCTGCGTACTTTGCGCGCTCTGCGGTTCAAGGCCGGCGCCGACGATATTCTCGAGCGCCATGTAGACGATCGACGTGGCAATCAGCGTCTCGATGAGCGGCGGGAACCAGAGCGCGTCGGGCGCCAGGTTGTAGGCCGAGGCGAACAGGGTGATCGAGTGCGCGACGGTGAACGCCGTCACCACGGCGACCAGCGCGCGGAAACGCCGGAACGGAATGACGAGGCAGAACAGGAACAGCAGGTGATCGATGCCGTCGAGGATGTGGGTGAAGCCGAGCTTCACGAACTGAAACGCCGCCTGGTGCCAGCGCGGATCGAGCCGCACGAAACCCGTGGTGCCGACGAACTCGAACGCCCGCACGGTGCCGTCGGGCAGCACCAGCCGGAGGACCGTGATCGTTCGGAGCCCGAGGCGATCGAGCCGCGAGTCCACCGAGAAGGGCGACTGGTCCGATTGAATCGGGTACTCGAAGAACACGTCGAGCACTCCCGAGGACCATGGCAGGTCGGTGTCGTCCGGCAGTCGCGGTCCAGTGACGTGCGCCAGCGCCTCGTCGTACGAGGAGGTGAACGAGCGATCCGACGGCAGCGACGGTCGCACTTCGACGAGCCGTGGGCTTGGAAGACGCGTGTCGCCCTCGTAGACGTCAATCGCCTCTCCCACCCAGAGCGTCGCCGCGTCGCGCAGAAGCGATTCGGCTCGACTGAGGTCGAGGATGCCGAGCGTCTTGTCGCCGCGGGTGGGGTAGTTCATGTCGCGCATCGCGACCAGCGGCACGCGAATCAGCAGCCGCAGCCGCTGCCCCTCGGGCTTGAGCCACGCCTGAATCGCGACGTCGCCGGGGATCTCGTGGGCAGCGACATTCGTACACAAATTGACGAGCAGGGCTGCCGCCAGCACGGCCGCGCGCACCACCCGGGAAACGCCTCAGGACACTCCGCACAATGGGTCTCTCCAGAGTATACTGGCGCCTCAAAACGCTCATCCAACGCATTCCGGTTCGGTGGGGAGGAACGAGAGATGAAATTGACGCGCAATCGCGTGATCGGCGCGGCACTGGTCGTCCTGGTGGCCGTGCTCGGCATCGGCCAGCACCTGCTCGAGAAGGAAGCGATCGCTCAGACCACCGGCAAGGTCATGGTGCCGAAGTTCGAGGTCGATCCCTTCTGGCCCAAGCCAATGCCGAACAACTGGGTCTTCGGACAGACGATCGGCCTCGGCGTCGACGAAAAGGATCAGGTCTGGATCATCCATCGCGGGAACGATCCTGGCAATCTCGACCGCACCGAGTTGGCGTTTCCGCCCCCGATCGCCGGCCGCGGCGCTCGTGGTGCCGCCCCGGTGACGGAACAGCCCGAGTTGAACGCGAACCAGCCGATGAAGGTCGCCGAGTGCTGTTTTCCGGCGCCGCCCGTCGTGGCGTTCAGCCCCGCCGGCGACGTCGTCTACAGCTGGGGCGGGCCGAAACTGCATCCTGATTGGCCCGATTCCAACCACGGCATCATCGTCGACAACAAGGGCTACGTCTGGATCGGCGGCAACGGGCAGCCCGACTCGCACATCATGAAGTTCACGCGCGACGGCAAGTTCGTGGCGATGTTCGGCAAGAAAGGCGCGCGGCGCGACCCGAACAACCCGAATCAATACGTGCGAGGCGCCGACGATCTCGAGAGCTTCGGCCGCGTGGCGAAGATCTTCATCGACGGGCCGGCCAACGAAGCCTACGTCGCCGACGGCTACTTCAACAAGCGCGTCGCCGTGATCGACATGGACAGCGGCAAGGTGAAGCGGTACTGGGGCGGCTATGGCGAAAAGCCGGACAACGCCAACCCGGCGCCGTACAACCCGAAGGAAGGGCCGTCGCGTCAGTTCCGCACGCCGGTTCACTGCGCGATGGTGTCGAAGGACGGATTCGTGTATGTGTGCGATCGCCCGAACGATCGCCTGCAGGTCTTCACCAAAGACGGCAAGTTCGTGAAGGAGAAGCAGTACTTCCCGGAGACGCTCGCCGACGGCTCGGTGTGGGACCTCGCGTTCTCGACCGATCCGCAGCAGAAGTTCATCTACGTCGCGGATGGCAAGAACGACCACATCTACATCATCGATCGGCAGTCGCTCGAGCTGCTCACCAGCTTCGGCGCGGGCGGACGCCAGCCGGGGATGTTCATGGCCGTGCACAGCATCGCGGTCGACTCCAAGGGCAACATCTACACGACCGAGACCTACACCGGAAAGCGCCTGCAGAAGTTCGTCTACAAGGGGATGGTTGCGCTCGACAAGAAAGTCGCAGGGAGCGCCCTGGCCGACGAGAACGTCTACGCAGTAACCTGTTAAAGTCTGAAGCTGAGAAGTCAGAAGTCTGCATGCTCGTCGAACGGCGTTTGCTGATGAGCAGCGCCGCTCGAATATGGCAGACTTCAGACTTCACGCTTCAGACTTACCGTGTCTTCATACAGCCGCCGCGATTTTCTATTCGCCACCCTTGCGCCAGCCTTGGCGCGCCTTCAAGCGCCGCCAGCCGGGCGCCTTCTCGGAACCATTCCCTTCGCCGCGCCTGGCGCGCGGCGCGCGCCGCTCGAGCGGCTCCTCGGCAAGGGACTCGACGCGCGGCTGTTCACCGATCTGACGACGCTCGGCAATCCGCCATCCGACCTGATCACTCCCAACGATCGGTTCTACGTGCGCACGGCGGCGCCCGATGACCTCCGTCGCGCAGCGGCATCGGAACCGGCTTCGGCGCGGCAGGCTCTCCCCGCCCGAGCATCGATTTCGCGCGGTTGGAGCGAACACCAGGCGCCGTTCGTGTCGGACCGTATCTGATGGAATGCGCCGGCAATTCAGACCCGGCCAACTTCGGCCTGATGAGCGTCGCCACGTGGACGGGCTTCCCGATGCCCGATGTCATCGAACAGCTCGCCGGGGATCGTACCGGTCGGCGCATCCTCGTCAGCGGCACGGATCCCGCCGGGCCGTCAGCGACCTCGGTCCCTGGCGCCAGCTGGATTTCTCGCGCGAGCGATCTGGAACGGGCCGTGCTCGCCGTGCAGATGAACGACGCGCCGCTCCCCGCCGACCACGGCGGTCCGGTCCGCCTGGTCGTTCCCGGGTGGTACGGCTGCGCGTGCATCAAGTGGGTGGACCGGATCGAGCGGGTTGCCGACGATGCGCCGGCAACATCGCAGATGCTGGAGTTCGCGGCGCGCACCCACCAGCCCTTCGACCCGGCCGCCGTGGCGGCCTCGCTCAGGGCAGGGGCCCACGACCCCTGGCGCTCTCAAGCGCGCGAGATTTCGTTCCGGCCACGATCGAGACAGCGGCGATGCCGGTGCGCGTCGAGAAATGGCGCGTGAACGGACGGCTCGAGTACCGGATCACGGGCATCATCTGGGGCGGATCGACGCCAACCAGCGCGCTGTCGATCCGCTTCAAGTCCGGCGGTCCGTGGACGCGCGTCGAGCAGTGCCCGCTGCCGGCGTCGACGCTCACGTGGAGCCTGTGGACCCACACCTGGCGGCCTGACGCACCCGGGCGCTACGAGATCGTGCTGCGCGTGGATGATCCGTCGATTCGCACGAGACGTCTCGATCTGTTCTTCTACGTGCGGGAAATCAGCATCGACGAGTCTGGAAGGCTGCAGGTCGAAGCGGTTCGTCGAGCTGCCTCGTACCGCTTTACCGCCAGCGCCCGGGCTTCTGCGAGCTCCGGCCGCCCTGCGTCCGCGATGTGCCACGCGGCGAGAAACTCTTTCGCGGCCCTCGCGGCGTCGGCAGGCTTCCCCGCCGCCTTCGCCGCCCGCGCCAGGCCGAGGAGCGACGCCGCCCGCCGCGGCGTACGGGCGAGCGAGGCCTGGAACTGACCAACGGCGCCGGCCGCGTCGCCTGCGCGCAGCAGCGCCTCGCCGTACAGCTCGGCGGCCGGTTTGACCGGGTACGGCCGGGCGATCGGCCTGGGCCGCTTCGCCTCGAGCGCCGCCGCACGGGCGAACGCCGCGAGGCTTCCCGCTTTGTCCTTCGCCGCCTCCCGCATCAGGCCGTCGAGCTCGTCACGCATGATCAGCGCGATCTCCTTCGCGTCGCGGTCCGGGATCGAGGTCGCGGCGTTGCCGAGGTGTTCGAGCGCCGCGTCCGCGCGTCCCTTGTCGCCGAGCCGCACGCTGGCGGCCCCGAGCGCGAACAGCTCGTCGATGTTGTCGAAGGACCCCTGCCCCTTCATCAGCGCCCAGTCGCCGCTTTCGACGACGAGCCGCGCCTTCATCGATGCGAGCTCGCTCTTCAGCGACATCGGGTTGAAGCCTCTGCCAATCTCGCTCTCGACGTGGGCAGGATGGGCGGGAAGGGCTGGAGGGCAGGAGGCGCGGGAGCCGTTAGCGCACGCTGCACTTCCGCCATCGCTTCCCGCGCCTTCGCGAACCGTCCCTGTTGCAGGTACTCGTAGTGCAGCCATGACAGGCTGTGGAAGTCGTATTGCGCCGCCGACAGCCCCTTGCGCTTCGCGAGATCGACCGACGCTGCGAATGCCGACTCGTCGGACGCCGCCGCCTCGTCCCACATGCCAAGCGGGAGGAACACGTGCGATGGCATGTGGCGGGCATGACTCGAGGCCGGCGCGATGCGCGCGTAGGTGCGCGCCGCCTCCAGCCCCAGCGCCGCATGCTCGCCGTCGTCGAAGGCGTGCAGCGCGTAATGGGCGGCCCCGGGGTGCTGCGGGTTCTTCTTGAGAATGGCGAGCGCGATCCCGCCGGCCTTGAGCGACACCGCCGGATCGCGCCCGCCGGACGGAATCGTTCCCAGCAGCGCCAGCGCATGGAACGCCGCCGCCTCGTCGTCGTCTGGAAAGCGGCGGCTCAGCTCGCCCATGCGATCCGCGTAGGCGCGGTCGCGCGTCGCTTTGTCGCCGTGGCCGTAGAGGCGCTCGCACGGCGTCGAGATAGCCCTTCTCGCGCGCGGTCGGCGCCTGAATCGGGTCAGCCTGGACTTGGGTCTGACGCCGCGACGCGTCGGCTTCAGCTTCGCCAGCGCCGCGCGCGCCTTGGCGAGGTCCTCGTTGAACCACAGCGGCTGGTTATAGGCGAGCGCTTCGCCCCAGTACGCCATCGCGAACGCGGGATCGGCCTTCTGCGCCTGCCGGAAGGCCTCGATGGCGTCGTCGGTACTCGAAGCTGTGAAGGAACAGGACGCCGCGGACGAATGCCTGCTGCGCGTTTGGGGATCCAGACGTTGGAAAGGAGATGCGCCCGAGGGGTTGCGGGGCCGCAGCGGACTGCGCCGACAAGGACACAAAGGCTGTGAAAAGCCCTGAAATACAAAGGCCACAGAGGAAACGGACGCACAGAGCAAAAGTCTACTCCGTGTCCCGACGCCTCTGTGGCCGTCGGGCTTGTGACTTGTCCGCCTTTGTGTCCTCTGTTCCCCTCTGTGTCCTTGTCCTTCTTCGAGTCTAGAACGAGAACCGGAACATGAGCTGCGTCATTCGCATGAACCCGCTCTGCGAGTTGATGACGCCGAACGCCGAGTTGCCCTGCGTCGTCGTCGAGAGGCCGTTCAACTGCACGCGGTTGAAGAGGTTGACGATCTCGATCTTGATCTGCGCCGACTTGCCGCCCGAGAAGTTGAAGTTCTTCGACACCGACAGGTCGGTGTTGATGATCCGCGGCGTGCGGACATCGGTATCATGCGCGGTGCGTTGCCGAACGTTCCGGCCGGCGCCGCGGTGATGAACGGAATCGCTGAGCCACTTCGCCGTCGGATGATCGGCCGAGCCCAGGCACGCGGCGAGATCGCCGTCGCAGCCGACCGGCGTGCCCGTGAGTTGGGCCGCAGCGCGTTGCCCAGCAGGTTGGTGCCCGAGTTGCTCTGCGAGACGCCGATCGGGAACCCGCTCTGGAAGTTGAACGCCGCCGCGATCATCCATCCGCCGGCCAACGCGTTGCCAATGGCGCTCTTGCCGATCTTGTGGTCCTTGCCGAACGGCAGCTGGAAGATCGGCGCGACGATGAACCGGTGCGGCACGTCGAGAATGCCGTACCAGTACTCCGACGTCGGGTCGAAGCACGCGCGTGGTGTTCTGCTGGCCGGACTGGCAGGCGGCCGCCGCGCTACCGCTGTTGGCCACCGACATGAAGTTGTAGTTGTTCACCGGCGTGGTGTTGCCGCGGTTCGAGTAGAAGTTCGTCTCGCCCATCTGGTTGTCCTTCAGCACGCTGTAGGTGTAGCTGAAGCGTCCGCCCCAGCCGTGCGAGAGACGCTTGTTCAGCTCGAAGACCGCCGCGTTGTAGCGGTTGTAGCCCTCGGTCACCTGCAGCATGTTGATGTCGCCGTACTGCGGGAACGGCCGCAGCAGCTGGCTGCGCGCGATGTTCGCCTGTCTGGAGAACGGCCCGGCAGCCGCGATGCCGAAGAACGGATTGGGCACCTGCGCGCTGAGCGCCGCCGCGCCCAGCGCGAGGTACTTCGGATCGAGCTGGTTGATGTTGACCGGCGTGTCCACCGTGCCGCCGAGCGGCAGATGGTCGCCGCGCGCGCCGACGTAGCTGACCGTGAACGCCATGTCGCCCCCCAGCTCGCGCTGCAGGTCGACGGAGAACTGCTGCACGCGCGGCGCACCGCGATTCTGATCGACGAAAGCGATGCTGGTGCCGGCACCGGCCAGGAGACCCAGCGAGCTGCCCGACGCCGGCACGACGCCGTTCGGGAACGGGTTCGCGAGCGTGACGGTCGGAATCGCGGTGCCGGCCGGCTGCGGCGACGAGGTGTTGTTGGTGAAGCCGATCTGGCCGAAGTTGCCGTTGTTCGATGTCGGGCTCGGCGCCGGATAGTTGCACGGCGCCCAGTAGAGCCCGTAGCCGCCGCGCAGCACGGTCTTCGAATCGAGCGAATAGACGACGCCGACCCGCGGCGACGACTTTGACCTTGGGCGGATTGCCCTGCTGCGTCGGGTTGCCGTTGACGCCGGCGAACATCAGGCCGCCGAGCGGCGAATGCGCCGGCGTGCCGCCGCTCGGATCGACGCTGGCGGGAATGACGACTGACGAAAGCCCGTTCGCGGACGTGCGATCGAAGCCCACCGTGAAGTTGTTGTTCACCTCGCGCATCCCGTCTTCGTGCTCGAGACGAAGGCCGTAGTTCAGCGTGAACTTCGAGCTGACGCGCCAGTCGTCCTGCACGTAGCCGCCGAAGTAGTTCGTGTAGATATCGAGCGGCGTCGTCAGCGTGAACGTGCTCGGGGTGCTCTGGAAGTCGCCGTTCGGCAAGCCGAGCAGGAACGTCGCCATCGCGTTGCCGTTGAGCGCGTCGCCGTTGGCGAGGCCGGTCGACGAGGTGAGCTCTCGACCGAACTGGAAGTTCCCGCTCGAGCTGCCGGGGTTGTAGAGGTTGACGCCGATCTTCCGGTAGTCGGCGCCAATCTTGATAGGTGTGCGATCCGACGAACCGCGAGTAGGCGACGTTGCCGCCCGATCGACTTGTAGGTGCGATCGATCACCGGGGTCTGAGCGCCCAGCGCACGGTAACCGCCCTGCGTGAACGTCACGAGCGGGAACTTGGCAACCGGCGTTTGCGCGATCTGGCTCAGGAAGTTCTGCGAGAAGCCCAGCGTCGCCGGATCGAAATCGATCGAGAGCTGCGGCTTGTCCGGGAAATTCGTCCACCCGAAGCGCAGCGCGAGCGTGGAGTTGTTGGTCGGGATCCAGGTGTTGTTGATCGCGAGAATCTGCGGCCGGCGCTTCAGGATGTAATCGAGCGGATCCGCGAAGCGGTTCGGGCCATTCAGTCCCGGCTCGAAGTAGTTCGAGCACGGCTCGTCGGTCCGGTTGTAGAGGTAGAAGCCGGTCAACGACACCTTGTCGGTGAACTTGTGCTCGATCTTGCCGCTGTACTCCTGCTGGAACTGGTCGACGATCTGCGCCACGCGCGTTGTAGTTCGCGTTGCCGTTGTCGACGTTGACCTGGGGCAGCGGAATGTACGACAGCATCTTCACCGCGATCGGGTTGAGGCGGTTCGCCGGGATGATGTTGTTCGGGAACTGCGCCCGCGTGGGCGACAGCGGATCGTAGATCTTGATCTGCACGCCGGCCGAGTTGGTCGTGCGCGGAGAAATCGCCGTTGCGCTCGGCCGCCGTCGGCAGTGTCAGCGCGCCGTTGCGCGTCGAGACGTTGTGGTAGTCCTCAGTTGCGAACCAGAAGAACGTCCGATCCTTGACGATCGGTCCGCCGAAGCCGCCGCCCGGCACGTACCACGAGGTGTCCGGCTTTTGGTTCTTGGTGACGCAGAGCGCGTCGCCTGCGGCGCAGTTCTTGAACGCAATGTCCGAGAAGTAGTTGTTCTTGACGAGCCGACACCGGCCGCGTCTGGAAGAACGCCGTGCCGTGCAACCTGTTCGTGCCCGACTTCAGCGTCGTGTTGAACACGCCGCCGCCGGTGCGGCCCATCTCCGCGTCGTAGGTGTGCACCTGCACCTTGACGTCGTCGAGCGCTTCGATCGACGGATTGGCGACCGCGCGGTTCGTGAGGTCGGTGATCGGCACGCCGTCCAGCGTGTAGTTGTTGCCGCGGCGCGTGCCGCCGCCGAGCGACAGCAGCGACGCGTTGGTCTGATCCTGCTGCCGGTTGAACTGCCCGTCACCCGACGGGATGACGGTGGGAACCGTCGTGCCGATGAGGAACGCCGAGCGGCCGGGCGACGGCAGCGCCTGCAGCGCCGTCGAGTCGAGCACCGTGCCGGTCGAGGCGTTCGAGGTCTCGATGATGGGCGACTGGCCCGTCACCGTGATGTTCTCCTCGATCGCGCCGACCTCCATCGTCAGGTCCATCGTCAGGAACTGCTGCGTGCCGATCGGGATTTCGCGCGCGCTCGATCGTCTTGTAGCCCGCCAGCGTCGCCTTCAAGACGTAGCTGCCGGGATCAATGTTCGTGAACACGTATTCGCCGCGTTCGTTCGTCACCGTGTTTCGGGCGATGTTGGTCCGTTCGTTGGTCAGCGTAACTTCAACGCCGGGAATGACGCCGCCAGAGTCCTTGATGGACGCCGCGCAAGCCACCCTGGAATCCCTGCCCGAAAGCAGTGCTGGAAGTTACGACCGCGAGGAACGCTCCAAGCAGGAGCGCAGCCCGGAATCTCATGTTTCCCTCCGAATTGTTGTGGACGGACCGCTCGTCCACGGGATTCTAGAGGGACGCCTACCGGGGTTGCAACAGGTGAGTGATCGGAAAATGGACCACCGGTCGTTGGTGGTCCATTTTTCTGTATTGGGGAATCGAGGCTGAAGCGTCGCGCTGAATGTGGTTAGGGCTTTTTGCCTTCGAACTTGATCTGCTTCAGGATGCCGGCCTCTTTGGGCAGATCGGCGGTGCCGGCCGGGAACTTGTTGACGCTGAACATGAACGCGAGGATGTCGGCGTTCTGCTGGCCGCTCAAGCTGCCCGGCGCGTTCTGCGGCATCGAGATCCGGATGCGCTCGAAGAGATCGCCGACCGTCAGCCCGTCCCAGCCCGAGATGAACTCGCCGCCGGCCAGGCCGGGCGCCATCTCGCCGCCGGTCAGTTCGGCGCCGTGACACGAGGCGCATGCGGTCGAGTACAGGGCCTTGCCGCGGTCCGCCTGCTCTTGCGTATACACGCCGTCCCACACCGACTTGGTGGGCGGCTGCGCGTGCAGCGTGGAATGGAGCACGAGAATCGCCGCAAACGGAATCAGTGCCGACACTGCGATCTTGACCTTCATGGACCCTCTCTGGAACAGACAGGAACAACCTGGCAATTGTAACGGGTCCGGGGAGCCGCTTGCCAGTCCCGTGACACACAACGAGCGGCCCCGAAGGCCGCTCGTTGTGCTCGATAAGTTCAGCTGATAGCCGAAAGCTGCGAGCTATCAGCCTTTACCGGCTTAGAACCGGTAACGGAACGACAGCTGCCAAATCCGGCTGAACCCGGCCTGGACGTCGACGCGGCCGAAGGACGATGAGTCGATCGCGTTGTTCGTCGGCAGGTTGCCGAACTTCACTGTGTTGGTGAGGTTCAGAATCTCGAAGCGGATCTCACCGCTCTGCCCGTGGCCGAGCGCCGTCGATTTCGCCATCACGAGATCGATGTTCTTCCGGAACTGGAAGCGTGCGTCGGGATTCGTGCGCGGCGCGTTGCCGAAGGTTCCCACGCCCGGGTTGGCATAGGCGGCCGATGTGAACCACCTCGCGCTTGCATGATCGGACGATGCCGCGCGATCCGCGTCGGAGCCGGTCGTGTTCGGGTCGCCGACCAGGTTGGGACGCTGCCGGCCGCCGAACAGACCCGAGATCGGCATCCGATGCGCCCTGCACTGAGGACGGCGTTCAATGGCGCGCCGCTCACGAGCTCGACGATGGTGGACGCGTTCCAGCCACCGGCCAGCGCGTAGGCGATGCCGCTCTTGTCTTTAGGCGAGGGAAAGTTGAAGAGCGGCGCCAGGATGATCCGGTGCGGCGAGTCGTAGATGCTGGTGCCGTACTCGGCTGTCCAGGTCGTAATTGTTCTGCGGAGAGGTGGCGCGCCACGCGTAGATATTGGGCTGCCCGAACTGATTGTCCTTCGTGTTGCTGAACGTGTAGCTCATACGCCCGCCCCACAGTCCCGCACCCGTCCGCTTTTCAAGGATGAACGTCGCGGCGTGATACTGACGGCGGCTCCCTGTCGTCGTCTCCTGCTTGAGCACGTCGCCAAATTCCGGGAACGGACGCAGCAGCTGCCCACGCTGAATGGTTGGTGATCCCGCCAAGCTCGCCTGCCGCCGCGATACCGAAGAACGGATTGGGGATCGACTCGCGCAGCTTCGCCGGATCCCAGCCGCTGCCGAGCGGGAACATCTGTCGTGCGAGAGCGGGATCGATCTGGTTGATGTTGATGACCGTGGCTTCCTGCGTGCCGCCGAAGCCGATGTCCCGGCCGGTGGCGCCGACATAGCCGATCGTGATCGCCATATGGCCCGGCAGCTCGCGCTGGAGGTCCACGGAATACTGTTGAACCTTCGGCGAGCCCTTCGTCTGATCGACATATTGGACGGTTCCGCCGACGCCCGTCAGGAGGCCGGACGCAGAGCCAATCGGCTGCAGCAGGCCGCCCGGGAATGGGTTGTCGAGAATCGCTCGCGGCACCTCACTCTCGGCGCTCGACTGGATGAGCGAAGTGGTCCGCTTGAAGCCGATCGATCCGTGCGCGGTCGTGGCGTAATTCCACGGCGCCCAGAACAACCCATATCCCCCCGAATGACCGTATCGTGGTTGACGGCGTAGGTGAGGCCGACGCGCGGCGCGGGCTTGATCTTCTTCGGGTTGCCCTGGTACTCGTTGGCGCCGTTGACACCGGCAAAAATGAGCCCGCCCTTCAGCGTCTTGCCGGCGAGCAGCGTTCCGGTTTTGTTCACCATCGCGTCAATCGGATTCGTCACGCTCTCGTCGAACGCCACGGTCTGCCGGTTGTCGACCTCGCGCAGTCCGTCCTCGTGCTCGAGACGCAGGCCGTAGTTGAACGTCAGCTTCGAATTCACACGCCAGTCGTCCTGGAAGTAGACGCCCCAATAGCGCGTGTACCACTCGCCGTCGCCCGTGGACTGGGGAGCCGATCCCGTGGACGGCAGTCCCAGCAGCAGGCTGGCCACCTCGTGTCCGCCGACTCCGTTCAGGCTGGTGAACTGCGGGGCGAAATTGAACGATCCGCCGAGCGCTGTTTCGGTCGCGAGCGCGACGCCAAGGCGTCGAAGGTCGGCGCCGACCTTGAAGCTGTGCGTGCCGACCAGCTTGGTCAGAGCCCCGTTGATGGCGTACGGACCCTTCCAGCGAACCGGACCAGGCCCCCAGCCGCCGACGCCCTCGGTGCCCTGGTCGAAGGTGAGGGACGGGAAGATATTGGCGCCGCCGGGAGCGAGCGCGCTCGTGTACGCCTGGCTGAAGCCGAGCGACTGCAATCCTGGCGGAAAATGGCTGGCTGTCGCACGAGTCCTGCCACGTCGTCCAGCCGTACCGCAGTGAAAGCACCGTCGTGTTGTTGATGACGTTCGTGCTGTTCGCGACGAGGACGTGCGGCCGTCGGCGCAGCGGACCGAACCACTGGTCCTGATCGGCCATGAACAGCTTGTCGGCCTTCATGAGCGTCGTGCCGGGCTCGTCGGTCTTGTTGTAGATGTACAGCACGCTCAGCGAGGACTTGTCGGTGAACTTGTGCTCGCCTTTGAACGTGTACATGTCGGCTTTGTCGACCAGGAATCCGGTGCCGACCGCGTTCGTGTTGAAGTCCTCGTTCGACGACATCGGTCCATTGATCGTCTCGGTCGGCCACTGCTTGAGAATGTTGAGGCCAGCCTGGCTGACCGCCGGATGGTTCAGCGGGATGATCGCGTTCGTGAACAATCCGCCGGTGGCAATCGATCCGGTGCCGGTAGCGGGACACCGCGCGCCGACGCCGCCGCGGCACCACGGGTTGTAGAGCACGACGGGCCTGCCGCCGACGGTCGAGTGGGAGAAGTCTCCGTTGCGCTGATTCAGCGTCGGCCAGATCTCCGAGAGGCCGCGCGTCGTGCCCGAGCGATAGCCTTCAGTGGCGACCCAGAAGAACGTCCGATCCTTGACGATCGGGCCGCCCGCGCCGCCGCCATAGAGCCGGTAGTACGCGTCGGCCAGGCCGGTGTTCTCCTTGGTCTTGCCGGGCGTCTGCGCGTCGAAGTAATTGAGCGACTGGCCCCAGACGGGACGAGTCTGATAGAAGCCGGACCCGTGATAATTGTTCGTTCCCGACTTCGCGGTGACGTTGAACACGCCGCCGCCGGTGCGCCCCATTTCCGAGTCGTAGGTGTGAACCTGTACTTTCACTTCCTCGACGGCTTCGATCGTCGGGTTGAGCACGGCACGTCCGCGCAGTTCGGTGATCGGCACGCCGTCGACGATGTAGTTGTTGGCGCGCATGCCGCCGCCGCCGAGCGAGACGATCGAGGCATTGGACTGGTCCTGTTGCCGGTTGAACTGCGGGTCGCCGGTCGGCGTGAACGTCGGGACGGTGATGCCGATCAGGAACGCGTTGCGGCCGGGCGCTGGCAGCGCGTCGAGCGTCGCCTTGTCCAGCACGCCGCCGGTCGACGCGCGATGCCGTCTCAATCAGCGGCGTCTGGCCCGTGACCGTCACGTTCTCCTCGATCGCGCCGACCTCGAGCGTCACGTCGAGCGTGACGAACTGCTGCGTCCCGACCTGGACCCCTTTCGATTCGTAGGTCTTGAATCCCGAGATCTGCACCTTCAGCGTGTAGGTGCCGGGCGGCACGGCGGGAAAGTTGTACTGCCCGACGTCGTTCGTGACGACCTCGCGCGCGATGTTCGTCGCCTCGTTGGTCATCGTCACCGCGACGCCGGGGACGACGCCGTTGGCGTCGCGCACCGCACCTCGTACACCGCCGGTGAACTGCTGCGCACCGGCCGGAGCGATCCAGACCATCAAGAGCCACAAACACGCCAACACACGCACGAACCGATGTGCCATGACCATCCTCCCAGGTAAACTTCAGATCGCCGCCGTCGGCAGCGGATGTAATTCGAGAGTCGCCATTCTAGGAGGAGCGTCACGCAGACGCAACGAAAACGACATATTTGTTTCACGGGGATGGTGCTCGGCGCGACGCTGGCGCTGCTCAATCCTCGACCAGCCGCCCAGTCGCAGGCCGAATCCGTGCTCGCCCGAGGGATTACTGCGCTCCATTTGTTCGAGTACGAACAGGCCAACGATCTCTTTCGACAGGCCCGCCAGCTGAATCCGGAGCTTGCGCTCGCGTACTGGGGCGAAGCGATGACGTATCACCAGACGCTGTGGGGCCACGAAGACGTCGAGGCCGGACGGCAGGCGCTGGCCCGGCTCGGTCCTGCGGCAGCCCCGGGCGAGGCCGGGTCGCGGACGGCTCGAGATCAGGGACTGCTCGCCGCGGCGGCCGTGCTTGTTCGGCGAGGGCGACCGCTCGGCCCGGCGTCAGCAGTATGCAGAAGCCATGGGCCGGCTCCACGCGCGCGACCCGGAGGATCCGGACGTCGCGTCGTTGTACGCGCTGGCGCTGCTCGGGACGATGAGCCGCAGTCTCATCGGCACTGCCGACGCGCACGAAGGGCACAGCCAGGCGCTGGCCGGAAGCGAGACCCAGAAGCGCGTCGAAGAGATTCTCGGCCGCGTCCTGCGCGCGCACCCGCAGCACCTGGGAGCGCTCCACTACCTCATTCACAACGACGACGATCCGGCGCACGCGCGGCTGGCGCTGGAGGCGGCGCGCACGCTGACGCGGCTCGCGCCCGATTCGAGCCACGCCCGTCACATGCCGGCACACATCTTTCTCCAGCTCGGACGGTGGCCGGATGCCGCGGCCGCGGACCGCAGCGCGGTCGCCGCGTCCGATGCGTGGATCGCCCGCACGGGGCTGCCGCCGGCGATGCGCAATTACCACGCGCTCCAGTGGCTCCAGTACGAGCTGCTGCAGCTCGGACGCTATCGCGAGGCGCGGGCGACCATCGACGAGCTCGCGCCGGTCGTCAAGGCGACGGGCAACGTCACGCTCCTCAGCGACCTGTCGTCGATGCGCGCGCGCTACGTGATCGAAACCGCGAGCTGGCCGCTGCTGGCCGCGGAAAGCAACTTCGGGAACGCCTACGAGCTGTTTGCCATCGGCCTGAGCGCGGCGCGAAGCCGCAATCGGGATGTGGCATCGCGCGTCGTCCAGGCGCTCGGTCAGCGCGCGCAGGATCCGCGCGAAGGCGACCTGCGGCCGGCGATCGCCATCATGCAGCAGGAGGTCGCCGCGATCGTCTCACTGGTCGAGGGACGTTCCGACCAGGCCGTCGAGGCCCTGCGCGCGGCGGCCAGCTGCCGAGAGCCGGCTGCCGGCGCCGCTCGGATTGCCGACGCCGATCAAACCGGCGCCGGAGCTGCTCGGCGAGGTGCTGGTCGAAATCGGCCGGCCGGCCGAGGCGATTCCCTTTTTCGAGGCGGCGCTGCAGCGGCACCCGAACCGCTCGCTGTCCGTGCTCGGTCTCGCTCGCGCGACCAAAGCGGCGGGACAGGCGGAGGCGTCGCGCCGTCACTATCGCGCGCTGCTCGCGAATTACAGTCGCGCTGATGCGGACGTGGCGGCCGGCAAGGAAGCGCGTGCCGCCACGAAGTAGGGGCTAGGGGCTAGCTGCCAAAGCCGTGTCGGGGCTTGGGGCTAGCGCAGAGCTCGATGCTCGGTGCTCTGACTAGCTAGCCCCTAGCCCCCAGCCCCGACAGATTACTTACCGCGCCGCCGCCTGCGTCGACGGCCGGACCTCGGAATCCGGCAAGGCGAACGCCAGATACTCGCCCGAGTAGTTGCCGCCGCTGACGGCGACGATGATGTACTGCTTGCCGTTCACGCTGTAGGTCATCGGCGAGCCGCTCTGGCCGCGCCGGCATCCAGACCGCGCCGACTTCCTTGCCCGTCAGCTTGTCGTAGGCGCGCAGCATCGCGCCGCGCGGATGATCCGGCGTCGTCGTCACCTGCGGATCGCCGGCGATGACGAGCGTCTTCGTCACGACGATGCCGACGCTGCCGCCCTGTCCGGTCTTCGGGATCGTGCAGTCCCTTCAGCGCCGGGTGATTGCGCACGATATCCGGCGTGTCGCCATGCGGCGTCTGCCACATCAGCTCGCCCTTGTCGAGGTTGATCGCCGCCACCACGCCGTACGGCGGTTTCACGAGTGACAGACCCTGCGGGCCCTGGCCCGAACCCTGGGCCGGCAGCCGGTGCGCCTGGCGCTCCGCCGCGCGGCAGCCGCCCCGCGGCCGCCGCCGCGACCGCCTTCGGCCGCGCCCGCGCCACCCGCGCGCCCGCCGCGCTGCGGCGCGTCCGCCGCGCTGCCGAAGCCGGGCCCGTCCAGCGATCGCGGAACTCGCGTCCCTTCACGCCCGGCGACGTACCGGATATCGGTCTTGAACTCCGGCGGCGGCTCGACGAGCGAGCCGGTCGTCACCTGCGAATTGCTGGCCTGCGAGATAGAAGATGTGCGCTCCGGATCGAGGCCGCCGCCCGGCCAGTTGGTGCCGCCGCCCGTGTTGCCGATGTTGATCGTGCCGAGCAGGCCGTTCGCGTCGCCGAGAATGAGCGGCACGTACGGCGAGTTCTCGTGCGCGATACCGCTTCAGGTTCTCGAGCGCTTCCGCGCGCAGCTCCGGCGTGAAGTCGATGACGTCGTCGGGAACGTTGACGAACGGCGCGCGCGTAGGTCGAACGGCTTGCCGTGCGCGTCCATCGGAATCGGCTGCGTCGGCGACGCCTTCTCGCCGGGCACGTCGCGACGCCGGCACCGGCGTCTCGACGATCGGCCAGACCGGCTGGCCCGTGACGCGGTCGAACACGTAGGCGTAGCTCTGCTTGCTCGGCACGGCGACCGCCTTGATCGATCTTGCCGTCCTTGTTGATGTCGGTGAGCATCGCGGCCGACGACATGTCGTGATCCCAGATGCCGTGGTGGATGAACTGGAAGTGCCACTTGCGCTGCGCCGGTCTTCAGGTCGACGCACACCAGGCTCTCGCCGAACAGGTTGTTGCCCGGGCGATGGCCGCCGTAGAAGTCCGACGTCGGCGTCTCGACCGGCAGGTACACCAGCCCGGCCTCCTCGTCGACCGTGATCTGCGTCCACACGCCGGTGTTGCCGTTGATCGCCCACGACTCGTTCTCCCACGTGTCGTTGCCGAACTCGCCCGGACGCGGAATCGTGTTGAACGTCCACAGCAGCTTGCCCGCTCTTCACGTCGAACGCGCGGACCAGACCCTTGGTGTTGTTGTGGGTCATGACCGTCATCCCTTCCTTGAACGACGACCCGACGATGACGACGTCCTTGACGACGGTCGGCGTCGAGTGCAGGCCGATCTCGCCGGTCTCGAGATCGATCTGCTGACCCTTGCCGAACACGGCGCCCTTCTTCAGATCGACGACGCCGTTCTCGCCGAACGACGGAATCATCGCGCCGTTCTTCGCGTTGAGCGCGATCAGGCGGTAGCCGGTCGTGACGTAGAGGATGCGCTCGTCGCCCTTGCCGTCGGTCCAGTACGAGACGCCGCGGCCCGAGAGCTGGCGCGGCGCGATCGCCGCGCGGTTGCCTTCGCGGTAGCTGTGCGCCCAGATCAACTCGCCCGTCTTGCCGTCCAGCGCGACGACCGAACGCCGCGTGCCGGCGGTGGTGTAGAGCACGCCTTTGATGGCGAGCGGCGTGCCTTCGAGCTTGAACTCGGGGCGCGTGCCGAGGTTGTCGGTCTTGAACCGCCAGGCGACCTCGAGCTTGTTGAAGTTGGCGGCGTTGATCTGATCGAGCGGCGAATACTTCGTGCCGCGCACGTCGGCGGTGTAGTGCGTCCAGTCGCCGTTCTTCGTGCTCGGCATGCCGGCGGCCTGCCCGGACGTCCGGACGGTCATCCAGACGGCGCCGCAGCGCGGCCGACGGCGAGGACCGGCGCGGCGCGGTTCATCATCTTGCGCATGTGTGGGGTCTCCTGACAAAACAAGCGCCGGTCCATCACTGAACCGGCGCTGTGTCCGACTTCTGACTTCTGACTTCAGACTTCAGACTTCCGCCGTTACGCCGCGGCGGTCGTCGTTTTCTTGCCGAGCACTTCGCCGAACACCTGCACGGCCTTGGTCATCTCTTCCATCGTGCCGAGCGTGATGCGGGCGTGCGTCTTCTCGAACGGCGGGAAGTCGCGCGCGACCATCACGCCCTTGGCGCGGCAGGCGTCGCGGAACGCCTTGGCCGGCGTGCCGATGTCGACGAACATGAAGTTCGCCTGGCAGTCGGTCGGCTTCATGCCGCGATCCGCGAACCACTTCGTCGCCATGTCGCGGACCGCCTTGTTGCGGTTGCGCTCGTTGGTGGTGAAGCGACGCGTCCTGCGCGATGGCCACGGTCGCGGCCGCCATGCCGAACACGTTGAGCGACCCGGTGCCCGCACGCGGCGCACCCACTCGCGCATCTTCTTGATCGTGTCGGGATGCGCGATGGCGTAGCCCTGACGCAGGCCGGCCATGCCGTACGCCTTCGAGAAGGTCCGCGCGACGATGACGCGCGGGTTCTCGACGGCAATCGGAATGTGCGTCTCGTGATCGGGATCGGTGACGTAGTCGAAGTACGCCTCGTCGACGAGAACGGTCGTCTCCGGCGACGTGCTGTTGACCTTCGCGAGGAACGCCGCGCGTCGCCTTGGCGCCGACGTAGGTGGCCGTCGGGTTGTTCGGGTTGCAGTAGAACACCAGCCCCGCGCCCTTGGCGGCCGCCGCCATCTTGTCGACGTCCAGCTTGAAGGCGGAGTCGAGCGACACGCCCTTGACCGGATGGCCGAGCAGCTCGGCGTAGCCGGCGCATTCCTCGTAGGTCGGAATCGTGCCGACGAGCGCCTTGGTCTTCGACGTGAACACCTGCGTCGCCGCGCGGAGGATCTCGGTCGATCCTTCGCTGAGCAGCACGTTCTCCGGCTTGACCTTGAAGTGCGCGCAGATCGCTTCGGTGAGCTGGCCCGCTCTGGTTGGAGTAGCGGCCCGGCTTGGCGCCGCCCTCGAGCAGCGTTCGCAGTGAATCGAGCACCGCCTTGCCCGGGCCGACCGGGTTTTCGTTGCTCGCGATGCAGATGACGCCGCGCTCGACGGCCTGCAGATCCGGCTCGATCGCGGACCAGATGCTGTTCTCGCGGCCGCGGCCCCAGATGCTGCTGGTCAGAGCCGCGCCCGCGCCGATCCCGGCGGTCTGGACGAATTTACGTCGTGATAACGTCATGGCTCCTCCCTACTGCCCCTTCCCCGACGAGGTCGTCGTCGAGGACTTGAGCACGCTGCGGAATACTTCGGTGGCCTTCTGCATCTCTTCCATCGTGCCGAGCGAGATGCGCGCCCACTGTTTTTCCAGCGGCGGGAAGTCGCGGCCGACCATCACGCCCTTGGCGGCGCATCCCTCGCGGAACGCCGCCGCGGTCATCGTCTTGCCGATGTCGGTGAAGATGAAGTTGGTCTGCGAATCGGTCGACGTGTAGCCCAGGTCGGCCAGCGCCTTGACGGTGAAGTCGCGCACCGCCTTGTTGCGGGCGCTCTCGTCCTTGATGTGCTGCGGATCCTTGAGCGAGGCGACCGCCGCGGCCACGCCGAACGTGTTCACGTTGTACGGCATCCGCCAGGCGCTCATCTTCTTGATGGTCGCCGCGTCGCCGAGCGCGTAGCCGATGCGCACGCCGGCCATGCCGTAGGCCTTCGAGAAGGTGCGCGCGACGATGACGCCTGGCGTCGAGATGGCGATCGGAATCGCCGTCGCGAAGCCCGGGTCGGTGGCGTAGTCGCAGTACGCTTCGTCGATCAGGACGCCGGTCGTCGGCGACTGCTTCTTCACCTCGGCGATGAAGTCCTTGATCTCCTGCGCGCTGTTGATGGTCCCGGTCGGATTGTTCGGGTTGCACAGGTAGACGAGACCGGCGCCCTTGACGTGCGGCAGGAGCGCGCTCAAATCGGTCTTGAGCGTCTTCTCGGTGACCGGAGCCGTCTTGATCGTCACCTTGAGCATGTTCTGCGCGAACCCGGCCGGATCGCCGTAGGTCGGCGACGGGATGACCAGGTGCTTGGTCGGCGACAGGAACACGCGCGCCGCGTTCTTCAGCAGCTCTTGCGACCCGACGCCCAGGACCACGTTCTCGCGCTTCGCGGTGTTGAGCTTCGCGATCAGGATCTCGAGATCCGCGTCCAGCGGCGAGCTGTTGAACGGATACCGATTGGCCTCGGGGAACTTGCCGAGGATGGCGTCGATCGCGGCTTTCCCGGGACCGAGCGGGTTCTCATTGCTGCTGATGCGAATGCCTTCCACTCCAGGAGGAAGATTGGGACGCATGCCGCGCGCGCCACCCTGGCGGCCGGCTTGCTGCGCTTCCGCCATCAGCTCTTCGTGGCCGCGGGCGGCCATGAAAGCAGCGGCGTGGGCGTGCTGTCCCAGTCTCAAGCCCTGAAGGAAACCGCGGCGCGACACCGACATGGGATTCCTCCTTCAGCTGTGCGGGGGTAGAGAAACCAAACTGCGGGTCAATTTGACGGATTTTACGCCGCGCTTGCAGAGAGGTGTCAACGAAACATCAGGGACTATCTTTGTCTACAACTGTCACCGATAAAGGGAGTTGTGCTATTCTGCCGCCGCCTGCCTCCGCGCGTCCCACGCGGAAGACCCATTTTTAGGATTGAAAAGATGACTCGTACCCCACGTCTGTACATCTGGACCGTTCTGATCGCGCTGCTCGGTTTCGCGGTGCCCGCGTCAGCGCAATACAGACCCCGGCCGATCAACGACCCGGCCACCGGCGAGCGGTTCCACATCGAGGGCGGCGCCGATTTCTGGTTCCCGAACACCGAGATCCTCGTCGCCAGCGGCGGCACCGGTGCGCTGTCGGGCCTGGCCGGCACGCAGATCGACGCCAAAACCGATCTCGGGCTCACCGACAAGCGGCTGCCGAAGCTGCAGCTGACGCTGCGCCCGGTGCGCAGCCAGAAATTCCGGCTCGAGTACATCCCGATCGATTTTCAGGCGACGACGACGTTGACGCGCAACATCGACTTCAACGGCCAGCGTTATCGCGTCGGCATTCCGATCAACACCACGCTGGACTGGAAGGCGTACCGCTTCGCGTACGAGTTCGACTTCGTCACCAAGAATCGCGGCTTCGCCGGCTTCGTGATCGAAGCGAAGTACACCGATGTGGCGGTTCAGCTGACCAGCCCGGTGTTGAACGAGTTCGCGAGCGCGCGCGCGCCGCTGCCCGCGCTCGGCGGCATCGGCCGCTTCTACGTCGTGCCCAACATCTCCATCACCGGCGAGGTGACCGGCTTCAAGCTGCCCGACAGCATCGACAGCCGCTACGGCGGGCACTACGTGGACATCGACATCTACGGCACGGTCAACTTCTCGGACAACTTCGGCGTGAAGGGCGGTTTCCGCTCGCTCGATATGGGATATCTGGTGAAGCAGGACAGCGGGAGCTTTACGCTGAAGGGGATCTACTTCGGCATCGTCGCTCGGTATTAAAAACTCTTCAGCGACGACGCCGACGTGCAGGGGCTAGAAGCTAGGGGCAGCCGACAAGGCTCGGGCCGTTAGCTAGCCCCAAGCCCCTAGCCCCGATTGCTTTCAGTGCAGTGTGGCCCCGGCCGGAACGAGTTTTAACAGCCGGCGGTCGGCCTCCTGCCAGCGTTTCGTCGCGCTTGCAGAAACAGAACCGCAGTTTCGTTCGCCCTGCCCCGGTCTTGTAGAAGCTGCTGCCGGGCACCGCGGCCACGCCGACATCCTTGACCAGATAGCGCGCGAACTCGACGTCGTCCGCGAATCCGAACGTGCTGATGTCGGTCATGATGTAGTACGCGCCGAACGGTTTGTAGCAGGTGAAGTGGTGCCGCTCCAGAATCGCGAGCAGCACATCGCGCCGCTGCTGGTAGCTGGCGGCGAGCTTCGCGTAGTACTCCTGCGGCAGACCCAGGGCGACGGCGCCCGCCTCCTGCAGCGGCGCCGGGGCGCCGACGGTCAGAAAGTCGTGCACCTTGCGAATCGCGCCGGTCAGCGACGGCGGCGAAATCGTCCAGCCCACGCGCCAGCCGGTGACCGAGAACGTCTTCGACAAGCCGTTGAGCGTCACGGTTCGATCCGCCATCCCTTCGATGGTCGCCATCGGAATGTGGGCGTGGCCGTCGTAGATGATGTGCTCGTAGATCTCGTCGGAGATCGCGATCGCGTCCCACTTGCGGCACAGGGCGGCGATCGTCTCGAGCTCGTCGCGCGTGAACACCTTGCCGGTCGGGTTGTTCGGCGTGTTGATGATGATCGCCTTGGTCTTGTCGTTGAACGCCGCCGCGAGTTCGTCGGGGTCGAAGGTCCAGTCCGGCTCGTGCAAGGTGACGTAGCGCGGCGTCGCGCCCGACAGGATGGCGTCGGGGCCGTAGTTCTCGTAGAACGGCTCGAAGATCACCACCTCGTCGCCCGGGTCGATGATCGCCATCATCGTCGCCATCATCGCTTCAGTCGTGCCGCAGCAGACGGTGACCTGCTCGTCGGCCACAATCGGCAGTCCGTAGCGCTGCGTGAACTCGTGCGCCACAGCCTCGCGCAGCGGGCGCGCGCCCCAGGTGACGGCGTACTGATTCACGTCGCCGTTGATCGCGGCGCAGGCCGCCGCCTTGATGGCGTCGGGCGCCGGGAAGTCCGGAAATCCCTGCGACAGGTTCACGCCGCCGTAGAGATGATTCAGGCGCGTCATCTCGCGGATGACCGACTCGGTGAACTGGGTGGCCTTCTTCGATCCGGTGAGCTTCGACATGGTCAGCTTCTAATCACGCCGCTTTTCGCGTCTTGCGTTTCGCCGGCGCCGCCGGTTTCTTCTTCGGCGCCGCCTGGGCCGGTTTCGCTGACGCGGTGCTCGGCGATGCGCTGCGCGCCGCGGGATTCGGCGCCGGTGCGTTCACCGTCAGCGACTCGGAGACGCCGCCATAGAGATAGCGATAGTCTTCGGCCCGGCCGAGGATTTTCTTGACGTAGTCCTGCGTCTCCGGAAACGGGATGTCGTCGATGAACTCGTCGCGGTCGATACCCGGCCGCTCGGCAATCCAGCGGGCGACGCGACCCGGGCCGGCGTTGTAGGTCGCCAGCGCGTAGTGCGCTCCGCCGAACTGTTGGACCAGATCCGCGAAGTAGGCGGTGCCGATCTTCAGGTTGGTGTCGGCCGTGGTCAGCATGCCGATCGAGAACTTCCGAGGCAGCTTCAGCATGCGCGCGTACTGACGTCCGGTGGCAGGAATGATCTGCATCAACCCGTAGGCGTTGGCGACCGACCTGACGTCCGCCGTGAACGTCGACTCCTGCGCGATCAACGCCGCGATCATGTACGGATCCAGCTGGCGCTCGGCCGAATAACGCTGAATCTGCGGCCAGTAGTTCACCGGAAAGAGCACCCGGAGCAGCTCGGGCGGCAGCTTCTCGCCGCCCGCCGCCATGTACTGCGGATAGGCGCGCTTCATCGCGTTGATGCCGGCGCGCAGATCGCCGCGCTGGTTGAAGATCCAGCCGATCGTCGCCTGGATCGCCGACGAATCGCTCCACACGCGCTGCGCGTAGTGGAGCTCGTCGAGCGCCTGGTCGTAGAGATCGACCGCGAGCAGGGCGCGTACCACGCCTTCGTTCGGCGGCAGCGCCGGACTCGGCGTCCCCGCGTCGTCGGTGGACGGCGGATCCGTTGACCTGTCGAGTGCGAGCCGCGTCTGCGGCCGCCCGTCGAGCCGTGCGACCGCGAGGCGCCCGTAATAGGTGTTCAGGTAGTCGGTCGCAACGAGGGTGAATCGCGGGCCCGACTGGCCGTCCTGCATGGCTTCGTGCGCCTTGGCGGACCAGTACAGCCAGGCGGGGCGATAGTCCGAGCGCGGAAACTGCGCCGCCGCCGAGTCGAACGCACGGACGGCGTCCACATACCGGCGGCTCCTGTAGGCACGCCAGCCGATCTTCCATGCGGCGCGTTCCGCATACGGTCCGGCGGGAAACTTCTCGTACAGCTCCCGGTACGTCTCGTCCGCCTTCTCATCGTCGTCCGCCAGGATGTAGTACCTCGCCAGGTTGTTCAGCGCTTCTTCCGCCCAGCTCTGCGTCGGGAATTCGTTGACGATGCGGCGAACCACGCGCAGGTACTCGGCCACGTCGCCGAGATCGCGCACGGCGACCGCATAGAAGTAGAGCGCCTCGCCCTGCCGCGCGGCCTTGTCGACGTACGGCCTGACGGCGTCGCGCGTGTTGCGCGGCCGCTTCAGCATGTAGTCGCACTCGGCGAGTCGCAGCGCCACGAGCTCGCGGTCGTCGCCGTCGGCGAGCGGCCGGAGGGTCTCGAACACGGGACGCGCCTGTGTGTAGCGCTTCGCGCCGAACAGCCGTTCCGCGCGTCCCAGCTCGAGGCGATAACGGTTGGTGCCCGCGGCAATCGGCGGCGCCGGCAGCGACTCCAGCTCGCCGCTGGCGACCGGCGCGAGATCCCCGAATGGAAACTCGTAGACCACGCGCATGAACGCCTCGACCGCCCTGTCGGTGCGGCCGACGGCGCGAGCGGCGCGAGCCAGGCGTATCAGCACTTCGTCGGGCGTCGTCGTCTTGCCGCGCGCCAGCCGTTCGTACACCTCGAGCGCCGCCGCCTGATCGCCGAGCGCCTCGTCGCACTCCGCCTCGCGAAGCGCCGCGCCTTCGGCGACGTAACCGACCGGTGATTTCGACTGAAGCGTCTGGAAAAGACGACGCGCTTCCGCCGGCCGCCCCAGGCGCATTTCCGCGAATGCCTGGTAGTACAGCGCGTAGTCGCCGAGCGGCCCCTGCTGCAGCGACGCCTTCGACAGAATCGGCAGCGCTTTCGCGAAGCTGCCGTCCACCTCGAGCTTGACCGCGTCGGCGAACTCGCTGGTGCGATGCGCTCCCTTTGGCACCATCCACAGCCTCGACGGATCGTCAGGAAGGCGAGGATGGTCGGTGGCCTTCAAGGCCGGCGCTTCGCGGCCCGATCCCGCCTGGTCGACGTGACTGCTGCGCCGACGGCGCGCTCGCGACGGCAGACGCGAGAAGGAACCCGAACAAGAGATGCAATGGCCGCGTCACGTTCTTACTCCCAGCAACGATGCGTCACCGTCCGCCAGTGTCCGCACGATCTCATCGTCGAAGTACGGCGCGCGGGCGCGCACGTGCGGCGGAACACGCTGCTCGTACAGCACGCGGGCACGTGCGATCTCGCCGCCAAGCCGGCTGCCCAGATCGCGGTCGCGGCGGCCGGCGGCAATCGAATCTTCGTGGTACAGCTTGATCTCCGACACGAGCAGCCGCGCGTAGCGGCGCGCGCCGGCGACGTCTTCCCCGTCGTCCTTGTCGACAGCCGGTGCGGGTTCAGGTGCAGGCGTCGTGATGGTGAGCGACCGGGCGACCTTGAAGGCCGTCATCGCTTCGATGCCACGCGCCGCGTACCGCGCCAGGATCTCGAGCGCTTCGGCGTTCAGACGGGATTCGGGATTCGGGGATTCGGGATTCGGGGATCCGGCATCCGCGTAGAGAATCGCGACGACGTCGCCTGCGAGCGCGAGCGGCACGGCAATGGCCGGCACATCTGGATCGAGAGCCGCGAAGGCCGGCGACGCTTGGCCGACGGCTACTACGTTGTCGCTCGCCGCCGTCGCGATGATCCCTGCGTCATCGAACCCCAGGTTGACCGGCGGCGCCTCGTCGAGGGCGCCGAAGCCGATGAATCGCCAGCCGTGGGCACGGCCGCCGCGAACCGTCAGCACCGCCACGCGCGGCGCCTCGCGCGCCGCGGCGCTCGCCAGGGTGTCGAGCGTCTCGCCGAGCGATCGCGCGCGGCCCAGCCACTGCACCGAGTCCAGGAGGCGCGTGTTGTTGTCGGCGGCGGCGACGGCTCGCGCCGAGTCGGCGGCCGATTTCGCGGCCAACGCTTCGTCCACCGCGATCTGGACCTCGCGGCGGATGTCGTCCTGATGGCGGTCGCTCAGCGTCTCGAACGCCTGGCGCAGCTGTTCGTCAAAGGTCATTCTGGGAACCGATTCGAATTATCAAACGAAGTGCCGCTTTGCGAACACACGACCCGATCCTGTTTTCGAGTACCGCTCGAATGCCGAAGCCGAGTGCGAGTTGTGAAACCGAATCGAAACGAGCAGATGCCACGGCGCCGCCTTAGCCGTGTGAGGTGAGCGACCCTGATTGTGGAAGGTTAATCGCGCGTCCACATCTGAGGTCAGTCCCACGTAATGTTTATCGGGCAGAACGGAACTTTGCAGCACGTAAACCCAATGCTTTTCGACGAACATGCAGCGGAGCGTTGCAAGCCGTTGACCGATTGCCTCGAGAGCGCGTAGCAGCCGTACGCGCTTTGCACGGAAAGTGACGTCGTGACGTCCGCCTCCGCTGGACGCGCGCTCCGCGCGCAGCTTCGGCGGGACAGCCTTCGCCGGAGATCCCGCTCGCCTTACAGCTGGTTCACCCAGCCGTAGCTCGCCGAAGGCGAGCGAAGGCTGGAGGCGGGGGGATTCGCACCCCCGTCCGAAGGCGAAAGAGCGAAGGCGTCCTACGTTGCATAGCCGTTCCTGAATGTTCGCCCCTGGCGTGAAGGAACGACGGAAACCGCCAGGGACTAGCCCCGAAAAATCTCGTCGCCGCCGGTCGAGACAGCCGGCGGCAACCAGCCTACTAAATGACGTTCGACCCCCGGCCCGTAGGTTGACCGGGGCGAACGCTCACAGGTTATTAAGCTGCGAGAGCGAGCTGCGTATTCGCAGTTGTGGTTTTCCACCGGATTTACGAGTCAGTGGAGCTCGGCAACGCATCCTTCGTCCAACAACCCCCGTCGAAACTAGTCGCCCCCTCAGTCATCCATTGTACGGGCCTGGGCAGATGCGGTCAACTGATTCTATCCGTTGGAGTTGTTGGCTCTTGAGCTGGACCGCGCTGCACCAGGTGGACGGCAGTCGCTTTCACCAGGGCGGTGACCGTCGAGCCTGGCGCGACCTGCAACTCGTCGAGTGATGGTCTCGTAATCAGGGCCGTCAGCACGAAGCCGCAATCGACGGTCACGCGCACGACGCTTCCTTCCGACTGCAGCGCCATCACGCGGCCTGTCCATTGGTTTCGTGCGCTCACGTCGCCATGCGGCGACCGTTCCAGGATGACGTCCTCGGCGCGAATGCAGACGAACACCGGGCCGGACGCGACACCTGCTGCCGCCCTGATCGACCCGTCGCCCACACGCACGGTTGCCAGACCGTCCACCGTCTCGACAACCGTCCCGGCGACGACATTCTCGACCCCGACCGACGCCGCGACGGCGACGTCGGCAGGTCGGCTGAACACCTCCGGGACCGATCCGACCTGACGGATGAACCCGCCGGAGAGCACCGCCATCCGATCGCCGAGCGTCAGCGCGTCGACGCGATCGTGCGTCACGATCACGCTCGGGACGTCGAGCGATCGCAAGAACTGACGCAGCTCCTGGCGCATCGGATCGCGCAGCGGCAGGTCGAGCGCGGCCAGCGGCTCGTCCAGCAGCACCAGCGCGGGATCCCTCGCCAGCGCCCGCGCCAGCGCGACACGCTGGCGCTCGCCGCCCGACAGCTGGGCGGGAAGCCGGCCGGCCATCCCGCCAAGATGGACGCGCTCGAGAATCGACTCGACGCGCGGCGTCGCGGCCGATCGGTTCGCGTCCATCCCGAACCGAACGTTCTCCTCCACGGTGAGATGCGGAAACAGACCGTAGTCCTGCGCGACGTACGCCAGCCGGCGCGCCTGCGGCGAACGGTTGACGCCGGTTGCCGCGTCGAACCAGATCTCGGCGCCGAATCGGATGAAGCCTTCCTGCGGCCGGTCCAATCCCGCGAGGCATCGCAGGATCGTCGTCTTGCCGGATCCCGATGGCCCGAACAGTACCAGCACGCGGCTGTCGCCGGCTTCGAGCTCCAGGTCGGCGCGCACCGAGACGGTCGGCGTGTATCGGCGGACGAATGATGCTATGAGGCGATCGGCCACGCTCGCCCCGATCGTCGTTGCAAGCGGTAGGTCAGCGCAAGCACCACGAACGAGAACGCGAGCAGGAGAGCCGCCGTCCGGCCGGCCCTCGCGTAATTGAGCGCCTGCACGTCGTCGTAGATCGAGATCGAGACGGTCCGCGTCACGCCCGGCAGATTGCCGCCGACCATGAGCACGACACCGAACTCCCCCACCGTGTGCGCGAACGTCAGCACCGCGCCGGCGATAATCCCCGGTCGAGCCAACGGCACGACGATGCGCGTGAACGTGCGCAGACGCGACGCGCCAAGACACCAGGCGGTCTCGATCAGCGTGCGATCGACCGCCGCGAACGCGGCGGCGAACGGTTGAACCGCAAACGGCAAACTGTAGAGGACGGACGCGACCAGGAGTCCGCTGAAGGAAAACACGATCGGGCTGCCGGTCAACGTCTCGAAGGCGCGGCCGATGGGACTTCGCGGTCCCAACATCACGAGGACGTAGTACCCGAGGACGGTCGGCGGCAGGACCAGCGGCAGCGCCACCAGCGCATCGACCGCCCAGCGTCCCCGCCGGCTCGACAGCGCCAGCCAGCTCGCCAGCGGCAGGCCGATCGCCAGCAGGACGATCGTCGTCGCCGCCGCGAGCCGAAGGCTGAGGGCGATGGCCGACCAGTCCATGGGCTTTAGAACAGCAGCTTCAGCGCGAGCTGCGCCACGCGCGGGTCGAGCGCGGTCGTGATCGTCCCGAACGCGGCCGTTCCCTGGACGCCGTTGGGGGCGCCAAGGTTCGGCGTGTTCAACAGGTTGAAGATCTCCGCGCGGAGCTCGAGCGCGGTGCCGGCGTGAATCGGGACACGGCGGATCAGCGCGAGATCGACGTCGCGATACGATGGCCCGCGCACCGGATTCCGCGACGACGAACCGATCGTGAAGACCGGCGCCGCGGTGAAGGCCGCCGTGTTGAACCACCGGCTGGGCGTGCGCTGGTCGGCCGGCAGCGTGGGGTCGTCAACCAGATTTGGTCGCTGCACGCCGAAGCCGAAGGCCGCGTTGTTGTTCGTGGTTTGCGTGATCGCGACCGGCATGCCCGATTGCAGCGTGACGAGGGTCGTCACCGTCCAGTCATTGGCTAACGCGCCGAGCACGCCGCTCAACTGCCGACGGCGGCCCGCGCCGGCCGGCAGATCCCACACCACCGACGACACGAACACGTGGGGCATGTCGCCGGCTGAGTAATCGCGCTCGAGCGCGCGGTTGAAGCTGTCCGCGACCGGATAGTTCGCGATCGGGCCCGTCAGAATCGACGCGTCGAACACGGACGAGGCGTCGTCCAGCAACTTCGACCGCGTGTAAGCCATCGAGTACGACAGACCGTGCGCCAGTCTCTGGCGGACGCTCAGTTCAAACCCCTGGTATCGCGTGGTGCCGACGTTGTTGCGGTAGAGGCTCACCGTCGTGTACTGCGGGTACGGCTTCATGAGCTGTCCGACCGTGATCGTCGGGTCGCCCAGCGACGACGACCGCGGGATGAGCCCGAAGTACGGATTCGTCACTCGCTGATTCAAGGCGTCCCGCTGCGCGAGCTGACTGACGGAGAGCTGATTGATATTGCTGTCGGGGATGCCGATGTGCGTGATGTTGGATCCGACATACGCGGCCTCGAACGTCGTATTCGGCGTCAGCTCGCGCTGAACCGACACGTTCCACTGCTGGACGTAGCCCGATCCGAGCGTACCGTCGACCGCGAACACGCCCTGACCGAGGCCGGCGGTCGGTGTCGGTGAGATCGGTGCCACGGTCGGGCCGTTCCGCAGCACGAATGCCGGATTGATGGTGTCGAGCGCGACGCTGCGAGACGGTCTGCAGGAACGGAAAGGTCGGCGTCGTGAACGGCGTCGTGATGCCCGCCATCTCAATCCACACCACGCCGTAGCCGGAGCTGACGATCGTCTTGTCGGTGAGCCGGTAGACGCAGTCCCAGGCGCGGGCCGAAGTTGTCTTTCTTGAGGGGACGTACCGGGTTCGTGCCCGGATACTCGAGCTGCTGCGTCTGCAGATTGAACACCGCCGTCTGGCCGTTGATCTCAGTCGACGGAAAATTCAGCGTGTAGCGCAAGACCGGGATTGATCGTCAGCCGGTCCGACACCTTCCAGTCATCCTGGATGAAGTACTCCTGAAAGCGCGCGCGCTCCTGAATCTGCTCCTGCTGCAGATCGATCGAGAAGAGCTGGACCTGGCCGAGCAGGAAACTGGCGAGCGGCGTGCCGGTGTTCGGCCGTGCCGGGCAGATCGCTGCCGAGCGCGTTGAAGGTGAACGATCCGGTCGGCGACGGCGGCTGGACCACGTCCAGACGCTCCCATCGCCAGTCGAGCCCCATCTTGATCGTGTGCCGGCCCTTCAACCAGGTCAGCGAGTCGGCCACCTCCGACACGCTGGTGTGAAAGTTCGATGCCGTGTTCGCCGGCGAGCCGAGCTGCTGGTAGCCGCCGATCAGGAACGTCGGCAGCGTGTTCGGGAAACTTCGCCGTCGACGGAATGCCGGGGATGCTCAAGGCGCCGCCCGCGCTCGACGCCAGCTGCGCCGCGGTGCGGGCGACCGTGCGGCGCGTGTCGCCGACCCGCACTTCGTTCAACAGGTTCGACGAGAAGGTGTGCTGATAGTTCGACGCGAACGACCACGCCGTGGTGTCCTGCGGCCCCAGCGTTCCGGTCGTGACGCCGCTGCCTTCCGGAAGCGGCGTCACCGGGATGAAGCCGTCGCGGAAGTACGACAGCCGGCCGAAGAGCGAATCGCGGTTCGACGGCAGCTTGTGATCGAGACGCACGTCCCACTGATCCTGATCGTCAATCTCGCTCGCCGTCCGGTTGTAGTTGTTTGCCGTTCCCGAGCCGAGCGGCAGCGGATAGCGTTGCAGCAGCGACAGTGCGACAGGATCCATGCGCGCCGACGGAATCGCGTTGCCGCAAATGGACTGCGCGTCGAACCCACCGTCGTGGCGGGATCGTAGACGACGGGAACCCGGCCCCAATCGCTTCGGTGAAGATCCCCTGCCGCTGCAGCACGGTCGGGACGGTGGAAATGACCGTGCGGCCAATCGACTGTCGCTGTCCCTGATAATCCGCGAAGAAGAACGTGCGATCGGCCGCCACCGGGCCGCCGAACGTCCCGCCGAACTGATTGCGCTTGTAATCCGGCTTCACCGGGTTCGTCGACTGAAAGAAGTTCCGCGCGTTCAACGACTGGTTGCGGAAGAACTCGAAGCCGCTGCCGTGAAACACGTTCGTGCCGCTCTTCGTCGTCAGGTTGATCGACCCCGCCGTTGAACCGGCCGAACTCGGCGGCGCGGGCTGTTGCTCTCGATCTTGAACTCCTGAATCGCGTCGATCACGGGGTAGAACGCGACCTGGCCCGGCTCCGGCTGCAGCACCGAGATCCCGTCGAAGAGGTACTCGTTCGTGCGCGGCCGGCCGCCGTTGATGCGGGGAAACTGCGTATTCGGTGGCAGGGCCACGCCTGGGGCGAGCGTCGCCAGGCTGATGAAGGTGCGGCCGTTCAGCGGCAGCTGCACGACCTGCTCGTGCTCGACGACGTTGCCGAGGCTGGCGGTGACGGCGCGCAGCATCGGCGAATCGGCGGTGACCGTGACCTGCTCGCTGATGTTCCCGACGGCCAGATCGAAATCGATCCGCGCTTTTTCTCCGGTCGCCAGATGGATGCCCGCGCGGCGCACCGATCTGAAGCCGGTCAACTCGACGTCGAGCCGGTAATCGCCTGGCGGCAGACTCGGGACGGCATAGACGCCTTGGGCGCTCGAGGTGACGACGCGCTGCCGGTTGGTGTTGACGTCGGTGACGGTGACCGTCGCACCGGGAACGGCGGCGCCCGCCTGATCCTTCACGAGTCCGGTCATTTCACCCGCCGCGACCTGGGCATGGGCGGGCCGCGCCAGCGCGGCGAGGCAGGCCACGGCCAGACACAGCGGTAGCAGGTTCACACGAGCGGCGCGCATTCACTCTCCATCAAGACGTGAACGCACACTCTATCCCGTATACAACCAAGATTCAAATCGGCTGTAATCGCTTTAAACTGGCTACAGTGATGATCGGTTCGGACTATCCCTTCGAGAGCATCACCTCGGTCGCCTTGATCACGGCCGTCACCGTGTCGCCTTTCTTCAAGGCCATTTCCTCGGCGCTTCGCCGGGTGATCACCGACTCGATCACGTTCTCCCCGACGCGCACGGTGACGTGGACCAGCACTTCGCTCCACGTGATTTCATCGATCGTGCCTTGCAGACGATTTCTGGCGCTCAGAGCCATACGCTCTCCTGGTGATTCCCGGGATGGATGGAGCTATTTCGACGGCCGCCAATTCTACTCCAGGCATGCGCGCAATCGACTGAAGTCGGTCACAATACTGCTTGGTCCCATGTTGAACCGACTGTGCCAGATCTCCATAGCGACCGCGCTGCTCCTCACCGTCTCGACGGTCTGTCTCGCGCAAGGCGTCGCGGTCGCCGCCGCTTCCGATCTGCAATCGGTCCTCCCCGGTATCGCGGCGCAGTTCGAGAAGGAGACGGGACAGCCCGTCAGGCTGACATTCGGTTCTTCCGGCAACTTCTTCGCGCAGATTCAGAATGGCGCGCCGTTCGATCTGTTTCTCTCCGCCGACATCGACTACCCAAGGCGGCTCGAGTCGTCCGGCAAGGCCGAGCGCGGCAGCCTCTACGAGTACGCCGTGGGCCGCATCGTTCTGTGGACGCGAAGCGATTCCGGGATTGACGTGAAGCGAGGGCTGGCGGTGCTGGCGGACGCGCGCGTTCGCCGGATCGCGATCGCGAACCCCGAGCATGCGCCGTATGGGCGCGCCGCCGTGGCGGCGCTGCGCCACGAACACCTCTACGACCGCGCCAAGGACAAGTTCGTCATCGGGGAGAACATCTCTCAGACTGCCCAGTTCGCGGACTCGGGCAGCGCCGACGTCGGCCTGATTGCGCTCGCGCTCGCGCTTTCACCGGCGCTCACGAAGACGGGCAGCTACGTTGAGATACCGGAAAGCTGGCACCCACCCATCGAACAGGGGGCCGTCGTGCTCGCATCTTCGCGGCAGAAAACCCTCGCCCGTCAATTCCTCGAGTACCTCAAGAAGCCCGACGTCGTTCGGATCCTCCGGTCGTACGGCTTCGCCGTTCCTCAGCCCGCTCGCTGAAGTCACGTCGCGGGCTGTCTTCGAAAACGGCGCGTCGGCCGCACCATCGCGCTATGATTCGGGTCGGCCCCTGGAGGTCCCTCGCGCAATGTCGCTTCTCACCGTACGCGCCGCCGCGGAGCGGATGGGCATCGGTTACTCGACCCTGAAGCAGTGGATTCATCAGGGAAAGGTCCGCACGACGCAGACCGCCGGCGGCCATCACCGCTTGTCAGACGCAGAGGTCGATCGGCTGCTCACCAGGCAGAATCCGGACGCGAAGGTTCCGGCCCGCCGCGCCGACGGCCCGACCGGCCTGATCATCGCGCTCAGCGGCCGCAATCGTCTGAGGGGATTTGTCGAGGAGGTGCGGATCGATGGCCTGCTCGGACAGGTGCGTCTGCGGATCGGCGATCAGCACCTGACCGCCGTCATCACCAGCGACGCGCTCGCCGAACTGAAGCTCCGTCGCGGCGACTCGGCGATGGCGATCGTCAAGTCGACCGAAGTGATGATCGCGCGCGAAGCCGAAGCCGGGCCGGCCGCGGCGCGCCGCCCCCGCCGGCCGCGGCGCTGACGGTCACTGCCGGGCGCCGGACTCCTGCGCGGGTTCAGCCAGCAGCCGTTCGACGAGATCGCGCACTTCCTGCTTCAACCTGACGTGCTCGGCGCCAGCCGCGGGACTGGCAAACCCCGCGTGCACGCTGCGGACGCGGCCGTCGCGTCCGAGGAAGATCGTGGTCGGATACGCACCGAAGTTGACGATCTGCGGCAGCGCGTCGGCAATCGTCTTCGACGTCGGCGATGGGTTCGTCGTCCCGGCGATGAGCATCGGGTATTGCGCCGCGTAGCGTTTGATGAACGACTGCACGCGCGGCCGGGCGATCTTCGGATCCGGATCGTTCTCGAACATCAGCCCGACGATTTCGAGCCCACGCCCGCGGTAATCCTTGTACAGCTCGGTGAGGAAGGGCGCCTCGTCGTGGCAGTTGGGACACCAGCTGCCGCCGATCGCGAGAATGATCACCTTTCCGCGGAACTGGGGATCGCCCTCCGACACGATTTTCCCGGTGAGATCGGGAAAGGCGAAATGAAACGGCGAGGTCGGATCCTTCACGTTCGTGTACCGCGACGGATCCGGCGGTTCAGGAATGCCCTTGGCGCGGGCCTCGCTGCTTCGAACCACCAGGTAGTGAGCCGTTCCGTTCAGCGTCACCGCCATCGTGCCGTCGGCGTTGAGCGTCCCTTCGAACAGGTTCGGGCGCTCGCCGGCGAAGTGGCTGAGCACCAGCTTGCCTTCCTGCCAGTGTCCCACCAGCGTTCCGATGTCGCCATCGACGCGGAGAATCGTCCCCGACAACTCGGCGCCAGACTGCCGCAGGAACACGCGCCACGTGCGCGTATCGCGGGGTGCCGCGACTTCCTCGGCGATTCGCCGCATCTCCCAGTTTCCGGCCAGCTGCGGCACGTTCCCGTCGCCAGACGCGATCGCCTTGAAGCGGCGCATGCGAACGTCCTGCGGGCGGGCGCCGGCGCGATTGTTCCGGTAGGTCCCGACCAGTTCGCCGCCGTTGACCTTGAGCTCGAGCGTCGTGTTCAGGTGCTCGTACTCGAGCGTCAACACGTCGTCGGCAAGGCGCCCGGACGACAATCCAACCTTCCGGTCGCCCTCGAAGAAGGACCCTTCGATCTGGCTGCCCCTGCTCGCGATTTCGAATCGGAAAGGAATCTCGGTGCCGCTGGCCACGATGACGGCATCCCAGAGACCGTCGACGGACGAGGCCGCATCGAGGGATCGTCCGGCGGGGAGCAGCAGGCAGGTCACGAGCAGCGCGGCCGTCAGGTTCTTCATCGCTGACTCCATTCATCAGAGCGGCAACGCGGAAGCTCTCTCCCCTTACTTTACAGCCAACCGGTCCGAGCTCCGGCCTCGTCGCGAGCGCAAGCTCCGGATGAGGACGGACAGGGCGACCGCCGCGGCGGAGATCGCCATCGCCACAAACGAAATCAGGCGGGCCTCCGTGGCATCGTCGATCGCCTGCTGGACGCGCGCCTGCGAGTGGCTGACCGTTTCGGCCAGCTGCGCGGAGGTCGGGTCCTTTTCAGGAAACTGGATCTCGCCAGGTTCCGTCACGCACTGAAACGTCTTCTCCGAGCAAGCGGAGGTGATGTCGATGCTCTCGCCCTTCAACCGGCCGCTGATGTGGAAGGCATAACTGCCGGCGCGACTGGGCACGATCCAGGCGCGGTACATGCCCGGCTGCCGTTCCACCGGCAGCAGCGGGAGCCTCAGGCGGCGCTCGCCGAACGAGACTTCGACAGTCAGCGTGTTCGCTGGATCCGCGACCGGCGCACCGTTGGCATCGGCCACGCCGACATCGATCGAGTTTCTGGATCCGGCGAATGCCGATTCGTCGCCCCACCCGATGGTGAGTTGCATCGTGCCGACGTTTTGTTTGTCGATTGCGCGGAGCGGGGCGGACAGCGCCAACAACGCGGCAGAGAGGGAAACGGCCAGCCCGCCGCGGCGCGTCAAGGTCATCCGGGTGTGGCGGCAGACTAACGCACCGCCAGACAGCCGTCAACCGTCAGACGCGGTGTGTCAAAGCTCGTTAGAAATGTCCCCGTCGTTAACTCATTAGAAATGTCCCCTCGGTTGATGCCTGTGGGCGCTGTGCGAAACGCGTCGGCGCGTTTTGCAAGGAGCGGTGGGCGCGTTCTGGGCGTCCACGGCTCCGGCAGCGTCCATGGGCTCTTCATCGATCCTGCAGCGGCCAGTTGGCCGCCATCAGCGCCCATCTGTTTGAAGCTGTGCTCGCCACGGATGATCGACCGGCACGCGGGCCAGGCGTGGCGCCGACGGTGGCGCGGGCAGCGCGGGTCGGCGCCGGGACCGGTGGACGCGAGGCCCGCACACCGGCCGACGATCTCGGTCCAGCGCATGGCGCGGTCGCGATAGCGAATCTCGAGGTGCCCGTCCACGCTTTCACAGACCACGACCGTGCTGCGCGCCGGCGCCTGGCCGCTCTGCCGCTCGAGTTGCAGCTGGCGATTGGCATAGCGCACGACCCAGTCGTTGGAGACCGTGCGCGTTTCCTCCAGCCGAAACACGCGTGTCGAGCCGCAGCCCGCGCGGCCGCGCGACGTGAAAGTCGTCGGCCGACGCGGGCGCCTGCGCGAAGCGCGCGTTGTGGTCGGCCCAATACTCGGTCTCGAGAAACGCATTCGCCGTCGCGAGGTCCGCGATGCCGTGGCGGCGGAGCTTCTTCACCAGGCGATCCTGCTGCGTGCCGTGATTGCGCTCGATGCGGCCCTTGCCTGCGGCGAACTGGCCGGGATGATCTGGATGCCCAACGTCGCGCACATGCGCCCGAATTGCGTCAACGGCTCGGCGCCCGTGACGCGCTCCGCCTGCATTCGGCGGCCGCACATACACGTTCTTCCAGTCGGTGTAGAGCGCCTGCGGCATGCCATAGCGCTCGATCCAGGCCCGCAGGACGGCCACCGCCGCCCAGATCGTCTCCTGCGCCCCGAACCGCCCCAGCGTCGTGCCCGGTGGCATCGTCGACCAGCGTCAGCAAACAGCTCGTCGGGCGCGCGCCCTTCGAACCAGCGATGAAAACTGCCGTCCATCTGGACCAGCTCGCCGAAGTGCGCCTTCCGCTCGCGCCGCCGGCGATGCGGGCTGCGCTTGCGCGTCCGACTCCACAGCCCCGCGGCCAGCATCCACCGGCGCAGCGTTTCGTGGTCGACCGTCAGCCCGTCTTCACTCGCCAGATGCTCGGCCGCCAGCGTCGGCCCAAACCGCTCGTCGATCGCGCCGCTGTACTTCGCCCGAATCAGCGCCAGCACCCGCTTCCGAATCCGGCTCGACGTCGCCCGATTCGACGCGCCGCCCCGCGCTGCCATGCCGCAGGCCCGCCGCGCCCTTCGTCGCGATACCGCGCGATACAACCGCTTCGCCTGCCGGTAGCTCACGCCCATCAACGTCGCCGCCGCCCCCAAGGTCAACGTCCCCGCCACCACCCGCGCCAACACCCCCGCCCGCTTCAACTCCTTCGTACTCATCGCTGTCCGTCCCAATCCACGACCTCCTCGAGGTCGTAAGCTGAGCTGCGGAAGATCAGGAAAACCGGGCCTGGAGCGATTTGGCCAGAAAGGCGTCGATCTCCTCTTCCCCCAGCTCGCCTTCGCCGGCCGACAACAGCGCCCGTGCCGCCGCCTGGTAAATCTTGTAATCCTCGGGCGGCGCTTCGACGTAGATGGCGTGCAGCTCCAGCATCAGCGCATCGCGTCCTCGACGCGCCGCCGCGAGATCGATGGCGCCGTCCGACAGGTCCGACAACAGCGCGCGATACCGCTCGCGCAGCTGCCACAGACGGCTGGCGCACGCGGCATGCACTTTCGCTGTTCCGTCGAGATCGAACGACAGGTGTACGAGCAGCGCCGCGAGCGCAAGGATGGCCAGCACGACGCTGATGATTTCGAACACATGACCGCCGCGACCCGAGAGCGCCGCGCCCGAGGCGGCCGCCACGCCGGCCATCAGCAGCGCTTCGGCGGTGCGGAGGCTCCGGCTCCAGCGGGCGCGCCAGCCGGCCATCTGCAGGTGCGTCCTGTGGCGAACGACGACCTGACTGTAGGTCAGACGGAGATGGTCGAGCAGGGTCAGTTCGAACATGCCGTCCCCTTTTCGGATGCGAGCGTGGCCACCACTCGAGCGAGCGCCGCCGGCTGCACGGGTTTTGCCAGGTGCATCTGGAATCCGGCGGCCAGCGCCCGGTCGCGTTCGTCGTCGCGCGCGTGCGCGGTCACCGCAGCGGCCGGAATCCCGGACACGCGATCCGACCCCATCGAACGGATCTCGCGAATCAGATCGTATCCGTCCTGACCGGGCATCGCGATGTCCGCGAGCAGGAGGTCCACATCGTCCGTCGCCAGCACCTCGAGCGCGGTGCGCACCGACGCCGCCAAAAAGACCTTGGCGCCGCACAACTCCAGGGCCGCCGCCATCACTTCGCGCGCGTCGGGTTCGTCGTCTACGCAGGAGCACGCGGATCCCGGTGAGCGCCGGCAGCCGTTCCTCGGGCGCCGGACGGGCCGGCGCGGTGGATGCGCCCGGATGCGGGGCAGTTCCGGCCGCGGCCGGCAGCGCCACCGTGAACGTCGCACCGCGGTCCGTGCCTTCGCTGGCGGCCTGGATGGTGCCGCCCTGCGCCTCGACCAGCTGACGGGCGATGAAGAGACCGAGTCCGAGCCCGCCGGCGCTTCGTGTCGTCGCGCTGTCGGCCTGCCGGAATCGTTCGAACACGTGTGGCACGAAGGCCGGCGGAATCCCGGCGCCGGTGTCCGCAATCGCCACCTGCACCGTGCCATTCGACAGCTCGACGTCGACGGCGATGCGGCCGCCCGCCGGCGTGAACTTCACCGCGTTCGACAACAGGTTGAGAAACACCTGCTCGAGCCGCCGTGGATCAGCGACCACCGACACCGACGGCATCGTGCCGACCCGGACTTCGACGCCTTTCGACGTCGCGAGCGGCATCATCGCTTCGATCGCGCCGCGGATGTTGTCCGCGAGCTCCACGGTTTGCAGATCGAACGAGGCGCGCCCGGCGACGATCCGCGAGACGTCGAGCAGCTCCTCGATCAACCGTCCCTGCCTGGTGGCGTTGTTGAAAATCGCGTCGATCGCCCTCGCCGTGCGGGTGGCGTCCACGGCGCCGCTGCGCAGCATCGCCGCCCAGCCGAGCATCGCGTTGAGAGGCGTGCGCAGCTCGTGCGAGATGGTCGAGAGAAAATCGTCCTTCGAGCGGTTGGCCGCTTCCGCGTCGGCGCGCGCACGCTCCGCCGCCTCGTACTGCCGCGCCCGATCCAGCGCCTGTGCGCAGTGCTGGGCGACCGACGTCAGCAGCGCTCGGTACTCCTCGTCGAAGTTGACCGGCGCCGTGAAATGAAACGACAACACGGCGAACACGGCGCCGTCGGCGACGAGCGGCAACGTCGCGGACGACGCGTAGCCGCCGTCGGCGGCAATCGCCGCCGATCGCGGATACCGTTCCTGCCACTCGTCGAACGACCCGATGAAGATCGGGCGTCGCGTCTCGACCGCCGCGGTCGCGCACAGGCCGGGCTCCGCCGCGAAGGCGCGCGGCAATTCGGGTTCGCCGGGTTCGCCGGCGCCCAGCGTTTCGAATCGCGTGCCACTGTCGACGAGCAGCGCGACCGATCCCGCCGACGCACCAGCGACGACCTTGCCATGGCGAACCGTCATGCCGGCAACCGCGTCGAGCGTCACCGCTTCCGACAGTCCGGCGCTGAGCGTGTAGAGACGGCTGGTGCGCGCGGCCAGCGTCCGGTACCGCGTCTCGCTCAAGCGCAGCGCTTCTTCCGCCTTCTGCCGCTCGTGAAGCTCGAGGTCGGCGCGGGCGCGCGATGCCTCGGCATCCGCCCGCGCGCGATCGGCTTCTTCGTACAGGCGCGCGCGATCCAGTGCGCGGGCGATGTGACGCCCCGCGCTGAGCAGGAATTCGCGGTCGTCGCCTTCGATGCGCCGGACATCGGGGCGGCGCATCACCACGGCGCCAAGCGGCCGGCCCGCCATGACGAGCGGGACGACGACGTCTCCGCCGTGCACCACGAGATCGCGAGAGCGCACGGCTTCCGTCGCCAGCGCGCTCGATCGAACAGGCGGATCGCTATAGCCGACCGCGTGCGCCAGATCGAATTCGGTGCCGTCATCGGCCGACACGAACAGCGCGCCGGACGCCGCTTCGGCGCCGTGCAGCAGTTCCGGCAGGCACGTACTGATCACCTCGGCCGGTGTTCGTGCACGCGACAACGCCGCCGTCAGCTGCTGCAGTCCATCCGCGTGCCGGAGCTGGCGCTCCGTTTCTGTCCGGGCGTTCCGCTCGACGCGCGTCTGCTGCTTGAGGTGGCGTACCAACAGCGTCACCAGCAGCACGAGCCCGAGGATCAGACCGACCGTGCTAAACATGCGTACCGAGCGTCGACAATTGGACGGGGCATGAAAAAGTTACGTACTCGCCGCGCAGGATGCCGTCAGGAAGCTCGGATTTCGTTGATGGGTGCAACAATGCTGCCGCGCGAGCCGCGATTGGAGAGTAACGCTCCCGACTCCGAACCGAACCGAATCCCGAATCCCGAATCCCGATCGTTGTCCGGGCCGCCGGCTACTCGGTCCCGAAGGCAAGCAGCACGTTGCCCGGACGCAGGCCGAAGGTGCCGTAACCCGAACTCACGTACACCATGCCGCCGGCGACGACCGGCGCCGGACCGTACATCGATCCACCTCGTGCACGCACGCCGTTCACGGTAGTGAATTCGCGGTTGGTGTCGAACGTCCACACGATCGCGCCGTCCGTCGTCGAGTAGGCGCGGACCGCGCCATCGTTCGACGGTGAGAAGACGATGCCGGGAATCACGGTCACGGCGGAGAACTGCGCACCGCTGCAGGCGCGGCCTGGCTTGCCACAGACCGGCGGCGGCGGCGGTGTGTGCCACACGCGCTCGCCCGTCGAGAGCTTCACGGCGTGCAGGCCGCCCGGCGCCGCGCTGTAGATGTCGGACACCGGAAAGTACGCCAGCGTCGCATCAACGGCCGTGCCCCACTGGATGCCGCCAAGGCCGCTGCCCGCGCTGGCGCGATAGCGCCACACCTGCTCGCCTTTTCTGGCCGGATCGAGTGCGTATGCCAGGCCGGACTTCTGACCGATCACGATCAGATCGCGGCCGCCGGGCGCGGTGGCGAGCGCCGGCGACGCGCCGAAATCGAAGTCAGGGCCCGGCCGATCGGCGCAGTTGATCTCTCCCGCGACGCAGCCAAAGAGATCGGTCGGCGTCAGCTGGTGCGCCCACCGGAGCGCGCCGGTCTTGAGATCGAACGCGAGCACCGCGTCGGTGGTCGCCTGCGGCGGACCACTGTAGCTGTTGCCAGCGGCGACGTACAGCGCGCCGCGCTTCGCATCGATGGTCGGCGACGACCAGATGCCGCCGCCCGACGGACCCCACGCTTCCGATCCATCGGCGTACGCGCGCAGCAGCGTCGGTCGTTGCGGAATCGTGTACGACTTCCAGACCTGCTCGCCGGTCGCCGCGTCGAGCGCGACGACGCTGCCGCGAAACGTGCAGCAGCTGTAGCCGGGCGGCTTGCCGCCTTCTTCGTACGACGACGTCGGTACATAGAGGCGGCCCGCGAACAACGTCGGCGATCCGGTCAGCCGGACGAGCGGATGGTCGTCGACTTTGCGGCTCCACAGCAGGCGCCCGTTCGATGCGTCCAGCGCGTACACGTAGCCCTGCTGATCCGCGACGAAGGCCGCCTCGGTCGGGCCGCGGCCGGGCCCGCCGCGGCGGCGCAGCGGGCCGATGGTCACCGATGCGCGAACGCCGCCGTGCGCCGAGAACGTCCAGGCGATGCACCCGCTCGCGGCGTCGAGCGAATAGACAGTGCCGTTCTGGCTGCCGACGAACAGGCGTCCGCCCGCGATCGTCGGCTGCGCCCACGCCGATGTCGCGTCAGGAAAACCAAACGCCCATTTCAGCTTCAGCCGCGGCACCTGAGCCGCCGTCAACCCGGCCTGCGATGCGGTTTGGAAGTGCGTGTTCTGCGGTGTCGGTCCCCACCCGTTCCACAGCGGACCGGTAGCGGGATCGCCGAGCGGCTGCGGACGGGCACACCGCCCCATCACCGCGCCGGTGACGCTGCCGCGCAGTTTTCTTCCGGTGAGGAACTCAGCGATCGCCCGGCGCTCGGCGCCGCTCAACGACAGCCCCTGGTACCGCATGGAGCCGCTGGTCAACGCATCGACGATGGCCTGCGGCGAGCGTCCGCGCAGCACCTCGGCCGACGGCGCACGCGGATCGTCGGCGTGATGACACGTGGCGCAGTCGGAAGCGAAGAGGGAAGCGGGATCGCGCGGAGCATCCGCCTGCCGCGCGAATGCGCCGGCGACAAGCGCCAGCACGACTCCTGCAGCAGCCGCCAGCTCGTGTAGCGCGGACCGTTGAGGTCCGCGAAACGCTCGGATTCGGCCTGGAGATCCGTTCACGGAGAGAGGGCGAACGGCAATCCTCTTTCGACGATTACCGTGCGCACCAGGTGCTCCACCTCGAGGGTGGTTATCGGGGATCAGGCAAGTTTGACGTTCTCGGCGCGCGGCCCTTTCGGTCCCTGTCCTTTTTCGAAGCTCACCGCCTGCCCTTCGCGCAAGTCATCAAAGGGGGTCTGACACGCGGACTGGTGAAAGAAGTATTCACTTCCGTCGCCGGCTGCAATGAAGCCGAACCCTTTGTCGTGCACCAGCCGCTTGATCGTGCCGTTCGTCGAAGCCATGTCGTCTCCTCGTTCATCGGGCGCTGACACTCAGCGCCACGGGCCCTGACGCGCAGGGCCCTTATGGCAATGATACCGGTTTCGCGACCGAGTCCGCCGGTATAATCTCGGCGTTCAGGGTCCGCCACGGTCGAGCCGGCAAGGACCGTGTCAGACTCGATACGCCCCGCGCACGCCAGCTCAGCCGCATGGCCGCCCGGCGCGTGCCCAGTCTTCCGATGCCCAAGGTAACGCTCCTCGACAAACAATGGCAGGAACTGATGACGCTCTGTGCCGAGGAAGAACGGTACAAGGGCGACCGCAGTCACCCCAAGCTGCTGAAGCTGATTTCGTCGCGCATCGACGCGCTGGCCCGTGAGATGGGCTTCAACGAGCGCAGGATCGTCACGCGCGACTTCCGCGCCGAACGCGCGGCCGGTCACATCGCGCGGATCATCGCGGACTGATTAGCTATCGGCTATCGGCTATCAGCTATCAGCTCTGACCGCGATAGTAGCCGCAGCTGAAAGCTGAGAGCTGAAAGCTGAAAGCTGTTTTAGAACCGATCGAGCCCCTTGGCTTTCCAGATTGCCGTCGCTTCTGGCCGCGTGATGTAGCGGATGAACGCGATCGACTGCGTCGAGTTGTGTCGATCGCGCCGACACGGCGGTCGACATGTCGATCCAGGCGGCCAGCTCGCGCGGCAGCGGACCGACCAGCTCGATCTCTTTGTAGGGCAGGATCTCGCAAATCGCTTGCAGGGCCATGTCGCCTTCGCCGCGCACCAGCGCCTGGCCCCCTTCGCCCCTCGTGCTGACCGGGCTGTTCACTCCCGCGAATTCCGGGCGCTTGATCACGTTCTGTTCGATGACGCGCGCGACCATGCTGCCGCCGGCGGGATTCGATCGCATGACCGCCTTCGCGCTTCGCAGCGCGGCCGCCAGCTTTTCCACCGTCGAGATGTCGGGATGCGGCTTCCCGGCCGGCACGGCGAGGCCCATTTCCGATCGTCCGAGAGGCGTGAACGTGCCGGGCTTGATCCCGCCGTCGAGCGAGAACGTGGTCATCAGCTCGAACGGCAGAAAAATGACGTCGGGCGCCGGCGTGAGCGTCTTGATGTCGTTGACGATGCGTCCCATCCCGCTGGACGTGACCGTGACCTTCGTGCCGGTTTCCTTCGTGAACGATGCGGCGAGATCCAGCAGGCCGGCGTTGTAGACGACCCCCGGACTGATGACGCGGATCTCGGTCACGCCGACCTGCGCGGACGCGACGACAGCAGCCGCCACGAATGCGGCTGCCAGACAGCTGGCGCGCATGATCATGCCTCGGGCTTGGCCTTCAGCTCGGCGTCGTGTTCTTTGATGAACGTCCGAATCTCGTCGGCCATCGCGAGCAGCTTCCCCCACTGCTCTTTGTAGAGCGTGACGGGAAAGCGTCCGAGACCGTACACGGACACGCCGCCCTTTTCGCTGACCTTCAGGCTGACGCTGCGCCCGCGCTGGCTCTTGAGACGCTCGTTCTCCGCCTTGAGGCGTTCGAGCTCCGCTTTGAGATCTTCTTCAGACAATGTTGATCACTGTTCTCTGTGGCGACTTCGTCACCGTGAGGTCGCTGACCGTCTGACTGTCCACCGAGTACAGCGTGAAAGGCTGGTACATCTCGTCCCAGCTCTGCTCGGACCAATAGACCGGCAGGTTCGGCGCCGGATTCCATTTGTTCTTCGGCGAGTTGTCGTACTTGCCGATCCCGAGAATCTTGCTGCCCGCCGGGATGTGCAGCGGCTGCTCCAGCTCGTACTCGATCTGCCAGTTGAAGTCGAACTTCGGCACGTCCAGGATTGTCTGCTCGCGGCCGTCCGGGTAGACGATCACCCACTTGAGGCTCTTGCCGCGCAGGTGCATGTGCGGCGACATCGCGTAGAGCGTGATGTCTTCGGTGACGGGGGTAATGCCGGTCAGGGACCAGTCCTCGGCATACGGCGGAATGTCCGGCGTTTTGCTCCGGCGCCGCGTGCTGCCCTCGTCCGCGCTGTATTCGACTTCCTTGCCCTCGGCGCGATACAGCGACAGCCCGCCTTTGGTCGTCGCCAGCGGATCGCCCGCCTGCCTGATCAACAGCTCGTGCGTCACCGTGGCCTTGTTGAACCAGATGCCCAGGCGCGTGCGATCGGTCTGCGGCTTGCCGATCGGGTTGTAGTGCATCTGCCAGTTGATGTACTTGCCGGCGGGAATGCGCTTGCCGATGTCCGCCCGGTGGGAATCGACGCCGCGGCCGGGCACCCATGACAGCAGCTTGTTGGCGCCGGGCAGCGCCGTGACGTCGGCCCGGCCCGCAATCCCCTGCCCGCGATCGGTCGACGCCTTGCCGTCCGGCATCACCAGCCGGCCCTCGACGATCTTCGCGCCTTCCGGGATGTCGACGACGAACACGCCGGCGTGGTGCACGACGCTGCGGTTGCTGGGACGAATCTCGAGCGTTTCCGCGAAGCGATCTTCGGTGAACGGCACCGGCGTGTAGAACATCTGCACGCCGAGCTCGCCTTCGGCCGGAATCGAGAACTCGATCGGCATCTCGAGGATGTAGTCCGGCTCGCGGCCGGCGGTCCAGCCTTCGGCGAACTTCGGCACCGGCGGCAGGTCGGCGTCGTTGCCCTTCGGCGCGCCGCCGTCAACCCACGCCACGATGGTGTCGATCTGCTGCTTCGACAGGCTGCGATCGTTGCGCATCTTGAGGCTGTGGTCCGGGTCCGCGCCCCAGGGCGGCATCTCGCGCGCCACGACCTTGCTGCGGATCACCTTCGCCCACGGCCGGACGTCTTCGTAGGAGAGGAACGTCATCGGCGCCACCTCGCCGGTGCGGTGGCAGCGACGTGCACTTCTCGAACATGATTGGCGCGACGTCTTTCGCGAAGGTGGGGACGCTGCCGGCGGGCCGAGGTGCGGTCTGGACCCTGGCGATCGAGAGGATCGCAACGGCCACCGCGGCGAAAACCGGGAGGACGCGTTTCATGAACCCTCCAGCATGCCGCCTGCCGACGAGCTTCGGCTTGGCGAGCCAGCTAGACATCTCGTGAGGCTGTCCCGCCGAAGCCGCACCGCGAAGGCGGGCGCTCCCGTAGTGTAGCCCATTCACGGGGCGGCGGGCACGACGGCGACGACCGTGGTCACCGACGTGATGTTCAGGCGGCTGACGGGCGTCGCCTTGATGAGCAACCCCTTCATGATCACCGTATGGTCCCGGTGCTGCGGCAGGTTGAACTCCGAGACGCCGATCAGCCGGAACTGATTCCTGCCAGGAGGCGGCGCGGTTTTCGGCACCTCGGCGGCCGGCGGCGCGTTCGCGGAGCTTGGGACTGGATCGGTGGCGTTGGTCAGCGTCCAGGCGTTCGGCGCCGTTTCCTTCAGGCAGCCGGTGACGCTGACGATGTCGACTTTCTGCGGCGCCGGCGCGGTCTGCACACAGGAGCAGCACGGCGAGCATCGTGCATGGCGCGTATGATAGCCAAAGTGACCGGCCAAAAGGGAACGCAGAGCACGCGGAGCACGCAAAGAAACCCGGCATTCTGCGAGCTCGGCGAGCTCTGCGTTCAATAGCGCTCGGCGGCGCTCTTTTGCTCGTCGCGGCCCACGCGCAGGCTCACGATCTCGAGCGCACGCAGGTACTGCTCACGTTCGCGCGCGACGGCTCGTTCGTCCTCGACGTCGCCAACGATCCCAGCTGGCTGAAGCTGCGCCTCGAGTCGTTTCCCGGCAGCTTCGCCGACCGCGTCGTGCTGTGGGTGGACGGGCACGAGGTCCGGCCGACGTCGGTCGAGTATCTGCCGCCGGCCGAAACGGACGCCGCCGCGCCGCTGGGCCGCCATCGGCTGCGCGGCCGTTTCCCGGCGGACGCGCACACGCTGCGCTGGTACTACGGGCTGGTGATCGATCCCTATCCGCTGACCGTCCGCAGAGCCGACGGCCGCGTGCTGGTCGAGGAAATCAGCGGCGACGCCTGGAGCCGCGACGATCGATGTCGGCGGGCAGTTTCAGCGGACGTGGGTGAACGGGACGTCGCCGGATTCGCGGTGGCGGCGCTCTTACTCACGCCTCTTCTGCATTCGGGTTCTATTCACCACAAAGGACACGAAGACACGAAAACTCTGTACGTCTTGACCTTTGTGTCCTCGTGTCCCTTGTGGCCCTGCGACGCTGCGATCAGCGCTGACGACGGCTCGCCGGCACGAATTTCTGCAGCCGCTGCCCGTAGGTGTCGGCCGCGTACACCGCGCCCTTCGAGTCGACGACGATGCCGTGGACCCAGTCGAACTCGCCGGGGCCCCAGCCCTGCTTGCCCCACACCGCGAGAATCTTTCCGTCCTTCAGCGAGAACTTCAGGACGCGCTCGTCCTTGTGATCCGCGATCCAGCCGATGCCGTCGGTCCCCTTGCGCGAGATGTTCACGTCCCACGGGTTCCAGTCGTTGCGAATCTCGCGGATGTAGTTCAGGTTCTTGTCGAACACCTCGATCCGATGTCCTTCGCGATCGATGATGTACAGGTTCTCGTCCGCGTCCACGGCGAGCTTGTGCGGCAGGTTCCATTCGCCGGGTCCGGTGCCCTTGTCCTCCGGACCGCCGGCGCCCTTGCCGACCTGCTTGATGAACTTGCCGGTCTTGTCGTAGAGGATCACGCGGTTGTTGCCGTAGCCGTCGGTCACGATCATGTTGCCGTTGCGCAGGATCGCGATGCCCGACGGCAGGTTGAGGTGCGTCGCGTCGTTGCCCTTCTCGTTGGTCGTGCCGAGCTGCAGCAGGAACTTGTCCAGCTTCGGCGACAGCTTCACGATGCGATGCGCATCGCGTTCGATCACGTAGACGTTCCCTTCCCAGTCGACGCCGCCCGAATGCTGCCACGACGGGTTGATGGTCTTGCCGTTGATCTCCTGGTCGGCGCCGGACAGGATCAGATTGCCGGCGGTGTCGAACACCATCACCGGCTTGACGCCGCGATTGAACACGTAGATGCGATCCTGCGCGTCGATCGCCAGGCCGGAGATGCCCGGCTGATTCGTCGGGCCGCCGGGCTGTCCGCCCTCCGCCCCCGCCCTGCCGTCCACTGGCGCGGCGTGCGGCCGCCTGCGCCTCGCGCTCCGCGGGAGGCGGCGGCGCAGTCCTTGAGTCCGAAATACATGCCGGGCGGCAGCTTCGGCCAGTTCGGCACGAGCCGGTACCCGCCATCGCCCTGCGCGGCACCTTTCGCCACGAAGAACGCAAAGACCGCAAAGAGCCGCAAAGATTCTTTTCATAGCAGCTAATCCCCTAGCCCCAGTCCCTAATCCCTAGTCCCTACGGCCGGTAGCCTGCCGTCCTTCTTCCACCACGGATTGCCGTAGTTCGTGAAGGGACCGCCATTCACCGACACCGTGGTCGCCACTTTGTAGTTGAGCGGCGACAGCATCCGCATCGCGTGTTTCATCCGGACGGTCTTGCCGTTGTACACGAACGGCGAGCCGTCGAAGTAGATCGTGTACAGACCGCCGAGGTCGCCGCCGATCGTGCCGGCCTGGAGAAACGAAAAGCCGCGGCTGTCCGTCACGTGGCGCGCGAGCGTCTTGTTCTCCTTCTGATAGGCGATCGTTTCGCGGAGCTTGAACGCGCCGCCGGGACCCGTGGCCTCGCGTCACCGCTTCGTAGAACTTCCCGGCGTCGATCGCCTTGTAGATCGTCGTTCCCTGGATATGACCCGACGGGCCCAGCGCGCCTTCCGGCGCGTCCCACTCGAACGTCCACTTGCCAGGGAAATAGTCGTCGAAGTTGAAGAGCGGCAGCTCGTCGCCGACCTTGGTCGGCCGGCCGAGATCCGGCATCTGCCCCTTGGGTAATTGAGCGGTCTGGCCGCCGAGACCCACGGCCACCAGCGCGACGCCGATCGCGGTAGCACCGAACGTCCACTTCATGGCGCGGAGGTTATACCGGGCCCCGGCGCTCGTCAATTCAGCTTTCAGCGATCAGCTCTCGGCTTATCGGCTAGCTACGGCTGGAGAGCTGAGAGCTGACAGCTGACGTAGGATCTGATACACCCATGATTCGCGAGCTTCGACACATCCACGCCTTCCTGGAGGTCGCGCGGCGCGGCAGCTTCACGCGCGCCGCGGCGGAGCTCCGCGTGTCGCAGCCGGCGCTCACCGTCCAGTGACCGATGCGCTGGCGGGCCGGATCGCCGCGCTCGTCAAGACCGGCGAGATCGATTTCGGCATCAGCAGCCAGATGCCGACCGACCGCGAGCTCACGTATCACCACCTGGTCACCGACCGGCTGTGCGCGTTCGCCGTGCCGGATCACCCGCTGGTCAGGAAGAAGACGGCGACGCTGCGCGACCTGGTCACGTATCCGTTGATTCTGCTCGTCAAGGAGAGCAGCGTCCGCGAACTGGTCGACGTGCTGCGCCAGCTTGCGCGTCGCTGACCATCACTCCCTGAGCTTTCGCATCGTGACCCCGAAAGCCTCCCGGCCCGACTCGGGATCGTAGACGATCACCGGCGTCGGCCGTCCGTTGATGGTGTCGGGACTCGCGCGCGCGTAGCCCATCAACGTCGTCGCCAACCGTTCCTTCTGCGCGCCTTCGCCATTCGCCGTCAGCAGGTCGTTGAAGGTCAACATCCACGGCTGGCCGCGCAGCAACGCGTCGATGACGGTTCCTTTCAGGACGTTGTGAGAGAAGTTGAAGAAGAACGAGAGCGGTGAAAAATGCCGTTCCGAGGGACGGAACCGCTCGAACGTGCCGAGCAGATCCGCGCGATAGCCGAGGAACCGCTCCCGAAACGCGGCCCGCTCACGCTCGCTCGACGACAGGACGGGAGGCGGATCGCCCACGAATGCACGGGCATCCGGCGACACGCCGTTGAGGATCGCCTCGGCAATGGTGTCGCCCTCGTCGGGGACGCCTGCGGCCTTGCGCCGGGAGTACTCCTGCATCAGGGTCGCGAGCGCGAAGCAGAGCCACGGGTAATCCGCCAGGTTGTCGCGCCGCATCACCAGGGTGTCGCGCCGGTACGTCGCCTCGAACCCGAAGCGGAGATGACAGCCCATGCTCGCGGCGTGACCGAGGGCGATCGCGGTCCGGTGTCCGGCGTTCAGCGTTCTGACTCGGGCCAGCAGTGTGTCGTAGCCACGTTCCCGCAGCTCGAAATGAGAAGTGGCGATGAGGAGCAATGTCTCGGCGTTCGCCACGAACCGCTGGCCGCTTCCCTCGGGGCCTTGCAGTGCGGTCAGCAGCCGGCTCACCCGATCCAGGTTGGCGTCGGCGTCGCCTTCATCCCAGATACGCAGCGAGAACAGCGCGAGGATGTGGAAGAAATGATAGTCCACGAGGATCGCGAGGGCGCGCGGGTCCGCCGCCTGACCACCGCGCCGCTCGATCAGATAGGTGAGGACGTCAACGGGAATCGTGTCCTCGTTGACCCGGTCGGCCTTGCCGTCCCAGTCGTGCAGAACATGAAAGCCGTCCTGGCGCGTGGTGTGGTCGAAGGTGCTGACGATGCGCTCGAGATCGATGCGCTGCGCCGCGGCCGGCCAGACGTTGGCGCGCATGTGATCGCGCAGCCGGACCAGCGCCCGCCCGAAGTCCTTCGCTGCCGCCACCTCGGCGACGATTTCGCGGCGCGCCGGTCCGGTCAGCGCCGACTCGAGGAGCGCACAGCCCGCGTCGAAGTTCACTCGGGCAGTCCGAACGCGAGGAGGACGTTGCCCGCGCGTGCACCGAACGCGCCGTAGCCGGAGTTGACGTACAGCATGCCGCCGGCGACCACTGGCGCGGGACCGTTCATCGATCCGCCCTTGCCTTTCACGCCGTTGAGCGTCTGGAACTCGCGATTGGTGTCGAATTGCCAGACGATCGAGCCGTCCTTCGATGCAAACGCGCGGATCGCGCCGTCCATGGACGGCGAGAACACCACGCCGGGAATCGCCGTGATCGCCGCGGACTGGGCGCCGTTGCAGCCACGGGCGGGTTTGCCGCACGCTGGCTCGGGCGGCGGCGCGAACCAGGCGCGCTCGCCCGTGGCGAGCTTGACCGCATGCAGACCACCTGGCGACGGACTGTTGCCGTCTGCCACCGGAAAATATGCCTGGTCGGCGTCCACGGCCGCGCCCCACTCGATGCCGCCGAGGGCGCCGCCTTTGCCCGCGCGGTATTCCCAGAGGATGTCGCCCTGCTTGTCGGGATCCATCGCGTAGCCGATGCCGGACTTGTTGCCGATGACGATCGCGTCGTGACCATTGGGCAGCTTCACGAGCGCGGGGGACGAGCCGAAGTCGAAGTCAGGACCGGGACGGTCGCTGCAGTTCGATTCGCCGACGCGGCATCCGAAGATATCCGGAGCCGCCACCTGCTTCGCCCAGAGCAGGCGCCCCGTCTCGAGATCGAACGCGGCCACGGCGTTCGCGGTTGGCTGCGTCACAATCCCGGCATACGTGTTCCCGACACCGACGTACAGCCGGCGACGCGCCTCGTCGATCGTTGGCGCCGACCAGATGGCGCCGCCGGCGGGCCCCCAGATCTCGACGCCGTCCGCGCGTCGGCCGAGCACCTTCGGCTCTTCGGCAATGGTGTACGTCCGCCACAGCAGGTCGCCGCTGCTCGCATCGAGCGCGGCGATGCTGCCGCGGAAGGTGCAGCAGGGATACGAGGGGCTCTTCCCGGCTTCTTCATAGGACGACGTGGGCACGTAAAGCCGGCCGGCGTAAAGCGCGGGAGATCCCGTCAGCCGGACCAGTGGATGATTGTCGACCTTGCGCGACCAGATCTGCCGTCCCGTGACGGCGTCGAGCGCGTACGCGTAGCCTTTCTGATCCAGGACATATGCGCGGTTGTCGCCGATGGAGATCGACGCGCGCACGCCGCCGTTGGCGGTGAACGTCCAGATGCTGCAGCCGCTTCGGGCGTCGAGCGCGTACACCGTGCCGTTCTGGCTGCCGACGAACAGGCGGCCGCCCGCAATCGTCGGCTGGCCCCACGCTGATGTCGTGTCCGCAAATCCGAATGCCCATTTCAGAACGAGCCGTGGCACTTGATCCGCTGACAGGCCCGCCTGCGCCGCCGGCTGGAAATGCGTGTTCTCGCGCGTCGGTCCCCAGCCGTTCCAAAGCGGACTGCTGTCTGGATCCCGGAGCGCCGGCGGATTCGTGCAGCGACCGCGTGTGGTCCCGGTGGGATCGCCGCCCATCGCGCGGCCGGTGAGGTATTCGGCGATCGCACGCCGCTCGCCTGCCGCTGAGCGACAGCCCCTGATACCGCATCGCGCCGCCCGTCAGGGAGTCGACGATGGCTTCCGGCGATCGATCGTGGAGAACGTCTTTCTGCGGCGCACGCGAGCCGGCCGGCGGCGCGTCGTGGCACGTGCGCGCACGCCGCGTCGTACAGGGCAGCACCTTCGGACGATCCTGCCGCGGCACTCCTGTGGCCTCGAGATCCATGGCGACGGCCGCCACGAGAACTGACGCCGCGAGCACCCACAACCTGGAACCCGATCGAACCCTGAGCCCTGAACCCTGAAGCCCGACCCCCATCACAAGATACTTCTGGAACCAGGCGGCCGCGGCTTCGACCGCGGCGTCGAACGCGCCCGCGGCTGTCATCGTGTGCGTCGCGCCCGGCACCACCGTGACGCCGTTCGGGCCCTTCAGCAGCTTCGACGCCGCCACGGCATGCGCGTCGTTGTTGACCCGCGCGTCTTTTTCGGCGAGGACGAACAGGACGGCGGTCGTCGGCGGCACCGCGTCCACGAACCAGAATGGATGGTAGTCGGCCAGCGCGAGCTTCGCTTCCTGATCGTTCATCGCCGCCGCGGCTGCAGCGGTGACCGGCGCCTGGCCATTGCGCGCGAGCCGCACCATCGCGGCCCGATGCTCGGCCGACGGCGTGCGTCGCCTTGCGCGGAACGTCCCGGCCTTCAATCACGGGCGTCTGGGCGACAGCGGCCTTCACACGGAAATCGGTCGCGGCGATCGTGATGACATGCCCTCCGGCGAGATCGGTGCCCCAGATGCCGATGCGGCTGCGGTCGACGCCAGGTTCGCCCTGCAAGTACGAGATCGCGTTGCGGATGTCGAGCAGCTGGGCCTCGGGGATGAGCCGCTTGCGGCGGATGCGCAGGTTGGCGGTGTGTTGCGAGAAGCGCAGCCGATCGTCCCAACGCACGTGCTCGGGCAGATACAGGAAACCGCCGCTCTTTCCCCAGCCGCGATAATCGATGGCCATCGCCACCAGGCCTCGCGCGGCCAGCTGCGCGGCGTACTTGTCAACGGACTCCGCGGTGGCGCCAGGGGCGGGCGCAAGCACCACCGCCGGACTCTTGCTCTCGCTCCCGCTGCCCTTCGGCAGATAGATCTTCGCGTAGCACTGCACGGCTTCGCTGTAGAACTTCACGTCCTTCGTGGTGACGCCGTCGGCAGCGGCAGCCCTACCGCCTTCGCGCCCTTGGCGCTTCGGCGTGTCTCGCCGTAGCTCGCGCGAAATCCCCGCGAGCGGAGGCGGAAAGGGCTGCGCTACGAGTGCAAGGAACAGCGTCGCGAGCCTGGCGCTCATTTTCGAACCTGCGCAGCCGTCGATGGCTTCGCGGAAACTGGCGGACCCAGATACTTCAGGAACCATTCCGCTGCGAGGGTCGAGCCGACCTCGAAGCCGGTGTTCGAGTACGCCTGAAAGTGCGTCAGCTCCGGATAGACGATGGTCTGCGCCGTGACGCCGCGGCCGTTCAGATACCGGGCCGCCTCCTGCGCGCCCGCCGGACCGCCGGTCAGTTCGTCCCGTTCCGCTGGCAGAAACAGGACCTTCGTCGTCTCGGCAATCTGATCGAGTGTCGAGCCCGCGCGGATGTCGCGGTTGCGGAAGTTCCCGAACAGATCGATCTTGCTCTTGAACGAAAAGCCGCCGTCCACTTCCGCGCCCTGGCCGCTGCGCGCCCGCTTGATCGCGTCGTCCACCATCGCCGCCTGGGCGCCCGTGGGGGGCGGCGCCGGACCGCGCGGTGCCGGCCGCGGACTGGCAACCTGAGAGACGACAGCCTTCGCGCGTGCATCGAGGGCCGCAACGGCGATGACGACGCTGCCGGCGTTGCTCGAGCCCCAGATGCCGATGGCATCCGGATCCACGCCGGGCTCACCTTGCAGGTACGAGATGGCCGCGCGATAGTCGTCGACTTCGTGTGCGTTGTTCAGGTTGGTCCGCTTGACCACGACCCGCAGCCTTTTGTCGGCGACAACCTGCGCATCGGTGGTGGGGTCCGCCTCGAGCAGTTTCAGATCGTCCGATCCGCTGCCGCTGAACCCGTAGCTCTGATAGTCGATCGCCATCGCCACCAGCCCGCGCTCGGCGAACCGCGCCGCGTACTTTTCGATGCCGATCGACAGCGCGTTGATGCCGTGTCCGACCACCACCGCCGGCCGCCGGTCGGACGCTCTTGAACCCTTTCGGGAAGAACAGCTTTCCGTAAAGCGGCGTGCCGCCATCGACGTAGAACGTGATCTGCCGGGTCGTGACGCCGTCGGGCAGGTCGTAGTCCCAGTCGCGCGGTTGCGTGCCGCCCTCGCGCTTCATGTCGGCGTCGGTGGCCTGCAGGTGGAAGTCGGCCTTGCGCTTCTCGACGAGATCGGTCGGCGATCTGCGCGGACGCAGTGGTCACCATTACGGTCCCCATCACCGCCACGAACAACAGCCTGGCCCGCACGGCGGCGATTATAATCCGCGGCATGCGACTCCTGACCGGCCTGCTGCTCGTTGTCGCCGTCCCCCTGTCACACCTTCCAGTCGGCGCGCGCGCGACGGCGGCGCATCCGATCGCCGGAAGTCCGGCGTCGACAGTCGCCGAAGAAATTCAGGCGATGGAAACGCGATGGAACGAGGCCCGCGCGCACGCCGACGTGGCGACGCTGGATCGCATCCTCGTCGACGATTGGACGGTGACGCACGCCAACGGCACGACGGACTCGAAGGCGAAGTACCTGGGCGACCTGCGCTCGGGCGCGCGCAAGTTCGGTGGGCCGGTGACCGTCAGCGACTTCGTGGTCCGCGTCTACGGCGACACCGCCGTGGCCGCCGGCTCGAGCCAGTCAACGGTGACGTTGAACGGTCAGCCGCAAGGCGGCGCGTTGCATTTCACGCGGGTCTACGTGAAACGCAACGGCGCCTGGAAGATGATCGTGACACAGGCGACTCAACGGTAGAAACGCAGAGCGTTACTGCGACTTCCTGCTCGCGGCGAGGTATGCCTTCCCCTCCTCGCGGACGATGTCCACGAGATTGCCCATCGCGAGGTTGACGTCGATGAGGTGAAGCCCCCAGCTCGCGTTGACCTCACCGTTGGCCATGACGTCGCCGGCGATGTCGTCGACGCGCGGATCGGCGGGGTTGCCGTGCACCGTCACCTCCAGATACGACCCCTTGTCATTGGCGACACATTGGGCCGTCAGCAAACCCGGGACGCTGACGAACGGCGTCTCGATCGGCTTGGCAGGCGTCACCCACGGCCGCGGTTCCGCGGCCGATCCGACGATGCTGCGGCCCGCTGCGGAGAGGTACGCGTGCAGCTCGCCGCTGCCGCCGCCAAGCGCGGCGGGATTCACGCACGCCGCCTGCATGTTCTCGCCTTGCACGCGTCCGAAGCGCGAGTTGGCCGGCGGCGGAATCGTCGACCGGAACGACGCATACGCGATCGCGCACCCGACCTGCGTTGCCGAATGACAGAGCGGAATGTGCTGAAACGCGCCGCCGACGTCCTTGCCTTTCGGCACCGCGAGGCTCGTGCCGAGCAGCAGCGCCGAGATCAGCTTCGACTGCACGGGCTTGCCGTCGATTTCGTTGCGCATCAGCTGCGTCAGCACACCGGATCCCTGCGAGTGGCCGATCAACACGACGCCGCGGCCGTTGTTGTCGTGCTGCAGATAGTGATTCCACGCGTCGAGCACGTCGTTGTATCCGAGCGCGCGATCGACCGCGATCGGAGTGCCGGTCGCGGCGGCGCGCAGCGCCGTCAGCGTCGCCTGCCGGTAGAGAGGGGCAAAGACGCGGCACTGCGACGCGAAGCGCGCCAGCTGCGCACGCACGACGCCGTTCTCTTCCGGCCCGGCGATCATGTCGCTGTTGCCGCCGGTATCGGTCGAGACTGTCGGGTAGACGTAGAAGCAGTCGATCGGCGCGTTCGGGTTCGCCTTCCAGTCTTCGCGCGTCAACGTGCCGTTCGCCGCCACGATGGTCGTGGACTGGTCGACGGCACACGCGTCTGCGCGGCCCGGACGGCAGAGCCAGTTCTTGCCGTCGCCGTAGTCGTTCTTCGCGGTCTGCGCCGCGGCGGGCGATGCGATCGTCGCCGCGAGCAGGAGAATCGTGTGCGCCTTCATGGTTCCTCCACAATATGTACTCATGACGTACTCACTCGGTCACGGGCCTCTGACATCAGACGGACGCCTTTGGTTTCCGGCAGCGTCCAGACCGTCGCGCCCGCCAGCAGCGCAAAAGGTACCGCGAGCGCGATGCCGGCGCCGAACGACGTGCGCATCGCGACCCAGCTGATGACCACCGGTGCCAGGAACTGCACGCCGCGCGCGGTGTTGTAGATGATACCCAGTGCCGCGGCGCGCACGGAGGTCGGAAAGACTTCGTTCAGCAGCGGGCCGATGCAGCCCCAGTTGCCTTCGCCGAAGCCGACGAGCAGCATGAAGCCGAACGTCGTCCACGTATAACCGCCGGCCATCGTCCACCCGAGCGTCACCATCAGCAGCCCGATCGCCTTGATCACCGAGAAGATGGTGAAGCTGGGGCGCCGGCCGATGGAATCGCTCGCGTAGCCGAACGCGATGTAGCCGCCGATCGACCCGATCTGATCCATCAGCAGCAGCCAGGCGACGTCCGCGTTGGCACAGACCGCGGGTGTCGTGCAGATAGGTCGGCAGCCAGATCGTCTTGAACCAGTAGGCCGCCATGTTGAACGTCGTGACCGTCAACGCCAGCATCGTCGTCTTCCGCAGCGCGGGTCCGAGCATCTGGCCGAGCGCCGCCACGTAACCGAGGTTCCTGGCGACGCCGGACTTGACGCTCCGCAGCCAGACGTCCGATTCCGGCATCTGGCGTCGAATGACGACGACGATGAGTGCGGGCAGCGCGGACAGCATGAACGCCGCGCGCCAGCCGATCCACGGCGCCAGGAGATTGCCGACCATCGACGCGAAGAAGCGCGCGAAGGCCGAGCCGCTCTGCAGGTACGAGCCGTAGCGGCCGCGCACGTGCGGCGGAACCGTTTCGCCGACCAGCGCGTGCGCCACCGCCCACTCGCCGCCGACGCCAATGCCGGTAATCGCACGCGCCAGGAACAGCGTCGACATGCTGGTCGCCATTCCCGATAACAGCGTGCCGACGCTGTAGACGAGGATGGTGACCATCAGCAGCGGCTTGCGGCCGTACCGATCGCCCAGCGCGCCGCCGATGAAGCCGCCGACGGCGGTAAACGCCAGCGCCGTTCCCAGCAGGACGCTGACGTCCTGCTGCGACAGCGCCAGATCCTGCCGCAGCGTCGTCGTCGAGATGACGAAGCTGAGAAGGAGGAGATCGTAGAAATCGAAGATCCAACCGATGAACGAGAACGCCAGGATCTTGCGATGAATCGGCAGGACGACAGCGCTCTCGCTGAGAAGGGGCATGGGGTGCTGGGATTATATGGTGCGCTGGTGCGGTTAGGGCCGCGCTCGTCGGCAGCTGCCGCTCACTGGCGCTGCGCCGCGGCCTTCGCGGCGGCGAGATTTCTTTGTGCGGACGCCGAGTCGGGCTGCAGACGCACGGCCTCGGTGAACTCGCGGATGGCGTCGTCGTACTTTTTCTGAGCGAAGTAGACGTTCCCCAGATTGTTGTGCGCCCCCGCGTATCCCGGCTGGAGCCGGATCGCACGCTGGAATTCGTAGATCGCTTCGTCGTACTTCCGCGCGATCGTGAACGCGGTGCCAAGGTTATAGTGCGCCGGCGCCACGTCGCCGCGCAGCGCGAGCGTCCTCTGAAAATGTTCGACCGCCCGATCGGCCTGACCCAGTTCGAGATACAGCAGTGCCGCGTCGTCGTGCAGCCCGGCGTCCGACGGCAGCCGCTCGATCTCCATCTCGTAGCCGATCGCATCCTCGGCCGCGACCTTGGTCCGGAACTCGCGCGTCAGAGTGACCAGGTCCGGCTCGTCGCGCGTCAACACCTGGATCCACAGGTCGCCCATCTCGTCCGACGATCGCTGACCCCAGCGCGCGCGCTTCGCGGGCCGCTCGGGGTTGCGCACGTTGGCCGCGGAGTTGTCGTAGCGGTACTCCATCGACAGCGTCGTGCCTTTCGGCAGCCAGAACGGCGTGACGAACCGGTAGACGTGCTGCCAGCGGAAATCCCAGTCCCGGATGTGAATGAGCTCGCGCTTCGAGCCGTCCGGCAGCGTCGCCTCGCCGCGGATGTCGCGGGCGCGGTAATGCGCGTGCGGCTGCAGCGCCTCTACCCGCACGTCGACCGGCACCTTGTACGAATCGGTGATCGTGTAGTGCTGATCGCCCGGCGGGATGTCGATGCTCTGCCGGCCGAGCCGCAGCATCGCCGGCGTTTGCGTCGGCGCGGCGTCGCCGAAGTAGAGTCCGATCGACGGCTGCACCGATTCGGGTTTGCCGCTCGGCTGCATGTGAATCTCGACGACGAGATCCGTGTCGCGCTCGAGCGTCCACGCGAGATCCTTCGGCGACAGCGGCGCCACCTGCCCCGGCGTCCATCCCAGGAAATGCCCTTCGGGGTAGTGGGCGGCGTGAGGGATCAGGCCGCTGTAGCCGGGCTTGGGGTCGGCCTCGTCCAACGCCCGCGCCGCGCGCGTGGTGTCGACGCGGATGTTCGCGTGGTGCACGACCTTCGGATTCCCCGGACGGAACTCGAGGCCCCGCACGAAGCGCGTCGCCGAGATCGGCAGCGGCAGCACAAAGATCCGGAACACATCGGTCCCTGAAGCCTGCAGCGTGTAAGGGACGGGCGGAGTGACGATCAGGTCCGGTGTGCCGAGCTGCCAACCCAGGTCCGGCGTTCGCCGCTTCGCGGTCGGCTGAGCTGGACGCGTGGGTCTCCTTCGATCGCGCCGCCGGCAGCCCACTCCGCGAGCAGCGCGATCTCGGCGTCGCTCAGCGGATGCTGTCCGAGGAAGGGGCCGTTGGATGGATCGGCCTTCCACGGCGGCATGTAGCGGTTCCTGGTCACCGTCGCGATCAGCGCCGCGCGACGTTTGACGTCGTCGTAGGTGTCGAGCGCAAACGGCGCCGAGCCGCCGTCGTGATGGCACATCACGCAGCGATCCGCGATCAGCGGCGCGATGTCGTTGGTGTAGGTGACGGTCGCCGCGTTCGAGACGGGTCGCGCGACGCCAGCCACCAATCAGCGCCGCGAGAAGCGCGCGAGTCATCGCGCGAAATCGGCGATGAAACAGCCGACCGCCTGCGTGGTCGCGTGCGGGACCGGCTTGCCGGCGAGAACCGCGGCGAGGGCATCCGCGAGATCGTGAACGGTCGGCGACGGACGCTCGACACCAAGGTCCACGTACCGATCGTCGATGCGGCCGCGATAGACGACGCGTCCACCCGCGACGACGACGGCTTCGGGCGTCATCGTGGCCTTGGTGAACTTCACGAGCGCATGGGCAGGATCCCGCAGCGCTTCCAACGCGCCCTCGTACGAGAACGCCGCCAGGTGCTCGCGGATCGCACGCCGCGTGATCGGCCGGGTTCGGATAGACGAGCCTGAAGACGACGCCTTTGCCGGAAAACTCGCCCACGACGCGCTGAACTTCCGGCGCGTAGCGGTTGGAGATCGGACAGTCGGTGCTCGTGAAGAGGAACACGATGGCCTTCGTGCCGGCCGGCGCCTGGAGCGCGTCGACCGGCGCGCCGCTCAGCGACTGAACGAGGACAGCCAGGAGGGGAAGGAACACGAGACGATCGTACACAGAAAAGACAAGGGATTGGGGACTAGGGATTAGGGATTCGTCTGTCTAGTCCCTAATCCCTAGCCCCTAATCCCTGCCCCTACAGAGCTCTTACCAGTTCACCACCGCGCCGATGCGGAGCAGCCGGCCCTGGATGATGCTGCCAGGCAGCAGGTAGCGAGCCGCTCGAACCGTTCACCGCGGTCGGCGTCGCACCGGTTGCCGTCGAGCGTGTAGGTCGTCGAACGCGCGGTGAAGTAGTCGTCCGAGTTCAGCGCGTTGAAGATGTCGAGCTTCGGATCGATCTTGAAGCGCCCGATGATGATGCGCTTACCGATCGACAGGTCGAGTTGGTTGAGCGCGGGCGTCAGTTGCGTTCCCGGAGGCGCCAACGGGGCCGTCAGCGTCGAGAGTGCGCCGGGCGCGATCAGCGCGCCGACGACGCATCCCTGCGAAGCCGAGTTCCCCGGGCATGCCGTGTACCGCGTCGTGCTCGTGACGGTCAAGGCGCCGGCGAGACCGCTGATGCTCGTGAAGTTCGGCGCGCCGGCGCCGCCAGCGGTCAACGCGTTCGTCCCGAGGATGTACCCGGTAGACCCTGGTACGAGCCGCTGACGATGAGTCCAGCCCAGGGCAGCGGGATACGTTCCGACCGCTTTGATCCCCGTGCGCCATGGGATGCCGCTATTCGATCTGATCGCAGTAGTTGACCCCGCCGATGGTCAGCAGGAAGTTCGGGTTCGAAGCCGCCGCGGAGCAGGTGTTGGCGATGGTCCGATCCGTCGCCGAACCCGCCCGACAGCCGTCGCACCCCGCGGCAACCGCGCATTGATGCCGAACTCGAACGAGTTGTAGGTCTGCCGCAGACCCGTGTCGTTGGTGTCGAGGTTCTTCGCCGCCAAGCCGCCGACCGCGGCGCTGGAGACGTCATACACCGTGATGGGCGTGCCATCGACCGGGCTGAACACCGTGAACGGACGGTAGCTGGGGTTCGTCACCGTGCCGTCAGCGTTCAGCGTGCCCGGCCGATTGATGTTGTTCCGCTCCATGAAGTTCTTGCTCACGTTGTGGAACCATTCGAACGAGGCGGAGACGCCGCGCATGATTTCGTGCGTTGGATGCCAGCGTTGAACTGAAGGACGTACGGCCGCGTGAGCCCCGGATCCGGGCTGGCCAGCGAGACGGTGCCGAAATTCGACGGCAGCGACGCGAAATTGATCTCGCAGCCGGCGGTGCCGAAGTACGCACCCGGCGCCCCTTGCGCGATATCGTCTTTGTTCTTGTCTGTCCATGGCAGGCTCTGCAGGATGATGCCGCCATTGGCCGGATCGTAGAGCGACGGCGAGCGTCGTCGTCGCGGCCGCTTCGTATCGGTTGAATCCGAAGCTGAGCAGCCGTCTTGCCATCGCCGATCACGTCGTAGACAAACCCGAGGCGAGGCGAGAAGTCTTTCCAGGTCGGCATTTGAATCGTCGAGAACGCCGGAATGATCGACGAATCTCCCCTCTGCGCCGGCTGGCCGTCTACTTGTTCGCTGACGTATTCCCAGCGAAGGCCGTAAGTGGCCGTGAGGCGATTCAGGTGCCAGACGTCCTGCGCGTAGATGCCAAGGTTGGCGTTGAGCGACTCTTCCCAGCGCGCCGGCGGGCATAGACGGTGACGGTCTGGGAGGTCTCGACGCCGGCGACCTGCGTGTAATTCTGGTAGAGGCTGGCATTCGCAAAACCGGTCTGGTTGTAGTGGCCCCAGGAATCCTGGAACCGACCTTGATGCTGTGGGAACCCGTGACGTACGTCGCCGACGCCTGCAGGTTGTACCGATCCGGGTAGCTGCCGTACTCGAAGCCCGAGGCGCCCCATGTGGTGCCGGCGCCGCTATCGACGTGACGTGCGCCCAGGATCGAGCCCTGCCGGCTGCTCGATGCCCGGCTGGTACAGATTGTTGTAGCGCTCGAGGTTGCTCGAGAAGCCGCCCTCGATGAGCAGTTTGTTGCTGACTGTCGACGTCCACTTGACGCTGTTGGTCGTGTACAGCGGAGAATTCCAGACGACCGACGAGGTCGTCTGATCGTCGCCCGGGGCTCATCGCGGCGCCGCGCGACTTGTGGATCCGGTCGTAGTAGCCGGACAGCTTGTTACGCGGGCTGACCTGCCAGGTGAGACGACCGAGGCCGCTGTACTGATGCTGCGGATCGACGCCCTGCGTGCAGAGAGTGCCGCCTTTGCCGGCAAGCGCCGCCTGACACGCGGCGATACTCGCCGCCGAGCCGTCGGAGACGAGTGTGTTCGAGATCGGCTTGTTCACCGTGAATAGCCGGAGGGATCCGAAGAACCACACCTTGTCCAGCTTGAGCGGCCCGCCCTGATGTGATGTCCGTGTCGCTGTAGGTGCCGATCTTGTCCACGGTCTTGATGCCGCTGCGCGGCCAGCGACGGCGTCAGATTGTTGGTCTGCAGCTTGCTGCTCTCGTAACCCTGGAAGAGCGACCCCGCGAACCGGTTGCCGCCCTCCTTCGGGAATCAGGTTGATCTTCACGCCACCGGTTGGCGAGTCAACCGTTCCTCCGCCAGTCTGGTAGACCATTTCCTGGTTCGCGCCTTCGTTCAAGTAGCTTTGAATGGCGCCATCGCCCTGCAGGCCGTTGACAATCATGCCGTCGATCATCACGGAGGTCTGCGCGGCGCCGAGGCCGTGCACCGTGAAGTAGGTCTGCTGCATGGCCTGCGACCCGCCGACGTCCGGGGCGGTCAGCGCGACACCGACGACGAGCTGGCCAACCGACTGAATCGTGTGGGAACGTCGGCACTGCGTCGAGAACGTCCCGTGACATCACCTGCGCCTTCGAGTTGCTCTGGACGTCGACCACGGGCGATTCGCCCGAGACGGTGACGGTCTCTTCGAGCGAGCCCACTCTTCAAGTCCGCGTTGATGGTCGACGTGAAGTTGGAGGGCAGCTCGATCGCGTCCTTCTTGACGGCCGAGAAACCCGGCAGATTGAAGGTCAACGTGTAAGTGCCTGGACGAAGGTTTTCAATCTTGTAGGCGCCGTTCGTGTCGGTGGTCGCCGACCGCACTTTTTCGATCAGCGCCGGACTGGCCGCCTCGACCGTGACGCCAGGCAGCACCGCGCCCGTCGCGTCCTTCACGACGCCCGCAAACGCGCTCTGGGCGCGCGCCGTAGCCGGCAGTGCCAGCAGACACGCGAGGGCACCCGCCGACAGCAACAGTCTTCTCGTCATGCCGTCCTCCTGAAGTCGCCGAGAACCGGGACCGGTAGGTACTGGTCAGACCTTTTGCGCCGCCGAGGCTACGCGGACTCATAACGGGAGTCAATCTGGATATGCCTTCGGTTGTCTTTTTTTTATAAGTCGGAAATCGAAAAGTTGGATCACATTCGGAAGGGCTTTCCTGATTGGTAGAGCTGGAGGCGAAGTCGAAACTGCGCCGCCGCGTCCTGCTGGCCGGCTGAAACTGCGAGGTCGATTCCCGAGCGCGCCGCCTTGACGGCCTCCTCGAAACGGCCGGCCGACGCATAGGCAGCGGCGAGCGCGTCGAATGCGGCGACACTCGGGGCGCGCGGCGGCGGCGCGCTCGGCCAGCGCAACCGCCTCGGATGGCGTCGCGCAACGCGGGATCCGAGGCGGTCGCCCGGATCCAGGCCAGGCCCGACAGCGCCTGCGCGTTGGCGCCGTCGATGGCCAGCGCGGCGCGAAACCGCGTGACGGCATCGGCCGGACGACCCCGGCTCGACAACAGCAGCCCGAGGTTCGTCAGCGCGTCGACGCTGTCTGGCCGGAGCGCAATGGCGCGCTCGAAATGCGAGAGCGCCTCGTCTCCATCGCCGCGCAACTGGAGCAGCGCGCCCAGATTGTTGTGCGCCTGCGCGTAGTCGGGGTCGATTCGGAGCGCCTCTCGAAGCTCCGCGATCGCTTCGTCCCGGCGCCCGCGCGCCGACAAGGCGTAGCCGAGGTTGTAATGCGTTGACGCCGACGCCGGATTGAGCGAGAGCGATCGCCGGTACCGATCGATCGCCTCGTCGAGGCGCCCGCCCTGGAGCAACAGATCGCCGACCGCATCGAGGCGCAGGGGATTATCGGGATCGCCCTCGAGCAGCTTCGTGTACGCGGCGAGATCGTCCGCGATCCCCTTCCGTCGAATCTCGCGCTCGAGCCGCGCGAAATCGGCGTTGGCGCGCGGCACGACCTGTAGCCACAGGTCCCCCATCTCGTCCGACGTGTTCTGGCCCCAGACGACCCGCGCCGGCGGCCGGCGCGGATTGCGCACGTTCGTCGCCGAGTTGTCGTACGTGTACCGCATCGAGATCGTCGTCCCCCCGGGCAGCGCGACCGGCGCGGCGTAGCGATAGACGTCCTGCCAGCGGAAATCCCAATCGGCGATCGCGATCAGCGGTCGCACGGTGCCGTCCGGCAGCGTGGCGTTCGCCTCCATGCGCCGCGCGAGGTTGTGCGCATGCGGCTGAATGGCCAGAAGCTCGACGTCGACTGGCAGGACATAGCGGTCGGCGACCAGATAGTCGCGGTCGCCGGCAGGGATGTCGATGGTCTCGCTGCCGAGCCGGAGTCCCAGCGGGGCGCGCGTCGGCGCGGCGTCGGTGAAGTAGAAGCCGACCGACACCTGGAGCGTCTCGCGCTTGCCTGTCGGCTGCAGGTGCAACTGGACGACGAGATCGCTCCCCGGTTCCAGCCGCCAGGACATGCCATCGGGCGACGGGTGCGGCGCCTGGCCGGGTGTCCAGCCGAGCATCTGGCCTTCGGGATAGCGAGCGTCCCGCACCATGCCGCCGACATAGCCCGGTTCGGGATCGCGGGCGTCGAGCTGACGCGACGAGCGTGTGCGGTCGACGCCAAGATTGGCGTGATGCACCACGCGAGCGTTGCCGGGCCGGAACTCGATCGCGCGCACGAACCGGGGACGTCCGATATCGATTGGCAGCACGAAGGTCCTGAACACATCGCCGCCGTCGGCCGGCACGGCGTACGGCTCCGGCATCTTCACGACGATGTCCGGTTCGCCGAGCTGCCAGCCATCGTTCCACAGCGGCGGCATCTGCGACGGATGCGCACGATCGCCTTCCGGCGCGCCTTCGGCGATCCACTCCTGCAGCATTCCCAGCTCTGCGTCGGTCAGACGCCTGACGTCCGTGAAGTCACCTTTCCCGGGTTCAGGTTTCCAGGGCGGCATGATCCGGCGGGCGGTGACCGTCGCAATCTGCGCGGCGCGACTCCGCACGTCGTCGTAGGTCATCAGGCTGAAAGGTCCAACCTGGCCGGATCGATGACACGGCGAGCAGCGATGCCAGACGATCGGCGCGATGTCCTTGTAGAAGGTGAGCGGCTGCGCCGACGCGACAGCTGGGAATCAGGCAGAAAAGCAACACGCAGAGCACGCAGAGATCGCAGCGCTAATTCTTTTCTGCGTGCTCCGCGCACTCCTGCGGTTCGACTCCGGGACGCATGCTGCGCTAGCATACGCCCCTTGCCGAAGATCGGAGTGCGACACGTCGACGTCACGCAGAGCCGCTCTGGGCTTGTCGAAAGACGATGGGCGTTCGTCGCGATTTTCGCGATCGCGCTTCTCGTGCGTCTGCTGCACATCTGGCAGATTCGCGCCGCGCCGTTTTTTACGGTGCTGATGGGCGATTCGCATGGCTACGACGAGTGGGCGCAGCGGATTGCCGCCGGCGACTGGCTGGGACACGAGGTCTTCTATCAGGCGCCGCTCTATCCGTACCTGCTCGGTGTCACGTATGCGATCGCCGGCCGCAGCCTGCTCGTCGTCAGAATCGTTCAGGCGCTGATCGGATCGGCCTCATGCGTGCTGCTCGCGCTCGCCGGTGTGCGGCTGTTCTCGCCGCGAGTCGGCCTCACAGCCGGCGTGATGCTGGCGCTGTACGCCCCGGCCATTTTCTTCGACGGCCTCCTGCAGAAGTCAACACTCGACGTGTTCTTCATCTGTCTCGCGCTGTGGATGACGTCACGGACGATGACCGCAGAGCCCGCAAAGAGCGCAAAGACGTCTTCAGAAGAACCATCCTCTGCGGGCTATCGCGATCTTCGCGATTCTTCGTTTCTCTGGCTCGGGCTCGCGATGGGCGGTCTCGCCCTCACGCGCGAGAACGCCATCGTCCTGATCGTGGTCGTCGCTGCTGGGCCGCACTCGCGTCGTCGTGGAACGCCGCGGCCGTGTTCCTGGCCGGCGTCGCGGTGGTGCTGGCTCCGGTCGCCGCCCGCAACGCTTACGTCGGCGGCGGCTTCTACGTCACGACGTCCCAGGCCGGTCCGAACTTCTACATCGGCAACAACCCCCGCGCCGACGGCACGTATCAGTCGTTGCGGTACGGCCGCGGCGCACCGGAGTACCAGCGGCAGGATGCGACCGAGCTCGCCGAGCATGCGATCGGACGCACGCTGACTCCGGCCGAAGTCTCGAGCTACTGGTCCGGCCGCGCCTTCGACTTCATTGCGTCGCAGCCAATCGCCTGGCTCGAGTTGACGATGCGCAAGGTTGCGTTGCTGGTGAACGCCGCCGAGGTCGTCGACACCGAGAGTCAGGAGTCGCATGCCGAGTGGTCGCTGCCGCTCCGGCTGCTCGGTGTGATCGGGCACTTCGGTCTGCTCGTACCGCTCGCCTGCTTTGGCATCGTCGCGACGTGGTCGTCGCGATCGCGATTGTGGCTGCTCTACGCGATGACCGTGGCATACGCGGTTAGCGTCGTCGCCTTCTACGTGTTCGCGCGCTATCGCTTTCCGCTGGTCCCCTTCCTGATGTTGTTCGCCGCCGCCGGACTGGTGGCGCTTCCGGACGTCGTTCGGACACGCGCGGTTCCGGGCGGCATGAAGGCGGTCGCGGCGATCGCCGTGACGGCAGTCATCGCGAACTGGCCGCTGCTGAACGAGGCGTGGATGAAGGCGGTGACCGAAGTGAACCTCGGCGCCGCCCTGCAGTCGGAAGGGCGTCTCGACGAAGCGGCCGGGCACTATCGACGGGCGATCGCATTGCGCCCGGACTACGCGGCGGCCTACAGCAACCTCGGCACGGCATTGCGCGGCCAAGGCCGGCTCGACGAAGCGGTGACGACCTACGAGCGCGCCATCGCCTTGCAGCCGGATTTTCCAGATGCGCACTACAACCTGGCGAACACGCTGGTCGATCAGGGAAAGGCGGCAGCAGCGATCGAACATTTTCACGTCGCGCTGCAGGTCGTACCCGGTTCAGCGGAAGTGCACAACAACCTTGGCATCGCGCTCGCGGCGAACGGAAAGGCCGACGAGGCGATGGCCGAATTCCGCGCCGCGCTCGCCGCAGATCCTGGCTCCGCCAAGGCGCACCGCAACCTTGGCGACCTGCTTGCCGGCACCGAACGGCGGGCCGATGCCATCGATCACCTTCGACGCGCGGCCGAGCTCGCGCCGGGCGACGCCGCTATCCACTACGATTTCGGCAGCGTGCTTCTGGAGGCCGGACAGCTGGACGAAGCCATCAAAGAGTTCCGCGCGGCGCTCGCCATCACGCCGACATCAGCCGAGGCCCTGAACAACCTGGGCATCGCGCTCGCGTCGCAGGGAAGATCGACGACGCCATCGCGGACTTTCAGCTCGCGCTCAAGCTGCGTCCAGGATTTCCGGACGCGCAGAGGAATCTGGCGATGGCTTTGAGCGCGCGCGGGAAACGATAGCGCCACCCAGGTGCTAGGTGCTAAGTGCTAGGGTGCTAGGTGCTTTGGGTGCTAGGTGCTTTGGTGCCAAGTGCGGCACGGCACCCTAGCACCGTGCACCCGGCACCTAGCACCGCGCACCTAGCACCGTAGCACCTAGCACCCTGCACCGCGGCATCACGATCGCGTCTGCACCGCAGCGTCGGCGATTTGGGCGACGAGCTCTCTGACCGATCGAGACGCATCGACGGTGATCGCATCGGCCGGTTCCTCGAGGATCTCGAACTGATTCGTCAGGAGGCCCGGGTTGAAGAAGTGTGTCCGGGCGGCAATGCGGCGGCGCGCGACCCGCGGGGTGATGCGCAGATACACGAGGCGAACGCGTCGAAGCCTGCCGATCAGCGTGCGTCGATACCGTTCCGTGAGCGCGGAACACGCGAGGACCACAGGCCGCTTCGCCGCCACCGCTTCTGCCAGGATGGCATGCAGGCGTTCGAGCCACGGCAGACGATCGCGGTCCGTGAGCGGCTGGCCGGCGCGCATCTTCGCGCGGCTGCGGGCTGAATGGAAATCGTCCGCATCCAGAAAACGCCAACCGAGCTCGGAGGCCAGCGCGCGGCCGACCGTCGTCTTGCCGGACGCGGCGACACCCATGATGACAATCGCGAGAGTGCGACGATGACGGGACGTAGTTGCCCCGGATTGAGGTGAGCCGCACCTTCGCGGCGAGCTCATTTCGTGACGACGATGGTCACATCCTGCGAGGAGAACAATCCGCCGTCGTGGGCGAGCGCGCGGATGACATACGTGCCAGGCTCGCGGAACGTCGCGCGCGCCTGCCACCGGTTACCTTCCGGAATCGGCGGCACGATCCAGCCGGCCGACCAGGGCGAGCCGCCGCCATCGCGCGTGTCCTCCCACACTTTGGTTTGCGGTGGATCGAACGTCACGGCTTTGCCGGTGCCGCGATAGACGAAGAACGACAAGCGCAGACCATTCGCCGTCTGCGGGAGGATGTAGTTGCCCCCCAGCGCCGCCGGCATGTTGCGCTTGTTCGGCTTCCCATCGTCCGCCGCGACTGCGGCGAGCTGGACCGCTTCGCCGACCTTGGCCGTCCGGTTCTTCGGACCTTCGACCTCGAGCACCGGCGCCTTGTTGCCGACCATATCCGGCGAGGTGCTGAGCGCGCCGCCGGCGCCGATGTTCGACATGATGACGGTGTCGTCGAGCACGTAATCGTTCTTGAGCGTGCCGTACGCCTTGTCCGTTCGACCCTTGCTGGTCAACGACCAGACGATCTCTTTCTTCCCGAAGTCGTGCGGCACGCGCACCTTGAAGACGAACCGGTTGCGTCGGGGAAAGAAATGCGTCGGCTGGCCGAGGTCCGGGCCGCCCGGATCCATCGTGTTGTCAGGACCGACCGGGATCGAGACCTCTTCGTCCCACTCGCGGTTCAGATAGCCGAACACCAGATCGAACGACCCGTCGGCATTCGGCAGCCAGCCTTCGTACGCCGGCGTGATGTTGTTCTCGGCCGGCTTGGGCACCTGGGCGCCCGCTGTTGCGAGGCTCGCGATCGCGAGGCATGCCGCAGCAAGCGCGACCGCGGATTTCACTGCGGCCTCGGAGGCTGCGTCGGACGCGCGCCGGGAATCTTCTCGACGGCGCACAACGGGCAACCTGGCGCGTCCTCGCCGGGCTTCAGCTTCAGCCGCTCGCGCCGGGCCGCGACTTCCTCCTGGAATTTCTCGTCGGTCAGCGTGACGCCCTGCATGAGCAGGATGTTCATGTTGTCGATCGACCGGTGCCCGAGGCCCGACCAGTTCCTCGGATCCGCGACGTTCCGGTTCGCCGGCGTGTTGTCGTAGTAGCCGGTCACACGGAGGATCGTGCCGCGCGGCAGCAGCGGCGCGAAGTCGTCCTCGTACTGGTAGGCGCGCACCCAACTATGGTCGTAGCCCGAGCAGCTCAGCGTCTCGATTCGCGATCCCCAGATGGCGTCGAGGCACATGCGCACCGCGGCGGCGTGCATGTGCGGTTCGAATACCGTGATCTTCATGGGCTGCGAGAGCGTCTGGAACGATTCGATCTTCTTGCCGGCTTCCATCGGCCGGATGTCGATGTCGCCGGTGCCGATCGGGATCGTCCGCTCGTTGAACTTCGGCTGGTAACCCTTCGGGTGGAACTTGAACGCGACCTCGAGATGACCGGTCGTATCCTTCCCGTTGGCGTGCATGTGCACGTTGGGGAAGCCAACGCGTGAACCGGCCCGCAGCAGTTTTCCAGCCTCCGGACTGAAGACGTCCGCGTTGCGGCCGACTTCGTGGATCGGCCAGCCGCCGATGATCACGCCCGCGCCGCTCGCGCCCGGCGCTTCGACGGTCATGATGGCGTGATGGAAGATGAAGAGCCCGCCGACGGTTGTCAGCGAACCCGGTTTGTTCTGTGTGTCGTTGACTTCCCTGATTTCGACCGCCGACACGTACCGATCCTCTGTGAGCCCGGTCTCGCCAAACCCCGCGCTGCCCCACCAGTCCGGGTTGACGGCCTTCATGGTCACCGGCGGCGTCGGGACAACGAGATCCGGTGTGCCGATCGTCCACGCGTTGCCATCGGCGAACTTCAGCGGAGGCGGCATGTCGGCGGGATTGCCGCGCGGCGTGCCGTTGATCGACCCATGCCGCGATCTTGGCGATGTCGTCATCGCTGAGGGAGATGTCGTTCTTGTAGTGCTGAATGCCGATGTCCTTCTCGATGTACCACGGCGGCATCGTGCCTTGCCGGCTGCGGATGGCTGTTCGTCGTTTGATCGACGCGGCATACGGGCGCGCGTCTTCGTACGTGATCAGCGACATCGGCGCCAACGAGTTGGGCCGGTGGCAGCCCTGGCAGCTGCGTTGAAGGATCGGCGCGATGTCCTTTGTAAACGTGACCGGCGCCTGCGCGGCGCCCGTCGCCTGCCCGCTCACGCGGGCCGGGGACGACAGCACGCCCGCCACGAAGAACCCGGACAACGCGAGCAAGGCGGTACGGATGGTTTGGTGTTGCACAGGCAGATTCTACAGGACCAAAGCTGAATAGGTTATCGTCAAACTCATGGCTGCGCCTCCGTCTCCCTCCGCGCGGACGGGCATGGGCACGATGCTGTACCCAGGCGGCGCGGCCTTTCGCGTCTGGGCGCCATTTGCCCCGGCGATTTTCGTCGCCGGGACGTTCAATCAGTGGAACGCCACGGCCAACCCCTTTGCGAGCGAGGGCAACGGCTACTGGTCGGTGGACGTACCGGGCGCCGGGATCGGCGATGAATACCAGTTCGTCATTCCAGACGGCGGCAACGGCATCTGGCACAAGAATCCGTATGCCAGCGAGGTCGTGAATTCGTCCGGCAACGCCATCATCCACGACCCCAATTTCGACTGGACCGGCGACAACTTCATGATGCCGCCGTGGAATGAACTGGTGATCTACGAAATGCACGTGGGAACGTTCGCCGACGTCGCCGGCGGCGGTCCGGGCACGTTCGAGACGGTGATCCCGAAACTCGCGTATCTCGCCGATCTCGGCATCAACGCGATCGAGATCATGCCGGTGGCCGAATTTCCGATGAGTCTGTCGTGGGGCTACAACCCGGCGGAGCCGTTCTCGGTGGAAACGGCGATCGGCGGCCCTCGAGGCCTGCACGAGTTCGTGAAAGCGGCGCACGCCCACGGCATCGCCGTGCTGCTCGATGTCGTCTACAACCACTTCGGACCGGGCGATCTCGACCTCTGGCGCTTCGACGGCTGGAGCAGCAGCGACCACAACGGCGGCATCTACTTCTACGACAACGCTCGTGCGCACACACCGTGGGGCGACACTCGCCCCGACTACGGCCGCCCGGAGGTCCGCCAGTACATCCGTGACAACGCGTTGTTCTGGCTCGACAAGTACCGGTTGGACGGGTTGCGGTTCGATTCCGTGATCAATATCCGCAATCGCAACGGGAACAACAACGACCCGGCCAACGATCTTGCGGACGGCTGGAGCCTGCTGCAGTGGGTCAACGACGAGATCCGCGGGCGGCGTGCCGTGGAAGATCACGATCGCAGAGGACCTGCAGAACAACGACTGGATCACCCGCGACACGGGCGCTGGCGGCGCTGGCTTCGGCTCGCAATGGGACGCGGCATTCGTCCATCCGATCCGCGACGCGATCATCGCCGCCAACGACGCCGATCGCGACATGAATCTCGTGAGCCAGGCGCTCGGTCATCGCTACGGCGCCGATGCGGTCCGGCGGGTCATCTACACCGAGTCACACGACGAAGTGGCCAACGGTCATTCGAGGGTGCCGGAGGAAATCTGGCCCGGCGATGCCGGCAGCTGGTTCTCGCGCAAGCGCTCGACCCTCGGCGCCGCGATGGTGTTTACCGCTCCCGGCATCCCGATGATCTTCCAGGGCCAGGAGTTCCTCGAGGACACGTTCTTTCGGGACAGTGTCCCGCTGGACTGGACGAAGCTGACGACCTACGCGGGCATCCACGCGCTCTACCGCGATCTGATTCGGCTCCGCCGCAACTGGTTCAATCAGACGCGCGGTCTCGGCGGCCAGCAGCTCAACGTCCACCATGTCAACAACGCCGACAAGGTTCTCGCCTTTCATCGTTGGGCCGATGGCGGGCCGGGCGACGATGTCGTGGTGGTGGCGAATTTCGCCAACCGCAGCTACGACGGGTACGTCGTTCGGGTTCCCACGCGCGGGACAGTGGCGCGTGCGTTTCAACAGCGATTGGCAGGGGTACAGCCCGGACTTCGGCAATCATCCGGGTTACGACACGTTCGCGGGCGGCGATCCGATGGACAACATGCCGTTCCGAGCCACGGTCGGCATTGGCCCGTACACCGTTCTTGTCTTGTCCCAGGACCGCTGAGGCTTTACTTCAACCCTTCGGGACGTGTGCGAGGAAGCGGCGCGGGTTGTCGACGAGGACGCGGCGCAGCGTCGCTTCGTCGACGCCAGCCTTCAGGAGCATCGGCCCGAACACCGTCGCGGTCTGCGCAACGCCGGGGCCGCCGTTCTTCTTCAAGGCCCGGCCGGTGCTGAAGTCTGACGACAACAGCAGCTGATCGGCGTAGCCGGCCTCCAGGAACGCCAGAATCGTGCTGACCTTCTGAGCGTCCGGCACGATCGGAATCGTGACGCGATCGAAGCCGACGAAGACACCGCGTTTCGCGAGCTGCTTGGGAATCGCAGCGGTCGTGTCGGCGAGACAGCAGACATGGCCGATGGCCACGTGCTTGACGTCGGCGCCCGCCGCCTCGAGCAGATCGAGCTGCTTGAGCGCGGCGTCCATCGGTATCGGCGGGTTCACCTCGCGCGCGCCGAGGTACGGGTTGTGCGTGAAGATCGGCAGGCCCGTCTTGACCTGCGCCTTCGCCACCGCCGTGAACACCTTCCGCTCATCGTCTGTGAGAACGCCGCCCTGCTGTCCGATCTCGCCGAAAGCGCCAAGCCGCTGCGCCTTCGCATCGCGGACGAGATCGTCGGCAATTTGATCGGCGGTCTTCGTCGCGATCTCGGGCGGATAGTTGCGCTGCATGTAGTAGCCGCCGCTGGCGACGATCGCCACGCCCGATTCGGCGGCGATTCGCGTCAGCGCCGCGAGATCGCGATCCATGTCCGGATGCCCGCCGTCGACGATGCAGCCGACGCCGTCCGAGGCGGCGGCCTTCGTTTCTTCGATCATCAGGTCGACATCATCCGTAAAGCTCGCGGGCACCGGCCGGCCCTGGGCGGTGGCGAGCGCCTTCGTCAGCGGATACCGAATCGACAGGTGTTCGTGGAACAGCGTCGAGCCCTTGATCGCATCGGGCGCGACGTCCTTCAACAGGGTCCGGATGATGGCGCCGCGCGGAAACGCGGGCGCCTGCGCGTCCAGGCGAATGCCATGGAGCGCCAGAAGTCCACCCCCGGCCGTTGTTCCCAGGAGTCCGAGGGCCTCTCTCCGGCTCAGCCTTGTCATAGACGCGTATTCTATCGCCGGCAGCAGCGCTGAACGGGCGCTCGCGCTACGAGTCAGACTCTTGAGTTCTTCGTGATTTCGTGCTTTCGTGGCGATCGTGCCGGCGTACCGGGTCGCGAGACAGTTCACGAGCCCCTGGCCCCAAGCCCCGACGGCGCGGCGCACTGAACCAGCCGCGAGGTTGTGGCGTCTTGCCCAAATGAACGGATGCATGGCTTCGCAGATCGACTGGCCGGCGGGAACGTCGCGGTGAACGACGCGGCGCTGGAACGCGAGTTCGAAGCGCGGCTGGTCGAATCCTCGACGCTGGCGTTTCGCGTGGCCTACGGCGTGTTGCGCCACCGGCAGGACGCCGAGGATGTCGCGCAGGAAGCGTTCGTCAAGGCATACCGCAGCTTCAACCAGCTCCGCGACCGCGAGCGGTTCCGGGCCTGGCTGGTGAGGATGACGTGGCGTCTCGCGCTCGACCGCCAGCGAGGCGATCGCCGCCGCCTGGCGAGGGAGACGGCCACGCAGGAAACGGCCGCGGCAGACACGTCGGACGAAGTGATCGCCCGCGAGCGCGCGGCGCTCTTGTGGACGGCGATCGACAGTCTCCCCGACAAGCTGCGCATCGTGATCGTGCTGGCTGGCATCGAGGGACACGACACCAACGAAGTGGCGCGGCTGCTGGACGTCCCGCAAGGGACCGTGAAATCGCGGTTGTTTCTGGCCCGGCAGCGTTTGAAGGAGCAGTTGCAATGGACCCAGTGAAGGACGCGGCACTCGAGCGCGAGCTCGAACGGGCGCTCGCGGTGGATCCGTCGCCGGAGTTTCTGGTCCGCGTGCGCGCGCGCATCGCCGACGAGCCAGCGCCGGCGTCCCGTGGATTCGGGTGGCTGTTTGCGGGTGTCGCGACGGTGGCGGCGGCAGCAGCCCTGGTACTGGCGGTGCGGATGGTTTCGCCGGCGCGCCGGCCGGAGACTGCGCCTCTTCTGGCGTCGAAGTCGATTGGATCCACCGTCGTCGTGCCCGCTGTCGTTCCAGGGACGGTGGGTCCGGCTTCCGCCTACGCCGCTGCGCGGCTTCGGCGGGACGAGCAAGCCGGACACTCCGGTACCGAACGTCGATGCCCGAACCGCAGAACCGCTCTTCGACGCGCGCGAGACGACGGCGCTGCAGCGCCTGATCGCCGACGTGCGCGATGCGCGGGTGGACCTCACGCCGCTCGCGAAGGAAGGGCCGATGCCCCTTCCCGCAATGGACCCGCTCGTCATTTCACCGATCGTTATCGAGCCGCTCGACTCGAGCGGCATAGAAGGAGAACGTCCGTGACGAAACATCTGCAAATGATTGCGCTCGTCTTCGCGTTCGCGCTGGCCTCGTCGGTCATCGTGCGCACCCAGGAAAAACCTGCGCCGCCGGCTCCGAAGCCGGCGCCGGCGGCGGTCACGCCTTTGAAAGTCTCGGTGGTCGTCTCCCGCTTCCAGGGCGAGAAGAAGCTGAGCAGCCTGCCGTACACGCTGTCGGTCAACGCCGGGTCGCGTGGCGACGCTCCGGATGGGCGCCAAGGTCCCGGTCATGATGATGATGACCGCGAACATGCCGAAAGACTTGCCGCAGGGTGGACCGGTTCAGTATCAGGACGTCGGCACCAGCATCGATTGCTCTGTGTCTGCGGTCCAGGATGACGGGCGGTTCCGGGTTGAAATCACGATTGAGGACTCGTCGGTGTACGGCGATGGCCCGAATCCCACCGAGAACAAGCCGCCGCCAGGCAATCCGTCGTTCCGCTCGTTCCGCGCCAGCGATTCGATGGTGCTGCGCGACGGGCAGACGTCACAGTTCACAACGGCGACCGACAAGGTCAGCGGGGAGATCGTGAAGGTGGACGTGACGCTGAATGTTGTCAAGTGAAGTCGTCAGTCGCCAGTCATCAGTCGTCAGTCATTCAGTCGTCGGTCGTCAGTCTCAGTCATCAGTTCGGTCATCAGTCCAAGTCATCAGTGCCAGCCATCAATCGACCGCGCGACGACTGACGACAAATACAGGCACTGACGACTGAGACCGACGACTGAGACTGACGACTGCCGACTTGAGACTGATGACTGACGACTGGGGACTGAAGACTACACGACCTCGAACAGCCCCGCGGCGCCCATGCCGCCGCCGATGCACATCGTGACGACGACTTTCTTGGCGCCGCGCCGCTTGCCTTCGATGAGCGCGTGCCCCACCAGCCTGGCGCCGCTCATCCCGTACGGATGGCCGACCGCGATCGCGCCGCCGTTGACGTTGAGACGGTCGTCCGGAATGCCCAGCCGATCGCGGCAGTAGATCACCTGGACGGCGAACGCTTCGTTCAGCTCCCAGAGATCCACGTCCTCCAGCTTCGTGCCGGTCTGCTTCAGCAGCTTCGGCACCGCGAACACCGGACCGATGCCCATCTCGTTGGGCTCGCAGCCGGCGACCGCAAATCCCCGGAAGATGCCCAGCGGCTTCACGCCGCGCTTCGCCGCCGCCGCCGCGCTCATCACGACCGCGACGCTCGCGCCGTCGGAGAACTGGCTGGCGTTGCCGGCCGCGATCACGCCGCCTTCGATGGCCGGCTTGATCTTCGACACGCCCTCGTAGGTGGTGTCGGCGCGGATGCCCTTCGTCCTGCGCGACGGTGACCTCCTTCGTCGATTCGGCGCCGGTCGCCTTGTCCACGACCTTCATCGTGGTCGTCATCGGCACGATCTCGTCGTTGAACTTCCCGGCCGCTCGCGCCGCCGCGGCGCGCTGCTGGCTGCGGACGCCGTACTCGTCCTGCGGCTCCCGCGGGATGCCGTACTTCTTGGAGACGTACTCGGCCGTCTGCAGCATCGGCCAGTACAGCTCTGGCTTGTGCTCGAGGATCCACTCCTCGTTGAGCATGTGTTTGTTCATTTCGTTCTGGACGCAGGAAATCGATTCCACGCCGCCGGCGGCGTAGATCTCGCCCTCGCCGCTGATGACGCGCTGCGCCGCCATGGCGATGGTCTGCAGCCCCGACGAACAGAAGCGATTGATCGTCATGCCAGAGGTCGTGACCGGACAACCCGCGCGGATGGCAATCTGACGGGCGATGTTGCGGCCGGTCGCGCCTTCGGGATTCGCGCACCCCATGATCACATCGTCGATATCGCCCGGATCGAGATGCGCTCGCTGGATCGCGTGGCACAGCGCGTGGCCGCCCATCGTGGCGCCATGGGTCATGTTGAATGCGCCGCGCCAGCTCTTACAGAGCGGTGTGCGCGCGGTGGAGACGACAACGGCATCAGGCATTCCCACAATTTACCGCATCCGCCCACGTTGGCCCCACAGCTGAGCGCACACGGACGGCGCCCTCCTGCCGATATAAGAGGAAACGGGCCTGGCTTCCGCCTTCGCCGCCGAGCGGCTTCGGCGGGACGGGGAAGCCGGACGCTACCTACCGATCATCATGATTCGAACGGACTTCGAGGCGCGCATCGAGCAGGACAGCGCGGGCGTGATCACGGAATGGAACGCCGGGGCGCAGGGTCTCTTCGGGTGGACCCGGGCCGAGGCGATCGGGCAGCCGTCGAACATGCTCATCCCTGCACGAAATCGCGAACGGCACGACGAGAGCCTGCAGACCTTCCTCGCCGCCAACGACGGGACCTCCCTCTCGCGGAGGGTCACAGCCATCCATCGCGACGGGCACGAGTTGCTCGTGGAGATCGACGCTCTCCGCCCAGACCATCGGCGGTGTCCGGCGGATCGTCGCGATCGCTCACGAAATCGGCGTCGGCCAGCAGATGCCGACCGCGCTGTCGCTCGGTCCGGTCCGCTTCGACGCCATCCTCGACGAGATCGAAGACGCCTGCGCCGTCGTCGACCGCGCCGGCAACTATCGCTACGTCAACAACGCCTTCTGCCGGCTGTTCGACCGCTCGCGAGAGACGCTTCTCGGTACCAACTTCAAGGAGAACTCCGGCACCGACGAGCGCATTGTCAAGCTGCGCGAGGTGTACTCGAAGGTGTGGAAGACCGGGATTCCTGAGAAGGCGTTCGAGTACCGATCGACGATCAACGGCGTCGAGAAATCACTCGAGCAGTCCGTGTCGCTCGATCGCGACGCCGACGGCCGGCCGATCGGGTTCTCGACGATCATCCGCGACTGCACCGAGCGGGCGACCGCGCAGCTCGAGCTGGCGAAGGCCAAGGAGGCGGCGGAGAACGCCACCAAGGCGAAGAGCGAGTTCCTGGCGAACATGAGCCACGAGATCCGCACGCCGATGAACGGCATCATCGGCATGACGGCGCTGGCCCTCGACACCGAGCTGACCCCGTATCAAGCCGACTGCCTCAACGCCGTCAAGTCGTCCGCCGAGTCGCTGCTGACGATTCTGAACGACATCCTCGACTTCTCGAAGATCGAGTCGCGCAAGCTGGAGCTCGAAGCGGTGCCGTTTTCGCTCGCCGATGCCATCGGCGACGCGCTCAAGCCGCTCGGGATGCGCGCGCACGCCAAAGGCCTGGAGCTCCTGTGCGACATCGCGCCTGACACGCCGGCCGGCATCGTCGGCGACCCGGTCCGCCTGAAACAGGTCATCACCAATCTCGTCGGCAATGCCGTCAAGTTCACCGAATCGGGTCACGTGCTCGTGTCGGTCCGCGAAGACATGCGGAACGACGGCTGCACGATGCTCCACTTCTCGGTCTCCGATACGGGCATCGGCATCGCCACAGGACAAGCAGGAGACGATCTTCGAAGCCTTCAGGCAGGCCGACGGGTCGACGACGCGCAGGTTCGGCGGCACCGGCCTGGGTCTCGCCATCTCCACGACGCTCGTGCAGATGATGGGCGGCCGCATGTCCGTCGCGAGCCAGCCGGGCGTCGGCAGCACATTTCATTTCACCGCGGCGTTCGACATCGCGAACGTGTCTGAAGGGTCCCAGGATCGTTCCCGGCTCGCCGATCGCCGCGTGCTGATCATCGACGACAACGTCGTGAACCGGCGGATTCTCGAAGCGCAGGCGAGCAACTGGCGGATGCGGCCGACGTCAGTGGCCGGCGGTCGTGCGGCGCTCGAAGCACTGACCACAGCGGCGCGCGAGGGCCAGCCGTTCGCGCTGGTGTTGCTCGACGCGAACATGCCCGACCTCGATGGCTTCGACGTGGCGGAGCAGATTTGGAAGCGTCCCGACCTCGCGGGCTCCACGATCATGATGCTCAGCTCGTCGGGGCTCGAAGGCGACGTCTCGCGCTGCAAAGCGCTTGGGATTGCCGCGTATTTGACCAAACCGATCAAAGCCACCGATCTGTGTGAGGCGATTTGTCAGGCGCTCGATCGCACGCCGGCGCCGCCGCCCAGGCCAGCGCCGATCAAGCCGGCCGAGTCAGCCGCGCCGGCGCGGCTCGTCACCATCCTGGTGGCCGAGGACAACGTCGTCAATCAGCGGGTCGCGCAGGGACTGCTGACGCGACGCGGCCACAAGGTCACCGTCGTCAACAACGGACGCGAGGCGCTCGACGCGCTCGGCCCGCGAGGCGTTCGATCTGGTGCTGATGGACGTTCAGATGCCGGAGATGGGTGGATTCGAAGCCACGGCGGCCATTCGGTCGCGCGAGCAGGAAACCGGCGGCCACATCCGCATCGTCGCCATGACGGCGCATGCGATGAACGGCGATCGTGAGCGCTGCGTGGCAGCCGGCATGGACGGCTACCTCTCGAAACCGCTCGAACCGCGGATGCTGTTCTCGACGGTGGAGGATGATGCGCCGGCGGCACCGGCCGCCCGCGCCGCGTCGCCGGCATTCGACCGGACGGCCGCTCTCGAGCGCCTCGCGGGCAACGAAAAACTGCTGTCTGACGTCATCGGCAGCTTTCTCGACGACTGCCCCGCGCGCCTGAACGCGATCAAGGCGGCGGTCGACGCCCGGGACTCCGACACGATCCGCCGCGAAGCCCAGCGCCTGAAAGGCGCGGCCAGCAATCTCTCGGCCAGCGGTCTGTTCGACGCCGCCGAAATCCTCGAGCGCGTCGGCGCCGAATCACGGCTCGACGCCGCCGACGCCGCCTGGCGCCGCCTCTCGATGGCCGCCTCGGAAGTCCTGACGACGCTGCGGCAGCACGAGACGCACTCCAGTCGGTAGTCGGGATTCGGGATTCGGGATCGTCGGGATTCGGGATTCGTCGGGATTCGGGAGTCGAGGACTCGGGAGTCGACTAGACTATCGACTAGCGATTCCCGATTCCCGACTACCGACTATGTCTGCCCTCTCCGACATCACCGTCCTCGATCTCTCACACGCGCTCGCCGGCCCGTTTGCCTCGACGATGCTCGGCGACTACGGAGCGGAGGTCATCAAGATCGAGCCGCTCGACGGCGAAATCGCGCGCGCCTGGGGACCGCCGTTCTACGGCGACGAAGCCGCCTACTTCGTCAACCTGAATCGCAACAAGAAGAGCCTCGCGCTCGATCTCAAGCACCCGGAGGGCAAGGCGCTTTTTTTCCGGCTGCTCGATCGCGCGGATGTCGTGCTCGAAAACCTGCGCGTCGGCACCGTCGCGAGGCTGGGCATCGATTACGCCCGCGTGCGCGAGCGGCAGCCGCGCGTCGTGTACTGTTCCATTTCAGGGTTCGGCCAGGACGGCCCGTATCGCGACCGGGCGGCGCTCGACCTCGTCGTGCAGGCCGAGAGCGGCATGATCAGCATCACGGGAGAACCAGGCGGCGCCGGCGTTCGAGCGGGCGTGTCGATCGCCGATATTACGGCCGGGATGTATGCGGCCTTCGGGATCCTCGCGGCGCTCCACGCGCGCCAGCAGACCGGGCGCGGCCAGTTCCTCGACGTGTCGATGCTCGAAGGCCAGCTCGGGATTCTCTCGGGCATGATTGGCGCCTATCTGGCCGACGGCATCGTGCCGGGCCCGCTCGGCACCGCGTACGGCGCGCTGCTGCCCTATCAGACGTTTCGCACCAGGACGCGCGACATCGCCATCGGCATCGGCAGCGACAAGCTGTGGCGCACCTTCTGCCCCCTGCGTCGGCCTCGCGCAGATGATGGACGATCCGCGCTATGTGACCAACGCGCGCCGCAATGCGAACCGGATGTCGCTGGTGGCGGCGCTGCAGGAAGCGTTTCTCACGCGGACCTACGAGGAATGGGAAGCCGTGCTGCTGCCGGCGGGCATTCCGATGGGCGCGATCAACACCATCGACCAGGTTGTGGATCACGCGCAGGTGCGCGCGCGTGGATCGATGGTCGAGAGCACGCATCCAGTGGCCGGCTCGATCCGGATGACCGGACCGCCGGTGCGGATGTCCGACACGCCGGGGACCGTGCGCACGCCGGCGCCGCTGCTCGGCGAACACACGGAAGAGATCCTGCGCGATCGGCTCGGCATGAGCGGCACCGAGATTGCGCGGCTGCACCATGAGGGTGTGATCCGTAGTGCGGCTCGTAGTCGCAGGCCTTGTGTATCTGCGTGGGCTGAAAGGCCTTCAGGCGCTACGCACGTAGGAGGAACGGCGTGGGTTTGCTGAACGACCGCATTGCCATCATCACCGGCGCCAGCAAGGGCATCGGCCGCGTGCTGGCGCAGCAGTTCGCGCGCGAGGGCGCCCGCGTGGTCTGCGCGGCGCGATCCCAGGATCTCGTCAACGAGACCGTCGCGATGATTCGATCGTCCGGCGGACAGGCGGTTGCAGTCGTCGCGGACGCCGCGCGCGAAGAAGGCGCGCAGGCGATCGTCGAGGCGGGACGCCAGGCGTTCGGCGGCGTCGACACGCTGGTGAACAACGCCGGCGACGGCGGACCGACCAAGCCGATTCAGGACTACTCGACCGACGACTGGTTTTACACGATCAACTCGTGCCTGACGAGCGCGTACCTGTGTTCGCGCTTCGCGGTGCCCGCGATGATGGCCGCCGGCCGCGGCGCCATCGTGAACATCGCGTCGATGGCCGGGCGGCGCGGTCTGGCGTACCGCGTCGGGTACTGTTCGGCCAAGGCCGGCCAGATCGGGATGACCTACGGTCTCGCCGTGGAGCTCGGCCGCCACAACATCACGGTCAATGCGATCGCGCCTGGCGCGGTCGCCGGCGATCGCATCGATCGCGTCATTCAGGGACAGGCCGACGTCCGTGGGATTTCGGTCGAGCGGATGCGCGAGTCGTTCGTCGACCGCGCGCCGCTCCGGCGGATGTCGACGGCCGAGGACATCGCGTCGCTGGCGGCGTTCCTCTGCAGCGAGCACGCGCGCAACATCTCCGGGCAGTGCATTCCGGTCACGGCCGGAGAGCCCGCGTCGTAGGGGTCAGATCTTGATTTTATGCGCGATGATTGATCCTGCGCCGCCCGCGCATAAAATCAAGATCTGACCCCATGAAAGCTGTCCTCTGCAAAGCCTACGGTCCGCCTGAATCCCTGGTCGTCGAGGACGTCCCGTCGCCGGTGCCCGGTCCGGGCGAAGTCGTCGTCTCGGTCAAGACGGCGAGCGTCAACTTCCCGGACGTGCTGATCATCCAGAACAAGTACCAACTGAAGCCGCCGCTGCCGTTTTCGCCTGGAAGCGAGCTCGCGGGCATCGTCAAGTCCGTCGGCGACGGCGTCACGCGCTGGAAGCCCGGCGATCCGGTGATGGCGATTACTGGATACGGAGCGTTCGCCGAAGAAGTGAATGTGGACGTGACCCGCCTGCTGCCGATTCCAACCGGCATGGACTTCGTGAGCGCGGCCGCCTTCGGTCTCACCTACGCGACATCGGAGCACGCGCTGTGCGACCGCGGCGAGTTGAAGGCGGGCGAAACGCTGCTGGTGCTGGGGGCGTCGGGCGGTGTCGGCATCGCGGCCATCGAGATCGGCAAGGTTCTCGGGGCACGGGTCATCGCCTGTGCGTCGACCGACGACAAGCTCGCGGTCTGCCGCGAGCACGGCGCGGACGAGACCATCAACTACGCGACGGAAGATCTGCGCGAGCGGATCAAGGCGATCACGGGCGGCAAGGGCGCCGACGTGGTCTACGATCCGGTCGGCGGCACCTACACCGAGCTCGCGCTGCGCTCGATCGCGTGGCGGGGCCGGCTGCTGGTGGTCGGCTTCGCCGCGGGAGATATTCCGAAGATCCCGCTGAACCTCACGTTGCTCAAGGGCTGCGCGATCGTCGGCGTCTTCTGGGGCGAGTTCACGCGACGGGAACCGCAGCGGTTCCTGGCCGCGATGGACAAGTTGGGACGATGGTTTGCTGAAGGCAAGCTGAAACCTCACGTCTCGGGGACGTTTCCGCTCGAGCGTGCCGCCGACGCGCTCGCGATGATGGCCGGACGGAACGTAAAGGGTAAGGTGGTGCTCACCGTCGCATGACCCGCCTTCGCTCGGAGTATTTTTCCGAGCTTCGGCGAGGCAGGCCCGCCTTCGCTCGCAGTGTCCTTTCGAGCTTCGGCGAGGCAGGCCGCCTTCGCTGCAGTTCCCTTCGACTTCGGCGAGGCAGGACTGACCATGATCCGCGATTCGAAACCTCTGCGAGGATTATCCGATGATGATCTTCATGTTGGCCGCCGCGATCGTCAGCGGTCCCGTCACTGGCGGCGATCGCGGACAAGCATTTGGCGCGATGCCGGCCGCGGACCTCGCGCGCGCGGGCTATACGGAGAACGAGTTCTTTGTCGCCGGAACGGCCTCGTCTTTCAAACCCACGACGGCTCCCGGCATCGACGGCCACTGGACGGTCGTCGACAGACTCGACCGCCGAGTTCAAGGTGCGGATGGTGGTCCGCGTGCCGGCCGACGCCAGACGCTTCAACGGCATCGTGGTCGTGGAATGGCTGAACGTGACGGCGCTCGCGGAAGGCGCGGCCGATTTCATGCAGATGCAGGAGCTGCTGCTACGCGACGGCTACGCCTGGGTCGGCGTCGGCGCACAAGCGGCCGGCGTCAACTCTCCGCGCAGCGGACTGAAGGACTGGGACAAGACGCGATACGGCTCGCTCGTCCATCCCGGCGATGCGTACTCATATGACATCTTCTCCCAGGCCGCCCGCGCGGTGCGGGAGTCGAAGACGCCCGACGTGCTCGGCGGCGTGACCGTTCGCAAAGTCATCGCGACGGGCCGGTCGCAGTCGGCGTTCCGGCTCGTGACGTATATCAACGCCGTTCATCCGGTCACGCACCTCTTCGACGGATATCTCGTGCACAGCCGCGGCGCGAACGCGTCCGGCTTCAAGGCGGAGGGACTGGCGAGAGACACCGACAACCCCGTCCCGCCGGGCGCCCACATTCGGACCGACATCGACGTGCCTGTGCTCGACCTGCAAACTGAGGGTGACATGGTCGCGTTGCGCGCGCATCTCACCCATCAGCCGTCATTCGACCGCTACCGCCGCTGGGAAATCGCCGGCGCCGCCCACGCGGAGACGCCACGATGGGTTGCAGAAGCACCGCCGCCGCTCGATATGGGTCAGGGCTGCAAAGATCCCGTGAACAGCGCCCCGCATCATGCCGTCGTCAAAGCCGCGCTCGCGGCGATGACGCTCTGGGTGCGGATGGCAAGGTGCCGCCACAGTCTCCATCGATCGAGCTGGGGGACCACGCCGCCCCGGATCCGGTGCTGCGCGATGAACGCGGCCTTGCGAAGGGCGGGATCCGTCTGCCCGAGATCGAGGCGCCGACTGCGACGATCGACGGCGGCGCCAACGCCGGCGCTCAGGAGTCAGCGCCCGGCGCGGCGCGCAATTTCTGCTTCCTGTTCGGCAGAACGCGGCTGTTCGACGACGCGACGCTGAAGTCGCTCTACCCGACACACGAGGCGTTCGTGACGAAGTTCGCCGCCGCGGCCGACGGCGCTCGAACGACAAGGCTACTGGCTCAAGGCCGAGGCCGACGCCGCCCGTCAGGCTGCGGCCGCATCAAAAATCGGACGTTGAACGGTGCGCGGCCAGAAAGTCGTGGACTGCCGAGGCGAATTCCGGTCGTCCCGGCGCGCCCCGCCCACCGCTGTGCGTAGCGCCGTCGATCACGATCACGGTCAGCTCGGGTTTGAGCTGCTTGAACGCGTCGACGCCGGCCTTGATCGGATCCGCGCTGCCGACCACCGCGAGCAGCGGCATCCGCAAGGCTTTCACCTCGGCGGCCGTAACGACCTGATTCTTGTTACCGCGCTGAACCGCGGCCAGCGCCAACGCGTCGTTGCGTCCCAGCGTCGCACGCGATTGCGCCGCAATCGCCTCGTCCGACGGCTTCGGCTCGTTCGGCGGGGCGAGCCTTAGAATCAACGGCCGCATGCCCTGACCGCTTTCCAGCGAGACCGCCAGCTCCTCTGAGTCGCGCTCGCTCTGCGCCGTCCAGATCAGGCGCGGCGCCGAACCGCCGAAGACCGCGCTGATGACGCGATCGGGGTGCGTCGTGATGAACTTGCCGGCGATGGCGCCGCCCATCGAGTACCCGACGATGTGCGCCCTTCGCACCGCCAGATGATCGAGGAGCCTGGTCACATCCTCGATCATGTTGATCCCGTAGCTGGCCGCGTCGTGCGGCTTGTCGCTCTTGCCGTGACCGCGGCAGTCCAGCGCGATGACGCGAAAGTCTTTCGAGAGCTTCTCGATGATGCCGAGATTGCCCCAGTTCGCATCGAGGCTCGACGAAAAGCCGTGCACCAGGACGACCGGCTCGCCGCGGCCGACGTCCACGTACCGGATCCTGACGCCCTCGGACGTAAAGAAGTGATCGTCGGGCGGCGTCTGCGCCGAGGCCGAGGTACACGAAGAACAGTGCGAGGACCACGTTCAGCGGGCTGATTCGACGCGTCATGCGACCTCCAATTGACGGATTATACGGGCGGTAGCTTGCGTATAATCGCGGGCCAGGAGGCCGCTCCATGACCCGTCGCCTTGCCGCAGCGTTTGCCGTCGCGCTGACTCCGCTCGCCACCACAGTCGTCATCCCGGCGGCGTCGACGGGGACGACCTGCGCGAGCCTCGCGGCGCTGACGATTCCGAACGTCACGATCAAATCAGCGGAGGCGATCGCGGCCGGTCAGTTCCTGCCGCCGGGCGCGCAGGCCGCGGATGAAGTCTGCCGGCCTTCTGCCGTGTCGAAGGGACCGCGCGACCGACGACCGACTCGGACATCAGGTTCGAGGTGTGGATTCCGCCAGTCGATGCGTGGAACGGCAAATTCCAGGGCGTCGGCAACGGCGGGTATCAGGGGTCGATCTCGTACACCGCGATGGCCACGGCACTCCGTCGCGGCTACGCGACGGCGAGCACCGACACCGGGCACACCGGCGACGACATGAAGTTCGGCGTGGGTCATCCTGAAAAACTGATCGACTACGGTCACCGTGCGATTCACGTGATGACCGATGCATCGAAGCTGATCATCCGCAACGCCGCCGGCCGGTTCGCGGAGCGATCCTATTTCGTCGGCTGCTCCGCCGGCGGCCAGCAGGCGTTGTCCGAAGCGCAGCGCTATCCCGAGGACTACGACGGCATCGTCGCCGGCGATCCCGCCAACAACCGGATTCGTCAGACCTTCGGGTTTCTCTCGTCCTGGATGGCCACGCACGCCGCGGACGGCAAGCCGCTGTTCACGCAGCCCAAGCTCGCGCTGCTGACCAAATCGGTCGTCGACGCGTGCGACGGGCTGGACGGCTTGAAGGACGGCATCATCGACGACCCGCGTCGCTGCCACTTCGATCCGGCGAAGCTTCTCTGCAAGTCCGGGACGGATGACGCGACGTGCCTGACGGCTCCGCAGGTGGACGCCGCGAAGAAGATGTACGACGGGGCGAAGAACCCTCGGACCGGCGAAGCCATCTTCACGGGCTGGCCGCGCGGCAGCGAAGGCTTCGGCGAGAGCGCGGGCCAAAGCTGGCGGCAGTACATCGTCGATCCGCCGGAGCCGATGCGCGTCGGGTTCTTCCGCTACTGGCTGTTTCACGATCCGAATTGGGACTACCGCACCATCGACTGGGAGCGCGACCTCGCCTATGCGGAGCAGAAGCTGCCGTTCATGGCGGCGGTCGAAAAGGATCTGACGCCGTTCAAGAAGCACGGCGGCAAGCTGCTGATGTACACCGGCTGGGCCGACCCGGTCGTGCCGCCGCAGGATACCGTCGCGTATTACGAGGGCGTCGTGAAGGCGATGGGCGGACTCGCGCCGACGAGAGATTTCTACCGGTTCTTCACCGCTCCCGGCATGGGCCATTGCGCCGGCGGTCCCGGACCGAATCAGTTCGACGCCATCGGCGCGCTCGAACAATGGGTGGAAAAGGGCACCGCGCCGGACAAGCTGATCGCGACGCACAGCACCAACGGCAAGATCGATCGCACGCGTCCGCTGTGCACGTATCCGCTGGTCGCCCGCTACAAGGGCACCGGGAGCATCGATGAAGCGGCGAACTTCGCGTGTGTCGCGGCACCACCTGCCCCGCCGCCGCCGCCGGCGAAGACGACGAGCACGGGAGGTCAGCGATGAGCCGCACTGCTGTAGCCGAGCGATTCGCGATCGCGTGTGCGCTCGCCGCGTGTGTTGCCGCGACGGTCGCCGCGCAATCGCCGTCCGGTTCGTGCGAAGCGCTGACCGGCCTCAAGCTGCAGGACACGACGATCACGACCGCAGCGGCTGTTGCCGCCGGACCGTTCAAGCCGAACGCCAACGCGAGCGCGCCGGCGATGACGGTGCCGGCCTTCTGCCGCGTGGCCGCGACGCTCAAGCCGACACCGGAGTCGAACATCCGGATCGAAGTGTGGCTGCCGTCAGCCGAAACCTGGAACGGCAAATTCCTCGGCACCGGCAACGGCGGCGCCGGCGGCGTCATCAGCTATCCGGCGCTCGCGAACGGTCTCGCCAAAGGCTACGCGACGACGAACACCGACATGGGCACGACGACGACCGGCCTCGACTTCACTTCGGGGTCGGCCACCGCGAGATGGTCGTCGACTGGGGCTACCGCGCCACGCATCTCATGACCCAGGTCGCCAAGCAGGTCGCGAAGTCGTACTACAAGCGCGACCCGCAGCAGTCCTATTTCATGGGTTGCTCGACCGGCGGACATCAGGCGCTGACCGAAGCGCGACGCTACCCCGAGGACTACAACGGCATCGTCGCCGGCGATCCCGCCAACAACCGCGTCCGCCTGCACATGGTGGGCTACTGGAACTACGAGGCGACGCACAACGATCCGGCCAGCTACATCCCCACCGCCAAGCTGCCGATGATCAACCGCGCGGTGCTCGACGCCTGCGACAAGGTCGACGGCCTGGGCGACGGCGATCATCGACGACCCGCGCAAGTGCAAGTTCGATCCGGCGACGATTGCAATGTAAGGGCTCTGACTCCGCTGACTGCCTCACCGCGCCGCAGGTTGCGGCGCTGAAGAAGATCTATCAAGGGCCCAGGAACCCGCGCACCGGCGAAACGATCTTTCCCGGCATGTACGTGGGCAGCGAAGTCAACCCGCTCGGGCTCGATCGCACGCTGGCCAACGCGCCCGATTCGGGCCGGCCGAGTCCGGCGCCGGGCCTGGCGATCTGGACGAACTGGAAAGGGCCGGCCTACGACTGGGACAAGGACGCGACGATGGTCATCAACGAGCTGTCGCCGGTGCTCGACGACGCGGATCCGGACCTGACGGCGTTCAGGCGGCGCGGCGGCAAGCTGCTGCTCTACACCGGCTGGGCCGACCCGCTGATTCCGGCGGCCGACCTCGTGAACTATTACGAGGGGATGCAGAAGAAGATGGGCGGCGCGTCGGCCACCGCGGAGTTCGCGAGGCTGTTCATGGTTCCGGGCATGGGTCACTGCGCCGGCGGCACGAGCCCGAACCGCTTCGACGCGCTCGCGGCGCTGGAGCCCTGGGTCGAAAAAGGGACGGCGCCCGACAAGATGATCGCGTCGCAGGTGGCGCAGGGCGCCACGGTGCGGACGCGGCCGCTCTGGTCCGTATCCGCAGGTCGCGAAGTGGAACGGCACCGGCAGTTCGGACGACGCGGCGAATTTCAGCTGCCGGCAGCCCTAAGTGCGCTGCAAATAGGAATTGCTGATCGGTTCGATTCCGATCCTGCGACTTCCCGAATCAACGCGCTGATCGCGCCCGTCTGAAGACCGCGAGGCCAATGAGGTTGGTCAACGCGACCAGCCCCGACAACTTCAGCGCAAACATCAACCGGCTCTCGACCTGGACGATCGGCACGATCGCCAGCGCGATGTACAGCAGCGTCATCAGAAAACCCGACAGCGCCGCGGCCTTCACCCACAGCGGCGCCGGCGGATGCGCCCGCAGGCCGGTCATCGGCAGCGCGAACATCACGAGATAGGTGAGCGCGTAGAAGACCGCCGACGCCACCCACAACAGCTGAAACGCTTCCTGCTTGCCGACGCCGATCAGTCCGAGCGCGCTGAAGGCGAACGTAATGGCGCCGATGAAGACGATGGAGTTCACCGGCGTCTGGTAACGCGGGTGCAGACGGGTGAACCAGGGCGGCAGAATGCCGTCCCACCCGGCCACCATCGGCAACCGCGTGTTGCCGGTGAACATCACGCTCGCCTGCGCGACGCGCACCACGGCCAGCACGAGGATCGTCAGGCTCGCGATCGGAATCGTGAGGCCGACGGCGCTGAAGCCGATGCTCAGCACCTGCGGAATCGGCGCGATGAGATCGATCCGATCCAGCGGCACCAGCGCGAGGACCGAGCTGGTGCCGAAGATGAACATGACGGCGATGATCGGCGCCGCGATCGCCACCGATCCCGCGATCGTCCGCACCGGGCTGCGGCACTCGCCGGCGTGAATCGCCACGTATTCGAAACCGCCGAGCGCCCCGAATCCCATCTTGCCGAGCAGGTTCAGGCTCATCAGCGACACCACCGGCGCCGCCGTCGCCAGCGGGTGAAAGGACGGCAGCGTGCCTTTGGCCACGTTCAGCCACGGCACGACCAGCAGCATCGCGAACGTCGCCAGCAACAGCACGCCGCCGCTCGCGTGCACCCACTTGCCGAAGCTCAAGCCGCGGATGGCGAGCCAGACCAGCGTGGAGAAGATGGCCGCGCTCGCGAACAGAATCACCCGCGTGTCGCTCGCCAGACCCTCGATGCCGCGGCCCGCCGACGTACGCGGCGTATTGCGTAATCTGCAGCCCGGTCTCTGACGTGTTGAGGATGGCGAACAGCCACAGGTTCCAGGCGACCAGAAACCCGGTCATGTCGTTGAACCCGAGCTTCGCCCATTGATACAGACCGCCCTCGAGCGGCATCAGGCGATTGAGGTGGATGACGACGATCGCGGAAGGCAGGTAGAACAGGACCATCGCAATCAGCCAGAAGACAACATGCGACGGTCCCTGTTTGGCGGCCACGCCAACCCACGGCAGGCCAACGACGAACAGGATCTGCGTCAGGGCAAGATCGCCAAGCCCCAGTTCGCGCCGCAAATCCGGTGATCGGGTGATCTGGTGATTGGGTGATTGATTGGAGGATCGACTGAGTGATTGATTGCGGGATTGATTGCTCAATTGACGTTCAATCACCAAATCACCACCCCCAAATCACCAGACAATCGCCAAACCACTCTCACCAACAATCACCAAATCACCCAATGCCCGATTACCCGACAATCCCAATTCACCAGATCAACCAATCACCAGATCTCGGAGGCAGCGCTAATCAGCCCCACCTGAATCACGCCGCGCGCGCCATCGCTGGCGGCCAGCGCGTCCAGCGCCTCGTTGACGCCGTCGAGCGCGTAGGTGCGCGACACCAGCTCGCGCAGTTTGAGCTTCCCTTCCTGAAACAGCGATACCAGGCGCGGGATGTCGCGCGACGGCTGGCCGGATCCGTAGACCGATCCGAGCAGCCGCTTCTCCTGCATGACGAACGGAAACATCGCAAACGATCCCTGGCTGTCGGCGCGCGACAAACCCGTCAGCACGACCGCTCCGCCTTTGCGCGCGCAGTTCAGCGCGGTCGTCAGCGTTGCAGGGCTGCCGACTGAATCGAAGACGAAGTCGGCGCCGCGGCCGGCCGTCAGCTCCCGCACGGCCTTCGCCGTGTCATCCGACGCCTCGAGCGTGTGCGTCGCGCCGAACTGGGTCGAGAGCGACAACGGGACCGGACGGCGATCGATCGCGATGATTTGCTCGCAGCCTGCAATCCGCGCCCCCTGCACGATGTTCAGGCCGACGCCGCCGACGCCAATCACCGCGACGCGCGAGCCGGCCGGCACCCGTGCGGCATTGGTCACCGCGCCGACGCCGGTCAGCACGGCGCACCCGAGCGTTGCCAGCGATTCGAACGGCACATCGTGTGGCACCGGAATCGCGCCCTCTTCAGCGACGACGACCGAATCAGAGAAGCAGGCAGTGCCGAGGAACGGCGCCACGTCACGATCGCGCGCGTGCAGACGGGCGGCCCCCGACGGCAGCCGATTGCGGTAGTTCGTTTTCTCCGCGCGATCGCACAACACCTCGCGTCCTTCGCGGCAGGGCGGACAGACGCCGCACGCCGGCGCCCAACAGAGGACGACGTGATCGCCGGGGCGCACCTTCGTCACCGACGGTCCGACTTCTCGCACGATTCCGGCGCCCTCGTGGCCGAGCACGAGCGGCGTCTTGATGGGCCAGTCTCCCCGGGCCGGATGGAGGTCGCTGTGGCACACGCCGGCCGCTTTGATTTCGACGAGCACTTCCCCGGGCCCTGGCGCGTCGAGCTCGGCGGCTTCGACAGAAAGCGGTTGGCCCTGGTCCCACAGAACAGCTGCGCGTATTCGCATGGATGAACGGAGTGTAAGGCAATTGTGCGCCTGGCACCGAACCGCCGAGCGGCCCGCGCGCGGAAACGCAGCGATTCGGCGGGTTGAGTGCGATGAGGTAGGTGTGGGCCATCGTTTGCATTTGGCGAACGGCGTTCAAGGAGGATCGCCTAATGAAGAGTCGTTCGATGCTCGGTCTCCTCGCGCTTGCCTGTTCGTGCTCGGCTGCTCCCAGACGGACTCCGGAGTCACGACCAGCGTCAAGACACAGATGATGGCTGACGAGCTCGTCAAGGCGCGCAACATCAACGTCGACACACGCAATCACGTCGTCACGCTGACCGGCACCGTCCAGAGCGCGGCGGAAGAAGCCAAGGCGCTGCAGATCGCCCGCAGCACCAAGGGCGTCAATGACGTCGTGGACAACATCGTCATCGCACCGTCCAGCGAGCCGGGCGCCGCGCCGACGACCGGATCGGCCGGCGACACGTCGATCGGCACCGCCGCTGCCGAAGCGGTCACGGATGCCGGCATCACGACCAAGGTGAAGAGCAGGCTGCTTGCGGATCCCGATGTCAGCGGCCTGCGGATCGACGTCGACACGCTCGATGGCGTCGTCACCCTCAGCGGCACGGTCGGCAGCGCCGCTGAAAAGATGCGGGCGCTCGATCTGGCGGGCAAGGTGGAGAACGTCAAGCGCGTCGAGGACAAGCTCACCCTTCGTAAGTGAGCCTCCGGGCGGCTACCGATTCTGGGTGCGCAGCTTTCGCATGCCGCGCAGCCAGCGATCGTAGTCGTCCGCTTTCCGGCGGAAGTACTCGGCGACCTCGGGGTGCGGAAGAATCAGGAAGCGTTCGTCGGCCAGACCTTTGACGACGACGTCCGCGACCTGTTCGGGCTCGAGCGCCGAGTCGAGGAGAAAGCTGCGTCCGCTCGAGGCGGCGCGCCGGAGCATGTCCGTGCGGACGCCCTGCGGGCACAGCGCGGACACGCCGATTCCTCGATCGCCGTAGGTAATCGCCAGCCATTCGGCAAAGGCGAGCGACGCGTGCTTCGTCACGGCGTAGCTCGCCGAGTGGATGTGCGTCAGCAGCCCGGCGGCCGAGACGGTCTGCAGCAGGTAGCCCGCGCCGCGCGCCAGCATGCCCGGAAGGACGGCGCGGGCTGCCAACACGTGCGCCATCACGTTCACATTCCAGCAGCGTGCCCAGTCCGCGTCTGAGCGTCTCTTCGCCGCCGTCGACGGCGATGCCCGCATTCGAGCAGAACAGATCGATCGGCGCCGTAGCGGCTGACGGCTTCCGCGACCAGACGCGAAGGTCGGCTTCCCGCGTGACGTCGGTGAGCACGCCGAACCCGCCGATCTCCGCTGCCAGCCGTTGCGCCGCGTCGCCGTCGATGTCGGCGACGACGACCGCCTTCGCGCCGTCGGCGGCAAACCTCCGGCACAGCGCGCGCGCCGATCCCGTTCGCGCCGCCGGTGACGACTATGACTTTGTCGGTTACTACCATTGACGTTGAGGGCAGAAGCCGCAGGTGTTACGAGCGCTGCGCTACGAGAGGCCGCCGGCGATTTCGCAATGCGCTCTAAGTCTTCGCGGGCTCTTTCATCCAGGTCTGCAGCTTCTCGACGTCTTTCTTCACCGTCCGCGACGCCGCGAACAGCACGACGGCGAGGATCGACGCGAGGATCGGCACGATGTACATCGCCGTATGCAGGCCGTCGGCCCGGAACGGCTCGAGCGCCTTCAGATTGAAGCCCTTCGCCTCGCCGACCAGGCTTCGAAATTCCGCGGCCATGATGGCGCCAAACGGCAGCGGCTCGACCGCGCCCGCGGCACTCGCCTTCTGGAACGTGAAGTAGTCGCTCGCCAGCCCGGTGCCGACGGGTCCGAGCGACGCGCCGAGCACGTACATCGCAAAGAAGTAGAGCGCCATCGCCGTGCCGCGCAGCGACGGCTCGACGACATCGTGAATCGTCGAGTAGACGGTCGAGTAGTAGGCGAACATCACGCCGACCCCGAGGCTCATGAGCACCGTGAAGCCGACGATATCGCCCGCCGGGACGGCCGAGACCCAAGATACATCAACGGCGCGCAGATCACGATCGCCACGGTGCCGACGATGAGACGGCCGTCCACGCGTTTGGCGTACAGACGATCGGCGAGCGCGCCGCCCACCGTCAGACCGAAGATGCCCGAGAACCCGTAGACGAACGCGGCGACCCATCCCGCCGCGAAAAAGCTCATGTGATGGAAGCGTACGAGAAACGGCGCGACGAACGCGCCGAGCGCGTACATGTTGAAGTTGTGCAGCGCCCCCGACGCAATCACCCACAGCATCGTCGGAATCGACAGCACCAGCCGGTACGGGTTGCCGGCGCGGCGGCGCGCGCCGACCGCGTGCGTTTCCACCATGCCGCGTTTGGGCTCGCGCATCGCGAGCGCGGCCACCGCGCAGAAGAGACCGGGGACGGCGGCGATGTAGAAGGCGTTGCGCCAGCCCCAGTTCTGCAGGATCCAGCCGCCGGCGCCGTTGGCCAGGCCGAGCCCCAGCGGCAGCCCGAGCATCCAGATCGAAATCGCACGCGCGCGCTGCGTGGTTGGAAAGTAGTCGCCGATCATCGACGTGGACGCGGGCGAGCAGGTCGCTTCGCCGACGCCGACGCCGAGCCGCGCGACGATGAGCTGCGCGAAGCTGCGCGCAACTCCTGAGACCGCCGTCAACAGGCTCCAGAGAAAGACACCGCCCGCGAGGAGCTTCCGCCGCTCGTTCTTGTCCGACAGGCGGCCGAGCGGCAGGCCGACGACGGCGTACAGGAGCGTGAAGACGGTGCCGAGCAGCCCGAGCGCCGTGTCGCTGAGGCCCCACTCGCGGCGGATGCCTTCGCCGACGCCGCCGATGATCTGGCGGTCGAAGAAGTTCATCAGGTTGATGGCGAACAGCACGACGAGCGCGTAGACGGCGCCTGGGGCCAAGCTGAGAACTCCCTTCAAGGTTCTAGAGTTCTAGGGTTCTAGCGTTCCAGGGTTCTCCGGTTCGAACCTTAGACTGTAAAACCCGAGAACTTTCGAACCTAGCCTTAGAACCTTAGAACCTTAGAACGGGTGTTTCCCCGCCGCGATGACGGCATCGGCGATCCGCCGGCGCGCGGCGATCGGATCGACGGGCGTGTAGGCGGTGAGTTGCTGAACGGTCGGCGCCAGCGACGCGTCAGCGCCGCGAGCGGTCAGCGCCGCCACGACCTGCTTGGCAGCCGCAGCGATGCGATCGGCCGCGTCGCCTTCGTACACGCGCGCGGCATCCGCGGCCAGACTGGCGCGGCCGTCGCCCTTCGACGCCATGCGCTCGGCGCGCGCCAGGCCGCTTTCAATCGCGTAGACCTCGATGATGATGTCGGCGATCTGCGCCTGCACTTCCTGCGCGTCCTTGAACTCGCGCACCGTATGCACTCGACGCGGTCCCGAGCAGGCCCACGGCCAGGCGCTTGGCGCGCTCGAGGAACGACGGCTGACTTGCGGCCGGCCCCTGACTGCCCAGTGCCAGTCGCGCCGCGTCGGCGGTGAACGCCTCGGGCGACTGCTTGAGCAGGCGGCCGGGAATCAGCATCCGGTTGATCTCGTTGGTGCCCTCGTAGATGCGCGTGATGCGCGCGTCGCGGTACATCCGTTCGAGCGGGAACTCGCGCGAGTAGCCGTTGCCGCCGAATACCTGCACGCCCTCGTCCACGGCCCAGGCGAGCGCTTCGCTGGTCCACACCTTGTTGATGGAACACTCGACGGCGAAGCCCTCGATCGTCTTCATGACGCGCTGGCCGTCGACGCGATCGCCGCCGTCGATGGCGCGGTCGACGTCGCCGAGCGTCCGGTACGACATCGCATCGCCGACGAACCCGCGAATCGCCATGCCCGCCAGCTTCTGCTTGATCAGCCCGAACTCGGCGATCGCCTTGCCGAACTGGCGCCGCTCCTTGGCGTAGCGGACGGCATGATTCAACGCCAGCTTCACGCCGGACATGTTGCGCGCGCCCAGCTTGACCCGTCCGAAGTTCAGGACGTTGAACGCCACCTTGTGGCCCTGGCCGATGGTGCCGAGGACGTTCTCGATCGGGACCTTCACGTTGTCGAGCATCAGCGCCGTCGTCGACGATCCGTCGAGACCGAGCTTGATTTCGTCGCGCCCGCTGACGACGCCCATGCCGCGTTCGACGAGAAACGCGGTGAACTTGTCGCCGTCCACCTTGGCGAAGATCGTGAACAGGTCGGCGAAGCCGCCGTTCGTGATCCACATCTTCTGGCCGTTGAGCACGTAGTGCCGGCCGTCGGGCGACAGCGTCGCCGTCGTGCGCGCGGCCAGCGCATCGGATCCCGACTGCGGTTCGGTCAGCGCGTAGGCGCCAATCAGCTCGCCGCTGGCCAGCCGCGGCAGGTAGCGCGACTTCTGTTCGGCGGTGCCGAAGTACACCAGCGGCAGCGTGCCGATCGAGGTGTGGGCGCCGAGCGATCCGCCAAACGACGGGTTGACCGCGATCTGCTCGCCGACGAAGGACGCGCTGATCAGATCGAGCCCGAGGCCGCCGTACTCCGCCGGAATCTCCAGGCGCAGCAGGTCGAGATCGCTCGCCTTTTTCAGCAGCTGCCGCGTCAGCTCCCAGTCGTGCTTGTAGAGCCGTTCGACGACCGGCAGCACTTCCTTCTGCATGAATTCCGCGGCGGTCTGTCCGAACAGCCGCTGTTCTTCGGTGAGATCTTCTCGAACGTAGACGTCGTTCGAATTGACGGCGGTCGTGAGAAACTGTCCGCCGGCGATCGGTGCCTGTGTCTGTGCCATGGGTGTTGTCTGAACTGAGTAGCGCAGAACCATTCGACTCCGCTCGCCGAAGTTCTAGTCGATCTACGTCTAGACTCCGTTCGAGGCTGCTTTTTCGCAGCCGTGGGCTGCCCTGTGTTGACGACTTCAGCGGGTCGGAAGTATAAGCCTGACAACGTGCCAACCATCAACGAATTGTTCAATCTGAAGGATCGTGTCGCCATCGTCACCGGCGGCTCCCGCGGCCTGGGCCAGGAGATGGCCGAAGGGCTCGCGGAAGCCGGCGCATCCCTGATGCTGTGCGCGCGCCGCGACGAGTGGCTGACGCCGACCGTGGACGCGTTTCGCGCCCGCGGCTTCACCGTCGAAGGCATGCTCTGCGACGTCTCGAAAGCCGCCGACGTGCAGGCGGTGGTCGACAAGACGGTGTCCAGATTCGGAAAAGTGGATGTCTTGATCAACAACGCCGGCGTGACCTGGGCGGCGGAGCCCGAAGATCTGCCGCTCGAGAAGTGGCAGAAGGTCGTCGACATCAACCTCACCGGAGCGTTCCTGTTCGCGCAGGCGGCCGGGCGCGACATGCTGAAGCGGGAATGGGGCCGCATCATCAACATCGCCTCGATTGCCGGCATGCATGCGTCGGTGAACGGCCCGCACTACGCGCCGTACGCGGCGACGAAAGCCGGCCTCATCGGCTTGACCAAGGAGCTCGCCGTCTCGTGGGCGCGCAAGGGGATCCGCGTGAACGCGATCGCGCCGGGATTCTTCCACTCGCGTCTCGCCGACGGCGCGATTGCGATGAACGAAGCCGCTATCAAGGCGAGCAGTCCGATTCCGCGCGTCGGCGACGCCGGCGAGCTGAAGGGCGTTGCCGTGTTCCTTGCCGCCGACGCGTCCAACTACATCACCGGCCAGACGATTGTCGTCGACGGCGGGCGGACGATCGCGTGATGGCTGCCCCTGGCGTTTCGTCACCGTACGCCGCGCGGCCGTGGCTGCAGCACTACGACTACTGGGTGCGGCCGCACCTGTCCTATCCCGGCCGGCCGCTCGCGGACATCCTCAGCATCACCGCGGTCGAGCGTCCCGACAAAGTCGCGACGCAGTTTCTGGGCGCGCAGCTGACGTATCTCGAGTTGAAGCGGCGGTCCGACGCGCTGGCGGCCGCGCTCGCCGAACTCGGCATCGTCAAGGGCGACCGGGTCGGCATCTTCCTCCCGAACTGTCCGCAATACATCATCGCGGCGTTCGGGGTGCTGCGGCTGGGCGCGGTCGTCGTCAACATCAACCCGAGCTACACGCCGCGGGAGTTCCTGATCGTCGCCAGCGACTCCACCCCGCGCATCGTCATCACGCTCGATGCGCTGGCGCCGCTCGTGCAGGCGGTGCGCAGTCAAACGTCAATCGAGCACGTCATCGTGACGTCGTTGGCAGAATACTCAGCAGCCGCCACGCCCACGCCTCGCATCGACGGCACACTTTCGCTGACGGAGTTGACGCGCCGACAATCCGTGTCAGCGTCGGGCGCCTCCAGTGGCACCTCGGGGTCAGACCCGGGTCAGACCCCGGTCCGACCCGGGTCTGACCCGCCGCTGACCCCCATCGGACCGGAGGACCTCGCCGTCCTCCAATACACCGGCGGGACGACGGGGACGCCGAAGGGGGCGATGCTGACCCACGGCAACCTGTGGGCGAACGTCGTGCAGACCGAGAACTGGACGAATCCGGCGTACACGCTGTCGGGCAACGAGCGCTACCTCGTCGTCATCCCGTACTTCCACATCTACGCGTTCGCGGTCTGCATGTTGGTCGGGCTACGTGTCGGCGCGCTGCAGATCATCCACCCCAAGTACGATCCGGAGCAGGTGCTCGCCTCGATCCGCGACTTCCGGCCGACCTACTTCCCCGCCGTGCCGACGGTGTTCGTGTCGCTGCTCAACCATCCGAAGGTCAGCGAGTACGGGCTCGACCTGATACGCCTGTTCAACAGCGGCGGCGCACCGTGTCCGGTCGAGGTGATGGAGGAATTCGAACGGCGCATCGGCCGGCCGCTGAACGAAGGCTACGGGCTGTCGGAAACCTCGCCGGTCACGCACTCCACGCCGCAGCTCGCCTTGCGGAAGTTCGGGACGGTCGGTCTGCCGTTTCCCGACACCGACATGAAGATCGTCGACGTCGAAACTGGCACGCGGGAGCTGCCGGTCGGCGACACCGGCGAGCTGTGCATCGCGGGACCTCAGGTGATGAAAGGCTATTGGAACAAGCCGGAGGAAAGCGCCCAGGTCCTGCGGACACACGCCGACGGCCGGATCTGGTTCCACACCGGCGACATCGCGCGCATGGACGAGGACGGCTACACCTCAATCGTCCAGCGCAAGAAAGACATGATCATCGTCGACGGCTACAATGTGTATCCGTCGGATGTCGAGTCGGTCCTGTACGCGCACCCCGCGGTTCGCCTCGCGGCAGTCATCGGCGTCCCCGACCACTACCACGGCGAAATCGTCAAGGCCTGCATCGCCCTCAAGCCCGGCTCGTCGGCGACAGCCGACGAGGTGATCGCGCACTGCCGGATCAGCCTCACGGATTACAAGGTGCCCCGAGTGATCGAAATCCGCGACACCCTGCCGATGAGCGCGGTCGGCAAGATCCTGTACCGCGTCTTGAGAGATGAACACGCCGCAGGCACCCGTTCATGACCCACGTCGAAGCGCGCCGCCGCATGGGCGGACTCGAGTTCTTTCAGAAAATGCTCGCCGGCGAGATGCCGCCGCCGCCGATGCTCGATCTCCTCGGCATCCGGCTCGCCGAGGTCGAAGAGGGCCGCGTCGTCTTTACCGCGGTCTGTGAGGAACGGTGCTACAACGGCACCGGCGTCGCGCACGGAGGCTTCGCGGCGACGCTGCTCGACACGGCGCTCGGCTGCGCGATCAACTCGGCGATGCCGGCCGGCCGCCGCTTCACCACGCTGGAATTGAAGGTGAACCTGACACGGCCGATCACGAAGGAAGCCGGTCTGCTGCGGTGCGAAGCCAAGGTGGTCCACGTCGGCGGCCGCACCGCGACGTCCGAAGGCCGCATCGTGGACGCAGCCGGCAAACTTTACGCCCACGGCACGACGACCTGCATCATCGTCGACGCGCCGCGCGGGACCTTGGAACCTTAGAACCCGAACTTAGAACCCTAGAACCTTGGAACCCTGAATCCCGAATCCCGAAACGAGACCCTCCTATGGCTGACGTCGTTCGCTATGACATCACCGATCGCGTCGCGGTCCTGACCATCGACAACCCGCCGGTCAACGCGCTGAGCCCCGCGGTGTGGGAAGCGATCGACCAGGCCGTGCAGCGCGCGAACGCCGACCCGGCGGCCGACGCCATCGTGCTGATCGGCGCCGGCACGACGTTCATCGCCGGCGCGGACATCAAGGTGTTCGACGTGCTCAAAACGCCGCAGGACGCGATGGCCCGGTCGGCGGGGACGCACGCGCTCCTCCGCCGCATGGAGGACTCGACCAAGCCGCTCGTGGCGGCGATTCACGGCAACGCGCTCGGCGGCGGCATGGAAGTCGCGATGTCGTGTCACTTCCGCGTCGCCGCGCGGGACGCGAAGGTCGGCCAGCCGGAAGTGCTGCTGGGGATCATTCCCGGCGCCGGCGGCACGCAGCGGCTGCCGCGTCTGGCCGGCGCGGAGCTCGCGCTCCAGATGTGCACGGACGGCAAGCCGGTGGCGGCGCCGCGCGCCAGGACCGCGGGCATGATCGACGACATCGTCGAAGGCGACCTGCGCTCCGGCGCGATCGCCTTCGCGAAGGCCAAGGCGGCGGCGCACGAAATCCGCAAGGTCCGCGAGATCGCCCTCTCGGCCGAGGCAGACGAAAAGCGGGTTGGAGGCGTGCGCGAAGATGCGGGAGTCGCTCGCGAAAACGGCCAAGGGGATGCGGGCGCCCTACGCGGTGGTCGATGCGATCGAGGCCGGGCTGCGGGAGGGGTTCGACGCCGGATCGATTCGCGAGCGCGAGCTGTTCGCCGACTGCGTCGTCTCGACCGAATCGAAGGCGCTCCGTCACCTGTTCTTCGCGGAACGCGAGGTCGCGAAGGTGCCCGACGTCCCCAAGGACACGCCGACGAAAGACATCAAGCGCGCCGCGGTGGTGGGCGCCGGCACGATGGGCGGCGGCATCGCGATGAATTACGCGAACGCCGGCATTCCGGTGCTGCTGAAAGAAGTGGACCAGGCCGCGCTCGATCGCGGCCTCGCGACCATTCGCAAGAACTACGAAATCACGATGTCGAAGGGAAAGATGACGGCCGATCAGGTCGAAAAGACCATGGCCCTGATCACGCCGACCACCAGCTACGACGGCTTCGATCAGATCGACATCGTCACCGAGGCGGTGTTCGAGAACATGGACCTCAAGAAGGCGACGTTCGCGGAGCTCGGGAAAGTGACCCGGCCCGACTGCATCCTGGCGTCGAACTCGTCGACGCTCGACATCGATCAATTCGCCGCGGCGAGCGGCCGGCCCGGCGCAGGTGCTGGGGCATCACTACTTCAGCCCGGCGAACGTCATGAAGCTGCTCGAAATCGTTCGCGGCCGAGACACCAGCAAGGAAGTGATCGCGACGTCGCTCAAGCTGGCGAAGAAGCTCGGCAAGGTCGGCGTCGTCGTCGGCAACTGCTTCGGCTTCGTCGCGAACCGGATGCTCGCGTATTACATGCGCGAGGCCTACCTGCTGCTCGAGGAAGGCGCGAGCGTGCCGCAAATCGACAAGGTGCTGACCGACTTCGGCCTGCCGGTCGGTCCGTACGGGATGCAGGACATCGCCGGCATCGACGTCGGCGCGCGCATCCGGCAATATCTCAAGTCGATTGGCAAGTCGCGCGCCGAGGGGCCGCAGTCGGAGATCCCGGATCGCCTGTTCGAGATGGGACGCTACGGCCAGAAGACCGGCGCCGGCTGGTACAAATACGACGCGCCCGGCAGCCGCAACCGGACACCGGATCCGCTGATCGATCAGATGGCGGATGAAGTAGCGAAGAAGCGCGGCATCACGAGACGCCCGGTCTCCGACGAGGAGATCGTGGCGCGCATCACGACGGCGCTCGCCAACGAGGGCGCGCGCGTGCTGGAAGAAGGCTACGCCACGCGCGCCGGCGACATCGATATCGTCTACGTGTACGGCTTCGGGTTCCCGCGCCATCGCGGCGGGCCGATGTTCTATGCCGACACCGTCGGTCTGCCGAACGTGCTCGGGCGCGTGAAGGAATATCGCGCGCGGTTCGGCGACTACTGGGAACCGGCGCCCCTGCTCGAGAAGCTGGCCGCCGAAGGACACGGGTTCTACGCAGGCGCGCCCGCGATGCAGCGTGCGACGTCGGCTAAAGCGACGCGCTCCAGGGTAAGACGAGCGCGAAGCTCGCCGAGCAGATTCGTCGCGAGGCGGACTGTAGGCGACTGCGTGCCCCGCGCGTTAAGTCGGCTCGAGCGGCATGGTCGACATCAAGGACGTCCGCGCGCTTCGCAATCGGATCGGCGAGGAGATCGCCGTCGGCGACTGGTTCGAAGTCACCCAGGCGCGCATCGATCAGTTCGCCGCCGCTACGGGCGACGCGCAGTGGATTCACGTGGACCCGGCGCGCGCCGCTGCCGAATCTCCGTTCAAGACCACCATCGCGCACGGCTTCCTGACGCTGTCTCTCCTGAGCTCGCTCATCCGCGACGCGATGACGTTCCACGGCCTGCGCATGGCGATCAATTACGGCATGAACCGGATGCGGTTCGTCGCGCCGGTCCCGGCGGGGTCCAGGATCCGGGCGCGCTTTGTGCCGGTGTCTGTCGAGGATGCCTCCGGCAGCGTGCAGGTCACCTGGCAGGTGACGATCGAGCGCGAGCACTCGGATAAGCCGTGCTGCGTCGCCGAGTGGATTGTCCGGTATTACCCCGCGTGACAGGCGGATGCTGCGACACGTCACGTACCTCTCGGCTATCGCGGCCTGTGTCTGGCTCAGCGCGATGGGCTGGTACTCGACGTTCACGCCCGGCGAACCCCAGGTGTTCTTCCTCGTCTGGGGCCTCCTGTTCGGACTAGCAGCCGTGATCCTGACATTTCTCTGGAGGATCGCGAGTACCTGATCCCTGCTACACTGGAAGTGCCAGCCAAGCCGCCTGATGAGTGATTGGGGCCTCCCATGAACTTCGCGAATTTACGCTCGAAAACGTCCCTCATCGTCCTGTCCGCGGCCGTCTCCGCGACGTTGGTGGCGACCGATGCAGCCGCGCAGCATCGAGGCGGCGGTGGCGGTGGCGGCCGACCCGGAGGCGGAGGCGGCGGTCGACCGATGGGAGGGGCCGTGGCGCGCGGGCCCGTCGTACGGGGTGGCGGAGGCGCACGTCGTCGGAGCGCCATTACCGTGGCGGAGGCTACTACCGGCCGTACTACCGCGGCGGGTACTACGGCCGTACGGCCGCGGCTACGGTTACGGCTACGGGCCGAGCTTCTCGATCGGCTTCTACGGCGGCTATCCGTTCTACGGATACGGGTACTACGGCTACCCGTACCCGTACTACCCGCCATACCCGTATTACGGTTATCCCTACGGCTACCCGGCTGCTGGGTACCCGTATGCGGGGGCGCCTGCATACCCGGCGTCTGCATACCCGGGGGCGACTGCATACCCCGCCGCCTCTGGATACGGCTCCGTCGGCGTCGGGGCGTACGCAGGCGTGCGAATTCTGGGTGCGCCGCCGAACGCGGAAGTGTTCGCCGACGGCAACAACGTCGGCATCGCCGACGACTTCGCTGGCGCGAATCAGCATTTGGAGCTGACGCCGGGGGCGCACAGCATCGAGATTCATGCGCCTGGCATGGCGGCGATGGTGTACGACGTGAACGTTCAGCCAGGACGGACGGTCACGCTCCGCGTGCGCTGACGCGAGTGCGCCAGCGGACTCAGCGTCCGATGTCCTCGTTCCAGAGTTCCGGGTGTGCCGCGATGAAGGCCTTCATCATCGCGGCGCATCGATCGTCCTGCAGCACGTCAACCCGCACGCCTCGCGCCCGCAACAGATCTTCCTCGCCTCTGAACGTCTGATTCTCGCCGACGACCACGTGCCCGATGCCGTAGAGCAGGATGGCACCGCTGCACATGGCGCACGGCGACAGCGTCGTGTACATCACCGATTGTCGATAGACAGCGGCGGATCGTCGGCCGGCGCGCTCGAGCGCATCCATCTCCCCATGGAGGATCGCGCTCCCCTGCTGAACGCGCCGATTGTGTCCGCGGCCCAGGATGGTGCCCTGATGGACGAGCACCGCGCCGATGGGAATGCCGCCCTCGGCAAGCCCCTGCTCAGCTTCTTCGATCGCGGCGAGTAGAAAGGGATCCATCGCCCATCAGTATCGCCGCACGGCACGGCTTTCGCACTCTCCTACCTCGGAGGTTAGGTCATGCTCCACATGGCATTGGTTTTCCTCGTCATCGGCTTGATTGCCGCGCTGCTCGGCTTTACGACGATTGCCGGCGCGTCAATCGCCATCGCGAAGTTCCTGGCGGGTCTGTTCCTGCTGCTCTTCCTGGTGTTCCTGATTCTCGGCTTGGCCGCAGGCCGCCGGATCATCAGCTGACGCGTTTGGGGACGGAGCGCTCTCCGTCCCCCGCCTTCGCTCTGGCGACACCTTACGAGCTTCGGCGCGGCAGGCCCTGCCTTCGTCTCGCGACATCTCGCGACTTCAGCCGCGTGCTCCAGCCCGCGGCGCGGCACGCCCGTCCCCAGGTACAATAAGACGCTGGATTTCCATTTGAACGCTCGTCCGCTGCCACTTTTCGCGATCGCGCTTCCACTCGTCATCCTCGCCGGACTCGTCGCGTCGCTGTCCAGCCAGACGCCGGCCGGCCCTTCGCTGACCGTGCTGGCGCGCGAAGGCCGGCGCGCATTGCCGATCGCGATGGTGTCGGACCAGGAGTTCGTCGCCCTCGACGACCTCGCCGCCGCCTTTCAGCTCACGGTCCACGAAGAATCGCTCGGCGCCGTCACGGTGACGTACAAAGGCAAGACCATCGTGCTGACGCCGGAGCAGGCGCTGGCCTCGGTCGCGGGCCGGCTGGTGTCGCTGCCTGCCCCACCGTCGCGCAGCGGCCGCCGGTGGCTCGTCCCCGTGGAATTCATCAGCCGCGCCCTGACCCTCGTCTACGACGCGAGGCTCGATCTGCGAAAGCCGTCGCGCCTGCTGGTCGTCGGCGACGTGCGCGTGCCGCGGATTCTCGTCCGATACGATTCGCTTGGCGCCGGCGGCCGGCTGACGATCGACGCGACGCCGCGCGCGAACAGCACCGTCACGCAGGACGGGGAACGGATCCTCGTCAAGTTCGACGCCGACGCGCTCGACGCGCCGACGCCGCTGCTGCCGCCGCAGACCTTGCAGGCCGCCGCGCCGTTCGTGCGCGACATCCGCGTCGCCGACAACACCACGATCGCGATCGATCCCGGCCCGCGGTTCGGCGGATTCCGAGCCGCCGCGCAGCCTGCGGACGCCACGGCGCGGCTGGTCATCGATTTCGTCAGCGCCCAGACCGACACCACGACAGCGCCAGCGCCGCCGGTCCCGGCCGCGCCGCAGCCGCCGCCGGACGTGCCGCCCGCGCTGACGCCGCCCGCCTCGGCGATCCGAACCATCGCGGTCGATCCCGGCCACGGCGGCGAAGACGATGGCGTGCGCGGCGCGCAGGGGACGAAGGAAAAGGATCTGGCGCTCGCCGTCGCGCGCCGCGTCAAGGGCATCGTCGAGGGACGTCTCGGCATTCGCGTCCTGCTGACGCGAGACGACGACCGGAACATCCCGCTCGACGATCGAACGGCGCTCGCGAACAACAACAAGGCGGATCTCTTCATCAGCCTGCACGCGAACGCCTCGGTCCGGCGATCGGCCGCCGGTGCCACCGTCTTCCTCGCCGCCTTCGACGACAGCGACACCGAAGCCGCCAGGCCGGCGCCCGGCGAACGGGTCCCGACATTCGGCGGCGGTCTCCGCGACATCGAGCTCGTGCCCTGGAATCTGGCGCAAACGCGGCACCTGACCCAGTCCATCGAGTTCGCGACGATTCTGGAGCAGCAGCTGCGCACGCGCGTGCCGCTGTCGGTCCACCCCATCGATCGGGCGCCGCTTCGCATCCTCGAATCGGCCAACATGCCGGCGGTGCTGCTCGAAATGGGATTCCTGTCGAACGCGGAACAGGAAAAACAGCTGACGGTCGATGTCTTCCAGGTCGGCGTGGCGCAGTCGATTTATGAGGCGGTCGTGCGATTCCGCGATTCGCTCAACGCCGGAGGCGGACGCTGATGGACCGGCGGGTGTCCGTGGCCATCGGCATCGCCTTCGTCGCGTTCGTCGTCGGCTGGCTGATGTTCGTCAGCACGCCGCGATGGTTCAGCCGGCAGCAGAAACCGGTGGCGGCCGCCCCCGCTCCCGCGCCGCCGGCGCCGCCAGGCCGGAAGATCAAGGCGCGCCTGTTCTATGTGTCCGAAGACGGCACGCGGCTGACTGGCGTCGAGCGCGAGATTGCATACGGCGAAGGACCGCTCGAGCAGGCGCGGGAAATCATCTCCGCGCAAATCGCGCCGGTGACCGAACCGCTGGTGTCGGCGGTACCGCCCGGCACGAAGCTCCGCGCGCTGTTCATGACCGAGGGCGGCGACGCCTACATCGATCTCAGTCGCGAGGTCACCGCGGCGCACACGGGCGGTACGCTCGACGAGACCCTGACGGTCTACACTCTCGTCAACGCGCTGACCGCGAACCTGCCGGCGATCACCTCGGTGCAGCTGCTCGTCGAAGGCAAGGAGGTCGATACCCTGTCGGGCCACGTCGACCTGCGCCGGCCGCTCTCGAAAAATCTCGCGTGGGTACAATAGGAGCAGATGCGATCCGACCAACGTTCTCCCAACCAGCTCCGTAACACGGTCATGACGCCGAACTACCTGATGCACGCGGAGGGCTCGGTGCTGATCGAGGCCGGCAATACGCGCGTCATCTGCACCGCGAGCGTCGAGGATCGCGTGCCGGGGTTCCTTCGCAACACCGGCAAGGGCTGGGTGACCGCCGAGTACGGCATGCTGCCGCGCGCGACGAGCACCCGCACGCAGCGCGAGGCCGCCTCGGGCAAAGTCGGCGGCCGGACGCAGGAGATTCAGCGTCTCATCGGCCGGTCGCTTCGATCGGTGACCAATCTTCCGGCGCTCGGCGAGCGGACGATCTGGATCGACTGCGACGTCATTCAGGCCGACGGCGGCACGCGGACGGCCTCCATTACCGGCGCCTTCGTCGCGCTCGCGCTGGCGCTGGAGAAGCTGCGGACGCGCGACATCCTGAAGACGATTCCGCTGCACGACTACGTCGCCGCAACCAGCGTCGGGATTGTCGCCGGCGAACCGCTGCTCGACCTGGCCTACGAGGACGACAGCCGCGCCGACGTCGACATGAACATCGTGAAAACCGGCGGCGGTCGGTTCATCGAGGTGCAGGGGACGGCGGAGGCCGAGCCGTTCGGCCGCGAGGCGCTGATGACGCTGCTCGATCTGGCGGATCACGGCATCGCGCAGCTGGTGGAGAAGCAGCGCGCGATCGTGGGGCATCTGGTGAAAGCGCCGCAACCATAGATCACGCAGAGCGCGCAAAGCATCGCAAACCAATTCTTTTCTGCGTGCCTCTGCGATTCTGCGTTCAGCGTGGTTTCGTATGCAGATCTCACGCGCGATTCTGAAGACGCCGCTCGGCGACATGCTCGCGCTCGATTCGGGCGACGGGCTCTGCGCGCTCGAGTTCACCGGGCCGAAGAAGCGGTTGCCCCGGCTGGAGGCCCGGCTGCGGCGCTACTTCCCTGACCACACGCTGGTGGACGGCGAGACGCGGACGATCACGCAGACGCGGACGTGGCTGGACCGCTACTTCGCGGGCAAGAGCGCCGACATCAGCGGATTGCCGCTCGATATGCGCGGCGCCTCGTTCGAGCAGCGCGTGTGGACAGCGCTGCGCGCCATCCCGCCGGGCGCCACGACCAGCTACGGAGCGATTGCGAAAGCGCTTGGATCGGCCGGCGCCTCGCGCGCGGTCGGCATGGCCAACGGCGCCAACCCGATCGCGATCATCGTGCCCTGCCATCGCGTCATCGGCGCCTCGGGATCGCTGACCGGCTACGGCGGCGGCCTCGAGCGGAAGACCTGGCTGATCGATCACGAGCGCCGCTGGCGGACGAACAGCCTCTTCTGAGGCAGAGCGTCGCAAAGCACTGCAAGGAAGCAAATGATCCTCTGCGATCTTCGCGACTCGCGGTTACTCGTCTCTGAGCAGGAACTCGCGCAGCTTCCGAAACGCCGCGCCGCGGTGGCTGACGACTGACTTCTGCGCCTGCGGGACTTCAGCCAGCGTCCGATCGTAGGGCGGGTAGAAGAAGATCGGGTCGTAGCCGAATCCACCTTCGCCCTTTGGTTCCGGCGCGATCCGGCCTTCGACGGTCCCCCGCGCTTCGAACACGACGCGCTCGCCGCGCGCGAGCGCCACCGCGCAGACGAAGCGCGCCGCGTTCTCGTGCCCGTCGCGACCCGCCGCACGCAACGCGTCGTAGAGCATCGCGAACTTCTGCGGGTACGAGGTCTCCACGCCGCCGAACCTCGCGGACTCCACGCCAGGCGCGCCGCCGAGCGCGTCGATTTCCAGCCCCGAGTCCTCGGCCACCGTCAATTCACTCGTGGCCGCCGCGTAGTAAAGCGCCTTCTGCCGCGCGTTCTCCTCGAAGGTGCGGCCGGTTTCCTCAGGCGCCGCAACCGCCGGATACGCATCGAGCGTGATCAGCTCGCACGGGACAGCCGGCCAGCAGCTCGCGAATCTCTCGCACCTTGTTGGCATTGGTTGTCGCAACGAGCAGACGCACAGTCTTTTAGGACTTTCAGACTTTTAACTTTTAACGTTTTAAGTTTGAGAGTTTGGCCGCGGGCGGCGACCCGAAGGTCGGCCGCCCGGGTTTATTCAGGCAGGTGGTTCGGCCGGCTGGCTGACGGCTCAAAGGTAAGACTTACGGTCCAGCCGGCAGGCGGGCATCCCTCCTAAGAGGAAACTCGATGTTCTCTACGCGGCCGCCGGATTCTTGCGCGATCGAATCGCCGCCCGGACTGGCGCCGCGTATTCGACCCGCATGAACGCTCCGTCGCGCGTACGGAACAGAAACTTGGTCTCGACCAGGGTTCGGAGCAACGCGCCACACGACGCGGCATCCAATCCCCACAACCGGCGCGCCTGCGGTTCGGTAAGCCGCAGGCCCGGCATCTCGAGGAATTCCCCCTTCACGCGCCTCACCACGTCGTCTGTCGACAGTAACGTGTGGGTATCGGAAGACATGGGAACACGATGTAAGGAGCAACGCGTGTACCAGCGCAATGCGTGTTGCGTCAGGGCGCGTTTTCTTCAGAAACAGGCCACATTTCGCGGCGCTTCCGCCTCTGCGTAACAGCGCCGTGACGAATCCAGCCCAGCCACTGTAGGTAAAGTGACAGTCGCGTGTAGGAATTCCCATCAGCTCAGGTTCAATGCTCGACGTGCCCCCGAAATTGCATCAGCTCCGCGCATGACTGAGAGATTTCATGGAGCCGACAGCAATCTCAACACGCACCGCGCGCCCGCGAGCGTGTGGGATCGGCGCGGATGGGACGGCACGCGGGAGCAGTTGACGCTCACGCGATGGCTGGTTGGCGCGGCGGGCGCCGCGATCGCCGTCCAAGGCATGCGGCAACGCAGTGTCACGGGAGGGCTCCTCGCAGGCTTCGGTGGAAGCCTGGCCTGGTGGGCGCTCACCGGCGAAGGCGATCTCCTGGAGGCGCGCCGCCGGATCGCCCAGGCCATGGAGCGATTCGGCTGGCGCGCGGACGATCTGGTGCACGAAGCATCCGCCGACTCGTTCCCTGCCAGCGACGCACCGTCGTGGACACCAACGGTCGGGACCGGACTCGGACGATCACAGCGGGCGCGATGATTCTGAAGGCTTTCCGAATTCCCCTGAGTTGGCGGGAGCTCTTGAACCGCATGGCCGGCGAGGTCCTGGCAGACAACTGCCTGGGCCTCGCGGCCCAGCTGGCCTACTATTTCTTTCTCGCGCTCTTTCCCGCGCTGCTGTTCATCACCGCGATCATCAGCTTCATTCCCGTCGCCGGCCTGCTCGACGCCATCACCGGCATGCTCGGCGCGCGTCGCGCCGGGCGAAGTGCTGTCGATCGTCCAGGATCAGATTCTCAAGATTGCACACGAAAAGAACGGTGGACTGCTGACCATCGGCATGCTCGGCACGATCTGGAGCACGTCGTCCGGCGTGACCGCCATCATCGACACGCTGAATCAGGCCTACGACATCCAGGAGAGCAGGCCCTGGTGGAAGGTCAGGCTGCTGGCGATCGGCCTGACGCTGGGCCTGGCGCTGTTCATCGTCATCTCGTTCGCGCTCGTCCTGGTCGGACCGACGCTCGCCGAGAAAGTCGCGGTGTGGCTGCACATGGGACCCGCGTTCGAGTGGACCTGGAAGATCGTGCAGTGGCCGGTCGTCTTTGGCCTCGTCGCGTTCGCGATCGCGATGATCTACTACTACGCGCCCGATGCCGAGCAGGAGTGGATCTGGATAACGCCCGGCTCCCTCCTCGCGACGGTCCTCTGGCTCCTCATTTCGCTCGGGTTCAAGTTCTACGTCGTCCACTTCACGTCGTACAACGCGACCTACGGCGCCATCGGCGGCGTCATCGTCCTGATGCTGTGGTTCTACGTGTCGGCGCTCGCCGTGCTGATCGGGGCCGAGCTGAATGCCGAAATCGAACATGCGTCCCCTTATGGGAAAGAGCCTGGCGAGCGGGTGCCCGGCGAGAAAAAGAAGATCGGCGCCGTGGCGGAGCGTGCCTGGGAAGAACGCCAGACGGCCGCCGCGCTGAGGCCAGCCATGGCCACGGCCAACTGCGACATCGACGACGACCTCATGCATCCGGTCCCCGCGCGGCCGAGCCCGCGGTTCAGCGAGTCGATCATCGGCGGACTGGTTCTGGCGGAAATCGCCGCGCTCGCCTACGCCAAATTGAAAGCGCGGTTGGACCTGGGCCGCCGCCCGGAGCGCGAGCCGCAGCCGCCGGCGCGCCACGTCCCGTCCTGAAGACGCGCCACGTCCAGTCGTGAAAAAAGTAACAGGGCTGCTCCGAGGTGGGGCGGCTCACGGTAGACTGGGCCCGTGGTCGAAAGGCTGTTCCGCTTCCTCTTCAAATACCCGCCCCTCATGTTCCAGCAAGGCGATTTCAGCTGGACCCTGTCGCGGTCGGTCCTGCTCCTCGTCGTCGCCGGCATCGCGGTGGCGCTGCTGGCGCTTCTGACGTATCGCGGCGTGTCGGCCGCCGATCGTCTGCGCGATCGCGTCATCCTGATCGGCCTGCGCGTCGCCGCTCTCGCCGTGCTCCTCATCTGTCTCTTCCGGCCGACGCTGGTGCTCAAGGCGGCGGTGCCGCAGCAGAACTTTCTCGGCGTCCTGGTCGACGACTCGCGCAGCATGTCGATTGCCGATCGCGACGGTCAACCGCGCAGCGCGTTCGTGCAGGATCAGTTGAACGGGCCCAACGCGAAGCTGCTGGCCGCGCTGTCGCAGCGCTTCGTCGTCCGCTTTTTCAGCTTCTCGTCGTCGGCCGGCCGGCTGCAGAAAGCGGGAGACTTGAAATACGACGGCACCTCGACGCGTCTCGGCCAGGCGCTCGATCGGGCGCGCGACGAGCTGGCGGGGCTGCCGCTCGCCGGTCTCGTCATGGTGTCCGACGGCGCCGACACATCCGACGCGGCGATCGACGAACAACTCGCGAGCCTCAAGGCGCGATCGATTCCGGTGTTCACCGTCGGCGTCGGCCAGGAGCGCTTCGCCAAGGACATCCAGGTCACCCGCGTCGAGACGCCGCGCAGCGTGCTCAAGGGCACCGCGCTCGTCGTCGACGTCGTGCTGTCGCAGACCGGCTACGGCGGCCAGACCGTGCCGCTCAGCGTCGAAGACGATGGGCGGATCGTGAGCACGCAGGATGTGACGATGCCTTCGGATGGCGAGGCGGCGACGGTGAAGGTCCGTTTCACCGCCGGCGAGGCCGGGGCGCGCCTGTTCCGGTTCAAGGTGCCGGTGCAGGCGGGAGAACAGGTCACGCAGAACAACGCGCGCGACGCGCTGATTCAGGTCAACGATCGCGCGGAGAAGGTCCTCTACTACGAAGGCGAGCCGCGCTGGGACTACAAGTTCATCCGCCGCGCGGTCGAGGACGACAAGAACCTGCAGCTCGTCTCGATGCGATCGCACCGCCGAGAACAAGTACCTACCGTCAGGGCGTCACCCACACGGACGAGCTGATCGGCGGATTCCCGAAGACGCGAGAAGAGCTGTTCGGCTACCGCGCGATCATTCTCGGCAGCGTCGAAGCGGCGTCGTTCACGCCCGAGCAGCTGCGCATCATCGCGGACTTCGTGAACAAGCGCGGCGGCAGCCTGCTGATGCTCGGCGGACGCCGGGCGTTCGCCGAAGGCGGCTGGGGCGGCACGCCGGTCGGCGAAGTGCTGCCGGTCGTCCTCGGCGCGTCGAACGCCAAATACCTCGCCACCGACATCAGCGTCCGTCCCACGCGTGCCGGCACCAGCTCGCCGGTCACGCAAATCGCCGCGACAGAGGCCGCGTCGACGGCGCGATGGAACGAGATGCCGGAGCTGTCGGCGGTGAATCTCGTGCGCGAGGTCAAGCCTGGCGCGTCGGTGCTGCTCACCGGAACCGACAAGCCGCATCAGGATCACGTCGTGCTCGCCTACCAGCGCTACGGGCGCGGCAAGGCGTTCGCGCTGCCGGTGCAGGACACGTTCATCTGGCGGATGGACGCGAAGATGGCGGTGACCGACACGACGCACGCGATGTTCTGGCGGCGTCTCGTGCGCTGGCTGGTCGACGGCGTGCCCGATCAGGTCAACGTCACCACGACCGCGGATCGCGTGGAGCCGGGCGAACCGGTCAAGCTTTCCGCCGAAGTGCTCGATTCGGCGTATGCCGAAGTCAACGACAGCCGCGTCGTCGCGCGCATCACGTCGCCGTCCGGGAAAACGACGGAGATGCCGGTCGAGTGGACGGTGACCAAGGACGGCGAGTACCGGACGACGTTCATGCCCGACGAATCGGGCATCTACGACGTGCGCGTCACCGCGGCGCGGGATCAGAAGGATCTCGGCACGTCGGCGATGCACGTCCGCGTCTCCGCGGGCGACGCCGAGTACTTCGACGCCGCGATGCGCGCGCCGCTGCTGAAGCGGATTGCGGAGGAAACCGGCGGCCGCTTCTTCACGCCCGCCACCGCGTCGGCGCTGCCCGAAGCGATCAGCTACAGCGGCCGCGGCGTCACCGTCGTCGAAGAGCGCGAGCTGTGGGACATGCCGGTGCTGTTCCTGCTGCTGGTCAGCCTCGTGTTCGCGGAGTGGGGATTCCGGCGGGCGAGGGGCCTGGCGTGATGTCCGCGATTGACCGCAGAAATCGCGAAGACGCAGAGAACCGTTCTTGCTCTGCGACGCTCTGCGTGCTCTGCGTGCTTTCGTGGCTAACCGTCTGGCGCGTTGCTGGTCGGCGCGCGTAGTGCGGCGCGCAGCAGACCCACATCCTCGTCATCACCGGCGTGCCCGGCGACGAGGAGCACGCGAAGAAGTTTCAGAAGTGGGCGGCGACGTTCATCGACGCCGCGAAGAAGAAGGACGCCGTCCCCGACGCCAACATCACGCTGCTCGCGGATCCGGCGCCGGCGGAACCCAAAGGCATCGTGCTGGGCGCTCGACGAAAGCGGGTGTCGAGGAGGCCATCGGCAAGATCGCGGCGCGCGCGAAGGCGAACGACACCATCTTCATCCTGCTCATCGGCCACGGCAGCTTCGACGGCCACGTCGCGGCGTTCAATCTCTCCGGCCCGGATCTCACCGCGCCTGACTACGCGAAGCTGCTCGCGAGCTTTACGACGCAGCACGTCGTCTTCGTGAACACGGCGAGCGCGAGCGGCGCCTTCCTGCAGCCGATGGCGGCGCCCGGGCGCGTGATCGTCACCGCGACCAAGACCGGCGGCGAACGGAACGAGACGCGACTTTCCCGAGTACTTCGTCGCGGCCTACAGCGACGATGCGGCGGATCGCGATCGCAACGGCCACGTCTCGGTGCGCGAAGCGTTCGAGTACGCGCAAGCGAAGGTGAGGAGGCCTTCCAGCAGAAGGGCTGCTCCTGACCGAGCACGCGACGCTCGAGGACGGCGGCGAGGGCCAGCTGGCGGCGACGGTGTTTCTCGGCACCGGCCGCGCCGACGCCGCGCTGAACGTGGACATGACCGATCCCGGCGGCGAAGGCGCTCGTCGAGGAGCGCGACGCGATCGAGCAGCGAGATCGCCGCGCTGAGGCTGATGAAGACCGTCGATGGACGCGGCGCAGTACGACGCGCAGATGGAGAAGCTGCTGACCGACCTCGCGCTGAAGACCAAGGCGCTCCGCGATCTGCAGGCGCAAGAAGGACAAGCCGTGAGGACGCACGCGGCTGGTCCTGCTGGTGCTGCTGCGATGGCGGCGTGTCGAGCGCGCTCGCGCAGCGGCGCGGCTTCGGCGGCGGCGGCTTCGGCGGCCGCAACCGGCGCGAGGCGATTCAGCCGAACCCGCCGTACGACGGCCGGTTCACGTTCGTGCGGCTGCGCTACGGCCCCGACTACGGCTTCGCCTCGCAGAGGCTGCCGTGGTCGCACGACTACCCGGCCGGCGAGCAGCATTTCATGAAGATCCTGAACGAGCTGAGCTACCTGAACCCGCACACGGACGAAACGAACATCCTGCCGTTCGACGATCCGGAGCTGTTCAAGTACCCGGTCGCGTACATGTGCGAGCCCGGCGCCTGGGTCATGTCCGACCAGGAGGCGGCGGGCCTGCGCGCGTACCTGCAGAAGGGCGGCTTCGTCATCGTCGACGACTTCCGCTACCAGCACTGGGGCAACTTCGAGGCGCAGATGCTGCGCGTGCTGCCGGAGGCGCGCATTCTTCGACCTCGACATCACGCACCCGATCTTCCACGCGTTCTTCGAGATCAAGACGCTCGACGTCCCGCAGTATTACGATCCGCCGCCGGCGATCTTCCGGGCGATCTACGAGGACAACGATCCGACGAAGCGGATGATGGTGATGATCAACTACAACACCGACATCTCCGAGTTCTGGGAATGGTCGGACACCGGCCTGAAACCGATCGACGAATCGAACGAAGCGTATAAGCTCGGCGTCAACTACATCATTTACGGCATGACACACTGAACGGAGTTGACGGAGAGAACGGCATAACCACAGAGAAACGGAGAAACGGAGATTGAACGGAGAAGACAGCCTGGTTCGACGGGTCGGCCTGCGTAGCGGGCCGACGAGCGCGACGAAGGGATCGAGGAACGCATCCTGATCGGGGAAGTGACGTTGTCCCGATCGAACCATGCAGCTCCGACGTCGAACCTCCGTTCGCTCCGTGCCTCCGTGGTGATGCCGTTTGCTCCGTCCCCTCCATTCTCTCGAGGCTGAAAGGAACAGGTCGTGGAACTCACGCAGACAGCCGATTTCGAATCGGCCGACGACATCGCGCTGGCCGACAAGATGAACGCGGGCGGCAGCAGATCATCGACGAGCTGCAGAAGCGGATCATCGGCCAGGCGCGACGTCATCGAGCTCGTGCTGCTGACGCTGTTCGTCGGCGGCAACAGCCTGATCGTCGGCGTGCCGGGCCTGGCCAAGACGCTGCTGATCGCGACGCTGGCGCAGGTGCTCGACCTGAAGTTCAACCGCATCCAGTTCACGCCGGACCTGATGCCGTCGGACATCACCGGCACCGACATCATCAAGGAGGACGCGGCGACCGGCCGCCGGCAGATGGTGTTCGCGCCGGGACCGATCTTCGCCAACATCGTGCTCGCCGACGAAATCAACCGCACGCCGCCCAAGACGCAGTCGGCGCTGCTCGAGGCGATGCAGGAGCACCGCGTCACGATTCAGGGGCGCACCTACGAGCTGACGAGCCGTTCTTCGTGTTCGCGACGCAGAACCCGATCGAGCTCGAGGGCACCTATCCCCTGCCCGAAGCCCAGCTCGACCGCTTCATGTTCCACATCGTCATCGAGCATCCGCCGGAAGACGAGGAGTTCGACGTCGTGCGCGCGACGACGGCGATCATCGATCCGCATTCCAGCGGCCGGTCAACGGCGACGATCTGGTGGCGTTCCAGCGGCTGGTGCGCCGCGTGCCGGTCGCCGAACCGGTGATGCGCTACGCGCTGAGCTCGTGCGCACGAGCCGGCCGAAGTCGAAGCAGGCGCCCGACATCGGTGAAGAAGTGGGTGGCGTTCGGCGCCAGCGTCCGCGCGGCGCAGTACCTGGTGCTCGGCGCGAAGGCGCGCGCGCTGACGAGCGGCCGCTATCACGTCAGCTTCGACGACATCCGCGCGCTGGCGCATCCGGTGCTGCGCCATCGCGTGCTGACGAATTTCCGCGCCGAATCGGAAGGCATCACGACCGATTCGATCATCGACGAGTTGCTGACGTCGGTGCCGGTGCCGAGGAGCGGGATGTAAGAAGCGGCGAACAGCCGTGTTCGCGGAGAATCGTGGTGAGGTGGTGAATTAAGCGAGCGAAGGCGGGTTCCGAATTAACCGATGCGCTACATGGAACACCACGCGATTCCCGGCGCGCGGTTCGTGGACCCGAAGGTCCTCTCGCGCATCGGCAACCTCGAACTGCTGGCGCGGACCGTCGTCGAGGGGTTCATCAACGGCATGCATCGCGCGCCGTACCTCGGCGCGTCGATCGACTTCGCCGAGCATCGCGGCTACGTCGCCGGCGACGACATCCGCCGCGTCGACTGGCGGCTGTTCGCGCGCACCGATCGCTACTACGTCAAGCGGTACGAGGCCGACACCAACACCAACCTCTCGGTGCTGCTCGACATCTCGCGATCGATGTCGTTCGCGAGCCGCGGCATGTCGAAGCTGGAATACGGCTG
>CAWBVG010000050.1:0-97599 GCA_963792175.1 uncultured Acidobacteriota bacterium
GCCGTTGCGCGTTCACCACACTCGCTTACCTGAACGGCGCCGGCGCTGCCACCGTTTGCTCGCTGGTATCGTGGCACCCACGGTATTTCGGGAGTAGACGAACAACCTCATCAAGCGCCCCACCATCGAAACCCATCAAGATCGCCGTAGTTCGTTGAATCCATAAAGGATTTCATCAGGTCGACCAGTTACCACGCTGGCACGACACGTGCGAACAGTCTCAGCCGTACACTGTCGCCTCGATTCAACAACGCTGAACAATCAATGCTGACAATCTCCCTGACGGGTCGCGCGCTCGTGGCAAATCCGTCTGGTGCTGCGAATCGAGGCGCCAGCTCTCACGCGAGCGACATCTTCCGCAAACACCACTGACTTGTTCTGGCGGAGCGAGGTCGAAGAGCTCGCTCGCATGCGGGCAGAGCATCCGGCAGGCGGAAAGGGAGAAATGAACATGGAACCGACGAATGTCCATGCACACGAAAAGACCGCGCATCCTGCTTATGCTCCCTCTCCGAAGCGCATGCGCAGGAGAGATTCCCTCGAACACCTCGAGGAGCGTCTCCACGCTCTACGGGATGCTCTTCGGGCGGCCAAGCAGGGAGACTTTTCGGTTCGCCTGCCCACAGATGGTGTGGCCGACGGGGTGATCGGCGAGGTCGCGCACGCCTTCAACGCCCTCATCGAGGAGAACGATGCGCTGGTGCACGAACTCAGGCGCGTGGATCGGAGCGTAGGGTTCGAAGGGAAGACGACGGAGCGCGGCGTCGCTCAACGCCGGCGGGTCGTGGGCCGTGGCGGTGGACTCTGTCAACTCGCTTGTCGAGAAGATGGCTTGGCCTGTCAGCGAGGCCACATCCGTCCTCGGGCTCGTCGCGAACGGGGACCTCTCGCGGGACATGTCGCTCCACATGAACGGAACGCCCCTGCAGGGCGACTTTCGCGAATTGGGCACAACCGTGAAGGCGGTGGTTGGGCGCCTGCGAACGGTCTCATCTGGCGTTTCTCGCGTCGTCCGCGAGATGGGCACCGAGGGGAAGCTCGGCGGTCAGGCCGGCGTCGAGGGCCTGTCCGGCACGTGGAAGGAACTCGTCGACGACGTGAACTTGCTCGCCGGCAACCTGACGGCTCAGGTGCGAAACATCGCGCTCGTCTCCACCGCCATCGCCAATGGCGACCTGTCTCAGAAGATCACCGTCGAGACTCGCGGCGAGATCCTCGAGCTCAAGAACGCCATCAACGCAACCGTCGATCAGCTGCGGTCGTTCTCCGCCGAGGTGATCCGCGTCGCCCGCGAGGTCGGGACCGAGGGCAAGCTGGGCGCGCAGGCCGACGTTCGCGGCGTGTCGGGCGTGTGGCAGGAGCTCACCGACAGCGTGAACCGGCTGGCCGGCAACCTCACGTCCCAGGTCCGGAACATCGCCGCCATCTCGACGGCGATCGCGAACGGCGATCTGTCGCAGAAGATCACCGTCGAGGCGAAGGGCGAGATCCTCGAGCTCAAGAACACCATCAACGCCACGCTCGATCAGCTGCGTTCGTTCGACGGCCGAGGTCACCCGCGTCGCGAGCGAAGTCGGCACCGAGGGTCGGCTGGGCGCGCAGGCCGACGTCAAGGGGGTTTCCGGCACCTGGAAGGACCTCACCGACAACGTGAATCTGTTGGCCGGCAACCTCACGAACCAGGTTCGCAACATCGCGCTGGTCACGACCGCAGTCGCCAATGGCGACGTGTCGCAAGAAGATCACCGTCGAGGCGAAGGGCGAAATCCTCGAGCTCAAGAACACTGTCAATGCGATGGTGGACCGTCTGCAGACGTTCGCGGCGGAGGTCACGCGCGTCGCCAAGGAGGTCGGCACCGATGGCAAGCTGGGCGGCCAAGCCGATGTCAAGGGGGTCTCCGGAACGTGGCGGGACCTCACCGACAACGTGAACATCATGGCCGGCAATCTCACCAATCAGGTGCGCGGCATCGCCAAGGTCGTGACGGCCGTCGCCAACGGCGACCTGTCGCAGAAGTTCGTCGTCGAGGCCAAGGGCGAGATCGCCGCGCTTGCCGACACCATCAACAGCATGACGGAGTCGCTGCGCACCTTCGCCGATCAGGTGACGACCGTGGCGCGCGAGGTCGGCATCGAAGGCAAGTTGGGCGGGCAGGCCACGGTGCCGGGCGTCTCCGGAACCTGGAGAGAGCTGACCGACAACGTCAACCTCCTCGCCGGAAACCTGACCAACCAGGTCCGCAATATCGCGCTGGTCACGACCGCCGTCGCCAACGGGGACTTGTCCCAGAAGATCACGGTCGAGGCCAAAGGCGAGATCCTGGAGCTCAAGAACACCGATCAACACGATGGTCGAGCAGCTGCGGACCTTCGCGTCAGAGGTCACGCGCGTCGCAAGGAGGTCGGTACCGAGGGCAAGCTCGGTGGCCAGGCCGACGTCCAGGGCGTCTCGGGCACATGGAAGGACCTGACCGACAACGTCAACCTGATGGCCTCGAACCTGACGAGCCAGGTGCGCGGCATCGCCAAGGTCGTGACCGCCGTCGCCGACGGTGATCTGTCGCAGAAGTTCGTCGTCGAGGCGAAGGGCGAGATCGCCGCGCTCGCGGACACCATCAACAACATGACCGACTCGCTCCGGACGTTCGCCGACCAGGTGTCCACGGTGGCGCGGGAGGTCGGCATCGAGGGCAAGCTCGGCGGCCAGGCCAAGGTGCCAGGCGTTGCCGGTACGTGGCGGGAACTGACCGACAACGTCAACCTCCTCGCCGGGAATCTGACCAACCAGGTCCGCAACATCGCGCTGGTCACGACCGCCGTCGCCAACGGCGACCTCTCGCAAAAAATCACCGTGGAGGCGAAGGGGAGATCCTCGAGCTGAAGAACACCATCAACGCGATGGTCGAACAGCTCCGCACCTTCGCGGGCGAGGTCACCCGCGTCGCTCGCGAAGTCGGTACGGACGGCAAACTCGGCGGGCAGGCCGAGGTCCCGGGAGTCGCGGGAACGTGGAAAGACCTCACCGACAACGTCAACGTGATGGCCTCCAACCTCACCAGCCAGGTCCGCGGCATCGCCAAGGTCGTGACCGCGGTCGCGAACGGCGACCTGGCTCAGAAGCTGGTGCTGGAGGCTCGAGGTGAAATCGCGGCGCTCGCCGACACCATCAACGACATGACCAACACGCTGCGGACCTTCTCGGACCAGGTCACCACGGTGGCTCGAGAGGTCGGCATGGAGGGGAAGCTCGGGGGCCAGGCGCGCGTTCCGGGAGCGGCCGGCACGTGGAAGGACCTCACCGACAGCGTGAACATGCTGGCTGGGAACTTGACCGCCCAGGTGCGCAATATCGCCCTCGTCACGACTGCGGTCGCAAACGGAGACCTCTCCAAGAAAATAACCGTCGAAGCCCAGGGGAGATCCTCGAGCTCAAGGACACCATCAACGCGATGGTCGAGCAGTTGCGGACATTCGCGGCGGAGGTGACCCGAGTCGCCCGCGAGGTTGGCACGGATGGTCAGCTTGGCGGCAAGGCCGGGTGCCCGGTGTCTCGGGCACGTGGAAGGATCTGACCGACAACGTCAACCTCATGGCGTCCAACCTCACCGACCAGGTGCGCGGCATCAGCAAGGTCGTCACGTCGGTGGCCAGCGGCGACTTGACCAAGAAGCTGGTGCTGGTGGCCAAGGGCGAGATCGCGCGCTGGCCGACACCATCAACAACATGACCGAGACCCTCCGCACGTTCGCGGATCAGGTCACCACCGTCGCGCGCGAGGTCGGTATCGAGGGCAAGCTCGGCGGCCAGGCGAAGGTCCCCGGCGCGGCGGGCACCTGGCGGGACCTCACCGACAACGTCAATCAGCTTGCCGCCAACCTGACCTCGCAGGTCCGCGCCATCGCGGAGGTGGCGACAGCGGTCATCCAAGGCGATCCTCACCCGCAGCATCACGGTCGAAGCGCGAGGCGAGGTGCTCGGGTCTCAAGGACACGATCAACCAGATGATCGCGAACCTCCGCGACACGACGCGGACCAACAAGGAGCAGGACTGGCTCAAGACCAACCTGGCCAAGTTCTTCGGGATCATGCAGGGCCAGCGCAACCTCCAGTCGCTGACTGACCAAATCATGTCGGAGCTGACGCCGGTGGTCGGGGCGCAGCACGGCGCCTTCTACCTCGCCGAGCCCCAGGACAATCAGACCGCGCTCGCGCTGACCAGCCCTACGCGTACACGAAGCGCAAGGGGCTCTCGAACCGATTCGAGCCTCGGCGAAGGCATCGTCGGGCAATGTGCGCGGGAGCGGAAGCCGATCCTTGTCACCGAAGTTCCCGAGGACTACGTCGAGATCGCGTCAGGCCTGGGGAAGGCCCCTCCGCGCAACATCGCCGTCTATCCGATGTTCTTCGAGGATCAGGTGCGAGGCGTCATCGAGCTCGGCTCGTTCCACGAGTTCACGCCGTACAGCTCGCCTTCCTCGAGCAGCTGATGCTCTCGATCGGTCTCGCCATCAACCTGATCGGCACGAGCATGCGCACCGAGCAACTCCTCCAGCAGCTGCAGGGATCCAACGTGGAGCTCGACAGGCGGCGGAAGGAGCTCGAGGAGCGCGCCCTGCAGCTCGAGTCGCGGAACCGCGAGATCGCCGAGGCCAGCGCGTCTCTCGAGGCGAAGTCGCAGGAGCTGGCGCGGTGTCGCAGTACAAGTCGCAGTTCCTGGCCAACATGTCCCACGAGATCCGCACGCCGCTCAACAGCATGATGATCCTCGCGCAGATGCTCGCCGCGAACGAGGAGAAAAACCTCAGCGACAAGCAGCAGGATTGGGCGGCGACGATCCACTCGGCCGGACGCGATCTCCTGGCCCTCATCAACCAGATTCTCGATCTCTCCAAGATCGAGGCCGGTCGCATCGAGACCCATCTCGAGCCTTGCCCGACTGCAGGCCGTGCAGGAGTTTGTCGAGCGTATGTTCCGGCCCGTCGCCATGCAGCGGGGCTCGAGTTCTCGATCGAAGTCGCTCCAGGCGCGCCACTCAGCGTGACGACCGACCGTCAGCTCCTCCATCAGATTCTCAAGAACCTGCTCGCGAACGCATTCAAGTTCACCGAGCGCGGGCGCGTGGGGCTGCGCATCGAGCCGGCGCCCGCGGGCTGCCGTTCGGCGGCGCATCGCTGCAGCGGGCCTCGGCCGTGATTGCCTTCGCGGTCTCGGACACCGGTATTGGCATTTCTTCGGCGCAGCTGGAGAGGATCTTCGAAGCCTTCCAGCAGGCGGACACATCCATCACGCGCAGATACGGCGGAACCGGACTCGGGCTGACCATCAGCCGCGAGTACGCCCGAATGCTCGGCGGCGAGGTCGCGGCTGCAGAGCACGCCGAACGTGGGGAGCACCTTCACGCTGTATCTGCCGCTCTTGCGCGACGAAGTCCAGGCAACGCGTCCCGGTCGTGGACCCTGCGGTGGAGGCTCCACGCCACTACCGGCACAGCCGCTCACCCCCGAGGATGCGAAGCGCGCTGGCCGGAAAGACGATACTCGTCGTGGAGGACGACGCTCGGAACCTCTACTCGGTGACGAGCCTGCTCGAACGGTTCAAGGTGCACGTCATCGCCGGCGAACAGTGCCCGGGAGGCATTCGCTCGCCTGCGTGAGCACCCGGACACCGATCTGGTACTGATGGACATCATGATGCCCGAGATGGACGGGTACCAGGCGACCCGCGAGATCCGTGGGATGAAGGAGTTCGCCGGGTTGCCGATCATCGCGCTCACGGCCAAGGCGAGCGAATCCGATCGGGCCGAATGCGTGGCGGCTGGCTGCACTGACTATGTGGTCAAGCCAGCGGATACGCGGCAGTTGGCGGCCGTCATCGTCCGGAACCTGCGGACCAGCTGATGAGAGGGCGATCGTGAGTTCCTCGCCCGAGACAGCGTCGGCAGCGATCCCCGTGCAGATTCTCGTCGTCGACGACTTCCTGAGAACCGGACGGCTCTCCGCGCGATCCTGGCGTCCCGGGATTACCGAATCGTCGAAGCCAGCTCGGGCGCCGAAGCGCTTCTTCGACTCCTCGAAGAGGAGTTCGCGATTCTTCTCATTGACGTGGTGATGCCCGATATGAGCGGCTTCGAGCTGGCAGCGGCCATCAAGGAGCGTGAGAGGACCGCCGCGATTCCGATGCTGTTCTTGACCGGTCAGGCGACGGACGTGGATCTCGTCTACCGGGGCTACCACGTCGGAGCCGTCGACTACCTGATCAAGCCGCTCGTGCCGGAGGTGGTTCGCGCCAAGGTCGAGGTCTTCGCACAGCTCTTTCGCGAGAAAAAGCGAAACGAGCAGCAGGCCGCGCTGCTTCTCGAGGCGGAACGGAACGAAAATGAATTCCGCCTGATCACGCTGCGACTCGCGAGTGAGCGGCGCTACCGTACCTTTGCGCAGGCGGTTCCCCACATCGTCTGGACCGCACGCCCGGACGGAGCCGTGGACTACTTCAATCAGCGCTGGTTCGAATACTCGGGCCGTTCGGTGGAGCAGGCATCCGGTTCCTGGCTGGGAATCCTTCACGCCGATGATGTGGGGCGATGCCGAACCGAGTGGGAGAACGCGATGAGCTCGGGCGAGATGTTCCAGACGGAGTGCCGTCTGCGGAGAGCTTCCGACGGTGCGTTTCGCTGGCACCTCTGTCGCGCCGTGCCGGAGCGCAGCCAGACCGGCCAAATTCTCTCCTGGGTTGGAACGTTCACCGACATCGAGGACCAAAAGCGCGCCCAAGCGATCCAGGCGGAGTTCAAGGGCACGCTGGACGCGGAGCCCGACGCGGTCATCATCTTCGAGCCGAAGGACTGGCGCATCCTGTACGTGAACCACGGCGCCACCATCCTCCTCGGATACTCCAAGGACGAACTTCTCCAAATGGCGCCGGCCGACTTCATGGCCGAACACGATCGCGTCAGCTTCCAGGAAGTCCTGCGGCCTCTCTTGGAGGACACGCAGCCCCACATCCTGCTCGAAACAAAGTTTCGACGGAGAGATCCGCGGGCCGTTCCCATCGATGTCTCCGTACAGCTCATTCGTATCGGTGCCGATCGCATCGTTTCAATCGCTCGCGACATCACCGAGCGGACGCGCACGCAACTCGAACGGGAGCTTCTTTACCGCGAGGCGGTCGACGCAATCCGCGCCAGGGACGAGTTTTATCTGTCGCTTCGCACGAGCTCCGGACCCCACTGTCGGCGCTGCAGCTGCAGATCCAGATGCTGCTCCTGCCACCACGCAGATCGCCCAGGCCGTCCTTTCTGCGAGCAGATGAAGCCGAAACTGGAGAAGGCGTTCAAACAGATTGAGCGTCTGACGCGACTATCGAAGAGCTCCTGGAAGTCTCGCGAATCACTGCGGGACGTCTTCGGCTCGAACTCGGGGAAGTCGACCTCGCTGCCGTCGTCCGCGACGTGGTCGGCCGCCTTGGCGAGGAAGCCAGCCGAGTGCATTCGTCCATCGAGGTCAGCGCGGTGACCGCCGTCGTTGGCATGTGGGATCTCATTCGCGTGGAGCAGGTCGTGACAAACCTGCTCACCAACGCGTTCAAGTTTGGTGGCGGCAAGCCGATCGAAATCACGGTCGAGGAGAGAGGTTCGATAGGGCGCCTGGTCGTTGTCGATCACGGGATAGGCATTGCCCCCGAGGACCAGGAGAGGATCTTCCACCGTTACGAGCAAGCCACCTCATCGCGCCGAGCCGGTGGACTGGGGCTCGGCCTGTACATTGCCCGCCAGATCATCGAGGCACACGGCGGGACCATTCGGGTCGAAAGCCAGCCTGGACAAGGGTCGACGTTCACCATCGACTTCCCAAGGGAGCCGCCACCCGCGAAGAAGGAGTCGCATGGAGCGTACCCTCGGCCGCCGGCGACAACGTGTCGCGTACTGACGAAACTTCCCATGGCGAAACTCATCCTGATAGTTGAGGACGACGTTGACGTGGCGGAATCAGTAGCAGACGTCCTCCAGTCCGCGGGGTACAGCACCGCCATCGCGGGCAACGGGCGTGAGGCGCTCGACCACCTCCAGAAGAACAACCATCCGGATCTGATCCTGCTCGACATGATGATGCCGGTCATGGACGGCTGGCAGTTCCGGCGGAGCAACGAAAGTTACCCGCGCTTGATTCCATCCCTGTGGTGACCGTGACCGCCGATGGCGACGCTCGCGGGAAGGCAGCTTCAATTCAGGCTGCGGGTCACATCGTCAAGCCGTTCATGATCGATCGCCTGCTTGATGAAGTGGAGCGGATCTGCGGCGTACCCGAAGCGTAAGCTGCGGCGCCGCACGGCGCAGACAACCCGGGGCGCAGCAGCCAGCGGCCGCGACGATCCCCTCCACAATGCGGTCGGTCTACGTCTCCTCCCCCTCTCTACTCCCCCCTTCGACCCCCCCCCTACCCCCTATCCTTCAGTTCCCCCCCTTCCCTCTCTTCGACCATGATCCGGCCGTCCCCTTCCTCTACGGCGACCGACCTGGTCGGGAACGTCGCCACGGTGACGGCGTCGTGTGTCGTCCCGCACGATCAGGGGAATCGTCAGTAGCGGCGTCCGTCGAATCGCTTAGTGGCTCCGGGGCTGGCTGCCGAACAGCTGTTCGTCCTTCATCGTCGCATCCAGTGATTCGTCGCCCGGGCTCCATGCGTGCGCGTTCTCGTAACTGGTGAGAGCGTGGCTGAGCTCCTTCAATTTGTTCACCGCGCGTTCGAGACGGTCGAGAATGGGCTTCAGGTCGTGATTTTTCGCCCGTAGCAACTCGGTCGTGAAGGCAATGGTCTGGATGGGCGTGTTGGTGTAGTCGCGCAGGCGCAGGAAGGTCCGCGCCAGTTGCTCGGCGGCCGATGCCTCGGCCTGCAGCGCGCAGCATTTCCCGCTCGAGTGCCATGCCGCGGAGACGGTAGATGAGGAGCACCGCGCCGAACAGTGCGTAAATCAGGATGAACCACGGTTCGCCCACGGGGAATCCGCGCTGAATGTCCGGATCGAGGAAGTAGAACTTGCCGATCGCCATCGCCGCGAAGCCGGCAATCGAGACCAGCCCGACGCCCAACTGGGGCGCCAGCATCGGCACGGCCAACGCGCCGAGCTTGTTCGCTTGAAAGGGCGTCCACGCCCTCCCGGTCGTCGCCCAGTAACCGCTGGTGATCCAGAGCGCCACCAGGATTGCGACCGTGTTGACCAGGAAAACGGCGGAGCCGAGCCGGACCGTCGCTCGCTGCCGGCGGATCAGCAGGAACACGATGAGACCGATCCCGACCAGCACAGACATCGCGAACGGATACATCGGCATGGTCGGGATGTCGCGCGCGAGGAAGAAGTCAACCGACATCCCTACCGCGTTGAGAACTGCGGCGACGAATGCGCCTCGCCACGCATGCCTCGCCGCCAGATCGCCCGAAAGCGTCACTGGCGTTCGCCCTCGACGATGGACCGAAGGCGATCGGGGTCGATGGGTTTGGAGAAGATCTCCGCATCGCCGATTCGCTGTGCCTCGACGACAAGGGGATGGCTGCTGGCGTGGCCGGTCAGAAAGACGATCCGTCCCGTGTACCCCTTGTCGCGAAGCCATGCGTAGGCGTCGATGCCTGATCGTCGGTCGGGACCCAGGTTGATGTCGAGAATCGCGACGCTGCCCCCTAACGCTTCCTCCCCCAGTGCCACCAGCTCCTCGTAGCTGCCCACCCCCACGCATCGATGCTTGAGAACAACCGTGACCAGTTCCACGACGAGCTCGCGCAGGTCGTCGTTGTCTTCCACGTAGAGAACGAAATCGGTGCCCATCACCGATTCCGGGACTCGCGGCACTGGTCGTTGCGTGGTCGTTGGAGGGGCGATGACGGAGGACGATGCGTGTGCGGGGTTGCCCGCCGGGGAGCCGGAGTATGCAGCGCGCCATCCTCGATGGGGGTTGTCGACGGTGCGTCTGGTGAGGGATGACATGGCTGGCGCTCCTAAGCGGCTCGGTAACTTTCGAGAAGGGACGACCCGCTGGGCCCTGACGGTCGACCCTGGTCTGGGGTTGCCTGGGGAATCGTAAACGAGAACGTCGTGCCGCGAGACGGCGTGCTCTCGACCCAGATGCGACCGCCGTGGGCCTCGACGATGCCCTTGGTGATGGGAAGGCCGAGCCCGGCGCCTTGAGCGGCCCGCTCGGGTCGCTTGCCAGAATCGGTCAAAGACATGAGGCAGGTTCTCGGGCGCGATACCAGAGCCCGTATCCGCAACTCGGAAGATGACCTGGTGATCCCGCGAGGCCGCACCGACCGTGATACAACCGCCAGCCTTCGTGAACTTGATCGCGTTGCCGATCAGGTTCTCGAACACTTGAAGGAGTCGATCCCGATCACCCCAGATATCGGGAAGATCGCGGTCCAAGTCGACTCGAAGCTCGAGCGAGGAGGAAGAGGCGAGTGGTCTCTGCATGTCCACCGCCCCAACGATCAGGTCACGTGCAGCCAGTCGCGCTGGTTCGATGGTCAGCTGCCCTGACTCCATGACGGCGACATCCAGGAGATCTTGAATCAAGCGGTTCATCCGCGTGGCTGCGCGGTGGATCGCCTCCACCCGCTTCTGAGAACGCCGCTCGGGTTCGGGGCCGCGACGCTTGAGGGCCGCCGCGTTCAACAGAATCGTGGACAGTGGATTCCGGAGGTCATGAGCCACGATGCCGAGCACTTGATCACGGAGCTCGGTGGCATCGACCGAGGCGCGGTAGAGACGTGCATTCTCGATTGCGATATCGGTGCAGGTGCCAAACCATTTGCGAATCTCTCCGTTCGCGCTGAGGAGCGGCACGCCTCTGATCAACCACCACTGATAGGCGCCATCAGCGCGCCGCAAACGGCATTCGAGCGAATAGGTGTCACGATGTTGTATCTGCACGCTGCCAGGCATCCCACGCGCGCTGCCGATCGTCCGGGTGGAAGGGAGTGATCCAGCCTTCGCCGTGAGCTTTCTTCCAGGGTGAGACCGGTGTAGTCCACCCATTGCTGATTGAAGTAGATGTTCCGCCCGTCGGCACTGGTGGCCCAGACGATCTGCGGCATGGCCTCGGCCAACTCGCGAAACTCGCGTTCACTTCTCTCCAGCGCCTCCTGTGCGTGCTTCTGCTCGGTGACGTCCAGCACGGTGCCCATCATTCTGACGGGGTCGCCCGTTGGATTCCGATAGACGCGGCCCTTGGCCGAGATCCAGTGAATGGACTCGTCGGCCCAACGTATTCGACATTCCATATCGAAGTTGTCGGACACGAACGCTTGTTCGAAAGCTTGTCTTGCAACTTCTCGATCTTCGGGGACGACATGCGTCATGAAGATCGCCGCTCCCCATGTGGGAACGCCCGCCGAATACCCGAATATCTGGTCATGCCTGAGTGACCGCACGGATGTATCGGTGAGGAGATCCAGATCCCACATGCCCATTTGAGCAGAATCGAGCGCGAGGGTCAGACGCCCTTCACTGTCTTTCAGAGCGGCTTCTGCTCGCTTCCGTTCTGTGATGTCCTCCGCTTGAGCGATGTAATAGCGCGGTGCGCCCTCTCGAGTACGAAGAATCGACGCGCTGAGTTGGATGTCGACGATCGTACCGTCCTTGCGGATATAACGTGCGTCGAGCTGAAATCGGGGAATCTCCCCACGAGCGAGTTGACCTGCAAGCACGAGGTGCGCATCAAGATCATCGGGATGGGTGATCGACTGGGACGTGAGCGCCATCAACTCGTCGGAGGTGTAGCCGATGATTTCGCAGAGCGCACGATTGACACGGACGAAACGCCCATCGAGCGCGACCAGTGCCATCCCGATGGGCGCTTCATCGATCGTGAGTCGGAATCGCTCTTCCGATTCATGCAGCGCCTGTTCGACGCGTTTGCGCTCGCTGACGTCGCGCACGAACGCCTGCCAACGGCCGTCCGGCAGAATGTTCGAACTCACTTCAACCGGGACGAGCGTTCCATCCTTCCGCTTGTGCGTCCACTCCGCGGTGTTCACCCGGCCGGGCAGAAGAAGATCGGCCCTCAGCGCCCTCAGCCGGTCCGCGTCCTCGGCGGGAATGATGTCGAAGATGGTCTTGCCAATCAGCTCGTCCCGTTCGTAGCCGAGGAGCCTGCACGCGGCCTGGTTGACGTCCGTGAAGCGGCCGTCGAGATCCGCTTGGAAAAATGCGTCTGGCGCGAGTTCAACGACCTCGCGTGTCCGCACAATCGATCCGATGATCTCTTCGTTCGCCCAGCGCAGTCGCTGATTCGCATCCTGGGCTGCCTGACGGTCCTTCTTCATGCGAAACGCCAGATAGACGACGGCTATCCCCTCGACCGCGAACAGCAGTCCCTGAACGGCCCCTTGAAGCGGCGAATCGCCGGCGCCGCGTCACGAACGTGTACGCCGCAAATGGCACGCTGATCACGATCGCGCAAATCCCAGGCCCGATGCCGGCAACCAGGCTGATCACCAGAACCGCCGCAAAGAACAGCATGAGTGGAGCGTCTATTCCGGTGAAGGGGACCAGCCAGAGCCTGAGGGCGAACGTGCTCGCTACGGTAGCGATGGCGAAAAGATAGCGGACGAAGGTGTTGTGGAGCAGGGTGCCGACGCGAGCCTCCATGCTGGGGACGCCGCAATCTATTGGCCAATCAGCAGACCACTGATGGCGAAGGCCTTCAAGGAGCAGGCAATTCATTGGCTAGGCTTCGAACTCACGACATGTCGTGAGCTGACGAGTCGCCGCTTGTGGAGCCCAGCCGTCTTGCATCCTGTTGGTACGAGTTCGGAATAGTGCGCGAGCACGGGTTCACGGGCGTCGGCCCAACTTCCGCGCGAAACTGTCGTCGAACTCGATGTATCGAGCACTCATTTACCAGGTACGGTGACGAATAGGAACTCGTTGGAACCGGCGTTTTGGCGACTGCTGGCGCGGCAGGCGGGAACGGAGGCCGACCCAGCAGCCGTTGCCGCAGCAGCTCGTCGGCTGTTGGAAGACTTCGCCCGGCATCTGACGCCGCTCATCGGCGATGCCGGTGTCGCCGCGATGTGTGGTCGCAGCCTGCAGTTGGCAGAACGGCGATTTCCGGGGCTCGCGCCGGCCCGCGCGTCTGGCCAGGATGGCGAGCCAGGCACGCATGTGCAGCAGTTCCTGGAGCATCAAGATCCGGTCGTCGCCACCAGGGCCGCGGTGATGGTGCTCGACGTCGCTTGCGAGGTGTTGGCCTCGTTCATCGGGGAGAAACTGACACGCCTTCTCTTGCACGAGACGTGGCCCGACGAGTTTGATGGCAATGCAACGGAGACCACGACATGACCGACAAGGTTCCCATCCGTCGCCTCTCGACCGGCGTCCCTGGACTCGATGCCGTTCTGGGCGGAGGCCTGCCCGAATTCTCGTTCAACGTCGTCGCCGGTGCGCCCGGGGCCGGCAAGACCACGCTGGTGCAGCAGATCATGTTCACGTTGGCGCGTCGCGATCGGCCGGCCCTCTACTTCACCGTGCTCGGCGAACCGCCGCTGAAGATGCTCCGCTATCAGCAGCAGTTCGAGTTCTTCAACATCGCGGCGGTGAATGCGTCGGTGCGGTTCGTCAACCTGGCGAAGGAGGCGCTGGAGGGCGGGCTCGACGAGGTGCTCAGGCGCATCGCCCAGGAGGTGGAGGCCGCGTCGCCCGCGATCGTGATCGTCGATTCATTTCGGTCGGTCATCCAAGCCGCGAAACCGCAGAACGGAGGGGTCGACCTGCAGCGCTTCGTCCAGGACCTGGGCATGCGGCTGACCGGGTGGCAGGCGACGACGTTTCTTGTCAGCGAGTTTCAGCTGACCGAGACCGAAGACCACCCCGTCTTCACGGTCGCGGACGGCCTGGTGTGGCTGTACCAGAGCCTCGACCGAAATTCCATGGTGCGCAAGATGCAGGTCATGAAGATGCGCGGCCAGGCGCCCATTCCCGGTCTCCATACGTTTCGCATCACCAACCGCGGCATTCAGGTGTTTCCCCGACTCATTCTCGACCTGCCCAAACCGCCACCGGTGGGTGGCGAGGCCAAGACGAAGCGTCAACCGCCACGGGTGTCCGTGGGCGTGACAGGTCTCGACGAGATGTTGGGCGGCGGCATTCCGTCCGGGCAATCCGTTCTCGTCGCCGGACCGTCGGGATCGGGGAAGACTGTCCTCGCCACGCACTTCATTCGCGAAGGCGTCCGTCGCGGCGAACCGGGCGTCATCGCCATCTTCGAAAAGCGCCCGAGCGAGTATGCACAGACCGCCATCGGGCTCGACCAGGCCGTTCGCGACGGCCAGCTGGGGATCATCCACACGCGACCCTTGGATCTGTCGATCGACGAGACGCAGTACCAGTTGACCGAGGCGATTGAGCGGCTCAAGGCCCGGCGCGTGGTGATCGATTCGCTGTCCGGATTCGAACTCGCGCTCGCCCCCACATTTCGTGAAGATTTCCGCGAATCGCTGTACCGGTTGGTCGCGGCTTTGACCGGGATGGGCGTCACGGTGATGATGACCGCGGAGTTGGAAGACACCTACTCGCACCTTCGGTTCAGCCCGCACGGGACCGCGTTTCTGACCGACGCGATCATCCTGCAGCGATATCTGGAGCTCGAAGGTCAGCTGCAGCGCGTGATGGCGGTGGTGAAGGTCCGCGCGAGTGCGCACAGCAAAGACCTGCGCCTGTTTGAGATCGACGCCGACGGCATCACCATCGGTGAACGGGTCGGGGACTACGAAGGACTACTCACGGGTAGCCCACACGTCGTCTCTCCCAAACGTCAGCGGCCACGTCGTCGGACGCGCTCTGGAGAGCCTCGCTAATCAAAGTCCTCGATCTCGGACAGCAATCATCACTTCGAGTCCCAGCCCATGTGATAGGGCCAATGAAATATGGCATCCGGGGTTGGCCGACAGGTTGCACTGTCCTTTAAGGAGGGCGCAATGCGGAAACATCTTTGGGGCTGGTTGTTTGGGGCCATCTGGATCGCCCTGGACGTCGCATTGGCGGCCGCATACGGCACAGGCGCCGTTACGGGTTCGACGTTCATCTTCTTAGGGCTGTGCCTGCTGGCTCTCGGGGCGATCGGCTTCTCCTTCGGTAGCCAGATGAGCGAGCCAGATGAGACGGTGGAGCAGATCCTGTACGACACTGAACACGCTGCTGACCGGAAACGCGTCGCGTAGCTGTTACCGTGAGGGACCGTTGTTCTGATCTGCGCCGTCTCTCGGAGTGCTGCGCACGCGGTCGCGTGAGCCCGACCGATTACGCCTATCGTGTTTGACTGACTCCTCCTGGTTCCCACGGTATTCCGTGATCGACGTCAGGGCCGTGCACGATTCGCAGGCCTGGTTCTTGCGACCACGGGTGCCCATGGCCAGCAAATTCCCCGTCCGCGACGACGGGTCGTCCGGGCCCCAAACCACGAGTGCCGACCGAGTTGGGAATCGCCGTTCCGCGACGCCCGAAGAATCCCGATCCGGAAAGGGTGGTCTCCTCGGTCGCGTTGACCGCATTCTCCGCATCGATCAGCTCAGCCACCTCATACCGGTGGCGATCGGCATCACCTGGATACCGTTAGTGGCGCTGTCGCTGGGGGCATGGTTGATCACCAATCAACGCGAACCCATCCTGAAGGATCTGTCGATCCATGTACGCCTCCTCATCTCGCTGCCGCTTGTCTTCGTCGCCGAGCGGCTTCTCGACCGTAACGGCCGGCGCGCCATCGCCCGTCTGTTCGCCGAGGACTTCGTCCCGCCCGCGCTGGAAGATCGTGCGCGAGCAATCGTGGGAAGCGCCGAGCGCTGGCGAGACTCGCCGCTGATCGAGACCGTCCTCCTGCTCGTCGCCATTGCCAGCGGTGTGGCGTCGCTGCTGGGCATTCTGCCCGCGGCGGGAATCGTGCACGGCATCGTCGATTCTCGCGCCAGCGTGGCGCACATCTGGTACACGCTGGTCTGTTTGCCAATCGTTCAATTCGTGTTCTGGCGTTCGCTGTTTCACTGGGGTCTGTGGGTACGCGTGCTCGGCGGGTTTTCACGCGTGCCGCTCCGCCTCCTGCCGATGCATGCCGACCGCCGCGGCGGCATCGGGTTTTTGAAACAGCCGTCGATCAGCTACGGCGCCGTGTTGCTCCTGGCCATAGGCAGCACGCTCTGCGCCGGGTGGGGAACGAAGATCCTGCTGTACGGCAGCGGGATCGATGACTTCAAGCCGCTGTTCCTTGGCTTCGTGCTCATCACCACCATCATCGCCTTTGCGCCACTCCTGCTGTTTGTTCCGCAGCTGTTCGCCGCCCGTGGAGAGGGACGGCGCCTATACGGCGGCCTGGTGACCGACTACGCGAGAGCGCTGCAGGAACGGTGGATCGGAGGCCGCGCGCGAAAGGATCTACTGGGAAGCCCCGATTTCCAGTCGCTGGCCGACCTCGGCACGAGCTATTCGGAAAACGTGCAGAATATGCAACTGCTCCTCTTTGGCCTCCGTGACGTCCTCTCGCTTTTTATCGTGTCGCTCCTTCCGGCCATTCCTGTCCTGCTGTTGGAACAGTCCGTCAGCGACGTCCTCAAACGGCTCTTGCAGCTGTTGGTCGGTGGCATACCGGGCTAGTGAGCGTACGCTGAATCGGACCATTGTGGCCTGCCACGAAAAGATCACGAAACCCTTTGGTCTTGGTTCGTGCTTCGTGGCGATCCGGCGGTCGACGCCAGTCAGCCCGTAATCCGGCTGTACGGCAGCACCACGCAGGCGAGACGCCCCCTCAATCGAGCGCCTTCACCCTGAAGCTCAGGACGACGAGCAGGATACCGAACAGGAAGGCATACGCGCCGACGATCCAGATGACCGAGAGCGCGCCGACGCCCGGGTAGAGCACGATGAGCACGCCGAAGACGATGGAGGCGACGCCGGCCAGAGCGAGGAGCCACTCGCCCTCGATCACCTTGCGGAACTCGATCGCGGCGGCGATCTCGAAGATGCCGCGAACGATCGCCCATGCTGCGATGAAGTACAGCAACACGAGCGCCGTCAACCCCGGATAGAAGAAGGTGGCGAGGCCCGCACAGATGCTGACGAGACCGATCAGGATCGATTGCCAGAGCGCGCCTCCGGCTCCGCCGAACAGCGCCACGATGCCGTCGAGCAGGCAGTAGGCGCCATACAGCAGGATGAGAGACGTGAGTGTCAGGCCCGGCCACATGAATGCCATCACGCCAAAGAGAACGGAGACGAGACCTCGAACGAGCAGCACCCACCAGTTCCGGGCAATCGTCTGCCTGAGCCCACCCGCGATGACATTGGCGTTCATTGAAGTCCTCCTTAACTCCTTGGCCTTCCTTAGAATCTACAGCTCGCGCCGTTCGCACTCCCGACAGCCAACGGTTCAAACGTCCTGGATGCCTACGCGGTCGTTTTTCGCGTCGCCTTCGCGGCCTCGGCGTCGAGGCGCGCGTCGATCGCGTCGAAAACCGCCAGCCTTGCCTGTTCAATCGACGCGATGGCGTAGTCGATCGCGAAGCCGGCGTCGTCCGCCGCGTTCTCGGCATTGCGCTCTGCGATGTTGGCGTCAATCGCGCGCTTCTTCTCGGTGACGCGTGTCTTCAACGCGTCCATGTCGGCGCCGAGTTTTGCTTCCATGGCACCCCATTTGGTAGAACCGGCGTCGCTGGCGGCCTTGACGGACTGCTTCAACTTGTCGACTGCTGCTGTCGCGCTCGCACGCGCCTCGGCGGTGCGCGCTACCAGCTTGTCATGTCCTTCCTTCTGCGCCGCCATGACAGCGTCCTCGAGATTCTTCGCGCGAAGTGACAGTTCGGAGAGACGTTCTGAGAGTCGCTTAGCCATGATCTGCCTCCTTAGAGTTGTTCTTCCTGTGTTGAATCGACGCGCAGCCCACACCGCGGGCTATTCCACTTTGGTTTAGGCGGGCTCCTTCGCTGTCACTCCCGAACGGCCGATACCGCGTCGCCGTTCGAGGCGCTGCCGGTCGTCTGGCCGCTGATGAGATTCTTCACCTGCGCGTAGGCCTGACGGTATTCAAGGTCCGCTCGAAACAGCTCGGCCTCCATTTTCGCCCGCGCGGGGTCCATGTCCTCGCCGTCCGGCAGGTAGCTCGCCTCGACCACTCGAGCGCCCGACACCATCCGGCGTGCCAGTTGATAGAGCTGGCGCGAGCGTTCCAGGCGGAGATAGCCGGTTTTTACCGCGCCCGCCACCTTCGCCTTGGTCAATTGCACGCCGAGGTCCGCCGCTTCGGCCTGCGCGTGGGCTTCTTTCACACCGCGCTCGCGTTTGCCGCCGTTGTAGAGGGTGTAGGTGCCGATGACGCCGAAGTACCCGAAGTTCTCTTTCAGAATAGCGTTGACGACGTTCTGATGCGTGTAACCGCCCATGACCGCGATGGTCGGGAAGTACTCCATCTTCGCGAGCTTTGAACCGGCGTGCGCCTTGATCGCGGTCTGCTCGGCCTCGACGACTTCGGCACTCCCGTTCGTCGCGTCGGCCGTCGCCTCGTTCAACGACAGGCTTTCGACCAAGGGGTCCGGTGGGACGAGCTCGAGCCGCGTTTCGGCCGGCAGACCCAGCAGATCGTTGAGCGATGCGGTCAGCTCCTTCACCCGGCTGGCGGCGAGCAGCATCGACTTTGCCGCGCCGAACGCATCGGCTTGTTGTTGTGTCGAAATCCGGGCCGTCCCCGAATCGCTCACCGCCATCCATTTGGCCTGAACCGCCCTGGCTTCCGATCCGGCGCTGATCAGTTCCCGTTCCGCGATGAGCAGATCGAAGTAACTCTTCTCGACGATGCTCGCCTGTTCGGTCACCGGCATCCCGGCCTTGGCTCTCGCGATGTTCTCGTCTGCGCGCGCGATCTTCACGAGTTGACGGACGGCGAAAATAGGCGTGATCGGCTGAACCGCGGCGACGTTCACCGCGAACTGGCTCTGCTCGATGATGTTCACCGGCACACTCACGAACGTGCCCGCGAGCGGGCGCCGCACAAACAGGTCGTCACCCGGAAACGTACTCAGGCGAAGGCCGTATGCCTGCGTGGCGATGTTCGGATAGTAGTTGGACTTCACGCCAAGCCGATGCTGCTCCGCGGCCTCCACCTGCAGTTGCCCGAGACGGACGAGTGGATTGGTCGCGGCGGCCGCCATTTGCTGGGCCTGTTGCAACGTGATGCGGCGCACACTTGCCGGCAGGTCGGCGAAGTACCGCGGAAGGGCCAGTCGACCGGCCGTGCCGCCAGGAACGACCACCGTTGGCTGCGCCTCCGGTTGTTCAACGCTCGAGGGGAGCGTAAACACAAGGTTCAACGGCGTTGGGGTGGCGGCTGGGATTGGCGACACAGGCTTCGCTGCCGCAGATCGCGAGTCTTGAGCCGCGGCAACTCCGCCGAACAGGAGCCACGCGGCCAGCGCGGTGGAACAGCCGCGGCCGCCGGCTTGAATCAGGTGTGAGAAATCGCGTCGCTGAAACATCGTGTTCTCCCTGCGTTCGTATGGTCCGCTTGTCGAGATCGACTGGCTGTGTGTCAAGGTGTTGGTCCGAACGCGACGGTACGCCGGGCCCTTCGAGCAAGCCGCGTGCCCGGGAGAACTGTGAGGGGCGTCTTGGAGTTCAGCGTGATGCGGCGTGGGACGCCACGCGCTGACAGCATGCCGTCACTGCTGTCAGCGGATCGTGGCCGCGTGTTCTAGTGGACTGGCTTGAAGTAGTGGGCGACGATCTGTCCCGAATCGTTCGCGTGGTAGACGATCACGCGGCTGTGCACGCTTCCGTCGGCGTCCTGCGCGCCATGTTTCGTCGAGCGGAACGTTTCGGTTCCGCCTTGTGAGAACGCGATGGTGATCCGGTTCCTCGAGCGATCCACGCTCGTGACAATGCCTTCGTTCACATTCAGGCCTGAGCCGACGCGGTCGACGTTAAAGGCCGATGCTTGAACGCCCTTGACGGCGTAATGCGCAACGACCGGCGCTCCCGGCTGGAGAGTGTCGAGCGCTCCGAGGCCTTGCGCCTTCGATTGTTTCGTCCCGGGGATGCCGGATGTTTTCACGAGTTCGTGTAGTCCCGCATAGAACTTATCGACGGTGCTCTGAAGCCCGAGCGTCCCGGTGACGGGACCAACGATCACGCGACCCGTGGTCGTTGTCGGACCATTGATCGATTGAGCGGCGGCGGCACCGGTCATGAGCGGCCCGACTAACCCCAGCAATCCCAACAATCGATAGAGCGGCTTGACGTTCATATCGCCCTCCCTGAATGGTGGACTCACTGCGGGATCACGCAACGCGTATTCCAAGGTTCTTTGGGCAAGCCGTCGGCACGACCCGTGCGATCGAGGGAACAGAGATCGTTCAGGCGCTGATTTTCGGAACAAATCGTCGTGACTACGGCGTGAAGCCGGGGAATACGACGATCGGCTGATACCTGTGACGAAATACGGTGACGCGCCGCTGCCATTCGCCCCGCAGCTCGTGACCGATTGCCCCATTGAATCAGGTGGCCACAGAAACTCGTGAGGAGGACGCGTGACCCCTACCGGTGTGACCGAGCGACCCAGCAAGCCGGCAGCTGACAAGACCGCGATTCGCGCGTTTCACGTCAACGTTCCGGAAACCGAACTGACCGAATTGCGCAGTCGCATCAAGGCGACCAGGTGGCCCGAGCGAGAGACGGTGACCGACGCAACCCAAGGCGTACAGCTCGCGACGATGCAGGCGCTCGCGCGCTATTGGGCAGCGGAGTATGACTGGCGCGCGTGCGAAGCGAGGTTGAACGCCGTGCCGCAGTTCATCACCGAGATCGATGGGCTGGACATTCATTTCATTCACGTGCGTTCGAAGCACGACAACGCGTTGCCGCTCATCGTCACGCACGGATGGCCCGGCTCGGTCATCGAGCAGATGAAGATCATCGATCCGTTGACCAATCCCACGGCACATGGCGCCAGCGCATCGGACGCTTTTCACCTGGTGATTCCGTCGATACCGGGCTACGGGTATTCAGGCAAGCCGACCACCACAGGCTGGGACCCCGCGCACATCGCGCGAGCATGGGTCGCGCTCATGAAGCGCCTTGGCTACACAAGATTTGTGGCGCAAGGCGGCGATTGGGGTGCGGTCATCACCGAGCTGATGGGCGCGCAGGCGCCGCCGGAATTGCTGGGCATTCACACCAACATGCCGAACGTGATTCCACTCGACATCGACAAGGCCGCGTTTTCCGGTGCGCCGGCGCCAGCAGGTCTCTCAGCCGACGAGAAGGTCGCTTACGAGCGACTGAGCTTCGTCTATGCAAAGGGCATCGGCTACGGCTTCCAGCTGGGGTTGCGACCGCAGACGATGTACGGCATCGCGGATTCACCGGTCGGCCTGGCGGCGTATTTCCTTGATCACGACGCGCGCAGCTATTCGCTCATCGCGCGAGTCTTTGACGGACAGTCTGAGGGCCTCACGCGCGACGACATCCTCGACAACATCACGATCACCTGGTTGACGAACACGGCGGTTTCTGGCGGTCGTCTCTACTGGGAGAACAAGGGGGCGTCGTTCTTCGCCGTCAAAGGCGTCGGCGTCCCGGTCGCCGTGAGCGTCTTCCCTGACGAACTCTATCCAGCCCCGCGGAGCTGGGCAGAGCAGGCGTATCCGAAACTCATCCACTACAACCAGCTCGACAAAGGCGGCCACTTTGCTGCGTGGGAACAGCCGCAACTCCTCTCACAAGAGCTTCGCGCGGGCTTCAGACCGCTGCGCAAGTAGTGGCAGAAAATATTCGGCGTGGCCCAGTGAGGTGACGGCCTTATTGTTGTCTACTGCGCGTGTGCACGATCGACTTGTGGGAGGTGAAGGATGGCTCGGTTACAGTCTGAAGGCCACGATGGGAACCGGATACTCGGCGGCGGCGTCATGTTGCTCACGCTCGCACTGGGAGGCTGCGACTGCGACAGTTCGCGATCACGGGAGAGGACAGGCGCTTTTTCCTCAACCGACCACTCTTCGTGTGGGGGACCGTTCGCCGCTCCCATTGCGACAGCAGGCGTCTCGACGGTGGCTCCGGTCGTCGTGTCCATCAGTCCCGCGTTGTCTGGGACGACGGTGTATCGTCGACGGCGCGTTTTCTCCGATCATCGACCTCCGGATCTCGGCGACGGCGACGGTCGATCTCCATCAGGTCACCATTCACATGATCGACGGGACGAACCTGGGGGGACCGATGGTCACGGTTCCTCGAAGCGGATCTCGTCGGGCAATTCGGCAGCATCCGCATCCTGGGGGGATCGATTGGAACGTTTAGGTTCCATCCGAGGTTCAAGTGGACGAATCCTCCGCGATCGGTGGCGGCAGACATTACCGTGAAGGATTCCCGAGGCGTCGCCCATAGTGTCACGGCCGAGAGCCCTTGGCCATAGGCTCCATCGGCGCGATTGACCTGGATATGAAGCGATTCACCGTGACCATCGCTCTCTGTGCCGGCCTCGCGGCGGCGCCGGCGGCCCAGATACCGATGCCGAAGTACGGCGTCACCGTGACGGCGGACAAGCACGTGGATTTCGCGAAGTTCAAGACGTATTCCTGGACGTCGGGGCAACCCTCCGCCGACACGCAGATCGATGCCCGCGTGGTCGCAGCGGTGGACCGTGAACTCGGCCTCCTGGGTATGACGAAAGCCACGTCCGGTCCGGGCGACGTGCTGGTGACGTACTACTCGTTGAGCCGCACCGATGTAAACGTGAAAGCGAAGCCTGACTCCGAGGGGAGGCTGCCGCAGTATTCGGTCGGCACTCTGGTCGTCGCGCTGCTCGATCCGGAGAGCCGGCAGCGGCTGCTGCGGTTGCGCGTCGATGAGCCGATCGACATCGAGCCAGACCAAGCTCGACGCCACGATCGACAGCGCGGTCGCCGCGCTGTTTGCGAAGTACCCGACCCGCCGCCACAAGTGAGGCGAGTCATCGTCCGACGTTTGTGAAGGCTGTCTCACGGCGCGCCGTGAGCAGCGACGATCGACGCGAGGGCTTCCAAGCAAATCGATGGTCTGTCCCGTAGCGACGCTGGCATGACCGGTGCTGGTTCAGTGCGCGGCCGATGGACGTTCTCGAATACATCCGTTCGAATGCGGTGGCGTTGCCTCAACTCACCAAATTCGCGCTCGGAATGGCGTTCCTCTTCAGCGTTCTCGGGCTGTCGCGCCGCCTGCGGCTCCCGGCCGTCGTCGGGCTGCTTGTTCAGCGGGGTCATCGTTGGCCCGCACGTGCTCCAGGTCTTCGGTGAGCACCGACCCATCGCCGATTTCTTCGGAGACCTTGGCAAGCTGCTGCTGATGTTCTTTGCGGGTCTCGAGATCGACCTGGCGCTGTTTCGACGCGCCCTGCGCAAGGCGGTGACATTCGGCCTGATCACGACCAGCATCCCGTTGCTGCTGGGCGCCGCGGTCGGCCTGCTGTTCGGGTATCGATTCGTGACCGCGGTGGTATTGGGTTCGCTGCTCGCGTCGCACACCCTGCTGGGGATGTCGATCGTCACGAAGATCGGCGCGAACCGACTCGAGCCTTTCGTGATCACGGTGGGCGCGACCGTGCTGTCGGACATGCTGTCCCTCGTCGTGTTCGCGATGTGCGTCTCGACCTACCAGCGGGGTTTTTCGCCGTCCGGCCTCGCGCTGCAACTGATCGAGATCGCCGCATTCGTCCCGCTGCTGCTCCTGGGCCTGGGTCGCGGGGGAAGTATCTCCTGAAGAAGGTGGAGGGCGACGAGCAGGCGTGCTTCATCCTGATGTTCGGGATCATGGCGTGCGCCGTCGCCCTGGCACGGGTCATCCAGCTGCCTGGCATCGTCGGCGCCTTCCTCGCGGGCCTGGCGGTCAACAGCGCCGTTCAACACGCGCCGGCCAAGGAGAAGCTGGAGTTCATGGGCAACGCCTTCTTCATCCCGATCTTCTTCGTCGTCACCGGCTTTCTGATCGATCCGATCGTGTTCGGGCGGAGCATCGTCGACAACTTCGGCCTGGTGGTCGCCGTTGTGGGTGCGCTGGTCATCGGGAAGGGGATTGCCGCGGCCATCGCCGCTCGCATCTTCCACTACACCAGCGCCGCGCGGATGACCGTCTGGTCGCTCACGCTGCCGCAGGTCGCGGCGACGCTCGCCGCCACGCTCGTCGGGTTCGACACGTTCAACCCCGCGGGCGAACGGTTGATCGACCAGGACATTCTCAACGTGGTGTTCGTCCTGATCCTGGTCACGGCGACGCTGGGGCCGATCCTGACGCAGCATTACGCGCCGCTGATGCTGGCGCGTCGACAGACGACACGCACCACAAGGCGGCCTAGCCGCCCGTGGTGCAACTGCAGGTTGACCATCGTCGTCATCGCCCAGAGGTCCACCTGGACGTCGGGCAGTACGTCTTTCGGGTCGACTAAGTTCAGGTTGCTGGCTTTTTCAGCAGCCTGAACTTAGAATCCGCCCCCGCGACGGCCGCGGCCGGGCATCCCGATCGTCGGTTCTTCCGTGCTGTTCCCACGGCCGCGCGCCGGCGGCGTCCAGCCGTCCATCGACGGTCCGTTCTGAACGAACCGCACATCCGGACTCAGCGGATTGCCCGTGAGGTACTGAGCGCCGGCATTGCCCCAGAATTTGCCGGCTTTGAGCGTCGCATTGCGGCTGATCGTCAGCAGTGACTGGTAGCGCGGGTCGGTCTGCGACCATCCCGAGAAGCGCGACAGATCGTTGTTGCCCTGGATCACCACGTCGATGCCAAACGTGCTCGCGATCTCGTCCGCGTTGATGATGCCGTCGAGCGTTTCCAGCATCACGACGACGAGCATGTTGTCGTTGTAGGTGTTCTGGTAGCCGCCCGGCACGTCGGCCCAGATCCTGCTGGCCTGCCCGGAACCCGAGCTGCGACGGCCAAACGGCGGGAACCGCGAGTACCTCGCCGCCTCCAGCGCCTGGTTACCGTCGCGGATGGTCGGAAAGATCAGGCCGATCGCTCCGAGGTCCGTCGCCTTCTGAATGCTCGATTCGAGCTGATCCGGCATGCGGATCATCGGCGCGGCGCCGTCCGGGCCTGGGCACGCCGCGATCATCTTCGCGACGTTGTCCCACGACATCGTGCTGTGCTGCATCTCGAACCAGACGTAGCCGTAATGCTTCCGGACCTCGCAATAGAAGTCGGGATCGAACGTGGAGATCGTGTAGCTGGTGACTTGCTTCTCGCTGAACAGCATCTCCTTCGCCCGGTTGTAGAACGGACGCTTGTAGCTGGCGCTGACGTACGACCTGGTCATCCAGCCCCAGCCACGCGGGTCGAGGGCTACCGGATCCGAACCCCAGACGCCGGTCATCAGAGTTCCCGGGCCGACTGTGGGCGCGTCTGCGCGGCCGCCGCCACGCTGGCCGCGGCCACCGGCTGGGGCCGTCTGGCTGGCGTCGTCGTGTCGAGCGCCCGCCGCGGCGACGGCGCCCGGCCGTTGGACCTGCATCGCGACCAGCGCCACGCACGCCAGCACAAGCACCTTTGCCGAGATGAACAACCGCCTCGTCCCCATCGCTGCCTCCTCCGGCCTCGAAGATCCGCCTCGAGACCTGGGGATTATGGCCTCAAAAGGTTCCGACTACCATCCTGCGTTCCGCGATCGGTGAAACGCGCGAACACCGTCCGACTTCGCGAGAACACCGTCCGCGTTCGCACACGAAACCAGAAGGCGATGGCCAACGTCTCTCTGTTCCATGATGTGGCTCGCATTGATCGCGACGTTGCCGTGCGAATCGGCAGCGCCCGTCCCGACGGCGCTCACCATCGCCGTCCACATGACACACGGGATGTCGAACTCGATCGCGAAAGACGCATTGCGCGAGGCGTCGGCGATCTGGAAGCTCGGAGGCGTCACGCTCGACTGGCACACGTCGTCGGAGCCGCCCGCCGGCGGCGGACGATCGACCGTGGACGTGACGTTCGACGATGCGCCGGGAAGCGTCGCGGGTCAGGATGTGCCGCTGGGCTGGGTGACGCTCGATGCTTCAGGCGTACCGGAGGGCACGATCTTTCTCTCCCGAAAGAATGCGCTGCGGCTCGTCGACACGATCGACGAGTATCGGGAACGGCCGTTGAAGTTCAAGGAGCGGCTGGTCGCGCGCGCGCTCGGTCGCGCGTTGGCGCACGAGTTGGGGCATTACCTGACGGGGTCGAAGGAACACTCGGTGTCAGGGCTCATGAAAGGGCGCCGGCTGGCGCACGAATTCTTTTCACCGGCGTGTGTCGGGTTCAACGTCAACGGCGACGAACGACGGCTGGCGGCGCGGATGCTGGCGCTCGCGGCCGCCAATCAGTGCCATGCGCCGGTCACGTGACGTGATGGGATCAATGCGTGTGATCGCTGCGAAGAGCGAGCACAATCGCCATCGCGATCAAGCCGACCGCCGACAGTGACAGCAAGCCGCCGGTGTAGCTGCCCGTCATATCCTTGATGCTGCCCATGGCGTACGGCCCGGCGAAGCCGGCCAGGTTGCCAATCGAATTGATCAGCGCAATCCCGCCGGCCGCCGCCGCGCCCGACAGGAACGCGGCCGGAAACGTCCAGAAGACCGGCAGGCAGCCGAAGATCCCGAAGCCCGCCACCGACAACGCCACCATCTTCATCGTCGGGTCATCGAGCGCGGTGGAGATGCCGATTCCGGCGGACGCGACAAACAGTGGAAACGCCAGGTGGAACCGGCGCTCCAGCTTGCGGTCCGAGCGGCGTCCCCAGAACACGATGCTGACGAGTCCCACGACATAGGGCAGCGCCGCCACCAGCCCGGCCTGCAAGTCCGAGACGCCGAACGCCTTCACGATCTGCGGCAGGAAGAAACTCAAGCCGTAGTTGGTCGCCACCGCGCCGAAATAGACGAGGCTGAGCGCCAGGACCTTCGGGTTCAGCAGCGCCTCCCGCACGCTGTAGCGGCGCACCGTTTCCCGCTGCAGCCGCTCGTCCTCCAGGCGCGCCACCAGCCACGCCCGTTCGTCCGGCTGCAGCCACGTCGCGTCGGCCGGCCGGTCGGTGAGATAGAAGAACACGACCACCGACAGGATCAGCGCCGGCGCGGCCTCGAGGACGAACAGCCATTGCCATCCCTTCAGGCCCAGGAACCCGTCGAGCGCCAGCAGCAAGCCTGACACCGGGGCCCCGATCACCGTGGACAGCGGAATCGCCGCCATGAAGTAGCCGACGATCCGCGCCCGGTAGACCGCCGGAAACCACAACGTCAGGTAGAAGATGATGCCGGGGAAGAAGCCGGCCTCGGCGATCCCCAGCAGCACCCGCACGACATAAAAACTGGTTTCGCCGCCGATGAACGCCATGCCGCCCGAGAGCACGCCCCAGGTAAACATGATCCGCGCGATCCATTTCCGCGCCCCGACGCGTTCCAGGAACAGGTTCGACGGCACCTCGAACAGGAAGTAGGCGAGAAAGAAAATGCCCGCCCCGAAGCCGAACGCGGACGCGGAGAGACCCAGGTCCTTGTTCATCGTCAAGGCGGCGAAGCTGACGTTGACCCGGTCCAGATACGCCACGAAGTAGCACACGATCAGGAAAGGCACCAGGCGTGCCGACACCTTGGCGATCGTGCGTTGTTCCAACGGTTCCATGCCTGTCGCTCCGGTGACGACTGTCTTCATGCGCGTTCCGTGTTAGGGTGCCGAGGACCGGCCCGGCACGCGAGGTTGCGATTGTACTGGGGCCGGACGCGTCATCGATGAGATGAAAGAACTCGAACTTCTGATTGGCCTCGTCCTCGCCGCCACGGTCCTGGCAGCCGTGGCGCGCCGCGTGGGCGCGCCGTATCCCGTGTTTCTGGCGCTTGGCGGCGCGATCCTCGCGTTCGTCCCAGGCGCGCCGTCGTTCACCGTGCTGCCAGAGCTCGCGCTCGCGCTCTTTGTCGCGCCCGTTCTGCTCGATGCGGCGTATGACGCGTCGCCACGAGACCTCCGGGACAACTGGGTACCGGTCACCGGTCTGGTGGTCGTGGCCGTGGGCCTGACCACGATCGCCGTCGCGGTGGTGGCACGCGCGCTGATGCCGGCCATGCCATGGGCGCCGGCGATTGCGCTGGGCGCAATCGTCGCGCCACCCGACGCCGCGGCCGCCACCGCCGTGCTGCGGCAGCTGAGGCCGCCCCATCGCATTCTCACCATCCTCGAGGGCGAGAGTCTGCTGAATGACGCCAGCGCCCTGCTGATCTATCGCCTCGCGGTTGGAGCGGTGATTGCCGGGGGCTTCTCCATCGGCGCCGTGGCGCCGGCCTTCCTGTTTGCGGTCGTCGGCAGTGTCATTGTCGGTCCGGCGCTCGGGTGGCTGATGCTGCGCGTCAGCGATCGTGTACGGGACGTGCCGACGGCCGTCATCCTTCAGTTCGTCAGCACGTTCGGCGTCTGGATCCTGGCCGATCGCATCGGTCTGTCGGGCGTGCTCACCATGGTGTGCTTCGCCATCACCACGGCGCGAACGGCACCCGAGCGCGTCCCCGCGCGCATTCGCATCCCGTCGTACGCCGTGTGGGACACGGTGGTCTTCCTGCTGAACGTCCTGGCGTTCATCTTCATCGGCTTGCAACTCCGTCCGATTGTGGAGAGCCTCGAGCCGGCGGCCCGCGGACGGTACTTCGCGATCGCCGCCGCGGTGCTGCTGACGGTCATCGTCGTCCGCATGGCGTGGCACATGTCGTTCAATGCCGTCATCAGGTGGCGTGAACGCCAATTCGGCTTCCATCCACCGCGTCCGATGCTGCGTCCGTCGGTGGGCAGTGGCCTGGTCATCTCGTGGGCCGGCATGCGCGGCATCGTCTCGCTGGCGGCAGCCCTCGCGTTGCCTGTGGGTTTTCCGTTTCGCGACCTCATCGTGTTCACCGCGTTTTCGGTCGTGCTCGGCACCCTCGTGCTCCAGGGCCTGACCCTCGGGCCGCTCCTGCGCGCGCTCGATCTGCGTGACGACGACCCGGTCGGGCACGAGGTCGTGGCGGCGCGCGAACGCGCGCTGCGTGCCGGACTCGAACGGCTCGACGGTGACGGATCGCCGGTTGCCGACGCCGTCAGACAGGAATTCATCGCCCACCTGGGAGCGGTCGAGGCCAATCTGGAAGAAGGGGAGGCCCGGCGATTCGCGCATCGCGACATCCACATCTCGGCGGTCCAGGCGGCGCGCGAGGTGGTTCTCGCCATGCGCGCGAACGAAGAGATCGGAGACGATGCGTTTCACCAGCTGGAGGAAGAGCTCGACTGGATCGAAATGGCCAGCGGTTGGAAAGAGGACAGCGAGCCTGAAGAGTAGCCGCGCCTTACTGCGGCTGCTCGAGCAGGCTCGTGAACTGGAACGTGCTGATCGCCAGCCGGCACGACGGCCCCGGACCGGCAAACCGCGTCGCGTGCCAGGTCGACGGCGGCGCATACACGACGTCGCCTTCGTTCGACGTGAAGTCTCCGATGGTCTCGATGTTGTGGCGGATCTGTCCTTCGAGCACGATCCACCACTCGGCGGTTCCCACGTGGAAGTGTCCCTTGTCGTTCGGATCGTACGGCGGCAGGTTCTTCTCGTAGCCCCAGATCGCCTGCGCCCACATGTGGTCGTCCTGCACGACGTTCTGGCCGTTGAACTTCGGATCTTTCTCCGCGTCGAACAGGTTGAAATGCGGCTTGTTGTTTCCCGCGTATGCGCCCGGCGTCACATTGAGTCCCACCTTCATCACGGTGAACCCTGGCATCTGGGCTGGTCGCGGATCGCTGACGGGATACAGCGTCTTGAAGTTCTGCTGATTCGCCGTCACCCACAAGGCCGGCGCCGTCCCGATGACTTCGGCCGAATACGCCGTTCTCCTGGGAATGTTGACGATCGATCCGCGGGTCGCGGCGATCGGTTCGGCCTGTCCTTCCAGGACGAAGCGGACCTGTCCCTCCATCACGGCGTAGAACTCGCGCGTGTCGGGGTGCATCACGGTGGCGATCTTCGTTCCCGGAGCTCCCTGGTGGTACTCGGCGTGATAGTTCTCGTCGTTGACGACGACTTCCATCCAGGTCGCCTGACCCTTGTGCCGCGCCTTCAAATCGGGAAGCTTGATGTGCGGCTTGTTCGTGCCGTACTGCCCGGGCTTGGCTTTCGCGACCCACCACTGCCGCGGAGCGGACGTGCCGCCGCGCTGCTGGGCTTGCACGGTCACCATGGCGGCACCCAGACACGCCGCGACCGTCACTGCCCTGTGCAAGCGTTTCATAGCTGCTCCTGTTCGAAGGTTCACGTTGAGGTGGCACAGCCTACCTCGCGGTCCGGCCGCCGACAAGGACTACTCTTGAAACACGCCTTTCAGTCACACTAAAGCAGACCTGAATCTGCTGCGGCTGCCTGGAGCGAGAAATGTCGAAGGCTGACTCCGCTGGTTCCAAAACTCCCGACCTGACCCTTGGGGTCGCCGTCGATTCGCTGACGGACGGCGGCACACTGCTTGGTCATGTCGGCGACGACGACGTGGTGCTGGCGCGGGCCGACGGTCGAGTCTTCGCCGTCGGCGCCCATTGCACGCACTATCACGGCCCGCTCGCCCAAGGCCTGGTCGTCGGCGACACTGTGCGCTGTCCGTGGCATCACGCGTGCTTCAGCCTTGAAACCGGCGAGGCGTTGCGCGCGCCTGCGCTGGATCCCATCGCCTGTTGGCGTGTGGAACGCCGCGGCGATCGCGTGTTCGTGCGGGAGAAAATGCCGGAGCCGCCGCGGGCGTCGCCTGAACCGGCTGCGTCAGGCGAGCCCCCTTCGTCGGTGGTGATCGTCGGCGGCGGCGCCGCGGGCCTGGCGGCTGCGGATATGCTGCGACGCGAGCGCTACGAAGGTCCGATCGTCATGGTCAGCGCTGACGAGGATCCGCCGGTCGATCGTCCGAACCTCTCCAAGGACTACCTGGCCGGTGAAGCGCAGGACGACTGGATTCCGCTGTGGCCGGCGGAGACGTACGCCCAGCGGCACGTCGATCTGCTGCTGCGAACGCGCGCGTCCTCAATTGATCCCGACAGCCGGACGGTTCTGCTCGAGAACGGCTCGCGACGCGAGTTCGGCGCGCTGCTCATCGCCACCGGCGCCGATCCAGTACGGCTCCAGATCCCAGGCGCCGACAGCATGCCGGTGTTCTACCTCCGATCGTTCAGCGACAGCCGCGCCATTGTCGAGCGCGCCCGGACGGCGAAACATGCCGTCGTCGTCGGCGCCAGCTTCATCGGCCTGGAGGTGTCGGCCGCGCTCCGGACGCGCGGCCTCGCCGTGGATGTCGTGGCGCCGGATCGGGTCCCGCTCGAGCGGGTCATGGGCCCCGAAGTCGGACGGTTCGTTCAATCGATTCACGAATCGCACGGTGTCGTGTTTCACCTGGGCGAGACGGTGACATCGATCGCCGGGCGCACCGTGACACTCAGCGGCGGTGGGACGGTCGATGCCGATTTCCTGGTGATCGGTGTGGGTGTCAGGCCGGCGACGGCGATCGCGGAGCGCGCTGGCCTCGCCCTCGATCGCGGCATCGCCGTGAATGAGTTCCTCGAAACCAGCCGGCCGGGGATCTTCGCCGCGGGCGACGTCGCCCGGTGGCCCGATCCCCACACCGGCGAGCGCATTCGCGTCGAGCACTGGGTCGTCGCCGAGCGTCAGGGGCAGGTGGCCGCGCGCAACATGCTGGGACGCCGAGAGCGGTTCGACGCCGTTCCGTTTTTCTGGAGCCAGCACTACGACGTCACGATCAGATACGTCGGGCATGCCGAGCAGTGGGACAGCGTGACGATCGACGGTTCGCTCGACGCGCGGGATGCGGCCGTCAGCTTCATGCGTGCCGGCAGGAAGCTGGCGGTCGCGACCGTGTCACGCGATCGAGAGAGCCTTCTGGCCGAAGTGGAACTGGAGCAGGCGACCGCCCGGTAGTCGCCGCATCCTGGAGTGGACGCGACGTGATCGTCCGACGTGTTGGTGCCGGCGCCGAGTTGATGACCCAACCCGATCACGCGCAGCTCGCGCGAACGATCATGGACCACTGTGTCCCTCTGCGGGCTCGTCCGCGGCGCGGCGCCATCCTGCATGCGATCGCCGAACATGACAACGGGTGGGCGGAGGAGGACGCAGCGCCCACCATCGATACGGTTACGGGGAATGTCGCGGATTTCATCACCGTCCCTTTGCGCGTGCGCCACGCTGTGTGGCCGCGAGGGATCGCGCGGCTGGCCGACGACCCATGGGCCGCGGCCCTGGTGGCCCAGCACGCGCTGACAGTCTACGACCGCTTTCGCGGTGACGACGCGTGGCGATCGTTCTTTGCCGCGATGGAAGAGGCCCGAGACACGTTGCTGCGAGCCAGCGGCAGGCCTCTCGACGATCTCGCGGAAGACTACCCCTTCCTGCGGCTCGGCGATTTGATCTCGCTCGCCTTCTGTACGGGCTCGACCGACGTGCAGCGTTTCGGCGGATGGACCGTCCAGCTGTCCGGCACGCGCGTGGCCGTGACGCCAGACCCATTTGGCGGGGCCACCATTCCCATGGCCATTTCGGCGAGGATGATTCACCAGCACTCGTTCGGCTCGGAAGCCGAACTGCATGACGCGTTGAGACACGCGTCGTCAACGGTCCTGCGGGGAGAGGTTGCCGGGTCGTGACTCGAGCGTCCTTCTCGAGAACCAGCGCCGCACCGTCCGGATGATGGCGGCGGCAAAGACGATGATCAGACCGATCAGCGCCGCCGCCACCACGAGGGCTACGATCGGGTGTCGCAGTGTGAGGAAGCCCAGACCGACGACGAAGAGATCCTCTCCGAAGCTGAGGAACCAGTTCGAGAACGGTTCAGGGCTCGCATTCACGACGGCGCGCGTGCTGGTCTTGGTCAAATGGCTGCCAGCCGCCACCGTTCCACCGAGCAGCGCCACCAGCCCTTCAACGGCCGGCGAGGCGTTGCCGAGAGTTGCGACAGCGATCAGCGCACCACCGACAGGGCGTATAGCGGTATGGACCAGGTCCCAAACTGTGTCGACGTAGGGGATCTTGTCGGCGAAGAACTCCACGACGTACATGACAATCGCGACGCCGATCACGATGCTGTTGTCGAACACGCGAAACTGAGGAGGAAGCTCGACCCAGCCGTAGCGCGCGGCGAGCCCCAGGATGGCCACCGTTGCGTAGAGGTTCACGCCCGCCGCGAAGGAGAATCCGAGCGTCCGGCCCAGCGTCACCAGATCCATTGAACCGCCTCCAACGGCATCATAGATTGACTCCGCACGGCATCGAGACGATGAGCGACAACCAGACCTCACGGGCTGGGCGGCACGTCGACGGCGGTTCTCCGCGCCGTCATCGCGGCGTTGGCCGCGAGCGCGGCCGCGTGCGGCCTTCAGGGCGGCACCATCAACCTGCCGAAGCGGATGCCGACCGCGTCCCTGTATTCGTTCGGGGTCGTCGCCTGCGCCGTAGCGGTGGCGGTGGACGCGGGCTGCCCGAAGCCGATTCCCAACGCGATCATCTCCATCCACACCAGCGGCGGCTACGCCCCGAAGACCGCTGACGCCAACGGCTACGCGCGTTTCGCCTCGTCCCTGTCGGTCAGCGATGTGAAGATTGAAGCGCCGGGATTCGTGACCGCCGCGGTCGGCATCGAGCCCCCGAAGCTTGACGGCAAGACTCTCTCGTTGTCACTGACGCCGGTCAAGTAACACCGGCAGAGAGTCGAGCAGCTTGAGCAGCTCGTCGTGGTCCACCGGTTTGACCAGGTGCGCATCGAATCCGGCTTCTCGCGATCGGTGGCGATCTTCTTCCTGGTCCCAGCCGGTCAGCGCCACGATGGTGAGGTGTTGCCCCCACGGCTCCCTGCGGATGCGGCGGCAGACCTCGTAGCCGTTCAGGATCGGCAGACCGATGTCGAGCAGCACGGCATCCGGACGGAGGCGCTCCGCCGCCTTGATCGCTTCCTGACCGTCGTGCGCCTTGAAGGTGTGATGACCCTCGAGCTGCAACAGCATCGCCAGCGATTCGGCACCGTCTTCGCTGTCGTCGACGATCAGAATGCGGCGGCTGACCGAGGGCGCGGTCGGCTCGCGGACGGCCGGCTGTGAGGATGGCCTCGCCGGGGCGGTGACGACCGGGAGGCGAATCGTGAATTCGCTGCCGCGACCAGGTCCTTCGCTGTGCACCTGCACCGTGCCGCCGTGCATTCTCCACCAGCGTCCTGACCAGCGTCAGGCCGATGCCCAACCCATCGCGCGAGCGCTCCAGCGAGGTATCGACCTGCGCGAACATTTCAAAGAGGCGGGACTGATCGTCCGCGGCGATGCCGATGCCGGTGTCGCGTACGCGGATCACCGCCTGGTCGCCTTCCCGATCGACCGTCAACCAGACGTGACCGCCTCTGTCGGTGAACTTGCAGGCGTTGTTCAACAGGTTCCCGATCACCTGGGCGAGTCGCGCCGGGTCGGCCTCCAGATGCACCGGCTGGGACGGCAGCGTCACCGTGAGCTCATGGTTCATGCTCCGGTACTGCGCCACCACTGCTTCGACGGCCTGGTGAACGATCGGCGCCAGCTCGACGCGCTCTTTGCGGAGCTCGATCTTGCCGCGCGTGATGCGGCTCATGTCGAGCAGGTCGTCCACCAGCCGCGCCATCTGGCCGACTTGGCGCTCCAGCATCGCGGACGCCGCTTCGCAGCCCTCCGCCTTCGCCGTCGCTCAACCGGAGTGCGCGGGTAGCGTTGCTGATCGGCGCCAGCGGATTGCGCAGCTCGTGCGCGAGCATGGCGAGGAATTCGTTCTTGCGGCGGTCGGCCTCCGACAGATCCGTCGCGAGCCGTCGCATGTTGTCTTCCAGCTGTTTCCGTTCGGTGATGTCGACGCCGGTCGGCGCCAGAAACAGCACGCGGCCCGACTCGTCCCGGATCGGCAGGATCGTCACCTCGGCGATACGCTCGCTGCCGTCCGCGACGAAGTACGGCATCTCCGCGCGGAACGTCTGCCCGGCCGCGGCCTCGGCAGAGGCCGCTCGTATCTGTTCGACGAGGGGCTGGGACGGGGACCACCATGGGCCCTCCCAGAATGGCTTGCCGATGACTTGCTCCCTGGTGAAGCCGCAGGCCTCCAGGGAGAGGCGGTTCGCCTCGAGGAGGGTACCGTTGACATCCATGATCCCGGCAAACAGCGCGCCTTGTTCGAAGAACGCATGGAACTTCGCGCTCGCAGCGGCCGCTTCCGCCAGGAGCTGCCGTTCCCGGTGCTCGGCCTGGCGCTGATGCGTCACATCGCGCGCGATCTTGGAGGCGCCGATCACCGTGCCGGCGTCATCCTTGATCGGCGAAATCGTCAGAGACACCAGAATGTGCCCGCCGTCCGATCGACGACGCTCGGTTTCAAAATGGTCGATCCGCTTGCCGGCTTTCAGCTGCGACACGATGTGGTCTTCTTCCGCGATCCGCTCCGGAGGAATGATGAGAGAAATGTGACGGCCGATGGCCTGCTCGGCGGTGTACCCGAACAGCCGCTCGGCCGCAGCGTTCCAGCTTTGAATGATGCCGTTGAGGGACTTGCTGATGATCGCGTCGTCCGACGATTCGACGATCGACCCGAGCAGCCGGGCGGTGAGCAGCTGATCGACCCGGTCGCGCTCGACGCGCCGTTGCGCGCGATGCATCGCCTCGCCGAACAGGATGATGAGGGCGCAGGTGAGGACGTACGCCAGCGCACCGATCGCCGTTCCAGGATCGGTGAACCCGACCTGGCCTCGCGGGTCGATGAACAAATACGAACACGCGAAGTAGCCCAGGATCGCGACGACGATCGCTGGTCTGTAGCCGCCAACCCACACGGTGCCAGCAACCGCGCCAAACAGGGTGACCAGCGGGAGGGTGTTGCCCATCCACGGGTCCAGCAGGTAGCGAAGGAGCACGGCCGCCGCAAGCGCGGCGATCGCGACGGCGTAGGTTGCGGGCGCGCTTCGATCGTTCTCAGGCCGGTTGACGATGGTCGAATCCGCAGAAGTTGACATGCGCGGGCCCAGGAGCACCCAAGCCGGCATGCTAGCACGAGGGCGGCGACTCGATTCCTCCGCGGACGCTGGCGACATGAGCAGCTGACGGGAGGAGACGAGCGTAGCCTTTTTGGACAGGTGTCAGATTGTCGCTGGCATCAACGAGTCTCGATGAACAGCTGACGCTCCGGGCCGTTGAACGTGACCCGCGCGAAGAGATGGAGCGGGAGTAATCCGTCCAGAGGCGTCGCGTCACAATCGCGCCCCACGATCACCGCCGCGACGTCCATCAGCACGGTTGACCCAAGCCGAAACGCACGCACGACCGCGCGTCGCGCTTCCCGTGTGCCGGTCAGGCCGGTCAGCTCAACCGATTCATTCGCGAAGCTCGTGCCCGGAGGAATCGATCCGCCGTGTTGAAACAGCACCAGCGTCTCGGCGCCGGAGTCAGGAACGAAGCGAAGCATGCGCTGGTCTTGCGGGACGCGCGCCACAAACCGATCGTCTTGCGACTCGAGCTCCAAGACCGTCGCGTGCGCCGGAACGATGGCGGCCGCGTCGTGCCAGACGATCCGCCGCTCGCCATAGTCGATGGTGTAGCGGAGCGCGCCGAGCACATCCTGTCCGATGACCCCCTGCACTGTTCGGCCGCTTGTCGCGAGGTCGGGCAGAGCGAAGGCGTCCGGCGACGCGACCGTCATCAGGAGGTCGTCCGCGAACACCCCACCCACGGCGAGGTGTTCGATTCTGACCACCAACGCGTCCCGCCGTCCGGAAGCGGACATCAGCGTGGTCTTCGCGACGGCTTTCGCACCCAGCGTCGAGGCCAGCTGCTCCGAGATGACGGATCCGTTCGATCCGGTGTCCAGCATGAACGACACCGGTCCGACGCCGTTGACGATCGCAGGAACGATGATGGCTCCCTGGCCCGTCAAATGAAATGGCAGCGGCACCGGTGGCGAGGCTGCGGCAAAGCTATGAATAAGGAGAAGGGCCAGGCCGTCGATGACTCCCATGCCGCGCACTGTGCGCCGTGCGGGCCTCCGGCGTCGTGATGGCCTCGTGATGGAATGATGGGAAGCGATGATGTTTTCGAGTTCGAGGGATTCCGGCTCGACTTGCGCCGGATGGGTGTCTGGAAACACGACCAGCGGATTCTGCTCGAGCCGAAAGCCGTGGACGTTCTGCGCCACCTGGTCGCAAACCGCGATCGGCTCGTCACCAAGGACGAGCTCCTCGACTGCGTCTGGAAAGACACGTTCGTCACGCCCAACGCGCTGACGCGCGCCGTCGCACAGCTCCGGAAGAGTCTGGGCGACGACGTCGAGCATCCGAGGCTGATTGAGACGATCACCAAGCGGGGATACCGGTTCGTCGCCCCCGTCACGATCCCGGCCCCGATCCCGGCCCCGATCCCGGCCCGATCCCGGCACCAGTCCCGGCACCGATCTCGGCCGTCGCCTCAAACGCCCCCGTGACCGTCGCCTCGATCGGCGGCCTTCTCGCAGTCGTGTTGCTCGTCGGTTGGCTCGTCGCGGCCCCGCGAACGAGCCGTCCGTCCGCGCCGCTCAACATCGTCGCGCTCACGTCGTTCGGCGACGTGATCGACGCGATTATTTCGCCTGACGCGAGGTACGTCGCGTTCGTGCGGTCGTCTCAAGGCCGCCAGTCGCTGTGGATCCGGCAACTGCGCGGCACGAATGCGATTCAGGTGGTGGGGCCGGAAGCCGTCAGCTTCTTCGGCATGTCGTTCGCGCCCGACTCCTCGTCGATCTACTACGTCGTGCGCGGGCCCGAACCGCTGGCGCGTCCGGCCGGCATGCTCTTTCAGATTCCGGCGCTCGGCGGGGCGCCGCGGCGACTTGGTACTCCGCTCGATCACTATCCCGTCGTCTCGCCCGACGGAACGGCCATCGCGTCGCTGCGGGCCGACTATCCGGCACCGGGCCAGAGCGCGCTCGTGACCGTCGCTGCTGACGGCTCCGGCATGCGAACGGTGATGGCCGTGAGTCCGCCCGAGATGCTGGCGCCCGGCTTCTTCGTGGCACCAGCCTGGTCGCCGGCCGGCGATCGACTCGCGGCAGCGGTCCGCAACACCGATACGGGTACCGCGCATCTGTTGACCGTCGACGTGGCGACCGGTGCCGTCCATCGGCTGTCAACGGCGTTCGCGAGCGCGTCGTTCGCGTCCTGGATGCCCGACGGATCGGGCCTCGTGTTCACAGGCGCCACGAAACGGAAGACGACGGCTGAATTCGGTTCCGACTTGTGGTTCCAGCCACTGCCCGACGGACCGCCGCGGCCGATCACGACGGGAGTCATCGAATACCGTAATGCGACGATCTCCGCCGACGGGACATCGCTGGTCAGCGTGGGCAGCTTGCAGAACGCGGGGCTCTGGCGCCTGCCGCTTGCCGGCGATCGGCTCGAGCGAATTCCCTCGCAGAAGGAGGACGGCATCGCCGGACTGGCGTGGCTCGACGCCAAGACCATGGTGTTCACGTCGTTCGACGGCGGCACGGCGCAGATCTGGACGATGGGCACGGACGGTTCGGGCCGGCGTCAGCTGACGACCGACGGATGGAATGGCTCGCCGCGTCCGACCGCGGACGGTGGAACGATCTTCTTCGTCACGAATCGCAGTGGACGCGCCGGCATCTGGCGCATGGATGCATCGGGCGCCGGCCAGCGTTTCGTCGCCGAGGCGCCGGAGTCATGGGATCTCGCGCTGTCGTCCGACGACCGAACGCTGCTCTTCACCGGGCCGAGCGTCGACCGCGTCGACTCCACGTGGACGGTGCCCACCGCCGGCGGACAGCCGTCGCTGCTCGTGAAGGGCTTGACGCACGCCGTGGAGTCGCCGGATGGGCGCGCGGTGGCCGGCTTCTGGCAGGCGCGGCCCGACGCGCCGCTCGCGCTCGCCGTGTTCCCCCGTGCCGGCGGGAATCCCAGCGCCGTATTTTCGGGCAGCGTGCCGACGGTCAACGGCGGCGTGTGGTGGAGCCGCGACGGCCGTTCGTTGTACTACACGAATGCGGATCGGATGAACGTCTGGCGGCAGCCGCTCAGCGGAGCGGCGGCGACGGTCGTGACCGGGCTGGCGGACGGCATGATCGGCCGCGGGGATCTGTCCGTCGATGGCCGGAGCCTGCTCGCGGTCCGGGCGAACCCGCTGCGCGACGCGTTCCTGATCACGGGCTTCCGTTAATCTGGCGCCTCGCAGCGGAAGTTCCGCGCATCATCGGTGCTGCCGCTGCCGCTGTATTTCGCGACCGCCGGATACGCACAGAGGGGCCGTGTTCGATCGGCGACTCCTCCCGCCATGTGGGAGGCCAGGATGGACGGCGGTTTGACGCCGGTCTCGACCCACCGATCGATCGCTGCCACCTTGTCGAACACGTCAGTGCCAGGTCCGCCCTGGCAGTGACCCATCCCCGGCACCATGAACAGCGCCAGCGAGCTCGAGGCGGCAGGCCCCACCGCTTCGTTGATGCGCTTGAACATGATCAGACTGGCGTCAGGTGTGACGAGGGGATCCGCCCACCCGTGATACATCAGCAGCTTGCCGCCGCGGCTGAAGAATCGCGTGAGATTCGGATCGCCGCCGTAGAGCAATCCGTTGTCAGCGCGGACCGCGCGTTCGACGTCATCGGGAACCCGGATCGCGTGATAGTCCCAATTCGCGGTGAAGACAATCTTCTTCATGCCTTCCAGCGATTCTCCAGAGGGCACCGGACCTCCGACGCCGCCCCACCCAAGTTCCGACCCCGGATAGTAGCGACCCGGATGCAGGACGGCGCCGCTTCGTCGATCGACGATCGGTGACGCCATCATTTTGGCGGACTCGACCTGGGGTTTCGTCAGGCAATCGGCACGATCGTCGCCCGAGCACGTCAACGCGGCCAGGTCGTAGGAGCATCGTGCCGGGTTTTCGATGACACCGTCCTTCACGCCGTCCAGGCTGTCGCATGCGCTGAGCACGGCGGCGTGAATCATCGGGTACTTGCTCGGTGGAATGACCGCGGCGGGTTCGCGGTTCATGAAGACGTTCAGGGCGACCCGGGCGGCGTAGAGCCGCATCTGGTCCCAGGACGCGTCACCGGCCACGATCCCGTCGAAATCCTCCGGGTAGCGCTGCGCTTCGATCAGCGCCTGCCTGCCTCCCGTCGAGCACGAGCTGAAGTAGGACCTCACGGGGCGCGCATCGTAGTGCGCGGCGATGAGGCTCTTGGCCGAGACCGTCATGTCGTGGATCGCGCGGTAGGCGAAGTCGACGAGCTTCTCGGGATGTCCGGGCACGAAATCGCCGTTGCCGCCGACGTGGCCGGTGTCCGTAGCCGCGGCGGCATAGCCCGCCGTGACCGCCGCCGCGAGTGCCGGATACGGAATCGTCCCACCCAATCCGCCGTTGCCGACACCCTGGAACTTGCGGTTCCAGCCCGATCGCGGCAGCCACACCTCGACGCGGATGTCGGAGTCAGGCGTTGGCGTCAGCCGCGCCGTGACGCGGCAAAACGCCGGGAGCGTCCTGAACGTGCCGGCCGCCGACGCATTGGGTGCAGTCGGCGGCGTGAATCCGCCGGCTTGAACCGACTCGGCGGAGACGATTGTCCCGCCGGCCAGCGGCACCCGAGCGAGGGCCTCGCACGCGATGGGTTCAGCCGCGGCGACTCGAGTCGTGTCGGATCCACCCAGCGCGAGAACGGCCACAACTCCAGCGAATGGTCCGATCCTCATGATTCTTGTCTCCCGCCTAGAGTAGACCAATCGAATCGCCGACGGCCACTCGCCCCGGTGTGATCACGGAGGCGTTCAGGCAGATCGTTCCGTCAAAACGCCGCACGATGTCACGAAGCACGTCCGTGTCCTGCGCCAACGACATCGGATCGAATGTCGTCATCACGCAACGCGCGCGCAAGCTGTCGAGGGCGATGACGGCGACTCCCACCTGCAGACGCCGACCTTCCCATTCGCGCTCCTCGAGGCCGTCGACTCCGCCGACAACCAGATTGGGCCGAAGTCGCCTTGCATCGCGCCCGAACGCCTCGAGTGCGCCGTCGGTGGCGACGAGCAGCGGGAGGACATCGAACCGGCTGGCGTCAACGCGTCGGAGGTGCGCTCCGGGGCCCGCCGCGGCGACGACGAGCGCCTCGGCCTCGGGCGTGGTCCAGAGGTGTCCGTCGACCATGGGCTCGCCGTCCGCGCCCAAGGTTCCCTGATGACCGAGAAGAGCCGGGTGGGTTCGGGCGGTGATCAGGCGCCCGCGCCGATCGAAAACCTGGACCGTGCGATCGCCATGAATTCCGTCAGATGAGAGCTCGGCGGCCGACAGCTGCTCGCCGCGCATCGACTTGATCGGATACCGCCAAATCGCCGCGAGCTTCATCGGACGGCCATTGTACCGTCGCGGCCGGATCATCGGGCGTGCTCGCGCTGGTCGAGTTTAGTGTTCGACCGTGTTCACCGTCAGTGCACGGTCGTGAGCTGACGGTCGATATGCGCGAGCTTGTCCGGGTTGCGGACGACGCGAATGCCCGAAATCACGTCGTCGTCGATTGAGAGCACGAAGATCGACTCGAGCCGTTGTCCGACACGAACCACGAGTGCGAGCTCGGCGTTGACGTCTTCGATCCTCAAGGACACGTCGGCCACCCCCGCAACTTGCGCGGTGCGATGCAGGCCGATCAGGAAATTGAGCACCCGGTCGCGACCGAGCAGAGGGCGACGCGCCGCGGACGCCTTGCCGCCCCCATCGCTCCAGACGCCGACGTCTTTGGCGAGCAGCGCGGCCAGCTCGGTGCCGTTGCCGGACGAGAACGCGTGGGCGAAGCGCTCTGCGGCGGCGCGCCTCGATTGCGCGGTGCCGGTCAGGCGCGGACGCCCTTCTGCAAGCCGTGCCTTCGCCCGATGCAGCAACTGCCGTGAATGTTCGGCCGTCAGCCCGAGCATCTCCGCGATCTCTGAATGCTCGTACTCGAAGACGTCCTTGAGCACGAAGACAGCACGCTCCTCGGGCGACAGCTTTTCGAGAAGGACGAGGAACGCGAGAGTCACCGACTCGGCGCGCTGCAGCATGGTGTCGGGGCCCTCGATTTCGGAAGTGAGCACCGGCTCGGGCAACCACGGTCCGATGTATTCCTCGCGTGTGGCTCGAGCGGATTTCAGGCGATCCAGACAGAGACGGGTGACGATCGTCGTGGCGAATGCCTTCGGGGACCGGATGGCCGACCGCTCGGCGCTGCGGTAACGAAGCCAGGCATCCTGCAACACGTCCTCCGCGTCGGACGCGCTTCCGAGCATCCGGTAGGCGATGGAAAAGAGCAACGGGCGATCGGTGTTGAAGACGTCCTTGTCCATCGTTCACGCCGCCTGTCGAAACATGTCCGCGAGGCCGTCCCGCATCGTCGGGTACTTGGGCCGCCAGCCGAGATCCGACTTCGCCGCGGTGTTCGACAGCGGCATCCGAATCGACGTCATCCGCGCCATGTAAGGCGCGATCAGACGCGGCAGCCAGCCTGGCACTCTGAGGGGCGCAGGCGATCCTGTGTATTCCGCGATCGTTTGGACGATCTCGGTCATGCTCGCCGCGCGATCGTCCACGATGTCGTAGACGCCGCCAGCGGGCGCCCGGTCAAGCGCCAGCAGCGTCGCGCTGACGGCGTCCGCCACGTGGATCAGCGGCAGTTGGCCGGCGTCGCCGCGGACGATTGGCAGCCTCCGCTTTCGCACCATCTCGATCATGGTAACGGTGGACGGCGTCTCGAGGCCGTAGAACAAGCCGTACCGAAGGATGACACCTTCGATCGAGCCGCGCCGGGTCGCCTCCAGCACCTGGCGCTCCATCGATTGAACGGCAGCCGCCGCGTCGTCGACGGGTGCGGGCGCGACCGGTCCCCGAGCCGACAGCATGGCAAACGAGCCGACGACGAATCGCGGGGTGCCGACGTGGGTGGCGGCTTCGAGGAGATGGCGCGTGCCGTCGATCCGCAGCCGGTTGGTCGCCTCGAGATCGCTCGGGCGACGCGGCCCGCCCTTCGGCAGCGCGGTCAATTGATGAACGATGTGTGTCGGACGAGCGGCCTCGACGGCCGCGATCAGGGCCTCGCGATTCAGCGCGTCCGCAATCGCCACCGACGCGCCTGACGCGAGCAGTTCGTCGCGCTTGCTCGAGGACCGGGTCAAAGCGGTGACCTCATGTCCGGCTGCGACGAGAGCTCGTACGAGGGGAGTGCCGATAGTGCCTGATCCACCCGCAACAAAGACTTTCATGACACCTGTGTCCTTTCCCGGGCTAAACGGATCGCCAGTACCGATCCGACCGCCTCAGTCAGCGCGAGCAGCACCGCTGTCGTCGCGAAAAGCGTCCGCCACTGTTGCGCGACGTGGGAGACATGATCGGGACTGGCAAGCAGAAAGTGATTCACTACGCCGAAGACCAGCGACGCGGCCATCGTGATCGCGATGACCCAATTCCCGATTCGCCACCCCAGCCGGCTCAGCGCCAACCCCACGATCGGTCCTGCCAGGATGACGATGTACACGAAGAGGTTCGCGGCAGGGGAGAGCGGCACGTCCGCGCCGGCGTGGGCCGCGCCGTGGACGAATGAGATGGCCAGATGCGACAGGACCGCCGCCGTCAGCCAGCGGCTCCCGGGACTGAAGGTTCCGCCCATGCTTAATGAGACGAGCGGGGAGGCCCAAACGTGACAACGCGTTGACGCAACAATCGACCGGCGCTTGACATATTCCCATATGGGAATGTATAGATCAGGGCGTGCCCCGAGCGTTGACCACATCGGATCCGTTCAACGCCATTGCCGAACCCCGGCGCCGACACATCCTCGTGTTCATCGCCGCCAGTGAACGGTCGGTCGGCGAAATCGCCGAGGCACTCGAGCTGGCGCAGCCGTCGGTCTCCAAGCACCTGAACGTGCTCCGGAATGTCGACCTCGTCACCGTGAGACGCGACGGCCGGCGGATCCTGTATCGAGCGAACGCACAGACGCTCAAAACGATTCACGACTGGTCCGGCATGTTTGCCCAGCATTGGCGCGGGCAACTTCGGCGCATCAAAGCGCATGCGGAGGAGAAACGATGACCACCACAGCACCTGTCGCAGAGCTTCAGACGTTCACCATCACCGAAGACATCACCGTGCGCGCATCGCTCGAGCAGACATTTCAATCGCTCGTGGCGCAGATGGGGCGGCTCAACGAAACACCGGACGGTACGCCGCTGCCGATGATCCTGGAAACGCATCCCGGTGGCCGCTGGTATCGCGACCTGGGCGGCGACAACGGGCACCTCTGGGGCTTCGTTCAGAGCATCAAGCGGCCCGTGCTCCTGGAAATCTGGGGCCCGTTGTTCATGTCGACGGCCGCCACGTCGAACCTGCTGTACCGGTTGAGCGAAACACCGGAAGGCACGCTGATCAAGTTCACGCACACGCTGGTAGGGCCGTTCCCCGAAGAGCATCGATCCCGGCTCGGATCGGGATGGGCGGCGCTGCATGAGCGTGTCCGCAAGGCCGCCGAAGACGCGGCGCGATAGGAGGACTCAATGAGGATGATTGACGGACTGCTTGCGGAGCTCGAACAGGAAGCTGAAACGACGCGTCGTGTGCTCGAGCGGATCCCGCAGGCGCACCTGACGTGGAAGCCGCACCCCAAATCGATGTCGCTCGGCCAGCTCGCGCTGCATGTCGCCACCGTGCCCGGCATGGTCGCAGAGCTGGCGGCGTTGGATACGATTCCCGAGCCGCCGGCCTTCGTGCAGCCCGAGGCCGCCACCGCGTCGGAACTGGTGCCCTCGCTGACAGAGAGCGTCGCCAAGGCAAAACGAGCGCTCGGCGGATTCGACGATGCGAGGATGGGCGCGATGTGGCGGCTGCAGAGCGGCGGCCGGGAGATCATGGCGATGCCGCGCGTCGCGTTCGTTCGCGCCATCATGTTGAACCACTGGTACCACCACCGCGGCCAGCTGCTCGTCTATCTGCGGTTGCTCAATCAGTCCGTGCCGTCGGTATACGGTCCGACCGCTGACGAAAACCCGTTCGCGGCGTAGAGCCCTCGCAGGCCCTGGCTCTTCCTGGCGATGGAAGAGCGCTGGCGCCGCGCAGGCGTGCTCTCCTACAATTCGATTCGAGGAGAACACCATGAGCGCAGCGCGAGCGTCCCTGTCGGTTTCCGTGAGACGTCTGTCCATCGCCGCCTCGATCGTCGGCTGTATCGCCGGGGCTGCGACGATGCACGGGCAGAAGAAGGGCTTCGCCTGCGACAAGGACAACGGCGGACTGACGCTGCCAACCGGCTTCTGCGCCGGCGTCATCGCCGACAATCTCGGCACCGCCCGCAATCTCGTCGTCGCGCCGAACGGAGACATTTTCGTCTCCGTTCGCAGCGGCCCGACTGTGCAGGGGCAGCCGCCGCAACCGGGATTCATCCTCGGACTCCGGGATACGGACGGCGACGGCAAGATCGACCTGCAGGAGAAATTCGGGACGCAGGGCGCAACCGGGATCCGGCTCCGTAACGGGTACCTCTACTACGCGACGCCGACCTCGATCGAGCGCTTCAAGTTGACGCCCGGTCAACTCAAGCCGTCGGGCCCGGCGGAGGTCATCGTCGGCGATTTTCCGAGCGGCGCCAACCAGCGTGGACATCGGGACAAGGACATCGCGTTCGACGGCGCGGGCAACGTCTACGTCAACGTCGGGCTGCCGTCGAACGCGTGCGCGGAGCCCGATCGCCAGAAGGGGGCGAAGGGTGTCGATCCCTGTCCGCAGCTCGAAGAGCACGGCGGCATCTGGAAGTTCAGCGCCGACACGCCCGGACAGAAGTTCTCGAAGGCCAACCGCTATGCGACGGGGATGCGGCAGCCGGTCGCGCTCGACTGGCACGACGGGAACCTCTACGTCGCGATGAACAGCCGCGATTCGCTGGACACGCTCTATCCCGAGCACTTCACCGTCGAGGACAACGTGAACCGGCCGCTCGAGCCGCTGCTGCTGGTCAAGGCCGGCTCGGTCTTCGGCTGGCCCTACTGCTTCTTCGACGGGAAGACCAACAAGATGATCCTGGCGCCGGAGTACGGCGGCGACGGCAAAGACGTGGGGCGCTGCGCGCAGTTCGAAGCGCCGGTGGCGAATTTTCCGGCGCATTACGCCCCGGTCGATCTGTTGTTCTATACGGGCAGCCTGTTTCCGGCGCACTACCGCGGCGGCGCGTTCATGACGTCGCACGGCTCGTGGAATCGCGCGCCGGCGCCGATGGCCGGCTACAACATCCTGTTTCAGCCGTTCGTCAACGGCAAGGCGTCCGGCACGTTCGAAGTGTTCGCGGATGGATTCAAAGGCCGGGAACCGCTGATGGATCCCACCGACGCGGCCGCGCGCCCCAACGGCACCGCACAAGGGCCCGATGGCTCGCTCTACATCACCGAGAGCGTCAAGGGGAAGACCTGGCGCGTGATCTACAACGGCAAGTCGTAGAGAGTCCTTCAGAATTAACCGCGGAGATCGCTGAGGACGCCGAGAAGCCCTATTCTCTGCGGGCTCTGCGCTCTCGGCGGTAAAACGTGGGCTGTCCGATGCATCGACGACGAGCGTTTCTGACGCACGTTCCAGTCGGCCTCGCGGGTTTCGTCAGCCGCGTGTCAGTCGCGCGGCCGCGACACGGCGCCGCCCGCGGCCGCACCGGCCGCCGGCTCGAGCAGCGCGGTCGCATCGAAGCCGGCGCCGCTCTTGCGCGAAATTCCCTCCACGGCGCCGACGCTGCGGTGGACGCCCGAGCACGGCGATTCTCGTGTACACCTTCGGCGGCGCGGCGCCGAAACATCGAATGACCTCTGGAACACGCATCATCTCGTGGACGGAGGACTGCTTCGACGGCTTCGTCAAGACCGCGAGCGACTTGCCGTCGAAGGTGATGCCGCCGGGGCACGACAATCCACAGACGGGTCCCTTCCACGTCGAGGGCGCCGAGGCCGGCGACACGATCGCGGTGCATCTCGTGAAGCTCGAGCCCGCGCGCGACTATGCGGTGTCGTCGTTCGGCCCCGGCTTCGGCGCCCTGGTCGGCACGGATCGCACGGCGATGCTCGCCCCGGACATGCCCGAGACGTCCTGGCGGTACGATCTCGATTCCACCCGATCGTCGGCACGCGCATCGTCTCGCGACGGCCGGCACACGTGGGACGTGCCGCTCGCGCCGTTTCTCGGCTGCCTCGGCGTGGCGCCGGCGGCGGGGGAGGTTCGAAGCACGATCGTTCCAGGCCCGTTCGGTGGAAACATGGACTGTCCCGAAGTTCGCGCCGGCAACACGGTGTTCCTCGGCGTCAACGTGCCCGGGGCGCTGCTGTCGTTCGGCGACGGCCACTACGCCATGGGCGACGGCGAGATCATGGGCGCGGCCATCGAAGGCGCGATGAACGTCGAGCTGTTCGTCGAGCTCGTCAAGCGCCAGACGACGCCGGTCCCGCGGATCGAGAACGCAGACGAAGTGATGTTCGTCGGCTCGGGACGTCCGCTCGAGGACGCCGCGCGCGTGGCGTTCAAGGCGATGGTCGGCTGGGTCCGCGAGCGCAGCGGGATGACCGAGCTCGACGCGTATCAGTTCGTCTCACAAGTGGCGCGCGCGCCGATCATTCAGCTGGTGGATCCGGAATACACCGTGCTCGTGAAAATCGAGAAACGGCGCGTGCCGGCACCGCCGTCATGAGGCCTGGCGCCACCGATCACCTGCCGCTCTGACATAATCGACGGATGGATCAACAATCGCTTCGCGATCTGCAGGCGCCGCTGAAGGAGCGGTATCGCAACGAACCGTCGGCGGCCGTCGTGACGCTTCGGGCTCGAGGCACGCTCGCAGACGATGTGACGTGTAATGTCGAGACGGCGCGCGCGCTCGTGCAGGCAGGTTTGCATCCAGCCACGGGTGGGGCCGGCGTCGCCGTCTGCTCCGGCGACATGCTGCTGCAAGCGCTCGTCGCCTGCGCGGGCGTGACGATGAATGCGGTCGCGACGGCGCTGGGGATCGAGTTGCGCGGCGGCAGCATCTCCGCGGAAGGCGACCTCGATTTCCGCGGCACGCTCGGCGTGTCGCGCGATGCTCCGGTCGGCTTCTCGCGCATCCGCCTGCGGTTCGACGTCGACACCAGCGCCAGCGCGGAACAGTGCACGAAACTTCGCGAGCTGACGGAGCGATACTGCGTGGTGTATCAGACGCTGAAATCGTCGCCGCCGGTCGACGTCTCACTGAACGTCGAATGATTCCCGGCGAAGCGATGTCGTCGCGGCGAGCTCATCTGCGTACGCAGTGGGCGTCGGCGCGTACACTGGGAGGATGCGACTTCGTCTCATCCTCGTTCCACTGTGCGCCGCGACCATCCTCGCCCAGACGCCATCCTCGCCGATCGTCGAACGCGTCGGCAACACCGGCTTCCTGCAGCTGCAGGCCGAAAGCTTCAACGCGCTCGACGCCCGTCAACAGGCGCTCGCCTACTGGCTGACGCAGGCATCGATCGCGATCGATCCGATCATCTACGACCAGCTGTCGCAGTACGGCATTCGCGAGAAGCGGCTGCTCGAGGAGATTGTCGGCCGGCCCAGCGGCATCCCGCAGGCGACGTTCGCCAAGATCCGGCAGTACGCCTTGCTGTTCTGGGCGAATCGCGGCAACCACAACGAGAACACGTCGCAGAAGCTCCTGCCGGCGTTTGTCTTCGAGGAGCTGCAGCAGGCGGCGCTGAAGGCGCAGACCAATGGCGCGTTCACGTCCGCGTACGCCGATCTGCCGCCCTTGGCGACTCCCGAAGCGTTGAATCGCGAACTGGCCGAACTGCGCGCGCCTCTCTTCGATCCGAACGTCGAGCCGCTGATCACGGCGAAGACGCCGCCGGCCGGCCAGGACATCGTGCAGGCGAGCTCCAACACGTTCTACCGCGGCGCGACGCTGCAGGACATCACGAGCCTCAAGGAGCGATACCCGCTGAACTCCCGCGTCGTGAAGGACGCGAACGGCATCCATGAAGAGGTCTATCGCGCCGGGACGTCCGACGGCCGGGTGCCGCCCGGCCTCTATGCGACGTATCTGAAACAGGCGATCGGATTTCTCGAGAAGGCGCGAGCCGTGGCGGATGCGGCGCAGGCGGCGGTGATCGCGGACCTGATCCGGTTCTATCAGACCGGCGACCCGAAAGACTGGCTGCAGTTCGGCGCGGACTGGGTGCGCAACGACGCCACGGTGGACTTCGCCAACGGATTCATCGAGGTCTATCGTGATGCGCGCGGCGCCAAGGGCAGCTCGCAGAGCTTCGTGACGATCACCGACCGCGCGGTGAGCGCGGCGATGAAGAAGCTCGCCGACAACGCCGCGCTGTTCGAGAAGGCGGCGCCGTGGGATCCCAAGTACAAGCGACAGGACTTCCACCCGCCCGTCGTCAAGGCGGTCGAGGTGCTGATCGAGACCGGCGACTTCCATGTGACGACGATCGGCGACAACCTGCCGAACGAAAACGAGATTCACGAAAAGTACGGCACCAAGAACTTCCTGTTCCAGAGCAGCAGCCATGCGCTCGGTGCGGCATCCGCCAGCATGGCCGCCGAGTTCGCCGCGACGCCCGAGGAAAAACAGCGCGCCGAACGCTACGGACGCGAGGCCGACGACCTGCTGACCGCGATGCACGAAGTCATCGGGCACGGGTCCGGCAAGCTGAGCGATCGGCTCAAAGGCGGCGCGGAGCCCTACCTCAAGGAGTACGCGTCCACGCTGGAAGAGGCGCGCGCCGACCTGATGGCGCTGTGGAATATCTGGGATCCCGAACTGAAGACGCTCGGGCTCGTCAACGATCAGGAGAACGTCGCGCGGACGATGTACGACAGCCAGGCGCGAGTGGCGCTGACGCAGCTGCGGCGCATCCCCAAGGGCGACACGATTTCCGAGGATCACGCGCGCGACCGCGCGCTGATCGTCAACTACATCAAGGACAAGACCGGCGCGATCGAATTCATCCGCAACAACGGCAAGACCTACGTGCACGTGAAGGACTACCAGAAGATGCGCGAAGGCGCGGGCATGCTGCTGCGCGAGCTGATGCGCATCAAAGCGGAAGGCGACTACGCGGCGGTCAAGACGCTGGTCGACCAGTACGGCGTGCACTTCGATCCGAACCTGCGCGACGAGGTCGTGGCTCGTTACCAGCAGCTGAATCTGCCGACCTACTGGGCCGGCGTGAACACTGAACTGACCGCCGACTTCGACGACAAGGGGAACGTGAAGAGCGTCCGCATCGGGTATCCGCGCGATGCGGTGAAGCAATACCTGGCGTACGGCCAGATCTACAGACACTGAACAACGCTCGACGGCCTGGCGGCGCGAGGCTCGGTCGTCAGGCAGATCGCTCGATCCTTTCACGGCGTGAGGTGATCGCTCTTGACCCCGCGTGGTGTGGGGAACCATCCTGAAGCGCCATGCATCCGGTCGAGCGCGAACTCGCCGCCCTCAAGTTCATCGACGGCCTGTCCGCCCACCTCAGAGACGTCCGCGAACCGCACAAGGCGCTGCGTCACGCATTGCGCGACACTCGCGAGTTCTTTCGGGCGACCGACGGCTGCATCGCCACGCTTCGCGCCGGCCGATCCGAGGCCAATCTGCTGTTCACGCTCCCGAAGCAGGCCGATTGGGATTTGAGCGTGTTGACGCGCTACATCCGTCACACCCATCCGCCGGTCGAGCGCTCGATGCTGATCGGATCGGTCAAACGGCGCGGCGGCGCGTGGGGCGCGATGGCGCTGGTCCGCCCCGGCCACGCCTTCGATCGCGAGGATCGGCGGCTGATCGCGCGCATCGCCGAGGCGCTGTCCGCGGCGGTGCATCGGATCGATCGCGACCGGCTGCTGGGGGTGCGCGACCGCATCGACCGGAAGATCATGGAACAGATCCACCCGAAGGATCTCTTCTACCAGATTCTCGACGGCATCCGGTCGCTGACCCTCTACGACCACTCGTCGGCGCTCCTGATCCGCGAGGACGACCAGGCGTCGCTGCGCGTGGTGGCCGAACAGATCGCCTGGACGAAGGCGCGAAGCGAGCGCGTGGGCCTGCGGATTCCGATCACGGACGATGCCGCGGCGCTGCTGCAATCGGCGCAGGTCTACGGCTTCGATCGGCATGGCGAGGCGTGGCGGGAGTGGAGAGGCCGGCCGGCGGCCGGGCTGGCGTCGCTGCTCGACTACAACGCCGGCGATGGCGCGGACGTCGCGAACGTTCGGGAAGCGTCGATGCTGTGTGTGCCGCTGGTCACACGCGACAGCCTGGTCGGCGTCCTGAAAATCGCGGCTCGCTACCCTGAGCAGCTCAAGCCTTTCGACGCCGAGCTCGTCGAGCACTTTCGATCCCAGGCCGCGATTGCCATCCAGAACCTGCACCGCACCGAATCGCTCCGCGCCCGTGTCGTCACCGCGGAGCGGAAGCACGCGATGGCCGACCTGGCGCGAAGCGTCTCGCACGACGTCAACAACGCGCTCGGGGCCATGCTGCCTCTGATCCAGCAGATGCAGGCGGACCTGCGCGGCGGCGTGCTCAGGCCTAGCGTATTTGCCGAGGACCTCGAGCACGTGCAGAAGGCGCTGCAGGTGTGCCGGCGGATCTTCGGCGGGATGCTGACCTTCTCGCGCAACGCCGCGCGGCGGAGCCGGTACGGACAGGTTCGCCGCGCCCTGGAAACGGCCATCGGCGATCCTGAAGTACGGCATGAGCCGCAGCGCGATCGAGCTGCACGTCAACATGGCGGATGACATGCCCGAGGTCGCGTGCAGTCAGAGCGACCTCGAGCAGCTGTTCCTCAATCTGCTCACAAACGCGCGCGAGGCCACGCCGCATGGCGGGCGGATTCAGGTCGCCGCCCACCCGACCGAGCGCGCGGTCGAGATCTCGATTGCCGACAACGGCTGCGGCATCGCGCCCGAGAATCTCGCGCGCGTGCTGGAGCCGTTCTTCACCACCAAACCGCATGGCAACGGGCTTGGCTTGTCGATCTGCCGCACTGTCCTCTGGGAGGTCGAAGGCACGCTGACGATTCGGAGCGAGCCTGGAAACGGCACCCACGTCCGCGTCCTCGTCCCGCAGGCGGTGGTCCCGTCGTCGCACGGACAGCCGGCATGAGACGCGCCCGCATCCTGATCGTCGACGACGAACCGGGGATGCTCCGCGCCGTCGAGCGCGTCCTGAGCGAACAGCACGACGTCGTCGGCACACGGCTGTCGCGCGAAGCGCTGGCGACGGCGACGGAGTTCCACCCGGACCTTGCGATTGTCGACATCCGGATGCCGGACCTCGACGGGTTCGAGCTGATGGCGCAGTTGAAGTCGCGCTTTCCGGCGATCGACGTGATTCTGATGACGGGGAGCGTCGACGATCTCGACGAGAAACTCATCCGGGCGATCCGCAGTCCGGCCTTCTATTTCATTCAGAAACCGTTCGACCGCGAGGTGCTCAGGACACTCGTCGAACGCTGCGTCGAACTGCGCTGGCGGCGCGAGGAACACCGGCAGAACCTGAAGCGCCTCGAAACCGAGATGGCCGAAGCCCGCGCCTTTCAGCAAAGTCTGCTGCCGCCTCCCGAGGCGTTGCTGAGTCGTGTGGCGATCGATTCCCGGTACACGCCGTGCTCGGACCTCGGCGGCGATCTCTTCGATTACGCTGACGCCACTGGCGGGCGCACCGCCTTGCTGATGGCCGACGTGTCGGGCCACGGCGTGTCGGCGGCCATGCTCACCGGAATCGTGAAGAGCGCGTTCCATGCGTCGCACGTCGACCGGTTCGAGCCCAGCGCGGTCGTGCGGCGCGTGTCGATGGGACTCGCGCCCTTCAGTCCCGAACGATTCGTGACGTTGGTGGCCGCGCTGATCTCGGCTGACCAGCGTGAAATGCGGTACGTGAATGCCGGCCATCCGCCGGTGGCGGTGTGGGGACGCACCGGCGCGGTGCGGTGGCTCGAAAGCACCGGGCCGCTGGTCTCTCCGGCCCTCACCGGGTTAACCTGGGACGCGCCGGTGGTCAGCCTCGACGCCGGCGATCACGTGCTGCTGTACACGGACGGCGCCTGGGACACGCTGGCGGACGACGACGGCCGCGCTGAAGCGCGATTGCAGGCGGCGATTGCTCATGCGCCCGAAGGCGGCGCGGCGCTGCTCGACGCGATTCTTGCCGACGTCTATCGGACAACTGCACGGCCAGCCGCAGCCGGACGACATCACGCTCATGACCGCCAGCGTGCTCCCTCCGCTGCGGACGTCAGACTGAAGCGCTTTCGGGGATCTGCGAAAAGGGCGGGCAGGCGTTCTCGACGGTGCCTCTATTGTACTAGAGCCTCTCGCCGCTGACGAGACTGGTTTTACGCTCCGTCTTTCGTTACATTTCGCCTCCACGCCTCGTTCAGTCATTCGTTTCGCAAAATCGGTGACACCACCATGCTGAAGCTGTTCCGTCTCCTTGCGCCGTATCGGGGATACATCGCGATCGTTCTGGTGCTGGCGCTGGCCCAGTCGCTCGGCTTTCTCCTGCTGCCGCGATTGATGTCGGACATCGTGGATAAGGGAATCGTAAAAGGCGATCAGCGCGCGATCATTCGCATCGGCGGCCTGATGCTGCTGATGTCCATCGCCGCCACGTTCTGCGCGATTCTCAGCAGTTACTACGCGTCAAAGGTGGCGACCGGGTTCGGCCGGATCCTGCGCGGCACGATCTTCGCGCGCGTCGAACACTTCTCGATCCATCAGTTCGACCGCTTCGGCTCGGCATCGCTGGTCACGCGGACGACCAACGACACCACCCAGGTGCAGCAGATGCTGACCATGATGCTGACCATGGTGATTACCGCACCGATGATGGCGACCGGCGGCGTGATTCTGGCGCTCTCCCAGGACACCCAGCTGGCGTGGGTGCTGATCGCGGTGATGCCGGTGATGGCGCTGGTCTTCGGCGTCATCCTGCGCGGCGCCGTCCCGCTGTCGCAGGCGATGCAGGCGAAGATCGACCGGCTCAACCTGATTATCGGCGAAGGATTGAGCGGCGTCCGCGTGATCCGCGCCTTCGATCGCGGCGCGCGCCAGGGCGAGCGGTTCGACCGGGCCAATCTCGATTTGACGAACACCGCGATCGCGCTGAATCGGCTGATGGCGTTTCTGATGCCCGCGCTGATCGTGATGCTGAACCTGACGAGCCTCGCGATCATCTGGGTCGGCAGCCACCGGATCGACGCCGGCCAGATGCAGGTGGGCGCGATGATCGCGTCGCTGCAGTACGCGATGCAGATCCTGTTCGCCGTGTTCATGGTCACCGCCATGTTCGTGATGCTGCCCCGCGCGGCCGCGTCGGCCGCCCGGATCAATGAGGTGCTGGACGTCTCGCCGGAAATCGTCGATCCGGCCGGCCCGGCGGAACGGCCGCGCGCGGCACGACGGGGACACGTCGAATTCCAGAACGTCACCTTTCAATATCCGGGCGCCGAGGAACCGGCGCTCTCTGGCGTGTCGTTCACGGCCCATCCCGGCGAAATGACGGCGATCATCGGCGGCACCGGCTCGGGAAAATCCACGCTCGCCGGGCTGATTCCGCGCTTCTACGACGTCAATCACGGGCGCGTGCTGGTGGACGGCGTCGACGTGCGCGAGATGACGCAGGCCGACCTGCGCGGCCGGATCGGCTTCGTTCCCCAGAAGGCCGTGCTCTTCACGGGCACCGTCGCCGCCAACATCCGCTACGGCCGCGAGAACGCCTCGGACGAGGAGATCCGGCACGCCGCCACGGTCGCGCAGGCGATCGAGTTCGTCGACGCCATGCCGGAAACGTTCGCGTCGCCGATCTCGCAGGGCGGCATCAACCTGTCGGGCGGCCAGAAGCAGCGCCTCTCGATCGCGCGCGCGATCGTGCGCAAGCCCGACGTCTACGTCTTTGACGACAGCTTTCTCGGCTCTCGACTTCGCCACCGACGCCAGGCTGCGGGCGGCGCTGAGGGAGGAAACCGGCAACGCCACCGTGTTCGTCGTCGCCCAGCGCATCAGCACCGTGATCAATGCCGACCGCATCATCGTCCTCGATAACGGACGAGTGGCCGGCGTCGGCACGCATGCGGAACTGCTCGAAAACAACGAGATCTACCGCGAAATCGTGGCGTCGCAAGTATCGCTCGAGGAGGTCGCATGAGCGAGGCCAATCAGGGCAAGCCCAAGGCGCAGACCGAGCAGCCGCGAACCGCACCCCCGCGCGACATGTTCGGCGGCCGTCCCATCGGCGGGCTCGGTGTGCCGACCCAGAAGGCCAAGAACTTCAAGGGGACGACCGCCCGGTTGCTCGGGTATCTGCGCCCGCATCGCACCGGCCTCGCCGTCGTCATTCTGGCGGGTGCGATCGGCACCGTCTTCAGCGTGCTCGGGCCCAAACTTCTCGGCAAGGCGACGACCAAGGTCTTTGAAGGATTTGTCGCGAAGGCGAGAGGCGTTCCGGGCGCCGCGGTCGATTTCGACTACGTCGGCCGCATCCTGCTCGGGCTGATCGCCCTCTACATCATCGGCAACGCGTTCCAGTACCTGATGCAGTATCTGATGGCGACCATCGCGCAGCGTACCGTGTACGCGATGCGGAAGGAGGTCGAGGCGAAATTCGATCGCCTGCCGCTGAAGTTCTTCGACAGGCGGACGCGCGGGGAAGTGATGAGCCGCGCGGTGAACGACCTGGACAGCATCAGCGGCACGCTGCAGCAGAACCTCACGCAGCTGCTGACGTCGCTGTTGACGATCATCGGCGTCATCGTGATGATGCTGACGATCAGCTGGATGCTGACGCTCATCTCGGTCCTCACGCTGCCGCTCAGCATCGTGATCGTCGCCCGCATCGCGAAGCGGTCGCAGAAGTTCTTCATGAAGCAGCAGATGGCGCTCGGCGGGCTGAACGGCCATGTGGCCGAGATGTACGGCGGCCACACCATTGTCACGGCGTTCGGTCACCAGCAGAAGTCGGTGGCGACCTTTGAGACGTTGAACGAGAACTACTACGACGGAGCGTGGCGCGCGCAGTTCGTCAGCGGCATCATCTGGCCGACGATGATGTTCGTCGGCAACCTGGGCTACGTGTTCGTCGCGGTGATCGGCGGCGTGCTGGTCACCCGCGGGTCGATCCCGATCGGCGACGTCCAGGCCTTCATTGCGTATAACCGCCAGTTCTCGATGCCGATCTCGCAGTTGAGCGGCATCGCCAACATGATTCAGCTGACGGTGGTGTCCGCGGAGCGCGTCTTCGAATTGCTGGACGAGCCTGAAGAAACACCGGATTCAGACAGCGCCACGGTGATTGCCAGCCCGCGGGGTGCGGTGCAGCTGGACGACGTGAGTTTCCGCTACAAGGAGGCCGAGCCGCTCATCGAACACATGTCGCTGGCGATTGCGCCGGGCCGGATGATCGCGATCGTCGGCCCGACCGGCGCCGGCAAGACCACCCTCGTCAATCTGCTGATGCGCTTCTACGATGTCGACAGCGGCGCCATCCTCGTGGATGGCGTCGACATCCGGCACCTGAAGCGCGGCGCGCTGCGCCGCATGTTCGGGATGGTCCTGCAGGACACGTGGCTCTTCTCCGGCACGATTCGCGAGAACATCGCTTACGGACGCGACCACGCGAGCGAGGAGGCGATCGTGAACGCGGCGAAGGCGGCGCAGGCGGATCACTTCATCCGGACCCTGCCCGACAACTACGACACGCCGATCAACGAGGAGGCGAGCAACCTGTCGCAGGGGCAGAAGCAGTTGCTGACCATCGCGCGGGCGTTCCTCGCCGATCCGGCGATTCTGATCCTTGACGAAGCCACGAGCAGTGTCGACACGCGCACCGAAATCCTGATTCAGCAGGCGATGGGCCAGCTGATGCATGGCAGGACCACGTTCGTCATCGCGCACCGGCTGTCGACGATTCGCAACGCCGACGCGATCCTGATGATGGAACACGGCCGGATCGTCGAACAAGGCACGCATCAGGAGCTGCTCGCGGCGAAGGGGCCATACGCGGAGCTGTATCACAGCCAGTTCGCCGGGCGGATCGCGCAGTCCGCTTCGCTCGCGTCATAGGGTACACTCCACCCGGTAGCAAACCGTCACGCGGGAGCTTGTATGAAACACAAAGTGACGAGGAAGCCGCGCCGGATCACGCGGCGGGAGTTTGTCGGTGGCGCCCTGACGGCCGCCGGAATGGTCGCCGGCGCGCCGGCGCTGCTGCGCGGCCGGAACCTGAACAACAAGCTGGACATCGCGTTCATCGCCTGCGGCGGCCGCGCCAAAGACAACATCAAAGAACTCATCATCACGCCCGGAATCCGCAGCCGCCGCGGGCCGGGCTGTTGCCGCGGCGGCCGCACCGCATCCCGACGAGAACGTCGTCGCGCTGTGCGATGTGAATCAGACTCGCGCTCGACGCCGCGTCGGAGCGGTTTCCAAAGGCCAAGACGTTCAACGACCTCCGCAAAGTCTTCGACCGCCCGAACGACTTCGACGCCGTCGTGGTCTCCACCGCCGAGCACACACACGCGTTTGCGACCTATCTGGCGCTGACGCACGGCAAGCACGTCTACTGCGAGAAGCCGCTCACCTACAACATCTGGGAAGCGCGGCTCATTCGCGAGACGGCTGCGAAGTACCCGAATCTGTCGACGCAGATGGGCAACCAGGGCCACGCGTCGCCGGCGCGCCGGACGATCAAAGAAATCCTCATGACCGGCGTGATCGGTCCGGTTCGCGAGGTGCACGTCTGGGCGGACCGCGCGTGGGGCCTCCAGGACGCCGCGTCGGCGGAGAAGTTCGACAAGCCGCACGGGTTCTACAACGGCATCCAGATCGTCGAACGGTTCAAGGAAGAGATGCCGATTCCGGCAACCAACCACTTCGATCTGTGGCTCGGTCCGGCGCCGGCGCGGCCGTACCACGAGACGTATTTCCCCGGGCCGCGGTGGTACCGCTGGTGGGACGTCGGCAACGGCACGATGAGCGACCTCGGCAGCCACGACAACGACGTGCCGTACACGGTGCTGGACATCAAGCAGCCGCTGACGATCGAAGCGACGTCGCCGAACGGGCCCGCGCACCGGGAGCTCGCGCCCGCGACGATGACGGTGACGTACGAGTTCCCGGCGTCGCCGTCACGGTGCGCCGCCGGTCAAGCTGGTGTGGCACCAGGGCGACAGCAAACCGCCAGGCTGGGTGCCGGCGTGGGGCGGCCGCTCGCAGCTGTTCATCGGCGACAAGGGCATGTTGCTCGGCAACGGCAAGCTGCTGCCCGAGGAAACATTCAAGGACTTCGAGATGCCGCCCGAGACGCTGCCGCGATCGCCCGGCCACTGGGTCGAGTGGGTCAACTATGCCAAGGGTCTCGGGCCGGTGCCGGGCTCGAATTTCCAGTACTCCGGCTGGACGACCGAAGCGAACCATCTCGGCAACGTGGCCTACCGGACCGGCAAGAAGATCGAGTGGGACTACCAGAACCTGCGCGCCCGCAACGCGCCGGAAGCGGCGCCGTTCATCAAGAGACCCGAGTACCGCAAGGGTGGCGGACATCCTGGTGGCGCGACATCCTGAAGGCCTGAGACGGAGGGTTCGCATGGCGATGACCCGACGGGAATTCCTGAGCGCAGCCGGCGTCGCGTCCGCAGCGGTGCCGGCGATGGCCCGTGCGCAGGGTCCAGGCGCAGGCCGGCGAAGGCAGCCGTCAACCCGGTGCCCGTGCGAGTCGGGATGACCGACTGGAACCTGGGACAACGCGGGGATATCGCCAAGGTTGCGCTCGCGCGCGAGATCGGTCTTGACGGCATTCAGGTCAGCCTGCAGTTCCCGACCGATGGCAAGACGCCAACCCTGCGCGATCCGAAGACCCAGGAAGCCTTTCGGCGCGCCGCGCTCGACAACGGCATTCAGATTTGCTCGCTCGCCATCGGCTCGCCCGGCCGATCGCGGCTGCCGCTGCACACCAGTCCGGCGGCGGCGATTCTTCTCACGGAAGCGGTCGAGGTCGCGCACAATCTGGGCACCAACAACATCCTGCTGCCCATCCTCGGCGACAGCCACATCGACATGACGAATCAAGCGCAGGTCGACACGTTTGTCGCCACGATGAAGGAAGTGGCGCGCTACGCGGAGAAGTTTGGTGTGGTCGTCGCGGTGGAAGACTGGATCTCGGCCGAGGACAACATCCGGCTGCTGGACGCGATCGGATCGGATCACGTCGCCGTCTACTACGACGCCCACAACATCGTGCCACGCGTGAAGGACATCTACGCCGAGCCGAAACTGCTGGGCCCGCGCATCCACCAGATACACGTGAAGAACGCCAACATGCTGTTGTCCGCCCCGGGTGGTCGAGTGGATTGGCCGCGGATGGCGAAGGAGTTCTACGACATCGGCTACCGTGGCTGGTACGTCCTCGAGACCGACTCGCCGACGAAGGACATCATTGCCGACACCCGGGCCAACATCGAGTACGTGAAGAAGACGTTCCGCGTGCCTCCGCCTCCGGCGTCCTGAACTGAAGCGTGCTCGGGCGCGCTGGACACGTGGCAAGCGATCACTTTGACGGCAGACGATTCTTCAACCCAACGGGCCCCGCCAGCCAGCCGTTCGCTGCCGTCCCACGGATGCTGCGGGAGCCGCGGACCCGATGGCCGGCGCGCATCGACGAACCGCCGCAGCGCCCGGCTCCGCTGGATGGCGCCGTCGCCGTCGTCACGTTCATCGGCCATGCGACGTTTCTGATCCAGACCGCGGCCGGCAACTTCCTCACCGACCCGATGTATTCCGAACGGGCCGGGCCGTTCGGTCTGCTCGGACCGCGGCGCGTGCGCCAGCCGGCCGTGCGGTTCGACGACCTGCCGCCGATCTCGACCGTGCTGCTCAGCCACAATCACTACGACCACTGCGATCGCCCGACGCTCGCACGCCTCGCAAAGCGTTTCGACCCCGTCGTGATCACGCCCATCGGGAACGGCGCGCTGGTGAAATCCACCGGTCTCCGCAAGGTCGAGGAGCTCGATTGGTGGCAGGATGCGAAGACGTCGACGCTTCCGCTGACGCTGACGCCGGCGCATCATTTCTCCGCGCGCACCCCGTTCGATCGCAATCGGGCGCTGTGGGGTGGATTCACGATCGCGGTTGCGCACCAGCGCATCTACTTCGCCGGCGACAGCGCCTACGCTCCGTTCTTCCGTGAGGTGCGCCGGCGGTTCGGCCCGATCGACCTGGCGCTGCTCCCGATCGGCGCCTACGAGCCGCGATGGTTCATGCAGGCGGTTCACATGAACCCGGCCGAGGCGCTGCAGGCCCACCTCGATCTGGAGGCGTCGGCGAGCATCGCGATGCACTTCGGGACGTTTCAGCTCACCACCGAGGGGATCGACGAACCGGTCCGCGCGCTCGAGCAGGCTCGCCTCGCGCACCACGTGGCGCCGTCCGCGTTCCGGGCGATTGGCTTCGGCGAATCGGTCCGGGTAGGCTAGAACCAACGGAGTGCCATGACCGATAAGTCCGCTACCGTTGGAATCCACCGCGCCCTCCCACAGCGACCGGCTGTTCCCGACGTTGACGGATGCGCAAGTGGCGCGAATCGCGGCGCGCGGAAGGCGCCGTCCCATCGCCGCGGGCGACGTGCTCGTGGAAGTCGGGAGACCGGACCGTCCGTTTCTTCGTGGTCGTCAGCGGCGAGCTCGAGGTCTCCGACCCTGCCGGGACGCTCATCGTCACGCATCGGGCGGGTCAGTTTTCCGGCGAGGCGACGATGATCACCGGCCGCCGGCCGATGGCGCGGGTGCACGCGGTCGCCGCCGGTGAGGTGATCGAGCTCGACGCGCGAGCAGCTGCTGGCGCTGGTGCAGACAGACGCCGAGTTGAGCGAGATCCTCATGCGGGCGTTCATGCTCCGCCGCATCGAGCTGATCGCGCACGACCTCGGCGATGTCGTCGTGCTCGGATCGACCCACTGCGCCGGCACGCTTGCGCGTCCGGGAGTTCCTGACTCGGAACGGCCACCCGTTTCACTACATCGACCTCGACCGCGACGCCGAGGCGCAGGCAGATGCTCGATCACTTTCAGGTCACCGCGGCGGACGTGCCGGTCCTGATCTGCCGCGGCGACGCCGTGCTGCGGAATCCGAGCAACGCGCAGATCGCCGAGTGCCTCGGCTTCAACGATGCCGTCGATCAGAGCCGCGTCAACGATCTGGTGATCGTCGGCGCCGGGCCGGCGGGACTCGCCGCTGCCGTCTACGGCGCGTCGGAAGGGCTCGACGTGCTCGTCCTCGAATCGGACTCGCCTGGCGGCCAGGCCGGATCGAGCTCCAGGATCGAGAACTACCTCGGCTTTCCAACCGGCATCTCCGGACTCGACCTCACCGGCCGCGCCTACGCGCAGGCGCAGAAGTTCGGCGCGCAGATCATGATCGCCAAAGGCGCGACCGGGCTGGCCTGCGAACGGCAGCCGTACGGCGTGCGGATTGACGGCGGGCCGCCGCGTGACGGCGCGCGCGGTGATCATCGCGACCGGCGCGCAGTACCGCAAGCCGTCGCTCGCCAACCTCTCGCAGTTCGAAGGCGCCGGCGTGTACTACGGCGCGACGCCGATGGAGGCCCAGCTCTGTTTCGGCGAGGAGGTCATCGTCGTCGGCGGCGGCAATTCGGCGGGGCAGGCGGCGGTCTTTCTCGCGCAGACCGCGAGACGCGTGCACATGCTGGTGCGCGCGGAAGGATTGGCGGACACCATGTCGCGCTATCTGATTCGGCGCATCGAAGACAACCCCGCGATCGTGCTGCGGACGCGCACGCAGGTCGTCGCCCTCGAAGGCAACGGGCATCTCGAACGCGTGACGTGGCGCGACGATCGGACCGGCGCGCTCGAGACCCCATGCCATCCGACACGTGTTCATGATGACCGGCGCCGTGCCGAACACCGCGCTGGCTCGAACGCTGCATCGCGCTCGACGACAAGGGATTCATCAAGACCGGGCCCGAACTGTCACCGGACGATTTGTCTGCGGCCCGATGGCCGCTGTCGCGCCCGCCGTATCTGCTCGAGACCAGTCGTCCCGGCGTCTTCGCGGTGGGCGACGTGCGCGGCGGCAACGTCAAGCGCGTCGCATCAGCCGTCGGCGAAGGATCGATTGCCGTCGCCTTTGTCCATCAGGTGCTTCACCAGTAGGGAAGTTGGCTGCGCACCTCGTGTGTAGCCTCTTACCCAGTGGCGGCAGCTGAGGTACCACCGCACGGACTTCTCTCAGGATTTCGACAACGTCCGGCTTGGCCGCCATCTTGCCTCCTTCCGCAACGGAGGAGCTGATTGTGATCACGATACTTGTAGTGATTCTCGTGTTGATGTTGCTTGGCGCCGTACCCGCCTGGCCGCACAGCCGAAGCTGGGGCTACGCGCCGAGCGGCACGCTGGGTCTTCTGCTGATCATCCTGCTGGTGCTCGCGCTGACCGGCCGTATCTAGTCGCGAGTCGAGGTGGGCGCCGGCCCCCTCCGGGCTGGCGTGACCTCGAACGCGAAGCGCAGCGCCGGAATCCGGTTGCCGGGATGGTCGTCCGCGTACGTCAACTGCGGCAGGCGATACAGCTGTTGCGGTTCCGTTGGCGGACCCTGGTAGATGCCAGGGTACAGATCGATCAGGTGCGTCCCCGGTTCGCCGGTCGCCGTGAAGTTGATGACGACGTCTCCGCGGCTGTTGAATCCGCAGGCGTAGCCCATGTAGGCGTTGTCGTAGGTCGCGACGTAGATGTTGTCGTACTCGGTCCAGCCGACGCCTTTCAGGTGGATCGTCACGGGCGTGCCCGCCGGTCCCGAGCGCGGTGAAATCCCGACGATGCTGGTTTCGACGACGAAGTAGACCTTGGCGACCGCCTCGTCACCGCTGCGCAGCACCAGTCCGTGCAGGCCGCCGACGTCGTCGGGGATCGCGACTGCCAGGTCCACGCGTCCTTCGGCGTCCGCTTTGAACTCGCCGATCTCGTTCTCCTGAGCGGTAAACCCGTCACCGGACACGCGGCTGCCGACCGACGTTTCCCAGACCAGCCGCATGGTCGCGCCCGGCGCGAAGCCGCTGCCTTTCAGCGTCGCGCGTGTGCCGACCGGTCCCTGCGTCGGTGTCAGCGCGATCTGCGCGCCGGCCTTCCGTATTTCTGGTGCCGGCGTCGGCTGGGGCTGATACGTCTCCGCGTGCTCGACGTTCTGAAGTGCGCCCGGCGTGGTTCGGAACGTGAACTGTGGCCGCGGCAGCGCCGCGACCGGCGACTGCTCGTAATTCAGGTATCCCTGACCCTGCCAGCCTGTGTAGATCTTGACGATGTGATCGCCGGCCGGACCGGTCGCGCGGAACCGGGCCACGGACGACCCGCGCGTGCTGGCGGCCGACACGAATCCGAGCTCCTGGTTGTCCCAGTTGACCACCCACGTGCTTTCCATCGTCCGCCAGCCGAGCCCGGTGACCTTCAACTCGATGGGTGTGCCGACCGGGCCCGACGATCGGGGTCAACGCGAACGTCTGGGTGACGTTGACGGCGTTCTGCGCGACTGGCTTGCCATCGATGCGCGCGATCACTTCGTGCACGCCGCCGTAGTCTTCCGGGATGACGAAGCGCGCATCGAGCCGTCCGCTCGAGTCGACGGGAAACTGTCCGAGCGACGTCGCCGTCTCCGCATACTTCTTGCCGCGGAAGTGGTAGTAGTTCTCGATGACCCAGCCGCCGGTCACCGAACCCCAGCTGAGATCGACGTGCTTGTCCGGCGGGCAAACCAGTGGCCGTCGCGCGAACCGCAGCGCCCACGACGGCCGGCTTGTCATAGGAGAGATCGAGCGTCGCGAGCGCCTGGCTGGACGGCGGCGTGGCGGCCCGAGTTGTGGCAGAAGGTGCACTCGAACACGCCGCCGCCAGCACTGTGGCGCCGCCGAGGGCCACCCACAGGCGGCCGCGTAATTCCAGTCTCAGGCAGCGCACGGACCGGTCCGGCGATCAGGGAATGATGGTGATCTGCGAGGCCTGCACTTCGAACGGCTTGAACTCGCCGGTGCGTCCCTGCGGATCTTTCGCCGTCACGGTGTAGCGCACGATCCCCATCGGCGCATCCTCCGGCACCATCCACTTGGCGACCCAGAAGTCACGCTCCGGTTGCCGTTCGTTCTGTCGGTCGCGCATCGGGACGTCGACGGTCTTGCCGGCGTAGGTGACGTGGACGACGAGCTCTGTCGCGCGATCGCGCTTGCCGGTGGCTGGATTGAGCGCGGTCATCCGGAACCCGACCGGCTCGCCCCGCTTGAACTGGTTGTTCAGCAGACAATTGCGCGGGTGACCCGGAGGATAGAAATACACCACGTCGCCGGCGAGAATCAGGCGATCGCTGCCGGCCTGGCCGGAGAGGGGCGACGGGGCCAGCGCCGCGACCAGCAGCGAGGGTCGCGCAGTCGGAACAGATGTTTCACGCGCCCAAAGTAACCGAATCGGCCTGGTCTGTCCACGCTAAAGAACAGGCTAGTTGGTTAGCTCGATACCATTGGGTCAACGCACTCTGCGGTTGCCATCGCACCCAATTCCACGCCAATTGAATACTGATCGCCTGCAGGTGCGCGTTCCCCGCCCGACGGATCGCTTGCTCCAGCACCGAGACGCCGCTGGCGTAGGGCGTCGGCGCAAACCGGAGAAGGCGGACAATCTGGCGCCGATACCGAAACGCCAGCCAGAACAGCCCCTCGTCGAGCAGCACCGAGGCGCTCGTCGTGGCGACGCCTTTCAGCTGAACGAGTAGGCGCAACGCGCTCGCAGGCGCCGCGGCGGTCAACGCCGCGTGCTGCTGCGCGTCCAGGTCCGCGATCTGCGTCGCGAGGCCGTGGAGGCGGGCCTCGGCGCGCGACAGCCGCGCTAGCACTACCGCCGACAAGGCCGCGCCAGCCCAATCGCGCACACGCAACCACGAACTGAAGCTACGCCGCGACGGCAGCGACGCGACACAGGAAGCGAGCGAGAAACGCAACTGAAAGACGAGCGGCGTCTGAACCAGCGACAGCGCCGACAGTACGCGACGACCTGGAGAGACGCTACGGCAGACACTGTCGGGACAAGTACCTCGCTGCACACGCGACGCGAGAAGGCACACAAGAGCAACAGCAAGCGCAACAGCTAGAGCGAGTCGAGAGAATCTGAAAAAGACCGCTGCGACTACGGATACACTACGATACTAGACGAATCGACGACGAGATACGCGACGCCCAGGCCCCCCAGCGCCCGATGAATCGAGAATCCGTCGCGGCCGGCTTCGTAACAGCTCACGACTCGCGCCGGCGCCGGCAACCCAAACTGCTGCCGCCCCGCCTCGAGCACGCGCTCCACCGCGCGAAGATCGCCACTCGCCACCGTCCGCAGCCACGGCTCGAACCCGAACCCCGACGTCATCGCCAGCTTCCAGTCCTTCTTACCCAACTCGAACGCCACGTATAACGTCGCCTCGCTTACACTACCTGGCAGAGTGCGGGTCTCAGTCATCATGCTTCTCGACCGGACGCTCGGCGCGGTCGACGACGAGAATCTCGACGGGGCCTTTCTCTGAGTCGAGCCGAAGTCCCAGTTGTTCGCGGAGCGCGGTAAAGATCGATGCACCGTCGGTCTCGATCGCCGGCAATCCGATGGCGGCTGCTTTCCGATCGTACCCGGACGGAATCCGGTCTGGAGTCCAGCGCAGTGTGAACTCGAAATAACCGGCCAGACCCGTCCGATCGCGAACGACACGATCGACCAATGGCGACAGACCGGTGGCAAGCTGCGCCAGGAGCACGCCGCCAGACTGAATCGTTCCGGGCAAAACGCGCATGCCGCACCGCGGGGTTTCGGTGACCGACGGCGCCGGTCGATTCTGCGTGCGACTGTCGACGTCGCGGGATTCGCATGCCTGCGCTGACGGTCGAAGCTGCGGGCCGGGCGTGCCGTCCCGTTGAGCCACGACCAGCGCGAAGATCGGCAGCTCCTTCGTGTCGGTGTGCACCCTGAGGCTGAATCGTTCGGCAAGAAGCGCGCGTAACATCAACTGTTCCCGGCTCGGCGCGCCCGCCGTGTCAACCTGGCCTGACTCGCGGACTCCGTCACCCTCCGCCTTCGCGACGATGTCGAAGCGATCGGTGGGCATCCAGCTGGGACCTCCAACGATCAAGAACTCCTGAAGCTGATACGCATACTGGATCAGTTGTCGCAGCGTCACATTGGTAGCCGTAAACCGACCGCCGGGCTGACGCTGGATGTCGAACTTTCCAATCGCGGACCGGTTCATCCTGACCGACGCCACCTCGAATTGCAGCGGGGATTGGATCGGGGCTGCGCGTAGTCGAGAGGTCGCCGCGGTTGCGCCGAAGAGCACTGATGTGGCGGAAACGGCGAGCGTGGCAACGAACCTCGAGCGACACTTCATGCTGCGGTCCTTTCGACTCTCTGGGTGGTGCGCCTCGCACCGAGATGCAGGACGGCAGTGCAACGAGATGGTGCCCGAGCTTGGCAAGATGAAGAACGCCACCAGCGAAAAAGCCCGGGCGTGTCCTCGGCTGGACCCCGCGCTCGAACGAGGAGGCCATCGTCGCCACCGCTGAAAGCCTGGTGCGGCTCGGACTGCTGAAGGACAGTGTCCGGGTTCCCTCGCGATAAACCTCGTCGTTCGGCCGGCCAATCCAGGAGGATCGCAAGGCGCGGCGCCGTGCCGATGGTAGAATCCGCCGCGGCACATGCGGTCGATTCGCGCCTTCGTCGCGACTGGCAGCCTTTGCCTGGGCCTCATCGTCTTTGCGGCGGTCATGATCCGATCCCAGGACCGCGCACCGGCCAACGAGTGGCGGTACTTCGGGGGTAACAAGGCGTTCACGCGTTATTCCCCGCTCGGTCAAATCAACCAGGCCAACGTCAAGAATCTGCGGATCGCGTGGCGGCGTCCCGCTGTGAGCGATCAGTTGACGCAGGCGTTTCCCGAGCTGCGGCCGAACAACTACCTTCGGTCGACGCCGATCGCCATCGACGGCGTGCTCTATGCGCAGAACGTGCACGGCCTGGTCGTCGCCTTCGACGCCGAGACTGGCAAGACCGTGTGGGAGCAGGAGCTGTTTGCGCGAACGCCCGAGGAGGCCAACGGATCGTCGACCCGCGGCGTCGACTACTGGCAGGGCGGCACGGGCAACGCCGACAAGCGGATCTTCGCCATTCGCGGCGAATACCTGTACGCGCTCAACGCGCAGACCGGTAAGGCGGTCTCTGCATTCGGCGATGGGGGACGCGCGAGCCTCCACTTCCAGGAAAACCAGCCGCTCGCGGGGCGCTTCAGCGACAGCACCGGCCCCCTCGTCGTCGGCAATGTCGTGGTCGTGACCGGTAACACGGCTGGCGCCGGCGACACGGGGACGTTCAAGAAGGAGGCGGCGCCGGAAGATGTCCGAGGCTTCGACGCCCGGAGCGGCAGGCTGCTCTGGACGTTTCACGTCGTTCCACGGCCCGGGGAATTCGGCGTCGAGACGTGGGGCAATGAGTCCTGGAAGATTGCCGGCGATCTCGGTGCGTGGAATCCCATGACCGCGGACGAGGATCTCGGAGACGTGTACATCCCGTTGACCGCGCCAACCGCGTCCGCCTGGGGCGTGTGGCGACCCGGCGACAACCTGTTTGCGGATTCGCTCGTCGCGCTCGATGCGAAGACCGGCACGCGCGTCTGGCATTTCCAGACGGTGCATCACAACCTCTGGGAATGGGAGAACGTCGGTCCGGCGATGCTCGGCGACATCACGGTGGACGGCCGGCGCATCAAAGCGGTGATGCAGCCGAACAAGAACGGTTTCCTGTTCGTCCTCGATCGCACGAACGGCAAGCCGGTGTGGCCGATCGAAGAGCGGCCCGTGCCGCAGTCGAATGTGCCAGGGGAGCGGACGTCGCTGACGCAGCCGTTCCCGACCAGGCCGCCCGCCTTCGATCGCCAGGGCGTCGCCGATACCGACCTGATCGACTACACGCCGGAGCTGAAGGCGCGTGCGCGTGAGATCGCCAAGGAGTTCGTCACCGGTCCGCTGTTCACGCCACCGTCGATCACCACGGACGAACCAGGGACCAATCGCGGCACGCTGATGCTGCCCGGTTCCTGGGGCGCGGCGAACTGGAACACGGGTGCGTTCGATCCGGAAACCGGTTTTTACTACGCGGTCTCCGCATCGCTTCCGGGGCCGTCGAATCGCGCCATCAAGAAGATGACGAATCCGGAAGCGACGATGGAGTACGCGAGCGTAGGCACCGCCCCTGACATCGAGGGCTTGCCGATCATCAAGGGACCGTACGGGCGCATCACCGCGATGGATCTCAAGACCGGCACTCATGTCTGGATGGTCGCGAACGGCGACGGCCCCGAGACATCACCCGTTGTTGAAAGACCTCAACCTGCCGGCGCTCGGTGTCCCGAACCGCCCGGCGCCCCTGCTGACGAAGACGCTGCTATTCCTCGGGGAAGGTAGCAACGCCGTCAGCGGCACGCCGCAAACCGACTGGGGATGGGGGCGGACGTTCCGCGCGTACGACAAAGCGACCGGCGCCGTGATTTGGGAAACGCTGCTGCCATCCGGCACGACTGGCGGACCGATGACCTACCTGCTGAAAGGGAAGCAGTACATTGTCGTGCCCGTCGGCTCGAGAAACGAGCCGGCCGAATACGTGGCGCTGGCGCTGCCATGAACAGCCAAACCTGCGAGGCCTCGACATGCCGCACACGCTTCACGCATCGCTGGTGCACTGACTGTCGCGCTCGCGATCTGTGGCGGCTGGCTGATTCGCGCGCAGGACGAGACGCGCGCGGGCGAGTGGCGCTCGTCTGGCGGCGACTCGACCTACAAACGCTATTCGCCGCTCGCCCAGATCACCCGCGACAACGTGAAGAACCTTCGCGTGGTCTGGCGGCGCCCGGCCCTCGACCCGGCGTTGAAGGAGCAATTTCCGAAACTCCGGACGAACAACTACCTCCGCGCGACGCCCACGATGATCGGCGGCGTCCTCTACGCGCCGGACGCGACCGGTCTCGATCGAGGCCTTCGACGCCACCAGCGGCCAGCTGATCTGGCGTCAGGCGCCCGTGCCGGATATGGCGGACGAGGCGAGCGCCGTCGAGCACGCGCGGCGTCGACTTCTGGAAGGGCGGCTCGGACCACCGGTTGTTCAACGTCCGGAATGGCTACCTGTACGCGCTCGACCTGCGCGGCCGCGCGATCAGCGCGTTCGGAACCGGTGGTCGCGTGAATCTGCTGCCGGCCGGCGCTCACCGCTTCGGCTGGAGCTCGGGTCCGATCGTCGTCGGCGACGTGGTCGTCATCGCCGGCAATCTGGACGGCGCCGGCGACGAAGGACAGAAGTGGAAGAACAGTCCGCCCGAGGATGTGCGCGGCTTCGATGCACGCAGCGGCAAGCTTGTTATGGACGTTCCACGTCGTGCCGCGTGGCGGCGAGTTCGGCGCTGACACGTGGGGAAACGGTTCGGGCAAGCTGTCGGGCGATCTGGGGTCGTGGTGCTGCATCTCGGCAGACGAGCAGCTCGGTTACGTCTACATCCCGCTGACGGCGCCGACCGCCGCGTACTTCGGCGGCTTCCGGCCGGGCGACAACCTGTTCTCGAACGCGCTGGTGGCGCTCGACGCGAAGACCGGCCGACGCATCTGGCACTTTCAGATGGTCCACCACGACCTCTGGGAGTACGACACCGTCGGCCCGGCGACGCTCGGCGAGATCACGGTCGACGGCAGACGGATCAAGGCGGTGATGCAGCCGAGCAAGACCGGCTTCCTGTACGTGTTCGATCGCGTCACCGGTCAGCCGGTGTGGCCGATCGAGGAGCGGCCGGTGCCGCAATCGACGATTCCGGGCGAGCACACGGCGCGCACGCAGCCCTTTCCCACCAAGCCGGCGCCGTTTGCGCGCATCGGCCTGACCGACGACGATCTCATCGACTTCACGCCGGCGCTGCGCGCGCGGGCACGCGAGCTCGCGAAGACATTCGTGCTCGGACCGATCTTCACGCCGCCGTCGCTGGCCAGCGACGAACCCGGCGGTAAACAGGGCACGCTGATGGTCCCCGGGTCGTGGGGCGCCGGCAACTGGAACACCGGCGCGTTCGATCCCGACACGGGTGTGTACTATGCGTTCTCCCACGACATCCCGCGCGTGTACCGGCTCGCGAAAGCGACCGGCGCCGACGCGGAGATGGACTACTGGAGTCCCAATCGCGACGCGCCGTACATCGACGGCTTGCCGATCATCAAGCCGCCCTACGGGCGCATCGTCGCCATCGACCTCAATCGCGGCGAGCACCTGTGGAGCGCCGCCAACGGCGATGGTCCGCGCGACCACCCGCTGCTCAAGGACCTCCATCTGCCGCCGCTCGGCACCGCCAGCCGGCCGACGGCGCTCATCACCAGGACGCTGCTGTTCATCGGCGATGGCAGCAACGTCTTCGGCGGCACGCACCCGTCGATGTGGGGCCGCAAGTTCCGGGCGTACGACAAGGCGACCGGCAGGGTGATCTGGGAAATCGATCTGCCCGCCGGCACCACCAGCGGGCCGATGACCTATCTGGCGAAGGGCAAACAGTACATCGTCGTGCCGATCGGCGGACGGGACGAGCCGGCCGAGTGGGTCGCGCTCGCCCTTCCCTGAGTTGCGCTCAGCGCTGGAGCTGCGCCACCAGATCTTCGAGACGGTCGTAGCTGATGCCGGCGCCGCGCGACATGCCGGATGCGATCACCATGTCACGGACCATCAGCGACGGGTAGCGGACGGTCGCGGTGAATCGCGTCTTGCCGCCTTCCTCCACGAATTCGGAGGTCACGACCGAGACCGTGTCGGGAAACTCCTCGAAGATTTCGGTGAAGACCAGCCGGCTGTGCGGCGTGATCTCGCGGGTACTCGCCGTGGAACGCGGCCTCGCCCTTCGGGTGGCGATTCACGAAGCGCCACCGGCCGCCGACTCGCAGGTCGATCTCGCAGACCGGGACGGAATAGCCGTCACCGAGGCGTCCCCACCACTGCGTGACGTGTTCGGGTTTCGTCATCGCCTCGAACACGAGGCGCGGTGGCGCATCGAACAGACGCGTCATGCGGATCTCCTGATCCGACGGCGTCGTGACCTTGAAGCTGTCGCTATTTGCCGCGCTTCCTACGACCATGTCTCTGACCCTCCTTGGTGTTGATGCGTTTCAGGTAGGTATCCAGCCGGTCGAGGCGAGCCTCCCAGACGTGCCGGTAGCGCTCGGCCCATTCGGCCACTTCCTTCAACGGTCCGCCTTCGATCCGGCAGTGCCGCCACTGCGCCTCCCGGCGCCGCGCGATCAGCCCGGCCCGCTCCAGCACCTGCAGGTGCTTGGAGACCGCGGGCATGCTCATGTCGAACGGCTCGGCCAGATCGGTGACCGAGCATTCGCCTGCGAGCAGGCGAGCCAGGATGGCGCGGCGCGTGGGGTCGGCGAGGGCGGCGAACGTGGCGCTGAGTTGATCGGGTTGTTCGACAGCCATCAGTATTAAACCAATAAGTTAATTAACTCAGTGGTTTTATACGCGATGGCGCCGGCCGGTGTCAAGGGAAGGCGAGGCCAGGATCTGACGGAACTGTCAGCGGATCGTGGCGAGAATGCCCGGCTCTGCGCGTAATGGCTCTTGCATTCTAAAGAACAAATAGGTATTCTATATGACAGTAACGTCGCAAAAATGTCCAACACCCTCATCCTGCCGATGGCCGTTCCGTTGTGGGATTCGGAACCGGAGACCGCGGTCGTCGAGCGGCCGGCGCCGGCTCTGGTTGACGCTGAACCGCGCCGGCGACGCCCTCGTGCGCGTGCCGAGCGCGTCGGCATGTTCGGATCGGGATACCGCGTCGTGGTCGAGGATCGCCAGGTCGCTCTCGTCAATCTGTCGATGTCGGGCGCCCAGGTCCGCGGGGCGATTCACACCGCGCGCGATCAGCCCTTGATCTTCAAGATCGGCTGGCCGCAGGACCGCGAAGCGTGCGCGGCCATCGCCCGCGTCCGCTGGATCAGCCTCGAATCCGAGGAGGCGCAGCGCGAAGCGATCTATCGCATCGGTCTGGCGTTCGAAACGTGGGACGTGCGCCGCCTGAAGGAAATCATCCGCCACTGCGAGCGGACGTTCGCGCAGAAAGTCGAGGTCGTTGGTCCGTGGTGAATCGGGTTCAGCAAAGTCCTGACGAGTCGGACGCTATACTGGAGTCGATGGCGGCGTCCGAGGAGTCCGACGGCGCAGATCGCCGCCAGCACCTCCGCGTACCGGGGCCGTTCGACGGCTGGCGGATCAGCGTCCTGCAGACTCCCGTGCAGATTTACGATCTGAGTCCGGGCGGCTGCTTCGTCAACTCCCTCAACGAACAGCGGCCGGGCATCCGCGTCGTCCTCGAAATCGAGCTCCCGGGCGAGGGGCGGATCAAAGTGACCGGCGAGACGCTCTACGCCAAGCCCGATTTCGGCTACGCGGTCCGCTTCGTCGACATGCCGTCCGACCTGGCGGCGCGGATCGACGCGGCGCTGCGGCGGCTCAACGAGGAATGAATCGCCTTCAGCGCCGTCACAACCCCGACGGATAGGTTTCCGCGGGTTCCCCCGCCGTCCACAGCGCCGTTCGCTCGAGCGGCTCGAGCGCGGTCGTTTCGTCGAAATGCAGCACGTAGTCGAACTGCTGCGCGAGTCGCGCGTGGAAGTAGTGGCTGCCGCGCTCGGTTTCCGGCTTGTAGACGACGCCTATCGCGCGCTCGAGACGCGGCGACGTCAACGCGTCCGCCAGCGCCTGGTCGTCGCGGATCGCCAGCAGGAACCGGGGCGTGCCGGTTTCATGGAACAGCCGCTCGTAGCTGTTCGGCAGGGCCGGCCGCACTGTCTTCCGTTCGGCCGGCGCATCCCAGTCCGACGCCGCCGTGACCGTCCCGCTGTAGGTAGTGAAGCCAACCGACACGCAGTCGGCGCCGTGCCGTTGGCGCACCAGCTGACCGACGTTCAGCTCCCCGTAGTCGCCCAGTTCGGTCGCCCGTGCGTCGCCCAGATGCGAGTTGTGCGCCCACACGACGATCTTTGCGGGCGCCCATGGTTGCTCCAGGAAGCGCAACAACTCTTCGATCGTATCGGCCATCTGCCGGTCGCGCAGGTTCCACGATTCGGTGCGCCCCCGAAACATGGACCTGTAGTACAGCTCGGCGTTCCGGACGAGGCGCGCATTCTGTTCCGCGTAGAAGAAGTCGTCTCGTGCGAGCCGGCCGTCCTGTGACGCGTACTCAGCCCGACGGCGTTGCAGATCGACGAGCTGCGCGACGACCTCTTGTTCACACGACGGCGCCCACCCGGACGTCGTCGCCAGTCCGTATGACTGCGGGTCGTTGCCGAAATGGTCGAAGCAGGCGTACCGCGCCCGCGCGATCGTCGCGGCTTCTGGATCGACTCCGGACAAGTAGGCGAGGACCGCGTGCATCGACGTACGTAAGCTGTACAGGTCGATGCCATAGAACCCGGCACGCCGCTCGATTGGCTGCGTGTCGTTGTGGGCGCGCAGCCATTCGACGAACGCGACCACATCGGTGTTGCGCCACATCCAGGTGGGAAAACGGCTGAAATCGCCCAGCGCCTGGACAGCGCCGGCGTCGTCCGAGGCACCCCGGACGTAGCGGTTCACCCGATATGCGTCAGGCCAATCGGCCTCGATCGCGACCGCCGAGAATCCGGCCTCGGAAATGAGGCGCTCGGTAATGAACGCCCGTTCCCGATAGAACTCGTGTGTGCCATGCGACGCCTCGCCGAGAAGGACCACACGCGCCGATCCGATCGCCCTGACCAGCTCGTCGTACGTCCGGAATTCGTCGGTGATCGCTTTCGCGCCACGACGAACGCGGCTGACGTCGTTCCCCGGGGTGTTGCCCGATTTCGCCGGCGGGTTGCCGGGTGTCGAAGGCGTATCGCTGGCTGATTGCGGGGGCTCGTTCGCCTGACGAAGAAGGTCCACGACTTCGGCGTCGCTGGTCTGGTCGAATACCTGATACCAGAGTCCGACGGCGTTGAATGGTTCTGGCGTATGCGCACAGACGACCTCGTCAGCAACGGCGCGCAGGCGCTGACAGCTCTCGACGGCTCCGACTGGCGAAGCGACGACGATTCTCGCCGGATGATGCTGGCGAAGCGCGAGCACGGCCGCTTCCATCGTCGATCCGGTCGCGAGACCATCGTCGACGACGATGACCTGCTTGCCGTCTAGCGTGAGGAGCGGACGCTCGACGTGGTAGGCCTTGTCGCGCCGTTCGAGCTCGCTGCGCTCACGTTCCGCGACTTGCTCGATGAGCTCTGGAGGAATTCGAAGGTCGGCGATCGCGGCGTGGTTGAGTACCTGCACACCGCCCGAGGCGATCGCGCCGATCGCAAATTCCGGGTGCCCGGGGGCGCCGAGCTTTCGCACCAGGAACACGTTGAGCGGCGCCTCGAGCGCTCGGGCAACCTCGAAGGCGACGGGAACGCCACCTCGCGGAAGAGCGAGCACCACGACATCGTCTCGCTTCGCGTACTGCGACAAGAGTCGTGCGAGGTGTTGCCCAGCTTCCCGGCGATTCGTATAGCGCGTACTGGCCAAACCGCTCAGGCTCCAAATCTTGAATCGTGCAACCACCGATCCAACAGAGTTGGGCAGTCCGCTTGCAGCGTGTGTTGTCATGCCATCAATACCCGCAATCCCCGTGTCGCGTCCGGTCAGAATCGACGTGGCTGGCGCCTCACTGAACGGCGACGCGACCGTGCCAGAGAATGCCCAAGGTCTCGTCGTGTTCGTTCACGGCAGTGGCAGCAGTCGTTTCAGCCCGCGCAACCGGGCGGTGGCCGATTGCCTCGTGCGCGCTCAGCTGGGGACGTTGCTGTTGGATTTGCTGACTGAACCGGAAGAGCGAACCGACGCGGTCACTGCCGAGTTCAGGTTCGATATCCCGTTGCTGGCCGACCGAACCACGGGCATCGTGGATTGGATTGGGGTCTCGCCGCCGCTGCGGTCGCTTCCGCTTGGCCTGTTTGGCGCCAGCACGGGAGCGGCGGCTGCGCTCATGGCCGCGGCGGATCGCAGCCAGCTCGTGCGCGCGGTCGTCTCGCGCGGCGGACGACCCGATATGGCGGGACCGGCGCTCGATCGGGTCGTCGCGCCGACACTGTTGATCGTCGGCGGCCGCGACGACGCAGTCCTCGATGTGAATCGCGAGGCGTACGAGCACTTACACGGTGTGCGCGACTTGGAGATCGTGCCGGACGCCACGCATCTCTTCGAAGAGCCGGGGGCCCTGGACAAGGTCGGCCATCTCGCCGCCGCGTGGTTCCTCGAATATCTTCGGAAGTGACGTCGGGCTCAGGACGTACTGCGGTGGCGCAGGCGATTGACCTGGCTCTTCAGCCGATCGAGGAGCTTGCGTGCCCAGAGGAATTCACCAGCCAGGATCGCCAGCGCAGCAAAAATCGTCAGCCAGCCGGGGCCGGGCAGGGCAATCATGGCGATGCCCGCCGCCAGCAGCAGAAAACCGCCGGCGATCTTTCCGTAGCGGAGGAGGACAGCTCACTTCTTTTGTAGACGCTCAGGAAGGCGCCGACGTTCCGACGTGACAAGCAAAGACATTGGGGAGGCCTTATTAGTTCAGGTAAAATAATAGGGTTTCCGGAAGGATCGCAGGAGGCATTCATGACGGCTGGATCGTTCCCGCGTGGCTCCAGTGTTCACGTTGTGTTGGCGGTCAGCGCGTGCCTTTCGTTCGTGGCACCGGCGTCCGCGGCCGATACGCCGGCGAAGCCGACATTTTCCAAGGACGTCGCACCCATCTTCCAGGCGAAATGTCAGGAGTGCCATCAGCCGAACTCGATCGCGCCGATGTCGCTCATCACCTACCAGGACGCCCGGCCGTGGGCCCGTTCGATCAAGGAGCGCGTCGCGACCCGGCAGATGCCGCCCTGGCACATCGACCGGAGCGTCGGCGTCCAGAAGTTCAAGAACGACATGTCGCTCACGCGACGAGCAGGTCGAGACCATCGTCCGCTGGGTAGACGGCGGGTCGCTGCAGGGCGATCCGAAAGACCTGCCGCCGCCCAAGCCGCTCGTGACGGACAACGAGTGGCAGGCCGTGCGCGATGGATTCGGAAAGCCGGATCTCGTCGTGAAGTCGTCCGAGTACACGATGCCGGCCGAGCACCAGGACGTCTGGTACCGGCCGATGTCCGACATCCCGCTGAACGAGCCGCGCTGGGTGAAGCTGGTCGAGATTCGTCCGACCAACCTCAAGTCGCGCAAGATCATCCATCACTCGATCGCCTATCTCGTCCTCAACAACGATCCCGACGCCGTGAACACCGGGACGGCTAACGGTCCGGATCGCTTTGCCGGCGACGATCTCGTCAACCGTCGCCCGCAGCTCATGGAATGGGCGATCGGCAAGGGCTACGACCTCTTCCGTCCGGGCACCGGGAAGCTGCTCGTTCCGGGCGAGAAGATTTCGTGGGATCAGCACATTCACGCCGTCGGTGAAGAGGTCACCGGCGGATCCGAGATCGGCATCTGGTTCTACAAGAAGGGCGAGGAGCCGAAGAAGCGCAGCTATCTCATCGGCTTCACCGGCATCGATCGCACCAAGATGCTCGACATCCCGCCGAATTCGATGGCGATGACCGAGGGCTTCACCGTTCTCAAGGAAAACGCGCTCATCGAGAACTTCCAGCCGCACTTCCACCTGCGCGGCAAGTCGATGCAGGTCGAAGCGATTCTTCCCGACGGCGCCAAGCAGGTGCTCAGCTACGTCGGCAACTTCAACTTCAACTGGATGACGAACTACATCTACGACGACGACGCGGCGCCGCTGCTGCCGAAGGGGACCGTGATTCACGTCACGGCGTGGTACGACAACACGAAGGCGAACAAGAACAACCCCGATTCGGATCAGTGGGTCGGCTACGGCGATCGGACCGTCGACGAGATGGCGCACGCCTGGATGAACGTCGTCTACTTCAACGACGACGAGTACAAGGCACTGCAGGCGGAACGCAAGGCGAAGACTGGTGAAGACGACGAACGACGCAGAGAAGCAGCAGTGAACCGAGTCGCGATGCTATGTGCCGCCGGCGTGCGTCGCCGGCGGCATTCTTGTGTCTGGCCAGACCACGCAGATCCCCGAGCCGCGGCGCGGGTCGGGCGCCAGCGTGACGGGGGCGTTCGAGGGCTGGTTCTACAATCCCGACGGCAGCCGCAGTTTTCTCGTCGGCTACTACAATCGCAATTCGCAGCAGACCCTCGACATCCCGATCGGGCCGAACAACCGGATCGAGCCGGGCGGGCCCGATATGGGGCAGCCGACGCACTTCCTGCCCGGCCGGCAGTGGGGCATGTTCACCGTCCCCGCACCGAAGGAGTTCAAGCCCACCGATTCCTACGTCTGGACGATCGTCGCGAACGGACAGACCACCAGCATTCCGCTGCGGCTGAACCCCGACTACGTGATGAGCCCGTTCACGGAGATCGCCGTCGGCAACACGCCGCCGGTCATCCGGTTCGAGCAGGGCGGAAGCGCCAGGGTGCAGGGACCGCAGGCGAACCTCGCGACCGCCCCCGCTCGGACCGCGGCGCTCGCGACACCGTTTCCTCTCACCGTCTGGGTCACCGACGACTTGAAATACACGAGCGGCACCAGCGCGCCGCCGAGCGCCAGCCGCAATCCCGTGAGCCTGTCGTTCTCGAAATACCGAGGTCCCGGAGCGGTGACCTTCGACAAAGCCAAGCCCGCGGTGGAGAAGCTTCCTGCCGGCGAAGGCGCGACCGTGCCGTTCAGCGGGAAGGCGACGACCACCGTCAAGTTCAGCGAGCCAGGCGACTACGTGCTCCACGTCATCGCCAACGACTACTCCGGCGATGGCGGCGGCGGCTTCGGCTGCTGCTGGTCGACGGCGCTGCTGAAAGTCGCCGTGAAGTAGTGGCTTCAGACTTGCCTGACCTTTAACTTCAGACTTAACTTCTAACTTCTAACTTCGACTTCGCGCTGCATCGCCGCCCACAATGCTTCGACATGGCGGCGCTCCGTCCCTTCTGCGCCGATCGAGACGCGGACCATCCACCGGCCGTCCAGCATGGCGGGTGTGAGGTAGGCCTCGCCCGAGCGATTCACGCGATCGACCCACGCCAGCGTGTGCCGATCCAGCGCCTCGCCGTCGAGCCCCGGCGGTTGATGCCTCACACAGACTGTCTGGAGCGGCACAGGCGCCACCACGGACCAGTCCGCGGTGCCGCGCACTTGCCCGGCGAACCATTGCGCGTTGGCCAGGTCGCGGCGCAGCCGCGTCTGAAGGCCGGCGACGCCCTGTTCCCGAATCAGGAACCAGAGTTTCAGCGCGCGAAACCGCCGGCCAAGCGGCACACCCCAGTCGCGCAGATTCTTGACACGGCCATCGGCCGCGGACTGCAGGTAGCTGGGATTCGTGGACATCACGCGCACGAGGTGCTCGGCGTCCCGGACGTAGTACGTCGTGCAATCGAACGCCGCGCCGAGCCACTTGTGCGGATTGATGACGAGCGAATCGGCCCCGTCGATTCCCTCCCACAGCCGGCGGCACTCGGGAAGGATCATCGCGGAGCCCGCCATCGCCGCGTCGACGTGCAGCCAGATCTCGATGCTTCCGGGCGACGCCCGCCAGCGCGGCCACCGGATCGACGGCAGTCGACGTCGTCGTTCCGGTCGTCGCGACGACAGCGCACGGTGTCGCGCCGGCGTCGCGGTCGCGCGCGATCAGCGCGTCGAGGGCGTCGGCCATCATCGCGTGCGCCGCATCGGTCGGCACGAGGTGAACGTTGTGCCGACCGAAGCCGGCCAGCAGCGCCGCCTTGTCCACCGAACTATGGGCCTGCGCCGAGACGTAGACGACGAGCGGCCGCGGCTCGTCCTGCAGGCCGCCGCGGCTCGAACCGTACCGGCTGATCCTTTCGCGCGCCGAGATCAGCGCCACCAGGGTGCTGGTCGACGCCGTGTCCTGAATCACGCCGGTCCACTCGTGCGACAGTCCACACATCTGCCGCAGCCAGTCGGTGACGACTTCTTCGACCTCGGTGAGCGCCGGGCTCGATTGCCACGACAGGCCGAGCACGCCGAGACCCGTGCTGACGTAGTCGCCCAGCACGCTGGCGAGCAGGCCGTTGCTCGGGAAGTACCCGAAGAAGCTCGGGTGCTGCCAGTGCGAGAGGGCCGGCACGACGATGCGATCGAGGTCCGCGACGATCGCCTCGAAGGCTTCGGCCTCGACCGGCGGCGATGCCGGCAGCTGACGCTTGACGTCGCCGGGTTCGGTGCGGGCCATCACCGGCAGCGAGGCCGGCGCGGGCGCGGTAGTCGGCGATCCAGTCGACGATGCGGTGACCGGCGGCGCGAAACTCTTCGGGGGTCATCGCGGCAGATTGTAGCCCGCCCGCGTGCGTCTTCGGACCGCCATCACTTGACATTCAAGTAGAGAAGCGGGAATACTGCACTTGGATGCCAAGTGAAGAGGGCACATAAGATGGCCAACAGCGATGGCCAATCAAAGAGAGAAGTCGAACTGCTGCAGGGCACCCTGGACCTCATCGTCCTGCGCGCCCTGTCCACCATGGGGCCGCAGCACGCCTACGGCCTCGCCGCGCGCCTCGAGCAGGTGGCGGACCATCCGTTGAACCTCAATCAGGGAACGCTGTATCCGGCGCTGGTGCGACTGGAGCAGAAGGGCTGGATCAAGGGCGCCTGGCAGACGACGGAGAACAACCGCGAGGCGAAGTACTACACGATCACGCGCGCGGGGGCGCCGGGCGCTCGAGAAGTCAGACCGAGCGCTGGCGCCGCCTCGCCGGCCTGGTCGACAAGCTGTTGCTCCACGAGTCCTAGCTGAGCCATGCCGCTCCGGCGCTTCCTGCGGCGGCTTCGCAATGCTCGTCCAGCCGACGGGCGATGCGGAGCCGGACCTGGCGCGCGAAATGGCGTCGCATCTCGCGCTGCTCGAAGACGACTTTCGCCGCCACGGGATGACGGCTGACGATGCCCGTCTGGCGGCGCGCCGCGCGTTCGGCGGTGTCGAGCAGGCCAAGGAGCGGCAGCGCGACGCGCGCTCGTTCGTCTGGCTCGCCGACGCGCAGCGCGACATGCGCCATGCGGCGCGGTTGCTCCGCCGGGATCCGCTGTTCACCGCGACCGCGGTGTTGTCGCTGGCGATCGGCATCGGCGCGAACACGACGATCTTGACCGTCGGAAATGCCCTTCTGTTTCGCGCTCCGGCCGCAGTGGCCGATCCGGGAGCGCTCGTCGATATCGGCACGCTCACCCCCGGCGGCGGCTTCGGCAACAGCTCGTATCCGAACTACCTCGACGTGCGTCGCCGTGCGACGACGCTCGACGGCGTGTACGCGTCGGGCCTGTTCCCGCGAGCCATGAGCTTGAGCGGCGCGGGCGATTCCCCAGCGACCGAACGAGTGTTCGCCACGCCGGTGACCGGCAACTACTTCGCCGTGCTGGGTACGACTGCGGCTGCCGGTCGTTTGTTCGACGGGGACGCCGTGGATCGACCGGGGACCGACCCGGTGATCGTGTTGAGCCATCGGTTCTGGACGCGCCGCTTCAACCGGGATCCTTCGCTGATCGGCCGAACGATCCTGTTGAACCGAGAGTCCTTCACGGTGATCGGTGTCGCTGCGGAAGGATTCCAGGGGCCCGGCGTCCGGGCCGGCGATCTGTGGGTGCCGATGTCGATGTCCAGCGCCGCGAGCTCGCTCGCCAACCGCACCGCCGCGTTGTTTCTCGTCGGCGGCCGACTGAAACGCGACGTCTCCATTCAGCAGGCCGCTGCGGAGTTGGACGCGGTCGGTAAGGCGCTCGAACTGGAGTATCCGGCGGAAAACCGTGGCAAAGGCTTCCTCGTCGAGCCGTTGTCGCCGGTGCCCGGCGCCAGGCTGCCGATCACGATCTTTCTCGTCCTGCTCCTGACCATCGTCACGCTCGTGCTGGGTATCGCGTGCGCGAACGTCGCCGGCGTCTTGCTCGCGCGCGCGGCGGCCCGGCGTACGGAAATCGCCGTGCGCCTGGCGATGGGCGCCGGACGGGCACGGCTGATTCGTCAGTTGCTCGCCGAGACGCTGATGCTGTTCGTGCTCGGCGGTCTGGCCGGCGTGGCCATGGCGCGCGTTCTCACGTCCGTGCTCGTCGCGCTGCTGCCGTCGCTGCCGTTTCCCGTCAATATCTCGCTCGCGCTCGATGGCCGGGCGCTCGTCGTCACGGCCGGGATGGTGCTCGTGGCAGCGCTTCTCTCGGGTCTCGTTCCGGCGCTTCAGGCATCGAAGGCCGACGTGGTGTCGGCGTTGAAAGACGACGCCCAGGCGCCGGCGCGGCTGCGTCTGCGGCATGCCTTCGTCATCGCACAAGTCGCGGTCAGCATTCTCCTGGTCGTGGTGGCTGGCCTCTTCGTGCGGGCACTCCAGGCAGCCGGTTCGATGAACCCCGGGTTCGATCCTCGCGGGGTGGAGCTCGCTTCGCTCGATCTGTCGCTCGCGGGCTACACCAGTACGACAGGCCCCGCCTTCGCGCGCGATCTCGCGGATCGCGTTCGCGCCCTGCCGGACGTGCAATCGGCCAGCATCGCGCTCGTTCTCCCGGGCGGCTTCGAGACGCAGCGCCGGTCGCTCCGCGTCCCTGGCGTCGAGCCGCCGAACGGCGAACGCCAGTTTCGGCGTGGACTGGAACGTCGTCGAGCCGCGATATTTCGCAACGATGCGTATTCCGATCGTCAGCGGCCGGGATTTCGCGGCAGTCGATCGCGAAGGCACTCAGGCGGTCGCCATCGTCGGCGAAGGCACGGCGCGGCAGTTCTGGCCGGGCGAGGACGCGGTCGGCAAGTTCGTCGTGCAGACCGCCGTCGGCTCAGGAGGGCAGGTCACCGGATCGACCCCTGCAGGTCGTGGGCGTCGCACGTGATGTCAAGGCCAGCACCCTGATCGACGGTCTGTCACGGTCCATCGTCTACGTGCCGCTTCAGCAGCACTACGTGGCGACGCTGACCATCGTGGCGCGGACGACGCGCGGGCAGCGCGCCGCGGACGAGATCCGATCGCTCGTCACCGCGATGAATCCGGATCTGCCGATCATCGCGTCACAGACGCTCGAGGACGCGACCGCGCTCGGCCTCGTGCCTCAGCGTGTCGTGATGTCGGTCGCCGGCGGCCTCGGCGCCGTCGGTGCGCTGCTGGCGGCGATTGGGATTTACGGAGTCACCGCCTACGCGGTTGCCCGCCGCCGGCGGGAAATCGGCATTCGGATGGCGCTGGGCGCGCGGCGTGCCGATGTCGTCCGCATGATTCTGCAGCGGGGGATTCGACTCACCGTGATCGGCTGCGCGATCGGCCTGCTGCTCGCCGCCGGGGCGAGTCAGGTGCTGGTGGTGTTCCTCTTCGGCGTGGCGCCGCTCGACCCGGTGGTCTTCGGCATCGCCGCGACCTTCTTTGCGGTCATCGGTCTGGCTGCCTCCTATCTGCCCGCACGTAGAGCGACGACCGTCGATCCGCTCGTCGCCCTGCGCTACGAATAACCGCGGCCCCGCACGCCTTTGCTTGACAGGTGTGCTATAAAAATAACACATGCCTCGGGCGCACGAGCTGAGCCGGCGCGAACGTCAGATCATGGACATCCTGTATCGCCGCGGCCGCGCGACGGCTGGCGACGTGATGGGAGATTTGCCCGGGGAGCCGAGTTATTCCACTGTGCGGACCCAGTTGCGCGTGCTCGAGGAGAAGGGACACGTGCGGCACGAAGAGGACGGCGTGCGCTACGTGTACGTGCCTGCCACTCCGCGTCGCGCCGCCCGCAAATCGGCGCTTCGACATCTCGTCGACACGTTCTTCGACGGCTCCGCTGAACAGACCGTGGCGGCGCTGCTCGGCGGCGAAGGCGCACGCTTGTCGGAAGAAGAACTGGACCGCATCGCAAAGCTCGTCACGAAGGCGCGGAAAGATGCTGGATAGCGCCATCAAGGTCACGGTGCTCGTCGCGCTCGCGCTGGGCCTGAACGAAATCCTGCGGGCGCGGTCGGCGGCATTGCGCCACTGCGTCCTGGCGGCGGCTCTCGGCAGCGCGATGACGATGCCTCTTGTGGGTCGACTGGCGCCTGCGTGGGATGTCTCGTTTGGCCGCGTCGATCTCGAACCGGTGACAGGGTCAACTCCCTCGACCGCGGCCGGACCGAAACTGTCGCGGGCGCCGGTCGCTGTTGACGAGTCATCCGCGCCTTTCGAGCCACCCCCGGTGCCCTCGCGGGCTGCGGTTGCCGCCAGCGTCATGCAATGGCTGTTTTGGTTGTGGATCGCTGGCGCCGCCGGCTCCATGTGTGTGCTGCTTGCAGGATTGTGGCGGCTCGGGCAGTTCGCTGCGCGTGCGACACCGATGTCGAGCGCCACGTGGCTCGCGCTCGCCGATGCCTTTGCTGCCGAGCAGCGTCCGCGGCGGCGCATCCGGTTGCTGACGAGCGAACAGCAAACGCTCCTGGTCACCTGGGGCGTCAGCCGGCCGACGGTGCTGGTGCCCTCGTCCGCCACGCATGGTCCGAGGAGCGCGTGCGCGTGGTGCTTGGCCACGAGATGGCTCACATCAGACGTCACGACTGGCTGACCTTGATGATCGCCGAAGTCGTGCGCGCTCTGTATTGGTTCAACCCGCTGGTGTGGATCGCGTGCCGGCGTCTGCGCGAGGAAAGCGAGCGGGCGTGCGACGACATGGTGTTGGGGCTTGGCATCGAGAGCACGGTTTATGCCTCGCACCTGCTCGAGATCGCGCGATCGTTCGGGCAGATGCGCCGCGCGTGGTTGCCGGCGCCCGCGATGGTTCGCCAGTCCAGTCTCGAGAGGAGAATCAGTGCCATGTTGAACTCACGCCTCGACCGCCGTCCCGTGACTCGTGGCGCGCGGATGGCGACAATGGCGGCGGCGCTCGCCTTCACGGGCGGCATCGCCGGTTTCGGCGTCGCCGCGCAAACCTTTGGCAGCCTGCCCGGGTCAGTGGTCGACTCCACCAGTCGCCCCGTCGCTGGCGCGACGCTCGTGCTGATCGGCGCGCCGAACGACGCGAAACGCGAATTAAAGAGCGACGCGGCCGGTCACTTTGAATTCGTCGGATTGCCGCCTGGCGACTATCGTCTGGAGGCGTCGGCGCCGGGATTCTCGGTGGTTCGCTCCGCCATGGTCGTGACCACCCGGCCGGTGCCGCAACTAGTGACGCTGCAGGTGGGAGCCCTCATGGAAACGGTCAGTGTTTACGGTGTTGCTGAAGGCCCCCCTCGCGAGCTGGCGGAACCTGTGCTGCCGGACTCGACCGGCTGCGTGGCCACAGCGGCCGGGGGGCGGATCCAGCAGCCGATCAAGCTCCGGCACGTCAGGGCCTCGTATCCGCCGCTGTTACATCAGACCGGAGTCGAGGGACACGTCGTACTGGACTTGCGCATCGACACGGATGGCCGGCCCCGCGACATCCGCGTCATCACGTCCGCCCATCCGGATTTCGACGCCGCCGCCATCGAGGCCGTCCGGCAGTGGCGGTTCAGCCGGACGCTGCTCAACTGCGTGCCTGTGGAACTGAGCATGACGGTGCACGTGAACTTCGTGCCGCGGCAGCCCTAAGAGTGGGTAGCGCTCCGCTACTTTACGGCCGCGCAATCCCCGACGATGTCGACCAGCCGGCTCGCGGTTCCCGTTCGAGATACTGATTGGCGCTCTGCACGTTGGTCACGCGCATGTTGGCGGCGTCGTACTCGATCTTCTTCCCGGCCTTCAGCGCGACGACACCGAGCAGCATGATTTCGGTGAGCTTCGCCGCGTACTCGAACGGGGACGACACGGCGGTCTTCCCCTTGGCCGCGTCCACCCAGTTCATCTCGTGATTCTCGTGTGGAATACGCGGCAGCTTCTCCGCCGGCTTGCCGTATGACTTGTGCAGCGAGTCGGGCAGGAGGCGCGGGTTCTTGCCGTAGGTGTCGTGCATCAGCTTGCCCTTGCTGCCGATCAACAGCGCGCCGCCGGTCGGGTTCATGATCTCGTTCTCGCCGAGCTCCACCGGCTTCGGCGGCACGAGACCGCCGTCGTACCACGTCAACTTCACGGGCGGCTTGCCGTTGCGCGCCGCGAACTCGTACACGGTCATCGTCGCGTTCGGGAAGGACACGCGATTGAACGGCGTCGCCAGCGTTTCGATCGTCGTCGGGTACCCGAGATCGAGCGCCCAAATCGAATGATCCATCAGATGGGCGCCCATGTCGCCGATCGCGCCGCAGCCCCAGTCCACCCACCCACGCCAATTGAACGGGTGATACACGGGGTGATACTCGACGTACGGCGCAGTGCCCAGGAAGAGATCCCACGCGAGCCCTTCGGGCTTGGGATAGTTGCCGGCCATTGCCGTGGCCAGGCGCGCCTCGATCCCCGGACCGTTCCAGCGGAACCCATCGGGTGGCGGCGTACGCGCCTCCGGTCGCGGAATGCCCTGCGGCCAGTACCCGAGCGGCCGGTTCGTCCAGACGTGGACCTCGCGCACGTCGCCGATGGCGCCGGCCCACACGTACTCGATAGCCGTCCGCGCGTCGTCCCACGAATGGCCCTGATTGCCCATCTGCGTGACGACCTTCGGATTGGCCTTGGCCTTGCGCGCCAACTGCCGCGCCTCGGAGACCGACCAGGTGAGTGGCTTCTGCACGTAGACGTGCTTGCCGAGATCCATGGCCGCGAGCGCGATGGATGCGTGCATGTGGTCCGGTGTCGCGATGACGACGGCGTCGATGTCTTTCTGCCGTTCGAGCATCTGCCGGTAGTCCTGGTATCGCGTGGCGCGCGGCAGGTGCTCGTCCTTCAGGCGCTTCATCCGGGCGATTTCCATCGGAATCCGCTGGCGGTCGGTGGCGGTGAGCGGGGCCTCGGGCCGGCCCTGCGCGTCGACACGCGGCGTCGTCCGGTCGAGGCGCTCCTGCTGGCTCTTGATGCTGTTCTCGAGCCCCGCAAACCCGCGGTTCGCGTACTCCCAGTCGACGTCGCACAGCGCGACGACGTTCTCGCTCGCGAGATTGACGAGATTGCTGCGTCCCTGCCCGCCGACGCCGACGGCGGCGACGTTCAGCGTGTCGCTGGGCGCCGCGAAACCCTTGCCGAGCACATGCCGCGGAACGATCGTCAAACCGGCGCCTGTGAGCGCCGCGCTGGTCACGAACCGGCGGCGGGAAAGTGGGGCCATCTTGTTGTCTCCATTTGCCTTGACTGCCAACAGCCTAGATGATAACGATTACACGCCGAAATTCAAGGAGCATCCAAATGCGACGTTCTCTGATCGGCGTCGCCGTGCTGGCAGTGGCGAGCGCGACGCTGGCGGCGCAGCCCGTGGCGCGCGAGCGCGCGCTCTTCGACGGCAAGACGACCCATGGCTGGCGCAGCTTCAAAAAATCCACCTTTCCGGATCACGGCTGGATTGTCCAGGACGGATGGCTGAAGAAGCTTGCGAAGGGCACCAATCGCGACGGCGGCGGCGATATCATCACCGTCGACACATTCGATAACTTCGACCTCCAGTTCGAGTGGAAGGTGGTCGAGGGCGCCAACAGCGGCGTGAAGTACCTGGTGACCGAAGATCGAAACGGACCGGTCGCGCACGAGTATCAGATCATCGACGACGCCCGGCACGCCGACGCCTTGATCGGGCCGCACCGTCAGACCGCGGCGCTCTACGACGCGATCGCGGCGCCGGCGAACAAGCCGTTGAAACCGGCGGGGGAGATCAATACCGGCCGGATCGTCGTCAACGGCATGCACGTCGAGCACTGGCTGAACGGCGTGAAAGTGATCGAGTACGAGCTGGAGAGCGCGGCGCTGAAGGCCGCGAAGGCGAAGAGCAAGTTCAAGGATGAGGCCGGCTGGGGCACGAAGCTCAAGGGGCACATCCTGCTGCAGGACCACGGCGACGAGGTGTGGTTCCGCAACATCAGGATTCGGGAGCTGCCGCCGTCGAGCGGTACGAGGGAGTAGGGAGACAATATGATGCGCCGTCTGCTGTCGGTTGCCGCTCTGGTACTGCTGGCCGCAGCCAGCGCCAGCGCGCAGGCTGTAAAGGGATCGCTCGTCGGGAACATCGTCGACGGTTCGGGTGGCGCGCTGCCCGGCGTCGGCGTGACCATCACCGAGGTGAACACCAACATCGCCTCGACCACGACCACCAACGAATCCGGCTATTACGTCTTCTCGAATCTCAAAGACGGCACCTATCGCGTGGTCTCGGAGCTCTCGGGATTCAAGCGCGTGATCCGGGAAGGCGTCGAGGTACCGGTGAACGCTACGGTGCGCGTGGACATGAAGCTGGAGATCGGGGCGATCGAAGAGTCGGTGACAGTGGTCGGCTCTTCGCCTCTGCTTCAGACCGACCGCGCGGACACCAGCCGCATCATCGAAGCGGTGCACCTGCAGGAAGTCCCGCTCGGATTCAACCGCAATTTTCAGGGCCTGATGGTCACCGTCCCCGGCGCCTTGCGGCTTCAGCGTCCGCACTCGGATTTCTTCAACGCGCAGGACAGCCTCTCGACGAACGTCAACGGGCAGTCGCGGCTGGCGAACAACGTCCAGATTGAAGGGATCGACGACAACCACCGCACCGGGCTCCTGACGACGCTGATTCCGTCGGCGGAGGCGATCGAGACGGTCAACATCAGCACGAGCGCCTACGACGCCGAATTCGGCCGCGCCGGTGGCGCCATCACCAACGTGACGCTCAAGTCCGGCGGGAACAATCTGAAGGGGAGCGTGTTCGCGTTCGGGAACAACGAAAAGACGAATGCGCCGGGCTACTTCACCCACACCGCGCCGCCAGGCGACTACCTGCAGAGCGGCTTCACGCTCGGCGGGCCGATCCAGAAGAACAAGCTGTTCTTCTTCGGCGACTACCAGCACATTCGCGACAACGCCGGCCGGACGACGCGGGCCGTCATTCCGCCGGCGGCGCTTCAGAACCGGCGATTTCAGCGCGTCGCGCGACGAAGATCTACGATCCGGCGACCGGCAACGCCGACGGCACCGGCCGCACGCAGTTCCCGAACAACATCATTCCCGCCGATCGCATCAGCCCGATCGCGAAGTCGATCCTGTCGCACCTGCCGGCGCCAAACGTCGATGCGGCGCCCGGCCAGCCGAACTACCAGATCGACTACGCGCGCGTGAAGACCACCGACTCGTTCGACACCAAGTTCAACCTGCAGCTCACGTCGAAAGACCAGGTGTCGGCGCGTTTCAGCTTTCTGCGCCCGAAGCTGACCGACCCGGCGGAGTTCGCCGAGTTCGGCGGCTCGAAGCAGGGCAGCCCGTCCGGCAACGGCTTCTCGGGCATCGGCACCGACACCACCTACAGCACCGGCGTCAACTACACGCGCACGTGGAGCAACACGCTCGTCATGGAAGCGCGCGGCGGCATGAACTACTTCCGCAACCAGGCGCTGTCGGGCGGCGACGGCCTCAAGACCGCGCAGGACGTCGGCATCCGCGGCGCGAACATCGACGACTGGTCGAGCGGGATGACGTCGATCGACATCGGCAACGGCATGAGCAGCCCGCTGGTCGGGTTCTCGGCGAGCCTGCCGTGGGATCGCTCCGAGCGGACCGTCGAGGCCGCGACCGTGTTCACGAAGCTGTTCGGCAACCACACGATCAAAGTCGGCGAGGACTTCCGGCACACGCGGGACTTCCTCCTGCAGACGCAGGACAACGGCGGCCCGCGCGGTCAGTTCCAGTTCAGAGCCAATCAGACGTCGATTCCGAGCGACGCGGCAGCCACCGCCGGCTTCGCGAACGCATTCGCGTCGTTCCTGCTGGACGTGCCGTCGCTCGCGCAGCGCGATCTCAAGGTGACCGATCCCGGCGTGCGGTTCTGGGCCTTCTTCACGTTCATCCAGGACAAATGGGCCGTCACGCCGAAACTCACGATCGACCTGGGTCTGCGCCACGAGTACTACACGCCGTTCATCGGCCTCGCCGACCAGGGAGCGCTGTCGAACTACGATCCGGCGACCAACACGCTGCAGGTCGCCGGCTATGGCAACGTCTCCGAGAGCGTCGGCGTGCAGAAGTACCTGAAGAACTTCGGCCCGCGCGCCGGCGCGTCGTACCGCCTGAACGACCTGACCGTGATCCGCGGCGGTGTCGGCGTCAGCACGCTGCCGTTCCCCGACAACGCCTACGTCTACAACTACCCGGTCAAGCAGAACAACGTGTTCAACGCGCCGAACAACTTCGCGCCCGCGGGATCGATGAAGGCCGGATTCCCCGATCCGGTGTTCGTGCAGATTCCGTCCAGTGGCATCGTCGACGCGAGTCCGACGGTGCTGCGGAACGCGAGCTACTTCCACGTGCGGCCCGACATGCACGAAGGCATCGCTGACGTCGTACAACGTCGCGTTCCAGCGCGAGCTGCCAGGCCGATTCACGCTGGACCTCGCGTACGTCGGCAACCGCGGCCACGACGTGCAGACGCAGTTCAACGAGAACGCCGCCAACGTCGTCGGCCAGCCCGGGAACAACGGCCGGCCGCTGTTCCTGCCGTTCGGCAAATCGGCGGCCGTGACCACGTGGATCGGCACGAAGACGCTGTACAACTCGCTGCAGGCGAAGCTGGATCGCCGCTTCTACAACGGCATCCTGGTGTCGACGTCCTACACGCTGGGCCGCGGCTGGAGCTACATGAACGGCGACAGCAACACCGGCATCGCGACGCCGGCCGACATCGAACGGAGCTGGGCGCGCACCGATCAGGATCGTCTCCACAGCCTCGTCGAGAGCTTCCTGCTGCAGTTGCCGTTCGGGCCCGGACCGGAAGTGGCTGCGCGACGGTCCGCTCAGTCAGGTGCTCGGCAACTGGCAGATCAGCGGGATCTTCAGCGCGCAGTCGGGATCGCCGATCGGCATCACGATGAGCAACGCCAACCTCAACGCCCCGGACAACACGCAACGTCCGAACGTCAGCGGGACGCCGAAGGTGCTCGGCGGCATCGGCCCGGGCGTCCAGTGGTTCGACACGTCGGTCTTTTCGTCGCCCGCGAACAACACCTTCGGCAACGGGACGCGAAACGGCATCATCGACGGGCCGAAGTACGTCAACCTCGACGCGACGATCGCCAAACTGTTCGCGTTCGGCCACGGGATCAAGGGCGAGGTGCGCGCCGACATCTTCAACATCACCAACACGCCGCACTTCAACAACCCCGGCGGCACGTTCCTCGGCACGACGTTCGGGCAGATCACCAGCACGTTCGCCGGCAGCGAGCGGTCGATGCGCTTTGGTTTCAGGATGATGTTCTAACGGGAGCTGGGGACTCGGGGACTAGGGGACTGAATTCACTCCTCAGTCCCTGAGTCCCCAAGTCCCCAGTCCCTTTCCGCACTCACGCGAAGATCCCGTTAGCTAAGCTCGCGAATGCGGATGTTCCGGAAGGCGAGCGGGCCTTCGTGATCGCCCTGCAGCCCGATGTGGCCCCGCTTGGCGCGGCCGAACTTCGGCCAGTCCTTGAACTTGGCGGCCTGCACCTTCGCTTCCCAATCCGGACTCCAGAGTTCGTACTCGACGACCTTGACGTCGTTCAACCAGTGCTCGACGTGCGCGCCCTTGGCGACGATGCGCGTCTTGTTCCACTGCGCCGACCGGCTTCAGGTGACCTTCCGGTGACGGATAGAGTCCGTAGGCCGCCGCCGCGCACGTCAGGCGCGTCTTGTTGTCGGCGGCTTTGATGTCGTCGAGCAGCTGGTATTCCGGGCCGGTGGTGTAGATCCGGTCGTTGTTCGGCGCGCCTTTGTAGTCGGGGTCCTCGATGCCGCGGTAGAAGATGCCGCTGTTGCCAGCCTCGCCGATCTTCCATTCGAGCTCGAGCTCGAAATCGCCGTACTGATCCTTGGTGATGATGTCGGGGACACGATCGTCCTTGACGAGCGCGCCGGCTTCAATCCTCCAACCGGCCGGCATTGTCTGGCTCTTGTAGCCGCGCCAGGCGTCGAGCGATTTGCCGTCGAAGAGCGTCTTCCACGCACCTGCGGCCTCGATTGTGGAACCGGTCGATTGGATCAGGAGAGCGCCCGCCAGACCGAGTCCGGCGACGGTCGCGATAGCCGTTGTTTTCATGACTCCAGATTATGCATCACTGATTGTCCTGAAACGGCCTCGCGACCATGCGGGTGGGTAGCTGGCGACCGAACAGTGGAGAAGCGATTCGCCGGGAGGCCGCGCCGACCGTCCGCTAGACTGACGGTGTTATGGACGTCTGTCCGACAGCTGTCATCCTCGCGCCCGTTGAACGCGTCTGGCGCTTGGTGACGGAACCGCGCGAGTTGGCCCACTGGTCAGGGACGAGATTGGTCGAAGCGCCGACGCGCTTGATCCGCGCTGGCGATCAGCTCGTCTTTCGAGCCGGCGTGTTCCTCATCACCTTCGATGTGGTTGACCTGGACGCCCCCCGGCAGCTCACCTTGGACATTGCGCTGCCGTTTGGCGTCAAGAACCGCGAACAGATTCAGATCACACCCATCGACCCCCGTTCGTGTCGCACGACATTTAATTGAGCGTTCCGCTTCCCGCCAGGTTGGCGGGGCCACCTCGTGAAACTGGTCTTTGGCCGACGGTTCGTCACCGGGCCCGGCGACGCGCTCGGCCGCTTGAAACGGGCCGCAGAACGGCGTCCAGTCCCACCGCTTGATTGAAGAACGTGTTCAGCCGCGCTATTCCAACCGGAGCGCGCGCATCGGCGGAATTGATGCCGCCCGACTGCCGGGAATCAGCGCGGCGACCAACGCGCACAGCGTCAGCGATCCGGTCGCCACAGCCAGGGCGACCGGATCCCAGAACTTCACGCCGTACAACTGCGCGGCGAGCAATTTGCCTGCGCCGATTGCCAGCGGCACGCCGAGTCCCAATCCTATCGCCACGCGCGTGAACGCGCTGCGCAGGACGAGATTCAACACCGCGCCCTTGTCCGCGCCGAGCGCCATCCGGATCCCGATCTCGTTTGTCCTCTGCGCGACCGAGTAGGCGGTGACGCCGTACAGGCCGATCGCCGCGAGCAGGAGCGACACGCCGCCGAAGAGCCCCGCGAGGCTCGCGACCGCGCGCTCCTGATCGAACGTCAGCGCGATCTGCTGCTCGAGCGTCCGCGCGTTCATGAACGTCAGGCTCGGATCGACGTCCGCCATCGCCTTCGTCACCAGCGGCTCGAGCGCGCCCGGCCCCAGCTTCGTGACGAGCATCAGCCCGCTGATGAAGTGCGACTGGTACTCGACGCGCGTCATCACGCTGTTCACGTAGTTCACGTTCTGCGCGAGCGGCACGTAGAACATCGGCCGCGGCGGCAGCCGGAACTGGAAGCTCTGCCACCTGGCGTCGCGGACGACGCCGACGATCGTGAACGTGCCGACGTTCTGCGGCTCGTCGAGGCCGAAGTGCTGGCCGATCGGATCCTCGTCGCTCTTGAAGAAGCGCTTGACGAACGCCTCGTTGACGATCGCGACCGGCGCGGTCGTTTCGTTGTCCGCCTCCGTGAACGTGCGCCCGCGCGCCATCGTCATGCCGAGGTTCTGCAGGTAGTGCGCGCTCACGCGATCCCACGACGCGCCCGCGTTGTCGCCGGGCTTCGGCGGCGGATGGCCGGCGACGAGAATCAGCTCGCCCCAGTTGTCCGTCAGCGGGTTGTAGAGCGCGAGGTTCGCTGACTGCACGCCGGGGATGCGGTTCAGCCGGTCTTCGAGCGTGCGGTACATCGCCGTCAGCTGCGGCACGGTGTAGTCCGCGGACGGCCGGTTGATCGCGACGAGGACGCGATCGGGCACGGTGAACCCGAAGTCCTGATGCTGGACGTTGTTCAAGCTGCGGCCGAGCATCGTCGCGCCGGCGACGAGGACGACGGACAGCGTCGCCTGGAGGACGAGCAGCGCGGTGCGCGTGAACGAAGAATGATCGCCCGTCGATCGACCCGATCCGCGCAGCGCATCGATCGGATCAGTCCGCGTCGCCAGCCAGGCGGGTACGGCGCCGAAGAGCACGCCGGTGATCACCGCGACGCCGAACGCGAACGCCAGCACCAGCGGCGACGGGCGTGTGCTGATGGGAAGAAATGTCGAGACCGAGAACGCGAGCGAGAGCAGCAGCCGCGCGGCGCCCATCGCGACGACGAGGCCCGCGATGCCGCCGCCGATGGCGAGCAGGATGCTTTCGACGAGCGCCTGCGTGACGATCTGCGATCGCGACGCGCCGATGGCCATCCGTACTGCCGTCTGCGTCCGTCGCGCGACCGAGCGCGCGAGCAGCAGGTTCGCGACGTTCGCGCAGGCGATCAGCAGCACGAGTCCGCACACGGCCATCAACAGCTGCAGGCTGCTGGCGTACTGCTCTTTCATCACGCCGACGCCGGCGCCGGCCGGGACGATCGCGATCGTCTGCTTCGGCAGCAGGTGGTCGACGTCGGACAGCCAGTTCGCCGGCCAGCCCGAGTCACGCGGGATCCACTGGCGCAGGACGTTCGTGAGCCGCGGCGCGATGCCGTCGGTGGTGGCGCCGGGTTTGAGGCGGCCGATGACGCGCAGCCAGGCGGAGACCGGCTGGCGCAGCAGCGAGTTGGCGCCGGTGACCATCGGTTCGTGCTGAATCGGGATCCAGAGGTCGGGCGGATTGTTGCGGAGCGTATCGCCGAAGAAGCCCGGCGGCGCCACGCCGGCGACCGTGAACGGGTGGCCTTCGATGACCAGCGTCTGGCCGACGAGCGATTGATCGCCGCCGTAGATCGCTTCCCACGAGTGATGGCTGATCACGACGACGGGCGGCGACGCCGGCGTGTCATCGTCTGCGGTGAAGACGCGTCCGCCGAAGGCGCCGATGCCGAAGGTCGTGAAGTAGTTGCCGGTGACGTATTCCGTCCGGAGCGAGCGCGCGGCGACGTCCACGCCGGGCCGGCGGACGCTGACGCGGAAGCCGCCGGCCTGGAAGGCGGTCAGTTGTTCGAACTCGGGCGCTTCGGCTTTGAGGCGTTCGAAGAGCGGGTACGAGAACATGCCCCAGCGATCCTGCGGTCCGCCCTGGACGCAGCAGTTGTCGCCGTCGCCGACGCGGTAGAGGCGTTCCGGGTCGGCGACCGGGAGCGAGCGCAGCATGACCGCGTGGATCAGCGTGAAGATCGCGGTCGTGCCGCCGATACCGAGCGAGAGCGTCAGGACGGCCGAGGCCGTGAAGACGGGCGAGAGACGGAATTGACGGATCGCGTAACGGATGGCGCCGACCGGGTTGTCCATGCGGATCGGTTAGACGGCGTAGACCCGCCATCCGTTGACGTCGTACGCATCATTGCTTCGGCAAGGCGAAGGCGATGATCTCGTCGTTGGTCACCTGCGACCCGGTGAGCCCGCCGCCGGTGCTCACCACCGCGACGAATTGCCGCCCATTGGCGCCAAGATAGGTGATCGGGGTCGTTTCAACCGATGACGGCAGCTTGATCTCCCAGAGCTTCTCGCCGGTCGCCGTCGCAAAGGCGCGGAACCTGAAGTCGTCGGTGCCGCCAACGAAGGTCAGCCCGCTGGCAGTCAGCACGACCCCGCCGGAACTCGGCCGCCCCGTGTTCTGCATGCCGGCAGGCAGCGCGTCGGAGACGCCAAGCGTTTTGCGATACGCAATATCGCCGGTATCCATGTTCACGGCGACCAATTCGCCCCACGGCGTCGGGCCGCAGAGCAGTTTGCGGTCGGGATCCCCGAAGCGGCGCGTGCCGGCGAGCGGCCCGGAATTCGCGTAGCTGCCGTCCGGCCGCTGGATGATGCGCATCGGCTGGAAGATGTTGCTGGTGTTCGACACGAACAGATGCAGCTCGGGATCGTACGACGGTCCCCAGAAGTTGATCCCGCCCGCCGGACCCGGTGGAGAAATGCTGTACTGGTTGAAGGCGATCGGCAGGTACGGCCCGCCCAGCTTCATGTTGTTGTCGTCGACCAGGTGTTCGCAGTACGCCTGGTGCTGCGGCTCGCCTTTGTAGAGATTGCTGCGGGAGATCGTGTTCTGCGCGAGCGGTGGCGGCTTGACCGGGAACGGCTGCGTCGGCGACGCCTGCTCGCCGGGCACGTCGCTTTTCGGCACCGCGCGCTCCTCGATGTCGAACAGCGGCTTGCCGGTCACGCGATTGAACGTAAACATCAATCCGGTCTTGTTGACGACGATGACGGCGGGCACGATCTGTCCATCGCGGCGCAGGTCGACGAGCAGCGGTGCCGACTGGGTGTCGTAGTCCCAGATGTCGTGGTGCACGAGCTGGAAGTGCCAGAGATACTTGCCGGTATTGGCATCGACCGCGACGACCGACGACGAGAACAGATTGTTGCCGGGGCGGTCGATGCCGACGCGATCGTTGTTTGGCGCGCCGAGCGGCATGTAGAGGATGCCGCGCTCGGCATCGAGCGACGTATAACCCCAGACGTTGACGCCCGAACGGTCTTTCGCGCTGTCTCCGCCCCACGTGTCGTAGCCAAACTCTCCCGGTCGCGGAACGGTATGGAACGTCCACACCAACCTGCCGGTTCTGGCGTCCCAGGCGCGCGTGTCGCCCGCGGGTCCGGCTCCGGCATTGGATCCGCCCGGCCCTTCGCCGGTGCCCGCCCCCGTGATGATCAGGTTCTTGTAGATGGTCGGCGCAGACAGCAGGGAATAGGCGGCGTTCATTCCAGTCTGCATGACCTCCGGCGTCTTGAGCGTGACGACGCCATTCTCGCCAAACCACTCGTTGATCGTGCCATCGGCAGCCTTGAGCGAGTACAGCTTGCCCGTCGTCGTTCCAAAGACGATCGAAGCCGGGAGTGGGAGATCGCCTCCGCCCGGCCAATACGCCACGCCGCGTTTCGACGGCAGCTCGTTGTTGGGAAGTTGAAATCGCCATTTCTCGGCGCCGGTCGTGGCGTCCAACGCGATGACGGCGCCGTACGGCGAGCCGAGATACATCGTGTTGCCGATCACGATGGGAATGGCTTCGTCTTCCCGCATCGGACCCGTGAAGCCGGCGGGCTTGAGATGAACGCTCCAGACCTGCTGAAGCGTCGCGACATTGTTAGCCGTGATCTGGGTCAGCGGGCTGTAGCGGTTCGCCGTCTGATCGTAGTTGGTGCTTGGCCAGTCGGTTGCACGGGGCGGACCGTCCGCGCTGCCCACCGCGCCGGAGGTCGCTGCAAGAGCAGCACACGTCACGCCCAACGCGAGTCTCGAAGCCAATCCCGCCATTGCGCTGCTCCCGGCAATGCCGCTCAGTGGCGGCGTGTGTGAGGCCGAATGATATCGAGTTGCACGTGGGAAGTCCTTCGGCAAGTGTTGCCTTCTGCCCGAAGAGGCGAATGTCGCCGATCTGGGCGGTCGGCGAGATGAACTCGAACGCGGACAGAGTTGGCGGTCGTCGGGCAGTATTTGTAAACGTTGCGCCGTCAGCGCGGAGTAATCCCGGGAGTAATCCCTATCGCGCGGACCACTGTTCAGTCGCCGATGCGGGAGCGAACAAATCGCGCCATACGCGGCCGAGGCCGGAAGACCGTTGAGTATCACTCCTGAAAGCTGCGCAAAGGCGATGGCGGAGTTTTCGACGTGTGCCCATGAGTTCGCCTGGTGTGGCATATGCAGCCTCCACTACGGAGGTGACGTCTATGTTCAACAGAACCATATTCGCGCTGCTCGCGAGCGGAACGCTCCTCGCCGCCCCGCCTGCCGCTCAACGCTGGGGCTACGGACCGGTGCCGAGCGCGGGCGCGTGCTTCTATCAGCACCGAACTATCAGGGACGTTATTTCTGTGCCCGAGCCGGCGAAGAGCTGCCGGCCATTCCCAATGGCCTAAACAATCGGATCAGGTCGATTCGTGTATTCGGCGGAGGACAGGTCATCGTCTACAGTTATGGTCAATTCGGCGGTGCCGAGCACTGGATCGACTACAACGTTCCTGATCTGCGGTACGACGGGTGGTACGACCGTATTTGATCAGCGCGGCTGTCGTGGGAGCCACGTTACGCCAATCGGTACGATCGGCTATCAAGGACGTCCGCGTGGCACCAGCGGCCAATATGAAGGGCAGACCAGACGACGCGCGCTCGCGCTCCCGCGGTGACGGATCGAATCGATACAACGGGGCGATGACGCGAGCGCAGGCGCAGGCAATCGTGCGGTCCGCACCTGAACGTGCTTGGGCGCGAGCCGGATCCGGCCAGCGCCGGCTGGGTCGATCGCGTGCTGAACGACCATTGGTCGCAGCAGCAACTCGAACGCGAGTGCGCAACAGCGCGGATTATAGGCAAAAACATCCGCGTGAATAGACGGGTGTTTGCGACTTGCCGCTCGGCTGGCCCGTGCCACCGGGCGGCTTCTTTGTCGCACCGATAGGTTCCAACGTCGACCTCCGGCGAGGCGTCTCCCGTCCGGAGAAGCCGCGCCGCGCCAGCCCCTCCTGCGCCGTTTTCGAGGACCTAT
>CAWBVG010000051.1:0-50360 GCA_963792175.1 uncultured Acidobacteriota bacterium
GCGCGACGGGTTGACGTTTGTCCCGGCCGCCGCCATCGTCCGCCTTCCCCAGATCGCGATCCCGGCGCCGAGCGCGATCATCAAGAGTCCTGGCCAAAGACCACGGCTCCCGGCGTCGATTGGTATCGGCCAGAACCAGCGACAGACGAGGACGATGAGAAACGCGCCGAGATAGATCAGTGGCGGCGGCGCTGCGACGCCAGGGTTGTCCGCGCCAGCCGGCACGCCGCTTCTCTGAGTCATCCTTTAGTTCTCCGTCGCCACGACGTTTAGTTCTCCGTCGCGACGACGTCGTCGACGAAGTACGGCGCGACGACCCAGCGCGGCGTCACGACCGTGCCAGGCGAAGCACGCGCCACGCCCACAGGCACAGCCCTGTCGAGAGAACGGTCATGATCACGAAAAACGGCTCCGACGCCAGGCGCGGCCCTTCCGCGACGATGCGCAAGATGTGCGCGAGCGTAATCAACCCGAACACCGCTCCGGTCGTCATCACGTAGGCTTTCATGGAATCGTCTCCGGCTGCTATTTTCCGAGCGCGAACGCGGCGATGGTTTTGCGGTCGCGCACGTACAGCGTCGTGCCCGCCAGCGTCGGCGGCGTCCACGAGAGGTTCTCGAGCACCGGCGCGCGCGACAGCACCTTCAATCCCTGCGGCGACACCGTCGCGAGGCCGAGGGTGCCGTCCTCGTCGAGGACGATCAGCTTGCCGTCGGCGTACAGCAGCTGCGCCCGTCGCGAAGCTCCGATCCTGCCAGGCGATCTTGCCGGTCTTCATCTCGACGGCGGTGAGGAACGACGGCCCGAAGTCGCCGCTCGGCGCCGTACACGTAGTCGCCGAGCGTGCATGACCGTGCCGATGTGGACGCGCATGCGCTGGTTGAACCACTTCTCGGTCGCCGTCGTCTTCCCGCCCGCCTGATGCAGCTCCAGCACGCGGCTGCCGGTGCCGTAGGCCGAGGAGATGAACAGCAGATGGTCCGCCGGCGACCACACCGGCGTGCTGATGTTCAGGCCCCAGTCGGTCTTGTGCGGGTGGCTCCAGAGCATGCGGCCGTTCGCCGGATCCAGCCCGGCGACGCGCTCGCCGGCGAACAGCACCAGCTGCTGCTGGCCGTCGACGTCGATCAGGATCGGCGACGCGGGCGCCATCTCGAAGTCGCCGGCCTTCCACACCAGCGCGCCGGTCTGCTGATTGAACGCCGCAATCGCCTGTCCGGGACCGCCGACGGTGACGATGACCGTGCCGTTGTAGAAGATCGGGCTGCAGGTGTAGCCGCGGCCGGGCGACGGCGCGTGGTACTCCTTCATGAAGTCGTGCGCCCAGACCCGCTGGCCGGTGGCCTTGTCGAGCGCGAACAGCTCCTTGCGCGTGCTCGTCGCGTAGATCCGATTGCCGACAATCAGCGGCGTCGAGTGCGGACCGGCGCCCTGCGAGAAATCGAGGCCGTCGGTCGGCGCGGGGTACTTGAACTCCCAGATCGTCTTGCCGGTGGCGGCGTCGATGCGCGGCGACGACTTCCTCCTGGCTGCGTCGCACCGCTGACAGCACGCCGAGCGGCCGGTACATCGTGTAGAGGCGTCCGTCCTCGACGAGAATCGACGAGTGGCCTTCGCCGAGCGCGCGGCTCCACAGCTTCTTCGGCCCGCCGGCGGGCCAGCTCGCCGCAAGACCCGTGGCGTCCGGCATGAAGTTGCGGCCGGCGCCGCCCCATTGCAGCCAGCTCGTCCGCGCCGGCGCCTCGAACGCTGCGAGGCGCGTCGAGCATCGCCGCCGCGATCGCCACGGCGAGCGTGAGGCGTTTGACGGTCATGGCCGCAGCTTACAAGAGAACTCGCGCCGCCGTGATATCGTGGCTCGAAAAAATGCAGCGTCTCGGCGTGTGTGGAACGTGCGTGCTCGGCCTTTTCGTGTCCGGCATGTCCGTATTCGCACACGACTGGCCCCAGTTTCTTGGTCCCCAGCGCAACGGCGTCTACACCGGGCCGCGGCTGGCGGCGTCGTGGCCGGCTGGCGGACCGAAGCGCGTCTGGCGCAAGCCGGTCGGACAAGGGTTTGCCGGGCCGGTCGTGGCCGGCGATCGCCTGATCCTGTTTCATCGCGTCGGCAACGAAGAGGTGGTCGAGGCGCTCGACGCACGAAGCGGCAACCCGCTGTGGCGGTTCGCGTATCCGACCACCTACCGCGACGATTTCGGCTTCGACGAAGGGCCGCGCGCCGTGCCGGTCGTCGCGCAGAATCGCGTCTACACGTTCGGCGCCGAAGGGCAACTGCACGCGCTCGATCTCGCCGACGGCAAGCGCGTCTGGAGCGTCGACACCGCGCGCCGTTTCGGCGTGGCGCAAGGGCTTCTTCGGCGCGGCGGGCTCGCCGCTCGTCGAGGACGGCCGCGTCATCGCCAACATCGGCGGCCGCGACAACGGCAAGGATGCGGGGATCGTCGCCTTCGACGCGTCGACCGGCGCGGTCCTGTGGACGGCGACCAACCATCAAGCCAGCTACTCGTCGGCGGTCGGCGCGACGTTCGGCGGCAAGCGCACGGCGGTGTTCTTCACGCGGCAGGGCCTGGTCGGCCTCGATCCGGCGAGCGGCGCCGTGCTGTTTCAGCGCGTCTGGCGCTCGCGATCGGCCGCCTCGGTCAACGCCGCGTCGCCGCATCGTCGTCGGCGATCGCATCTTCATCTCCGCGTCGTACGAAACCGGCGCGGCGCTGATGAAGGTCCAGGGACAATGCGCTCGCCGAGATCTGGTCGTCGGACGAGGCGATGTCGAATCACTACGCGACCAGCGTCGTCCACAACGGCGTCCTGTACGGTTTTCACGGACGCCAGGAGTTCAATCCGAGCTTTCGCGCCGTCGATCTCGACAGCGGCAAGGTGCGGTGGAGCGTCGACCGCTTTCACGCCGGCACCGTCACGCTGGCGGGCGACTCGCTGCTGATCCTGAAAGAGACCGGCGAGCTGCTGCTGGCGCCGGCGTCGCCCGATCGGTTCCAGCCGCTCGCGCAGGCGCAGATCCTGCCGGCGACGGTGCGCGCCCATCCGGCGATCGCCGACGGGTATCTCTTCGCGCGCAACAGCGACACGCGCAGCAACGAGCTCGTCTGCATCGACCTGCGTCCCTGAACTCACATGCGAAAAATCGACATCTTCAATCACATCTATCCGCCGGCCTACTACACGCGGCTGATGCGGATTGCGCCGGACTACCAGGACATCGGCAAGCGGATGCGCGGCATCCCGATGCTGGCCGATCTCGACGTCCGGTTCCGCGTCATGGACGCCTTCGACGAGTACGAGCAGGTGCTGTCGCTGCCGACGCCGCCGATCGAGAACATCGTGCGTCGGGGCCGACGCGCTGGAGCTCGCGCGCGCCGCCAACGACGGCATGGCGGAGCTGGTCAGCACGCATCCCCGGATCGGTTCCCGGCGTTCATCGCGGCGGTGCCATTCGACGACCCGGATGCCGCGGTGCGCGAGGCCATCCGCGCGATCGACACACTCGGCGCGCGCGGCATCCAGATGTTCACGAACGTCCACGGCACGCCGATTTCAGCGCCGCAGTACCTGCCGATCTTCGAGACGCTGGCGGCACGCGACCTGCCGATCTGGCTGCACCCGTATCGCGGCGCCGACATGCCCGACTTCAAGGCGGAGGCTCGATCGGAATTCGAGATCTGGTGGACGTTCGGCTGGCCGTACGAGACGAGCGCCGCGATGGCGCGCCTGGTCTTCGCCGGTTATTTCGATCGGTTTCCGGAGCTGAAGATCATCACCCATCACATGGGCGCGATGGCGCCGTATTTCGCGGGACGCGTCGGACCGGGATGGGACCAGCTGGGCGCCCGCACCTCGGACGGGCGATCTCGGCGCGGTGCTGCGCACGCTCGAAGAAGCGGCCGCTCGACTACTTCAAGATGTTCTACGCCGACACGGCGCTGTTCGGCGCCTACGACGCCACGGTCTGCGGCCTCGGCTTCTTCGGCGCCGACCACGTGCTGTTTGCCTCCGACGCGCCGTTCGATCCGGAAAAAGGTCCGATGTACATCCGCGAGACGATCGCGATTGTCGATCGCCTGCCGATCACGACCGACGAGCGCGAGCAGATCTACTGGCGCAACGCGGTCCGATTGCTAAGGCTTCCCGCCTAACCAGGCGGTCAATCGGGCTTTCTGCTCGGCCGAGGCATCCTCGCGCCGCTCGAGCGTCCAGGTGCCGGCTGCGAACCGCAATCCATACCAGTCGAGCGCGTCGTCGTAGTCGAGTTCCTGAGTCGACGAGACGGTGCGCTTGAACCAGTCCCGACAGATCGGCTCCGGCTACTTCCGACGCGGTCGCACGAAAGTCGTCCGCGGTGAAGCCGCGGCTGCCGCCGTATCGCCGGTACGCCAGACGCATCACGTCGTCGAGGCTCCTGGCGCCGCCGGTCGCCCGGCGGATCCGCGCGTCGAGCAGAAAGCCGGCAATCTGTCCCTTCATGTAATAGCTGACAGACGTGTTCGCGTTCGTGTTCACGCCCGAGATGCTCTCGCTGGTCCACACGTCAAGCGACGACTGCTCGAGCGTTTGCACGAGCCGGCCCGGCGATTTTTGCAGCTGTTCGATGCGAGCGGTCAGCGACTTGAGGATGTCAGCCGGCGTGCTCAGGCCCGCTCGCTCGACCGCGAGCTCGCCGAAGTAGCTCGTGAAGCCTTCGGAGATCCACAGACTCGGCGTGTGCGGCTCTCGCTCGTAGTCGAACGGCCCGAGCTCCAGCGGCCGCAGCCGTTTGACGTTGAACGCGTGGCAGTACTCGTGGCTGATGAAGTTCAGCCACGTGAGATAGCCTGCCGGCGTCTGCATCACCGTCGGACGCGTGGTCGCGAGCGTCGAGTCCTTGTGCTCCAGCCCGCCGCCACCCTGACGGAGCGCCAGCAGGAACTTGTATTCCTTGTACGGCAGCTCGCCCCACAGCTCGCGGTGCGCCTCGACGATCTTCTTCAGGTCCCGTGCCGCGCGCTCACCGTCGAATTCGTGGACATCGCCGATCTGGACCACGAAGTGCGCGCGCCCGCCGACGTCGAACTGGTGCACCACCGGATTGCCAGCGACGATGGGCGAATCGGCGAGCGTGTCGAAATCGGCCGCGCGGTAATGCTCGGGCGCGTCCGGCATTCGGTCGAGCGCGGTCATCGCTCGGGCCCAGCCGTGCGGCAGCTCGACCCGCACCTCGTGGGCGCGAGGGCCGGAATCCGCGAGCGTCATGAACGTTGCCGGGCCGTTCAGAACCGCGAAGTCTTCGTTCACCGTGTTGGTGGTGACCGACCGTTCGACGCAGTACAGGCGGTAGGACACGACGACCGCGGCGGCGCCGCCCGTTTCGACACGCCAGCGGTTCCGTCGCGTGGGCGCGATCCCTACGGGCGTGCCGCGGTCCGTGCGCGCCGAGATCGAGCGCACGCGAGTGGCGTAGTTCTCGATCCGGTAGAAGCCGGGCGACCAGATCGCCATCATCACGTCGATCGCAGGCCGGCGATCGGTCGGAAAGGTCGCGTCGATCTGAACGACGTGCGAGGCCGGCTCGAAGCGAACCGTGTAAGCGATCGGCTGAAGGGGCGTGCCGTCGCGCGATTGCTCCGCGGCGTGAGCAACGGCTGCCAGCAGGACGATTGCCGTTGTCGTCCAGATCGTGAGGTGCACTCTCATCTCGGTTTTCCGCAGTCAGTATAATCGCCGCGACAGGCGCCACCGGACGAGCCCTTTTACCCTCGCGACAACCCATGGGACAATGCGCGGGTCTATGAAACGCGCGTTCGTCTTCGCCGTTCTGGCTTCCTTATCCGTCATCACGACCATCACCGGCGCGGGGCAGGGCAGCAACGGCTCGGCGCTCACCGCCGGCGCGCTCAAAGGCCTGGAGTTCCGCGGCATCGGTCCCGCGCTCGCGACCGGCCGCATTCAGGACGTGCAAATCGACCCGAAGGATCCCAGCGTCTGGTACGTCGCCAGCGCGTTCGGCGGACTGTGGAAGACGACGAACCGCGGGATCACCTTCAACGCCGATTTTCGAAGAAGGGGGCTCGTTCACGCTCTGTTGCGTGGCCATCGATCCGAAAGATTCGAACATCATCTGGCTCGCGACCGGCGAGAACACCAGTCAGCGCAGCGCGCACTTCGGCGACGGGGTCTACAAATCGACGGACGCGGGCGCGACCTGGAAGCGTGCCGGCCTCGCCGTCGTCGGAGCACATCGGCCGCCTGCTGATCGATCCGCGCAACTCGAACGTCGTCTACGTGGCCGCGCAGGGGCCGCTGTTCGCGCCGGGCGGCGAGCGCGGCGTGTTCAAGACCACGGACGGCGGCCAGACGTGGCAGCCGAGCCTGACGATCAGCGCCGACACCGGCGCCAACGATCTCGCGTTCGATCCGAAGAATCCCGACGTGCTGTACGCGTCGGCCTATCAGCGCCGCCGCGCCGTCGGTCAGCTGATTGGCGGCGGTCCTGAAGGCGGCATCTACAAGACCACCAATGCCGGCCGAACGTGGACGAAGCTTTCGAAGGGCCTGCCCGCTGGCGACACCGGGCGCATCGCGCTCGCGACCGATGGCCGGAAGTCGCCCGCCACGGTGTTTGCGTTGATCAATGCCCAACTCAAGGAAGCGGGCTTCTATCGATCGGACGATGCCGGTGCCAGCTGGTCGCGCATCGGACACATGCAGCCGCCGGCGGGACGGGCGGGACGTGCAGGAGGGGCAGGAAGGGCAGGAGGAGCGGGCGAGGCAGGAGGGGCGGGAAGGGAAGACAGGGGCGGCGGACCCGGAGCGTTTCCAACCGGCGGCGCCCCCGACGATTTCTACCGCGGCGGCGATCCGCAGTACTACTTCGAGCTCTTCGTCGATCCCTACAAGCCCGACACGATCTGGTCGGTGAACACGAATCTCGAGGTCAGCACGGACGGCGGTCACAACTTCAAGCGAGCCGGCTTCGAAGATCTCGGCATGCACGTCGACCATCACGTCGTGGCGTGGGATCCAGGCGACCGGCAGCACATGCTGGTCGGCAACGACGGCGGCCTCTACGAAACCTACGACGATGGCAAGACGTGGCGGTTCTTCGCGAACCTGCCGGTGACGCAGTACTACCGCGTGTCGGTCGACAACTCGAAGCCGTTCTACCGCGTCTGCGGCGGCGCGCAGGACAACTGGTCGATGTGCGGTCCGTCGCGCACCGTCAACCGCTGGGGCATCCGGACCAGCGACTGGTTCATCGTCGGCGGCGGCGACGGATTCCAGACTCGCAACGACCCTGACGATCCCAACATCGTGTACGCGCAGTCGCAGGGCGGCGCGATCACGCGTCTCGATCTGCGGACCGGCGACGTGAAGGCGATCCGGCCGCGACAAGCCGGTGCGGCTCCGCGTGAAGAAGGCGACTCGAGAGGCGGGTGGGCCGGGTAGGTCGGGTGAGCCAGGTAGGTCAGGCGAGGCGGGACGGGCGGGACGCGGAGGGGCGGGAGAGGCAGGAAGGGCGGGACGGGCAGGAGAGGCAGGAGCGGCTGGAGAGGCAGGACGGGCCGGAGGCGCGGGTCGCGGCGGGGCGATAGACCGGACCAACTGGGACGCGCCGTATCTGATCAGCCCGCATTCGTCTCGCCGTCTCTACTGGGCGAGCAACCGCGTGTATCGCAGCGACGATCGCGGCGACACGTGGACGCCGATCAGCGCGGACCTGTCGCGCAATCTCAATCGCGATGACATCGCCATCATGGGCCGCGTCTGGCCGGCCGACGCCGTCTCCCGCAATCAGGCGACCACGCCGCTGAGCAACATCGTCGCGCTCGACGAGTCGCCGCTGCTCGAAGGGTTGATCTACGCCGGCACGGACGACGGGGTGCTGCAGGTCACCGAGGATGGCGGCGCGCACTGGCGCAAGATCGAACAGTTTCCCGGTGTGCCGCAATGGACCTACGTGTCCGACGTCTTCGCGTCGGTGCGCGACCCGAACGCGGTTTTCGTCGCGCTCAACAACTGGCAGCGCGGCGATTACAAACCGTACCTGCTGAAAAGCCTCGACCGCGGCGCGACGTGGACGTCCATCGCCGGCGATTTGCCCGACCGTCACGACGTCTGGGCTGTCGCACAAGATCACGTGAACCCCAACCTGTTGTTTGCCGGGACGGAGTTCGGCGTCTTCACGTCGGTCGACGGCGGCGGCCACTGGATCGCGCTCAAGGGCGGCATGCCGGTGGCGCAGGTCCGCGATCTCGCGATTCAGCGCCGCGAGAACGACCTCGTCATCGCGACGTTCGGCCGCGGCTTCTTCGTCCTGGACGACTACTCGCCGCTGCGCGAGATGAGCGCGCAGGCGTTGTCGGAGGATGTGCACCTGTTCGCGCTTCGCGATGCGTACTCTCTTCAACCTGCTCGGACAGTCGCCGGCGGGCGCCGCGGGGCTTGGCGCGATGGCCGGCAACTGGACGGCGCCCAATCCGCCGTTTGGCGCGGTGTTCACGTTCAACCTGCGCCAGGATGTCCCGGATCCCGCGAAGCTGGTGATGACGATTTCAGACGAGGCCGGCAAGCAGATCCGGCGGTTCGACGTGCCGAAGGGCGTGGGTCTACGGCGCGTCGCGTGGAATCTGCGCGCGGAGGCGCCGGAAGGGGCCGGACGGGCGGGCGAGGCAGGAAGGGCAGGAGGGGCTGGAGGGGCGGGAGGTGCGCCAGGCGGAGGACGCGGCGGTCCACCGCAGGGGCCGCTGGTGGCGCCCGGGCGCTATCGAGCGCAGCTCGGCAAACAGGTTGGCACTGATGTCACCGCGCTCGGTCAATCGCAGACATTTCTCGTCGTGCCGCTGGAGCGATGACCGGGAGCAAGTCTAGCGCGACGGGAAGTCCGCTTTGGTGTCGCGCAGGATTTCGAGGATCGCGCGGCGGTCGTCGGCGCTCACCCGCAGGCGTGAACTTGCAGTGTCACTGGACAGTGTGTCGATCATTCGTGAATAGATGGCCGTCTTCACGGCCGCCGGCAGTCCGTCGAACGCTTCCGAGTACACCATGTAGCTGCACGGGTAGCGGAACAGGCGAGTCGTGAGCAACAGCTGCCCGAACGAACGGCCCTGACGATCCTTCGGGGTCGCGCGCTCGAGTCGAGCGGCGAAGCCCGGACGCGGCGTCAGCGGAACCGGCGCCGGCGCTTCTCCTGCGAACAGCAGGTAATCGGCCAGCTCGATCGCCAGACGCCGCACGTTATCCGGCGCGGCCTCACGTCCTTCGCTTGCCGCCACGCGCGCTTCCCAGTTCAGCCTGGCTCATCAAATTGATCGCACGCGCCTGGTGATCGAACACCAGGAGCGAGACGATATCGCTGTTGGCGGACGGATAGCCGCGCGTCTCGGGCGAACTGGTCAGCCAGTCGGTGAACACCTGATTCGATGTGTCGCCACGCGGCGAGAACGTGATGTTGCCGCCGTGCGCCCGCTGCGAGTACGGCGGCGGCGCCCCCTCGGAGGTGACGTAACCAGCCGCCCCATCGATCCGGGTGAGGCGTCTGGTGGTTCACGTCGTTGCTGCCCAGTCGCGGCAGCGGTGTCCCGTCGTCCGCGACGATGTTGCTGCGCGCGATCAATCCCGGCACGTCCAATGTGCTCGACGAGACATGACAGCTCAGACAACTCGCTACCACGAACAAACGTGGGAGCGGCGGCGGCTTGATCCACGGTGTAGAAGATCACCGCCTGTTGCGGATCGAGGGACGCGATCTCGATGAGCGGCGCCCCGGGCACGTAGCCGACCACGACCGACTCGTTGTAGAAGAGCGCGCGAGGGTTGTGCGGGCTCGTGTAGGCGCGCTGTACGCCGGTCTTCGAAAACACGAGCAGCTGCGACTCCACCGGCACGCCGAGGGCGTCGAGCACCGACATCAGATGGCCGGTGCGCTCGTCGCGTTGAAACGTTCGATCCGCCGCCGCGCCTTCGGCGCTTTGGCGGGACAGGCTATGTTGAGCGAGCGACTGGTTCAGCCTGGCGACGCGATCGGTCGTCGGCCGGCTGGCGTACTGAATCGCCGGGTGTTCTTCGAGCACGCCAACCCACGGCGCCTGGCGCCCCCGCGACGCCAGCGTCACGTCGACAGTCGCCGCGATCGCGACGACGACGGTCAGCGTCAGGCCCATGGAACGACCACGGTTCATGGAGATGATCATACGCCTGGCGTGGGCAGTGGCAGTGATCCGAGGCACGCCTGAGGGCCTGCGACGAGCACTCGATCGGAGCCTTCTGACTGCCGTCGTGAGACTCGTCGCGCGGCCCTTCAGGGGCTGCCGCAGCGTCGTCCCGTGCCCGAGCAAACGTCGATTGTAGTCGACCAGCGATTCCTGCCACGATGACTTGGCCCGACCGACACGGCGGCCCATGGTCATGATCAACGGCAAACGGATCGCGGTGGTGCTGCCGGCCTACAACGCCGCCCGGACCCTCGCCGGCTGCGTCGGCGAGATCCCACGTACCTTCGTCGACGACATCATCATCGTCGACGATGCCAGTCAGGACGCCACCGTCGGCATCGCGCGGGCGCTGGGACTGGAACTGCGCCAGCACGAACAGAACCTGGGGTATGGCGGCAACCAGAAGACCTGCTACCGAACGGCGCTCGATCGCGGCGCGGACGTGATCGTGATGCTGCATCCGGACTACCAGTACGACCCTCGCCTCGTGGTCGCGATCGCTGCACCCATCTGCTTCGGCGTGTACGACGTCATGCTCGGCTCGCGGATTCTCGGCGGCGGGGCGCTGGCGGGCGGCATGCCGGTCCTCAAGTACGTGGTCAATCGCGCGCTGACGTTCTTTCAGAATGTGGTGTTTCGCCGCAAGCTGTCCGAATATCACACCGGCTATCGCGCGTTCGCCCGCAACGTTCTGCTCGCTATCCCGTTCGAGCTGAACGACAACGATTTCGTCTTCGACGCGCAAATCCTGGCGCAGCTGGTCGCGTGCCGGTTTCGGATCGGCGAAGTGTCCTGCCCGACGAAGTATTTCCCGGAAGCCTCGTCGATCGGGCTGGCCAGCGGCATCCGCTACGCCTGGGGCTGCGTCATCGTCGCGATGCAGTACGCACTGCACGTGCGCGGTGTCACGCGGTTCAAGTACCTCGAACCGCGAGATGCCGGGAAGTGACCCGCAGCAGCCGGCGGTTCTTCTGGATCTGCGTCACCGGCTGGCTGCTCCTGGTTCTCCTCGTCGGGACGCGCCACGAGTTCTATCGTGACGAAGTTCGCGCGCTATCGCTCGCGATGGATGCCGGATCGCTGTCGGATTTGCCGCGGCTGCTCCAGGACGAGGGCCATCCGATTCTGTGGTACGCGCTGCTGTGGAGCGGCTACCACCTCACGTCATCGACGTATGTCCTGCCGGTGCTGAGCGTGCTGATTGCCGGCGCTGCGGTGATGGTGTTCGTCGCGGGTTCGCCGTTTCCACGCTGGCTGAAGGCGATGTTCGTATTCAGCGGCCTCCCGCTCTACGAGTATTCGGTGTCGGCGCGCAACTACGGCATCTCGATGCTGATCATGTTTGCGTTCGCATGGCTGTACCCGTTGCGGCGGACACATCCGATTCTGCTGGGTCTGTTGCTGGCGCTCCTCTGTAATACCAACATTCATTCGCTGCTGCTCGGTGGTGTGCTGCTGGCGATGTGGGGCTGGGACCTGTTCGCCGAGAGCGGCCTCGGGAGCCGCGATGCGATCCAATTCGGTGCGGCGGTGTGCGTCGTGGCCGCAGGCATGGCGGCCGCATTCATGACCGTCCGGCCGACGAATCAGATGGCCGCTTCGGATTCGTCGGCCTACACATTGCCGAATGTCGCACAAGCGGTTCTCGAAACGGCGAAGGCCCCGGCGCGTGCGTTTCCGGACATCGCCCCGAGTCCACCTGGCGCGCTCGCTCCGGTTGGCAGCATCCTGCTCGTCGCTGCTACCGTGGGTCTGATTGGGCAGCCGGCCGCGCTCGCTGCCGCGCTGACCGGACTTGTCGCGCTCAGCGTGCTGTTCCAGATCGTCTATCCCGGTGGCTACCGCCATCAAGGATTGTTCGTGGTGTTCCTGATGACGCTCTACTGGATCGTTCTGGCATCGGGCGGCACGCGTCGGCGGAGTACACGCGTGGACTATCTGGCGCGGGCCGGTCTCTATGGCGCGCTACCGGTGCTGCTCGGCATCCTCATGGTCACCGGGATCGCCTACGCGTACGGAGACTTCGTGCACGAAGAAAGCGGCAGCAAGGCGCTGGGACGTTTTCTGCGCAGCCATCACGAGTACGACCGGGCGGTCCTCATCGGCGAGCCCGACTTTGCGATGGAGTCGGTGCACTACTACGTCGACAATCCGATCTTCATCGTTCGCGAGCAGCGGTTCGGCACCATCGTCCGGTTCGTCCGCAGCGCCCGCGCGGAGATGAGCTTGATCGAGCTGCTGCGCGCCGCCTGGGATGTTCGGACGCGTGAACAGCGGGACGTGTTGATCGCGCTCGGCCATCTCAACGAGCTCGATCCCGCCTCGCCAGCGGGAACGCACGGCACATCGGTCAGCTACAAATACGGCAAGACGTTTTCGTGGTCCCCCGAGGAGATTCGGATCTGGAACGCCTGCACCGAACGGCTGCAACGGTTTGGCGACGACGCGATTACAGACGAGCGGTACACGCTCTACCAGGTGATCGCGGCCCCACCACAGTGAACGCGAGCGATACCACCGGCTCTTTGCCGCCCTCCGTCGTCCAAACTCCGTGGCCATCGAACAACGGTCGGGCAAGGCGTTCCTGGCGTCCCTTGCGGCGCACGCCGCCATGGCGATGCTCGTCGTCCTCGCCACACGTTCGACGAAGGCATCACATCCGGACACGAAGGCATCCGAGACGACGAACGTCCGCATGGTCTGGCTGAACAAGCCGGGGCCGAGCGGGGGCGGCGGCGGTGGCGGCAACCTGATGAAGGAGCCTCCTCGCCGGGCGGAGCTGCCTGGACACGACGCGCGCACAGTGCCCGCGACCAGGCCCCGCGCCATCGATTCGCCGGCGCCGGCGCCGCCCGATCGCGAACCGGCTCCGGAGGTGGTCATTCCGGTCGAGACCCTCGCCCTCGGCACACAGGTGTTGCCTGGCGCGATGGATGCGCCGCCGGCGGCGCCAACGCGCTCCCAAGGTCCAGGCAATGGCGGTGGAGCGGGCTCCAACCTGGGCGGCGGCGATGGTCCCGGCCGCGGCCGGGGTTTCGGCGATGGCCTGGACGCGGGGATGGACGGCGACATCTATCGGCCCGGCGCCGGTGTCACGATGCCGATCGAACTTCGCAAAGGCATGGCGCAGTACACGACCGAGGCGATACGCGCGCGCGCCCAGGGCGCGATCACCGTCGAATGCGTGGTGCGGCCGAGCGGCGTGTGCACGAACATTCGCGTCGTCCATGCCTTCAATCCGACATTCGGCCTGGACCAGGAGGCGATCAAGGCGGCGGCGCAGTGGCGGTTCCGTCCGGGGATGCGCCGCGGAGAGGCGGTGCCCGTGCTGGTCACGATGGAGATTGCGTTCGCCCTGCGCTAGCGACCTCTCGCCAAGACACCGCCAGGAACCTCCGTCGCCGCCAGGAACCTCCGGCCCGCCGCAGATTGCCCCGCGGCTCCGACCGGCCGCATAATCTCGCCCATGCTGTTCGCTGATCTTCGCTACGGCTTCCGCCAGCTCCGCATCAACCCCGGGTTCACGGCGCTCGCCGTCGTGACGCTCGCGCTGGGTATCGGCGCCAACACGGCGCTGTTCAGCGTCGTGCGCAGTGTCCTGCTGAAGCCGCTGCCGTACCGCGATCCCGCGCGTCTCGCCCGCGTGTGGATGGACAACCGCCGCCTGCAGATGCACGAAGACTGGGCGTCGTATCTCAACTACCAGGACTACAAACATCTCAGCACGGCGTTCGAGTCGATGGCCGCGTTCACGGAGCCGTCGCTGAATCTGACGAGTGACGGCGAGCCCGAGAAAGTCCGCGGCGCGTTTGCCGAAGCGGAACTCTTCGACGTGCTCGGCGTGCGTCCGTCGCAGGGCCGGCTGTTCACCAGCGACGAGGAGAACGCCGGCAAGGCGAACGTCGTGGTGATCGGCTGGGGGCTGTGGCAACGCCGCTTCGGCGGCGCCGACGCACTCGGCAAGCAGCTGGATTTCGACGGCCGCCGGTTCACGGTCATCGGCGTCATGCCGCAGGGCTTCGCGTTTCCGATCAAACAGAGCGAATTCTGGGCGCCGCTGGTCGTCAGCGACCAGGCCAAACGCCGCGTCGGCTACTTTCTGCAGATGGTCGCGCGGATGAAGCCGGGCGTGACGCCGGTCCAGGCGCAGGCGGAGATGGACGTCCTCGGCGCGCGGCTCGAGCAGCAGTATCCGAGCGAGAACGCCGGCTACGGCATTTTCGTGAACCCGCTCGAGAATCACGTCGCGGGGAACGTCAAGACGCCGCTGCTGGTGTTGCTCGGTGCGGTGGCGCTCGTGCTGTTGATCGCGTGCGTGAATGTCGCCGGACTGTTTCTGGCGCGCGCTGAAGCGCGCGGCCGTGAGATCGTCGTCCGCGCCGCGCTCGGCGCCAGCCGCACGACGCTCGTCCGTCAGCTCGTCATGGAGGCGGTCGCGCTGGCGGCGGTCGCCGGGGCGGTCGGGATCCTCGCCTCGTATGCCGGCGTGCGCGCGCTGCTGTGGCTCGCGCCAGCGGATCTGCCGCGGCTGGACGAGATTGGCATCGACGGTCTGGTGGTGATGTTTGCCGTCGGCGTCACGACGTGCACGGCGATTCTCTTCGGACTGTGGCCGGCCTGGCGGCTGTCGCGCGTGAACCTCCAGGACGCGCTGCGCGAAGCAGGCCGCGGGATGGCCGGATCGCTCGCCGCCGCCCGCATGCGGGCGGCGCTGGTCGTGGCGCAGTGCGCGCTGGCGATCCTCCTGCTCGCCGGCGCCGGGCTGCTGCTGCGATCGCTCGGCGCGCTACGCGGCATGGACGCGGGCTTTCGTACCGGCAACGTGTTGACGATGCGCATCAACGCGTCGCGGACCAAATACGCGCAGGGACCACAGCTGATTCAGTTCTACGATCAGCTGCTGACGCGTGTGCGCTCCCTTCCGGGTGTCAAGGGCGCCGCCCTCACCTCCGATCTGTTCCTGAGCAACACGCCGAACTCCGGCACCTTCACGCTCGAGGATCGTCCACCCTTTCCACCGTCTGAAGAGATCGAAGCGACAGGCGATCTCGTCTCTCCCGGTTTCTTCGAGACCATGCAGGTGCGCCTGGTGCATGGCCGGTTCTTCGACGGCAGCGACAAGGAAGGCGGCCCGACGACGATCGTGATCAACGAGACGTTTGCGAACAAGTACTGGCCGAACCAGAACCCGGTCGGCAAGCGCCTGGTCTTCGGCCGCCCGGGCCCGAACAATCCGTGGATCACGATTGTCGGCGTGGCCGGCGACATGCGCCGCCGGGGACTGCATCGGGGCGCGCGCCTGGAGGTGTTTCGATCCGCCGGCCAGTTCGGCGGCCGCAACCTGCAGTTGCTCGTGACCAGCGACCATCCACCGATCGGACTCGTGCCGTCGGTGCGCGCGGCGGTTCGAGCGTTGGATCCGTCGGCGCCGATCACCGAGGTCAGCACCGTCGAGGCCGAAATCGGCGAGTCGCTCGCCGTCCGGCGATTCCAGGCGCTGCTGCTCGCGCTGTTCTCGGTCCTGGCGGTGTTGCTGGCGGCGGTCGGGATCTTCGGACTGATGGCGCAGGTGGTGGTGCGCCGGACCGCGGAGATCGGGTTGCGCATGGCGCTCGGCGCGAATTCCAGGGACGTGCTCGCGATGGTCCTGCGTCAGGGCGTGCTGCTGGCCGTCGCCGGCGGCGCGGCCGGCATCGCCGGAGCATTCGGCGTGGCCCGTTTGCTGAACAGCCTGTTGTTTGGCATCAGCGCCGTCGATCCGATCAGCTACGGCGCCGCCGCACTGGTGATGGCGCTGGCGGTTCTGATCGCGTGCGGCCTGCCGGCATGGCGAGCGGCTCGCGTCGATCCGATGTCGGCCCTTCGCCAGGAGGGGTAGCGGCGGATCGCAGCGGGAACGTAGTCTAGTAGACTCGCGAAGACATGTCCCACGAAGAAGACGTTCGGGCCGACCTCGAGGTCGTTTCCTCGTCGTCCACCGACGTCTTCGCCGCCGGGGAAGTGTTCGCCGGCCGCTACCGCATGATCGCTCACCTGGGACAGGGCGGCATGGGGGATGTCTGGAGCGCCGACGATCTCGTGCTCGGCATTCCCGTCGCGCTCAAGCTGATGCGCTCGACCACGCCCACCGGGCGGGCGCTGCTCCTCAACGAGGTCCGGCTCGCGCGCCAGATCACCCATCCCGCCGTGTGCCGCGTGTTCGATATCGGCGAAGTCGACGATCAGGTGTTTCTGTCGATGGAGCTCGTGCAGGGCGAGGACCTCGCGGCCTTCGTCCATCGCGTCGGCCGGCTGCCGTCGGAGAAGGTCGCGGAGATCGGGCGTCAGTTGTGCGACGCGCTGGCCGCGGCGCACCGGCAGGGCATTCTTCACCGCGATCTCAAACCCGCGAACGTGCTCATCGACGACACCGGGTCGGTGCGCATCACCGATTTCGGCATTGCCGTCACCCGAGGCTCTGGGCACAACACCGGCATCGGCACGCCGGGCTACATGGCGCCGGAGCAGCTGCTCAGCGGCGGGTCGGTCTCGGAACGAACGGACCTCTACGCGCTCGGGCTGGTGCTGTACCAGCTTCTCGTCGGACGACGCACCTTCAGCCACGCGGCGTCGGTGAATCACCTGCCGCCGCCGTCGACCATCGTCGATGGGGTGGATCCGCGGCTCGAACGCGTGGTGATGCAGGCGCTGTCGCCCGACCCGGCGGATCGCCCATCGTCTGCCGCCGGCATGGCGGCAGAGCTCGCGGTGAATCCCCCGACCGGCGCCGCCTCGGCCGGCCGGTTCTGGATGATCGCGGCCGCCATCGCGTCGCTCGTCGCGATCGTGGCCGTCGTGTCACCGTTCCTGACCCGCAGCGGCGCCGGCAAATTGACCGAACAGGACACGATCGTGATCGCCGACTTCATGAACACGACCGGCGAGCCGGTGTTCGACGGCGCACTGAAAGTCGCCCTCGCCGTCGCGCTGGAGCAGTCCCCGTTCATCAAGGTATTTCCCGACGATCGGGTGCGGGACGCGCTGCGCCTGATGAACCGCCCGATCGATCAGCCGCTGGTTCGATCCGTCGCCCGCGAAGTGGCGCAGCGCGAACAACTGAAAGCGTTGCTGGCCGGGTCGATTGCCAGCCTCGGCCGCAACTACGTGATCGCGATTGAAGCCGTCAATGCGCAGAGCGGCGACGTGATGGCGCGCGAACAAGTGGAGGTGGCGGAAAAGGAGCAGGTGCTCGCGTCGCTCGGCCGGGCCGCGGCGCGCTTGCGCGAGAAGCTGGGCGAGTCGCTCGCGTCGATCCGGCGGTTCGACGTTCCGCTCCCGAGGGCGACGACGTCATCGCTCGAGGCGCTCCACTCGTACGCGCTCGCGCTCGATCAGGACAGGCTCGTCGCCCGCGCCGGCGCCGTACCGCATCTCAAGCGAGCCATCGAGCTCGATCCGGACTTCGCGCTCGCCCACGCGCTGCTCTCCGGCTTCTACGCCAACTCAGGGCGTTCCACGCTCGCCCCGGAGTTTTCCCGGCGGGCGTTCGAGCTTCGCGACCGGGTCAGCGAGCGCGAGCGGTTTTTCATCTCGTGGCGCTACTTCCACGACGCCACGCTGGACTGGGACAAGGCTTTCGAGCTGGCGCGCACCTGGACTGCGACGTACCCCCGCGAGGCGTTCGCGTTCAACAGCCTTGGGGCGTCGTACAACGCGCTCGGTCAATTCGAGCAGGCGATCCAGGCGCTCGAGACCGCGAGCCGTCTGGACCCCAGCTTCGTCGCACCTCTCGAAAGCCTCGCCCCGACGCTCATCGCGTTGAACCGGCGTGCCGACGTGCGCGAGATCGTTCGCCAGGTGGCCAGCCTGCAGCCCGACCGCCTGAGCATTCGCCGATTCACCTACCTCGTCGCGTTCATGGAGGAAGATGCGCCGACGATGGCGCGCGAGCTGGATTCCGCGCGCCGCCTGCCGGATGGCGTCGCGGCGTCAGACTGGGAGGCGCGGACAGCCGCGTTCGCCGGCCGGGTGCAGATCGCCCACGATCGGTTTCGCCGCGCCGTCGCGGCGGCGACGCTGGCACAGCTGGGGGAAACCGCCGCGCAGTGGTCCGCCAGCGAGAGCGAGATGCACGCGGCGGTCGGACAATGCGCGGACACGCGCCGCGAAACCGCGGCCGCGCTGGTCCTGAGCCGGGACAACACCACCCTCGAGCGCAGCGGTCGCGCGCTGGCGCTGTGCGGGGCGCGCGACGACGCCACGAAGTTGTCCGACGAACTGGCGCTTCGGTTTCCGGCCGCGACGCTGACCGAGCGGATTCAGCGGCCGGTCATCGCCGCGGCGCTCGCGATACAGGGCGGCGACCCGGCGCGCGGGCTCGCGCTGCTGGGACCGGTCGCGCCGTACGACCATGCCCGAAGCGCGGACTTCTGGCCCGCCTATCTCAGGGGCCTTGCGTATCTCGCCGCTGGGAGCGGCGCCGAAGCCGGCAGGCAGTTCGAGGCGATCCTGAATCATCGCGGCGAGGCGCCGGACTCGATTCTCTTTCCGCTCTCGCATCTCGGAGCCGCTCGTGCGGCGGCGTTGACCGGGGACACTGCAAAGGCGCGCCACGCGTACGTGACGTTTCTGGCGCTGTGGCGCGATGCGGACCCGAATCTCGCGCCGGTGCAGGCCGCTCGCGCCGAACTCGCGCAGCTTCGATAGAGCGCTCAGACGTTCCGCGCGCCGGCACCCGCCCGCGCAGGTTACGAACGCCGATCCCGGCACCGATCCGGCACGATCCCGGCACCGATCCCGGCACCGATCCCGGCACCGTCGTGTCAGTCGGCGTTGCCCTCGCCTGAGAGGTCGCGCTTGAGCCACGCGCGGGCGAACGTCCAGTCGCTCTCCACCGTTCGCACCGAGACCTGCAGATGTTCGGCGACTTCCGGCGTCGACATGCCCGAGAAAAAGCGCAGCGCCACCACTTGAGCCGCGCGAGGGTCCTTGCCCTCGAGGCGTGTCAGCGCCGACTCGAGCGTGAGGAGATCTTCGACCGGTACGGCGGCGGTGGCGGCGGCCTTCAGCAAATCGTCGAGCACGACCGGCTGGACGCCGCCGCCGCGTTTGTCGCGCTTCTGATGACGTCCATGATCGACGAGCAGGCGGCGCATCGCCTGCGCGGCCAGGGCCAGTCCGTTGGTGCGGCCCTTCAGCCCGACGTTGCGGTCGTTCTGCAGCTTCAGCCACGCCTCGTGCACGAGCGCCGTCGGCTGCAAGGTGTGATTGCGGCGCTCGCGCGACAGGTATCGGCCGGCCACGCGGCGCAGCTCGCCGTAGATGACCGGGAAGAGCTCGGCAGGTTCGGGCCGTTTCGTTGGCATGCAGTTCTAGCGAGTTCTCAGTCTCGTCAGTTCTCAGTTCTCACTTCAGGCTGCGTTTTTCAGCAGCCTGATCGTGCAGCCGGCTGCGTTCGGCCCGCGCCTCGCGTAGCAACGGCAGCGCCGGGTCCGCCGCGCGCCAGAGGTCCAGGAATCCGTCGTAGGCCTGGCGCGCCTTGTCGACGTCGCCGCCCAGGACGGCCGCTCGGCCGACGCCCAGCTGCGCGAGCGCATAGAGCTGCGAGACCGGCGCTTCGCCGCGGTGATCCAGGATCGACTGGAACTCGGCGGTGGCCAGGTCGGCGCGCTTCAGTCCCATCTGCGCCTGACCGCGCAGGTAGGCGGGCCAGAACTCCGCCCACGCCGCGTGATCGTAGGGTTTCACGGGTTCGAGGATGGCGAGCGCGCGGCTCCACTCGCGGCGCCCGACCGCGCTGACGGCGGCGATGACTGGCACCGACACGCGCTTGGTCAACGTCGACTCGGGATACCGCTGCTCGAGCTCGCTGACGAGAGCCGCAGATTCCTTGTCCGCCTGGCACAGCGCCAGCACCCGGCCGGCGCGTTCGAGCGAGATGTTGTCGCGGCTCGACCCAAGTCCGTCGGCAATCTCTTTTGCCGCCTCCGCGCACTGTCCGACGATCGCGTGGGCCTCCGCGTCTTCGATGGATAGCTGCGCAGCGACCTCCTGGAATCCGCCCTGACGCGACATCTGGACGCCGCGGCGGAATTGCTCGTGCGCCGACGAGATCGCCCCTCCGAACGCCGACACGTGAGCCGCCCACCCGAACGCCGCATTCGTGTTGCCGAGCCCGATCGATGCGTTCAGATGCTCCGACATCGCCGCCGGGTCGTTGCCGATGAACGCGAGCAGGTACGCGATGCGATGCCCGCCGTTGAAGCCGACCTGCCGGGCCATGCCTTCCTTGAGGGTCGCGCTCGCCTCACCGTAGCGGTTGAGCGCCATGAACGCACCCGCGAGGTTGGAGATCGGCGGCAGGAACTTCGGGTCGAGCCGCATCGCTTCCCGAAATGGTTCGACCGCCCGATCGTACTGGCCGAGATAGATATACGCCGCGCCGAGACTGTTGAACGCGAATGCCTCGCGGGGATACGCGAGCGGTCCACGACTGGGCCAGCTCGAGCGCCTTGTCCCACGCCTGCGCCGCGTCGCGGTAGTAGCGCCACGAAATGAAGAACCGTTCGCGCTCGCTGACGCGGTCCTGCAGGGCGAACGCCCGCCGCGACAGCTCGGGCGCGAGCGCGGTCTGATTGGTGTTGGCATAGACGCCGGAGAGCATGCGCCAGCGCCATCGCGAAATCCGGATCGATCTCGAGCGCGCGCTTCAAGTGCGGGATGGCTTCGAGCCGCGGATTGATGCGGCCTTCGTCGAGCGCCAGCGCGTAGGCGTGCAGCGCCTCGAGCGACGGCGTCGTGGCCCGCGGCAGCGGCACGTCGAACTTCTGAGTCGAGGCGAGCGACTCGCCCAGCTTTTCCCGCAGCCGCGACGCGACGCCGCCGAGCGCTGTCAGCACCTGTTCCTTCCCAGCGACTTCCACCTGCTCCCGCGCCATCACATCGCCGGTCAGCGCGTTGACGGCTTCGACGGCGATGACGTAATTGCGTCCCAGCGGTGCGATCGATCCGGCCAGCAACGCTTTCAGCTGCTCGCGCTGCGCGACTTCGCGGGCGATCGACCGCGTGACCGGTTCGTCGGGCGGCCGGTTCATCAGGCGCAGGGTGTCGCGGACGCGTTCGTCCGGGAACACCTTCAGGAACGGCGACTGTTCGACGGCGACCGCCAGCGCGACCTTGAGGGCGCCGTCGAACACCGGATCGCCGGTCGTGTTCGCGAAGTCTGCCAGCACGATGGTGTCTTGCGCCGTCAGCGCCTGATTGCCGCTCCGCGGCTGGAAGAACGAGATGGCGATGACGACGAGCGCCACGACGGCGGCAACGCCCGCTGCCAGCTGCCACCATCGCGTGGCGCGCGTGCCCTTCTTGGTTCGTGGGCCCGTTCGCGCGCCGGTGGTCGTCGGCAGGCTGTTGGCGACCGCCTCCGCCGATTCGGGCCGGGCCTGCGGATCCGGAGAGAGCGCCTGGAGTATGACGCGCTCGAGCTCTGGATTCACGTACGGCAGGAACGTCGACGGGCCGCACCGGATTCACCCGCGTGCCGGATCGCGTGAACGCGTGCTGGCCGACGACCAGTTCGTACAGGAGCAGCCCCAGCGCGTAGATGTCGGTCCGCTCGGTCAGCGGCGCGCCCGGTAACAGCTGTTCGGGCGCCATGTAGTCGGGCGTCCCGACCAGCGCCTGCGGCACGCGGTCGAGTCCCGCGACCGCGATGCCGAAATCCGTGATGCGCACCTGACCCTGTTCGTCGATCAGGACGTTGGCGGGCTTCAGGTCGCGATGGAGCACGCCGCCGGCGTGCGCCGCGGCGAGCCCGCCGCACAACTGCCGCGCGATGTCGATGACCTTCTCGGAGGGGAGCCGCCCGACGCGCCTGATCAGCGAGGCCAGGTCTTCGCCGCGGACCAGCTCCATCGACAGGAACACTTCGCCGTGGTCTTCGCCGACATCGAAGACACGACAGACCGCGGGGTGCGTGATCTTCCGCGCCAGCCGGACTTCGTTCAGGATGCCGCCCCGCGTGCCGGCCGACGCCGACCGAATGAACTTCAAGGCGACGGGCGTTCCAAGCGTCAGATCGTCAGCGCGCCAGACCTCGCCCATTCCGCCGCGGCCGAGGCGCGCGATCATGCGATACCGGCCGGCGAACACCTGGCCCGCGGCAAATCGGGGCGGGTTGGTGTCCGTGCCGACCGGCCGCCCTGTGCTCGCGCCTTCTTCATGAAACGACAGGAGCGACTCCACCTCCTGGCGGAGGCGCGCGTCGGTTCCGCAGGCTTCGGCGACGAATTCCCCGCGTTCGGCCGCGGGAACGTCCAAGGCGCGGAGGAATACATCCTTCGCCCGCTCGTGTAACGACAGCATTCGCGTGTGTACAAAGAGTTTAACCACACTTTGCGGGGTTTTGCACCGGATGGCGCGTTAAGAGGCGTAGGAAGGAGGTGTGCTGAGCATGGACATCGTCAAGGCCAGGTCGCGGTCGGTCGTTGCGGCAATGCTTGGCGCCGCGGCGGTCACCGCCCAGTTCGTCAGCGGCAAGGCTGTCCGTGACGCGCTGTTCCTGACGTCCCACGACATCTCCGCCCTCCCGACGATGCTGCTGGTGACCTCGGCCTTTTCGATCGCGCTGGTCGTCGCCAATGCGAGGGCCGCCCGCAGCGTCGGACCAGGCACATGGGTGCCGGCCACGTTCGCGGCCAGTGGCGCCTTGTTCCTGATCGAGTGGGCGCTCAGATCCCAGGCGCCGCTCGCGACGGCCGTTGCCGTCTATCTCCATATCTCGGCAGCGGGTCCGATTCTGGCGTCGGGCTTCTGGCTGATCGCGAGCGAGCGGTTCGACCCGCACACCGCCAAGAAGAGATACGGTCATATTGCCGCCGCCGGCACCTTGGGCGGTCTGGTCAGTGCGCTCGCGACCGAGCGCGTCGCGGCGATGTTCGGCGTTCCGGCGATGCTGCCGCTGCTCGCCCTCTTGCAGTTCTGCAGTGCCTGGTTCGTCCGCCAGACTGCCTTGTGCGCCGCCGACGGCCAGGGCCTCATGACTTCTGACGAGGACAAGGCCGGTGCGCCACGGCGTTCGGCACTTCGCGTCCTGCACGACGCGCCGTACCTCCGGAACCTCGCGTGGCTGGTACTGCTCGGCACGACCAGCGCGGCGCTGGTCGACTACCTGTTCAAGGCGCAGGCGATCGAGGCGTTCGGGCGCGGCGACAACCTGCTGCGGTTCTTCGCCTTGTATTACGCCGCCACCAGCGTGCTGGCGTTTGCGCTGCAGACATCGGCGTCGCGCGTGGTTCTCGAGCGATTCGGGCTGGCCGTCTCCGCCGGCACCCCGGCCGGCGCTCTGCTGGCCGGCAGCGTCGCCAGTCTCGTCGCGCCAGGTTTCGGCAGTCTGCTCATGGCCCGAGGCGGCGAATCGGTCTTCCGCAGCTCCTTCTTCCGGGCCGGCTATGAGCTCTTCTACACGCCGATTCCAGCAGACGAGAAACGGGCCGCGAAAACGCTGATCGACGTGGGCTTCGACCGTCTCGGCGACGGCGTCGGCGGCGGGGCCGTCCGCCTGGCGCTGCTGCTTGCCCCGGTGTCGCAGTCCTCGGCGATCCTGTCGCTCGCCATCATGTGCTCGGCGGGCGCCCTGTGGGCCGCGAGCCGGCTGAATCGCGGCTATCTCGGCACGCTCGCGAGCAGCCTCGTCGATCTCTCGCGCCGGGCGGGCGCCGATCCGATCGACGCGAAGACGACGGTCAGTGGAATCCGGCCGCCCTGGCTGCTCGGGCGCGATGGCGGCGAGGCGTTGACGGCGCATGCGCGACACACCGATGGCCCGTCCGCGCGCCCCGCGATCGATCCCGCATCGCTCGAACCCGAAGTGCGCGACATTCTCGGCCTGCGGTCGCGCGATCGGCGGCGCGTCGTCGAAGTGCTATCGCGGGAGGACGGCCTGACCGCCGGCCTGGTCCCGCACGCGATCACCTTGCTGGCCTGGGACCAGGTCGCCGACCACGCGTTGTTCGCGCTCCGCAAGGTCGCGGAGGAGCGGATCGGTCAACTCGTCGACGCGTTGCTCGATCCCGAACCAGGACTTCGCCGTCCGGCGGCGTCTGGCGCGCGTGTTCTCGGTGTGCGTCTCGCAGCGCGCCGCCAGCGGTCTCATGTTCGGTCTCGACGATCCGCGGTTCGACGTCAGGTTCCAGTCGGCCCGGTCGCTGGCGGCGATCGTCGAGAAGAACCCGCTCGTCCAGATCGACAGCGCGCAGATCTTCGCCGTCGTTCTCCGGGAGGTCGCCGTGGGCCGAGGCGTCTGGGAGAGCCGGCGGCTGCTGGACGGCTCCGACGAGGGCAACCGCCCGACGACGCTCGACGAGTTCGTCCGGACGCGGGCCGGTGAGAGCCTGGCGCACGTCTTCACGCTGCTGTCGCTGGTGCTGCCGCGAGAGCCGCTGCAGATTGCGTTTCGCAGCCTCTATACGGACGACGAGCAGCTGCAAGGGACGGCGCTGGAGTATCTCGAAAGCGTGCTGCCGCCGGCGATCCGCCAGCGGCTGTGGCCCTTCATCGAGCGCCGCGCCGTCGCGCGCTCGGCGCGTCCACGCGAAGAAGTCATGGCCGAGCTCCTGCGCTCGAACCATTCGATCGTGCTGAACCTCGAAGAGCTCAGGCTGCGAGGCGAGCTGCTTCCCGCCGATTCAACCGCATCATGAGACGCATGGCTGAATCCAGGCTCGTCGAACCACGACTCGATACGCCGTCGCCGCGCACGTCCGGCGTGTCGGGGACACGCGGTCTTCCGGATGCCGTGGTCTCCGAGCATGTCCGGCGGCTGGCGGTGTGCGCGGCCGTGGGCGCGGGGTTGTGGGCGTACGGGCTGGTGATGGACTCGATGATTCGCCCGCTCTCGGTCGGCACCGCCGTGTCGTATTCGAGCATCGTCGTCGAGATTCTCGCGATCGTCGTCTCGGTGATCATGTTTGTCTACGTTCGCTACGCGCCGCACGCGGCCGACAGGAAGGCGGACGCGGGGCTGTTCTATTTCGTGCTGAACGCCGTCGGCGTCGCGGTGATCAACGCCACGACCGGTCTCGCCGATCTCATCGGCGGGCGCGGGCTGTCGTGGAACACGGTGGTCATCCTCATCGCCGCGATGATTCTGCCGGCCAGGCCGCGTGAAGATGCTGGTGGCCTCGCTGGCGTCGGCCGCGACCGACCCGCTCGCGGCCTGGATCGCGCATCTGTACGGCGCGCCGATGGTATCGGCCGCCAACACGCTCGTGCTCTACCTGCCGAACTTCGCCTGCGCGGTGGTCGCGATTCTTCCGTCGCACGTGTTGCATCGGCTCGGACGCCGCCTTCGGCAGGCGCAGGAGATGGGCAGCTACCAGCTCGTCGAGCTGCTCGGGCGCGGCGGGATGGGCGAAGTGTGGCGGGCGAAGCACCGGCTGCTCGCGCGCGGCGCGGCCATCAAGCTCATACGGCCCGAGCTGCTCGGCGCCGGGAGCCACGCCGAGGCCTACAACATGCTGCGCCGCTTCGAGCGCGAGGCGCAGGCGACCGCCGCCCTGAGCTCGCCGCACACCATCCAGGTGTTCGATTTCGGCGCGACGGCCGACCAGACCTTCTACTACGTCATGGAGCTGCTCGACGGTCGCGACCTGCAGTCGCTGGTGCGCGAGTTCGGGCCGCTCCCGGCCGCGCGCGCGCTGTTCCTGCTGCGGCAGGTGTGTCACTCGCTCGCCGAGGCGCACGCCCGGGGCCTCGTCCACCGCGACGTCACGCCGTCCAATATCTACGTCTGCCGGATGGGGCTCGACTACGACTTCGTCAAGGTGCTCGACTTCGGCCTGGTGAAATTCAACGGCCGCCGATCGCTGGAGCCGGCCGAGTCGGGCAGATTCCACACGACGACCGGCACGCCCGCGTTCATGGCGCCGGAAATCATCCTCGGCGCCGAGATCGACCAGCGCGCAGACGTCTACGCCATCGGCTGCGTCGCGTACTACCTGCTGACGGGGCAGCCGGTGTTCGAGGCCGACGACGCCCAGGGAGCTGTTCGCCATGCACCTGCAGGCGGCGCCGGTCCCGCCGTCGCACCGCACCGAGATGCCGATTTCGCGGGAGCTCGACGCGCTGGTGCTGGCGTGCCTCGCCAAGGATCCGCGTCATCGTCCGCAGGATGCCGCCGCGGTGCTCGAGATGCTGGCCCACTGCCGGTCGAGCGAGCCCTGGGACAGCGAAGTCGCCAGAAACTGGTGGGAACGCCATCTCGTGGAGCTGTCCGGCCCTCTGGCGGTGTCCGACGCCCTGCCGCTCGAACCCTCCTTCGCCATCCACTAGAGCGCGTTTCCGATCAACGGCGGCTTCCGTAGCGAGCCTTCAGGCCTGCCCTGGTCCGCCGACGCCCTAAGCGCTGCGCTACGAGCGCCATCCAAGCAGCGCCCCTGAGACGAAGCGGATTGCGGGGTTTCCCTGCCGTTGGCGCGTTAAGGGGCCGAGGAGATACGCAATGCCCGGACCCGACGCTCTCGAAACCCGCCGTACCGAGAAATCGCTGCTGGATCGTGCGCTGTCGCTGTTCACCGACGTCCGCGCCGGTGAAGGCGCCACCGCGGTGTTGATGCTGATCAACATCTTCGTGCTGCTGATCTGCTATTCCGTCATCAAGACGGTTCGCGAACCGCTGATTCTGCTCGGCGGCGGCGCCGAAGTGCGCTCGTACGCCGCGGCCGGCCAGGCGCTGCTGCTGATGGGATTCGTTCCGCTCTACAGCTGGTTCGCGTCGCGCGTCGACCGCGCCAGGCTGCTGGTCGGGCGTGACGCTGTTCTTCATCGCCTGCATCGAGCTGTTCGCGTCTGCGGTGGCGGCCCGCGTGCCGTATGTCGGCGTCGCCTTCTTCATCTGGGTCGGCATCTTCAACATGTCGCTGGTCGCGCAGTTCTGGTCGTTCGCCAACGACATCTACCGCAAGGAGGCCGGCGACCGGCTGTTCCCGATCATCGTGATCGGCATGACCGCCGGGGCGCCGCTCGGATCGTTGGTGGCGGCGCGGCTGTTTCGTCTCGGCGTGCATCCGCAGAGCATCCTGCAGATTTCGGCAGCTGCTGCTGGCGGTCAGCGTGGTCCTGTACCTGCTGGATCAACCGCCGCGACGAGCGCCGCAGCCAGACACCGCAGCCCCGCATGTCCTCGTCGGGCGGCTTCCAGCTGGTCCTGGGCAACAAGTACCTGCGCTTGATCGCGGTGCTGATCGTCCTGCTCAACGTGGTGAACACCACCGGCGAGTACCTGATCTCGCGGTTGCTGACCGCACACGTCAAGGAGCTGGCGGCGCTCGATCCGGCCTTCAACCGGCAGGCGTTCATCGGCGCGTACGCCGGCGATTACCAGTTCTGGGTCAACGTCACCGCGTTCCTGCTGCAGGCGTTCGTCACGTCGCGTCTCGTCAAGTACCGCGGACTCGCGGGCGTGCTGCTCGCGCTGCCGCTGATCGCGCTGGGCGGCTACTCGATCATCGCCGCCGGCGCCGGGCTCGGTCTGGTGCGCTGGATCAAGACGGCGGAGAACGCGACCGACTACTCGATCATGAACACGGCCCGGCAGCTGCTGTGGCTGCCGACGACGCGGGAAGAGAAGTACAAGGCGAAGCAGGCGATCGACACGTTCTTCGTCCGCGAGCGGCGACGTGCTGTCGGCCGCCGCGGTGTTTGCCGGCACGGCCATCCTGCACCTGACCGTCCCGCAGTTCGCCGCGATCAACATCGTCCTCACGCTGGTCTGGCTGACGATTGCGGTGCGGATCGCCCATCCGCAGTGGACGCTGCCGCGGGCGCAGACGCGCCGGATGGCCGCCGCCGCGGCGGGCCTCGTGTTCCTCGCCATCGCGACGCCGGCGTCCGCACAGGAGACGCGCGAAGGGCAGCTCGCGGCCGCGCGCGCCGAGAAGGCGACGCGCCTTCATGAATACCAGCCGACGCCGCTCGAAGCGCCGCATTCTGACGGCCGAGAGCCTGCTCGGCACCGAACGGCCGGTCTACCCGTTCATCGGCAGCGTGTTCGACGGCGGCGGTCTCGGCGTCGGCCCCGGCTATCGCGCGCGCTTCGCCGACTCGGGCACGTTCGACGCGCACGCCGCGTGGTCCGCGAGAAACTACAAGGGCGTCGAGCGCACAGGTTCGCCTGCCCGAATTCGCGAACCGGCGGCTCCTGATCCAGGCCAACGGGCGATTGGCTCGACGCGCCGGCGGTCGCGTTCTACGGCGTCGGCAACGACGACGGACGGCAGCCGTCGCGATTACGCCTACCGCTCGACGACGGTTGGCGCGTCGGCACGGCTGCAGGCCGCGAAGTTCGTCGCGGTCGGCGCCGGCATGGACTTCGCTCGGCATCCAGGCGACCGACGCGAGCCCGACCTACCGGCGCAGCCGCGCGTTCGCCGAGTTCGACTGGCGGACCTCGCCCGTCGTACACCAGGCGCGGCGGGCTCTACCGCGTCGACTGGTCCGACTATCGCGGACGTCAAGTCCGGCGACGGCTACAGCTTCCGCCGCGTCGACGCCGAAGTGAAGCAGTTCGTGCCGATCCTGCGCGAGAACTGGGTGATCGCGCTTCGCGCCGCCGCCTCGACGACGGACGCCGCCGCCGGAAACGACGTGCCGTACTTCCTGATGCCGGATCTCGGCGGCAGCCACTCGCTGCGCGGCTATCCGACCTGGCGCTTCCGCGATCGCAACCGGCTGCTCTTCAGCGGCGAGTACCGCTGGACCGCCGGTCCGTTCGTCGACATGGCGCTGTTCGTCGACGCCGGCAAGGTCGCCGCGCGCTTCCAGGACCTCGATCTGCGGGACCTGAAGAAGTCCTACGGCATCGGCCTCACGCTGCACACGCCGAACCGAACGTTGACCCGGATCGAGCTGGCCCGCACCGCGCGAGGGCATGGGCCTCTCGTTCTCGTTCAGCCCGAGCTTCTGAATCGATTTTTCAATACCGGAATGACAAGGAGCCTTATGAGCACCAAGAAACGAACGCGATTCGCCGCCATCATCGGCGGGACGCTGTGTGTCGCCGCCGCGTTGACGATGGCCTCGTCCGCTGCCGCGCCGCGCTTCTACGACGACGACCCGGTCTGGCGGGAGCGCGACACGCAGGACGCATCGGCGATGAAGCCGCTGGAGGTGGATCTGTTCGCCGATCTCGCGACCAACCTGCTCGGGCCGCGCACCGTCGGCGGCGGACCGCGCGAAGAACGTCAACACGGTCGACGAGGTGCCCGATTCGAGCTGGTTCACGAACCGCGCCGGCGCCCGGCCGCTGACGCCGGCGGACGTCTTCAGGGGGCCCGACACCACGCCCGGACCCGCGCCCGGCATCTGGACGGTCACGCTCGTCGAAGAGCGACGGCGTCACGCCGGGGTTCACCGATCAAGGACGCCAAGGGGCAGCTCTGGTTCCTGAAGTTCGATCCGCCGGGCTATCCGCGGCATGGCGACCGGCACCGAGGTGGCGGTGACGAAGCTGATGTGGGCGCTCGGCTACCACGTGCCCGAGAACCACATCGCCTACATGCGCCGCGAGCAGCTCGTGCGTCGGCAACGGCGCGAAGTTCACGCCGCCCGGCGGCAAGCGCCGCGCGATGCGGCTCGAGCGACATCGACACGCCTGCTGCAGCGCGCCGACCGCGAGCCGGACGGCGCCTATCGCGTCGTCGCCAGCAAGGCGCTGCCCGGCAAGCCGATCGGCCGCATCCGGTTCTTCGACACGCGGCCGGACGATCCCAACGACATCGTGCCGCACGAGGATCGGCGCGAGCTGCGCGGCTACGGCGTGTTCGCCGCGTGGCTGAATCACGTGGACGCGAAGGCGATCAACTCGCTCGACACGCTGGTCACCGAGAACGGCCGCTCGTACGTGCGCCACCACCTGCTCGACTTCGGATCGGCGCTCGGCAGCGGCGGCGTCGGACCGGCCGACTACTGGGAAGGCGACGAGTACCTGGTCGAACCGCGCGACATCCTGAAGCAGATGCTGGCGTTCGGCTTCGCGATTCCCGAAGTGGCACACCGCGCCAGTTCTACGAAGCGCCGTCGATCGGCCGGCTCCCGGCCGACAACGCCAGCTTCAATCCCGACGCTGTGGAAGCCGCGCGTGCCGAACCAGGCGTTTCTCCACGCGCGCGCCGACGACAAGTTCTGGGCGGCGCAGAAGCTCATGTCGCTGACGACCGACCTGCTGCGCGCGGCGGTCACGCGCCGGCGACTTCCGCGATCCGGCATCGGAAGCGTTCCTGGTGCGGGCGCTCGCCGAACGGCGCGACGCCATCGGCCGGGCCTATCTGACCGCCATCAACCCGATTGCCGATCCGTCGCTGAACGACGCCGGCGTGCTGACGTTCCGCAACGCGGCGGTCGACGCCGACTTCGCCAGGGCGCCGGCCGGCTACCGCGCGGTGTGGTTCCGGTTCGACAACGCGACGGCGCGCACCGTACGCATCGCGCGAAACCCAGGCGCGCTCGACCCGGCTCGAGGCGCCGAGCGGGCTGCCTCGCCACGACGGCGGGTTCGTCAAAGTCGAACTGAGCAGCATCGATGGATCCCGGCCATCCTGGGCGCAGCCGATCAACGTCTTCTTCCGCTACCAGCAGGGCCAGTGGCAGCTGGTTGGTCTCGAAAGGATGCCGTCGTGAGGATCGCGGAATCGTTCGCAACGGTGCTTGTTGCAGTGGTCGCGTTCACGGCTGCTGCCACGCCTGCGCGAGCGCAGTCACCGTCGGCCCCGCCGCCGGCGGTTCCGAACGACACGGCGCCGTCGTTCGTGCAGCTGTTCACCGGTACCGTCCGCGATTTCAAGAAGCTGCCGACCTTGGACAATCTCGGGTGGCTGGCGGCGGGTGGCGTCCTGTCGCTCGCGACACACGAAGTCGACGACAGGTCGACCCGCCTGCTTGCCGGCAACGACGGCTTGCGGGAGCCGTTCAAGGCTGGCGCGGTCCTCGGCGGCACGCCATTCGAGCTCGGTGCGGCATTCGCCGCCTACGGTGCCGGCCGGGTGTTCAAGCATGACCGCCTGGCACTCGTGGGCGCCGATCTCGTTCGCGCGCAGATGATGGCGGAAGCGCTCGCGATTGGTGTGAAGCAGACCACGAGGCGCGATCGACCATCGGGCTCGGGGTTTTCCTTTCCCTCGGGCCACACCACGGCGACCTTCGCGGCGGCCACCGTGCTGCAGCGCTATTTCGGCTGGAAGGTCGGCATTCCGGCGTACACCGCCGCGTCGTACGTCGGGGCGTCGCGGATTCAGAACCGGCGCCACTATTTGAGCGATGTGACCTTCGGTGCCGCGCTTGGAGTCATCGCAGGCCGAACGACCACGCTGGGCCGGCAACGCGCCTTCACGATCAGCCCGGTAGTGTCTCGCGATACGACCGGTGTCCTCGTGCGTTGGGATCCAGTAGCGCTGCTTGCGCCGGCTACCTCGTCAACGCCAAACCCACTGCGGCAGTTCGAAGCTCGAAGAGACATCGCACGTCAGCACTCGAATCGGACCGCCACAGCGGAGCGGCGCAGCCGGAGGGTAGAGCCTGTCGGACCGTCTCGAACACCGCGGCGTTGTAGCGGCCTCTTGCGGCGGTGTTGGCAACTGCCAGTCTTCACGCTTCGTCGTCGCTTGTGGATTCACGAGAAGTCTGGTTTCGACGATGACGCGAACGGCGTGGATAGAACCCTCGTCCGCAGGGCGAACGTCGATTCTGACGGTCGCCATCTCTCTCAATGGCGGCCTGAAGCGGGCGAGAACGGTGGACACCTTGTACTCGGAATAGCCGGCGACAATGTCGCGGGCGGCGATCTTTGCCGTCAACGCCAACGGCACGTCCGCGAGCGCACCTCTAAACCGCTCGAGCAGACCATCAACTGAAATCGCACGCGTTCCGAGGCGGGCAAACTCGAATTCGGGGAGCCCGCGCGATTTCGCCCGGCCCTTGTTGTACCCGGCGACGACTCTCAACCAGGTCGTACCCTGAGCGGAGACGCTTGCCAGCAGGCAATTCATCGGCGCACCGAGCGGGCGACTGCCCTCGTGCAAGACAGAGCAAGCGGCCAGCCGACGCTCGTTGGCGACGCGTTCTCGAATCCGGATAATCGCCCGACATTGCAGTTCATCGCATTCAGCGAGTGTCGCCGATTGCGCTGCCTCATCGAGTTGAGCAGCAAGTCGCAAGCCGTCTCGCACCGTCGACGCTTCGGCCCATGCATACACGGGATCGATGTCGGCAATGGTCCGCACATCGACAGCGACCGGATACGGCGCGACAAAGCGGCACGGCGCATGGACGCTCGACGTCGCCTCGGAGCATGTCGGCCAACTGTTCGGCGTGTTGGTCGGGCGGTCGCGTCGAATGTCGGCCACCGCTGGGTTGTAAGGAAGTTCGATCGTCTCCCGCGCGAGACCAGCGCGCGACTCCGACTGCCCCGCAAATGCCAGAGCACAAGTGAACCCGACAATGTAGAGCCTAAGCACGCCGTTCCTGCTCAGACGTAAAAAGATACGCAACGGCCACGTTCGTCGTGACGGCGAGCAGGCCGAGGGCGGCCGACAGGATGGTCGACAACATCTCAATCGTCATCCCGGTTCCGGGTACGTGCGCTCGGCCGATTGGAGAATCCGAATGTCGAGATCGCGACGACACTGACGATCGCGAACACGATGACTGGGCCTCGCACCATGAGTCCGATGAGCTCGCTGTTCGAGGGATACCGCGCCCGACGCGATGCGCGTGGAAACACGAAGTAGGATGCGCTGCCCAGATACCCGAGGAACACCGGCAAAATGAGTTGAATGAGGCTGCGCGTCTGCTCAAAACTCAGCGGGAAACCGGTAAGGGGGGCGATGATGAAGAACACGAACACTGCGGCGGTAATTACCAGGCTCCACAAGATCAGCCATCGTCGAGCGGCGTCGGCGTCCATCTGCGTATCTTCAGTATCGCACTGGCTTGGCGGACGGACGTGCCAATACGATCGCAGGTCGCTGTTCGGCGTCACGCGGTAACGTCAGTCGCGGCGTTTGAGTGTTTCGCGACTGAGTCGCGAATCTCTGGAGCTCGAGTTCCGGCACGCGATCCACAGCATACTGAAACATCTCCCGCCAATCGACGGCCCCATCGCGTGGCTCACGATCCGCCAACCGTTGCTCCAGTCCCTCGACAACCGTCACGTAAGTGAGGATGCCATGACCGAATTGGCCATATTCGCGCGCCTGCTGGAACGTCTGGCTCGAGGTCAGAAAGAAGACGCCCTTGTCGTAGGCGAGCCGCTGCAAACCGTGCTGGTTCAGCGGTCCCAGCCTCGGGTCGTCCACGTTCAGCGCGCCTCCCGAACTGCACGCATCAACGATAACGCCGATGCTTTCCGCATCAATGCGCTCGAGCCCTTGCTCGAGATCGGCATCCGAGAAGTCCAAACCGTCGCTGCCGTTGGTATTGTACGGAAGGAAGTAAAAATGACCTTGCCGCGTCCGTCCGTGTCCTGAGAAGAACAGCAACACCGCGTCCTCAGGCTTCGCAGCATCGAGCGCTGCGAGAGTACCCGCCAATCGGCGCGGCAGCGACGCCTTCGACCCACCGGCCAAAACCCCCAACGCGGCCATGATGTTCTCGCGAGTCGCCGAATCGTTCGTCGAAACTTAGCCGGGCGATGCGCTTGCGCGCCTCGGCGTAGTGGGGTGACGAGGGGAGCACGCGAGCGTATGCGGTCCTGCGCTCGCGCGCCGTCCTTGAGGCGCTTCTCGTAGATCTCGCCGGCCGCGAACCACGCATCGAACCGATCCTCGGTATCCCGCGTCCCGAGCTCCTGGAACGTGGCGGCGGCGACGTCGAACCGCTTCGAGTCCGCGTAGATGCGCGCCAGCTTGTTCAGGGCGGCGGCCGCGGCCTCGCTCGACGCATAGCGCTCGACGACGGCGCGGTAGGTGAGCGCGGCCGTCGGGACCGATCCGCCGAAGACTTCGTCACGCTGGTACGTGCCCTGCCGTGCTTCGAGGTCTCCGCGCATCACGAGAGCCCGTGGCGCCCACGGACTGCCAGGATACTTCTCGACGACCTCGGACAACGTCTTGCGCGCATCCGGCTCCTTGTCGCGCCGTTTCGATTTCAGCGTCGCTTCCGCGAGCCGCACGAGCGCTTCGGCGGCGCGGGAGTCCTCCGGAAAGCGATGCGCGATCTCGATGTAGGTGCTCATCGCGTTCGGCGTGTCGCCACGCGTGTCGTGAATCGACGCGGTCAGGAACGAGGCCTCGATCGCCTTCTGGCGGTCGCCGCCCTCAGCGACCTTCCGGAGGCTCTCGATCGCCTGGTCGTACAGCTTCAGATCGATCTGTTGACGGGCGATGAGGAATTGATCCGGTCCCGCGGGAATCGGCGCATCGGCAGCGGCCGTTTCGACGCGCGGCGGGATCACGGCCGGTGCCGGGCGGGCGGGCGGTGGCTCCGGTCGTCGCGGGCGGCGCGACGCTCGCTCGAGCGACGACGACCGGTAGCGCAGGCGTGGCGTTTTCCCTTGCCGGTTCTTTCGGCGCCGCCTTTTCCGTGCGCAACTGCACGTCCGCCTCGCGTGCCGGCTCCGTCAGCCCTTCAACCGATGCGGCCGAGACGGTCCGTCCCCTCACGGCGGCGAGAGCCCACCAGGCGCCGCCGGCGACGGCCACGACACCAAGCGCGGCCGCGGCACCCAGCCAGATCGAGGCACGCAGGGACGGCAGCGCGGATGAACGACCCGCGCTCTGCGCGCCACTCGCGGCCGCTCGATCGAGATCGCGCTTCAGCCGCTGCAGGTCGGCCCTGACGTCCGATGCGGTCTGAGAGCGAAGCATCGGGTTCTTTTCGAGCGCCTTCGTGATGATGCGCTCGAGCTCCACCGGCACGTCCGGGTTGAGCGTCCGCGGCGCGATCGGCAGCTGATTCACGATGGCCGCGAGCACGTCCGCCGCCGTGGCGCCGGCGAACGGCCGTTTTCCCGTGGCCATCTCGTAGAGGACGATGCCGAGCGAGAACAGGTCGGTGCGGTGGTCGAGCTCTTCGACGCGCGCCTGCTCGGGCGACATGTACGGAATCGTGCCGCCGGTCGAGAACAGCGAACGGGCGGTCGTCGGATCGACCCGCCGCGGGAGCATGACGGCGACGCCGAAGTCGAGCAGCTTGATGCGTCCCGACCGCGTGACGAAGATGTTGGCCGGCTTCACATCGCGGTGGACGATGCCTTCGGTGTGCGCCGCGTCGAGCGCGTCCGCGATCTGCGTGCCCAGATCGATGACGTCCGCGGTCTTCAGCGCGCGGCCGCCGATCGTGCTCGACAGGACCTGGCCGTCGAGCATTTCCATCGCCAGGAACGGACGCCCCTGGTGCTCGCCAATCTCGTAGATCGTGCAGATGTTGGGGTGATTGAGGCTGGAGATCGTGCGCGCCTCGTGCTGGAAGCGCGCGATGCTGCCGGCGCCTTCGGCGGTGAAGAACTTGATGACGACCTCGCGCCCGAGCGCCAGGTCTTCGGCGCGATAGACGACCGCGCTACCGCCCTCGCCGAGTTTTTCGCCGACGCGGTAGTGGGTTACGGTCTGTCCAGTCATACACCAGCCCACGCGTCCGATGCTGCAGTGTCATTATCGGTGAGCATCGGCGATCGTTGGTGTCCGGTTCTGCACGGCACGACACACCGACGTGCACCGCATCGATCGCTGTGTATCGGCACCGTAGCCGAATCGCGACAACGCACTCTTGCACGCATACGATGTTGGTCGTGAAACGACGAAATCGTCACCGGACGCGTGCGCGATCGCAGGACAGCCGAACAATACTCGCGGGCACGACGCTTGCGCCGCGTCGCGACGATGGTTCTGCGCCGGGTCGCGATCGCGATCGTCTTGATCTCGTGGTTCTCAACCTCGGTCAGCGCGCAGCCCGCGCCGTCAGAAGCGCTGGACAGGGGATTTCAGGCGCTGCAAAGCGGAGACGCGGCGAGCGCGGCTTCGATTTTTCGCGAGGCGCTGACCCGTCATCCCGCCGATCCGCAGCTGCTGTTCGGGGCCGGAGTGGCCGCGGGCATTCAGGGGCTGGACAAGGACGCCATTGCCTTCCTGAAGCAGGCGCTGCAGATCGAGCCGCAGCTGGTACAGGCCGCGGTGTTTCTCGGCGAGCTCTTGTACCGTCAGGGCGACCTCGAGCTGGCGATCAAAACCTACGAGCGCGCGCTGCCCGGCGCACCGCCGTCGGTCGCGGTGGGCATGCGCGGCCGCCTGACAGCCTGGCGCGACGAGGCCTCGCTCCCGCAGAACCGCGACGCGTTCAAGGACGATCGCTTCACGATCAGCTTCGACGGTCCGGTGCAGCAGAAGCTCGCCGCTCGCGCCGCCAGCGTGCTGAGCGCGGCGTTCTGGCGCATCGGCAAGGCGCTCGGCGCCTATCCGTCCGCGCCGATCAACGTCATCCTCTATTCCGAGCGGCAGTTCCACGACATCACGGGCGCGCCCGAATGGTCGGCGGGCGGTTTCGATGGCCAGATTCGCCTGCCGGTCCGCGGCGCCACGCAGAACCTCGCGGAGTTCGACCGCGTCCTGACCCACGAGCTGACCCACGCGATGCTCAAAAGCGTCGCTCCGCGCAACCTGCCCGCGTGGTTGAACGAAGGGCTCGCGATGTACTTCGAAGGACACGACGGAACGCTCTCGGAGCGGCGTCTGGCCGCGGCCAGGCTGTTCGTGCCACTGGCGGTTCTGCAAACGAGTTTCGCGAGGCTGAACTCGGCGCAAGCGGTCGATTGCCTACGAGGAAAGCGCCTTTGCGACGCGGGCGCTCGTCGACCGGATCGGGCCGGCGGGTGTCGGCCAGCTCCTGCAGGACCTCAGTGCCGGCCAGACGATGGATCAGGCCATCGAGCGGTTCGGCATCACGTTCGCCGCGTTCGAGTCGGACCTCGAGCGGCGCGTCGGCGCGAAGAGCCGGGCGGCCGCCGTCCGCTGAGGCCGGTCCGTCGCTAGCGCGAATCAGCCGCTCAACGCCCCTCCGCCCTCTTCTAACTGGACCTCTGCGCCGCCGGTTGTGCCGGCCCGCGCTTCACGTCTACGATAGCGCCGCTCGGTCGGCGTGCGTTCAAACAGGGAAGAGCCAGATGCAGCCACAGTCCGAAGCGTTTGACGCGATCGTCGTCGGCTCCGGCATCTCGGGCGGGTGGGCGGCCAAGGAGCTCACCGAGCGCGGTCTCCGCGTGCTCATGCTCGAACGTGGCAAGGACGTCGAACACGTCAAGGACTACGTCAACGCGCGCAAGGCCCCGTGGGAATACCCGCATCGCGGCGGCCGCACCCACGCGATGGAAGAAGCGTACCCGGTCCTCAAGCGCGACTACCCCCTCAACGAAAAGAACCTCGACTGGTGGGTGAACGAGAAGGACTCGCCCTATACCGAGGTCAAGCGCTTTGATTGGTACCGCGGGTATCACGTGGGTGGCCGCTCGCTCACATGGGGGCGGCAAAGTTACCGGCTGAGCGACCTTGATTTCGAGGCGAACGCGAAAGACGGGATCGCGATCGACTGGCCGATCCGCTACGCCGACCTCGCGCCTTGGTACGATCACGTCGAGCGCTTTATTGGCGTCGCCGGATCGGCCGAAGGGTTGCCGCAGCTGCCCGACGGGCAATTTCAACCGGCGATGCCGCTCAACGGCGCGGAAGAGCTGATCGCCGGGCGCCTGGCGAAACAGTTCGGCGGACGCCGCCGAATCATTCCTGGCCGCGCGGCCAACCTGACGCGGCCGCTGCCGGGCCGCGGCCGCTGCCAGTATCGCAACGCCTGCTCGCTCGGCTGCCCGTACGGCGCCTACTTCAGCACGCAGTCATCGACGCTGCCGGCCGCGGCCGCCACGGGTCGATTGACGCTCAAGACGTTCCAGATCGTGACCGACGTGGTGTACGACGCCGGCCGCAAGCGCGCCACCGGCGTGCGCGCGATCGACGCGGCGACGGGTGCCTCGACGGTGTACTCGGCGAAGGTCGTGTTCGTCTGCGCCTCGACCATCAACAGCGCGTGGCTCCTGATGCGCTCGGCCCGCGACGTGTGGCCTGGCGGGCTCGGCAGCAGTTCCGGCGAATTGGGCCACAACCTGATGGACCACCACTTCCGTCTCGGCGCCAACGGCGCGATCGACGAGTTGGGCGATCGCAGCGTGTACGGTCAGCGGCCGACGGGTTTCTACATTCCGCGCTTCCGCAACTTCTTCGGCGACAAGCGCGCGTACCTGCGCGGCTTCGGCTACCAGGGCAGCGCCAGCCGGCAGGGGTGGCAGCGCGCCGTCGCGGAGCTCGGTGTCGGCGGCGCATTCAAGGACGAGATGGCGACGCCGGGGCCGTGGCAGATCGGCGCCACCGCGTTCGGCGAAATGCTGCCGAACCACGCGAACAAGATCACGATCGACGAGACGAAGAAGGACAAATGGGGTCTGCCCGTGGTCGCGATCGACTGCGCCACCGGTGAAAACGAGCGCCTGATGCGGGCCGACATGATGAACGACATGGCCGAGATGCTCGAGGCGACCGGCGTCAAGAACGTGCGCGTCTACGACAACACCTCGTTCCCGGGCATGGGCATCCACGAAATGGGCACGGCGCGAATGGGCCGCGACCCGAAGACATCGGTGCTGAACGCGCACAGCCAGGTATGGGACTGCACGAACGTCTTCGTCACCGATGGGTCGGGCATGGTGTCGTCGGGATGCCAGAACCCTTCGCTCACCTACATGGCGCTCACCGCCCGCGCGGCGGCGTTCGCCGTCGACGAGCTCAAGCGCGGCAACCTGTGAAGGAGGAGGAACCGATGGACGACCGCACGACACGTCCATGTGAGCAGGCGCGAGGCCGTGCAGCGCGTCGCCGCACTTCTGGGTGGAGCGGCGCTCGTCGGCGGTGACCGGTTGTTCGCGTTCTCGTTCGAGCCGGCGGCGATCGAGCAGGCGATGGCGCAAGGCACCGGCGCCTTTACCGCGGCAGATGTGGCGCTTGCTCGACGAGATCGCCGAGACCATCCTGCCGGAGACGTCGACGCCCGGCGCCAAGGCGGCAAAGGTCGGCGCGTTCATGGCGCTGATGGTCAGCGAGGCGTACGACGAGCGCGCGCGCCAGGTGTTTCAGCAGGGCATGCGGCAACTCGACGACGCGTGCCGCCAGGCGCACGCCGTCCCGTTCATGCAGGCGTCCGCCGCCCAGCGGCTGTCGCTCGTGGAGGCGCTCGATCGCGAGCAACATGCCGTGATGGAGGATCGCGCGCCCAAGCCGCGCGTGCGCGCGCCGGGGGCCGCGTCCGCGAGCGACGAGCCCGCGCACTACTTTCGCATGATGAAGGAGCTCACGTTGCTCGGCTACTTCACGTCGGAGATTGGCTGCACGCGGGCGATGCGCTACATCGAATCGCCCGGGCGGTTCGATCCCAACGCGCCGCATGCGCCCGGCGACAAGTCCTGGGCGTCGCACGCCTGACGCCTTGCACCTCGGACTGCTAGGCAGGAGGACTTCTATGACCGCCATCAGCCGCCGTTCCGTCACTCTCGCGCTCGCGATCGGTCTCGCCATGTGCGCGCCGTGGTTGTTCACAGGCTCGCACGCGCAGCAGGCGTCCCGGCCCGCGGCGCCCGCCATCGACGCCGACGACATCGGCGGCGTGGTGACAGGACCGAACGGCCCCGAGGCAGGCGTCTGGGTGATCGCCGAGACGCACGACCTTCCCGTCCGCTACATCAAGATCGTCGTCACCGACGATCAGGGCCGGTACGTGATTCCCGATCTGCCGAGGGCGCGCTACGACGTCTGGGTCCGCGGCTACGGGCTGGTGGACAGCGCGAAGTCCGCGAGCGAGCCCGGGAAGATCGTGAACGTCTCCGCCACGCCCGCGCCGACGCCGGCCGACGCGGCGCGAGTACTACCCGGCGATCTACTGGTACTCGATGCTGAAGATCCCGACGGCGTCCGAGATGGCGAACCGCGAGCAGTTCGCCGGCAACATGACGCAGCAGCGATGGCTCGGCGCGGTGAAGAACCTCGGCTGCGTCGGCTGCCATCAGCTCGGCCAGCTCTCGACGCGGACCATTCCGGCGTCGCTCGGCACGTTCGCGTCGGGCGCCGACGCGTGGCACCGCCGCGTGCAGTCGGGCCAGGCCGGCGACATGATGTTCGGCCAGTTGAACGGGCTGGGCCCGGCCTCGTTCAAGTACTACGGCGACTGGACCGATCGCATCGCGAAGGGCGAGCTGCCGCACAGCCGCCCGAGCCGTCCGCAGGGCGCCGAGCGCAACATCGTCGTCACGCTGCGCGACTGGATGAACGAGAAGCAGTACCTGCACGATCTCATCTCGAGCGATCGCCGCTATCCCGACGGTCAACGGCAACGGGCCGCTCTTCGGATCGCCCGAGTACAGCTCGGACCTGATGCCGATTCTCGATCCCGTCGAGAACAAGGCGACGACGTTCAAGATGCCGGTGCGGGATCCGCAGATGCCGCTCAGCCTCGGCCCGGGACACGCGGCGGCGCTGAAGTCGCTCGCCGCGTCGCCGTACTGGGGCGACGAGGCGATCTGGGACACGCGCGCGAACAACCACAACTCGATGCTCGATCGCGACGGGCGCGTGTGGCTGGCCGCGACCGTGCGCGCGCCGGACAACCCGGCGTTCTGCCGCGAAGGCTCGACGCATCCGTCGGCGAAGCTCTTCCCGATCGATCGCAACGTCCGGCAGGTCGCCGTCTTCGAACCGAAGACGAAGAAGTACACGTTCGTGGACACGTGCTTCGGCACGCATCACGTGCAGTTCGGCTACGACGCGGACGACACGCTCTGGTCGAGCGGCGGCGGCCCGGTGCTCGGCTGGCTGAACACGAAGCAGTTCCTGAAGACCGGCGACGCGGCGGCGTCGCAGGGCTGGACCGCGTTCGTGCTGGACACGAACGGGAACGGCAAGCGCGACGAGTACGTCGGGCCGAACGATCCGGTCGATCCGACGAAGGACAAGCGCGTCGTGACGCCGTTCTACTCGATCATGCCGAGCCCGGTCGATGGATCGATCTGGGGCGCCGTGATGGGGAATCCCGGCGCCGTCGTCCGCGTCGCGCCCGGATCGCATCCGCCCGAGACCGCGCTGACCGAGGTGTACAACGTGCCGCTCCCCGGCTTCGGCGCGCGCGGCGCCGACATCGACGGCAACGGCGTCGTCTGGGTGTCGCTGGCGAGCGGACATCTCGGCAGCTTCGATCGACGCAAGTGCAAGGGGCCGCTCAACGGGCCGAAGGCCACCGGCGATCACTGTCCGGAAGGCTGGTCGTTCCACCAGTATCCCGGGCCAGGATTCGACGGCATCGGCGAGAACAGCGCCGAGTCGAGCTACTACACGTGGGTCGATCAGCACGACACGTTCGGGCTCGGTCGCAACGTGCCGCTGTCCACCGGCAACCTGAACGACGGGCTGATCGCGTACGCGAACGGACGCATGGTCGTGCTGCGCGTGCCGTATCCGCTGGGGTTCTACGCGAAGGGTCTCGACGGCCGCATCGACGATCCGAACGGCGGCTGGAAGGGGCGCGGCCTCTGGTCGGCCAACGGCGATCGCACGCCGTGGCTCATCGAGGGCGGCAAGGGAACCCGGCCGCTGGCCGCGCATTTCCAGCTGCGGCCGGATCCATTGGCCAGATAAGAGTCGCGGCGGCTCGATGTCGATCTCCAGACCCGTCGTTCGACGTGGTTACAGAGGCGCGAATCGCCCTAAGGAGATGACAATGAAGCGTCAGACCATTCGAACCGTGGCGTTCTGGACGGCCACTATCTTCGGCCCGGCCAGCTTCGTGATCGGCGGCGTGCTGAATCTCTCGCAATCACAACAGGTTGCGGAGACGATGCACCACCTGGGCTATCCCCTGTACTTCGCGTCGATTCTGGGGTTCTGGAAGCTGGCGGGCGCCGTCGCCATCGTCGCGCCGGGCTTCCCGCGTTTGAAGGAGTGGGCCTACGCGGGCTTCTTTTTCGACCTGACCGCCGCAGCTGCCTCGCGCGCCGCCGTGGGCGACTCCGCCGCGGATGTGATCGCGCCGCTCGTGTTCCTCGCGCTGGTGATGACGTCGTGGGCGCTGCGGCCGTCAAGCCGGAAGCTTGGGGCTCCGGCGGACCGACGGTTCCGCCGAAGCACGCCCGAAGGACGTCAGCGCGGCGTATCAGTGGGCAACCCAAACGCGATGATGTTCGGTCCCGGTCGCCACCGCGACGTACTGCTGGTTGTCGAAGCTGTAGGTCATCGGCGACGCTTTCCACAGCTGGCTCGTCTGAAAACTCCACAGCGGCTTTCCGCTGGTGGCGTCCGCCGCCATCAGCGAGCCGCTGTCTTCGCCGAAGATCACGATCCCGCCCGCGGTGCTGAGCGTTCCTCCCCACGAATCGACGGCGCCGGTTTGCGGCAGCTCCCAGACGATCCGGCCGGTCTGGATGTCGATCGCGCGCAGGACACGCTGGGCTGGCTCGTCGGGCGCCTGTTTGAACGAACCGCCCATGAAGCCCTTGCCGGCCTCCCACTCCATCGGCAACTTCGTGAACACGCCGCACTTGTCGTTGGTCTGCACGTAGTACAGGCCGGTCGCCGGATTGAACGACGTCGAGTACCAGTTGGACGACCCTTCGAGCGACGGGCACACACGTTTGCCTTCGAGCGACGGTTCCATGTTGGGGACGGTCATCGGCCGCCCCTGCGCCGTGAGACCGCTGGCCCACGTCACCGTCTTCGCGTACTGCTTGCCCATCAGGAACGTGCCATCGGTGCGATCGAGCACGTAGAAGAATCCGTTGCGGTTCGCCTGCACGAGGAGCTTGCGCGGCCGGCCCTGCCACGTCGCATCGACGAGCGCCGGCGTCTCCTGCGCGTCGTAGTCCCACACATCGTGCGGCGTGAACTGGAAGTGCCATTTCAATCTGCCGGTTTTCGCGTCGAGCGCGACGACCGAATCCGAATAGAGATTGTCGCCGCCGCGATCGTCGCCGATCAGATCGGGCGACGGATTGCCGGTCGGCCAGTACACCGTGTCCAGCTGGGGATCGTAGGTGCCGGTCAGCCACGTCGTCGCGCCCGGGTGCTCGATGCCTTTTCCCTGCCAGGTCTCGGACTTCGGTTCACCGGGACGCGGCACGGTCCAGAAGCGCCAGGCTTCCTTGCCGGTGGCCTGATCGTAGGCGGCGACGAAACCGCGCACGCCTTCATCGCCGCCAGATGTTCCGGTCACGACGAGATTGCCGACGACGAGCGGCGCGCCGGTCGCGTTGTAATTCTGGCGCCAGTCCGCCATCTCGGTTTCCCACAGCAGCGCGCCCGTAAATCGATTGAGCGCGATGACGTGCGCGTGATCGGTGACCATGAAGAGGCGGTCGCCCGCGACCGCCACGCCGCGGTTGATGCCGCCCGCGGCGTTCCCGACAAGACCCTTGGTTCGTGGACGGCGGTAGTGCCAGATTTCGCGGCCCGAGCCCGCGTCGAGGGCGTAGCACTCGTTCGCGGCCGTCACATACATGACGCCGTTCACGACTACCGGCGTCACCTGCAGGCGCGATGAGTTGGGCACGCTGAAGATCCATTTGGGGACCAGGCGCGATACGTTGCCCGTCGTGATCTGGGCCAGCGTGCTGTAACGGCTGCCGGTCGTCTGTCCGTTGTAGCTGGGCCAGTCGGCTTGCGACGTGACGGCGCGATAGCGATCCCCGCTCTTGCGCAGCAGGTGGATTTTCCGGTCGTCTCCCAGCAGTTGCACGTCGAGCGCGCTCTGATTGAGGACCAGGCCCTCGATGGCGCTTCCGTCGGCCAGCGTCAGTTTCGTGCGGACGGGCCCGGAACCTTCACGCCGCCGCAGCGTGCGGAGATAGCGAATCAGATCGCTGCTCTCGGCCGCGGACAGCGTGGGAAACGCCGGCATCCCCGCGATGGGGAGTCCCTGCCTGAAGAGGGCCGTCAGGTCCTCGTCGGTCCGCGCCGGAACGCGATCGACGATGGCGGGTCCGAGCTCGCCGCCGTTGCCGTCACTTCCGTGGCAGCCGGCGCAGCGAATGACGAACACCTGCTGGCCAGGCCCAGGACTCTGAGCGGCAGCGATCGAGGGGATGAGCAGACAGAAGGCGAGGATGGCAGTTCGCACGCGGTAAATGTATCACCGGTGGAAACGGGTTTCTTTAGCCGCCGGTCGCGGTGATGAAAATGTCGACCAGGTCCTTGCTGCGCCATCCTCGGTCGGCTTCGCCCCGGAGCTCGTCCCGCGCCCGGTCCCTGGGCAGCGCCGGTTTGTAGGGGCGGGCGGTGGTCAGCGCATCGTAGACGTCCACGATGCCAATCACCTGCGCCAGCAAGGGGATGGCGTCGCCGCGCAGTCCGTCCGGGTAGCCCGAGCCGTCGAGGCGTTCGTGGTGGTGGCGCACGATCCCGCGCACGCGCGCCAGCGATCGAAGGCCGCCGCAGAGTCGATCGCCGATGATCGTGTGCTGCTGCATCCGGTGACGCTCGTCGGCGGTCAGGCTTGCGGGTTTCAGGAGCACCGAGTCGGGCACGCCGATCTTTCCGAGGTCGTGCAGGAACCCCCCGTACTCCAGCGCGGCCAGTTCGTCGCGGTCGAGACCGAGCGCGCGGCCGAGCGTCACCGCGTACGCCGCCAGGCGCTCGCAATGCCCCTCCGTGTACGCGTCGCGCGCCTCGATCGTCTCGCCAAGCGTGAGCATGACCGCTTCGACCGACTCGAGGTCGTCGGTGTACCGCTTCAGTCGCACGAGCGCGCGAACACGCGCGAGCAGCTCGCTCGTGTTCACCGGTTTTGTGAGGAAGTCGTCGGCGCCGGCCTCGAGGCCGCGCACCTTGTCGGCCGAGTCGCTGAGCGACGTGACCAGGACCACCGGGATCAGTCGTGTGGCGGCGTTTTCCTTGAGCGCGCGACAGGTTTCGTAGCCGTCGCGTCGCGGCATCACGACGTCCATCAGCACCAGATCGGGCTGTTCGCGCGCGATGAGGTCGAGCGCCTCGTCGCCGTTGGTGGCGGCAAGGACGACGTGGCCATCGCGCGCCAGCTGCCGCGTCAACAGCCGCACGTTCGCGGGCTCGTCATCGACGACGATGACGCGTCCCCGAACGGCGCCGGTCTCGATCGGACTGCGCGACGCGTTGGCCTCGGCTGTCTTCTCGTCGCGCCCGGGTCGTGTCAGTGCCATGTCAGAGGATCCCCCCTCAGCGTGTGATCAAGATCTCGACCATATCGCCCGGACGGCTTGACCTGTCGATGGCGTGACACAGCCGTGAAATTGTGTGTAATCGCCGTCGTCGATCCGGACAGAAGCCGGGGACGGTCAAAAGTACCAGATTGCGGCCGGCTGACATGAGTGGCACATTTACGCGGTTGATGCTGGATCTGACACATCGCGGACCGTGACCGTCCGCGGTGGCGGCGATGCCGGTCTACCGTTCCTTCGTCACACCACTGTTTCCTTCGTACAAGACACTGCGCGCTACGGGAGGGTGATCCGATGGACTTCAGCCGACGGCAGTTTCTCCAATTGGCCGGCGCGGGCGGCGCATTGGCGGTTCAAGCAGGCTGGACGAATTCACACGTCAAGGCCTCGCCCGAGGGGACTGCCGCGCAGCAGCATCACGGCGCGATGCCCCGATACGGGATGCGTCACCGTCGTCATGGGTGGAAAAGCCATGGCGGAACGCTGTCGAAGTTCGTCGACCGGCTGCCGGTGCCCGAGGCGATCCATCCGTCCGGCAAGCTCAATGGCGTGCCGCTCTACCGGGTCACCATGCGGCAATGCCACCAGCGAATACACCGCGATCTGCCGCCGACGACGTTGTGGGGCTACGACGGTCAGTATCCAGGTCCGACGTTCGACGTTCGTCGCGGACAGCCGATCGCCGTGCGATGGCTCAACGACCTCCCGAGCGCTCATCTCCTGCCGGTTGCTCCGACGATTCACGGTGCGGAATCGCCGACGCCCGAGGTTCGCACCGTCGTGCACGTACATGGCTTGAAGGTTCTGCCTCAAAGCGACGGCTATCCATCCAGATTGGCAGCGACGGCGGATTCCTGCCTGTGCCGGTCGAACTTGACGCGCTGACGATCGCACCGGCCGAGCGGTTCGACGCCATCATCGATTTCTCGGGCACCGAAGGCAAATTCTTCGTGCTGAGCAATGACGCCAAGGCGCCGTTTCCCGACGGCGACGACGTCGTTCCATCGGATGTGATGTTGTTCAAGGTTGCGGCGCGTACGCATGGCCGGGACACGACAGCCGTCCCGTCGCGTCTGCCCGCCGCTCCGGTCTTGCTCCAGCGAGACGCGACGACCGTCAGAGATCTCGTGCTCATCGAGAATGCGTCAGCCCAGAACAATCCGATTGAGGGGTTGATCAGCGCCCACTGGATGGATCCCGTGACTGAGATGCCGCGGGCGGGGACGACCGAGATCTGGCGCATCATCAATACGACCGGCGACGCCCATCCGATTCACGTGCACCTCGTGCAGTTCAACATCCTCGATCGGCAGGCGTTCGACCTGGATCGGTACCCCGGTGACCTGGCGTTCACCGGACCAGCGATTCCGGCGCCGTCGAGCGAACGGCACGCGGCCAAGGACGTTGTGCAAGCCTTCCCAGGAGAAGTCACGCGCATCATTGCGAGATTCGATCTGCCAGCGGGAACCCCGGTCGCCCGCGGCCAGCGGTTCCGCTATGTGCTGCATTGCCACATCCTGGAGCACGAGGACAACGATATGATGCGGCCTTACGACGTGGTGGGCTGACGAGCATGATCGAGCTGACACATCGCGGAACCGTGACCCTGTTGCGGATGGCGCACGGCAAAGCCAACGCGCTCGATCTCGAATTCTGCGAGGCGCTGACAGCGCAGTTGGATGCCTGCGAACGGTCGCCGTCCACGCGCGCGCTGGTGATCACCGGCAGCGGCGCCATGTTTTCCGCGGGCGTGGACCTTCTGCGGGTCGTGGACGGCGGCGCCGACTACGTCCGCGGTTCCTGCCGGCCATGAACCGGATGTTCGAAAGGCTGTTCGCGTTTCCGAAGCCGGTCGTGGCGGCGGTGAACGGTCACGCCATCGCCGGCGGCTGCATCATCGTCTGCGCCGCCGACTGGCGGCTGATGACGCGCGACGCGGGCCGCATCGGCATTCCGGAGCTGCTGGTCGGCGTACCGTTTCCAGTCGTGCCGCTGGAGATCATGCGTTTCGCGACGCATGCCTGGCAGCTGCAGTCGCTCGCGTATCGCGGGCTGACGCTTGCCGCCGCGAGGCCCTGCAGTACGGCCTCGTTGACAGCGTCACCGATGGGCGATCGGCTGCTCGACGAGGCGATGGCCATCGCGGAGTCGGTCGCCGCGCTGCCTGTCCGAGGCCTTTGCGCTGACGAAGGCGCAGCTGCGCGAGCCGGCGCTGCAGCGCATGAAAGCTGGCGCGTCAACCGATGTGGCCGTGCAGAGCGTGTGGGCGTCTGCTGCCACGCTTGGAGCGATCCAGGGCTATGTCGCCCGCACATTCAAGAAACCGTTGGGATGAACCCGCTTCCTAAATCCCACCTAATCCCTAATTCCTATATCCCTAATCCGAATCCCGAGTCCCTTTATCCCAAATCCTGCGTCACTCCGCGCGCAGGGAGATGGTGGCATCGACACACGCAGCCGGCGCGCGGGCACATAGCACGCCGCCAGCGCGACCGCGGCAGAGGCCGGCGAACACCGCAGCGAACGTCGCCGGGTCGGCGCCGCCGAACCCCGAACAGCAGCCGCTGCATGAAGCGCGTCGCCGCCAGCGCGCCGGCGAGGCCAGTCCATGCCCACGGCGACCGCCAGCCCCTGCCGCAGAATCATCCGAGGACCCCTGCTCGGTCGCGCCCAGCGCGATGCGGATGCCGATCTCGCGCGTCGTCTGCGACCGAGATAGGCCGTGACGCCGTAGACGCCGATCGTGGCCAGCCGAGCGCGACGCCGGCGAACAACGACAGCAACAGCATGGCGAAGCGCTGCCGCGCGAGCGAGTGGTCGACCCAGGCCGTCATCGGGCGCACGTCGGTAGAGCGGAAGATCCGGATCGATCGCGTGGATCTCCTCGCGACCGCAGCGGCCAGCCCCGACGGATCGCCGGCACCCCGACACGACATACATCGCGCGAGAGCCCGACTGCGTGTGCGGCAAGTAGAACGCGATGCGGCCGCCCGCGTCGAGCCCGTACTGCTTGACGCGCCCCACGACGCCAACCACCGTCTGCCACGGGACCGTGGACCGCGCGTCGCCAGACGGATACGTTTGCCGATCGGATCGCGTCGGCCAGAACTCCGCCGCCATGAATTCGTCGACGATGACGACGCGGGGGTGATCCGGTGAGTCCTGTCGGTGAAGAACCGGCCCCGCAACGAGGGGGATGTTCATCGCCTGGAAGTACCGCCGCGACGCGACGCGCTGGTCGGCGTTGATGAACTGCTCGCCGGGCAAGGGCGCGCGTCCTTCAACGGTGATTGGCCCCCACGCGAAGAGCTGGCTGAGCGGCAGCGAGGTCACGCCGCCCGAGGCGGCAACCCCGGGCAACGCGTCCAGCCGTTCGCCACAGTTGCTCGTAGGTCGCGCCGCACGGCGCCGCGCCATCGGCGTACCTCGGGCCGGTCATCGTCAGCTCGAGGTCAGCACGCCGTGCGGATCGAAGCCCGGAGGCACGCGTTGCAGGCGAGCGAAACTGCGCACGAGCAGGCCAGCGGCCGACGAGGAGCGACCACCGACAGGGCGAGTTCGGCGACGACCAGCATCCGGCGAAGGCGATCTGCCGCGGCCCCGGGCTCAATCCGGCCGATCCCCGTCCGGCGTCCTTCAGCGTTCCGTATGAGATCGAGGCGTCCGATGCCGCAGGGCCGGCGCCAGACCGAACAGGAGGCCGGAGGTGAGGCAAAGCGACCAGGGTGAAGAGGAGCATCGGGCCGTCGACGGCGATGTCGCGCGAGCCGAGGGAGGCTCGGCGGTTGCAGCCGGTGCATCCCACCTACGGCAACGAACGCCAGCGCGACGCCGCGCGGCCCCTCCGAGCAGCGCCAGCCCGACGCTCTCGGTCAACGGTTGCCGGGCGATTCGTCCCAGGTCGCGCCGAGCGCGATGCGGACGGCGATCTCGCGCCACGGCGAGCGCCCGCGAAAGCAGCAGATTCGCGACGTTCGCGCACGCGACCAGCAGCACGAACCCGACCGCGCCAGGAGCACGGCCAGCGTCGCGCGCACGTTGCCCACCACTTGCTCGAACAGCGGGACGATGCCTGAAGGTCAGTCCGCCGTTGGGCGGATACACCTCGCGGGAAGTCGCTGGCGCAGCCGAGCGGTGATCGTGTCCATCTCGGCCTGCGCCGCCGCCACGGCCACGCCCGGCTTCAGCGTGCCGATCACGTTATAGTCCTCGCGGTCGCGGCGTCTCCGCCGCAGCCGCCGGCAGCGGCAGCGTGCAGATAGACATCGCCGTCCTCGGCGACGCCGAGGGTTGGCAACACCTCGCGTGGCAGCGAAAAGCGCGCGCTGCAGGACGCCGACGATCCGGCACGGCTCGCCGTTCAAGGTGATCGACGTGCCGACGATGCGCGGATCCAGTCCATACCGCCGCGCCCAGGTGCCGTGGCCGAGCACGGCGGCGCACGCCGGCCCCGGCGAATCTTCTTTCTGCCGGGTGTAAAAGCCGCCCCAGGCGCGGGCTGGGCGCCGAGCATGGGCAGCAGATTCGACGAAACGCGAATGACGCCGATCCGCTGCCGGATCGCCGCGTCCGGTCAGCGGCGTAGTTGCCGCCGATGGCAATCGCGACCTGCTCGAACCCGCGATGGCCGTTCTTGATGTCGAAGTATTGTGCGGTGGAAAACCAGTCCTCGGCGATGTTGAGGCCCGGCGATCGGTTCCAGAGAATGACGAGGCGGTCGGCGTTCTGTGTACGGCAGCGGCCGCAGCAGCAGCGCGCTCGTCACGCTGAAGAGCGCCGCGTTCGCGCCGATGCCGATGGCGAGCGACAGCACCGCCGCCAGCGTGAAGCCGGGTTGCGCCACGAACCCGCGAATCGCGTACCTGACGTCCTGCAGCACGTGCTATATCATTCACCAATTAACCAATTCGCCAATTCGCCAATTC
>CAWBVG010000052.1:0-99402 GCA_963792175.1 uncultured Acidobacteriota bacterium
AGATCGATATTGAGCTGGCGGCGGAACGACTGGTTGCCACCAAGCGCCGCCTGGGTCATCTCCGGTGAAGACACGGGTTTCTCGCGCGGCTCACCAGATGCGACAGGGCCGTCCATCGGACCACCTGCGATCCGGACGCGGTCCGTCGCGACCATGTCCCACTCGCCGACGTGCTCGACGCGGTGCCACTTCGTCCCGGCGCCGACGATGTCGTAGCGGACGATGGGTGCGGCGGCCTGATCGCGGATCGGCCGCTCCGTCCGCTTCGATGGAGGTGATGGGATGAATTCCGCCACGGCAATCTTCACGGACATCGTCGACGAGCCGGCCCAGCTCCGCGCCAACGCGCGAGCGTCGAGCGTGACCTCGCGCGGAAAATCCTTCGCCCTGTTCACTTCGAGCGAGGCTTGACCGTAGGGGCGTCTCCGATCGGGCGCAGCCGAGCGCCTTGGAAGCCGGGATCGAGAAGGCTCTTGGCGACGGCCTCGGTCCTCGCCCCGCCCCCGCGAAGCGCCGCGGACAGCTCGCGGAGCTGCGCGTCGAGCTCCTGTGCTTGATGCTCCAGCGGGAACGCGTCGGTCCCCGGTTCGAGCTGCTTCAGGAATGATTCCAGCGTTTCCGAAACCGCGAGCTCGGGACGATAGGAGGTCTGTCCTGCGAGCTGCGCGCGCTCCATCAACCAGGGCACACGTCGACAAGAGGGCCGCGAGCAGGAGCCGCTTCGCCCAAGGCACGCACACGGCACTCATCGGGCAATGCCGGCTCGCGGGAGACTGGCTGATCCCGCCAGCGTGAGTTCATGGAGACGGTCGCTCGGAAGCTGCGTGAATGCCCAGCGACGCCCGCCCGGCATGCAATATCCACGTCGACGGGACCTGCGTAATCGCCGAGCCCGAAGTAGGCCCGCAGATCGTTCTGTGAGAGGAAACTCCCGCCCGACCGGATCTCGCGCAGCTGCCTCGTCCCGCCGCCGCTGACCGTGACCTTCGCACCGATTGCGAATCGATTGCCTGCCGGCGCCACGGCGCGCACCGCCACCCAGTGGCGCTTCAATCGCCTGCCGATTCTCCAGCACCGTTGGGGGGCCGTCGGCGTTGTTGATGACGAGATCGAGATCGCCGTCGTTGTCGAGATCTCCGACGGCCAGGCCGCGGCCGACCGCGGCGATCTGCAGGCCCGCGCCCGCGCGCTCCGAGACGTCGCGGAACCTGGTGCCGACGTTCAAGAGCAGCTGGTTCTTTTGCCGGTAGGTTTCGCCAAGCGCCGGGAACTTGTCGATGTCCGGGAAAATGTGGCCGTTGGCGAAAAACCGATCGAGCTTGCCATCGAGGTCGGCGTCGAAGAAGGCAGCGCCCCAGCCCATGCGCACGAACGTGGGGCCCGCGATGCCCGCCGACGTGCTCGCGTCCTCGAAGTGCCGGTCGTCGACGTTGTGATAGAGCGTGTAGCGATCGTGCGCGAACGTCGTGAGCACCGAATCCATCCGCGAGTCGCCGTCGTAGTCGCCGGCGTCGGCGCCCATGCCAGCCTGGGCGCGGCCGTCGCCGTTCACCGCCACCCCCGCAGTAAATCCGACGTTTTCGAAGTGGCCGTTGCCGCGGTTGTGATACAGAAAATTCGGGTTCGAGTCGTTTGCGACGAACAAGTCGACGAACCCGTCGTCGTCGTAATCGGTCGCCACGACGCCGAAGCCATAGGCCCCAGAGTGGTCCGAGAGGCCGTGCGCGTCGGTGGCCTCCACGAACCGTCCGTTACCGACATTGTCGAAGAACAGGTCGGACTGTCCGGGAAGTCCGGCCGGTCCGATCATGATATGTGGCCCGTTACGCCAAATAGCGTCCGCAGCGCTCCGACGACGGACTCCCACGTCGTCTCGACGTATCGCGCGACGTAGAGGTCGAGATCGCCGTCGCCGTCGGCATCAAGAACGTGCATCCGGTACTCCAGCCGCCAGCCTCGACGCCGGCGCGAGCAGCCACATTCTCGAACGTGCCGTCACCACGGTTGCGGAACAACGCATTCGGGCCCCAGTTGGTGACGTAGAATCGAGTCGGCCGTCGCCATCGAAATCGCCGGCGCACACGCCGCTGCCCCATGCTGCGAGATCCACGCCCGCCTGCCTGGAGACGTCCTCGAACTTCCATCCTCCGAGGTTGCGATACAGGGCATTGCGATGAGCGACCCGCTCACGCGCCGGCGTGAGCTCCGGCGCCGTCACCAGATAGATGTCGAGCAGCCCATCGCCATCGTAGTCGAACAGCGCGAGGCCGCTGCAGGCCGATTCGAGGATGTGATGCTTGGTGGGACCGCCGCGGTCCATTTCCACGGCAGCTGCGCACCGACGTCAAAGGTCACCGGCACAGGCGCGGCGTCTCCGGGTAACGGGTTGTTCGCCGGCGCCGGCCCCATCGCGGACGCGTGGCCGCCGTAGGCCGGATCCTTGGGTTCGTCTGGCTGTAACTGCCCTGAAAGGTGAGGCCGAGCGCGACCTCGCCCTCGAGTTGTGCCCGGACTTTTTCGAGGAGCGCGAGAGCGGGACCAATCGCCGACGCCGCGACTCGAGTGTTTCGCGATGCCAGGGAAGCGAGCTCGGAGGCGGCACGACGAAGCTCCCGTCGCAGCGACGGTCGAGGCTTGGTCCCTCGCTCAATTCCTCGAGATTGCGGCTGGCATTCAGAACCGCGCGTCGAGCCTGATCGGCCGGCACGTCGGCGCGCGCGGCCTGCTGCAACTGAGTGACGGCGTCGCGCTGAAGTTGCAGCAGGCGAGTCCGCTCCTGCGCGTCCGCCCCTGCCTGTTGCGCGGCCGTCGTCGGAATGATGAAGGCGCCAATCGCGCTGGCGACGCGGTCAACGCGAGGACCATCGCGCGCCTGTCAACCGCGCGAGCCCCGCAGGTCTTGACGTCCATCCCCGAGTGAGTGTACGTCAGACCGGCGGGCTCGAGGGCGGTTTGCCCTCGAACAAAAAGGCCCGCCCCTCGTAAGAGGAGCGGGCCAGGAGAAAATCGAACTACGAACGAATTCTTACCGGGCTCATTGACACCGGTCTTTCCATATCAGAACGTCATGCGAGTGACGAGCTGGAGCGTGCGCGGAATCCCGGTGCCGTTGATGGTCCCGAATCCGTTTCGCTGCGTCAGATTCCCCGCCGCGTCGTCCGGCAGGTTGGTGATCGTCCGATCGGTCAGGCTTGTGAAGTTCACCGTACTGTTGAGGCCCGTGAACTGGACCTTGTCCAGCAGGTTGAAGATATCGAGCCGGATCTCGAACTTCATCGCGTGCGCAATCGGCATGTTCTTCGAGATCGACAGGTCGAGATTGTTGAGCGGCGGGTTACGGGCGAAGAACCGCGGTGTTTCGTTGCCATTGCTGCCCGGCTGCGGCGGTGCGAAGCACTGCGGGTTAGCGAACTGCTTGTACGGGATCGCTGCTCCAGCCGATGCCCGGATCGCAGGTCAGGGCGATCCGCGCGTTCGGATTGCCTTCGGTGCCGGTCAGGTTCGCGGCGCCGATGCCGGGAATCGAGAAGCCGATCGTATACGGCCGGCCGCTGGTCCAGCGGTAGACGCCCGAGAGCTGCCAGTCGTTCACCAGCAGACCCAAGCCCTTGTGCTCGTCACGGTCGGTGTCTGGTAGATGGAGTTGATCGTGAAGTTGTGCGTGCGGTCGTAATCCACCAGCCCGTAGTCGAGCGCTCTGGTCTGCCCCTCGCTCAGATTCGGCACGCCTGCGGCACCGTCGGTGCTGTTGATGCCTTGGGCCTTGCTCACACCCAGAAGCCGGAAAACATGAACCCGCGGTCGAACCGGCGGGTCACCGACGTCTGCAGCGCCTTGTAGTCCCCATAGCCGCTGTAGTCCCACATCCTGATGCTGCCGTAGCCGCGGAACGGCCGCAGGAAGTCGTTCGGCAGCGCCGACGACCCCAGCGTCGCGCTCGGGACACGAGTGGGATCCTGGTTCTGGGGAGGAGCGTCGCGCCAAACGGCAGCGCGTTGATCTGCACCTGCCGCAGCAGGTCCGATCGACTGGAGCCGACGTAGGCGACGTCGAGGATCAGCTCCTCCACCAGTTGTGTGGATGCCGATGTTCCACTGGTTGACGCGCGGCGGTTTGAAGCCGAACGCGGTCGGATTGAGCGACAACGTCGGGTACGGATCGCTGCTCGCCGCGGTCAGATCCTGCAGCCGCCCGAAGTCGAGTCGTCGAGTTCAGCACGCCCGGCGCGTTGGCAATCATGTCGAAGACCATGTTGCCTTGCGGCCAGTCGTAGAAGATGCCGAAGCCGCCGCGCAGAATGTCTCGCCCTTTCCCGGTCAGGTCGTAGACCCGCCGATGCGCGGCGAGACCGGAAGGCGTTCCCGTCCTGAAGCTGGTCGGAGATCCCTTGCCCGCCTGGAAGCGCCGTTGAAGCGATTCGAGCCGGGCGTGAGCCGGCCGATGAAGCGCTCTTCGACGGTATTGGCCAGCGTTGGCGTCACGCCGTGCGCGATCGAGGTCGGATCCATCCCGCGCCGCACGCAGCCCGCGCCCGGCGCCCCGCCGACGCACACCGGCGTGTAGAGCTTCGCGGCCGTGCTTGATCGAACTGGTCCGGCAGGAAAATCAAGGCCTGCAGCGTCGTGTCCCATTGCGGCGTCAGTCGTAGAATCGCACGCCGTAATCGAGCGTGAAACGGTCGGTGGGCTTCCAGTTGTCTTGCGCGTACCACTCGACGTTCTTGTAGTTCCACTCGGGAATCGCGAACTTGATTGGCTTGCTGGTAGAAATTGAACACGCCCGTCGCCGCATTCGCGTAGCTGAGCCCCGTGTCGAAGGGGTTGCTCGAGTTGTCCTGGAAGTCGATCTGGCTGTTGAAGCGCGGCGAAGATGCTCTGCGGCTTGAAGCTGTGCTGAAAGTAGAAGCCGACCTTCGAGGAGTGGCTCCCCACACTTTCGTCAGGTTGGCGATGATGTCGTGCGTGATGTTCTCGTTGGTGAACGGGCCGCGATCGGTTTGGTACTGACCGGCGTTGCCCGTGCGCCCGCCACGGAAGCGAAAAACGGCACGTAGTCGGCCTGGACCGCGCTCGGGAAACAGCAGCGGCAATCGCCGACACGCCCGCATTCGCGCGGAACAACTGCTGCTGCTGAAGCTGATAGTTCAGCGAGTTCGCGGCGCGTCCCCAACTGAGTTCGAGCGAGGTGCTGGAGTTCAGGGTGCCGGTCGCGGAGAGCATGTAGTTCGAGCCGGGATGCACGAACAGCGTCGGCGTCGGGAGCTGATCGCTGCCGTTGCCGGCCCACGTCGTCCCGTACGCCTGCAGGATGTCTTCCTTGTTGTTCATGTAGCGGCCGGTGACCCGCCAGGTGCTGGTGGCCTGGAAGTCCATACGCAGCATGTCTTCGCGGCGCTTCGGGCTGTCCGGGTCCTGGCTCGTGAAGTTCAGGCCGCTGCCGCCCGAGAAGTTCGCCTGCGGGAAGATCTTCAGTGCGGTCAGGCCCGGCGCATAGAGGCGGTTCGCGGGAATCCGGCCGAGGACGCCGCCGTCCTGGAAACACCCGCGCGTGTCGGCGGCGCTGCACGGCAGGCCGCTGCGTGAAATCGCGAATGTAGGGGAACGGATTGCCGCTGCTGTCCACGCTCTGCGAGAAATCTCCGCGCTGCTCGAGAGCCGTCGGCACGCGCGTCTGATGCACGGACGCCGGGTTGGTGCGTCGCTCGAATTCCTGACTCCAGAAGAAGAACAGCTTTTTCTTCTCAGTGTTGAAACCGGGGAACGTGACCGGCCCACCGAGCGTGTAGCCGGAGTCGTTGCGCGCGGTCTTCTGCTTCGGAACCTCCGGCGTCTCGCGCTTGTTCAGATACGAGTTGGCGTCCCAGTCCGAGCGCCGTCCATACCAGTAGCCGGAGCCGTGGAAGTCCTGCGAGCCGCTCTTGGTGACGACCTGCAGCTGGCCGCCGACGGCGCGCCCGTACTCCGCCTGGTAGGCGTTGGTCAGGATCTTGAACTCGGCGACGGCGTCGATGTTCGTCGTCGCCATGTTGCCGCCGTTATCGCCGGTGTCGATGTTGGCGACGCCGTCAATCGTGATGTTGTTCGAGTTCGGCCGCTGGCCGTTCACGGTGAAGCTGCTGACCTGGCCCAACTCCGTGTTGCCGGTGTTCTGCGACAGCGCGCCGGGCACCAGCGTCGCGAAGTTGAAGAGCGCCCGCCCGTTGTTCGCGATGTTCTTCAAGGTTTCGGCTTGGAGCGTGAACGAGCGCTCGCCGCTCGTCGACTGCAGCGGGGTCACGGGGCTCGACGCCGAAACGGTGACGTTTTCGGAGAGCGAGGCGACTTCCAGGGTCAGCGCTCCCGTCGACAGCTTGTCGTTCGCGTTCACGACCAGGTTGGTCCGTTCCGCCGTCTTGAAGCCCGTCAGCGTGACCTGGAGGGTATAGGTGTCGGGACGGACGATGGGGAACACGAAGCGGCCACCGTCGTCGGTGACGGCCGTCAGAGTGTTTCCCTGTGTGACGCTGGTGATCGTGACCGTGACGCCCGGGAGGACCCCGGCCTGCGCGTCCTGGACCAGTCCCGAAACGGTTGCGCTTGTCGTTTGCGCATGCAGAAGCGTGGAATAGCCCGCAAAAACCACAGCTATCGAAACGAGACCCAGACCGGCGATGAAACCTCTGACGAGCCGCATGAACCCTCCTCCAGTAATTGCAAACTTGTGGCTGACAAACTGTTCGAGTGACACGGCCACGCGGACCATCCGTCCGTGCGGCTCGCTCGCGACATGTCGGCGCCAGAATGCAGAGCGTCGGACCACGGCGTTCCATGACGAAACGCCCGGCCAGTATCAAACCGGGTCCAGCGTGTTGTGGAACCGGTTCCAGTGACGGGGCTTGTATCACGTTGTAAGCTGCCGTGTCAAGGATTTGACACGGCAGCCGACCGATCGATCGCGGTGGGTGAGCTACGACGCGCTGCCCGCGACATGCCAGACAGGTGGTGCCGCCGTGCTCTCGCGGGCTGTCAGAGACATCGGGAACTCGATCGTCTGGAGCCGGCCTGGTAAGTCGATCGCCTCGAACAGCCGGCGACACGCGGCACTGCCCATCTCCAGCAGGGGCTGAGCCACGCTCGTCAGCGCCGGCCACAGCAGCTCATCTTCCGGCAATCCGTCGAAGCCGACGATCGACAGATCCTCCGGGATCCGGATCTTGCGTTGATGCGCCACTCGCATGAACCCCGACGCCAACGCGTCGTTGGCGAACACGATCGCGGTCAGGTCGAGCGGCAACTCGAAAAACGTTCGCGCGAACGCGTCGCCGGCGGCCGCTTCGTAGCTGCCGCAGGAGAAGACGCACGTCGGAGCGAGCGGGATGCCTTGCTTCTGCAACCCTTCGCGCAGTCCCAGGAGTCGATGCTTCGAGTCAATCGAGTGCCGCGGCCCGCCCGCGAACGCGATCCGTGTGTGACCCAACTGCACGAGGTAATTCGCGACCACGACGCCCGCGCCACGGTTGTCGCAACGAACGAGCGGCACGCCGGGGAAGGCTTCGTCGGGCGCCACGAGCACCGTGGGAAGCTGCGCCTCGGCTGCGCGGCGGATCAACCGGCGATCCCGTCGCTGCGATTTCGCGATGATCAGTCCGTCGACGCGCCGCTCCCGAATCCATTCGAAGACAATCGATGGATCATATTGGCCGGTCAACTCCGTGCTGGCGAGCATCAGGCTGGTGTCATGCTTGGACAACTCCGTCTCGATGCCAGCGAGCAGCCGCGTAAACCACGGGTCCTGGCTCGAGTCGACCACGACGCCAATGCAACCGTGGCGGCCGAGGCTCAGGTTTCGTGCGGTTGATGAGCGCGTGTAGCCAAGCCGCGCGATGACCTTGGCGATCTCCGCCCGCGCCTTCTGGCTGACGTGCCGATCGTTGAGGTACCGAGAGACGGTGCTGACCGCGACACCGGCGTGTTCGGCCACGGTCGCGATGTTCGGCTTTCTCGGCATTCCAAAAACCCGAGCCGGATTGTATCAAGGAAAACCGAAACGACAGGTCTGGAGGAGCGCGGGACCTGGCCGCGCGAGAAACCTTGCGTGCCCGAAGTCACTCGGGCGTAGGATGTGCGCATGCGCGTGATATGGGTTGCGGCGTGGCTGATGGCCATCCCGCTCCAGCGTGCCGGCGAACCCAGTTACGTGCGCGATGTCCGGCCGATTCTCGACAGCAACTGCACCAGTTGCCACCAGCCCGCGTCCAGACAGTCGGACCTCGATTTGACGACCTACGACAGGTTTCAGGCCGGCGGCAAACGCGGGCCTGGGTTCGTGCCTGGATCGCCGGATCAAAGCCTCGTCATCCAGTTCATCACCGGGTCACTGAAGCCAGCCATGCCGTTCGGCCAGCCGCTGCTCGCCGCGCATGATGTCTCGATCATCCGCGAGTGGATCCAGTCCGGCGCCAGGGACGATTCCCCGTCCGAGACGACGTCGAGCGCGCCCGCCGTCTACCACCAGCCTCCCGTGATCACCGCGCTGCGCTTCTCGCCGGATGGACAACTGCTCGCCGTCAGCGGCAATCGCGAAGTGCTCCTGCATCGCGCCGATGGGAGCGGCCTGGTGAAACGGCTGCCGGGCAAAGCCGATCGCATCCTGTCCATCGCCTTCTCAGCCGACGGCCATCTGATGATCGCCGGCGGCGGCACTCCGGCTCGCTTCGGCGAAATCCAGTTCTGGGACCCGCGCGAAGGCCGGCTGCTGCGTGCCGTGGAAGCGACGAGCGACACGGTCTTTGGCGCGTCGCTGTCGCCAGATGCGTCGAAGGTTGCCGTCGGCTGCGCGGACAACACGGTGCGCGCATATGAAGCGGCCACGGGGAAGGAACTCTACAAGATCAGCACGCACGAGAATTGGGTGCTCGGGACGGCCTTCGGCATCGATTCCAAACGGCTCGTCTCGGTCGGGCGCGACCGGGCCGCCAAACTGATCGACGCCAGCGCCGGACAGTTCCTGGAGAACGTCAACCAGATGCACGGAGAGCTGGCGGCCGTGGCGCGGCATCCCAAAGCGGACGAGATCGTGATCGGCGGCGAGGATCGGATTCCCTACGTGTACACGATGGATCGTCCTCGCAACATGAAGGTGGGTGAAGACGCGACGCTGGTTCGGCGGCTCGCTCCTCAGGAGGGCGCGATCTTCGCCCTCGACTGGTCGCCCGATGGCACGCGCGTGGCCGTGGCGGGCGCCGGTCCGAACGTGAACATCTACGACGCCGAGACCGGATTGCCGCTGGCGTCCTGCAAGGGACACACCGCAGGCATCTATGCCGTGGCGTTTTCCCCAGACAGCATGCACCTGGCGACCGGAGGATTCGACGGTCGCGTGCGGGTGTACACGGCGAGAGACTGCACGCTGGAACACAGCTTCGTGCCGGTACCGCTGGACGGAGGTGCGCAATGACGTGGCGGGTGTTGCTGTTGACCGCGGCGGCGTCGATCGCATCGGCGTCGAGCCTTTCCGCGCAGCCGGTGATCACCGAACTGCAGCCGCGCGGAGCGCAGAAAGGCAAGCCCTTCACGCTGACGCTCGCCGGCAGGAATCTCGGCGAGGGCGTGAAGATTCGCTCGACGATGCCGGCGTCGTTCACGCTGCTGACTCCCGATCAGCCGGCGCCGGGGCAGGGCGGTCCGATGCAGGCCGAAGGTCGCTACGCGACGTTCCTGGTCGAGCCCACGGCGGATCTTGCCGTCGGCGTGTATCCGATACGGGTCGTGACGGGCGAGGGCATCTCGAATATCCAGCTGTTCACGGTCGGCACGTTTCCTGAGATCACCGAGGACGAATCGCGGCCTGGTGCTCCTCCCAACACCAATGACAAGCTGGAGGACGCGCAGCAGCTGCCGCCGCCGCCGTTCACGCTGAACGGCACGCTGCGCGGGCCCGAGCGCGACCTGTTCCGCTTGAGCGTCAAAGCCGGCGACAGGCGCGTGATCGAAGTGGAAGCGCGGCGGTCTGGATCGGCCGTCGATCCGCTGCTCGAGATTCTCGACGCCAACGGCAAGACGATCGCGGGCAGCGAAGACGCGCCGCTGCTCGGACTCGATGCCAGAGTCGAGGTCACCTTTCCGCGAGCCGGCGACTACTACGTCGTCGTGCGCGATTCCCGGTATTCCACCCAGACAGCCAATTTCTATCGTCTGAAGGTCGGTTCCTACTCGTATCCGCGCGAAGTGTTTCCACTGGGCGGAAGGCGCGGAGAACTGGTCGAGACGTCGCTCGGTTCGGAAACGATCAAGGTGGATCTGCGCCACGCCGGCTCGAACGTGCGTCAGGTGTTCGTGAACATCCCCGGCAGCCCCGCGCTTCCCGTGCCGTTCGCGGTGGGAGACGATCCGGAGCTCAACGCGCCGCCGAGTGACGTCGCGATCAGCTCGCCCGTGACGATCAACGCGCGCCTGGCCAACGCGGGCCAGGTGGATCGTTACACGCTCCGCGTGCCGCCCGGCAGGGCCATGACATTTCGCGTCCAGGCTCGCGAGTTGGACACGTCGAAGCTCATGGCGGTCATCACGGTGCGCGACGAGAAGGGCCGCATCCTGGGACGATCGGGCGACGAGCCGCTGGCCGAGGATCTCTACAACGTCAACCAGAGCCGCACGGCAGGCGATCCGATCCTGCGCCTCACAGCACCCGAGGGTGTGAGTCAGGTCACCGTCACGGTCGAGGACCTGGCGCTGCGCGGCGGACCAGGCTACGCGTACCGCCTCAACGTCCAGCCGGTGGCGCAGGACTTCCGGGTGATCTTGAATTCGCCGTTCGTGAACGTGCCGGCGGATGGCTCCGTGGCGGTTCCCGTGACCGTGCAACGGCAGGGTGTCGAGGACGAAATCCAGCTGCGGGTCGCGAATCCGCCGAAGGGATTGCGAGTGGAAGGCGGCTACGTCGTGGCCGGTCTGCCCATCAAGGAGACACCGCAGAATCGCAACAGCAGGGGCGTGCTGATTCTCACGGCGGAGCCGGGCGCGTCTTTTGATTCGCTGGATTTGACCGTGGAGGGCGTGGCCAAGCTGGCTGATGGCTCGACGATCGTCCGCAAGGCCGAGGGGCCGGGGATGATCGTGAACGTCGCGGGCGCGAACGAGCAAGGCGCGGTCGACCGGCAACGCTCGCTCACCGCGCCGTGGTTGGGGCTCGAGCTGGTCACGGCACCGACGAAACCGCGCGCCGCGAAGCTCGAAGTGACGCATGCTCGATCGCACGCGCATGCCGGAGGGCGACCAGATCACGTTTCGCTGGAAGTGGACTCCACGGGACACGGGGCAGGCTCTGCCGAGAACCGTCAGCGCCGAAATGGTGGGATCCGCCGACGTGCGCCTGATTGACATGCAGGTGGATCCGAAGGACTCCACGACGGGGACCTTCATGATGACCACGACCAAGCTCACACGGCCGTCCAAGTACGACGTGTACATCACGGGTCGAGTGAACATCGATCCGACCGAGCAGGAAGAGATCGTGTCGCGTCCGATCACCGTGCAGGTGGACGAGGTAGTGGGTAATGCTCAAACTGGTTCTCGCCCTTAGCATCGGCGCGGGCGCTCTTGGTCTGGCCGCCGCGCCGCTGGTCGCGCAGTCAGGGCAGGGCGAGCCGCCCCGTGTGACGTTCCTGCGCGACGTCGCGCCGATTCTCAACAAAGTCGGCTGCACGGCCGGGACGTGTCATGGCGCGGCCAAGGGGAAGAATGGCTTCAAGCTCTCCCTGCGCGGATACGATCCGCAATTCGACTACGAATCGCTGCTCTACGACCTGGCGGGCCGCCGCTTCAACCGCGCCGATCCCGGCAAGAGCCTGATGCTCGCCAAACCGTCGCTCGAGGTCGCGCACGGCGGCGGCCGGCGGTTCGCGAAGGATTCCGACTATTACAAGACCATCTACGCCTGGATCGCGCAGGGCGTGCCATTCGGCGATCCGGCGAAGGAGAGCGTGGCGGAGCTGCGCACCGAACCCAAAGAAATCTTCATGACCAGGCCGGGCGAGACCGCGGCGTTCAAGGTCGTGGTCCGTTACCAGGACGATCAGACGCGGGATGTGACACGCGAAACGACGATTGAATCGAACATGCCGGATGTGGCCTCGGTCGACTCCGACAAACCGCTCATCCGCGGCGAGCGCGTCGGAGAAGCGACGCTGCTGGTGCGCTATCAAGGCACGTTCGGTGCGATTCCGGTGACCGTCCTGAATCCCAAGCCGGGGTTCGTGTGGAAGCCGCTGCCGCAGCACAACTACATCGACCGCCTGGTCGACGCCAAGCTGGAACGGCTGAAGATTCAACCGTCGCCCGTGACGGACGATGCGACGTTGTTTCGCCGGTTGTCGCTCGATCTCACCGGACGGCTGCCTTCACCGGAAAGTGTGCGGGCGTTTCTGGACGATCCCGCGCCGTCACGCCTGCGACGCGCGAAGGCGATCGACAGGCTGATCGCCAGCCCGGAATACGTGGATCACTGGACGGTGAAGTGGGGCGATCTGCTGCAATCCAGCCGCAAGTATCTCGGCGAGAAGGGCGCCTACGAATTCCAGCAGTGGATTCACGATGCGATCGCATCGAACCGGCCCTACGACAAGCTGGTGCGCGAGCTGCTGACCGCGCGCGGCAGCTCGTACGACAATCCAGCGGCGAATTATTTCCGCGTCACTCGCGAGCCCAAGCCGGCGATGGAGAAGACCACGCAGGTGTTCCTCGGCGTCCGCATGGTGTGCGCGCAGTGCCACGATCATCCCTTCGAGCGCTGGACGCAGAATCAGTACTACCAGATGTCGGCGTTCTTCTCGGCGGTCGGCATCCGCGCCGGGTACGAAGTGGGCGAGGAGATCGTGTTCGATCAGCGCGCCGACTACGAGATGAAGCATCCCAAGGACGGACGCCTGCTGAAGCCGCAGTTCATGCTGGCTTCGGGCGCCGCTCCGGTGCCCGATGGTCCGCAGCGGCGCGATGCCCTGGCGGACTGGCTCACCTCCAGGGAGAATCCCTACTTTGCCAAGGCGATCGCCAACCGGATGTGGAGCTATTTCGTGGGCAAGGGCATCATCGATCCGGTGGACGACATCCGCGCCTCCAATCCACCGTCGAATCCCGCCCTGCTGGACGCGCTGACGAAGGATTTCGTCGCCCACGGGTTCGATTTGCGCTACTCTGATGCGCACCATCGTCAACTCCCGCACGTATCAGGCGTCGATCGTGACCAACGAGTGGAACGCCAACGACCGCGACAACTTCTCGCATGCCATTCCGCGGCGTCTCTCCGCGGAGGAGCTCATGGACGGCGTGTCCTCGGCGGCCGGCGTCAGGGCGCGCTTTCCCGACGTTCCCGAGAACACGGCGGCCTCGCAGCTGGTCGACCCGCACATCGGCAGAGAAGGGTTTCTGGACGTGTTCGGACGCCCGCCGCGCGAGTCGTCCTGCGAGTGCGAGCGGCGCTCCGACTTCAGTCTGCCGCAGGCGCTGAATCTGGTGAATGGACGAACGATTTCGGATGCCGTCGCGGATCCGAACGGGCGCGTGGCCAAGCTGGTGTTGAGCGGGAAGAGCGACGAGGTCGTGGTGAACGAGCTCTATCTGGCGGCGCTGGGCCGGCCGCCGGCTCCGGACGAACTCCTGCGCGGCATGACGTATCTGTCGAACGGGGCCAAAGGCGGTCGCGCCCAGGATCTCCTGTGGGCATTGCTCAACAGCAAGGCGTTTCTGTACATCTACTGAGGGGACATCATGCTGAATCTTCCCGGACATCGCGGCTGCAACTGCGACGGACCCACGCGGCGCGAGTTGCTGCGCATCGGCTCCATCGGGATGATGAGCCTGAGCCTTCCGCATTTCTTCTTCTGGCGCGCCCAGGCCAGTGCCGCAACCGCCGCCGGCAAGTACGCCGGCGCGCGCGGCTGGGAATCGGCCAAAAACGTCGTGATGATCTTCCTGCAGGGCGGGCCGTCGCATATCGACATCTGGGATCCCAAGCCCGATGCGCCGTCGAACATTCGCGGAGAGTTCAAGCCGATCAAGACCAGAATCCCCGGCACCTGGATCGGCGAGCACATGCCGATGATGGCGGAGCATCTGGACAAGGCGACGTTGATTCGCTCGATGAGCTATACGCCCAACGGCCTGTTCAACCACACCGCGGCGATTTATCAGATGCTGACCGGCTACGCGCCCGACAAGGTGTCGCCATCCGGCCAGCTCGAGCCGCCCTCTCCGGCCGACTTTCCGACGGCGGGGAGTCAAGTGTCGAAGTTGAAGCCGCCGACCGATCCGGTGCTGCCGTTCGTCGAGCTGCCGCGCCCGTTGCAGGAGTCGGGGATCATCGGCAAAGGCGGCAGCGCCGGGTTCCTCGGCAAGGCCTACGATCCGTATCGCATGTATCAGGATCCGGCCAAGGCGGTGAAGCTGGAGGATCTGTCGCTGCGCAAGGACATTCCGCCGGAGCGCTTGAAGGACCGCTTCGAACTGCTGAAGGGCGTCAACGAGTCGATGCCGGACCTGCAGAAAGCCTTGAACGACTACGCCGTCGACGAGTACTACGCCAAGGCCTACGATCTGGTGCTGTCGGGCAAGGCGCGCGACGCCATGGATCTGGAGAAGGAACCGCCCGCGATGCGCGAGCGGTACGGTCTGCACACGTTCGGGCAAAGTCTGCTGATGGCGCGCCGGCTGATCGAGGCGGGCACGAAGTTCGTGCAGGTGAACTGGCCGTCGGTGGCCAATGGCGATCCGGAGACCAGCGCCTGGGATACGCACGCGGCAAACTTCCGGCCCTTGAAGAACCTGCATTGTCCGAAGCTGGATCGCGGCCTGTCGGCGCTGCTCGAAGACATGGACCAGCGCGGCCTGTTGAAGGAAACGCTGGTCGTCGCGGTCGGCGAATTCGGCCGCAGTCCGAGGTTGGGGGTGTCGACGTCGGGCAACTCCAATGCACCCGACGGCCGCGACCACTGGCCGTATTGCTACAGCGCGGTCGTGGCGGGAGCGGGCATCGCGCGCGGGGCGCAGTACGGTGAATCGGACGCGACCGCGTCTTCACCAAAGGAGAAGCCGGTGCACCCGGCGGACCTGCTCGCGACGGTGTATTTCGCGCTGGGCATCGACCCGGACATGGAGATCCGCAATCACCTGAATCAACCGCGCGAACTGGTGAAGGGCACGCCTGTCATGGGCCTGTGGTCGTAGCTGCGCATCAACAACGTAGACGTCGGCCGAGTCACAGATGGGGGCCGCCGCCAGAGGTTAGGCAGAGGTCACGCCCGATGCACGTAATAGAACAGATCTGATCCCCGCTTCGGAGCGTTCACCGTCACCTTCAATCGATACGTTTGGTGAAAAAGATTGCCTGCCCTGTCAGGATACTCAAAAGGAATGTTGACGTAGCCTTCATCGTCAACTTCGAGCTTGTCGTAAATCCTTCGCACAATTTCAGGCGCAGCCCCATCGTCATACAGCGTCCCTTGTACGAGAAATCCATACTTCACGTCGTCAGGATGAATCTCGAGTTTTATTCTCGGGTCGAGGTCGAATCGAGGCGAGACGCGTATCGACATAGGTCAGCTGTGACGTGATCTTGCCATCTCGACGCTCGGTCAGAACACGCCAGCCCGTACGTTCGCCGTTCTTGCCCTTGATGAGTCGATGGATGTTGCAGCAATCCGTTCCATATCCTTCATCAGCATTGGACTACCCTGCTCTGCTCCCAATTGCAAACGATCCGTCCGCGCCAGCATCTTCTCTTCATCGGCCATTTCGGCGGGATGGAGCGCCGGTCCGCCCACGAGGCCACCGATCCCCGCGATGTGAGTGGCATCATCGGGCGCGATGACGCCGCCAATCGCCAGACCGTATTCGCGTCGGATTTCGCCCGTCGTCTTGCCATCGAACTCCGGGATGCCGGAATCGCGAAACGGTATGGCGGTGGGAAGCTGGCCGGGGCGATAGAGGGCTTTTCCTGGAAACCGAGCGTCTCTGACAATCAACGGGTCTCGCTCGAACAGCATGGAAACATCGCCGTGAAACAGGTAACGGCCTTGTACAAAGTGGTAGTCCTCTCCGCCGTCGTGGTGCCGTGCGAATGTATTGTCCGCGAGGATCGTTTTGCGTCCGGGCTGATGCGGTGGATACATCAGGATATTGAATTTGTTGTCGAGCTTGCTTCTTGAAATGTAGGTGGTTCCTCTCGATGGGACCCAGACACCAGTGAAGAATCCGGCAACGTCTACGTTTTGAATGACCAGGTTCCTCGTGGTTCCTTCATTGGTGATGCCGATGTAGCCGTCGCAATGGCCTTCACCGCAGCCTGTTGGGTCGGACCCTCGAAGGATCGAATTGCGGATCACCGTGTTCACGCCGTACGTGATCGCGATGCCAGAGGATCGAATGTCCCAGAACACGCAGTCTTCCACGACGCTCTGAAGGTTGTGATCGAGATTTCGTTGGTGTGCCAAATCTCGAGTCCTCGCGCGGAGTTCGCCGCGATATTCCGGGAAAATCGGAATGGAATCGTTGTCGGCGTGACGTATGGCTCTGTTGCCAAGTCTCGAAGCGTGGGGTCGAGGTTTTCGCGGGGGAAGTTGGCGATGCGCGAGCCGCCCCGAAAAAAGACGTGCTGAGTTCCTGCAGCGGCTTCTACTGGCGCGGCGAAAATCACATACGCGGCCCGCGTGATGAAAAGCATAGTTGCCCTCCATGACGAGCGCAGGACTGTTGGACCAGAATCCGTGGCCGCCATGCCCGAAGTCGCCGATTCCCTCTTGTCTCCCTTCGATGTGCTCGCCCGATCCTCGGGAGAACACGGCGAGGTTGTGTCGAAATGCCCCAATCTCGCTGCCGTTTTCGGCAAAGAAATGCGAGCCATCGATCGCGAACGTGACATTGTCCTCGGCGACGACGTAGCCTCCGTGATTGACGAGGCCGTGCTTCGGGCTGTCGACAATCACGTTGCCGCTGAAGACGTGGGGTGACATCGTGCGCGATGCGCCCGAGACGAGGTGAAAATGAACTGCATAGCGGCCAATCGGATTCTCGCCCGCCGACACCTCGTCCGTGTTCGTCAACGACGGTCAACGTGTGCGGCCGGGTTGCAGTTGTCCGTCCAAGACCACGGAAGGCGGCGCCGGAAATGTGCACAGGCTCATGGCTCATGACCATCACGTGTGCACGCTGATGCAAGGCACCGGTTTCGGTAGAAGCCAGAATCACATTGCGTGTGAGATTCCCGACCGGAACCTCGCCACCCACGCCGGTCGGTGGTACATGGTCGAATCTCAGCGGTGACGAGAGCCTGATCGTCGTCCCGTCATTCGGGATCGAGGCAATCTGGCGCTGCTCGTCCTCGGACCCTACGGCAGCCGCTGGAAAAAGAAGCTCGTCCGCCACTCTCCATCCCGACGGCAGTGTTCGGAACGTGAGTTCGGAAACTCCCGGACGGAGAGGGTTCGACGGCATCGAAAATCCGGCTTTGGGTGCTCCGTAGATGTCCACGTGGCCGAGCGCAATCGATCCGCCCAGTTCATCAAAGCGATCCTGCCGTCGGACTGTCGCGGACCGCGGGGCGAACAAGAGTCTGACGGTCTTTTCCGGGTCCACGGTTCTGTCCGGCTCACCGATCGATAGTGTGCCGGCTCTGGCGACGAATACCGTCCTTGCCGACAATTGACTGTTATCAACTGCGGAGAAATGGAGCCGTCCGTCGACGCGAATCCAATCCAGCGCCGCCCCGCGATGTGGGCCGTGACGTTCACGGTCACGGTTTGCGGGATAACCACCCTGGCACCGGCGGTCGGAACCCCTGAAGACCAGTACCCGGATCCGACCAATTGCCGCTGCGAACTGCCACGTGAGAAGCCACGGACGCGTCCAGCAGCGCCAGAGCCGCCGAATGATCGTGAGGATCGGTCGCGCCTGATCAGCCGTTCTGTTCGCGAAGCGATCGATACGAAAGGGTGTTTTGGACAGAGTCGCCAGTGACAGAGCTTGCCGCGGCGAACATCGCGACCAATGGCAATCGCATCCAATTCATAACGACTCCCGCGGCGCAGCCGTCCGACTGTAGGTCCTCGGTTTTCGAGTCAATCCCATTCGTCGTTGATTGTCAAGGCTCGGTGAATCGGCTTCTCGTAGTCTTCGTTCAACCCAGGCGCCTTGAACCGCGCGATTGTGTGCGGAGCAGTGCCACGACGCATCGAGAATCGGCGGCCGAGGCAGGTGTGCAGGCGGCAGCGCGTGGTGAGAAGGTGCCAGGTATTTGGGTCGACGGAACAAAATGAGGAAAATGGGCAAACGGTGATTTCCTGAACGAAGGGCGACCGCCATCGCCTATCATTTTGCGCCAAAACCTCCCGGAGCCGAAATTGATCGGTGTGAGCCAGGTCGTTCCGCACGTTCACGCTGCGCCCTGATTCGCATACCAGCGTCGAAAGGGTATGAGCGAGGCGAGATGCGCTGGATAGTCGCTGGCGGCATCGCGCTCGCAGTCCTGGCCTGGGGTTGGTCGCTGCTCCTCGTCGGTTCGCGTACACCCCCGTCGCCCGATGATCCTCCCGAAGGGGAACCGCCCCCGTCCGACCGCGACGATCAAAGACGGGTTAGGTATTCAATCGTCATCCGTGACAAGCCTCCTGCCCGGCGATACTCTCTCACCGGATGCGACGGAAATCACTCAACGTCGCCTACAGACGGAGCGCTCACATGGCAGAAGCGAAGACCAGACCGACCAAACAGAGTGTCGCCGCCTTCATCAAAGGCGTTGACGAAGATCGCCGGAAGGATTGCGCGACGCTGGTGCGCATCATGAAAGACGCGTCGGGCGCGCCCGCGACGATGTGGGGCACGAGCATCGTCGGGTTCGGGAGTTACGAGCTCAAGTACGCCAGCGGCCGCACCGCCGACTGGCCGATCATCGGGTTTTCTCCGCGCAAGCAGGATCTGACGCTCTACGTCGGGCGGGGAGTCGACGGCACGCTGCTCAAGGCGCTCGGCAAACACAAGCTGTCCGGCGGGTGCCTGCACATCAAGCGTCTCGGCGACGTCGATCTCGGCGTGCTCGAGAAGGTCGTGTCGGCGTCTGTGAAGGAGACGAAGCGCCGGCATCGCTGACCGAAGTCTCGTTCATCAGTTCTCGTTAGGTTGCTGGCTTTTCAGCAACCTGCAGTCCTGGACCTTGACGAAGACGACGCGTTGTCCGTCCCGGGAGAGCGCAGGCTGCACGCAATTGACGCCATCGCAGGCGCTGACATTCTGGGGCGGCGCGGCGCCGCGTTTGACGAACACGTCGATCCACTCGATCGGCCGGGACAGTCCGGACTTCGTCTCCGTCTTCGTGTAGACGGTGGTGTCGCCATAGCTCCGGTCCTGCGCTCGAATCTGCGCGAGTAAACGACGGTGCGCCTCGTTAGAGGCGTCGAATGTCAGCGCGGTGACCGTGCCGTTCTGAAGCGACACCGCGGCCAGCGGCGAGTCCGACGGATCCGGCGCCTCGAGGAGCACCACGACTTCCGAAGCATTCGCCGAATCCACGCCCACGAGTTTCGCGACGCCCATCGTCAGCGGCACGGGAGGGGCATTGCGGCCCGACACACCGAGTCGAACGATGGTGCTCCCTCGCAGCGCGAGCACCGTCGAGCCATTCGGCAGAAACACCGGCGAACGGTAGCCGCCGTCGGTCGTGAGCGCGCGCGCGTCACGGCGATCGATGCTCGCCATCCAGATATTCCCGACGGCGGCGTCGTCGGCCGGTCCCCGCATCTGGGAGGGTGCGGCGGTCAAGCCGGCGATCCGGAGCAACTTGGTCAGCAGCGGCTCGCGTGGAGGGCGACGGTTTCGGCGGCTGTCCCGCCGTCAGGATCATCAGGATCAAGTGCGGTCATCACGCGCCGACGGTGCCATCTCCCTGAATTCTATCCGCCGCCGAACAGCGTCGGCACGATGCGATCGAAGCCAACGATTTCCGTGCGCTTGACTTCCGTTCGAGGGAGGGTCAGCAGCATCCGCCGTTGATTGGCACGGCGCACCAGGAACGTCACGCCCTCCTTGCCCTCCCACACGAGCCACGCCGCGTCTGCGTCACTGAGCGGCTCGTTGGCGACGGCCGACACGCGCGGCAGCGATTTGTCCATGATCAGGATGCCGTAATTGACCGGCAGCAGCAGGATCTGCACGACGGCGAGAAACGCGAGCAGCGCCCGCCCCAGCCCGGTGAGGCCGCCTGGCTCAGCGTGCCGGATCAGGAACAGGATCGCCAGCGAGACGCCGCACATCACCACCAGCAAGCCGAAGTACAGCGGCATCAGCTGATCGTTGAACAACAAGCGGAGCAGCCACGCCGGCACGCCCGGCAGGCTGCCGGCGAGCAGGAGGTTGCTGACGAAAAAGCACTGGCGCATGACGAATTGAATCGCGATGACCGCCAGCACGACGCCGCTCCATGCCAGGACGACCGGCCGGCCGTCGGGCGATCCGGACGCGGCGTGTTCGATGGTCGGTCTCAGCGTCCGCACGCTCCACAAGAGGAACGCGATCGGAAGGATGATGAGCAGCATGCTCGGCACAGACGACACGAGGTAGACGAGAAACCGGGCGCCGGCGAACAGATACCGCTCGTCCAGCACCGCCAGATCCGTCCCGACGCCAATCGCCGTCAGGTGAAATCGGACGGCCAGGTAGCCGAACACATACAGCACGAAACTGCCGACGACGCTGTATTTGGTCCAGTTGCTGCCGAGCGCTGAGATGCGCGCCCCCAAATCCTCGAGCAGGTCGGCCACGTTATCGACCGACCATCGCAAACGCCGCCCAATAGTACGGGTGGCTATAGGCGGGGTCGCTCTTGACGCGCGTCAGCGCCACGCGCGCCGCCTCCGCGATCGGGCGGGTGAGCGCAGCCTGGTAGAAGGTCTGCATCCACAGCGCCGTCGCGTCCGAGTCGACTTCCCAATACGACAACACCAACGCGCCTGCGCCGGCATAGATGAGCGCCCGCACCAGTCCGATGATCTCGTTCGCGTGCGTGGCTTCGGCGCGGCCGGTGTCGCACGCGGAAAGCACGACCAGCCGGCTGTTGTCGAGCGGCAGCCCGAACATCTCGGCGGCCGTGAGCCGGCCATCGTCATTGCTGCCTGGCGCCAGCGCGACGTACGAGAGCATCGGCTCGGCAGCGTTGAACTTTCCATGCACCGAAAGGTGGACGATGTCGTAGTCACGAACCGCAGCCTTCACGTCGCTTTCGCGCGCGAGGCGTGTTCGAGACGACCCGGCTGCGACCGGGGAACAGCTTCCCGATCGATGCGACCTCGCCGACCGCAGCGACAATCGATGGATCGGCGGCAGCAAACAGGCGGCCGCCCGCCAGCGTGGTGGAACGCTTGAATCCCAGCAGGACCGTCGCGCTCGGCGCGTAGCTGATCTGAAAGCGTTCGCCGAGGTACCGGCCGTCCGCCGGATTCTGGAACACCTGGAACGGCACGTAATTCAGGTCCTCGTGCGGCACGATGACGAGGCGGTCGCTGTGAATCTGCGCGAGCACCGGCTGAATCAGATAGAGAAACAGCTCGCGGGCGGTCGTCTCGTCGAACGTCGCGTTTCTGTCCGACAGGCTCCTCTGGAGCGAAGCCACTTTGGCCATCACCTGCGGTCGAGGAAGGAAGACGTTGCGCACGGTGATCGAGTCCGGTCCGATGTGCCACACCACAACACCGGACTCCTGGACCAGGTACTGGATCAGCTCGAACCGCTCGGCACGCATGGCGTCCTGCAACGCTTTGAGGCTGGCCGGCTTCGTGTCGACGAGATTCTGGAGCCGGGGCGCCTCCACGGCGATGCGCGACGACACTTGACGGTATTGCTCCTCGAGCGCTCGAATCTGTCCGTTGAGGCTGGTCAGCCGCGTCGCGTTCTTCGAGGCGTCCGGCTCGCTCGCCAACTCGAGCAGCTTGCTCTGGGCGTCGGCAATCTGCGAGCGAATCAACGCTGAATCGGCGTACAGCCGCTGTTCCTGCGGCCGCGCCAGGCCGACCTTGCGGCTGGCGAGCAGATCGGCCAGCGCTCGCGAGCGGGCGCGCTCGAATGTCGCGAATGCATCCGCGAACCGGCGATGGTCGAGCAGTTGCAGAACCGCCGCGTAATAAAAATTGATCCGGTCGGCGGCAAACGATCCGCGACTGGCCTCGTCGCGTAGTGACCGCCGGTCGCGCTCGAGTCCATCGACTGCCTTCAGGTAGTAGGCGAGTGCCGCGTCGCGGTTCCCCTGCATTTCCGCCAGCGCGCCGTCCGTGAAGGCATCGCGCGATTCGTTGACGGAAACGATCCCGCGGAGCTGCTGCTGTTGTTGCTTTTGCGATTGCACCTGCGCCAGGAGCTCCGGCGGGACCTCCTGCTTTCCTGAAGCGAACGTTTCAGTCACCAGCACGTCACCGGCCTTTTTCGGCTGAAAGATCGCCGTGTTGGTGAAGGCGCGGTGACTTGACTGCTGCAGCCGCGACAGCGCCTGTCGCTCTGCGAGGTTCTGCAACATGCCGTCGGTTTGCTGGACCAGGCCGGTGTAGCCAAGCCTGCGCACGATGCTGACGGCCTTCTCGAGATCGGCCTTGGCGCGGTCGAATGCCAGATTGCACGAGTCGAACGACGTGTTGTAATCGCATTGATCGCCGAGCTTGCGATACACATCGGACCGGTTCAGGTACGCATAGTAAGGGGCGGTCGGATCGGCCGCCTGTTCGGCCACCGCAACCTCGCGGTTCGTCGTTTCTCCGGCGCCGACGAGGTTGAGCTGAGCGATCTGCGCGCTTCCCAGAACATCGAGGGCTTGCGCCAGGATGTTCTTATCGCTGGTGGTTTCGGCGACCTGCACGGCCTGAGTGGCAAACGAAACGGCGGGGCCAAGATTCCGCCGCGACGATTCCGCGAGCGCGCGCCACGCAAGTGCGTCGCTCTGCCTGACCGCATCCCGGCCGCGTGTCGCCGCCTCCTGCGCGCTCTGATACAAAGCTATCGCTTCCGCCCACTGCCCTTGAAGCCGGTGGACGTGGCCCTGTTTGATGAGACCGAAGGCGAGGGCGGACCAGTTTTGCCTGGCCGCGAGCGCGCGGTTGCTGGCCTGGAGCTCGGTTCCCGCCTGGACCAGCTCCGAGATCTGGAGCCGCGTGTCGCCGGTTCTGCGGAACCGATCGATCACCGAATCGATTCTGGCGACGGCGCGCTTTTGCAGTTCGAGCGGGTCGTTCGGCAGCGGCGCCTGCGCGGCGGCGCCTGCCGCGGACACCATCAACAGGAGGGTAAGGAGGGCCAACGGTCGCCCGAGACGAGAAGTCCGTCGAGGTGCACGGGGCCAATCGCAGGAGCTAGCCGCCATGGCCTACAGTATCGGCAGTTCACCGCCCGTTGCGCATCGTCAGCCACCATCGCATGGTGTTCGTCACCAGCTCGGCCGCATCCTGCTGCACGAAGTGCCCGGCGCCCGGCACCGTCACCAGCGTCAGGTCCTTCTCCAGCCAGTTCCAGGTCCCCGACAACCCGTCGGAATTGAGCGCCGTGTCGTTCAGACCGTGGAACATCAGCACCGGCGGTTTGACCTTGGGCGGTTCGGGCGCCGGCGGGACGTCCGCGCCGGTGGCGCGCGGATAGTTGCGCTTGTAGTAGTTGAGCATCGCCTCGAAATCCGATCGTCCGAACGCCTCCACGTATCGCTTGCGCGCCTCGGGATCGCGAACCCACCCGGACAGGTTCTCGGCCGTCATCGGACGTCCGAAGAACACCGTCGGATCGCTGGGCGACATGGTCTGAAAGTTTCTCGCGTATTCGCTGTTCTTGATCTGCGCGGCGTTCGATCGCAGCTCGCGCAGCAGCCCGTTCGGGTGCGGCAGGTTGAGGATGATCAGGTTCTCCGTCATTTGCGGCAGGTTGATCGCGAACTGCCACGCGACCACGCCGCCCCAGTCGTGTCCGACGATCGTCGCCTTGTCTCGGCCGAGATGGCGGATGACCGCCGCGACGTCGCCGACGAGCAGGCGGACGTCGTAGTTCTCGACGCCTTTGGGCTTGTCACTCAGGTTGTAACCGCGCTGATCGATGGCGACCACCTGAAAGCGATCCGACAACGCCTCCATCTGATGACGCCAGGAGTACCAGAAGTCAGGAAAGCCGTGGATCATCACGACGAGCGGGCCCTCGCCGAGCGACGCGTAGTGAATCTTCACTCCCTGCGATTCGGCGTAGCCGTGTTTGACGCGGTCATACAGGTCGGTGTCGCCTGCCATAGCGCTCCCCACGAGTCCGAGCCCCAACGCCAGCGCGAACGCGAGTGCAGTTATCGATTTCCGTGTCGTCATCGTGCGACTCCCCAGTGTGATGAGGATAGGTACATCAGGGGTGTTCTTCACGCGCTGTCACGTGACCCGGTCTTTAGGTCGCCGTGGTAGCGTAGTTGAGAGGCAACGTGTGACCCGCTCCAGCTCGTCGGCGATCGTCGCGGCAGCGGCCCTGTTTGCCGCATCCGTTCCAACCCTCTGGTCGGCGCAGCAAGACGCACCGCATCTCGACGGCAGTTGGACGCTCAATCGAGCGTTCAGTCAGATTCCGCGCGACGTCGGATTCAATCTCGAGGGCCTGCCTGCCCGTCGCGGCGGCGCACGGCCCGCCACGGGAGGCGGCGGCCGGGGCAGACGTGGATCGTCGCGGTGGCGGTGTGACAGGCGATCCGTACCGGGCACGTCCTCAGAGCGCCGACGATGCCAGCCGCGTGCGACAGCTGACCGCGGAGGTACGGAATCCTCCGGCGCATTTGAATGTCGTCGAAGCGCAGGGCACCGTCACGATCGCTGACGATGGCGGTCACCCGCGAACGTTCCGGCCCGATGGCAGGGAGGCGGTCCTGCAACTGGGCGACGTGCCGGTCCGCGTGACGTCAACACGGGAAGCCGGTACCCTCGTCGTCGTCTATCACGTCGAGCCGACTCACGAACTTCGCTACAGCTATAGCAGCACGACCACTCCTCCCCGGTTGATCGTCGATATCCAGTTCGTCGAGCGCGGAGGCGGAGACACCGTCCGGCTCGTCTACGAACCGACGCGCGCCACGGAAACCGCGCCGCCGCCGTCATCGTCACCGTCGCCACCGGTCAGTGGCCAGGCACCCGCGTCTGCGGGTCCAGCAGCCGCGTCCCAGCCGTTCAATCAGCGGCCGGATGCCGAGCTGAGCGGGCTCAACGCGCTCGGAATCGTCGTCGAGGACCTCAGCGCCCAGGCGACCGCCTGCGGCTTGAACAAGGACGCCATCGAAACCGCCCTCTCGGAACGCCTGTCGAAGGCGGGGCTGAAAGTCCGGCGCAACGCCGACGAGGACACCTATCTGTACGTGCACATCACGACGACCGGGCCCTCGAACGGACTGTGCGTGTCGCGCTACGACGCCTCCCTGTACACGCACACCACCGCGACGCTGTCCTATCAGACGAAGCCGGTGCTGGTCCAGGTGGAGTTGATGCACAAGGGCAGCATGACCGGCAGCGCACTGACCAGCCACCCTGCTGCCGTTCTGCGGGCGCTGCAGGAGTACGTCGATCAGTTCACGATGCGAATCGGCAACGCGAACAAGTAACCGGCGGCGTCCGAGCAAACCCTTTCGCGCCGTGCGCGTCAATCCGGCACGGACGCTGGCGGATCAGTAGCGGGTTGGCTCAAGAGATGACACGCTCGCCGAGCGCGTCATCCACCCGCTCCTCGGCAGCAGGCAGGTGCGCCAGCCGATACACGCCCGGGCCCGAGCCTCATCGCGTACGCATCCGCGACGAGCGCGTGGTTGCCAAGTCCCGCGTCCGGTCGCGACAAGCCCGTCACGCGTGCCAGCTCGCCGGGGACCGTCATGCCCGCTCCGGCGAGAAAACACCGCGCGACTTCGCGGAGCGCCGTCTGCCGGCTGACGCGGCGGAGCAGCGGTTCGGGAAACCGGCCGACGCCGAGCGTCCAGATGTAGGTGAACTTGGGCTGATAGAGCACGTCGCTCGGCACGACGAGCATCGCCGCCTGCAGCTCGTCCAGCGCCCGGGTGAATGCATGCCGGTTTTTCACGCCGGACTCCTCGCGCAGGTCGGACGTGGCCATCTCCCATTCATGGCGCAGCACGCGCAGGATGGCTTGTGCGCGTGTCGTCAGCCGCCGCTTTTCTTCCGATCGGCGCACGCCCCAGAGGGCGTGAAAGTACGGAATCATCCGCGGCGCGAGGAACGTCGCCTTCCCGCGCGCCAGCTTCGCGTAATAGACTTTGCCGCGCTTGAGGAGCTCGTCTTTCAGCTGCCACGTCAGCGACGCTTCGAAGTCTTTCTGCACGTTGCGCGGCATCACCGCATCACGGCGACCACAGACCGCCACATACAGTGACGGTCCTGGCCGCCGCGAGTCGGTGAGACAGCTCGCGAACCCGGTTTGCTCGATGAAGCGTTCGGCGTCGAACGCCGTCTCGATCTGGCGCGTCCCTTCCCGGCACCAGCGTGCATCCCGGTAGTCTTCAATCTCCGGCGGCAGCTGCGGCTTCGGCCTCATGCAGACCAATCCCTGAATGGTTTGCAGACGCCGGTCGGCCGTGGACGAGAATGCCAGGCATGCCTACTTTCGGTCATTCGATGCGGGAACACTGGCTGCTCGATCCGGACGTGACCTATCTCAATCACGGCACGGTCGGCGCTCCGCCGCGGCGGGTTCTCCAGAAGCAACAGGCCCTGCGCGACGAGATGGAGCGCCAGCCATCGCGGTTCGTGCTCCGCGAGCTGAATGCCGAGCAGCCGATGCCGTGGCGCCTCGAGTCGCGGTACCGCGAAGCGATCGCGCAGATCGCGCCGTTTCTCGGGGCGCGTCCCGACGATCTCGTGTTCGTCCCCAACGTCACGACCGGTCTCAACGCGGTGCTTCGCTCCGTCTCGCTCGGCCCCACAGACGAGGTGCTGATCTCCGATCTCGCGTACGGTGCGATTGCGCTGGCGGCTCGTGCCGTGACACGCGATCGCGGAGCGACGCTGCGAACCGTGGAGATGCCATTTCCGCTGCGCGATTCCGGCGACGTCGTCGACGCGTTCGTACGAGCGCTCACGCCTCGGACCAGGCTGGTCGTGGTGGATCACATCACCGCACAAACGGCGCTGGTGCTGCCGGTGGCGGCGATTGCGGCCGAGTGCCGGTCTCGCGGTGTGCCGGTGCTCGTTGACGGCGCCCATGCCCCAGGGTCGATCGCGGTGGACCTGGCCGCCATCGGCGCGGACTGGTACGCCGCCAACCTGCACAAGTGGGCGCACGCGCCCCGATCGTGCGGCATCCTCTGGTCGAGGCCCGAGCATCAGGCGACGCTGCACCACCCGGTCGTATCCTGGGGCTCCGGCCGCGGCTTTCACGCGGAGTTCGAACACCACGCCACCTGCGATCCCACGAGCTATCTCGCGGCGCCGGAGGGCATGGCGCTCCTGCGCGAATGGGACTACGACGCGGTCCTGGCTTACATGCACGGCCTCGCGATCGAGGCCGGACGCGTGCTGACCGATCGATGGGAGACGACGCTCGATATCCCGAACGACATGAGAGGCGCGATGATCACCGTGCCGCTGCCGGAGGACGCCGGCGCGACGACCGGCGACGCGACACGCCTGCGGCTGTCGCTGCTCGTCGACGAAGGGATCGAGGTGCAGCTTCACGCGTGGCGTGGCCGATTGTGGGCCCGCGTGTCGGCCCAGGTCTACAACGACCGCTCTGATATCGTCCGGCTGGCTGACGCCGTACGGGCATCGGTTCGCGCCGGAACGATCGCGCCCGCCGTCTTGTAGCATCAATGCGATGACCGATCGCGGCCACCGGCAATTGTACGCGGCGACAGTGCTCATGTGAGGCTGTTATGCTGGCGATCGGTGGAACGCATTCCGGTGGTCGACTCGAAGACTCACGGACGCCGCCGACGCGCCGCAGCGATCGCCTGCCTGTCGCTCCTCTGCCTGGCCGCGACGGCGCTGGCCCAGCGCGAGTTCGGCGATTTCGGACGCGGCCGCCTTCAGATTCAAAAGAACATTCCTTACGACGGCCGGTTCACGTTCGTCCGGATCAGCTATGAGACGGCCCCCGGCGGCTACTGGGCCGGCGGACGCCCGTCGTGGTCGCACGGCTATCCGCTCGCCGAGCAGAACCTCATGAAGATCATGAACGAGCTCAGCTATCTCGGCGCGCACGACGAAGAGATCAACACGCTGACGCTGGACGATCCCGCGCTCGCCAGGTACCCGGTGGCCTACATCATCGAAGTCGGCTGGTGGACGCTGAGCGATCGCGAAGCGGCGGCCTTGCGCGCCTACATCCTGAAAGGCGGGTTCGTCATCGTCGACGATTTCAAGATGCCCGGCTGGCGCGGCATCGAGGGCGGCGGCTGGGAACCGTTTGCGGAGAACATGAAGCGCGTCCTGCCCGAGGCGCGCTTCGTCGAGATGCAGGCGACGCATCCGATCTTCCACGCGTTCTTCGAAATCAACGCCCTGGACAGTTTTCCGCAGGCCTATAACAGCGGCCAGCCGATCTTTCGCGGCGTCTTCGAAGACAACGACCCGAACAAGCGTCTGCAGGTGATCGTGAACTACAACACCGACATCTCCCAGGTACCTGGGAGTGGTCCGGCCGGGGATTCAGGCCGTTCGATCAGACGAACGAAGCCTATAAGCTCGGCGTGAACTACCTGATCTACGGTCTGACGCACTGAAAACGATCGCCAGAGGAGCCCCGCCCATCATTCGTGCTGTCCTGGTTCAATCGTGGAGACGCGGGAGCCCGAGAGTCCGAGCCGCATCAGGTCTTCACCCCAGACCACCTTGCCCTCGAACACCTGCTGAATCTCGTGGACGATCTGTTCGCGGATTCCCGGCTGGTCGATTTGGCGAGGAGATGTGTGAGCACGAGGGTTTTGACGCCCGCGCGCTTGGCGATGATCGCGTTGTCGCGGTGATTGCCGCAGGCTGCCCGGTAAGCCGGCGTCGGCTCGGTCCCGCTGAAATAGTGGTTCATGTGAATCAGGATGTCGCAGCCCTTGGCCAGTTCCACGATGGTGTCGCTCGGCCCGCTGTCGCCGGTGTAGCAGATCGACCCTTCTTTCGCGTCGAGGCGTAGCGCGAGGCACTCGAGATAGGGCTGGACGTGCTGCGCGTGGCCGACGGTGACCTTCCAGCCGTTGCCCTGGACGATCGAGCCGGCGTGGATCTCGGTCACACGTGGTGCCGGACGCTTGCGCGGTGATTGGCCGCCCCGCGCCTCGAAGACGTCCAGGCTGCTGCGGTGCTCGCAACGCGCGCGGATATCGGGACCGTAGACGCCGTCCGGCCCGAACAGTTGTTCGGTCATGCGCGCGAGTGGCGGCGGGCCGTAGCACCTGGAGATCGGGAATGCGATCCGCGCCCTGGTCCCATCGCTGCAGGACCAGACGCCCGTAATCCATGCAGTGGTCGTAGTGGAGATGCGTGAAGAACGCGTGGGTCACGTCGATCGTGCGATGCCCGCTTTCCATCAGGCGATGGTGCGCGCCGGGCCCGTGGTCCCACACGATGAGGTCCGTTCCGACCTCGATGAGGTAGCCCGAACTTTGGCGCTCCATCGAGGGCGCCGGGGTTCCTGTGCCGAGCAGCGTGATGCTGAGCGGCCGTGCCTCAGACGGTGCTGATGTGCCCGTCGGCCGTTGCTCGTCTGTGGCAGCCGCCGCGTAGCAGGCGTCGAGACCGCGAGCGTGCCGATGAATTCTCTGCGATTCACACAGGCACCTCCGGTCGTTTGGCCTCAGGACACACGCCTGAAATGCTTCGCGACGCGCTGGCCCGATTCGTTCCTGTAATAGACGATGACGTTCGCGCCTGCGTCGCCGGCGGCATCGACGTCTGCCCCGGCTTCGTCGGAGAGCCGGAGCGTCTGAATGCTGTCGTCCGAGCAGCCTCACCGAGATGGTCCGATCGGCGAAATTCAGGTCGACGACCGAGCCCGCCACTTCTTTGACACGCTTCGCCGCGTCGGACACGACGACCCGCGTGCCTTTCTTCAACCCGCCGAGCGCTTCCTCTCCCGCCGCATCACCGCTGGGGACCGTGCTTCGTCCGTTTAGATGAAGCACGCGCTTGACCTTGCCCAGAATGCCATGGCCGGCGGCGGTCGTGTCGTCGATGCTGGTCTCGGTCGCAATGGTGCCCGTCACGCCTTGAATGGGTGGAGGCTGCTGCGCCGCCGCCTCAGCGGCCCACATCACATGGGCGGCCAGCAGGGCGGCGAAGCCGACGGTTTTCACGAGCGCCTTCTGCATTTTCATGTCGCCCTCAAGGGTTGATCCATGCGTGTCGACGCAACGGCGATGCCACGAGGGCCTATGAGAAGCTTAGCGATTCCCGACGGATTTTGACAGGCGGTCGGCTGCGGCGACCTGGAGGGTGGACGATCTGACCTGAACCGGGGCCAAAATCCCGGTACCGCCGCGTTATTTCGACGAGACGGTGTAGCGCACCAGGATGTCTTCGACGAAGTCAGCGGTAATCCGCTGATCGTCGACATCGAAGCTCACCGTGGTCACGACGAGCGTCCCCTCGATTCGCTTCGAGGTCCCGGTGGGCCTGCCGAAGGCGCGCTCGGCCTCGGCTCGTGTCATCCCTTTCCGCAGCGCCGTGATGTCGCCGGTGGGTGGCAGCGCCTGCTCCGTGCCCGCGCCTCCGCCGAAGTCCACGAACTCGCCCAGTGCTGCAACGACGTCCTGCGGCCGGATGCCTTCTGGCACTCGATCGTCGTACCGCAGGTTGAAGCGCGAACCGCCGCGAAGACGCTGTTCGGCGACCCGAACGCGCTTGGCCTCGGACTGGCGCTCGCGTTCAGCGGCGATTCGGCGGTTCTCGCGTTCGCGTCGATCGCGCAGATCGTCGAGCTCGCGCTGCATGGCGCGGCGGCGATCGCGATCGTGTTCGTCGTCGATCCGGTTCTCGAGGTTCTTCTCGCGCTCGGTTTTTCGCGCGTCCGGGATGGAGACCGATGTGCTCGTGTCGTCGCCGAAGGTGCCGAATCCGCCGCCCGCGAGCTGGACCTCGATGAGGTCTTTCTTCATCTTCACCAGCGTGACAGTCACCGAATCGCCCGCGCGGAGGGCGACGCCATAGCGCTTCAGCCGATCGCCGTATTCCTTGTAGTCGAGCGCCTGGCGCGCATCGCCATGCACGTCGACGCCGTCGGATGTGCCGGGCATGTCGATCCGGAGCGTGACGCGCTTTCCCTCGAACGCCGCTCTCAATGTCTCTTCCGTCTGTGCGCCGGCAGGGGAGGCGATCGCGAGCAAGGTGGCAACGGCGAGCCCACGCGCGGAGTGGCAGCATCGAAGCTCCTGTCAAAGGTCTCATTTCCGTATCGGCGCCATGCCGCTCACTCTGCAGTTTCGAGCGAACGATGAAGCCCTCGCTGATTCCGGTTACCGCAGCCGCGGCACGGAACCGGCGACGACCAGCGCGATGGTCGCAGCGGCCTTGTCGCAGGCGCTGGCGACCGACGCCGCGCGCGCGCGCACGTGATCCGCGGCGACGCGCTGGATTGCGGCGGCACGCAGCGGCTCCACGATGCCTTGGAGCCACGAGAGCGCGACCACCGCCGGCACGAACAAGGCCGGGAGCGCGAGTCCGGCGATCGCAACGGCGGCTCCCAGGCCGCCGAGGACCATCTGGCTCCGGACCGACGGAGCGAGACGAGCCGCAACGGCTGCTCCCATCGCCTCCGCCAGCGTGATCACCGCGACGAGCATCGTCATGCGTCCCGGGTCGGTTTCGCCGGAGGTCTGAGCCACGAAGGCCATCGCTCCCGCGGTGGCGCCGAGGAGAGCCGCCGGCGCGATCAGCTTCAGGAATACGTCCAGGTTCAGCGCGGACAGACGCGACGACCGAGCGTCCCGGGGGACGCGGCGACGTCCGCCGACTCATCGACGCCGGGCGGAGGTTCTACCATCGCCCACGCGATGGCGACGCCAACGACACTGACGGCGGCCTCGGCCATCCAACCGGCCGCAAAGCCCCACGTCTCGACGATGGCGCCGCCAGCCAGGATGAACGCGACGAGGGCGACGAGCTGCAGGCTTCGCGATCGGGACTCGATTCTCTGAAAATCCGGCTCGCGCTCGAGCGCGAGGCAGGATCGATAGAGCAGCGCCTGATCGGCGCCCGACCGCAACGTGTCGCCGAGGGCGACGAGCAGGATCGCGGACAACAGTCCGACGACACCTTCGCCGAGCCAGCAGAACACCATGCCTGCGGCCTGGGTGAGTGATCCCGCAATCAGACTGATGCGATGTCCGAACCGATCGGCGAGCCAGCCGGTGGGAATCTCGAGCGCGGTGATCGCGAGATCGCCGGCCGCGAGAAGGACGGCGACGACCGCCACGGGGACGTGCTTCTCCTGTACCCACCAGAGCAAGTACAGGCCGTGCATGACGCCTTCGACCGTGACGATGTGGTAGACGGGGTAGAGCGTGAGGTTTCGACGAAGACGGGATCAATTAGGGGGCACGTCAGCGATCTACCCAATGAACGACGTGGCGGTGGAGGATTTGGGCCCTCGATTCGGCACACGCCGTTTGACGGCCAGCTCAGCAGCACGTAATATCCTGGCCGGCTCACTTTTCACAAATCATTTCACACAGGCGATGCCGGTCGCATCCTGCGCTGGCGCCGCAAGGGAGCAACCATCGTGTATCGACTGACCGCCTTGTTTGTCGCCGCGTACCTTGTCCCCGCCGCCGCCTCCGCGCAGAACGCCTCCCACTGGGGTGTCGTCGTATCGTTCGCACGCGAACACTCGTGGAAGGTGATCCCCAAGATGACCGAGTTCCTGTTCGATCCCGGCGAAAACGTGGATGTGAGGATTACGGATTACAGAATCGGGATCGCGCGCGGCCGCGATCTCGGAGGCGATTGGGGCGTCAGCTACGTGAGGCGGAACATCGCGGACGGCTGGCGACTCGAGAACACCACGGAGATTCAGCACCGGGTAACACGCAATGCGTGCACGGCACTGAGTGAGTTTGCGCTGACCAGAGGCGTCACGCAGATCGGCGTCGAAGTCCACAAGTTCATTGAGTTCGTGACCATCAAGCGGCGGGCGCAGATCGGCTTGAAAGTGGCGGGTGGCGTGTCGAAGTTAGAAGGCGCGGTGGACTTCCACGAGTTCAATACCGACTTCTCGTTCGATCCGCGAACGGGGCAGGTCACCAACCGCCGGGTCGAGTCGGTGTCGAGCCGGCCGATGAGCGAGATGCCGACGTTCTCTCCGTTCCCCTTCGGAAAGGTCGAGGCAGCGGTTGCCGTCATCCTCGCGCGCGGTGTGAAGATCCGCGGGTCAGGCAGCTTTGATTTTGCGGGCTATACGATGTTCTCGCTGACGGGCGTCTTTCTCTTGGCGCCAGCTAGCGACTGTCCTCTTGCGTCGGCTGGTGTTTGACATGCTACAAGTGTAGCAGTAACATGCTGCGCCTGTAGCATAGGTCCACACGCAGATGCCGACCGCCACCCGCCGATCGGCTGTCGCGCCGCGAGCGCGAGATCATGAACGTCCTGTTCGCGCTCAAGAACAAGGCGTCAGCCGAGGACATTCGGGCGACGGCTGACGAACCCGCCCGGCTATTCGGCAGTCCGCGCGATGCTCGTCCGGCTCGAGAAGAAAGGCTACCTTCGGCACCAGGAGGACGGCGTGCGCTACCTCTATTCGGCGACCACGACGCACGCCGCCGCCGGGCGGGCCGCGCTCACAGCAGTACGTCCGGACGTTTTTCGAGGGATCCCTCGGCCAAATGATGACGGCGCTCGTCAGAAATGAAAGCTGGACCGACGAGGAGCTCGACGCGCTCGCGCCGAGATCGAGCGCGCGCGCACGAGCGAGGAAATCATGATGCCGGACGGCGTCGCGCGAGTCCTCCTGGCGGTCAGCGACTCGATCGAGCTGGTCGATCATCGCGAAAGCGACCGTCGTTCTCGGATTGGCGCTCGTCGCAGTGCACGCAGCGCCCGTCGCACGCGGGCGTCGGTCGCGGCACGTCGTCCTGGCATCGGCGTTTGGCGTCCTCGTGGTGCTGCCAGCGGTCGTCAGGCTGCTGCCGCCGGTCAGGTGCCGGTACCGATGACGGTCCCGAACGACGCCACCGGAGCCGGCCGCCGCTTGTTGGTCGCCGATGGGGCGATCGACGACGCGACCCTCCACCGGTGCTCGGACGTCAGGCAGGCTTCGCGCTGACACAGTATCGCTCGGATCGGATCGCGCAGCGTGCTGCGTATCCGCATGGTTCGGCAGTCGCGGCGATCGTTCCTCGGTGCCAGTGGCGATCGTGCTATGGCGTCTCTCACCTGCTGCGCGCCGTGGGCCTGCCATGGATAAAAGGCGAGCCGCTGCGTGCGAATGCTCGCGGCACAGAGCAGGGGTGCGCCGCCCGATCGACATCCTGCGTCACGAAGAGATCGCGGCGCCGGTGACGTGCGGCTGCGAGGTCGGCCCGCGCATCATGCTTGCCCATCGACGCCGACGGGTGGAGCGACGGTCGACGTCCGGCGCGCAATCGTGCACGAGCTGGAGCACGTGCGCCGCGGCGATTGGCCGGTGCAGCTCGCGCGCTCGCGTCGTCTGCGCGCGTGTACTGGTTTCACCCGCTCGGTCGTGGATGGCGTGGCGCCACCTGTGCCTCGAGGTCGGACGCGCGCCTGCGACGATGCGGTGCTGCCGCGCGCTCTGGAGCGGACCCGGAATAACGAAGAATCAGCTGGTGACGCTGGCGTCGCGGCTGTCGACGGGCGCGATGCGACCGATGCTGTCGATGGCGAGCCGCAGCGATATGTCGACTCGAATCGCCGCAGTTCTGGACAGCCAGCAGCGGCGCGGCCGCGCCGGATACGTTGAACGCGAGCCGTGACGATCGCGATCGCCGGGCTCGTGTCGTGTGCGCGATGTCGCCGCTGCGGGCCGTCACCGCGAGCGCAGCTGCAGACGACGGGCGAGGAGGACCGGCGTTCGAGGTGGCGTCGCGTCAAGCCGAACATCTCCGGCGGACATGCGCGTGTCTCTGTCCAGGCCATGCCCGGCGGCCGGTTCACGGCCACGAACGCGCCGCTGCGTACGCTGATTCGCGATGCTTACGCGCTCGCAGGGATTTCAGCTCAGTCGGAGGCCCAGGCTGGCTGGACTCCGATCGCTTCGACATCGTCGCGAAAGCGGAGGGCAATGCGACGCCGGCTGACAGCGGCTGATGCTGCCGCGCGCTGCTGGCGGACACGATTCAAGCTGAGCGTCCACACCGAGACGCGCGAGCTGCCGCTGTACGCGCCTGGTGCTGGCGAGAGGACCGACGGAACACCTGGGCCTCGCATCTGCGGCCCGACACGGGTACGGACTGCCGCGCAGGCGCCCGAGTGGACCGGCACCGGTACCGCCTGCCGCTGCGTGGTCCGGATGCGCCGTGCCGATCGGCTGAGTCCGCGGACCCGGCGGCGCGATGCGGTTCCGCGGGATCACGCTGGACGCGTTCGCGACAGTTCCTGCGCGACGCCGGTGCGTCGCCCGGTGATCGATCGCACCGGGCTCGACCGGCGACTTTGACATCGAGCTCGAGATGACCGCGGAACTCGGGCCACCGCCGCCGCCACCCGGCATGCCGGACCAGGTCGATCGGACGTCCGCGTCCGTCGATTTTCACGAGCCGTGCAGGAGCAGCTCGGGCTCCGGCTCGGATGCGCAGCGAGGACCGGTCGACGTGCTCGTCATCGATCGCAGTGGAGCGGCTGGTACCGAACTAAAATCGGGAGAAAGAGGTAGCCATGAAGCGCATGACCTTCAAGACGCGGTGCGTGTCCGCCGCGACCGCCGTCGGTGCTCTTGCCGCGACCGCCATGTTCGGCGGCGCGATCGAGTCGCGCGCTGCGCGCGCAGGCGCCCCAGACGCCCGCGCCGGCGTTCGAAGTCGCGTCGATCAAGCTGAACAACTCCGGCGACGGACGGGTCATGATGCAGCAGCAACCAGGCGGGCGATTTACCGCCACGAACATCCCGCTGCGGCTCCTGATCCGGAATGCGTATCAGCTCCAGGATTTTCAGATTGTCGGCGCTCCGTCGTGGATCAATTCGGAACGCTACGACATCGTCGCGAAAGCAGAAGACGGTACGCCACCCGAGACGCCCAGTCTCGATCGCACGGGTCCGAACCGGATCCAGTTGATGATCCGCTCGCTGCTCGCCGAGCGGTTCCAGCTGGTCGCGCACGACGAAACGCGGGAGCTGCCGATTTATGCGCTCGTCGTCGCCCGCAGCGACGGCAAGCTCGGTCCTGACCTGAAGAAGTCGGAAGTCGACTGCAACGCGGTGTTCGCGGCCGGGCGCGGCCGCGGCATGCCGCCGCCTCCACCGCCGGGACCGCCGCAGGCGGGCGAGCGACCGCAGTGCGGCATCCGGATCGGCATGGGCAACCTGGCGATGGGCGGTGCGCCGCTGCCACAGTTCGCGAACAGCCTCGCCATGTTCGTCGGCCGCACCGTCCAGGACAAGACCGGTCTGACCGGCAACTACGACGTGACGCTGACGTGGACGCCGGATCAGATGCCGCAGCGGCCGCCGGGCGCGCCCGAGCCGCCGCCCGCGGATCCGAACGGGCCGTCGATCTTCACCGCGCTGCAGGAGCAGCTCGGTCTCAAGCTGGACTCGCAGAAGGGGCCGGTCAGCGTCCTCGTCATCGATCGCGTGGAGCGGCCGAAAGAGAACTAGACGTTGCGGTTATCGCAGGTCGCAAGCCGCGAAATACCGATCACGAGTTCGCTTTGCGGCGTCACGTTTGCATTCTCCGATAGCGATCGCGCTGCTCCTCGCGATCGGCCAGCGATCAGGCGTCGCCGCCTCCCGCCTTCGCTCTGACGCGAACGAGCGAGCTTCGGCGGGGCAGGCCGGATCACTACGGGCAGGTCACGTTTGCCGGCCTGCCGGTTCCGGGTGCGACCGTCATCGCCATCCAGGGCGACACGCAGCGCGCGACCGTCACCGATCAGCAGGGCGTGTATCGCCTGGGCAATCTCGCTGACGGCGCGTGGACGATTCGCGTCGAGATGGTGGGCTTCTCGCCGCTCAGCGAAAGCGTCACGATTCCGGCGCCCGCGCCGCCGACCTTTGCCTTGAAGCTGCTGCCCTTCGCCGAGATCACGGCCGGGCTGCCGCCACCGGTGGTCGAGACGCCGCAGGCGCCGCCAACACCCAGTGCACCGGTGCCCGCGCGCCCCACGCGAGGGACAGCGCCGGCGCCTCCGCCCGCGGGCGCGGGGAGCTGGCTTTCAGCGCGCCGCGGTCAGCGCATCGGCCGGCACGGCAGCGGCCGCCGATGGCAATTCGCCGGGAGGCGATGCGGGCGATCGCGCGGCTGATGCGGCTGACGGCTTCCTGATCAACGGCAGCGTCAACAACGGCGCCGCCTCGCCATTCGCGCAGCTGCCGGCGTTCGGCAACAATCGGCGTGGCGCGCGATCGCTGTATAACGGCGGCCTCGGCGTCCTGCTCGGGAATTCGGCCTGGGACAGCCGGCCGTTTTCGTTCACCGGCCAGCAGACGCCCAAACTCAGTTACTACGACGCGCAGCTGCTCGGGAGCTTTGCCGGCCCGCTGAAGATTCCCCGCGTCCGAACGCGGCCCAACCTCTTTCTCGGCTACCAGCACACGACGGATCACAACGCCAGCGCGCAGTCGGCGCTGGTCCCGACCATCCTCGAGCGGAACGGCGATTTTTCCCAGAGCGTCGATGCGTTCGGCCGCCCCATCCAGCTCGTCGACCCGCGCACCGGTTCGCCGTTTGCCGGCAACGTCATCCCGTCGTCGCGCATCAGCCCGCAGGCGGCGTCGCTCCTCAATCTCTATCCGGCGCCCAACGTCGACGCGGGCGCTCGTTACAACTACCAGACGCCGGTCCTGGTGGCGATGCATCAGGACGCGCTCCAGTCGCGGCTCACGCACAGTCTCAACACCCGGAACCAGCTGTTCGGGACGCTCGCCTATCAGCGAACGACGACGGACTCGGCGAATGTGTTCGGATTCGTCGATTCGAATCGCGTCTCGGGACTCGACGTGCCGATCAACTGGTCGCATCGCTTCGCGCCCGTCTTCACGCTGCGCGTGAGATATCAATTCACCCAGTTGACGAGGCAGGTGACGCCGTTCTTCGCCAATCGCGAGAACGTCTCGGGCGCCGCGGGGATCGCGGGCAACGACCAGGCTCCGGTCAACTGGGGCCCGCCGGCCCTGACATTCTCGAGCGGCGTGGCCGGACTCTCGAGCGCGCCGTATCTGTCGTCGCACGATCGCACGCACGGATGGATGGCCGAGGCACTCTGGACGCGCGGCCGGCACAACCTGACGTTCGGCGGTGATTTCAAGCTTCGGCGCCTGGACATCCTGTCGCAGCAGGACCCCCGCGGGAGTTTTTCGTTTACCGGCGCCGCGACCCGTTCCGATGTCGCCGACTTTCTGCTCGGCCTCCCGCACGCGAGCTCGATCGCGTTCGGCAACCCGGACAAGTACTTTCGAGCGATCGCGCCCGATGCGTATATCACCGACGACTGGCGGTTTGGCCCGACGTTCACGGCGAACATCGGGGTGCGCTGGGAGTACGAGTCGCCGTTCGCCGAACGCGATCGGCCGGCTGACCAACCTCGTCCTCGCACCCGATCGCCGTTCGGCGCAGGCCGTGGTCGGCAACCACCTGTTGAATGCCGACCTGCGCGGGTTTCAGCCGCGCATCGGTGTCGCGTTGCGTCCCGTGCCGGGATCGTCGCTGGTCATTCGCGCCGGATACGGCGTCTATCGCAACACGTCCGTGTACCAGTCGATCGAGATGCTGCTGGCGCAACAGCCGCCGCTGTCAAAGTCCTTGAGCGTGGAAAGCACCGCAGCCAACCCGCTGACGCTGGCGAACGGGTTCGTGTCGCCGCCCAACGCGACGACGAACACCTTCGCGGTCGATCCGGACTTTCGCGTCGGGTATGCGCACAATTGGCAGGCGCTGCTGCAACGCGATCTGCCCGCGTCGCTGACGATGACGGTGACGTATCTCGGGACGAAGGGCAGTCACCTGATGCAGGAATCGCTGCCGAACACGTACCCGGCCGGCGCGGTGAACCCCTGTCCGGCGTGCCCCTCCGGGTTCGTGTACCTGACGTCGAACGGCCGCTCGAACCGGCAGGCCGGTCAGTTCCAGTTGCGGCGCCGGCTCCGGAACGGGCTGACGGCGAACGTGCAATACACGCTGGCCAAAGCGACCGACGACACGCCGGCGGCGTTCACCGGTGCGACGCTCAACGGCGGCGCCATCGCGCAGGACTGGCTGAATCTCGACGCCGAGCAGGCACCTTCGAATTTCGATCAGCGCCATCTGGTGACGGCGCAGTTTCAATACACGACCGGCGTCGGGATGGGCGGCGGAGCGCTGCTCGACGGCGCGCGCGGGACGCTCTTCAAGGGCTGGACGGTGACGACTCAACTCACCGCGGGCAGCGGTCTTCCGCTGACGCCGATCTATCTCGCGTCCGTGGCCGGCACCGGCGTGACCGGCACCATTCGTGGGGACGTGACCGGCGTGCCGAACGACCTCGCCGACGGCACCTACGCCAACCCTGCCGCGTTTGCGCCGCCGGCGGCCGGCCGGTGGGGCAACGCCGGGCGCAATTCGATTCGCGGTCCGGCGCAGTTCGGCCTCAACCTGGGGCTTGGCCGATCGTTCCTCTGGGGCAGCCGGCTCACGCTCGATTGGCGACTCGACGCCAGCAACGTCATCAACCACGTGACGTTCGCGGCGGTGAACACGCTTGTCGGCAGCCCGCAGTTCGGTCTCGCGAGTCAGGCCAACCCGATGCGCAAGGTGCAGAGCAGTCTCCGGGTGAGGTTCTGATGAGCGATTCCCTTGTCGCGTCTCGCGCTGGTGGTGCCGCTGACCGCGCAGCAACCGCAGCCGCAGGCGCCGCCAGTCTTTCGAAGCGGCGCGCAACTGACGGTTGAGACCGTCACCGTCAAGGACAAGGCGGGCAGACCGATCGAGGGCTTGACCGCGAAGGACTTCAGCATCACCGAAGACGGCGTCCCGCAGACCATCAGCTTCGTCGAGTTTCAGCGCGTGCCGAATCCGTCCGATCCGCTCCAGGCGGCCGATGCGGTTCCGGCCGCGCCGGCTGCCGTCGCCGCGCCGCCGCGTCCGCCCGAGGAACAGCATCAGATTTCGCCGTCGGCGCCTGGCGACATCCGTTACCGGGACCGGCGCCTCCTGGTGCTCTACTTCGACCTGAGCGCGATGCCTCCCAACGATCTGATGCGCGCGTACAGCGCAGGCCAGAAGTTCATCACCACGCAGATGAAGGCGCAGGACCTCGTCGCGATCATGACCTTCCAGGGCGGCGCGGTGAAGGTCAAGCACGACTTCACCGGCGATCGCGCGCAGCTGCAGGAAGTGTTCGAGACGCTGATCTATGGAGACGACAAGGACGGCGACGGCATCTCCGACGCAACCGACACCGGCACCGCCTTCGGACAGGACGATGCCGAGTTCAACATCCTGAATACGGATCGCCAGCTGTCCGCACTGCAGACCGCCGCGACCATGCTGCGGTCGCTGCCGGAACAGAAATCGCTGGTGTACTTCGCCAGCGGCCTCCGGCTGAATGGTGTCGACAATCAGGCGCAGCTGCGCGCCACCACCAACGCCGCCATCCGTGCGAACGTCGCGATTTTTCCGGTCGATGCGCGGGGGCTCGTCGCCGAAGCGCCGCTCGGCGACGCGACACGCGCATCGCCCGGCGGCATCGGCATGTTCAGTGGACAGCTGGCGAATGCCGGGATGACGAATTTCCAGCGCTCGCAGGACACGCTGTACAGCCTGGCGAAGGACACCGGCGGCAAGGCGCTGTTCGACAACAACGATCTGTCCGTCGGCATCGTGCAGGCGGCCGAAGCGGTCAGCAGCTATTACATCATCGGGTTCTACACCACGCATCCGGAGCGTGACGGCCGCTTCCACCGCGTCCGCATTTCGCTCACCGGCAGCCTGTCGGCGGACCTGACGTACCGCCAGGGCTACTTTGCCGACAAGGAGTTCGGCAAATTCACGGCGGCGGACAAGGAGCGCCAGCTCGAGGAGGCGCTGATGCTGGAAAACCCGGTCACCGAGATCACGATTGCGTTGGAGGTGAACTACTTCCAGCTCAATCGCGCGGAGTACTTCGTCCCGGTGGCGGTGAAGTTGCCCGGCAGCGAGCTGGCGTTGGCCAGGCGGCGGGGCGCGGCTCGAACGGTGATCGATTTCATCGGCGAGGTGAAGGACGACTACGGCGTCACCATCCAGAATGTCCGCGACAAGCTGGACATCAAGTTGAGCGACGACACCGCGAGTCAGATCGCGAAGCGCCCGATCCAGTACCAGACCGGCTTTACGCTCCTGCCGGGAAAATACGTCATCAAGTTCCTCGCGCGCGACGCCGAGACGGGACGGATCGGGACGTTTCAGTCGGCGTTCGTCATCCCGAACTTGAACCGGGAAGAGAAGCGTATCCCGATCAGTTCGGTGGTGTTGAGCAGTCAGCGCGTGCCGCTTGGCGGCGCGCTGTATACGGTGAAAAAGGACGCGGCGCTGTCCGCCGACCCGCTCGTCTTCGACGGGCAGAAGCTCATTCCCAGCGTCACGCGTGTGTTCAGCAAGGGACGCGACCTGTACGTCTTTCTCCAGGCCTATCAGCGCAACGAGCCGGCGATGCAGCCGCTCGTGGCGTTCGTCAGTTTCTACCGTGGCGACGTCAAGGTGTTCGAGACCGCGCCGCTGGCGGTGACGACCGGACTGGATGCGAGAACGAAAGCGATCCCGCTGCGTTTCAGCCTGCCGCTGACGGACCTTCCACCTGGCCGCTACGACTGCCAGGTGACGGTGCTGCAGCCTGACGGGAACAAGGCGGCGTTCTGGCGTGCCGCGATCGTCCTGATTTCCTGAGACAAAGTCGCGGGAACCAGCAGCGGTGTGCGGGTGTCAGACGCCGCGATTTGCCTGTAGTAGCTTCGATGGCACACTAGAAGGATGATCGATCCCGTTCCTGACGATGCCGTGCAGGGCGGACTCTCGGAACAGGAAAAGCGCGAGAACGTTGTCCGCCTCGCCTTCGACGGCCGGAGGGAACACCTCGACGCGTTCTGCCGCGCGATCGAGGAAGTGGTCCCGCCGGGCACGACGGCGATCCTGCGCGGCAGCGCGGTGACCGGGTACCGCTGGGAACGATCGCGCGCCCTTCGACGCCGACGGCCCCGGCACGAGCGATCTCGACGTCACTCTCGTCGGCGCGGCCGCGCTGCAGTTCTTCCAGGTCACCGGCTTCTTCGTTCCAGGCGTGCACTCGCGGCCGCTGAGCGATGACGATCCTGAAATCGCCCCGGCGCTCGTACCGCTGCGCGAGCAGTTGATGGCGATGGTGCAGCGGCCGGTCAACATCCAGGCGTCGCGCGACATCGTGCTGCAGTTCCGCGGCGGCCTCCTCGGCCAACCCTACCTCACGTCTGTTCGAAAAGCCCGACGGCGTGGTGATCGCGAGCGAGGCCGGGACGCCGTCAGCGTGACGTTCCGGCTGCTGACCTACAACATCTGGAAGGGGGGCGTCGGACGCGTCGACGCGATTGCGCGAGTCATCGACGCGTGCCACCCCGACGTCGTCCTCTTGCAGGAGGCCACACGGCCCGAGGTCGTCAAGGCGATCGCGGCGCAGACCGGCATGTCGGACTGGCGGTCGATGCCTCGGCAATCGCTGGCGTTCCTCAGCCGCGCGCCGGTCGAGCACGCGGCGTGGCATCGGCCGCGGTTTTCGAGGCACGCGTTTCTCGAGATTGTCCCGCGCGGCCTGCCCGTGCGCTGTTTCGGCCTCCACTTGAGCGCCGTGCACGCGGCGTGGACCGAACGCCGCCGCACGTTCGAACTGCGCGCCCTCCTCGACGCCATCGAAGCGCATCGCGGCGGATTCCACGTGCTCGCGGGCGACTTCAACACGTTGGCGCCAGGGCAGGATCTCGAGCTGAAACGCCTGCCGGCGCGGTTGCGGCCGCTGGTCTGGCTGAGTGGCGGCCGCGTCAAGATGGCGGACCATCCACACCATGGTCGAGGCCGGCTATCTGGACGCCTTTCGGGAGCGGCATCCTGACAGAGCCCGGATACACCATGCCGTCGTGGGACCCGCACGTCCGACTCGATTACGTCTTCGTGCCTCGGCGATTTCCCGGGCGAATCGTCAGCTGCGACGTGGTGCGCACCACGGATGCGCACCACGCGTCGGATCACCTGCCGGTCGCCGCCGAGCTCGTTGTTGCCGACTGAATGGCGTCAGAACCCGCAGTTGAAGAGCCGCACGAACAGCGCCGGTTGCGACCCGGCCCCCGCGGTTGCCGTCGCGGTGTTGCCAGCCGAATCGGTGACGGTGAGCGTGACCTTCAGCGGCTGAAGGACGCCATCGTTCGTGGCGCCCGCCTTGCCGCACGTGTCCGTGAACGACAGCGTCGGATCGGTCCCGGTGATCGTCCGCGTCACGTCGTAGGTGTATTCCACCGACCACGACTGCGACACGATCGTGGTGGTGCCGGTGGTGAATGAATTCGATTGCAGCGTGCAGGTGGTCGCGAGGTTGGTCGCGCTGCGGATTCGGCATTCGGCGGTGGCGCCGCCCTGTGTCGCCGGGTCGAACAACTGGAAGGATGCCACGGCTTCGTTGCTGGCCGGAGAACCCGCCGCCTGAGTGACCGTGACCGTCTGGCCCGAGATGGTCACCGAACCGGTGCGCGCCGCCCCCGTGTTGGCGGCGACCGAGAAGGTCAGCGAGCCGTTGCCGGACCCACTTGACGGTGTCGTCAGCACGATGAATGCGTCGTTGCTGATCGACACCCAGCTGCAGACGCTGCTGGTGGTGATCGTGATGGTGGCGCTGCCGCCGCTCGCGCCGGTCGACACGCTGGTCGGTGACAGGACGATCGAGCAGAGACCGCCGCCGGCCTTGAACGATTCGACCGCGGAGAAGGCGGTGGTCATCGTGCCGTTGGTCGCGCGCGCACGCCAGAAGTACACAACGCCCTGCGTCAGGTCGCGCGGAACCGGCCAGCTGGTCGTGCCGCTGCCTTGCGCAACGCCATCCTGGGTGATGGTCCTGGCCGGGTCGTCCGGGAACGTGCTGTCGGTGGACACCTCGAATCGGTACGTGACCGTACCGACGTTACCAGTGGCTGCGGCATTGTTGACCACGAGCGTCGGGCGCAGCTCGACGTCCTGACCGCCGCTCGGCGATCGCGGCGTCGGCGCCGCCAGCGTCGCCGGCGGCGTGGCGGCCGCCGCGCGCTGCGTGATGGTGATCGAGGAACCCGCGATCGTCAGCGTGCTCGTCCGCTCGGCGCCGGTATTGACCGCCACGGTGAACGCGGCCGTACCGCTGCCGGTGCCGCTCCCTGTCGTGAATGTGATGAACGACGCGCTGCTGGTGGCGGTCCAGCTGCAGTTGGTACCCGCGGTCACGGTGATCGGCGCGGAACCAGTGCCGCCTTCCGGTCCGAAGGTGGTTGTCGGCTGCACCACGCTGAATGAGCACGTGGGCGCCGTCGTGGTCGCGGTTTCTTTCTTGCTGCACGCCGACGCGATCAGCGAGGCGGCGAGAGTCAGGACAAGCGGACGTGAAAAACGCCGATCGAAAAGCATGCGCGCTCCCCCGATCGTCGAGGATACATTGAAACCCTCAAGACCTAGCTCGGCCATCTCGCGGCCGGCCGACGGCCACGAGCGACAGGCCGATCGGCAGCGGAACGACGCGTTCGAGCGGCAGCGCCCACGGCGCCACGAGTGACTCGAACAACCGGATCTGCTGCGAGCTGTGGGACGTCGATTTCCTGATCCACGAGTTGTACATCCACCCGAGCAGGCCGATCGGGTTCGTGTACTTCAGCAGCGCCAGCTCGAGCCCTGCATCGGCGAACGCGTTGGCGAGCGAACGCTTCAAGTAGCGCCGATGGTGGCCCAGCTCCGCGTCGAGCGGACCGTACGCCGCCTGGACGGCTGGCACGAACACCAGCACGTGGCCTCTCGACGGCCCCACGATGTCGGCGAACAGCCGCAGCGCACTGACATCGTCCTCGATGTGCTCGAGCACGTTGACGCACGCGATGGTGTCGAACCGCTCGGCGACCAGCGACGCGCGGTCGCATTCTTCGAGATGACAGACGCGAAGCTCGAAGCGCGGGTGATCGCCGAGCGCGGCCAGCGCGCGCGTGGCGCACGCCTGGTTCGGCTCGATGCCGACGACGTGCTCTGCGACGTCGAGGAGGCTGCGGCTCATCGTGCCGATGCCGGCGCCCACCTCCAGGACGCGCTTGCCGATGTACGCCCGAAACAAGTCGAAGATGTGCGCCTGATACCGGTGCGCTTCGCTCATCGTTTCCAGATCGTCCGAGGCGAAGCGATGTTGGGTCTGTGTGAACCGTCGATCGATCATTGTGCTCCCTTGAGGTATGCGGTCGACAATCTTCCCATTCTCGTCAAGAAACTCGATGCGCGGGCTGCCCGTCGCGTCGACGCAGAGTCGGAGAAACATGGGTTCTCCTGGAGGCAGATTACATTACTATCTCCGTGCGATGAGAGCCTCGCGTCGCAGTTTCATGAGATGGGCGGCGTCCGTGTCGGCGCTCGCCGTTGCCGGCCGTCCGTCGCTGTGGGCGGCGGGACCCGGCGACGCACTGCGGCCGGGACTGTTGCCGACGCAGAAAGCGGTCTGGGATCAGCAGCTCTGGATGGCGCGGCTCGGGCCGAAATACACCGGCAACGCGGCGCACACCACGTTCGTGGAGTTTCTGGCGACGGAGCTGAAACGGATCGGCGTCGACGTCGCTCGCGAGCGCTATACCTTTCCGCGATGGGATGCGCGCCGGTGGGGCATCGCCGTCGCACCGGCGTCCGGCGCGGCGTTCAAGGCGCCGGTCACGTCGTACTTTCCGTATTCGGGTCAGACAACGGCGGCCGGCGTCACCGGCGAGCTGGTCTTTGCCGGTCGAAATCCAACCTTCACGCTCGAGGGTCTGCAAGGCAAGGTCGCGCTCCTCGAGTGCCCGATCAACACCCGGCAATGGAGCGAACAGTACAAGGTCTGGGGATTGCACCCCACGGATGAGAAGTTTCCGACCGCCACTCGCCCGGCGCGTGGTCCTGTCGGCGATCTGACACCGTTCCAGAAGGCCGGCGCGGTCGGCGTCATCCTGGCGTGGACCGACATCTCGGACGCCAACGCCGCGGACCAGTACACGCCGTTTTCACGTCCGCCGCAGAACATCCCCGCGCTCTACGTCGGACGCGATACGGGCGCGCGCCTGCGATCGCTCGCAGGCACCGGCGCCACCGCGACCGTGATCCTCGAGGCGGACGTGTTTCCGGACACGCCGACCGAGACGCTGATTGCCACGCTTCCGGGTGCGGGCCCGCGGCTCGACGAGATCATCATCGTCAATACCCACACCGACGGGCCGAACGCCACGGAAGAAAACGGCGCGCTCGGCATTCTGGCGCTCCTGAAGTACTTCTCCAGAATCCCGAGAAGCGAGCGCAAACGGACGCTCGTGTGTCCCTTGACGACCGGTCATTTCGCCAGCCCCTGGGTGCCCTCGATCCGCGGCGTCATCTCGAAGTATCCCGAGCTGTTCAAGCAGGCCGTCGCCGGCGTGACGGTCGAGCACCTCGGCTGCCGCGAGTGGATGGACGACGCCACCTGGCATTACCGGGACACCGGACGCCCGGAATGGAGCGTGGCGATTACCCCGTCGAAGCCGATGGCCGATCTCCTGATCGACGCGCTTCAAGGAAGCCGCGATCGCGCCGGCGTCGTGAACCCGGCCGGCGGGGGATTCCTCGGGGAAGGCAGCAGCCTGTCGCGTGCGGGCGTGCCGACGATCGGCTACATCCCGCAGCCGAACTATCTGCTGGCCGGGCCCGCGAACGGCTGCATCGAAAAACTGAGCGCCGAGCTGATGCACAGCCAGATTCAGGTGTTCGCCAGACTGATTCAGAAGATCGACGCGATGCCCGCGGCGCAGCTGAAAGGTACGACGTGACCGGCATCGGCATGCGTGGACATCGGCACGCGATGGTGTGTCTGCTCGCGATGGTATCGAACGCCGCCGCGATGGCACAGAGCGCGCCGACGTTGCCGGATGCGGTCCTCTACGGTCAGACGAAGACCGTCCAGGATTTGCTGACCGCCGGCGCCGACGTCAACGCGAAGGACGACACCGGCATGACGCCGTTGATGGTCGCCGCCGTCCAGGGACACGCAGCCATCGCGCAACTGCTCATCAAGGGTGGCGCCGACGTCGGCGCTTCGCGACAGGGGCGGCGCGACGGCGCTGATGCGCGCGGCGTCCGCGAATCGCGTGGAGGTGGTGAACGTGCTGTTGGCGAATGGCGCCGACGCGAACGCGAAGGACGGCGGCGGCATGACGGCGCTGATGGCGGCGGCGTTCGGCGGCTACGTCGACGCCGTCCGCCCACTGCTGGCGCACAAAGCGGACGCGACCGCCAAAGACAACGAAGGGCGTACGGCGCTGATGGCGGCCGCCAGCAACGGAGACGTCGCGGTCGTGCAGGCGCTGCTCGCGGGCGGCGCCGATGTCGCTGCCGCTGACGCCGCCGGCGGCACCGCAGCCACCTACGCGGCCGCGTCCGGGCAGGCCGGCGCGCTCGAGGCGCTGAAGACGCGAGGGGCGAAGGTCGGAAATCGAGAGCTGATGCTCGCGGCCTCCGAGTGTCATACCGACGTGGTGCGTACGTTGCTGGCGTCTGGTCTGAGCCCTCGCGGCAACGGGGAAGGCGACGCGCCCATTCTGCTCGCCGCGGCGCACAACTGTGTTGAGACGGTCGAGCTGTTGCTCGACAAGGGCGCCGATGTCAACGCCAAGGACAACGACGGCTGGACACCGCTCATCAAGGCTGCCGCGGGCGGCCGGATCGAGCTCGCGCGCCTGCTGCTCGAGCACGGCGCGGACATGGACGTTGTCGACAAGCTGGAACGCACGGCCTCGATGTACGCCGGCCTGCCGGGGCGCGAAGAGATGGCGGCGCTCTTCAAGGCGGCGAAGGCTGGAAAGCCGTGACGGCCTTCCGCGCCTTTCGCGTCTTCGAGGAAGGTGGCGCCGTCGGCGGCCGCGTCGTGTCCGCAACGCTCGAAGAACTGAGCCCCGGCGATGTCGTCATCAAGGCAGCCTATTCGAGCGTCAACTACAAGGACGCGCTGGCGGCAACGGGGACCGGCAAGATCGTCCGCCGATTTCCGCTGATTGCCGGCATCGACGTGTCGGGCACCGTCGAATCGAGCGCCGACGCCCGGTTCGCGGCGGGCGACCACGTGCTGGTGACAGGGTACGACCTCGGCGTCGCGCACGATGGCGGATACGCGGGACGCGTGCGGGTGCCCGGTGAATGGGTCGTGCCGCTGCCGTCGGGGCTGACGCTGTTCGACGCCATGGCGATTGGCACGGCCGGATTCACGGCGGCGCTATCCGTCCTCGACATGGAGAAAAACGGGCTCGCGGCCACATCCGGCCCGGTGATCGTGACCGGTGCCACGGGCGGCGTCGGCAGCCTCGCCGTACAGATACTGTCGGCACGTGGCTACCAGGTGACCGCGCTGACCGGAAAAGACGGCGAGCACGATTACCTGCGATCGCTGGGCGCGGCCAACGTACTGTCCCGCCACGGTCTCGCCCGCGGCACGCGTCCCCTCGAGAAAGCCACATGGGCAGGGGCCGTCGATGCGGTCGGTGGCGACGTCTTGTCGTGGCTGACCACGACGATGATGTATAACGGCTGCATCGCCTCGTCGGGGCTGGCCGGCGGCACCCATTTACAGACGACCGTCCTGCCGTTCATCCTGCGCGGCGTCAAGCTGCTCGGCATCGATTCGGTGATGTGTCCTATGGCGACGCGGCGCGAGGTCTGGACGCGGCTGGCGAGCGACCTCAAGCCGCCGGCGTTACCGGCGATTGCCAGGACGATCGAGATGGACGCGCTGCCTGAGGCGTTTGCCACGCTGCTCGCTGGCGGCGCTCGCGGGCGCTTTGTCGTCAAGGTTGGAGAGTCGTGATGTCGAGATGGCCGGTTGCCCTGCTCTGCGTCGGGCTGCTCGGCACGCGTGCCGCCGCCCAGACGCCTCAGACGATCATCGTCGAGAGCCCGACGCTGAAGGTCGATCAGCCGATTCCGCGCGACTACACGGCGGACGGCCGCAACGTCTCCCCGCCGCTCACCTGGAAGGGCGTGCCAGCCGCCGCGAAGCAGCTCGCCGTGGTGCTTCAGGATCCCGACGCGGGCAACCCGCCGCCGTTCGTGCACTGGGTGATCTACAAGATTCCGCCGACGGCGAAAGGGCTGCCCGAGAACGTGCCCTTCGAGCCGGACATGCCGATGCCGGCGGAGATTGCCGGCGCCATCCAGGGGGTGTCGGGCTTCCGGCGTCCGATCTATCGGGGTCCGGCGCCGCCACCGGGCAAGGTGCATCACTATCATTTCGTCGTCTATGCGCTCGATGCGGCGCTCGATCTGAAGCCAGGGTTGAACCGCGTGGAACTGCTGGACGCGATCAAAGGACACGTCATCGGCCAGGGCGAGCTGGTCGCCACGTACGAGAGAAAACCATGACATTCATTTCACGGCGCGATCTTCTGAAGCGGGCGGCGGTCGTTGGCGCTGGCACCCGTCGCGCGACCCTTTCAGGTCGCGACGATCGCGAGGCTGAAAGCCCCGCGCTGCCCGAACCAGGTGTCGCGCGGCCCTTTCAGGGTCGCGACCGCGCCCGCGAGCCGCTCGAGAACCTGACGGCAGGGGAGATGGACCTCCTCGACGCTGTCGTGGCGCGGCTGATTCCGACCGACGCCAACGGTCCCGGCGCCACAGAAGCCCGCGCGGCCCACTACATCGATCGCGCGCTGGGCGGCGCCCTGGCGTCGTCGCGCCCTGCGTACACGTCGGGACTGGCGGCGCTCGATCGATACGCACGATCGTCGCGCGGTGCGGCGTTCACACAGTTGTCGGCGACCGATCAGGACTCCGTGCTGATCGACGTCGAAACCGGCGCCGCGACCGGCTTCACCGGCAGTTCGGCGGCGTTCTTCGCGCTGCTGTTGGGTCACACGCATCAGGGCACCTTCGGCGATCCGTATTACGGCGGCAACGCCAACTTCATCGGCTGGGATCTCATCAGCTACCCGGGCGTCCGTACGATGGTCACCGCGGCTGACCAGCAACAACTCGAGAAGCACGCGCTCAAACCGAATCACAAGTCGGCCTACGACACCGACATGTTCACGAAGGCCACGGCACGGCTGGAAGACGAGAGCCAGCCCGCGCGCGATTCAGATGCGAAGGCGAGGGTCGTAGCCGATGGCGACGACACTCAAAGAAACCGACGTCGTCATCATCGGTCTGGGCGCGGTTGGTGGCGTCGCCGCGCTGCCGCTGACGCAGGCCGGCATCGAAGTCGTCGGTCTCGAGGCCGGGACCTGGCTCACTCGGCGCGATTTCGCGCCCGACGAGCTGCGGAACAACTATCGCGGCTGGCCGCAGGGCGTCCAGAAAGCGAATCAGGAGATCCCGACATCGCGCGCCACCGCGTCGTCGCCGACGGCACCGCGCGGCAACATTCACCCGATGCAGAACGCCGTTGGCGGCACGTCGCTGCACTACTGGGCGCAGAGCTGGCGGTTGAACCCGTGGGACTTCAAAGTGGTGAGCGAGACCAAACGCCGCTATGGCGCCTCGCGCATCCCGACGGGCTCGACCGTCGAAGACTGGCCGTTCGGCCTCGACGAGCTCGAGCCGTACTACGACAAGGTCGAGTACGAGATCGGCGTGTCGGGCCAGGCCGGGAACATCGACGGCAAGCTCGATCCGCGCGGCAACCCGTTCGAAGGCCCGCGCAAGCGCGCCTACCCGATGCCGCCGCTGCGGGGGACGGAGTTCCTCGAAAAGATGGCGGGCGCCGCGAAGTCGCTCGGCTGGCATCCGTTTCCAGGACCGGCGGCCGTGAACTCGCGGTCGTATCAGAATCGATCGGCTTGCATGTACCACGGCTTCTGCAATCGCGGCGGCTGCCATGTGGACGCCAAGAACTCGACCGCCGTCACGACGATTCCGCGCGCCCAGGCGACGGGGAAGCTGAAGGTCGTCACGCGCGCTCACGTCACGACCATCGAGGTCGGGGCCGACGGATTGCCGTCGGGCGTCAACTACGTGACCGACGGCGTCGAGTACTTTCAGCCGGCGAAGGTCGTCCTGCTCGCGAGCTTCACCTACGAGAACTCGCGGCTGCTGCTGCTGTCGAAGTCGAAGGCGTTCCCCGGCGGCCTGTCGAACAATCACCATCAGGTCGGACGCCACTACTTCAGCCACCATCAGGGCGCGGGCGTGTCGGCGCTGTTTCCGTTCGACATCAACGCCTGGTACGGCCTTCCGGCGCAGGGCATTGCCGTGGACAACTGGGCGGACGACAACTTCGATCACGGCCCGCTCGATTTCATCGGCGGCGGCAATCTGTGGGTGTACTCGGATCGCCGCCCGATCGGCGCCGCCGGCATGACCACGTTCGGCCGCGCGCCGAACTGGGGCTCGCAGTGGAAGGCGTTCATCAAAGAGAACGCCGACCGATCGAACAACTCGTACATCCAGAAGTCGACGCTGCCGTACGACGACAACTTCCTCGATCTCGATCCGGTGGTCAAGGATCCGCTCGGCTATCCCGTGTGCCGCGTGACCGCGGAATACAAGGAGAACGAGCGACGGATCGCCGCCTTTACGCAGGACAAGATGGAGCAGTGGTATCGAGAGGCCGGCGCTATTGGTATCCAGCGCGCGCCGGTCGGCGGCGCGATGGGCGTGTCGACCCACGCCTATGGCGGCACGCGGATGGGCGACAACCCCGAGACCAACGTGGTCAATCGCTGGGGCTTCTCGCACGAGGCGCCGAATCTCGGCGTGCTGGGCGCGTCGGTGATGGGGACGAGCGGCGCGCACAATCCGACGCTGACGGCGCAGGCGCTCGCGTGGCGGACGGCGGAGCATCTCGCGAAGAACTTCAACAGCATCGCGCGCCGGCGGTCGTAGCGACTTCGTGTCGTCTTCGTGCCTTCGCGTCTTCCGTGACGTCCACGCTCGGCTCTCTGTGCGATGATGCACGGATGCCGAGTATCCGTGCACTCGCTATCGCCTTCGCGACCTCTGCCATTCTTGTGGGAAACGTCACACCAGCCCGCGCCGACGGATTCATCTCGCCGTTCATCGGCTTCAACTTCGGCGGCGACTCGTCGAACTGCGCGAGCCTGACGAACTGCGAGGACAAGCGGACGAGTTTCGGGGTCTCGCTCGGAACCGTCCGCGGCGTGTTCGGATTCGAAGAGGACATCGGCTACACGCCGGACTTCTTCGGCAAGACGCCCGGCGGCGACAACGCGATGCTCACGCTCATGAGCAATCTGATGCTCGTCATCCCGGCCGGACCGATTCAGCCCTACGGTCTGATCGGGCTCGGGCTGATGCGCTCGCACGCGCAGTTCAATGCGACGAGCCTCGCGCTGGACAAGAACTCCCTGGGGTGGGATATCGGCGGCGGACTGAACATCTTCTTCGGCCACACCTTCGGCATTCGCGGCGATCTGCGGCACCTCCGCACGCTGCAGGACGTCACGCTGGGTGTGTTCGGGAACGACAAGGTCGACTTCTGGCGCGGCAGCGCCGGGGTCGTTCGTTTCGGTTTCTAGAGGCTCAGGAAGGATCGGCACTGGCACGGCACCGCTAGCCCGTAGCACCTAGCACCTAGCACCTCGGGCTTCTGCTACCGTTGCCGCGCAAGCTGCAGCGACCCGACGATGCGATCGAAGATGCGCTGGTAATTCGAAAACTCGTTGCCCGGCGCGACGCCGATGGCGTAGAACAGGTTCCCGTCCTGCATCTGCGCCGTGACGAGCTGAATCGCTTCATCCTGCCCGGTCACTTCGGATCGATTCCGCAGCACCGCGCGCAAGCCGCGCTGATCGCCGACGTTCACGCGTTGATAGCGCCGATGCCCGGCTGAGATTGGGGTTGCCGTTGCCCAGCGACTGAATGAGTTCGTCGGTCGCGGTCTGCAGGTCGTGTGTTTCATTACGACCCAGCCCGAACTCGACGCCGTGCGTGAACACGGTCTGGCCATTGTTCTGTCCGTAGGCGCCGCTCGGCGCGAACGTCACGGAGCTGTTCGATTGGATCTCCTGCCAGTTCGCCGGCACGCTGACCTGGAACAGGTTGCCTTCGTTGTAGGTCCGGAAACTGGAGGACGGCGGGTCCACCCGGCCCGTCGGCACGCCCGTGTTGCGCCCCGACGTGCCGGTTGAGCGGCCCGACCGGCTCTTCGTCGCCTGCTCGGTCGTCGGCGCCGGCGGCAGCTGGCGGAGGTGCGCTTTCACCTGGTCGAATGCGCGCGTGTCGCGAATGGGGTTGTCGACGCGCAGCAGTTGCGCCTCGCGCGTGATGTAGTCGTACCGATTGCCGGGATTCGGGATGATCGCTCAGCCACTGCGGGCCGCCCGATCCGCCTTGTTTCTCGATCGTCTTGAACATGTTCGCCATGTCGCGCGGGTCGTAGCCGGCGCGCGCCAGGATGTGCGACGCCTTCGATGTCGGCCTGCCGCTCGAACTCTCGCGAGAAGCGCATGAACGCGGCGCCGAGACCGAATTGCGTCCCCTGCGAGATGACCTGGCCCCATCCGCCCCCGATAATCGCGCCCAGGACGGCGCCGGCGACCTGCCCGACCTCGTACTTCGTGGCCTTGCTCGCCTGGGCCGTGCCATGCCGCAGCACGACGTGACTGAGCTCGTGCGCCATGACGCCCGCGACTTCGCCTTCCGTCTTCGCCGCTTCGATCATGCCGCGGTTGACGAACATCGGGCCGCCAGGCAGCGCGAAGGCATTGATTTCGCGAACGTTGACGACCTCGAAGGTATAGCGGAATTCCGGATGGCGCAGGTCCGGCCGAATCGCGGCCGTCAGCCGACGTCCAACCTCTTCCACGTACGAGGACATGAGGTCGTCCCGCATAAGCGGCATCTGCTTGCGCACTTCCCCCGCCGCCTGCAAGCCCAACTCGACGTCCTGGGCGGGCGTGTACTTGTTGTCTGGCGGAGTAATTTGCTCCTGCGATGCCAGCAATGTGGCCGAGAGCAGTAATACAAGAGGCGCGGATCGTTTCATGCAGTCCGAGTTGTGCAAATTCAAGTCCGGAATTCAGTCCCGGATAGATGAGTTTACGACAGATCGGAGGCGACGACGATGGCGGAACAAGACGATCACGAGAGAGGCGCTCATCGACCGATTGAACGAGGACCTGGCGCGGGAGTATCAGGCAATCATCGCGTACGTCATCTACTCGCAGGTGCTCAAAGGCGCCGAGTACATGAACATCGCCAAGGAGCTCGAGAAGCACGCCGGCGAGGAACTGCAACACGCGCTGACGATCTCGAAACACATCGACTATCTGGGCGGCATGCCGACCGCCTCGCCGAAGCCGGTCAAGCAATCGGAGAAGCCGGAAGAAATGCTGCGCGCCGACTTGAAGAACGAGAGCGACACCATTCGCGCCTATCGCGAACGCGTCGGGCAGTGCGAGTCGCTGGGCGAATACGCAATCGCCGAAGACATCCGCGAAATCCTCCGACAGGAACAGGAACACCTCATCGACCTCGCGACCGCGCTCGGCGAGGATCCCCCGAACCTTTCACGACGCTGAATGGATGACAGTCGGGGCAGATTGGATCTGTCCTTGCACCATTCACAGCAAGATGTTGTCGCTGGCGTTTAATCGCCGCAGACCGCATGTGTCCGATACGCATCGGAGTGCGCGTATCTCAGCCATGCGACGCCAGCGCCGAGGACTATGGCCGATAACCGAATGAAGGAACGTCGACGCGCGGGCCGGCCACCGGCCGGCGCCAAAGAAGGAGAGAAGGTCAAGGACTACCCGCAATTGAGTATTCGGGTGCCGCTCGAATTCAAGGTGCGCCTGAATGCGCTCAGCGCCGTCACCGGACTGGCGCAATGGCGCGTCATCGTCGAAGCCATCAACTGTTTCTTCCACGAGCTCCCGCCAAACGACCGCGAGCTGGTCGACGGTCTCTCCGAGCGCCTGCGTCGGGCCGGCTGACTGCAGCCGGCTCCGCGTTCGGCCGAAATCCTTGGCAACATTTGTCACGTCCTCTGCGGAATGACGTAAAGTGTCAGCCGCACAGCAATTGAAGCGGCTGTAAATTGTTGAAGGTAATGGGAATCGGAGTTCGTGTCGGCATGGCACGAGCTCTGCAGTTGGGAGGGCGGCCTGAGAAAGGCCGAGGGAGTGTCCGTTCCGTGAGGAATCGCCACGCGCAAGCAAACGGCTTTGCGCTGATCGACTTGATCTTCGTCTGCGGGATCATTGGCTTGCTGGCCAGCATGGCGCTGCCACGTCTGGCCCTCGCCAAGGCTGCCGCTGGATCAGCGTCCGCAATCGGTTCGTTGCGCGCCATCAACAGCGCGGAACTCACGTATGCGCTGACCTGCGGCAACGGCTTCTACGCACCGAACCTGACCACACTCGGCACGCCGCCTCCCGGCAGCAACGAACCGTTCATTGGCGGGGGGCTGGGCGAGGCGGACGTCATCAACAAGAGCGGATACACGATTCAGGTCGAAGGGACGGCCTTGGGCACTGCCCGGCGGCGTGCAACGGCCTGGCCGCGGGGATGGCGGCGAAAGGCTTCAGGGCCGGCGCGGATCCAACGGCTGCCGGCACCGGCATCCCGCGCTTTTTCGCCAGCAACGCGAACGGTGCGATCTTCGAGGACGTCGCCTCGCTGTACGCCGGGATGCCAGAGGTCGGCCAGCCACCGGCGGGCCATCCACTCCGCTGATTCAGCTATAATCCGGTCCATATGTGGACCAAGATGATGTCCGGGCCCCGCAAAAAGGCCCCGAAAACCATCGCGGTGATCGATCCGGATCGCTGCTTTGGGGCGTTTGCCTGCTCGATTTGCCAGGCTGCCTGTCCGGTCGCCGGCTGCATCGTCGAGGAACCCGATCGGGATGGCCGGATGGTCTGCGCGGTCCGCGCCGATCTGTGCATCGGCTGCGGCCTCTGCGTGACGCTTGGCAATCCCACCGCCCCGCAGCAGCGCGAGTTCGGCTGCCCGCCAGACTACGACGCCATCAACATGATGCCCTGGGACGAGGTAGTAAAGATCCTGCAAACTGAGAACTTAGAAGTCAGAACTTAGAACGTTTAGTTCTCAGTTCTTACTTCTCAGTTCTCAAGTTCCGTCGCGCTTGCGCGGCTTGCGCAAAGCGCGACGGCAGCCGATGATTGATTTTCGACGGCGATGAAGGCTGACGCATCGCTGATCGCCTCCAGCGACACTCCCGTTTCGAGTCCCATTCCATTCAGCATGTAAATGAGATCGTCGGTGGCCAGGTTGCCGGCCGCGCCCGGCGCGTACGGGCAGCCGCCGAGGCCGCCGGCCGATGCGTCGAACGTCTTGACGCCGTATGGCAGCGCTGCGTGGACGTTGGCGAGGGCGGTGCCTCTGGTGTCGTGGAAATGCAGCGCCAGTCGATCGACCGGCAGTCGCTTCAGCACTGCGTCGAGGACGCGCCCGACCTGTCCTGGATGCGCGATGCCGATCGTGTCGCTGACGGCGACCTCGTAGACGCCCAGGTCCGCGAGGCGGGCCGCGACGTCCGCGACGCGATCGGGCGCGACCTCGCCCTCGAACGGACAGCCGAATGCCGTGGAGAGATAGCCGCGTACGCGCAGACCCGCGGCACGGGCGCGATCGCAGACCTCGCTGGTAAATCGCCAGCGACTCGTCGATGCTCCGGTTGATGTTCTTCTGACTGAACGTTTCTGACGACGCGGCGAACACCGCGACTTCATCCACGCGCGCGGCCAGCGCGCGTTCGAGGCCGGCCAGATTCGGCACGAGCGCGGTATAGCGGGTGCCCGGCCGGCGCGCGATTCCGGCGAAGACCTCCGCTGCGTCGGCCATCTGCGGAACCCATTTCGGGCTGACGAACGCCGACACTTCAATCACCGGAAGCCCCGCCGCGCTCAGGCGGTTGACGAACTCGATCTTGTCGGTGGTGGCGACGTCCGCGCTCTCGTTCTGAAGCCCATCACGCGGGCCCACTTCGACGACGGTGATCATTGCCACTCCAGCAGTACTGCGTCGGCGTCCACGAGCTCGCCCTCGCGGCATCGTATCGCGGCGACGATGCCGGCGTCGGCGGCGCGGACTGGCAGCTCCATTTTCATCGCCTCGAGCAGCACGAGGACGTCGCCTTTCTTCACCGCGTCGCCGGGCTTGACGTTGATGCGGAGGACCGTGGCCGGCATCGGCGCGGTCACCGCTCCGCCGGCGCCGTCGCCGCCGACCTCCGTCCCGGCGCCAGCTGACCTCCGTCCCCGCCCGTCGACGCTCCGTCCCAGCCGTGCGCTGCCGTCGCCGCCTGCGACCTCGGGCTCCCCGCCGGCGACCTCCGTCCGCGCGCCAGGCAACCTCCGTCCCACGGCGAAGTCCCACGGATCTCTGGAGACGCTCGGCGCCGACGATGGCGGTCGAGTGATCGACAACCGCGGGGCTTTCGGCGGCAAGCCTGGCGCCTTCGCGATCCAGAAAACCCGTGTCGATCCGGCCCTCGCGGAATTCGGGCAGCTCCAGGACTGCGGATGAGAAACGGCACGTTCGTCCGCACGCCCTCGATGTCGAGGCACGCGCAGCGCCGCGGCCAGACGATTGATCGCCAACGGACGCGACTCCGCGGTCGCGATCACTTTGGCGAGCATCGGATCGTAGTAGACGGAGATCTCGCTGCCCTCGGCGACACCGGAATCGATGCGGACACCGGGAATGTGCGGCGCGCGGTAGACGGACAATCGCCCGGCTTGCGGCAGAAAGCCCTGCGCCGGATCCTCGGCGTACACGCGAGCCTCGATCGCGTGGCCCCGCTGCGCGATCTGCGCCTGCGTCCACGGCAGCGGTTCACCCGACGCGACGATCAGCTGCGCGCGCACGAGATCCAGCCCGGTGACCTGTTCGGTGACCGGATGCTCCACCTGCAGCCGCGTATTCATTTCCAGGAAATAAAACGACGGACCATCGACCAGAAACTCGATCGTGCCGGCGTTGCGGTACTCGACGGTGCGCGCCAACGCGACCGCGGCCGTCGTCATGCGCGCCCGCAACTCCGGCGTCAGCGCCGGCGACGGGCTTTCCTCGATGACCTTCTGGTGGCGTCTCTGCACCGAGCACTCGCGCTCGAAGAGGTGGACGGCCTGACCGTGGTTGTCCGCGAACACCTGGATCTCGACGTGGCGCGCCGCGTCGATGAGCTTCTCGACGTAGAGCGTCCCGTCGCCGAACGCGGCCGTCGCCTCACGACGCGCGGCCTCGATGGCCTGCGTGATGTCGGCCGCGTCGGTGACACGACGCATGCCTTTGCCGCCGCCGCCGGCGGAGGCTTTGATCAAGGCCGGCAGCCCGATGCGATCGATCGCCGCCGCGATGCCGCGATCGGACTGATCGTCCAGCGTCTCGCCGGGGACGACCGGCACGCCAGCGGCGGCGGCGAGCCGCCGCGCCTCGATCTTCGATCCCATGCGCGCGATGGCCTGCGACGGCGGCCCGACGAAGATGATGCCCGCCGCCGCGCACGCCTCCGCAAAGCGTGGGTTCTCGGACAGAAACCCATAGCCTGGGTGAATGGCGTCAGCGCCGGCCGACTGGGCCGCCCGGATGATGCCGGGAATCGACAGGTAACTGTCCGAAGCGGGTGCTGGCCCAATGGCGATGGCCCGATCGGCGATCAACGTGTGCGGCGCTCCAGCGTCGGCCGACGAGTAGACCGCGACGCTTTCGACGCCGAGCTCGCGGCACGACCGAATGATCCGCACCGCAATCTCACCGCGATTCGCGATGAGCAGCCGCTTCATCATCGCGGCGCTGATTCGGCACAAGGACACGAAGGACACAAAGGTGAAAACCATATCAGATTTCTCTTCTTCGGTGTCCTTTGTGTCCTTGTGTCGACGGCCTGAGACCAGCTTGCGCGCTCGTTTTTCCAGAAACGCCCGCAGGCCCTCCTGTCCTTCCTCCGACACACGCCGTCCCGCGATGGCGGCGGCGGTCATCGGCATCGCTTCCGGAACGGACCGTCCCCAGACCTGCGGGATGAGCGCTTTCGCGGCAGCGATCGCTTCAGGACCTGCCGTCAGCAGTTCGCGGACGTAGCGTTCGACCGCCGCATCCAGCTCCGCGGCCGGCACGACCGCATGAACGAGCCCGATCTCTCGCGCGCGCGCGGCCGGGAAACGCGCGCCGGTGAGAAACAGTTCGCGCGCGGCCGAGCGGCCGATTTTCGCGAGCGCGAACGGCGAGATCACGGCGGGCAGAATCCCGAGCTTGACCTCGGTGAAACCGAAAATCGCCGACTCTTCGGCCACGACGATGTCGCACACCGCGGCCAGGCCGGCGCCGCCGCCGAGCGCGGCGCCCTGAACGCGGCCGACGAGCGGCACGGGCAGCGCGTCGATCGCACCGAACATCCGCGACATCGCCATCGCGTCCCGCAGGTTTTCTTCTTCAGTGAATTCGACCGTCTTCGACATCCACGTCACGTCCGCCCCGGCGCAGAACGTCTTGCCGGCGCCAGACAGCACGACGACGCGCACGTCTCCTTGCTCCGCCGCCTCGCGCGTCGCGGCCGCCCACGCGGTCAGCTCCGCGATGACCTCTTCGTTGAAGGCGTTGCGCACTTCGGGGCGATTGAGGATCAGGTGCTCGACGGCGCCGTCCCGTCGCGTATCAGATGGGTGTAGCTCATGCCACCGTACGTCTTCCTTATGTCCTTTGTTTCCATAGTACGTTCTACATCCGGAACACTCCGAATTTGGCGTCGGGGATCGGCGCGTTGTAGGCCGCCGACAGACCGAGGGCCAGCGTCTGGCGCGTGTCCACCGGATCGATGATCCCGTCGTCCCAGAGTCGCGCGGTGGAGTAGTACGGCGAGCCTTCGTGCTCGTATTTCTCGAGGATCGGCTGGCGGATGGCGTCTTCGTCTTCGGCCGGGAACGGTTTGCCCTCGCGGGCGAGCTGGTCGCGTTTCACGGTGGTCAGCACGCTCGCCGCCTGCTGGGCGCCCATGACCGAGATGCGCGCGTTGGGCCACATCCACAGCAGCCGCGGTTCGTAGGCCCGGCCGCACATGCCGTAGTTGCCGGCGCCGAACGAGCCGCCGATGATGACGGTGAACTTCGGCACGACCGAGTTGGCCACCGCGTGCACCATCTTCGCGCCGTCCTTCGCGATCCCCGCGCGCTCGTACTTGCTGCCGACGATGAAGCCGGTGATGTTCTGCAGGAAGACCAGCGGAACGCCCCGCAGGTTGCACAACTCGATGAAGTGCGTCGCCTTGAGCGCCGACTCCGAGAACAGCACGCCGTTGTTGGCGATGAATCCCACCAGGAACCCGTGCAGCCGCGCGAACCCGGTCACCAGCGTCGTGCCGTAGCGCTCTTTGAACTCGTCGAAGCGCGAGCCGTCGACCATCCGCGCAATGACTTCCCGGACGTCGTAGGGCTTGCGCGTGTCCGCGCTGACGATGCCGTAGATCTCCGCGGGGTCGTAGAGAGGCTCCTCGGGTGCGGTCATGTCGGGCGGCAGCCGCTTGACCGTGTGCAGCGTCGACACAATCGTGCGGCAGATGTCGAGCGCGTGCGGATCGTCTTCGGCGAGGTAGTCGGCCACTCCCGACAGGCGCGTGTGAACGTCGGCGCCGCCGAGCTCCTCGGCGGTGACTTCTTCGCCCGTCGCGGCTTTCACGAGCGGCGGGCCGCCAAGAAAAATCGTCCCCGTGCCACGGACGATGACCGTTTCGTCGGACATGGCCGGCACGTAGGCGCCGCCGGCCGTGCACGAGCCCATCACGGCCGCGATCTGCGCGATGCGCTCCGCCGACATCCGTGCTTGATTGAAGAAGATGCGGCCGAAGTGTTCCCGATCGGGAAACACCTCGGCTTGCAGCGGCAGAAACGCGCCGCCGGAATCCACGAGGTACACGCACGGCAACCGGTTCTGCAGCGCGATGTCCTGGGCGCGCACGTGTTTCTTCACCGTCATCGGAAAGTACGTGCCGCCTTTGACGGTGGGGTCGTTGGCGATCACCATCACTTCGCGGCCCGACACCCGGCCGATGCCGGTCACGATGCCGGCGCCGGGCGCCTCGTCGTCGTACATGTCGGAGGCGGCGAGGGCGGAGCACTCCAGAAAGGGCGAGTCCGGATCGAGCAGGCGGGCGATCCGCTCGCGCACGGGCAGCTTGCCCTGAGCCCGCGCGCGCTCGATCGCTTTCGAGCCGCCGCCTTCGCGCACCCGCGCCAGGCGCGCCCGCAGGTCGGCGACCAGTTGGTCCATTCGATCGCGATTGGCCAGGAAAACCGGATCGGCGGGGTCGATGTGGGTGTCGGAGGAAGCATCGGTTGTCCGGGCTGTCGTCAGTCGCGAGGTTCAGCGCTCAGCGTCACCAGCCGCAGCAGTCGGTCTTGAACCCGCAGGCGGGACAGCGCCAGACGGCGTGCATCCGGTACATCTCCGCCACGCCGCATCGCTCGCAGATCATCTTGTCGACCGGTGGCGACGTGACTTTGAGCGGCGTTGGCTGGGCCGGTTTCGGGGTTTGGGAATCGCCCATGCGCGCGATTATCGCACGCACCGTCACAGCCGATGTGGGCCGCGACGAGGCTGTAGCGTTATAAAACGCTAAACTAAACTGTGTATTGACACATTGCGCTATATTGCTACACTTGAGCAGTATGAGTCAGAAATCGAAGCGGCGCGTGCTCGCCATAGACGACGAGCCGGCGATGACCGAGTGGCTCAAAATCCTGCTGGAGCACGCGGGATACGAGGTTCGGACGGCACTGATTGGCACCCGCGGGGAAGAGCTGTTCCGGACGTGGAAGCCGGACGCCGTCGTGACCGACATGATGCTGCCCGACGTGGACGGCATCGAGCTCGTCCGCAAGTTCAAGCAGATCGACGAGGAAGCCGAAGTCATCGTGATCACCGGTCAGGGCAACATTCCGCGGTCGGTGGAGGCGGTCAAGGCCGGCGCGTTCGACTTTCTGGAAAAGCCGGTCGACGCCGAGCGCCTGCTCGACAAGCTCGAGAAGGCGATCAAGCAGAAGACGCTGATCGACGAGAACGAGCAGCTGAAGGCGAAGCTGCAGGACCGCTACAAGTTCCAGAACGTCATCGGCAAGAGCAAGAAGATGCAGGAGCTCTTCGAGCTGATCGAAAGCGTGGCGGCGAGCGAGGCGAACATCCTCATTCAGGGCGAGAACGGCACCGGCAAGGAGCTGATCGCCAACGCCATCCACTACAACAGCAAGCGCTCCAAGGGTCCGTTCATCAAGATCAACTGCGCCGCCATTCCGAAGGATCTCATCGAGTCCGAGCTGTTCGGCTACAAGAAAGGCGCCTTCACCGGCGCGACGATGGACAAGGAAGGCCTGTTCGAGATGGCGGAGGGCGGATCGCTGCTGCTCGACGAAATCGGCGAGATGCCGCCGTACCTCCAGACCAAGCTGCTCCGCGTGCTGCAGGAGCGCGAATACCGGCCGATCGGCAGCGATCGCATCGTCCACGTGGACTTCCGGCTGATCTGCGCGACGAACATCGATCTCGACATGGCGCTGCGCGAAGGGCGGCTGCGCGAGGACCTGTATTTCCGCATCAATACCATCACGCTGCGCGTGCCGCCGCTGCGCGAGCGGACCGAAGACATCCCGCTGCTGTGCGACTACTTCCTCGACAAGTTCCGTCAGCGGTATCAGAAGAACGTGAAGACGCTGGCGCCGTCGGTGTATCACCTGCTCATCCGCAATCGCTGGCCCGGCAACGTCCGCGAGCTCGAAAACGCCATCGAGCGCGCGGTGCTGGTCGCGAAGGGCGGCGAGATCGCGGTTGCCGATCTGCCGGAATCCATCCGCGAGGAGTCGACGAGCGTCCACCGATTTCGTGATTCCGCCTCACCGGACGCTGGCGGAGATCGAGAAGATGGCCATCCTGCAGACGCTCCAGCGCACGAACTGGAACAAGCAGGAAGCGGCGCAGATACTGGGGCTGTACCGGCCGACGCTGTACAGCAAGATGAAGAAGCACGACATCCGCGACGCCGGCAAAGCCGCGCGCACGCCGACGTCGCCGCCCGCCGACCTCCCGCCGCCACGCTAATCTCAGCGGTACCAGTCACCTCATCCAGACGAAAAACGCGCGCTGCGTCTCGAAACCTGACGGGGTCTTCGGGACGCAGCGCGGCAACCTCGTGCGATCGCTCACGGCCGATCGCCGCGCGTCGTGGCACATAACTTGTAGAAACGCTGCGGCGTAGGGCGGCTTCTGCCAAGAGGAGGCGTCGTGATGGGAAACTCGCGGGCGATGGCGGCGGCGATTGTCGGTGCGGTGGTTGGCGGCGTGGCCGGGTATCTGTTCTTTACCGGATGACGGACGGAGGCTGCGGCGACAACTCGAGCCGGCGCTCGACGACTTCGCGCGCGAGCTCAACAGTTTCCGATCGACGGTCAACAAGGCGGCCGGCGTCGCGAGCGAGGGCTGGAAGCTCCTGAACGAAGCGATGGGCGACAGCGGCCAGGCGGCGCAATCGCGCTATCCGAGCGCACGCCAGACGTCTCCATTCTGAGGTGAGCGACATGTCAGGTGAACTCGGAACGACCAATCTGCTGCTCGGCATCATGGCCGCGGTCAGCGTCCTCGAGGCGCTGGTGATCATCGGCATGGGCGTCGCCGGCTTCATGGTCTACGGAAGGTGATGGAGCTCGTCGCGGGGCTCGAAACCCGCCAGGTCGCGCCGGCGATGATTCGCGTCAACGCGATCCTGGACGACGTGAAGGACGTGACCGCGAAGGTGCGGGAAGAGACCGAGCGGGTGGACCACGCCATTCACACGACCATCGATCGGGTGGACGACACGGCGGAGCGCGTGCGATCGAACGTGCGGGCGAAGACCAGTCGCGTGGTGGGCTTCGTGCGAGGTCTGCGCGTGGCGCTCGAATCGGTGATGGCGCACGCAGGCATCACGCGTGAACAGGAGGCGAGAGATGGCAGACGGATACGATCGTTTTGAGAACGAAGGCAGTGGCGGCGGGAGCTTCGTGATGGGACTTCTCACCGGCACCGTGCTCGGCGCAGGGCTCGGGATGCTGTTCGCGCCGAAGGCGGGGTCGGAGCTGCGCAACCAGCTCTCCGAGCAGGCCGGCAATCTCGCCAACACGGCGTCGGAAGGCTATCGCAAGGCCTCTGAAAGTGCCGGTCAGTGGGCGCAGAGCGGCAAGGCAGCGGCGACCGATCTGGCCGATCGCGGCCGCGATCTGTACGACAAGGCGCAAGGATGCCGTGAACCGCGGTACCGAGGAAGCGCAGCGCTACGTGCGTGACGCCTCGGGCAACAAGGGACCGGCGGCGGCCAGCCCGTCCACCGGCTCGACGGGATCCGCCGGTGCGAACTACGGTTCCGGGTCGAGCTATGGCAGCGGTTCGCCCTCGCAGTCAGGCTACTCCGGACCGTCGTCGGGGTCGGGCAGCGGATCGCGCCGGAGCTGAGAGATGACGAGTGCCACCGCGCGAACCGTCGCCAATGTGGTGCTCGTCTCGGCCGGCCTGGCGGCGGCGTACGTGGTCGTCACCACGCCGCCGCTGCGGCGTCTGGCGCTGCGCGGCACGGAATGGTGGCTCGGGCGCGAGCGTGCCCGTGCGTACCTGCTGTCGAGGCAGGTCGCGGCCGCGGCCGTGGGTCGGACGTCCGGAGCGCAGGCATGCCGCCTGACATAATGGCGCCGCGTGAACGGCGGCGACAAGGCGCGTGCGCGCGCGCGTCGGCCGGCGCGCCGGGCGATCGTGGTGCGGCTGACCGGCCAGTCTTTCTGGCGCGGCTTCCTCGGCTTCTACCACAGCGACAACCTCACCTACGCGGCGTCGATCGCGTACTACGCCCTGCTGTCGCTGTTTCCGTTCTTCCTGCTGGCGCTCGCGCTGCTGGCGCGCGTGACGGCCGACGTCAGCGACCGCGCCGCCGTGCTCGAGTTCGTGCTTCGATATTTTCCGGCGCAGTTCGACTTCATCACCAGGCAGCTCGACGCGTTTCGCGACACCGCGCTGACACTCGGCGTCGCCGGCACGGCGGCGTTGATGTGGGGCGCCGCTCGGCGTCTTCGGCGCCATCAGCACCGCGGTCAACTATGCGTGGGGCGTCGAAAAGCAGCGCAGCTTCTGGAAGCACAAGCTGTTCTCGTTCCTGATGCTGGTCGTTGCCGGCCTGATTCTGCTGGTGGCGCTCCTGCTGGTGAGCGCGTCGCAGATGGTCGGCGCGCGCTGGTTTGCCGAAGTGCTCGCGGGCTTTCCGGGTCTGCTGATCCTTCGCGGCTTCACCGTCCGCCACGCCACCACGCTGCTGTTCATCGTCGTGGTCGGCTTCATTTTCTACTTCGTGCCGAACGCGAAGGTGCGGTTTCGCGACGTCTGGATCGGCGCGATCGTCACCGGCCTGCTGTGGAAGGGCGCGCTCGAGGCGTTCTCCTGGTACATCCGCGACATGTCGCGCTTTACGCGCGTGAACGGCTCGATCGCTGCCGTCGTGGTGTTCCTGCTGTGGGTCTACGTCCAGGCGGTGATTCTGCTGTACGGCGTGGAGTTCACCGCCGCCTACGCGCGGCTGCGGCGCGGACGGCCCGAGGATGTGCCGGCCGCGCCCGCGCCGCGAACCTGACGATGGCCAGGCGAAATCACGAAGTCACGAAAAATAGTTCGGCTTCGTGTTTTCGTGTCTTCGTGAGCTAGCTTGCCAGCGCTTTGATGATCGCCTCGCTGAACACCGGCACGTCGTCCGGCTTGCGCGACGTGATCAGGTTGCCGTCCTCGACCACCGGCTTGTCGACGTAGAGACCGCCGGCGTTCTTGACGTCGATGGCGATCGACGGCCAGCACGTCAGCGTGCGGCCGCGGAGCGCGATGGCGGAGATCAGCAGTTGCGGTCCGTGGCAGATGGCCGCCACGGGTTTGTTGGCTTCCATCGCGTCACGTGCGAGATCGACCATCGCATGGCGCATCCGCATCTTGTCCGGTGCGTGGCCGCCGGGAATGACGAGCGCGTCGAAGTCCTTCATGCGTGCGGCGCCCGCCGCGACGTCGGCCTTCACGGTCGCCAGCCCGCGCTTGCCCTGGAATTCGGCACCGGCCGTCGGCCCGACGAGCGTGACCGTTGCGCCGGCCGCGCGCAGCGCCTCGAGCGGGCCGGTCAACTCGCGATCCTCGAATTCGTCCTCGACGAGGATCGCGACGCGCTTGCCCTGCAGCGACGCAGTCATGAAACGGATTGTACTCCAGGCGGCTGCACTCGCCGGCGCGCCTGAGCAGCCGATCTGGTGATTGGGTGATTTGGTGATTGGGTGATCGTTGGGGATTGCGACATTGCGTGATTGGGTGATTGGATTGATCGATTGACAATCGATCACCCAATGACGCATTCACTCAATGAGACAACGATCACCAAATCACCCGATCACCAGATCACCAAATGGCTGCCGCAGTCATTACTGTCATAATGCCTTGATGAACCGCCTCGGCGCACGAGCGCAGCCCGTACCTGCTTCAACACGCCGAAAACCCGGTCGACTGGTTTGCGTGGGGCGACGACGCGTTCGCGAAAGCGCGAGCCGACGACAAGCCGATCTTCCTCTCGATCGGCTATTCGACCTGTCACTGGTGCCACGTGATGGAGCACGAGTCGTTCGAGAGCCCCGCCGTCGCGGCCGTACTCAACGAACACTTCGTGTCGATCAAAGTCGATCGGGAAGAGCGACCCGATGTCGATCGCGTCTACATGACATTCGTGCAGGCGACCACCGGTTCCGGCGGATGGCCGATGAGCGTCTGGCTGACGCCGGACTTGAAGCCGTTCTACGGCGGGACGTACTTTCCGCCGACCTCGCAATGGGGCCGCCCGGGATTCGTCGACATCCTGCAGGAGATTTCGCGCGTCTGGCGGGCCGAGCGCGCGAAAGTCGTGCAGTCGGCGGAAGCGATGACCGCGCAGTTGCGGGGCATGGAGCGGCCGTCGCCAGTCTGGACCGTCCCCGGTGCCGACGCGCTCGAGCGCACGGTGGCGCAGTTTCGCGAGGCGTTCGACGGACGATTCGGCGGCTTCGGTGATGCGCCGAAGTTTCCGCGCCCCTCGGAGTTGTTGTTCCTGCTGCGGGAACATGCGCGAACCGGCGACGCCGAGGCGCGGGACATGGTGCTGCGCACCCTGCGATCGATGGCGCTCGGCGGCATGCGCGATCACATCGGCGGAGGGTTTCATCGCTACTCGGTCGACGGCGCCTGGCGGGTCCCGCATTTCGAGAAGATGCTGTACGACCAGGCGCAGCTCGTCCTCGCGTTCATCGAGGCGTCGCAAGCCTCCGGCGATCCGTTCTACGCGGAAGTCGCCGAAGACACGCTGCAGTACGTGATGCGCGAGATGACCGACGCCGACGGGGGGTTCTACTCGGCCGAGGACGCCGACAGCGTCCCGCCGGAAGAGCCGGGTGGGCGAAAGAAGGAAGGCGCCTTCTATCTCTGGCGTGCGGACGAGATCGACACGCTGCTCGATGGCGACGCCGCCGATTGTCCGGTTGCGGTTCGGGATCGAGCCGGCCGGCAACGCGCCCCACGACCCGCAACAGGAATTCACTGGCAAGAATCTGCTGTTCGTGGCCCGTTCGGTCGACGACATCGTCCGGCAGACCGGTCGCACGCGCGACGACATCATCCGGATTCTTCACGACACGCGCCTCAGGATGTTCGAGGCGCGCCTCCAGCGACCGCGTCCCCAGCGTGACGACAAGATTCTCACGTCGTGGAACGGGCTGATGATTGGCGCCTTCGCCCGGCTGTCCCGAGTGGTGGACGATGGGTGGAAGTATCAGGAGGCCGCTCGTCGCGCCGCGCTGTTCCTCCGCGAGCGGATGTGGCACGCCGGTACGGGTGTGCTGCTTCGGCGTTATCGCGACGGGCACGCGGAGATCGAGGGCTACGCCGAAGACTACGCGTATCTGATTGCCGGACTGCTGGAGCTGTTTCAGTCGGATACCGATCCGGTGTGGCTCGAATGGGCGATTGCGCTGCAGCACCGGCAGGACCAGCTGTTCTGGGACAACGACAGCGGCGGCTGGTTCAGCACGACGGGCCAGGACGCCAGCGTCCTGGTCCGGATGAAGGAGGACTACGACGGCGCCGAGCCCACCGCCAGCTCCGTGTCGGTCATGAACCTGCTGGTGCTGTCCCACCTGGTGCACGATCCGCAATGGACCGAGCGGATCGAACGGACGCTGCGCTATTTCGGCGCGCGGCTCGAGAAGGTTGGCCGCGCCGTGCCGATGATGGCGGCGGCGCTGTCCGTGTATACGGCCGGCCTGCAGCAGGTCGTCCTCGCGGAAGCGGAGCGGGACGATGGCGCGATGGCCCGGGCCCTCGCGTTGGAGTACCTGCCATTTGCGGCGGTGCTCCGCGTCCCGCCGCATCGGCGGCGCAATCTGGCTGGCAGCTTGCCGTTTGTCGCGGCGATGGAACCGGTGGACGGCACCACGGCTGCGTACGTGTGCCGGAACTTCACCTGCCGCCAACCGGTGACGACGGTCGACGCGCTGCGGCAGGAGTTGAAAGCCGCGCCATGACCGACCGGATCACTGTCGACGTCTGGTTGAGGGGCACCGACTTCGCCACGACGGCCACCATCGAAGGCAGCCCGCGGCCGCCGCGTTCGTGGACGGACGAAGACGTGCGGCAGATGCTCGAAGGAATGCTTCGCGCGATGGACCGGTTGAAGCGGCCGGGCGAAAGCGACCGTGACATCTCGCTGCGCGGCCTGAGCTGGATCGTGAATCCTTATGAAGAAGGCGGCGTCGTCATCGCGATCGAGATCTTGATGGGAGCGGCGGTCGCCGGTCCGTTCGACATCGACAAGGCCGCGCTCGAGGCGATGATCGCCCGAGTGCTCACGCAGCCGGCTCCGCCGTCGTCATCGACGGTCCACTAATTACCAGTCCTTCAGAGAGTTTGGAATGAAGGAGCGCAACGCCAGGGGCTTTACCCTCATCGAGTTGCTGATCGTCGTGGCGATCCTCGGCATCATCGCCGCGATTGCGGTGCCCGGTCTGCTTCGCGCCCGCATGTCGGGCAGCGAGGCCTCGGCCATTGGATCGCTCCGCGCCATCAACAGCGGCCAGGCGAGCTACTCTTCCAGCTGCGCGGCGGGTGGGTACGCGATCACGCTCGACGATCTGGTGAAAGCGCCGGCGAACGGCAGCCGGGGCTTCATCAGCCCCGACCTGTATTCGAACGGCGTGGTGAAGAATGGATACTCCGTCAGCCTCGCGAAGGAGACGGGCGCGGTCGATATCGGCACGGGCGCGACCACCTGCAACGCGTCGGCCTCCAACCCCGCGAGCTCGTACTTCGCCAAGGCGGATCCGGTCACGGCCGGCGGCACCGGCACGCGGTACTTCGGCACCGACACGCGCGGCACGATCTTCTTCAGCACCGCCGGCGACGATGGTCAACCCGATCGACGCGACGACGACCTCGGTCGTTCGGTAAGCGCGTTCCGGCCGGAAGCGCTCAATTGGGTTACTATTTGCCCACGAAGGAGATGCCTCCGGCATTTCGACGCGCGGCGCTCGCCGGTCTGCTGGTGCTGGCTGCCATCCCGGCCGCCGGACAGGCGCCCCAGGGTCGCCGCAGCGGCGGCGATCCCGACCGCGTCGTCGCCGAACGCGTGCTCCGGCTGGGCGGCGCGGTCATCCTCGAAGGCCAACAGCGGCCGATTCGCGGATCTGGACGAGCTGCCGGATGGCGATTTCCGGCTGCATACGCTCGATCTCGTCGGCGTCTCGATGGGCGCCTGGGGCCTGAAGGACGAGCTGTCGCGACTGCCTCCACTACCGCACCTCAAAGAGCTCTACATCAACGGCCGGCTTTGGTACAACCAGCCGGTGTCGCTCGTCGCCGACACCATCGGACTGTTCGCCTCGGCCACCAATCTCGAGAAGCTCGTCCTGAGCAAGCCGGTCCAGACCTACATTCCGTTGGAAGATTCGGTGCTCGACAAGCTGGCCGTACTCCCCGGTCTCGAGGAAATGCGGCTGCATCAGACGCGTCTCCCCGGCAATGCGCTCGCTCCGTTCACGAAGCTGAAGTACCTCGATCTCAGTCACAACCGATTCTTCGACGACCGCGGCCTCCAGCACGTCGGGCGCATGCGCGGGCTGACGAAGCTGTATCTCACCGGCACGTCCATCACCGATGAAGGGATGAAGAACCTCGCCGGGCTGGCGAATCTCACGGAGCTGGCGCTCGATGGGACGGGAGTTTCCGACGCCGGTCTCACGCACCTCGCGGGCCTCACGAAGCTCCGGAGCCTGAATCTCCTCGGATCCACCGTGACCGACAGCGGTCTGGCGTCACTCGAAAGGCTGAGCGGTCTCGAGGAGCTGACGCTGTACCGCACGAAGGTGTCGAATGCCGGCCTCGCGCGCCTCGCGCACCTCACACAGCTCCGCGCGCTCGACGTTCGCTACAGCCGCGTAACCGCCTCCGGCGTGAAGGAGCTGCAGGCCCGCCTGCCTGGCGTCGCCGTCCTGGCGGACGATGCAGGGAATCGCACCGTCAGGCGATCTGTCGAAGTCGCGTCGGTCAAAGGCAAAGGCGAAGAGGCCATCGCGAAATGGCTGCGATCGCTCGGCGCGCAGGTGCACGTCCGCGACGGCCACACGACCGCCGTCTCGCTCGCGTCGTCGCCGATCACCGATCGCGAGGTCGCGATCCTGCAGGAGTTGCCGCGGCTCGACGAGCTGAACCTGCGCGCCACTGAAATCAGCGACCTGGGGGTGGCGCACCTTTCGTCGATCCGGACGCTGAAGAAGCTCGATCTCAGCCACACGCTGCTGTCCGACTCGGCGCTCGAGAAGCTCGCGACGCTGACCAGCCTGCAGACGCTGGATCTCAGTCACACGCTTGTGGAGGGCAGCGGGCTCGGAGCGCTTGCCGGCTTGACCGCGCTTCGCGAGATCAATTTCAGCAACACGCCGCTGCGCGACGAAGGCCTGGCGCTGATCGGGAAGTTGACCGGCCTCGAGAAGCTGTCGTTGAGCTATACCGACGTCACCGACGAGGGGATCGCGCATCTCGCGACACTGGGCAAACTGACGTACCTCGATCTATCGGGCGCCGACGTCGAACGATTCTGGCCTGACCGTCGTGGGGAAGTTGACCGAGCTCCAGGAGCTGCACGCGAGTTTCTGCCGTTTCGGCGATGCGGGGCTGAAGGCGATCGCCGGCCTCGCGCACTTGAAGCGATTGAACGTTGGTCACACCAAGGTGACGAACGCCGGTCTGGATGCGGTTGCGAAGCTCGCGTCGCTTGAATCGCTGAATCTGGAGCACACCAAAGTCACGGACCCGGGGTTCGCCACGCTGACGGGGCTGGCGAAGCTCGCAACCCTGGAGCTCGACAGTGTGGATCTCACCGACGCCGGCATTGCGCATCTTGGCGAATTGCGCGGGTTGAAGGATCTGGACCTCTACCACACGTTGGTGAGCGAGAAAGGCTTCGAGCAGCTGAAGACGCTGTTGCCCGGGTGTCGCATCCAATACGATCGCGATTCCACCAGGCGCGAGCGGAGGAGTTGAGGCGGCCTTCATGATCCTGACCGTGCTTGTCCTCGCCGGCGCCCTGAGTCCGCAACCGCAGACCACACCAAAGCCCGAGGCGGCGCAGGTCCGGCAAAAGCCGGACACGACTTCCGACGCCGGGATCGTGCGGTCGATTGAAGCGCAGGGCGGCCGCATCGTCCGCGATCAGGGCGGACGGATTGTGGAGGTCTCGCTCGCGCGCACGTGGGCGACCGACGCCGACGTCGAGCGCCTCGCCGGGCTCAAGAGCCTGAAGCGCCTGGACCTGTCGCTGACCTACGTGTCGGATCGGGGCGCCGAACGACTGAAAGCGCTCGAGCAACTCGAAGACCTCAACCTCTTCGCCGCCGAGTTCATCACCGACGCGGCGCTGGCGTTCCTGCGCGGGAACCGCCAGCTGAAAACGCTGAACCTGCGCGGGACCGATGTCACCGACACGAGCCTCCAGTATGTCGCGGAGCTGTCGCAGCTGAAGTCGCTCGACATCAGCTTTACGCAAATCACCGATGTGGGCCTCGAGCACCTCGCGTCGCTCGCGCAACTCGAAGAGTTGAACCTCGGCGGCAACAAGATCAGCGGCGCGAGCCTGCACGTGTTGAAGCTGCTGCCCAGGCTCCGGAAGCTCAGTTTCTACGGGATCCAGCGCCGCAACGCCGGGTGGTGCTGGGCGCCGGTGGTCACCGATCTGGAGCTCGAGACGATCTCGCTGCTCAGCGGACTCGAGGATCTGAACATCGGCTCCGGCGTCGCCCTGGGAACGCCGCGGCCGCAGGATCTCGGGCCTGCGGATGGTGAAGCCGAGTGCCGGATTGCGGGCGGGATGCGGGTCACCGATCTCGGTCTCGCGCGTCTATCGAAGCTCGAAAAGCTGCAGCACCTCGACGTGAGCGGGTCCGCGATCACGTCGAACGGGCTGAAGGCGCTCGCGAACCTGCGGGATCTGCGGCGTTTGAGCCTGTGGAACGTGAAGGGCATCGACGACACCGCCGCGCCGTACCTCGAATCGCTTGGCAATCTGACGAGCCTGGATCTCTCGAACACGGCGGTCGGCGACGAAACGCTTGCGCGGCTGGGCAAGCTGTCCGGGCTGCGTCGCCTCTACGTGGGCGAGACGAAGGTGACGCAGGAAGGGCTGGCCGGCTTCCGCAAAGCGCATCCGTCGAGCGTCGTGTCGTGGAGCGAGCGGCCTGCACCGAGGATGCCGCTGAGTCCTGGGAAGAAGAATGAGCGCGTACCTGAGTCGTGGGAACAGCATGAAGAGTAGTGCGCGATGCGGGTTGGCGCTTCTCGGGCTCGGGGCCATCGGCTTCTTCGGCGTATCGGGCGTGCGCGCCGCGGGACAGGCGCCGGGCACGCCGGCCATCTCGTTCACGCGCACGGTGTATCCGATCTTCGAAGCCGCGCAGTGCCGCGGCTGCCACGCCGACGATGGCGTCGCGTCGGGGACGCGATTGCATTTCCCGGACGCGAACGCCAGCCCCGACGAGATCGATGCGTTCGGCATCACGCTGGCGGCCCTGGTCGAATCGCACGGATCCGTCTCGATCGCTGCTGATCCTGAAGCCGACCAACCGCGAGCGGCACACCGGCGGCGTTCGCATCCAGCCCGGCTCTTACGAAGAAGAGGCGCTCACCAATTGGGTGCAGTACCTGTCGGCGCTTCCAGAGTCCGCGGTGGCAGCCGCGCGGGACCGTCTGGCGTCCGCCGCGACCGCGTCGGCAGCCACGCAGCTGCTGCGGCGCCTGACGCACAGCCAGTACAACAACACCGTTCGCGATCTTCTGGGCGATTACAGCCGGCCCGCCGATCGCTTTCCGCCTGAGGATTTCGTCAACGGTTTCAAGAACCAGGTGCGCACGCAGGGCATGCCGCCGCTGCTGGCCGAAGCCTACGGCGCCGCGGCGGAGAAACTGGCGCTCAATGCGTTCCGGGCCGGCGACGTCAACGGGCTGGTGCCGTGCAAACCTGCGTCGGCTCGCGACGCGAAGTGCCGCGATCAGTTCGTGCAGACATTTGGCCTCCGCGCGTTCCGCCGGCCGCTGACCGACGCGGAGGTCCGGCGGTATTCGACGCTCTTCAGCGCGCAGGCTGGCAAGACGGGCCAGTTCCTCGACGGCGCCCGGATCGTCGTCGAGGCGATGTTACAGTCGCCGAAATTCCTGTTTCATGCCGAGGGTGCGGGCCGCCTTCGCCCCGAGGCTTCGGCGAGCCAGGCTCGTGCCGACGGCGATTACGAGATCGCCAGCCGCCTGTCGTACTTCCTCTGGGACACGATGCCGGATCGACGCCTGTTCGAGGCGGCGGCCAACGGCGAACTGCGTAGCCCGGACGGCATCGAGCGTGTCGCTCGCGCCATCCTCGCGCAGCCGCCGGCCAGGCAAGCGGTCGACGAATTCTTCGCGCAGTGGCTCCGATTCGACCGCGTGCTGGGCTCGGTCAAGGATCGCCGCCATTATCCGGAGTTCACGCCGGAGCTGGCGGCGATGATGGTCCAGGAAACGCGCATGCTGCTGGACAACCTCGTCTGGACCGATGGCAATTTCATGGAGGCGTTCACGGCGGACTACAGCTTCCTGAATTCCGACCTCGCGAACCTGTACGGCGTGCCGGCGCCGGCGGGCGAGTTCGAACGTGTTCGATTCCCGGCGGCCGCGCACCGCGCGGGCCTGCTCGGCCACGGATCGTTCCTGGCGTCGAATGCCGGACCGGTGGAGACGTCGCCGACCGCGCGTGGCATTTTCATCCGCGAGCAGCTGCTCTGCCAGCACGTGCCGAACCCGCCACCTGGCGTGAACACACAGGTGCCGGAGCCGACGGCCGAGCGTCCGCTGGCGCGGCGCCAGCGCATGCAGGCGCACATCGAGAATCCGACGTGCGCGAGCTGTCACCGGCTCATGGATCCGATCGGCTTCGGACTGGAGAACTACGACGCGGTCGGCAAGTGGAGAGACCAGGAAGCCATCGAATTCGAAGTGCCGGGTCCGCGGGGACGGCCGACGACCAAGACAGTGTCGCTGCCGATTGACGGGAAAGGCGAGATTGCCGGCCTCACGAACGCCGGCTTCTCCGAGCCGCGTTCGATTGGCCGCCTGCTCGCCGACAGCCGCGCGTGTCAGGAATGCGTCGTCAAACAGGTGTTTCGCTACGCCTTTGGCCGCGTGGAGACCCCTGCCGATCGCGAGGCCGTGAAGACCGTGTCGGCGGCGTTTCGCGAATCGGGATTCAAGTTCAAGGAACTGCTGATTGCGCTGGTCCGCGCGCCGCAGTTCTTGGAGGGAAGTGCACAGTAGGGGACTGGGGGACTAGGGAACTGGGGGACTACGAGTCGAGGGAGTCCCCACGTCCCCATGTCCCTAAGTCCCCGACGGAGATCCAACATGCCACTGACCCGAAGACGCTTTCTCCGGAACATGAGCATGACCGGCGCGGCCGTTCGTGTCGGGCTGCCGCCGCTCGCCGCCATGTTCAACATGAACGGCACGGCGTACGCCGCGACGGCGAAGACCGCCCCGGCGATCCCGTCGCGCTTCCTCTTCTGGTTCAACGGCAACGGGATTCCCGAGCGGTACTGGATCCCGCGCGCCTTCGGCACCGACTACGAGCTCACGCCCTGCCTGGCGCCGCTCGAGTCGCTGAAAAACGACATCCACGTCATCAGCGGCATCGACAACCCGAACGCGCGCGTGACCGCCCCCGGCAACACGCATCACAAGTCGATGAGCGCGCTGGTGTCCGGGACGCCGTACACGGGCCGCGGCGCCGGCGGCGCCTCCATCGATCAGGTGATTGCAGGCGCGATGGGCGGGGAGTCGCGCTTCCGGTCGCTGCAGGTCGGTGTCTGCCAGGAATCGCACGGCGAGAACATCCATCGCAATCTGAGCTGGGCCGGCTACGACCGCGCGCTGCCGCCCGAGATGATTCCGCAGAATCTGTTCGACCGGCTGTTCGGCGTCAGGGATCAAAGCTGGGTCGGGCGCAAGAAGAGCGTCCTCGACGCGGTCCGCGAGGACCTGGGCGATCTGCAGCCGTCGCTGGGGCAGGCGGATCGCCATCGCCTGGACGAACACCTGACGTCGGTCCGCGAACTCGAGCGAGCGATCGCGAGCCTGCCATCCGACTACGGCAAGAACGTCAAGGAGCCGGAAGACGTCGCCGACCTGACCGACTATCCGCGCATCGCGAAGATCCAGTCGGACCTCGTGGTGCACGCGCTGGCGTCGGGCCAGACGCGAGTCGCTTCGTACATGCTGACCAAGTGCCAGAGCCTGGTCCGGCTCCCGTGGCTCGGCTACACGCGCCTGCGCCATCACGACTACACGCACACGAACGCGGAGTCGCCCGAAGGGCAGCGCACCATGCGCGACATCTGCCGCTGGCATGTCGAGGAGTTCGCCTACCTGCTGGCGAAGATGAAGTCCGTCCAGGAAGGCGACGGCACCCTGCTCGATCACAGCTGCGTCATCTTCGCCCACGAGCACGCCGAGGCGAACCCGCACAAGGACAACGGGCTCGCGCTCATCGTGGCCGGCCATGCCGGCGGCCTGAAGACCGGCATGCACTCGAAGATGCGCCACACGATTGGCGATCTCTATCTCACGGTCGCCGAGGAAGTCTTCAAGCTGCCGCTCGAGAAGGGCTTCCCGACGGCGGAGAAGAAGATCAGCGGGATGGTGTAGGGTCCGCCGCAAGCGGACCCTACCGATTCGCTACGGCTTCAGGACCTTGACGACAAAGTAGCTGACCGACTTCGGCACTTCCTTGAACCAATGAGGCACGCCAGCGGGAATGACAAAAACGTCTCCCTTGGCGATGCGATGCGATTCGCCACCGGTGATCTCCGCGCCCTGCCACTGTCCCGGCGACGTCACCTTACCGCCCTCCATCTTGCCGCCGAACACGAACGTCGCTTCGCCGTCGACAACGTAGAGCACATCGGTCTCCTTGTCGTGCACTTCGACCTTGCCGCCGGTCTCGCGATGGCTCCCGGAGACGAGCAGGTCCGGCCTGGTGACCAGCGGGCCCCCTTTCGCGAGCGCTGCCGCGACTTTCGCGGGGTCGACATGGACGCCTCCGGAGCTACCGCTTTGCGCGCCCGCGAGGACGCCGATTGTTAACACCATCGCCGGGATCAGCCAGAGTTTCATAGAAGCTCCTTTGACATTCCTAAGTCCCTGATTTCGCGACGCACTGTCAGTTTCGGGCGTTGTAGGTCTTCGTGTATTTGTTGCGGCTGTTCGTGACCTGGAACGACCCGTCGGTCCGCGCCGACACCTTGAGGTAGTGCGCGGGCGTGTGGGCCGCATTCCCGGCGGGACCCGCCGGCGGCGGTGCGGCGGCCGGCTGCGCACCGGGCGCCGGGCTGGTGAGGATTGCCGCGAGCTGCGCGGGCTCGTCGACATTTGCGATCATCACGCCGGGCGCGTTGTGCTCGACGCCGTCCCAGTACGACCAGTGCAGCTGCCAGCGATCTTCGAGGCCAGGCGACGATTCGAGAATCTCCGCCGTCTGGACAGCCCCCCTTTGCGCGTGCCGTTGTTCATGATCGCCACGCGCGGCCGCACGCCGTGCACCAGCGCCGCCGAGCCCGACTGATCGAGCCCGTGATGGCTCGTCAAGTACAGATCGACCGTTCCGATCGGGTTGTTCGGGCACATCAGCTTGAACTCGCGGTTCCAGGTGAAGTCCCCGAGATTGAGCATCCGGAACCGGCCGTACGTCAGCACGAACCCCGCGGACTGATGGTTGTCCGGATCGACCCTGGTCTCGTCCCGCTCCTTGAAGCCCGCGCACGCCGGATTCGGCCGGCCGGCGCCGGGCGCCTTGGCGATCGGCGTCTGCAGCACATTGCCGGCGCTGGTGACCACCGTGATGTCCGTGCCGGCGAGCGCAATCTTGTCGCCCGGCTTCACCACGGTGTGCGGGGTCTTGCCGACGAGTTCCGCATACACCTTCGCGAAGGCGGCGATGTTCGGTCGATCCAGTTCGACCGAGTCGCCGTGATCGTAGAAATGCTTGATCGGGATCCGCTTGGACAGCTCCGGCATGCTGCCGTAGTGGTCGCCGTGATAATGCGTGAGAAACAGGTGATCGATCTGCTTCACGCCCGCGAGCTCGAGCACTCCGAGGATGCGGGAAAGGTCGCGTTCGCCGGCGTTGCCCGTGTCAACCAGCAGCGTTTGGCCCGATGGCGAGACATAGAGTGTCGCCTGCCCGCCCTCGGTATCGATGAAATAGATGTCGAGCGGCTTTGCGTCCGAGGGCGTCTGCGCCGGCACGTGTGCCGCGGTCGACACGACCACGAGGGAAACGGCGAGGAACCGTGAAAGCATATGATCCACCTCTATGTAGCGCGACCCTTTCAGGGTCGCGGGCGATCGTCGTTAATCCAACGGCTTGATGCGGATGTTCTTGTAGTACACGGTGCTGTTCGGATCGTGACCCTGCAGCGCGATCGTTCCGGGACCGGTGATTTTACGGCCCGGACCTTCGCGTCCGCCATCCCAATCCGCCGGTTGGGTCCATTGCACGACCCGCTTGTCGTTGACGCTCACGGTAATCGTGTCGCCCTGCACGATGATGTCCTCGGTGAACCACTCGTCGTCTTTCGCCGGCGACTGATCCAGAACATCCGACACGTGATACAGGCTGCCGGTTCTGATCCGGTCGGTGTGCGAGTTGTTCACCTGGATTTCGAAGCCTTTCGACGGAAACCGCCCGCTCGCGCTGGCGTTGCCGCCAATGCGCCTGATACTCGGTCAGGACGTAGACACCGCCATTCGACCCGGCGCGCGTCATGACGTCCACTTTCAGCTCGAAGTTGCGGAAGCTGTGGTTGCGAAAGCTGCCGTCGTAGTAGCAGTGGCTGGCCGCGCCTTTGGCGACGATGGCGCCGTCCTGGATGGTGAAGGTCTCCGGCGGTCCGGCGATCTTCCACCCCGTGAAGTCGCGGCCGTTGAAGAGCGCCGTGAAGCCGGGCTCGACGGCCGGCGTCGCGACTTGCGCGCCGGCAACCAGGAGCAGTGGAACGAGGCGAGCGATCAGATTCATGATTTTCCTGGCCAGCGTTCAGAGTCGGTTCTAGCCGTCTTGAGATAGGTCTCGATCCGCGTGACGATGCCCGGGTTGGCTGCGGCGACGTCGTGCTCTTCGTGGGGATCGGCATCGAGATCGTACACTTCGAGCGGACCGCCGGGCGTCAACCGTACCGCCTTCCAGTGATCCATCCTGACGGCCTGCTGAAACCCGCGCTCGTGGAACTCCCAGTAGAAGAACGGGTGCGTCGCCTGCGATTCGCCCCGGAGCGCGGCCGCCATCGAGATGCCGTCGAGTCCTGCGGGGACGCGCGCGCCCGCCACCGCTGCCACCGTCGGCAAAACATCCCAGTGTGCCCACACGTGGTTGCTGACGCGTCCCGCCGGAACGACGCCCGTCCAGCGCGCGATCATCGGCACGCGAATGCCACCCTCGTAGAGGTCCCGCTTGATGCCGCGGAGTCCGCCGGCGCTCTTGAAGAACACCGGATCGCCGCCGCCTTCCTGATGGGGACCGTTGTCGCTGATGAACAGCACCAGCGTCCGGCGATCGATCCCGCGCTGACCGAGCAGATCCACGAGGCGGCCGACGTCGCGGTCCATGCGCGTGATCATCGCCGCGAACGCCGCGTGCGGCTGGGGCTGCGATCGATAGCCGAGCGACGGGCCTTCGGGACGCGCGCCGGTCGGCGTGCCGTCAGCGGTCGGATTGGCGAACGGCCGCTCGGGGAACTTGCCACGGAATAGCGCGAGCGAGTCTTCGGGGACGCGCAACTCTGCGTGGGGAACCGTGTAGTTCAGATACAGAAAGAACGGCCGCGGATCGCTGCGCTCGATGAATGCGGCGGCTTCTCGCGTGAATAGATCGTTGACGTAGTCCCGATCGAGATCCGTCTGCACTTCCTGGCCGTTCCGCCACAGGTGATCGGTGAACTGGCGGTGCGCGTGCCGGTGATCGAGGAACCCGAACGCATAGTCGAATCCCTGTTTGTCCGGCTGGCCGGTCGTCCCCGGCTGGCCGAGGCCCCACTTGCCGATGACCGCCGTGCGATACCCCGAGTCGCGCAGCACCTTCGCCATCGTCACGTCGTCTGGCCGGAGCGGGACGTCACCGCCGGGCAGGCCGCCGTTCCCTCGAATCCAGCCGTGCCCGGTGTGCATGCCGGTCATGAGCGCGGCACGCGACGGGGCGCACACGGTGCTGCCGGCGTAGTACTGCGTGAACCGCGTGCCTTCGCGTGCGAGCCGATCGAGCGCCGGCGTCTGGAAACGAGACTGGCCGTACGCGCTGAGGTCGCCGTAGCCGAGATCGTCAGCCTGGATGAGCAGCACATTCGGCGCCGAGCCGGCCGGTTGAGCGCCGGCGGCGTTCCCGCCGCTCGACAGCGCTGCTACGACGAGCAGAAGCGACCCAATGACGGCTGGGGCTCGCGCCATGGCGCGTCGCCTTACTGGAGCCGCCACTGTTCGTCGAAGAATCCCGACAGTGCGATGTCGCCGGCCGCCGTCAGCACGGAATAGTCGCCCAGCCTGGGGTAGAGCCACGCGTTCGTGCCGCGGAAATCGTCCTCGCCGAAGGTGTGGCCGCTGTTGATGACGACGTACCGCCTTGGATTGAGCGGGTTGGGATAGACGATCACCGGGACGTGATCGGACGCGCCGAACGTGTGCTTTCCAATCGTGATGTCGGTTTTCGACCAGTGAATCGGCAGCTGGCCGATCACCTTGGCGATCACGCTGTTGCTGCCTGGGTCGCCGAAGAGAATCAGGTTGTAGTCGGCGATGTCGCTCGCCTCGACTCGGGCGTCGTCCTTGACGCGCACGTCGCCGCGCAGCCACTTCGCGAAGTTGGCGCTGAAGACTTCAAGTGTCTTCGCGGACCACTCGCGCGAGAGGGGATTCCACGGAGTTCCAGTCGGACGCACGCAGAGGAACGGATCGACGAACGCGTCGTCCACTGGACCCTGTAGTCCGTGGATCTTGCGCAGATTCGTAGAGGGCCCCGCCTCTTGCTTTGCGCCGGCGGGGTCTCGCCGTAGCCTTGGCGAAGGCGGAGATGCGAGAGTCCATGCCGATCCGGTCTTCACGAACGACGGGTTGGCTCCGGCCTTGATCGTCCGGCCATCGATGGTGAACGCGCCGGCCGACGCCTCGAGCTCGAGGCGGCTGACGTTCTTCGTTGTCAGCGTGTAGGTTTCGCCGCCGCGGCTCCTGGTCGCATCGACTTCGGCGCGCGTGTACGTCTTGTCGAGGCCCGTCACCGCGAGCCACCACGCCTTGTTGAATCTCGTCGTGTAGGTGACAAACCGCACGCGATCGGGAATGCGGTCGGCGGTCTCCAGCGCTTTCCTGATGAAGACGTTCGACTCGGCCCGACTCTCGGGGTGCCACGCGTGTGCGGTCTTCGGTCCGATCAGGAACAGCGTCCGCAGGTCGCTGGTCACCCAGCGGAACGGTCCGTCCTGCTGAAAGCGAAAGCCTTCCGCCGTCAGCTGCTCGCGGATGTTGACCGACGCCTGCAGCTGGGCGTCGATCTCGCCGCCGTAGCCGACAGTCGGGGTATTGAACGCGTTGAGCGAGTAATCGACTGCGTCGTAGTAGTGGAGCATCGCTTCCTGGTACGGGGGCAGCGTTTCTCTCTTGCCGTAGCGGCGCGTCTCGGTGTATCCCGCGCCGGCTTCAATCGCCGCCCATCGCCCCGGATGGTGCAGACCCAGGTGCCACGAGCTGGCGCCGCCCATCGAGAATCCGCGAAGAACGATGCGGCGGGGATCGATGTTGTAGCGCTGCTGTACCGAGGCGAGCGACTCGAACAGATCCGATTCGCCCGCCCAGCGGTACGACACGTTCGTCCGCCCGAGCGGTTCCAGCTGGATGTAGTCCTGGTCGGCGGGAATCGGCCGATCGCGCTCCTGCTGCATGATGAACGCCACTTCGTTGAGCGTCCGGTCGGTGCCGTGCTGCCAGATATCGAGGCGCATCGGCCGGCTGCCGTCGTACGAGGCTGGGATGGTGAGCCCGTACGGCTGGACGCTGCCGTCAACGCGCGAGACGTACGCGCGAACGACGTGCCCCTTTCGTTTCGTCCAGGACGGGGTGCCGGCCTCGAGCTCTTTCGCCCGCGTCAGGCCGGTGTCGAGGACGGACAACGTGTGGGCGACGTATTCCGGCTTCGCGAACTCCTCGGGGAAGCGCAGGATGTAGGTGACCGCCTTCCGATAGATGTCGACGTCCGCCAGCAGGGCGGCGTCGGCCTTCTTCGCACGGAGCGCGTCGACACGCGACGCGAGCTCGGTCAGCTTCTTCTCAATGGCGAGTTTCTGGTCGGCGCTCGGCCCGGCTCCAACGGTTGTCTGGCCATGAAGCGTCAGCGAGCCAGCGGTCAGCGCGAGGAGGGGCAGTATCCGCGAACGCATGGCGGCAACTATAAACCGATGCCGCCTCGCGATGGCAATCGTTTCAGGCGGCGGGGCGCGGGCGAAACGTCGCGATATCCGGCCGCTCGGGACGGAAGACGGCCACGCAGCCGTCGCCAGGCTTCCACCCGGCGGTCGCCACCTCGTCTGCGCTCTCCTGCGGCGCGCCGTGCGGGTCGAAGTACGCGAAGCGCACACGCCAGCGCCTGGCGTCGTCGCAGTAGGCGACCGGTTCGACGGCGGTGACGACAGCGGGCGCCGTCAGGTAGCCGCGAGGGCGCACCGCTGTCAGACGCCCGGAGACAACCGCGGCGACGAGCAGCAGCAGCGCGGCGAGCGAGAGTTGGACGGCTGCGGTCGCCCGCTGTGGATTTTCGTCGAGCCGGGCCGAACGCGTTTCGCTCCGCGCCTGACGCACGTTGACGTTCTGATCGACGTGCAGCCGCCGCCAGAGCGCTTCCGGCACGAAGTCTCGGCCGGAGCATTGGTACGGTGCGTCGCAGGCGTAGCGATACTCGATCACCCAGTCGTTCAGCGAGCCGGTCAGAATGACGCGGGCGATCTCCGTCGTGAAGGGTGTAGCCGGCGGTCGTGAGGAATCGACGAGAACGGCGCCATCGCGGTCCGCGAATCCTGACGGAACCGCTCGCGCCGGTCGAACTGAGTTTGTTGACCACCACCCCCATCGTGACGTGGCCGGCCCGCTCCCGCTCGTACTCGCGCAGTGCGAGCGTGGCACCGTCGAATGCGGCATGACCGGCGAAGAGGGTGATGAGGACCGCCATGACGCCGCGCGTTGTCCCGGGACAGCCCTGGTAGATCCAGTAGAGGACGCCGCCGAACACCAGGAACTCCAGCGCGAAAACCACGTGTCTGGGATCAGCAAGCTCCTCGCCTGGAGTCAAATCGGAGGAAAGCCGGGACGAACGAAATGTGCCCGGGGTCTCCATAGCAGGATTTGTACGTGATCCGACGGATTTGTTCGATCCCTCCAACCGGTTCCGGGTGAGGCCCGTCTAACCACGGCGGGGAGGCTCTGTGCTGCACGACCTTCGGTTCGCCGTCCGCATGCTGCTCAAGCGACCGGGTTTCACGGTGCTGGCCGCGCTCACGCTGGCTGTTGGCATTGGCGCGACGGCTGCGGTCTTCAGCCTGGTCGAGGGCGTGCTTCTCACGCCGCCCCCGTATCGAGACCCCGATCGCCTCGTGATTGTCCCTTCGGTCCGCGTCGACAGCCAGCAGGTCGAGCGAATCGAAGGCATGCCGGCCGTCCATTGGATGGACTGGCAGCAGCACGCGACGTCGTTCGAATCAATCGCCGCACATGGGTGGACGTTCAACTTCCGCATCGACAACGCGGGTAGCGAATCGATCGAAGGGATGACGGTCACACCGGAGTACTTCCGCGTGGTCGGCGTCCAGCCGATGCTGGGGCGCGCGTTCACGGCGGAGGACGCCAAGCCGGGCCAGCCGTCGAGCGTGATCATCCTCGGCTACGAATACTGGCAGCGCCGCTTCAACGGCGATCCGGCGATCGTCGGCAAGACGATTCGCATGAGCCGCCGCGATACGCCGCCGACGATCATCGGCGTCATGCCGCCGGGCGTGAGGTTTCTGCCGTCGCCGGGGGCATCGCAGGAGCCGAACTACGACGTCGATGCGACGGTCGATTTCCTGATCCCTGGCTCGCCGAACCCGCAGCGTCTGAAGTTTTCGATGTGGGACGTCGTCGGACGGCTGAAGCCTGGCGTCACCCCCGCGCAGGCGCAGGCCGAGCTCAGCCTGCTGGTGGCGCGTCAGGCGAAGGACGATCACGACCTCGAGGGTCGGTCGCCGCGCGTCGAACCGCTCGTCGGCGAGATGAATCGCGACGGACGGCGCATCCTGCTGCCGCTGTTCGGTGCGGCGGCGCTGGTGCTGCTCATCGCCTGCGGCAACACCGCCGCGCTGCTCCTCGTTCGTGGACTGCAGCGTCAACAGGAGTACGCCGTCCGCACCGCGCTCGGCGTCGGACGCATGGCGCTCTTCCGTCAGGTGGGCATCGAAAGCGGATCGCTCGCGTTGATTGGGGGCGTTGCTGGCGTTGCGCTGGCGTTCGGCATCGTCAACGTCTTCAAGTTGATAGGCGGCCACGCGATTCCGCGCCTCGACGCGGTCTCTGCCGGCTGGCCGCTGCTGGTGTTCGGTCTGATCTCGGCGCTGCTTGCCGCGATGCTGGCAGGGCTCGTGCCGGCGCTGCGCGCGTCGCGGATGGATCCCATCGACGCGCTGAAGAACGCCGGCTCGCGGAGCAGCGCCGGCCGCGGCGAGCGGCGTCTCTTGCGCGGCGTCACGATGATCCAGACGGCGCTGACGCTGGCGCTGCTCGTCGGCGCCGGCCTTCTCATCCGGACGATGCACAACGTGGCGAAGGTGCAGGCCGGCTATTCACTGGATCGCGTGCTCGCGATGACGGTCACCGCGGTGCAGGGCGACTGGTCGGACTTCCACCATCGCGCGCTCGAGCGCGTGTCGCGGGTGCCGGGTGTTCAGCGGGCCGCATTTGCCTGGGGCACGCCGCTGACCGGAAACGACTGGCCCGGACTCGTGGAAATCGAAGGGCACCCGGTGATGAAGCCGAGCGACCGCATCGCGCTGCCGCTGCGGTCGGTGACGCCTGGCTATTTCGATCTGCTGGGCCTGAAGCTCGTCGAAGGTCGGGACGTGCGCGACACCGACGACCGCAAGTCGCCGGCAGTGGCCGTGGTCAACCAGGCCCTGGCCGATCGCTACTTCGCTGGCACCGCCGCGATCGGCAAGAAGCTGTGGCTTGGCGGTCGCGATCAGCATGCGACCGACATCGTCGGCGTCGTGGCGAACGCGCGCACCGGCGACCTCACGAAGTCGCCGACGCCGGAGGTGTATCTGTCGCTCTGGCAGGCGACCGCGTTCTCGAAGGATCTCGTCGTCCGGACCGCGTCGAGTCCGCGCGCCGTGATCGAGGCGATCCGGCGCGAGCTGGCATCCGTGGATCCGACCGTCGCCGTCGAGCGTGTCAAGACGCTCGACGACATCCGCGCCGACTCGCTGGCGTCTCGCATCTTCGCTCAGCAGCTTCTGGTCGGGTTTGCGATTGTCGGGACGGTCCTGACGGTTGTCGGGGTCTATGGCGTCCTGGCGCTGTCGGTGGCCGCACGACGAAGGGAGATCGCGATTCGCACGGCGATTGGCGCGCACCGCCGCGACATCCGGAACCTGGTGTTCGGTGAAGGCTTCCGGTTAATCGCGGCCGGCGTCGCGATCGGTATCGCGGGAGCGCTGGTCGCCTCGCGCGTGCTGCAATCGTTTCTGTTCGAGGTGGAGCCGACCGATCCGCTGACGCTCGCGGCCGCAGGCGCACTGTTCGTCGGCGTGTCGGTGGTCGCATGCTGGGTGCCGACGCGGCGGGCCGCCGCGGTCGATCCTCTCGAAGCGTTGCGATGCGAGTGACCGGTGTCCCTGAAAACGCGGAAACAGCGCAACTGCTATCCTTCGGATCGCGATGACGCCTTGGAGCCGAATCATCGAACGCACGGTCATGGCGTCGTCATCCTGGACATGTCCGCCGGGTGGGTGACAGTCGCCGACAGCCCGGCCAGCCTGCTAGGCACGATTGAACAGCTGATCGACCATGGTCGCGTCCACATCGTCGTCAATCTTGGCGAGGTGCGATCGGTGGACAGCGACGGCCTCGGCGAGATCGTGCGTGGATTCAACGACGCACGAGAGGCCGGCGGCCGGCTGGTGCTATGCGGCGTCGCGGCGCACCTGCGCGAGCTGCTCGCGACGACGAAGCTCGACGCGTACATCCCGATCTTCGATTCCGAACACGAGGCCGTTCGAAGTCTCCAGGCACGAGCGTTCGGTCGAAGCTCTGACCGTCCCTAGGAGCTCTCATGTGTCGATTGCGCCGGGTTCTGTTTGCACTCGTGGCTTCTGTGTTCGTCGCTTCGGCGGCGGTTGGCGTGCTTGCGGTTGGTCGTGGCGGCGCCGTGCCACAGGCTTCGCAGGCCGACGTGGCCGCACTGACGACGGAGATTCAGAAGCAGGACGCGGCGTTCTTTGGCGCCTTCAACGCGCACGAGCTCGAGGCGATGATGGCGTTCTTCGCCGCCGATCTGGAGTTCTATCACGACAAAGACGGTCGACTGTCGTTCGACCAGGTGAAGGCGGGCTTTCAAACGATGTTCTCGCGCAACGATGGCATGCGGCGCGATCTTGTGCCGGGCACGCTGCGCGTCTATCCCGTGCCGAACTACGGCGCGATTGAAACCGGGTCGCACAAGTTTTGCCATGTCGAGCGCGGCAAGGACGAGTGCGGTGCGTTTCAGTTTGTGCTGGTCTGGCAGAAGCAAGATGGCCGCTGGCGTGTGACACGCGCGCTCAGCTTCGACCACTAGAACTCATCTCACAGATGCGCCGGCATTCGGCCGGCGATGCATCCCGCCTGGCTGCGCCGCTCCTTCCTCACACCGCGAGGCCGATCTGCGCGCCGCGCCGACTGCCGATCGACGCTCGTTGGGGATGGCATGGGCAAACCCGCCGACGTGCCGTCCCCTTCGGAAATGCGATCAGCTGAGAGTCACTAGTTCAGAGCCCAGGACACGACGACTCTCTGTGTGACAGGCATGCAGCGTGTTAGCGCATCCTGCTTGCATAAATATGCAGAAGGTGGTATAGTTATTAACGGAGGTTCATATGTCACACACGAAAATCCCGCCAGAGAGGCTGCGGACGTTCTTCGAGCGGTTCGAGAGCCTCAGCGCCGCGTCTGACGTCGACGGCCTCGTCGCGATGTACGCGCCGAACTTCATGATCGCGGGACCCAACGGCGCGCAAGTCGTCAGGCCTGCGGACATCCTGCGCGCGATCCCAAAACGCAAGCAGCTTCTCGATGCCGCGGGCCATCGCGAGACTGCGTTAATCGGCTTCGAGGAGACGCCCTTGACGGACCGGTATTCGCTGGTCCGTGTTGAGTGGCGCTGGCGGTTCGAGCGCGCTGGTGTCGAGCCCACGACGATCACCTTGCCATCGAGGTTCATCGTGGACTGCGGAGGTGACGTGCCGCTGATCATCCTGTACATGAACGATACCGATGTGGCCACTGTCGCGCGGGAACGCGGCCTCTTGCCGTCGATGGTTTGAACGGAGGTCGCCGACGCTGGACGCCGGTAACGATCGCCGTGATCGGAACGACGAGGGCGTAAGTCATTGGAACGGCGTGCGATAATCCCTGTGGCCGGGGTGGCGGAACTGGCAGACGCACAGGACTTAAAATTCTGTGGGGTTAAACGCCCCGTCCGGGTTCGAAGCCCGGCCCCGGCACCAAACCATTTACGCGAACGGCATCAGCGGTGAGCTCGACGTGGTTGCTGTTCGCGCTCCCGATTTCCGAACACGCGATCAGATACACCGAGTCTGACTGACACGCTGGATGTCGAACCGGAAGCCGCCAGCGGCCTGACGTGTCGGGCTCGCTAACATGTCTAGTGTGCTAGACAGATGCGTTCAATCACCGTATACTCACAAGCGGTAGATGAAAGCCAAAGATCTCCGGCGGATCCTCGCGTCGAAGGGATGCTTGGAGATCCGGCAGAAAGGCTCTCATCTCCGTGTCGAGTGCGGCTCCTGCGTAACGACCATTCCGGTTCATGCGGGCGAAGATCTTGGCCCAGGATTATTGCGCCGGATCGAACGAGATCTTGAGCCGTGTCTGGGAAGAGGATGGTTGAAGAAGTCATGAGTGTTTATCACGTCGCTTACGAAAGAGACGAGTCGGGTTGGTGGGTGGCTTCAGTTCGCGAGGTGCGCGGATGCCACACGCAGGGCCGGACCGTGGACGAAGCCCGGCGCCGCATCCGCAAAGCCATGGCCTTGTTTGTTGACGATGCGCGGTCGGCAAAGCTCGTCGACAACGTGAAATTGCCGGCGCGCGCTTCGAAGGCGATCCGCTTATACGCCGCGCTGCGCAAGCAAGCCGATCGGAAAGATCAGCGCGCGTCTCTTGCCGCGCGGCGCGCTGTCCGATTATTGCGCGGCGGGAAGCTGAAAATGAGTGCTCGCGATGCCGCCCGCTTGCTGGGAGTGTCGCACCAGCGAGTCCATCAGCTTGTTCACGACGCAGGCTGAATCGCCTGCCACGGTTGGCCGCTAACCTGGAAGCGAGCTTCAAAGCGTTGCAAAGCGTCGACGCAGCGAAACATACATCGGTGCTGAAATCCTTCCTCGCCCATCCGGCGCGTCCGGCCGGAACGCTCCGCTACCATGAACTCCAAGGGTTCTTGTTCACCATCGCGAGCGCCCGAGTTGGTCCAGCCTTCGGAGTGGTTGCCGATCGTCTTCGGCGACCACGACGCCTGGTACAAGAGCCGTGAAGAGGCGGACGCCGTTCTGGGCGAACTGATGGCCCTGTATATCGTGCTCAACGACGAGGTCGGCGAGGATTGCGCATCCCTGCCGGCCGACTGCGTCTTTCGCACGGAGACCCTTGCAGACTTAGAGAGCGACGCGGCTGTTGCCGAATGGTCGCGCGGATTCCTGCGCGGCCATCAGTGGCTGGAGGAATCCTGGGAGGCGCGCGTTCCAGGTGACTTGGAGGACGAGTTCTCGGCCACGCTGATGACGCTGAGTTTCTTCGCGTCAAAGGAACTCGCAGAAGCATTTGTCGCGGAGACCCGGCAAGACATGGCGGAATCGATTCGCCCCGAGTTTTCCGACGCGGTGTTCTTCTACGCCCGTCTCGGCCGGTCGATTCACAAGGTGTTGATGGAGGACGAGGGCATCGGGGCCGAGCCACGACGGGTTGCCAAGATCGGCCGGAATGATCGGTGCTCGTGCGGCAGCGGCAAGAAGTACAAGAAATGCTGCGGCGCGCGAACCTGAGATTGGCGTAATGGCTTGAAGGGAATTCGCGATCCGGCTGAGGTTAGATCGGATCCAGCGATGAGCAGGAAGCGTCTAAGCTCCATCAGCGCTGTACAACGGCATAGGGCTGACGTGCACACGACAAAGGAGACGCTATGAGGGAAGGGACTGTGAAGAGCCGCTTCGCAATCATGACGATGGCAATTGGCGTCGTCGTACTGTGCCAGACGCGGGCGTTCGCCCAAGACGCCGCCAATCCTCTGACGCAGGCAGCCAAAACCCAATTCGGTATGGTCAAGGGAAACCTGGCCAAGACCGCGACGAAGGTGCCCGAGGAACTCTATTCGTTCAAGGCGACGCCGGAGGTTCGCAGCATCGGGCAGATTCTTGGCCATGTCATCGATGCCAATTTCAGCATCTGCGCCGCTGCCGCTGGAGAAAAGGCGCCGCAAAGCGGGTTCGAAAAAGGCAAGACCTCGAAGGCCGACCTCACGAAAGGCATGAACGACTCGATCGCGTACTGCGATCGTGTCCTGGCGGGGATGGACGATAAAAAGGGGCTCGAGACGGTACAGTTTTTCGGGGGCCAGACTCCGAAGCTCGCCGGACCATTCTTCAACATCGGACACTGCAACGAACACTACGGCAACCTGGTCACCTACATGCGGCTCAACAAGATCGTGCCGCCCTCGAGCGAGCCCTCGACGCGCTGACCGGGTGCGCCGCGGATGCGGGCGGCGCGATCCGAGACCGCGTCGTCATGTTCCAGTTCGCGGTCGTGACACGAACGCAAGCGTACTGGCAGGAAACTGACAGGGATGAAGGGTCGCAGGCGGATATTCCCGGTATCCGTTCGGAACGCGAAGCGCAAAGAAAGGCCGGAAACGTCCGTTCAACGCCATTTCGTTCCGCTGTCAACTGACCATTCGACGGCTTAAAACGTTATCGTCTGTCATCGCCGGTAGGGCAGCAAAAATGTGTGGCCGGGAGGCGAAATTGGCAGACGCTGCGGGCTTAAGACTCGCTGACCGGAAACGGTCGTTTGGTTCGATTCCCAGCGCGGCCACCAGACGTAAGAGACGACATCTAAGAGAGTGTATGGCCGATGAAGAGACGGCACCTCAAGCCGATTGCTTCTTTCGGCCTGCAACCTTGGTCTTATTGGAGGCCACGTTCCGCGAGTGCCTTCACTAACGTCGGCAGATCCTCGACCGCGACCTGACACACGGTATCGTCATCAAGCCAAGATAGTCGTGCACGACCTTGTGGCGCATCCGATGATGTCGGCCCATCGAATGTCGGGGTGGTTGTTGCAGAACTCTCGCGACACCTGCCGCGCGGCCTCGCCGACGGTCTGAATCAGATGAATGAGAGCGAGAGGTTTCGTCGGCGTCGTACGTCCGGCGTGAGATGAACGCTCACGCACGCCGCTGGCGAGACGACCCTCCTGATACAGTTCCTGCGCAGATTCGCAAACCAGGTCGTCCAACGTAAGCTCAGGAGTTACCGGTCCTCCTTGCCTCCCGCGCCCGTATACTTCACGGGAACGGTTTTGGCTCTCAAGCCTCCGGGCGAGCACCCACTTGAGACCCCAATCAAACGATCCGGATTGGAAACACGATGGTCTGTCGGGAAGACGCTTCCGTAGAATCCCGGCATTCTAGACGGCAGGGAAGATGAGGCCAGTTCGTGATGGCTGATCGTTCGCAACTGGTCTGGCAGCTGTATCACGCTGCGCGCGAACGCAGCGAGGTTGACCGGGCAGCGTTCTTGAACGCTGTCTGTGCCGACGATGCGAATCTACGGCACGAGATCGAATCCCTACTCCAACATGAAAGCGGTGGCCTGGTCACACGGACGGTTCAGGCCAGCAACCCGATTGATACGGCTGCCATGGCTCTCGCCATAACCGATGCAGCCGGGTTTCAGCCAGGAACCGTCGTTGGGAAGAGATACCGGATCGTCAGCCTACTCGGACGCGGCGCGATGGGTGAAGTCTATCGAGCGGACGACCTCAAAGTGGCGCAGCAGGTTGCTCTGAAGTTTCTTCCGATGCGCTTTGCCGCCGATGCCGAGCGGATGAAGCGTTTCGTGAGCGAAGTGCGCCTCGCTCGCCAGATCTCGCACCCTAACGTCTGCAGGGTGCACGACATCGGCGAAGCCGATGGACGACAGGACCTGTCAATGGAGTACATCGATGGAGAGGACCTCGCGTCCTTGCTGAAGCGGATTGGGCGACTGCCTCACGAGAAAGTCGTGGAGATCGCGCGTCAGCTGTGTGCCGGACTGGCGGCAGCACACGACCAGGGAGTCCTGCACCGCGATTTGAAGCCTGCCAATATCATGATCGACGGTCGCGGGCATGCTCGCATCGCCGATTTCGGACTCGCGGTGACCGCGCAGAGCTGTACGGCAGGAGAGATAGCGGGTACGCCATCGTACATGGCTCCAGAGCAAATTGTCGGCCGTAGCCTGACCGCGCAGACCGATATTTTCGCGCTCGGCCTCATTGTTCACGAGCTCCTCACCGGCAAGCGCGTATTCCAGGCAAGCACTTTTCAAGAACGTCGACTCACACAACGCGATGCTGAAGTGCTGGCGCGTTCGGCCATCGAGGCCGACATCTATCCACCGCTCAAGGACGTGATCGTTCGATGTCTGAAAGCGGATCCCGCGGCGAGGCCGGCCTCCGTCCGGTCGGTTGCGGCGGCCCTGCCTGGCGGCGCCGATCCACTCGCGGCGGCGCTTGCAGCCGGAGAGATCCCGTCTCCCGAGATGGTCGCGGCAGCCGGCGATACCTTACTTCAGCCGACCGCCGTCTGGATTTGTCTCGGACTAGGCATCACAGGGCTGCTCGTTGCAGCCTGGCAAGTGCAACCAATGATGCTGTATCGACAGGCCATGCTTACAAAGCCTCCGGAGGCCCTCGTCGAGCGCGCGCAGCAGGTCATAGCGTCGATGGGCTACCAGGAGGTTCCTGTCGATAGCGCATACTGGTTTGAGACGACTCAAACCTACGGCGAGCTGGCGGTCGAGAGGTCAGGGCTGTATGAGCCTTTCATCAGAGCGTCCAGGTCGTCGGAGCGAAGCGGTCTGGTATTTGTTTACCGCCAGAGTCCGCAATTCCTCGTGCCCGAAAACACACTTGGCGTCGTCCAATATCGCGAGCCTCCGGCAGACGTCCCTGGCATGGCCGACGTGACGTTAGACCCGCAGGGGCGACTTGTTCGATTCGTCGCTGTGCCCGGTGCCATTCGCGGCTCGCCGACGGCGCGCGCCCCGGACTGGTCAGGTCCGTTTTTGGACGCGGGCCTCGACTTCAGCTCGTTCAATACAGTAGAGACAACGTGGACGCCACCCGTTGCGAACGACAGAGTGGCTGCGTGGGAAGGCGCTCGTCCGGATCGACCGACCGAGCGAATACGCGTCACGGCAGCCGCACGGGATGGGAGACCGGTTGTCTTCGATACGACGGACAACCTCCTTTCAACGACCACGAACGCATCAGTCCGGTGGGGAGGACCCGCTTCCCAGATGGGCTTTGTCGCGGTGACGCTGGCTGCGTTGTTGGGCGCGGGAATCCTCGCACGGTCGAACATTCGTCAAGGACGTTGGGATCGCTCGGGTGCCCTGAAGATCGCAGGCGCCGTTTTTGTCGTCGGCCTGCTCTTGGGGCTCCTGCGAGCGGACCACGTCCCGATAGCGAGAGACGAGTACCTGATCTTCGCCAGAATTGCCAGCTGGTACCTCTATAGCGCCGCTTTCATCTTTCTCATCTACGTCGCCTTCGAGCCGTTCGTGCGGCAGCGATGGCCGAGGGAATCTGACTTCCTGGACTCGCTTGCTTGCGGGCCGCGTGCGTGATCCCCTCGTCGGTCAAGACATCTTGATTGGGGCGGTGGCTGGCGTGGCAATCGCCTTGCTCCGCGAAGGCGAATTCATCGCGTCTCGGTGGCTCGGGCTCCGTACTCCGACACCGTTTACGTCTACATTGGACGGCCTCGGGTCATGGCGGCAGTTTGCCAGCCTAGCGTTGTTTGTTCCGGTCGAAGCCTTGTCGCTGGCTCTTGCCTGGTTGCTCATCCTGCTGCTCTTGCGAATTGCCTTTCGCAGCGACAGGGTCGCCATCGTCGCCACTATCATCGTGGTCTTGCCGATCGTCACTCTTCCAGGCGACCATCGCGTGCTCGAAGTTTCTCTAGGCGTCCTGGTCGCGGCATTGTCGGTATTCGTGCTACTGCGGTTCGGTCTGCTGGCATTGGCGATCGAGATGTCTTTTGCAAATGCGCTCGCGCGCCTTCCGATCACGCTGAATTCATCGGAGTGGTACGTCGGGCGCTCGCTGTTGGTTCTGTTCTGTTTGGGGGGGCTGATCGGCTACGGCTTCCGCATGTCCTTAGCGGGCCGCCAGTTCTTTCGGCGCAGCCTGGTCGATGGCTGAACCACAACAGGTCGCTCGGGACTCACGTTCCTGATCGATAACAGCATCAGAACCTGACGAACCAGATCCTCGTTGGTGGGTGCAACACGGTTGGAGGGACATCCACCGGCACGTCTGCCAACGTCACGCACCGTCCAGTGTTCCGCGCCGTCGACATCCTTACGGAACTTTCACGGAATCGTCGAACGTGATGGTGACCTTGACGGTCTTTCCACGCGCAACGTCGATCGCCTGCGGGTTGGGAGGATTCTTGCTGTACATCCCAAGCGAGCAGCCCGAAGGCGGCGGGGACTGTGCGTCCCAGTTGCCGGTCGGATCGTGGGCTGCGCTCACAAATGCTGGAACTCTCTGAACATCTGAAAACGTCACCGTCCCCTTCTTCGAATTCAACGACAGGACGGCAACCGGAGGGCCGCCGCTCATATCGGAGGAATCCCAAAGAGCGACGTAGATCTTGTGGCTGGCGTTCACGATGCCGGAGCCCGTGTAATCGATATCAACCTGAATGGTCCGTTTGTCCGCGCTTGTTTGGGCGAGAGCGCAGACCGCACAGAGCACGAACAGTCCCAGCATGGTCCACAGGCGCTTGCTCATTGCCCCCTCCTGTCGACGATTTCAGAACCTTGAGGATACCATCGCGGTACCAGCTTTTCGGCGGCCGCAAAAATGGACATGAAGCTCTACGGGACGACGTAGGCTGCGCGCGACCAGGAAAGCCGATTGGCGTGTACACCAAGTTGCGCAAGCGGACAGAGCTGGAGGACTCGACGTGCCGCCCCTTGCTGCAAGGCGCGCTGCACGACTCTTGCGAGATGGAAACCTGAAGATGAGCGCACGAGTTGACGGCCGCTTGATCGGCGTCTCACTCAGCGAGTCCATCAACTCGCCCATGACAAGGGCTGAATCAGTACCTGGCAGGCCACTGGCAGGAGCGGCACAACAACAGGCGGGACCAGCGGGTACCGGTCGAAACCCTGATCTGCGAAATCAGGCCAGAATACGGCGATTCCTGCCGTTTCGTTCGGCTATCAATTCAAGATGGGGCGGCTTAAAATCCTGGGTCCCGCGAAAGGGCGTGTGGGTTCGATGCCCGCCCCCGGCATTCACTTACGGCGATTTGACCTGCTTCAATGATTGGCCCACGTGGGCCAATCGAGCTACCCATGACCGTCACGCTCTTAATCGCAATTTGGGGTGCTGTAGTTTCGACAGCGCTCGCGATCCGAACGATCTGGGAGATCCATCCAGGATGGTCGCTGGCCTTGTGCGCGAGGATGTTCACCGCGCGCCCTATCGCCCCGACCGATGGTCAGGCCCGGTTCACCGGGTGACCGTGACGCGGCAAGCGTCCTGACGATCTGCGAGATCAAACGCTGCTCGGCGTCGACGCGGCGAACGGGCATCGGTGCTGCCACCCTTCCTCGACCATCCGGCGCGTCCAGCCGGAACGCTCCACTACCACGAGCTCCAAGGGTTCTTGTTCACCATCGCGAGCGTGCCCGAGTTGATCCAGCCATCGAAGTGGTTGCCGATCGCGTTGCCGCGGCGCTGTGGTCGGCGACGATTCGAAGGCGTCACTCAGATTCACCTCTAACGCATTGAACGGTGGACAGTTATTCGCTCACTGTTTCCTGCTCCCGATTCATCGAACATCGCGGCTCAGGTTCCGTCACAGGGGGCATCGATTCGAACCTAAAGGAGCCCGCGATGCGAACCATTGCCAGACTGACCTCGAGCCTCCCGATCGGCATGTTGCTCCTCGGCGCCAGCGCCTGCAGCAGTCCCTCGGCGCCCACGCGCGTCGCTGACGAGAACGCGTTGGCGATCAGCGTGGCTCCGGCCGCGCAAGAAGACATGCTCCCCGGAGTCGGGCAGGCGAGCACCATGGCGACCGAGGCGGTCAACGGCGCGGCGGCCGTGCGAGCGGTCTACTTCGCCGTCGCCGTCTCGGCCGGACTGGACCGCTACCGCAACGACATCACGGGGTTCGCGGTCGGCACCAACCTGCAGGGCACCTGGAACGATGCGGTCACGGATTGCGAGAACAAGGGCGGCGGGTCCTGCAACGTCGACAACTGGTGCGCCGTGGGCGCGAATACGCCATACGTCGCGTTTGCGCGCTCGTCAGTCTACAGCGCGAAGTACCTGGACCGCGGCGTCTCCGGATTCGCCTGCAACTACACGACCCGCACCGCCGCCGTTTCGAGGGCGTTGGGCGCCTGCAGCCTGAGCGGCTGCTATCTGCGGGTCTCCGGCCGCGCCCGATGAGTAGTCAACCGTCACGAATGGGCGGGCCTGCGACACTAACCGGCCGGGTGCACCGTCACCCGGCACAGGGTCCTGTACAGCATCGCCGGTGCGCTTCCGCCAACCCGGCCGTGTCTGTCGTGGAGGAGGGCCGCGAGGGTTCGATTCCCGCTACCGCACCGTGTCACCAGCGACAGTGCGAATCGGTACTTGCACGAGCCTCGAGCGACCTGATATTGTTCGTGGCAAAATATGGCCGCGAACAAGCTGGAACGCGAATTGAGGCGCGGCAGCGCCGAGCTGTTGATTCTGGCGCTGCTGGAAGAGCGGCAGCGCCATGGCTACGAAATCGGTCAGCTGATCGCCAGTCGATCCAAGGGTGCGATCAATTTCCACATCACATCCCTGTATCCGACGCTGTACCGCCTCGAGGATGGCGGGTTCGTCGAGGGACGATGGGTCGAGCGCGCCGCTCAGCGCCGGCGCCGCTACTACAAGCTCACGAAATCGGGCCGTCGGGTTCTCGCCAGCCAACGCACCACGTGGGAACAGTTCTTCGGCGCATTGAGTCGCGTGGCCAAATTGAGCCGCGCCTGAGGGAGGCCGACGTGGAGTTCAAGTCTCGGCTTCGCATCGCCCTTCCTGATGTTGACGAAGACATCGTCTCGGAACTCGCGGAGCACGCCAAGGCGACCTACGAATCGGCTCGGGCATCTGGATACGACGCGGACGAGGCCGAGCGCCGCGTGGGGATACAGATCCGGGCGTGGGTCGATCACGCCGACTCCCTGCGTCGCCGGCCCAAGACTGTGCCGGCAGTCGCCCCGCCGGTTCCAGTGACGAATCACATCACCGCCACGCGTCAGGACGTTCGATACGCGTGGCGCTTGATCAAGCGGCAGCCGGGATACGCAGCCTTGCTGATCGCGACCATGGCCCTCGGTATCGCCGCAACCACCGTGCTCGGCAGCGTGGCATACGGTGTTCTGTTGAAGCCGCTGCCATGGGCGAACGCACCGCGGCTGGTGCGGTTCTACGAAACGCGACAGGGGAGCACCCGCCGGACGCCACCGGTGATGACGAACCTGACGCGACCTCGAGTGGCAAAAAGGAGCGCGCACGCTCGAAGCGATTGGCGCGTGGTCGACGAACCTCGTCCCGGTGGGCGACGAACGCCCGGAGCGCATTCGCGCAACGGCGCTGACGCCGAGCTTGCTGACGCTGCTCGAAGCGGTACCGCTCAAGGGTCGCTTGTTCGTCCCCGGCGACGACGAGCCGGCGCGCGCGCCGTCGTCCTGGTTTCTCACGGTTTCTGGCAGGAACGCTTCGGCGGCCGCACGGACATCGTCGGCCAGACGATCAGAATCAACGCGAAGATGCACACGATCGTCGGGGTGATGCCGCCGACGTTTGCGTTTCCGGACTCGAACACGCGGATGTGGATCACGCTCTCCATGCCGCCGGTGATTGGTCCGTCCGGCTTCACGCTTTCGATGTTCCAGGCCATCGGACGGCTGAAGCCGGGTGTGTCGCCGGCGCAAGCGGCCGGGGAGGCGACTGCCCTGGGCGAGGCGGACCAGCGCATGGTCCTGTGGCGTTGGCGGTGTTCGGCAGCGACGGACCGGTCGAGGTCACCGCCATTCCGCTGCGCGAGGCGCTGACCGCCGACGTGAAGCCGGCAATTCTCGTCTTGCTCGTCGCGGTGTTTCTGTTGCTGACGACAGCGACGGCGAACGCGGCGAGCCTTCAGCTCGCGCGCGCCACCGGCCGACGTCGCGAGCTCGCGATACGCGCCGCCATCGGTGCCGGAAAAGCCCAACTCGTTCGGCAGGCACTGACGGAAAACGTGTTGTTCGGTCTCCTCGGTGGCGTGGCCGGAATCGCGCTGGCGGCGGCGATGCATCAGGCGCTGCCGCGGTTCCTGCCGTCAAATTTTCCTCGCGTGACGGAGATTGCGTTCGACGTTCGGATTCAGGCGTTTGCGGTTCTGGTGTCCGTGGTCGTCGGCGTCGGATGCGGCCTGTTGCCGGCATGGAATGCCGCGCGCGCGAACGTCGTTGCGGGGCTCGTGGAAGACGCCCTGGCTCCGGTCGGCGGTGGCTTGCGGTCGGCCGTCGGGCGCGTGCGTGCGGCGATCATGACCGGACAGGTGGCTATCGCATCGATTCTGCTCATTGCGTCAGTGCTGCTGTGTCGCAGCTTTCTCGCGATGCTGCACGCCGAGGTCGGCTACGACCCGACGAACGTGTTGACGGCGACCATCATTTTGCCAAGCGGTGATTTTTCCCCACAACGTCGCGCGCAGGTCGTCGACGAGGTCGTGACAAGGGTGCTTGCTGTTCCCGGGGTGACGCATGCAGCCTACACGACGGCCACGCCATTCAGTTCGGTCATTGGGCTGGCGTCGTTGCAGCTGCGTAAGCACGACGGCGGGACGCAGTCAATCCAGACCGGCATCCGGAGTGTCAGCGCGGGTTATTTCGCGGCGCTGGGGCAACGTGTCGTCGAGGGGCGCGAATTCGCAGCCAGCGATGCCGGCACCGATGCGACGGTCGTCATCGTCAGCCACGAGTTTTCGCGGCGTTTTCTCGACGGCCGCGCGCTCGGTTGGACGGTCCCGGACGATGACAATCAACCGGGCCGTCCTGAGATTCATCGCCGCATCATCGGCGTCGTCGACGACACCGTCAGGCAAAACGTCACCGACACGCCGGAACCCGAAATCTTCCTGCTCGCACGAAATCACGCGCTTCAGGCCGAGCAGGTTTCTCTCGTGGTGCGAACAGCCGCCGATCCGCACGCGCTGATCCGATCGGTCCGCAGCGCAGCGCAGACGGCGGCGCCGGCCGCCGTCGTCGAAGGGGTCATGACGATGGAGGACAAGGTGGCGACGACCTTGTCACGTCCGCGTCTCTATGCCGTGTTGTTGACGACGTTTGCGGCGTTCGCGCTCACGATTGCCGGCGTCGGCTTGTTCGGCGTGTTGTCCTACACGGTCGCCTTGCGCGCCCGCGAGATCGGCGTGCGGACGGCGCTTGGTGCTCGCGCGCTGGACATCGTCGGGCTCGTGCTGAAGCAGTCGATGGGCATTGCGCTGACCGGAGTCAGCGTTGGTGTGCTGGCGTCGATGTGGCTGACGCGTGCGTTGCAGGGGCTGCTGTTTGGTGTGACCTCTCACGATCTCGTGACGTTCGTCGGTGTGACGGCACTGCTCCTCGTCGTCACGGCTATCGCGACAATCACGCCGGCGCGACGAGCAGCCACGCTCGATCCGATTAAGGCTCTGCGGTCATAGCCTCGCGTGCGCGCTCACGTTCGACCTCGTCGTCGATGGCAAGACGCGTCAAAGCGGCCAGCTTGATGGCCTGTTCACGCGCGGGTTCTTCCCTCCGATCCGTCACTATCCTGACAGGTGTGACCCGCGGGCGCGAACTCTACGACGAAGAATGGATAGGACCGGCGAGCGTGCGAACTTTCGACACTGCGTCCGCTCCGGCGGCGCTTGATCACGCG
>CAWBVG010000053.1:0-186563 GCA_963792175.1 uncultured Acidobacteriota bacterium
GCACCTGGCCGGGCTTGATCTTGTTCGGATCGCTCAGTTGATCGCGATTGAGGTTGAAGATCTGGGTGTACGCGCTTGGATCGCCGAGCTTCTCTTTGGCGATCTTGCTCAACGTATCTCCCGGTCTCACCGTATACGTGCTCTCAGTGCTGGCAACGGAAGCACCGCGGCCGGTCGCCTGGATGTCCGCGACGATCTCTTTCGGCCAATCAGGAATCGTCTTGATCGCGTCCCAAATCTTGTTCGCTTCCTCCTGCGTCGGCACCGTGCCGTGGATGTAGAGCTTGCCGTCATGCTCGTCGGCAGAGCCTTGCATCCGTAGATTCTTCGCGGTCTGAACGGCGTACGCGTACTTGTCTCGAAGTCCCATTGCATTCCTCCTTCAGTAACGGCCCACGTCAGAGCGGCTCGTGATGCGCGATTCAGGATCCCGACCCGAGTTTCGATCGACCGCGAAAGGCTGCCAGGAGTGCAAAGGTGCTGCCGCCGAGGGTTCCCAAATCGAGCATCGAGCCGGCAGAACTGCCGGGGAACCTGTTTCGACGAGAGCTCACTTCTCACAACATGTCGTGAGCGCGGCAACATGTTGTGAGCAGCCGTCTCCCAACGGCACGCGCTCGGCGCGGGTCACAGGCATTTGAGAGCAAAAACCGGTCGGCCCCTGTGAACGGGCCGCCACACGCCAGCGTTGGAGGACCGGAACTTGCCCAAGAAGAATGACGGCGGCGACGTGAGGTGCCACCAGAACAGGCGTCGAAAGTCGACCGTCTGACATGGGAGGCCTTTATGGCCACGATCATCGAAGGTTTTCTGGACTTGGTTTCTCCGGCGATTCTTTCAGCGTTGTCTCGCCAGACGGGCGAGTCTGAGTCCGCCGTCTCAAAGGGGCTCAGCGCAGCCATTCCGGCCATCACGTCCACCGTCGCGGGTCGCGCTGACGATCGGGGATTCGTGAGAGATCTTCGGATCTCGCCACCACGACGGCTGCGGGGCCTCATCCGCTCGAGGCCATCAGCGCGCTCGCGTCCTCGCCAACGGGCATCGATACGGCAAATCCGATCGGCATCGATACCACAAACCCGTACAGGGGATGGCTCGCCGACCTGTTTGGTCACAACATCTCCGGGGTCACCGACAACATCGCCCGGTATGCTGGAATCTCCACAGCATCGGCGACATCGCTCCTCTCAATGGCCGCGCCGCTCGTGCTCGCCTACATCGGGCGCCTGGTGCGACGCGACAATCTCAGCGTCGCTGGCCTTGCCGACCTCCTCCGGGGCCAACGCGCCCGACTCGCGTCGTCCCTGCCGACCGGGTTCAAGATGCCGGAAATTTTCAGCGCGCCCTACGAGAAGGCTCGGACGGCAGGGATGACGAGGACCGGCTGGTCGGCTCCGTCGTCGCGCTGCTGGCTGCACTCTGTATCGGGGGACTGATCTGGTTGGGCCGGCAGAAGCCCGCCGAAGTGGCTCGCGTGGACATCATTGAACCGCTGCCGACGGTCGGCACGACAGGAGCGCTCAGGGGCACGTTTGTGAGAACGCTGCCTGGGAACGCGACCATCACCATTCCGGCGGTGGGTAGCGCCGAGGATCGCCTGTCGCTGTACCTGGCATCGGCCAGTCCTGGAGAGACCACCATCACACTCGACCGCATCTCGTTCGACACCGATTCGGCCGTGCTCACGGCGGAGTCCAGTGGGCAGCTCGACAACATCGCGACGATTCTCCGCGCGTACCCACAGGCGCACGTGGCGGTTTTCGGTCATACCGACAGCGTAGGGAACGAAGCCGACAACGTCGTCCTGTCTCGAGCACGTGCGAACACCGTTGCGGCCAAGTTGACGGCCAACGGCGTGCAACCGCAGCGCGTTCACGCCGAGGGATATGGCAGCCAGAGACCGATCGCTGACAACACGACGGAAGCTGGGCGAGCGGAGAATCGGCGCGTCGAACTGGGAGTCGGCGTGCGATGAAGACACGCGACAACGAACCGAAGGAGGGGGTCCCATGCTAACGATTCTGGGTTGGATTCTGTTCGGCCTGATCGTCGGTCTTGTGGCAAAGCTCGTCATGCCGGGCCACGATCCAGGAGGCGTCATCATGACGACGGCGCTCGGGATTGTCGGCGCGATGTTGGGCGGCTTTCTCGGCCGGCTGTTGGGCTTCTATCAGGCCGGTGAGGGCGCCGGGTACATCATGGCGACGCTCGGCGCGGTACTGATTCTGTTCATGTACCGTCGGATGGCGGTACGAGCGTAATCAGGGCAAACACCATGGAGCGCCCGTTCTTCATGGCGATGGCGATCGCGGCGGCCGTGACTGCGGCCGCCTGCAGTTCGCAACCGCTGGTGCCGTCCGACATCGTTGGGGGAACGTGGCAGTTGCGTTCGATACACGAGAACGGGTCGGACCTCATCAGTGTTGCTGCCCCTTCGCGCTACACGTTGCAGCTCCAGGGCGGCAGCCACGTCGCCGTCACGAACGACTGCAATTCGTGCGGCGGCTCTTACACGCTGTCCGGTTCGTCGCTGACGCTGAGCCAGATGGCATGCACGAGGGCCTTCTGCGGCGATGCCTCGCTCGATCAATCCTACTCACGCGCGCTCGAAGGGGCGACCACGGTATCGGTGAACGGCTCGGAGATGACCCTCAACGGCAACGGCGTGACGCTGGTATTCACTCGATCTGACTAGACTCGCTTGCCGCTCGCTCGCCGGGGCTTCGGCTTGCTCTTGCCCTTGAGATTGAGCGCCACCGCCGCGCGGATGAGATCCTTCAAGGCCGCCTCATCAACTGTGTCGCCCTCGTGGATGTCGATGGCGCGCCGTACGTTTCCGTCGAGACTCGAGTTGAAGAGGCGGCCCGGATCCTTGAGAGACGCTCCCTTGGCGAAGGTCAGCTTCACGACGCTCTTGTAGGATTCCCCAGTGCAGATGATGCCGTCGTGCGACCACACCGGAATGCCAGGTTTGGTGGCCATGGCCCACTTCCACTCCTCGACGACGTTCGGGTCTGCTTCCTTGATGAGCGTGCGCATCCTGCTGAGGGTTTTCCCGCGCCAGCCCCCAAGTTCAGCGATTCTTTTCGAGATGAGCTCCGATGCCGAGTGGTCTTGGCTCGCGTGTGACTGTTTCATGTTCTCATCCTCGCGCTGAGATCCTCGCGGGATCCAGCTCGCCCGCCGCGCCCCTTGGTGATGTACGGCAACACGAACAAGTACAGACCGCTAAACAGGAGCAAGGCGAGCGGGAGTAGCGGCGAATAAGTGATCCAAGGCGGAGGCGTCCCCTTTCCCTGCGCCAGGGCGACGAAATTGGCGATGACCGTCACCGTGAAGGCGATGGACACCCAGCGGTGGATTTGCCGGACCCATTTATTCCAGTTCAATGTGACCTCCGTCGATTCACGACTTTTGAGCCGCCTGAGGCGGCCGGTTGGGCGGCTCGATACCGAACTGCTTGGCGTACTCGGCGTGCAGTCGCTGCCAGCCACCGAACTTCATCGCCTCGGGGCCAACGATGCGGCCGAGCGGGGTTCCGTTGAGAAGGTGATCCAGCACGTCGAAGCACAGGTGCCACCCGGCAGCGCCCATCGCGATGAAGCGGCGGTCGATGTTGGTCCACAGCGTCATGCGCGTGCCGCCTCCCAGAGCTTCGAGTTCCCATCGCATGTCGAAGCCGCCCCACATGTACTCCAGCACCTTGGGCGCGTCGGCTCGCGTCACGGTCGTTTCAGAGACCATCGGGGTGGGCGCTCCCACCGTGGTGAGCTTCACCGAGCGTCCAGCCGTAGCCAGGCTCCCATCGGCGTCGAAGGGCGCCCACTCGCGCAGCTGCGCGGGGTCGGTGATGGCCTGCCAGACTTTTTCTGGTGAGTGCCGCAGTTCCCTGACGAGAACGAGCGTCCACTTCTCTCCGTCCTTTTGTACCTGCGCTCCGCTGGCCGGGCCCGGTACGTACTGCTCGCGAGCGGTCACTTTTTCCTCCTGGTCTTCCTTTTCGTTCGTGTTGATTGATCCATGCGGTCGAGATGGCGTTCGAGCGCATCCAGATGAGCGGACCAGAACTGACGGAACGGAGCGAGCCAGGCGTCCATCTCCTGAAACGGTTCTGGCTTCAGCCGGTAGAGACGACGCTGTGCGTCCACCGTGGCTTCCACGAAACCGGCTTCGCGCAGCACGCGCAGATGTTTCGACACGGTCGGCTGCGCCATGCCCAGTTGACTTTCGATTTCTCCAACCGACTGTTCGGACGACACCAGAAGACTCAGGATCGCGCGGCGGTTGGGCTCCGCGATGATTTCGAATACAGACTCCACGCTCTTTATATACTCCGCAAGGCATATTCGTGTCAAGGCATGTACCAGCCCGAAGACCGTAGCCCAGGTGACGGTATGTCGTCACCGAAGCAGAGTCGCAGCGCCTGAGGCTCCCGGCGCCAGGACTTTCCGGCGCAAAACACCTGGATCGGACGGTCGCGCGCGGCCGTTCCGCTGGGCGTCGAATTGCCACTCGTTCAAGTCAAGGGGGCGGAGATGCCGGCCGCAACTGAGAGAACCGAATCGACCGTCAGCTCCTGGGATCTGGTGACGCGGGGGGTGCATCGCCGCGCCATCGAGGCCGTGATCTGGGGCATGCCGGCGGTCAATTTCGATCGGTTGTACCAGTCGATGGCGAGGGCCGCTGGCGCGTGGAATCAGGTCGCCTATTGGTCGCGCCTGCCGGACTGGAAGAACCAGACGCTCACCCCCAACCCGGACGTGCTGTATTTCCTGCCGTTCCTCAACACCAGGGACGTCGGACCGGTGGTACTCCAGATCCCGCCAGCGGGCGCCGACGGCTCACTGACGGGAAGCGTCGACGATTGCTGGCAAACGGCGATCGAGGATGTCGGGCAGGCCGGGGTGGACAAGGGAAAAGGCGGCAGGTACCTGATCCTGCCTCCGGGCTACAAGGGCCATGTGCCTGAGGGCTACATTCCCATGCCGTCGCCCACGTATCAGAGCTACGGCATTCTGCGCTCCAACCCCGCGAGTGCCAGCGCTGCCGACGTGGCGAAGGCCGCTGCCTATGGCAAGCAGATCAAGCTCTATCCGTTGTCGTCCGCGGCGAAGCCGCCGGCGACCGTCTTCGTCGACGTCTGTGACGTCGTCTACGACAATACGATTCCGTACGACGTGCGCTTCTTCCACTCGCTCCACCGCATGATCCAGATCGAGCCCTGGCTCGATCGCGATCGGGCGATGATCGATCTGCTCAAGTCGATCGGCATCGAAAAAGGCCAGCCGTTCACTCCCGACGAATGCACGAAGGCGATTCTCGCCGACGCGGCGTCCGACGCCCACGACTACCTCGATGCGCGTTACGAGGAAGTCTTCGAGCCGCCGTTCGATACCAGCGCGCGATGGGCGTTGCCGGCGTCGAAGGATCTGGTTGCGGGTCTGCAGACGAATTTTGCCGATCCCAACTCGTATCCGACGGACGCACGCGGACTCGCCTACAGCTACGCGTATTTCAGCGCCAAGCACCTCGGCGACGGCCAGTTTTATCTGATGACGATCAAGGACAGGGACGGCAACCGGATCGACGGGGCGAAGACCTACCGACTCCATGTGCCGCCGAATCCGCCGGTCAGGCTGTACTGGTCGGCGACGGTCTACGACCGGGCCACGCACGCGCTGATTCGCGATACGAAATGGTCCAGCCGTTCTTCGAAAACGCCGGGGCTGCAAAGAACGCCGACGGGTCGTGCGACGTGTATTTCGGGCCCAGGGCGCCCGCGGGGAAGGAATCGAACTGGGTACCGACCGATGCCAGCGGCGAGTGTGAAGTGTTGTTTCGCCTCTACGGACCCGAGCTGGCGTTCTTCGAAAAGAAATGGATACTGCCGGACATCGAGAGAGAGCTCTGAACGTCTAGCCGTCAGACGCCGCGCCGTTCAGACCTCCTTGCGGAAGTCTGAACGGCCCGTTTCGAGGACGCTCAGCGCTCCGTTTCTGAAGGCAACCCCTTCGCTGCGTTCTTGACCAGGTAGGGATTCCCGCCGAGCGCGCTCGAGATCGTGGTGATGGCCTTCTGCGCCCGCACGCTGTTGCCGGCATCGTCGAGCGGCGGCGACACGACGGCAATGCCGAACTTGCCGGGCGACACCGCGATCAGCCCGCCGCCGACGCCGCTCTTTCCCGGCAGTCCGGTGTGATACAGCCATTTCCCCGAATCGTCGTAGAGTCCGGCGGTCGCCATCACCGCGAGCACGCCAGGCACCTTCGATTCATCGAGCAGCCGTTTGCCGGTGATCGGGTTCTTGCCGCCGGCGGCGAGCGTGGCGGCCATCATCGCGAGGTCCTTGGCGTTGACGCCGACGGCGCACTGTTTGGTGTACAAATCGACCGCCTGCTGCCAGTCGCTCTTGATGTACCCGTACGCGAACATCAGCGCGCCGATCGCCTGATTGCGCTGGTTGGTGTCCGCTTCGGACTTGTAGACATCGGCCAGCACCGTCAGCGGCCGCCCCGCATAGTCGCTGTAGGTGCCGATGATCTTGTTCCACACGGCGTCACGCGTCGCGCCCTTCACCATGCTGGTGGCGGTGATCGCGCCGGGGTTCACGAGCGGATTCATTTCCGGGGCACCGGCTCCGATGACCGTTTTCACGCTTTCGACGGCGATGATCGAATTGAATCGGGCGCCGGTGGCGTCCACGCCGATCCGCTTTTCGATCGACTCGAGTCCCTGTTCCTGGATGACCTGAGCCATCGTGAACACCTTGGAGATCGATTGAATCGAGACTTCCGTCTTGATGTCACCGGCGAAGTACGACTTGCCGTCTGTCGTCACCAACGCGATGCCGAACAGATTCGGATCCACCTTCGCGAGAGCCGGAATGTAGTCGGCGTTCTTCCCCTCCTTGAGCCCCTTGAACTGCTCGAAGGCGCTGTTGACCGCGCCCTGCGGACTGCCGGCACGGTTTTGAGCCGATAGGGTGTACACGCCAACTGCTGCAAGAATGACAACGCCGGCGAGCGCGATGCGCCAGGACGATAGTTTCCTGTCCATCCTTACCCTCCGATCTTGTACGAGAAGTTGTATTTGAACGAGAACTGGGCGCGGTAGTCGTTGAAGGAGAAGCCGTCCGAGAAGTTCTCCCGCTTACCCCACTGGAACTCCCCGCCTATCAGCACGTTCTTGACCGGCGTGCACAGCAGATTGGCCGATGCGTACTGCCCGACCTTGAACGCGAGGGGCGCCTGGAGGTCGCTGTTGGTGATGTTGACCCGCGAATAGCCAATCGCCGAGGTCCATTCGCTGTTCCACCTGTGATCGAGGTAGGCGGACATGCCGAAGTCTTTCAGCGCTTCGCCGGTGACCGGGGTGCGTAGGTTTCCCGGGTTTCGTGTGATGCCGACGTCTACGGGTGCGTCGTTGAAGTAGTTCTCAATGCCCCTTCCCCAAATGACCTGCAGCCGGAGCACATCATTCTCAGTCGCGTTGACGTTGGAGCTGACGCTGACCCCCCACCCCCACACATGGCCGCTCAGATCGAAGGGGTCGCTCGGGAGAAGATCGTCCCAGGCGATGTAGCGAAGCGCGCCGCCGAACTGCAGGTATCCCCAGGGTTGGCCCCAGCGATAGTGGCCGGTGATGTCGGGCATCGGAAAACGCCCTCTGACGTTCTGAAGCTCGATGCGGTCGGACAGCAGGCCCGAATCACCGCTTGCGCCCGGGTTCTCGATCGCGACCCGTGCGTTCGACATGCCATCGTTGAACGGCTCCCAGAACACCTGTGTGTTCCGGAAAAAGAGCATTCCATCCGGGCCCCAGTACTCGAGAATGTTCGGGAACACGTCGCCGTCCATGAACTGGCTGTCTCTCTGGCCGGCGCCGACCTGCTTCCACTGGCCCCAGGCGTTGCGCAGGCGAATCGTGGTGAGCCCGGCGTCGCGGCCGACGCCGAACATGTCGAAATCGAACACCGCGGTGACATCCCCCTCCGAGGTCGGCAGCACGCCCTTGGCCCCGAAACGGCTCTGTCGCGGGCTCAAATAGAAATGGCCGTTGTCGCCGAATTCACCGGGGAACGATGGCAGCCTCGATGGCCGGTTGACGTCGTACCAATCAGGGTTGTTCCTCCTGAAGTCCACGATCGCATCCGCCTGGGCGAATCCGTAGATTTCGAGCGTGGGCGAACCGGTGGTCGTCGTCGTCGTCGTCGGTCGTCGTCGTCGTCGTGGGCGGCTGCTGCGTGGTCGTGGTCGTGGTCGTCGTCGTAGGCGGCTGCGTGGCCGTGGCTTCGCTCCCCGCGGCAGCGCTCTGCGCGCGTGCGTTCGCTGGGCCGACACCCAGTGTCAGGACGGCCCAGGCACCGGCGATCCCGATCATCTGGCGCCGTGTTCGTTTCAACTTCATCTCCGCTGCTCCTTCTTGTGTTCACTCAGTGCACGTTGACGCGTTCCCATTCGCGAACACGCCGGCGCGCTGCGTCGAAAATCCGCTCGTAGTTCGCCTTTCGCACCTTGGCGTCGGTCTCGGGCGTGAGCAGCCGCCAGACCGGCTGCCACAGGTCGAAGACGCGGTAGTACGGCGCCGCTCCCGCCGGCGCCACCGTGTCGGTCCCAAACAGGAACCGATCAGGAAAGCGGTCGAGCATGGCCGCCAGTTCGCGAGATGGTGTCCGGCGTCGCAACCGCGTACTTGGCGACCTCGTCCCAGGAAATGTCGAAGTTGACGTGGCGAAGCGCCGGGTCGGCGAGCATGGCTTCGACGATGCCGATGTGGTTGGAGGGGCGTTCCGCGGGGCCGGCCGACGCGCTGACGGGGTGGACGACTCGCCCCAGACCGGTGTGCGCCCAGATGATCGTCGCGTTCGGATGGCGCGCCAGCAGCGCCTTCATCTGGGACAGGTACACGGGCTCGGCGCCTGCCGTGGCGAACGGCACGTCGATGTCGTTGTGAATCAGGACGACGAGCCCGACTTCCGCCGCGAAATCGAGGATGCGGTCGAGCGCCGGGTTCGCGAGGCTGGCGGTTTCCCCGGAGATTTTCGCGGAGACGAACTCCTTGTGGATGGTGAACTCGCCGATGCCCGAGAAGACGCCTGGAAACGTCTGCAACACCCGGCGGATGTGATCGACGCCGTACATGTCGGCGGGATTGAAGCCGGTGATCATCGGATCGAACCGAGCGCGCTCGTCGGCCGACAGCGAACGGAAGGCGGTGGCGATATGGGCGTCCGTGAACGAGTAGTAGTAGAGCGGCGCGTCGCTCTGCAGGTAATAGGTCGGGGCGAAGCTTTCAGAGTTGGCGTAGGACCACTGCTGCTGCAGGGGAATGCCGAACAGCGTCGAACGACGGACGCGGGTGCCCATGATCTGCAGGAACGTGCGAACGTCGATGCCCTCCTGGATGTAGTTGGTGAGATGAAAGTGCGAGTCGTCGAACTCGGAACGATCCGTCGGCGGCGGCGGCGCGCCCCTCACGCCCGGGACGACAGCCAGCGCCGCGACGGCGGCTAAGACGACGATCAGCAGAGCAGCGGCGTTGCGGCTGGTTGTGATGGGAAGCACGGTCGTTCGTCCTCGGAATCGGCTAGAACTGCAATTCGACATTGACGTGGAACACGTTGCCGTTGCCGCCAACCGGATACGGAACGGCGGTGTATCCGACCGGGCAGTGGACCAGGTGAAGCCACTCCGCGTTCACTCGCAGGCCACGCTGGTTGGTGAAGTACCAATTGCCGCCGGCGCGCAGCTCGGACGCGTTGCCGAAGCGGCCAAGAATCTGCGAGGCGCTCAGGTACGCCTGAAGCGTCTTCTGCACGACCATGGCTGACGACTGCACCTGATACCCGTTGTCGGTGACCGTCGCGATGCGAGGCGGTGTTGACGCCCGTGAAATCGGTCAGCCATCGTCGGTAGTACTCCGCCTCGATCGACACGCCGTGATACTTGACGCCGCCGTCGATACTCATCATCTGGTAGTCGACCTGGTCGACGGTGATGCCAGGACCAAACAGATCCGGCGTGAAGACGACGCTGCCGTCGGTCAAACGGATCTGGCTGTTCTCGATCGCGTTCGTGCCTGGCTGCATCTGCCGGTCTTCGAGGCTGTGCGTGTAATGACCGGCCAGCCTGGTCGCGACCTTCTGGTGATCGTCGTAATCGCCGAACGTCCCGTACAGGCCAAATTCCCCGGTCGTCGGAAACCAACCCACCATGAATGACTGGGTGTCGAGCTTGTTATCGAGCTGCGTCGCGCTGACGCCGAGAATGCTCAGGTTATTTCCGACCATGGCCATGTACTTGACCTTGGTGTTGAGCTCACCTTTCAGCCAGACACCGTCCGTGTACGAGCCACGGAAGAACTCGTCAGCCATCATGCGGTCGTCGACCCCGAGCCAGTACGGAAACTGCCCCTCCGTGCTTCGCACGGCCGGGAGCGACGTGATGCCCCCTCCAAGCGTCACAAATCGGTTGAAGGTGTAGCTCAGGTTTCCGGCGCCGACGACCTGCGCGGGATCGCCTTGCGAGGGATTCGACGACCAGACATAGAGGTAGTAGCGAAACTTTGGCGTGAGGAACCACCCGCTGAATGGCGCGAAGAATTTCTGCAGCTGAATGTCCTGACGGCGCTGCACGTTTCGAGTGGTGCCGAAGGCGTCGACATAGGTCGAATCGAGCGACAGCTGATTCAAGTAGCGCGCGTAGCTGAAGAGCCGGAAGTAGATTTCGCCCTTCTCGCCCGAATAGAGGAGGAATCCCAGGTTCGGAATGTATTCGGGCGGCTTCTCCTTCTCCTTCTCCTTCGATTGCTCTTGCTCGGGGCCCGCGAGAAACTCGCCGCTGCAGCCGTCCGATACCCAGATCCCCGTGTCGTCGTATCCCCATGTCTTCCCGAGCAGGCATGGAGCGGTGCCGGTCGATTTCAGCAGCGCCACGCCGCTCGATGTGTCCGCCGCACAGTGTTGCCGCTCGCCCGGTCGTGACTGGCAGGACATGCGGTTCTGTCCAGTACCTGCCGGAGCCGCGGCGCTCGGCGCGCTGGGCGTCTGCGGGTCCGTCGCCGCGGCAGCCGCCACCGGCGGTGGGATCTGGCCCTCAGACTGCAGCGATTGCGCGTTCGCGCTTGACATCGCGAGCAACGAGCACAAAGCGGCACCGCACAACCGCTGCGCGCCGGGCAGAGCGGCGCTCATCGGGGTTTCTGCACCGCGGTACGCACGGGGCACGTTCGAGCACACGCCGTACCGGCCGTGAACGCTTGGCCTGGCGGGCATGCTGAATGCGTCGCGGGCTCCGCCGGGGCTTTTTTGCCGCTAAAAACAGGTGTCTTCGATTGCGCGGTCAGCCGGGACCTGTCAGGAAAGCGAGATCTCGATCCGGGTGAGCCTGACCAGATGTGGGGAGCAGTCACGACGCGCTGAGAGGCGCGACGTGACTGCGGGCGGGTTGCTGAGTGGCCGCTATTCTTCCTCGGACCGGCGTCCAGGTCCGGTCTGGATTGAAACGCTCCATCTTGGCGAATTGCTCGCGCGTCGTCGGACCCAAGTCCTTTTGATACACCACGCCGTCGTTGCTGACGATGAACGTCTGCACGCCCGTGACACCGTACTCGGCGGGGGCGGCGACGAGCGCGAACCCGCCGATCATGACGCCCTTCACGACGTAGTCCAATTGTCCAAGCGGGGCAGCCGGCCCCTGGCCGGTGAGAATCTTGAAAACATAGCCGTGATACGGCTCGCCCTTGCTGTAGCCCTGCGCGATCGCGCGAGCGATCGGCTCGCCGATCGGCCCGCTCCAGGTGCCGTCAGGGTTTTGCCAGGCCAGCCCGTCCTGCTTGCCGGGCGTACTGATGATGTGCTGCGCGTACTGGTTGACACCGTGACGCTCGCGCCCTTGGAGCGCGTAGTCCTGTTGTGCCTCGACGTAACCGCGACAAATCGTGATCGCATCGAGCTCATTGGTGCCAATGCGGCGATAGAGAAGCTCCTGGCGGCCGGCCGCTGCGTCGAACGACCACCGACCCGCTCGCTTCACGAGTGGAATGGGAAACGGCCAGTCCTGGTTGCCGACGAGCAGGAACGCCCGGGTCTTGTTCTTGTCCAGCGAGATGCTCTCCTTCTCGCGGAATTTCGCGACGAAGTCGCTCGCTCGCTGACGCCCTTGCGCGGGTTCACCAGTCAGAATGATGTCGTCGATCGAGGGCCCGAAGAGCTCCTTGAGGGCGCTGACGTCGAATCGTTCAGCAGCGCCAACAAGGGCATCGGCAGCCTGCTCCGGTGTCGCAAAACTCTTAATGGCTGCAGTCGGAGCCGGAGCACCCGGGAGCGCGCCGGCGGCGGCTGGCGTCGCGCCGCGGAGACCGGTGGCGCTGACACACATGAATGCCACTGCGCCGAGCGCTACCAACGAACCGCCGAAGAAGTGTCGGGAGATGAAAGTTGGCCTCATCGGTCTACTCCTCTGCTTCGTAGTTCTGGTTAGCGTTCACCGACGCCCGCCGCCACGGCTGCCACCGCCACGGCTGCCGCCGCCACGGCTACCGCCGCCGCCACGGCTGAACCCGCCGCCGCCCCGAGAGCCCATGCTGGACGAGCCGCGGCTGCTGCGTTCGCGCGCGCTGGAACCGCTGAACCTGTCGGAACCGCCGAACGCGGATTCCCTTCCACCATTCGCGCGCGGGACATCACGCTGTCCGATGCGATCTCCCGCTCCAGCAGCGCGGCTGCTGGCGTTGGCGCCGCGGTCACGGGCCGCAGCGCCAGCCTGGCTGGCGCGGTCACGCGCCGCACTGCCTGCCTGGCTGGCGCGGTCACGGGCAGCGCCGGCCTGGCCAGCGACGCCGGACGTGCCGACAGGCCGCGCACTCTGCCGAGCGGCCTGGCGGTTGGCCATCGAGTCGCCGCGCGCCGTGCCGCCATACCTGTTCGCAGTCGCCCGATTCTGGTAGGGAGTGCCGCCGCGGTGTTGCGGTTGGTGCCGCCACTGGTTACCCGCGCTGCGGTTGATGTTCGCGTTCCGATTGAAGTTGTTGTTGTAGTTCACATTGATGTCGTTGTGTCCCCAGCCGGCATTCCAGCCCCACCCGCCGCCCCACGCCGCACCCATCGCGACGCCGACGCCAAACGAGATGGCCGCGCCAGCCGCATACGCCCCCACGGGCGGGTAATAAATCGGCGGATACGGGTACACGGCCGGTCCGTATACCACGACCGGGTCGTACGAGGGGACGTACACCACCTGCGGGTTCGCCTGTTCAATCACGACGACGTTCCTGCTTTCGATCACCTCGGTTTTCACGACCTGTTCGGGCGTGGATTTCAACTGGCCGGTGCTCTGCGCCTTGACGCGCATGCGCTGCACGGCCTGCATCACATCCGCTTCCTGCGCGAGGAACGCGTTGCCGAGCTCGGTGGTCCACTGGATGTCGTCTGCCAGGCGCTTGACGACATTCGGGAGCATGGCCATCGCCTGGATGCTCGGATCCCATGGCTGCTTGGCGACCTTCTCGGCGAGCTTCTTTTCCTTCATGTCCGAGTTTTTCGCGAGCCATTGCTGGAGCTGAACGATTTCGAGCGGATACGTCGATGCGGCCAAGGTCTGGGCCAGCAGCGGGTCCGGATAGAGTGCAATGGGCGCGACGAGCGAATCGAGCTGGTCAGGCGAGTACACGTAGTCCGCAGGTGCGGCCGCCGGCGCCGCTGGCTGCTGAACAGATGCCAGAGCGACGGCATCGCCAACGCCGAGCGAGAAAGCACACAGCATCACCAGCAGAGTCCGCCAGTAACGGCCCGCCAGCATTTTTTTTGGATTCATCTTCGTCCTCCCCGACTTTTCGAAGAAGCCCATCTCTTTTGTTTTCAAGCTACAAGAGCGGTGCCGCGGCGATGATGTCGATTCGGCAACGCCAATCACGTCGTCGCTCACGGATGGTTGTGAGCTCTCAACGTATCGGGGCCGAATCGCGCAACGCGCTATTTCTCGTCGCAGCGTCGCGCCCGAGAAGGCCTTCAGAACGAAGTCGCGTGTCGTGACTCGGCAGTGGGACTCATGGGCACACGTTGTGCTGTTCATTCCACATCGATGGATGTGTGCGTCGCGAAGTGACCACGCGGCCGTGGTCTCGGTGTGCGAGGTCTGGTAATTGATCAGACAAGAAAGGCCACACGCTCGGTGGCGACGGACAGGTCGGCGGACAGGGAATCACTTGCGCGCTGGAGTCTTCCCTTGTTCCGCGAAGGCCTGCGCGATGTTCACCGCAACAGCAAACGTGTCCGCGTAGGAAGTGTTCGACATCACGGACACGACGAGCCCGTATTCCGGGAACGTCATGAAAGACGCCACCATCCCGCCCAGCGAATCCCCGTCGTGGCCGACCACGCGCGTGTGTTCACCGGCGAGCGTGACGGTCTCGAGGTCCCAGCCGAGGCCGTAGCCCGTCTCCTCTCCCGAGGCCAGTCGCTGTGACGTCTGGAATAGTTGGACCGTGGCCGGCTGCAGCAGCTTGCCGCTGTTGATCGCCATCGCGAAGCGCACCAGGTCGGACGGCGTGGAAAGGAATACGCTCGATCCCGCGTAGCAGGAATAATCGATCTCGCGCATCAGATCCGGGCCGTAGCGCGGATCCCCCCGAACCTCGGGAAGTACGACGGTCGCCCGATTCGCGATCGCCTCCGTCGCGGAATCGGCGATGGTGTCGTCCATGTCCAGCGGCTCGAAGATCTGCTTCCGCATGAACGTGAGCAACGGCTCGTCCGCGGCGGCTTCGACCACCGCGCTCATCAGGATCCAGCCGTAGCTCGAATAGCGGTAGCGGGTCCCCGGCTCGAACAGCAGCGAATACTTCGCAAACGCCTGGACGCCCTCGACCGGACGCTCGCAGTGCGCCGAGAGCAGCGGCCCCTCATCGCCGCCATCGTTCCTGACGCCGGCCACATGCCCCATCAACTGCCGCAGGGTCACGGGCCACTGTTTCTGGGGGTACGCGGGTACGTACGGCTGAATCTCGTCGTCGAGGTTCAGCTGGCCTTTTTCCAGCAGCAAGCCGACCGCGGCGGATGTGAGCGCCGTCGAGGCGGTGCCAATCCTGAACCGCGTCCCCGGCTCGACCTTCACCTTCTTCTCGAGATCGGCCCAGCCAAAGCCTTCCGCCCACACGATGGCGCCGCCGACACCAACCGCCACCGAAAGTCCCGGCAGGTTCTTCTCGGTCAGGCTCGCACGGGCGATCTGCCGCCCGCGTTCCACGGCGTCGGACCACTTGGGCAACGGCGCCGCATGCGTGACTGACGGCACCTCCCGCGCGTCCGGATGCAGCGGCGTCGCCGTGACGCTCACGTACACCCAAAGCGCCAGCACCGCTGCGGGTATCAGGCAGACGACCCCGACGATCAGCGCGACCCAGATCTCCGTCCGACGCTTCGACATCGTTCCCCTCAGCTCGGCCCGCGAATGTCGAGCTAACTTTACTGTGAAAAGTTATTTGTGTCTAGGCGGCGGAGTGAGCGCGGCCTGGGGAACCATGAGCCACGTTTCAGAATGTCCGGCGGCCTCTCGTGGCGCTGGACTTTTAGGGCTGGCGGGCGATCGCCGCCGCGCCTTCCTGCTTCAGTTTCTCCGCCGAGATCGTTCCAAACAGCGTGATGAGCCCGGCGACCAGCGCGGTCCACCCGGTTTGATGGCTGGCGCCGATGCCGGCGCCGTTGTCGCCGTGGAAGTACTCGTAGAACAACACGAGATCCCGCCAGTGCGGATCGTCCTGCAGCTTCCGGACGCCGCCGTGCACGGGGCGATGGCCATTCGCGTCGGGTACGAAGATCGAGATCAGGCGGGCGCTGATGTTCTCGGCGATCTGCGCCAGCGTCATCAGCCGGCCCGATCCGGTCGGACATTCGACCTGGAACGCGTCGCCGTAGAACGTGTACGACTGCAGCAGGGCGCGGATGATCAGCGCGTTGACCGGCAGCCAGATCGGTCCACGCCAGTTGGAATTGCCGCCGAACAACCCCGAGTCGGATTCCGCCGGCCGGTAGGTGACCGAGAAGCGTTCGCCGCCATAGCGGAACTCGTACGGCGCGTCCGCCAGACGGCGCGACAGCGCACGAATGCCGAAATCGCTGAGGAAGTCCGCCGGGTCGAGCAGCCGCGCCAGCACGCGTCGCAGCTTCGACTCGTCGAGGATCGACAGCATGAAACGCCCCTCGACGCCGGCCCGGCCCGGCAGGTTGATCGCACGCACGACGCCGGCGTGGCGGCGGTTGAAGGCGCCCACGTGCTCCACGAACCGCGGCAGCCTGTCGACGACGTCGTGCGGGTACACCGTGATGGCGCAGAGCGGCAGCAGCCCGACCATCGATTTGACCTTGAGCGGCACGCCGGTATCGTCCGGCAGGCGCAGTACGTCGTAGAAGAAGCCGTCCTCCTCGTTCCACATCCCGTCGCCGCCGCCGACGCGGTCCATCGCCGAGGCAATCCAGATGAAATGGTCGTAGAACTTGATCGCGAAATCCTCGTAGACCGGATCGTGCCGGGCCAGCTCGATCGCCATGTCGAGCATCGTCTGGGCGTAGAGCGCCATCCAGGCGGTGCCGTCGGCCTGGTCGAGCGTTCCGCCGGTTGGCAGCGGCTTGCTGCGATCGAAGACGCCGATGTTGTCGAGGCCGAGGAAGCCGCCGTCGAACACGTTCCGCCCGAGACGATCTTTCCGGTTCACCCACCAGGTGAAATTCAGCAGCAGTTTGTGGAACAGCTTGCGCATCCGATCGATCACACTCGGTCCGAGATATCGCCCCTGGAGGCGATAGATGAACAGCGTCGCCCACGCGTGCACTGGCGGGTTGACGTCGCCGAAGTTCCACTCGTACGCGGGAATCTGTCCGTTCGGGTGCATGAAGCGGTCGCCGAGCAGCAGCTCGAGCTGATCGAACGCGTACTCGGGATCGACGAACGCGAGCGCGATGGCGTGAAAGGCGAGATCCCACGCCGCGAACCAGGGGTACTCCCACTTGTCGGGCACCGAGATGACGTCGGCGCTTGCCAGGTGCGTCCATCCTTGATTGCGGCTCGCCGAGCCGCTGGCGATCCACGCCGCCACATCGTAGACATACGCCTGCTTGCTCCAGAGCAGGCCGGCAAACCCCTGCCGCGCGACAGCGGCGGCCTCCCAGGTCGCGGTCTCGGGCAACACGACGTCGTAGAACTCGTCGGCTTCGTGCGCGCGTTCGCGCAGCACCTGGTCGAAGTCCGCAAACGGATCGGCCGCGTCCTCCGTTGCCGCGCCGAGACACAGCCGAACGATCTGCGCGCCTCCGGCGGGCACCGTCAGCGTGAACCATGCGGCCGCCTTCGTGCCGCGCGCGGCATTCACCGCGTCCTCGCGATCGTGGACGACGCGGTCGTGGATGCCGTCCTTGACGAACGGAGACGAATTCGTCGCGAGCCCGAGCACGCGCCGTTCGTTGGTTTCGTTCTCGGTAAACAGCAGGGGCGCGTCCCGATCGCACGCCAGCACATAGCTCCCGAGGTCGGGATGGACGGCTTCGATGGCGGCACGGCTGCCGAAGCGGCGCGACTCGAGCGACGGACGGATGCCGTCGAGCCACCAGGTGTTGCGGAACCAGAGATGCGGCAGCAGGTGCAGCACCGCGTCGGCCGACCCGCGATTCGTCACCGTGATCTGAATCAGCAGATCCTCGGGCGTCCGCTTCGCGTACTCGACGCCGACGTCGAAGTACGGCGTCGTCGTCGAACACGCCGGTGTCGATCAATTTGTACTCGGGTTCGAGTCGATTTCGGCCACTGTTGGTCCGGACGAGATCGTCATAGGGAAACGCGCGCTGGGGATACTTGTAGAGCATCCGCATGTACGAGTGCGTCGGTGTGTTGTCCAGGTAGTAGTAGCACTCCTTGACGTCCTCGCCATGATTGCCTTCGCTGTTGGTCAAGCCAAACAGCCGTTCTTTCAGGATCGGATCGCGACCGTTCCACAGCGCCAGGGCGAAGCAAAGCCGCAGGCCGTCGTCCGAGATGCCGGCGATGCCGTCCTCGCCCCACCGGTACGCGCGCGACCGCGCCTGATCGTGCGAACAGTTGTTCCAGGCATCCCCGGTCCGGCTGCGATCCTCGCGGACCGTGCCCCACTGCCGCTCGCTGAGGTACGGTCCCCATTTGCGCCATGCCACTCCGCGCTCCCGGATCTCTCCGAGACGCGCGTGTTCTCTCGTTTCTTCCGCCATCCGCCGAGCCTATCGACAGTCAACCCGTCGGACCTATGCGAATTCGGCAGTGCGCGCCGCGGCGTGACCGGCGGGTACGCGGTGTGCTCGCGTCAGTTCGGGACTGCGCACCGGCTTGGGGTTTCGGGGATTTCTGCGCGCGGCTTCCCGCCGTTCGTCACGAGCCACGGCAGGCTGTGGCAGCACCAGCGATTCAGTGGGGTTTGTACGCCACGTCAGAGACCGTGATGTCACACAGCACGCGAATGCGCCTGATTACACTCGGAACCGCGGCGGTCGTCGTCGTGCTCGCGGCACAGCCAGGACAATCACAGACTCAATCGCCGACTACGGCGGCCGTCGCGGGCGCGCAAACAGCCGCCCAGCCGGCGACGCTGATCTATGCCAACCGCCCGATCGTCGTATTTCGGGCCACCGTGCTCGGGCGAACGCCGGCAGAACGGGCCGCGGCGGCGGTTCTGTTCATCGATCGGGTCCTCGACACCTCGCCTGACGCGCGCGTGACCACCGAGCGCGTCGGAGATGCCGTCACCGTCAACCTCGGCGCGCCAGCCGTATTCGCCATTCTGCCGGAGGATGTGGACACGCTCGCGGGAGAAACCCTGGACGGGGTGTCCGCCGAGGCGGTCGCCCGCCTCCAGCGAGCGTTCGACGAGGCGGTCGAACTGCGGCAGCCATGGCGATTGCTGCGTGGAGGCGTGCTCGCCCTGGTGGGGACGTTTGTCTATGCCGGCCTGCTGTTGCTGGTGCGCCGCAGTCATCGCGCGACCGCGCAGCGGCTGAATCGGACGACGGAGCACCATCTCCGGAAACTGACGCGAGGCGCTGACATCGTCCGCGCCTCACGTTTGCCTGACATCCTGATGCGTGGCGTCGACGCGATTGCGCTGCTGGTCGTGCTGGCGATCAGCTATCCGTGGCTGACGTTTGTGTTGCGCAGGTTTCCCTACACGCGGCCGTGGGGCGAATCGCTCCGGACCGCCCTGATCACGACCGGTTTGTCCTTCGGCCGGCGCCTGTTGGATTCCCTGCCCGATCTGCTGATGGTCCTGGCGATCGTCGTCATCACGCGGTTTTTCGTCAGGTTGTCGAACTACCTCTTCGACGCCGTCGAGCACGAACGCGTGGTCGTGCGCGGCATCTACCCGGAAATTGCCCAGCCCACCCGACGCATCGTCGCCGTGCTGATGTGGCTGCTCGCGATCGTCCTGGCCTATCCGTACCTGCCGGGCTCCAGTTCCGACGCCTTCAAGGGAGTCAGCGTCTTCATCGGCGTGATCGTCTCGCTGGGCTCCTCGGGAATCATGAATCAGATCATGAGCGGCCTGACGCTTACCTATTCGCGCGCGCTCGCGGTCGGCGACTTCGTGAAGGTTGGCGAGATCGAAGGCACCGTCGAGCAGCTCGGGTTCCTGTCGCTGAAGATCAAGACCGAGCGGCGGGAAGCGATCACCATCCCGAACGCGCTCGTCGTCTCCACATCCACCATCAACTACTCGCGGTTCGCCGCGCGCGAAGGCGTCAAGGTGTCAACGTCGGTGACGATTGGCTATAACACGCCGTGGCGTCAGGTCGAGGCGCTTCTGATGCTTGCGGCCAATCGCACGCCCGGGATACGCAAGGAGCCACCGCCCGCAGTCCGGCAGACCGCCTTGCTGGATTTCTATGTGAAGTACACAGTGCTGGTCTGCCTGGACCAGCCGCGGCAGCGCGTGCCGATCCTGCACGCGCTTCACGCCAACATCCTCGATGCCTTCAACGAGTACGGCGTCCAGATCACATCGCCGAACTACGAATCAGACCCGGACGAGTTGAAGGTGGTGCCGAAGAGCCAATGGTACGCGGCGCCCGCCGCCCCTGCGGCCGGCCCGCCAAGCCAGGCGGGGCGTGGAACGGCGGCCTGACAGCAGGTTGTGAGCGCTCGGGCCATCTCACCGCCGGCCGTGGCCGCCTGGATTCCGTCGGCTCTTTTTCACCCTCCTGCCTCGCGTGTGCTGGCTCGGCCCTTGCCAAAAGGACGCGACATGACCCCGATTCAGCTGCCCTCCATGGCCCGCGCCGATTTTCATGTGCTCGCCAAGCCGACCGGTGCAGTCTGCAATCTCGATTGCAAGTACTGCTTCTTCCTCTCCAAGGAAATGCTCTATCCGGGCAGCCGGTTCCGCATGGCCGACGATCTGCTCGAAACCTACATCCGCCAGTTGCTCGAGTCGCAGTCGGGCCCCGACGTGATCGTCGGCTGGCAAGGCGGCGAGCCGACGCTGATGGGGCTCGAGTTCTTCGAGCGCTCCATCGCCTACGTGCAGCAGTACAAGAAGCCGCGACAGCAGGTCTGGTACACGCTCCAGACCAACGGCACCAAACTGGACGACGCGTGGTGCGCCTTCCTGAAGCGGCACAACGTCCTGGTGGGCCTCAGTGTCGACGGCCCGCGCGAACTTCACGATGCCTATCGCGTCGACAAGGGAGGCCAGGGATCGTTCGACGACGTCATGCGGGGGTTTGGCTGTCTGAACCGGCACGGCGTGGATGTCAACATCATGTGCACGGTCCATGCGGCGAACGCCGACCACCCGGTGCAGGTCTATCGTTTCTTTCGCGACGAGCTGAAGACATCGTTCGTCCAGTTCATCCCGGTCGTCGAACGCGTCACGGAGGAGCTGCTGCCGCTGGCGAACCAGGGATGGGGCGAGCGCGGCAGCGATCCGCGTCCGCTCCACGTGCTGGAAGGCAGCCACGTCACCAGCCGCTCGGTTGGCGCCGAGCAGTGGGGCCGGTTCCTGATCGCGATCTTCGACGAATGGGTCACGCGTGACGTCGGGGCCGTGTACGTGCAGATGTTCGATGCGGCGCTCGCGTCATGGCTCGGCGCGCCGGCATCGATGTGCATCTTCTCGGAGACGTGCGGCAGCGCGCTGGCGCTCGAGCACAACGGCGACGTCTACTCGTGCGACCACTTCGTCGAACCCAAGCACCTGCTCGGCAACATCCAGCAGGTGCACATGCTGCAGCTGGTCACCTCGGAGCAGCAGCGGACATTCGGGCTCGTCAAACGCGACACGCTGCCGAAGTATTGCCGTGACTGCACGGTCCGCTTCGCGTGCCACGGCGAGTGCCCGAAAAACCGCTTCCTCTCGACGCCTGACGGCGAGCCCGGGCTGAACTACCTGTGCGCAGGCTACAAGGCGTTCTTCACGCACATCGATCCGGCGATGCACCTGATGGCCGAGCTCCTGCGTCATGGACGGTACGCAGACGAGGCGATGGCGATGCTGGCCGAACATCGCGCCCAGTAGTGGAGCGTCCACGCTGAATCGGGACCAGTTGTGGCCTGCCACGAAAACACGAAATCACGAAACCCTTTTGGTTTTCGTTAGAAATTCTCGCGGCCGCCTCGACCGCCGCTCGGCGCCATCGTCATCGCCGCCTTGCTGTCCATGTCACGCGAGACGCCGACGATCAAGAGTTCGAGGCCGGCGCCGCCCGCGGCGGCGAATGACTGGCGCTCGTTGAGCCGAATGGCCAGCGCGTCGCCGATGCGAAGCGGCGCGGTCTCGCCGCCGACGGTGACCGTGCCCTCGCCGGAGAGCACGTAGTAAATCTCCGCCTGGTCGGGGAGCGCGCGCACACCGGTCGAGCCCCCCGCCGGCAGCAGCAGATGATCGACGTACGACCAGGTCGTCGCGAATACCGAGGGGCCGAGCGCCCGCCGGTACTGCGACGTCCCCTTGCCGCCGTCACGATCCGGAGCCGAGCGCAACGCCGTCCGATCCAGCTTCATCGTCATGAAGGCCGGGATGGGGTCGAGCGAGACGCCGACGCGCGGGTCGTCCAGATTGAATGCGTCGTAGACGCCCTTGAGGGCGGTGACGTTGATGTTGAGCCACTGCACGGGTCGAGTCGGTCGGGTTGTAGATGCCGTGCGAGTGCCCCATCCGCGTCGGCGCCCCGGCCGGGCCTTTGAGCGACGAGGTGCGGCCATCGATCGTGAACTGCGCCTCGCCATCGAGGATGACGAACATCTCTTCACACTGATTGTGGAAGTGGGCGCCGATGCCGCTCTTCGGCGCGATCACGCCGCGGTGCAGGAAGTAGAACAGCGTATCCTGCCCGGCGGCGGTCAGCAGCGCGGTGAAGTCGAGGTGTCCTGCGCCACCGTGCACGGCGGGAGACGATCGGAATCTGGACGGGTCCGTGTGCGACGATCCGCTTCGCCAGCGAGCTTCCGGCTGACGCCTGTTGCGCTCGTGGCACAGGCATCAACGCGAGGAACAGAAGAATCGTCAGCATGGCAGGCTTCACGGCGCACCTCACGTGTCAAATCACGTCGAACAACAGGAAGTCGTATTCGTGACTGGTCAGGAACGTCTCGAGATGCCCCCACACTTCCGTATGGGCGTCCGAGGCGACCCATTGCTGGCGCAGGGCCTCGCTGGTGAAGGCGATCGAGAACCGGTAGTTGACGCCTGCCGGCGCCGATCCCACCAGCGCCGCCGTGAGCTTCAGCAGGCGCAAGTCGACGTATCCCTCGAATCGCATCGCCGTCGGGCGATAGACGGTCTCGAAGTAGTGAATCGCCTCCGCTTCGCGCTCGGGATCGATCGCGAGATCGGCATGAAGCTGAATCGGACGCGACATCCGCTACTCCTGATACACGAGTCGTTGGCCGTCCACGAGCGTGCGGAGACGATACAGGGCCGTTTCGGCGGTGATATACAGCGTCTGCCAATCGGCGTCGCCCCAAGCGAGGTTGGCCGGCTGCTCGGGCAGCACGATGGTCCCGAGGTGAACGCCGCCCGGCGTGAACACCCAGATGCCGCCCGGGCCGGTGGCGAACAGGTGACCGAGACGATCGATCTTCAATCCGTCCGGCAGCCCGGCCTCGGGCGCACGTGAAACGTCGGCGAAGACGACGCCATCGCGCAGCGTGCCGTCGCGATCGACGTCATAGCGCATCCAATAGCGATGTTCCGGATCTGAATTCGCGAGATAGAACGTCTTCTCGTCCGGTGAGAAGCCGAGGCCGTTGGGGCGGGTGTGTGTCGTGACGAGCGGATGGAGTTCGCCGTCCGCCAGCATGAAGACGGCGTTCCACGGCAATTCCTTGCCGGGGTCGCGGTCCTGCTTCGGAAGGCCGTAGGGAGGATCAGCTGAAGTACATCCGCCCGTCGGAGCGGAAGACGACATCGTTCGGGCTGTTCAGGCGACGGCCGTCGAAACGATCGACGATTGGCGTCACGTGGCGCTGACGATCGATCCGCACGACGCGGCGGTTGCCGTGCTGGCACAGCAGAACCGACCCGTCAGGCCCGGCCGTCGCGCCGTTCGGCCCGATGAAGCCCGGCGGAAGCGAGTTGCCGTCGTACCCGCCTGGCCGGAGGACCTCGGTGATCGTCCCGTCGGGCGACCATTGATGAACGACATTGGCTGGGATGTCGCTGAACCAGAGAACGCCGTCCGGCCGCCACAACGGTCCCTCGGTAAAGATGAACCCGTTGGCGAGTCGCTCGACTTGCGCGTCAGGCGCGATGAGCGCGTCGAGATCCGGATGCAATCGGCGGATGCTGCCGATGAGCGTCACGACCTGGCCTCCTGATCCGTGTGTCTGAGGGGCGTATGGTAACGGAATTGACAGCCGACCGCCGCAGGCGTTAGCGTCGACGCCCGACATCATGAATCTAGGTTTGGTTGACGGCCTGGTGAGGGACGTCCTTTACACGGGTCGCTCGATCCGGCGCGCCCCGCTGGTGTCCCTGACGATCGTCACGACGGTGGCACTCGGCCTCGGGCTGGTGGCCGTCGTGTTCACCTTCCTCAACGAGGTGATCCTTCGCGTGGACCAGGTGCGCAACCCGCACGAGTTGTTCGCGGTCGAGCGCCAGCGATCCGCCGAGGCGGCGCCCACGAGCTTCACGCGCTCGCAGTACGACGCGCTCATCCGCGAGACGAGCGCATTCTCGGACGCATTCGCGATCGCGGACATCAACAGCCGGATCGATGGCCGGAGGATGGAGGGATCCCTCGTCACGGGAAACTTCTTCCACGTTCTCGGTGTCAGTGCGGCGCGTGGCCGCACGCTCGCACCGTCAGACGACGAGCGTGGAGATGGTCGGGTGATTGTCCTCAGCCATCGTGCCTGGTCCGGGTACTTCGCGAGCGATCCCGGCGTGCTCACCCGCACGGTCGTCGTGAACGGAGCGCCGTTCCAGGTTGTCGGGGTGATGCCGGAAGCCTTTCGAGGGCTCACGGTCGCCGCGCCGGACTTCTGGGCGCCGCTCGCGGCCGTCGGCAGTTTTCGCCGCGTCGATGCTGGACGGGACCGCACCGTCGGTATCGGCATCGTCGGGCGACTGAAGCCAGGGCTATCGCGCGAACAGGCGCTGGCGCAGCTGCGCGTGTGGGACTCGCAGCGTGCGGGCTGAAGATTCCGTCGAGCGGCCTGCCCCGAGCCGCGTCGAGGGGCCTGCCCCGAGCTTCGTCGAGGGGCGAGCCTCGAACCTGATCCTCGAACCCAGGCAGGGCACCGTTCCGCTGACGGCCGACGTGATGCTGCTGTTCACGCCGCTCTTTCTCGCGTTCGGCCTCATCCTGATGATTGCGTGCGCCAACGTCGCCAACCTGCTGCTCGCGCGCGGCGTCACGCGCCAGCGCGAGATCGGCATCCGGTTGGCGATGGGCGCGTCGCGGCACCGCATCATCCGGCAGTTGCTCACCGAAAGCCTGCTGCTCGCGCTGGTGTCCGCTGCGCTCGCTTTCGGTATTTCACGACTCGTGCTCACCGCCGCCGTCCACGCCGTGACGAGCACCTGGGCGCCGGCCATCGGCGACATTCGCCTCGCCGTGCCGCCAGCGGACTGGCGCGTCGCGCTGTTCCTGGTGGGCGGCGCGATGGTTTCGACCATGTTCTTCGCGCTCGCGCCGGCGCTGCAGGCCACCCGCGTGGAGCTGGTGCGGGCCATGCGCGGCGAGGTGGTGCGTGATGCGCGTCCCGGCCGCGCGCGGAACGCGCTCGTCGCGCTGCAAGTGACCGCTTCGGTGCTGCTGCTCATCTGCTCTGCCATCTTCCTGCGCAGCGCGTGGGGGGCCGCCACGATCGATCCCGGAGTCCGCACCGCCGATACCGTTTTCGTGTCCATCGCGAATGAGCAGGCGCGCGGCGCCCTGCTCGAAGCCATCAAGAGCGAACCGTCGGTCGTCTCGGTCGCGGCCTCGTGGCCGGGCGCGCTGGGCGGGGGACGTGCCGCCTTCGCCGAGGCCGCCGGCGCAAGCGGCAAGTCACCGATCGCCTACATCTTCGTCTCGCCGGAGTACTTCAGCGTGCTCGGCATCGACATCGTGCGCGGGCGCGGCTTCGCGCCGACCGAGCGCAGCGCAACTGTCGCGGTGGCGGTCGTGTCGGAAAGCGTTGCGCGCCGCTTCTGGCCGGATCGCGACGCGATCGGACAGGCCCTGCGCCTCGAGCCGGACCAGACGGGCGGCGCGCCAGGGCCCGATGAACCGCCGCTGCTCTCTCGCAGCTTCGACGTCGTCGGCATCGCGCGTGATGTGCCGGGTTTCCGGTTCGTCAGCTCCAACCAGGCGGTTGTCTACGTGCCGATTGCCGCCGACGCGGCTCAGACATCGCTCACCGTTCGGGTGCACGGCGATCCCGAGAGCGCGCGCCTCGCGCTCGTCGAGCGGCTCGCGGCAATCGACCCGAACATGGGCGAGATCACGACGCTGCGGACCATCACGTTCATGGTCGCGTACGTGTTGCGCGTCGCGTTCTGGCTGACGCTGGTGCTTGGAACGCTGGCGCTCGTGCTGACGTTATCGGGCCTGTTCAGCGTCCTCTCGTATCTCGTCGAGCAGCGCGGCAGGGAGATAGGCGTGCGGATGGCGCTCGGCGCGACCAGGCGAAGCATCGGTACATTCGTACTGGCGCAAATAGCCCGTCCCGTCGGCATCGGGGTGCTCCTCGGGGGCAGCCTCACGGCCGCGCTCGGCGCCGTGCTCCTGGCAACGTTTGCGCCCATTGGAACGGTCGTGCGTCTGTTCGATCCGGTCGCTTACGCCTCGAGCCTGCTCTTCATCGTCACCGCGTGCGCCTGTGCGGCGCTGATCCCCGCGCTGCGCGCAGTTCGGAGCGATCCGGTCGCCGCGCTCAGGCACGACTGATTCCGGTCAGGACGTCACGGCGATGTGCGCGACCGTGTATGAACGCGGCGCCAGCTTGAACGTCATCCGCGTTCCCGGCGCGGGCGGCTCGAGCCGCTGCGGTGCGACGCGGCTGGGCTCGTCGAACGTGTTGAACGCCTTCAGGTCCGGCCCCGTCAGCGTCTCGCATGCGAGCACGCGTGTTGGCGTCATATCCTTCCACTCCACGACCAGCTCGCGCTCGCCTTCCAGGTCGCGGTTCAGCATCAGCACGCTCGCCTGACCGTTTGGCGCGTCGTGCGTCGCGACGACGTCGACGAACGGCACCTGATCGTTGCGGGCGAAGTCGGCCTGGAGCCCGGCGGCGGTGATGGGATAGGTCTCCGCCTCGACGCGAACGTCGAGCACACGGCCGCGCGCGTAGCGGAGCGCCCACGCATAGGGATAGTAGGTGCTCTGCCGCAGCACGCTCGTCTCGTTGGTCACGAGCGGCGCGATGACGTTGACGAGCTGCGCCAGACATCCGACCCGGACTCGATCCGCGTTCCGGAGCAGCGTGTTGACGAAGCCGCCGACGAGCAACGCGTCCTCGAGGTTGTAGACCTCTTCGAGCAGGCGCGGCGCCGCCGTGCGGTGGCCGTCAACCGCGTCGCCGCTGCGGGCGCGGTACCAGACGTTCCACTCGTCGAACGACAGCCAGATGCGCTTGCTCGAACGCCGAAGCGCCTGGACGTAATCGCACACCGCGGCGACCTCGCGAATCTGCCGATCCATGTCGAGATTCATCGCCAGGTACCGCGCGGCGCTGTTCCCCGTCAGCACCCGGGTATTGCCGTAGTAGGCGTGGAGCGAGATGGCGTCCACCTGGTCGAAGCACTCCTCCAGCACTTCGCGGTCCCAGACCAGGTAGGTCGGCATGTTGGTGCCGCTCGATCCGCAGGCGATCAGCTGCAGCCCGCGGTCGATGCCGCGCATTTGTCGCGCGACGTCGCGCGCCTTGCGCCCGTAGTCGCGCGCCTGCAGCGTGCCGATCTGCCACGGACCATCCATCTCGTTGCCCATGCACCAATAGCGCACGTTGTGCGGCTGCGTGTAGCCGTGCGACCGCCGCAGCTCGCTCCACTTCGTACCGCGATCGAGGTTGCAGTATTCGACGTAGGCGACCGCCATCTCCGCGGTGCCGGTGCCGAAGTTCATGCCCAGCAGCGGCTCGGTCCCGACGACGCGGCACCAGTCGATGAACTCGTTGGTGCCGAACTGATTCGTCTCGAGCGAATTCCACGCCCGTTCCAGCACCGTCGGCCGCTGCGCCTTCGGGCCGACGCCGTCGAGCCAGTTGTATCCAGACACGAAATTGCCGCCCGGATAACGAGTGATCGGGATGTCCAGCGTCTTCACCTCGCGCGCCACGTCGGTGCGGAACCCTCTGGCGTCGGCGAGGCGCGAGCCCGGCTCGAACACGCCGGTGTAAATCGCCCGGCCCAGGTGCTCGAGAAACGCACCCAGCACCCGGCGGTCGAAGTCTGCGCGCGCCCGCGACGGCTGGACGAACGCGCGCGCGGGTCCGCGGCCGGCCTGGGCGTAGCCGATGACATCCAGACGGGACGCCGTGGCGAGCCACGCCCCCGTCCGTCCGAGGCTCGAAAGGAAACGGCGGCGATCGAGTGAATTCATAGGTGACTCATGGCCGGCGGCGCGTACAGCGCCGACATGCAGGCGATGAAGAGGATAACCCCGGCCGCGGCCATTCTTGCCTGTAGGATTACGATACGAGGGTGACGACCATGCGGACCACTGACGCGATCCTCAACGATTTGAACCTGAGTGCACGGGACGCCTACGACCTGCCCACTTCGCACAAGCGTTTCGACGACGGCGGACAGTACCGCGTCGAAATCCCGTCGTGCGAGGGGCCGCGCGCGATGGAAGCGGTCGTGGCGGCCGCCGGCGAGCACGTCGTGCCGATTCATCGCATCAGCCAGGGCAGCGGCGTGATGCTTCAGACCGACGAGGAGATCCAGCGGATGGTCGCCCTCGGACGTGCACAGGGGATAGAAGTGTGCCTCTTCGTCGGACCGCGGGCCAATTGGGACGTCGGCGTGCAGGCCGCGACCGTGTCGGGCAAGGTGCTCGGTTCGTCGTTGCGTGGCGCCGATCAGCTGGCCTTCGGAATCGAGGACGTCCGGCATGCCGCGCAGCTGGGCGTTCGTTCGGTGCTGGTCGCCGACATCGGGCAGCTGCTGGTGCTCGGTCAGATGAAGAAAGCCGGCGACCTGCCGGGCGATTTCGTGCTGAAGATATCGGTGACGCTCGCGGCGGCGAATCCCGCGACCGCGCGCGTGCTCGAAGATCTCGGCGCGACGTCGATCAACCTGCCGGTCGATCTGTCGCTGCCGCAGATTGCGGCTATCCGGCTCGCGATCGACGCCGCGATCGATTTCTACGTCGAGGCGCCGGACGACTTCGGCGGTACCGTGCGTTACTACGAGATCGCCGAGCTGGTGCGCGTGGCCGCGCCGATTTACGTCAAGTTCGGCGTCAGGAACGCGCCTGCGCTGTATCCGAGCGGTCTGCATCTCGAATCCACCGTCGTCGCCTTGTCGCGCGAGCGCGTGCGGCGCGCCGCCATCGGTCTGGCGCTCCTCCGACGCTATGCGCCGGAAGCGGTCGCGTCGCCGCTGGCTGTTCAGGTGTGATGCGCTCTATCTCTTTGAGTCCTGCGCCGATTCCAGCAGCCAGATTTCATCACTCAGATGTTGACTGTTGGTCACCACCAGCTGCCGCCCGTCGCGCGAGATATCGAACGGGAAGTTGCTCCCGTAGAAGCGCAGCGCGTCCAGCGTTCGAGTCTGACCGCCATCGAGCGGTGTGACCACGATCTGCGTGTTGCCCTCAGACGTCACCATTTGATAGCCAATCTGTTTCCCATCAGGCCACCAGACGGGCCACCCGCCGGTTTGCGTCACGCGGTGCAGTTCCGTCCCGTCAGCCTTGATCAGCCAGATCCCGCCAAAGAACGAACGGTCGACGCTGTATGCGATCCACTCGCCGTCGGGCGACCAGCGTGGAGTGGTCGACGACGATTCGGTCAGGCGCCGCGCCTCGCCTCCGGCCACCGGCGAGATGTACACGCGCGTGGTGCCCCCCTCCGTCCGCGCGAACGCGAGCCATCGCCCATCGGGCGATATGTTAAGGAATGGTGCGTGGCCACTGTTCGCGTCGTTCCCCCTTCGAATCGATGGACGAGCAGCGTGGCCCGCTGTCCGGCTGTTTTTGAAACGCAATCGCGCCGGTGCGCGCGACGCTCGGGAATTGATCAGGGCCTGGACCCTCGACGTGAAGACAACCGGCCCGGTGCCATCCATCGGCATCACCCAAAGATTCGTGGCTCCGCCGCGACTGGACGTGTGAACGATCCCGCGGCCATCTGGAGTGAAGACCGGATCGGCGCTGACCACGCCCGGCGGGTCCTGCCACAGGCGACGGGCCTGGCCGCCCGCCGACGGCATCAGCCAGATTTCCTGCGCGACGCCGCCTCCGCTCCGGGAGAAGGCGACGAGGCTGCCGTCGGGCGACCACACGAGGCGGTTGAAGAACGGATTCACCGCGTCGGCCTTCAGCAGGATCCGCATCTCCGATCCGTCGACGGCAGCCACGGCCAGCGCCTCCGGTTCGCCGCGACGGACCTGAATGAAGGCGAGGTGGTTGCCGTCCGGCGACCAGACCGGAGTACGCCCGTCCGCAATCACCGGGATCGCTCTGCCTCCGAGCGTGGGGATCACGCAGATCTCGGGACGCGCGGGAGCGGGGCGACGCCGGGCGAAGGCGATCCGATCCCCGTCGGGAGAGAACGACGGATCGTCCTTGAACGCGGCGTCATCGGTGAGACGGATCCGCTCGCCCCCAGCGACCCGGCGAACGTACAGGTTCACGGCGTCCCCATCGCTGGCGATGTAGGCGATCATCTTGCCGTCGGCCGACAGCGCCGGCGACCGTGCCTCGCCCTCCGACGACAGCAGCAGCGTCAGACGTCCACCACCGACGGCGGGGCGCGGTGACGCCCGGTCGCGGTTCAGAAAACGCCACGCGCCAGCGACCGCCAGTGCTCCGATGACCAGCGCCGCGACACCCGCGAGCGCGCGCGGCGGCCTGCGGGCGATTCGCAGCGCGTCACGGCTCGCGCTCGAGGACAGCACGTCGCCCGAGTCGACATCGCGCTTCAGGTCCTCGAGGTCGTTCCCGAGATCACGGACGGTCTGGTAGCGGTGATCGGGATCCTTCACGAGCGCGCGGCGGACGATCCGACCGAGGTCGCGCGGCATCGCGGGGTTGACGTCCGTCACCGATCGAGGCGTGTCCTTGACGATTGACGAGATGACCGAGATGGTGGTGTCGCCCTGAAAGGGACGCTCGCCGGTCGCCATCTCGTAGAGGATGACGCCGAAGCGAAAAGATGTCGGTCCGCTGATCGATGCGGCTTGCCTTCCGCCTGCTCCGGCGACATGTACGCCGCCGTGCCCAGGATGCGGCCTTCGCCGGTCGCATGCTCGCCGTCGGCCACGCGGTCATGCCGTCCGGCACGGACGCGGCGTTCGTGCAGCTTCGCCAGACCGAAATCGAGAATCTTCACGCGGCCGTCGAGCGCCCACCATGATGTTGGCCGGCTTGAGATCTCGATGCGTGATCCCTCGGGCGTGAGCGGCATTGAGCGCATCGGCCAGCGGAACCGCCATCGTCAGCAGCCGTTCCAGCGGCATCCCGCCCTTCGGAATCAGTTCCGCGCAGCGGGCGGCCGGCGACGAATTCCATCGTCAGGAAGGCAATGCCGTCGGCCTCCTCCACCGAATAGATCGTGACGATGTTGGGATGATTGAGCGCGGCGACGGTTCTGGGCTTCGCGGGCGAACCGGGCGCGGCGCTGCGGGTCGGCAGCTTCGCGTTCGAGCAGGACTTTCAGCGCGATGTCGCGATTGAGCCTGGTATCGCGCGCGCGATACACCTCGCCCATTCCGCCGGCACCGACCAGCGACAGGATTTCGTAGGAACCGAGCCGAGCACCCGGAGCCAGACGCATGACGCGCTCTCGCTGCCTGCCGGATTCGAGGGTAACGCCGAGGCCGATCGATGTATTGTGCTCCCATGCTGGGCACCACCAACATCGTCGCCTTCGTCGCAGTAGCAGACTACGACAGATCGCGCGCCTTTTACGAAGGGATCCTCGGACTCACGTTCGTCAAGAACGACGGGTTCGCCCTGGTGATGGACGCCAACGGCATCATGGTCCGGTTCGTGAAGATGCCTGCCGTGACGCCGCAGCAGTTCACGGTGCTCGGCTGGCAGGTCACCGACATCGAGCGCCAGGTTGCCGATCTTCAGTCGCGCGGGGTTCAGTTCGAGCGGTTCGGATTCTTCGAGCAGGACGCGCTGGGGATCTGGACCGCGCCGGGCGGTGACAAGGTCGCGTGGTTCAAGGATCCCGACGGCAACGTGCTGTCGGTCTCGCAGCACGTCTAACAGCAGCTCTCAGCTTTCGGCTGTCAGCTATCAGCTTCACCGCCGAGCGGGAGCGCAGCTGAAAGCCGAGAGCTGCGAGATTAGCTGTCGATGTGATCGGATGGGGCGACGTCGAGCAGCAGAACGTTCAGCCGGTAGTACAGGTTCGCGAGAAACGCGCCGCGGCTGACGAGTGGATAGAGCGGGTCGGTCGTGGTCGAGATCACCTGCATCCGATTGCCCGGCGCGTCGAGCCAGGCGAGCAGCGCCTGCTGCTGATCCCGATCCAGCGCCGAGACCGATCGCACCACCAAGGTGGCCGGGCGATCGCAGGCCTGCGGCGCGCCACCCCAGGTGCCGAACGGCTCGGCCAGCCATTCCATCGCTTCCCCGACGATGGCATCGGTGGTTTCGTGAGGGCCTTCGAGGAGCGTATTCGGGCGTGCACTCACGAGAACCTGCCAGTCGTCCGGCCGCAAGGAGGTTGCCGTCGGACGCGATGTACTGCCGTCTGACGATCGAAACATCGGTTCCAAATCCCCTCCGAAAGTCTTCCGCCGAGCAGACATTTTGTCGCCGTACAGGCGCAAGTGTCAAACAACATGTTCGTAACTTTTCTGGCACTTTCTCGTTATTGCAGCAGTGGCAGGGATTTCGGCATTCGCGGGAGATCGGCCGAGGTTATGCTACGCGACCGATACGGAATGGTGCGGCGGCGCGTACTCGCAGTCGATTCCCATAGAAAATGGCTGGACGCCTTGCGGGAAAGGTGGAACCACCTGGCAGAGATAGAGGTGTGTACCGAGTTCTCGGTTGCGCGCGCCCGTCTCTTCGAGGTGCCGCCACCTGATCTGCTCGTCACGAACCTGCGCCTCGGCCCGTTCAACGGCCTGCACCTGGTGTTTCTGGCGCAATCGGCCAACCTGCCGACGACCTGCCTGACCTACGGCGCGCAGACGAACCCGACGGACGTGGCGCTGGCGCGCGAAGCGCAGCTGGCGGGCGCGTTCTACGAAGCGTCCTTCAAGCTGCTGCACGCGCTGCCGGCTTACATCCAGGGCGAGCTCCCGGACCGCGATCGGCGCGATCCGATGCGCAGCGATCGGCGCAGCTCGTTTCGCGGCGGCCGCCGCGCGACCGACGTCACCGAAGTCCGGCTGACCGCCCACGATATCCTCGGCGTGTAGTCCTAAATTTTCTTTGCGACCGTTGCGTTGATCGTGATCCGCCGCAAGCCTTTGAACGCAGCGAGCATCTCCTGATACGAGAAGTTCGCGTTCCGGCCGCTCGGATTCGGCAGCACGAAGACGCGCGCGCCTTCGAGCGTGATCGATTCGGGCTGCAGGCCCAGTGAAATCGCCACGCCGGGTTTGATCGCAAAGACCGCTCGACACAGCGTGACGCCGACCAACGCGACGACGTCCGGCTTCCACCGCCGCACTTTTCTTCGCAGCACGAGCGCGCCGGCCACGTACTCGGCCGGGCGCAGCGTGTCGATCCCCGGCGTCGCGCGCGGCACGAGGTTCGTGATGCCGAAGCCCCACTCCGGCAGCCGGTGATCGTCCTCGGTGCCGATCGGCTCCGGCACCAGCCGCGAGTGGAAGAGCAGCTTCCAGAACCGATTTGAAGGGCCGGCGAAATGGTGACCGAGGGCCGCTGATCGCATGCCCGGGTTGATGCCGACAAACAGCACGCGCACCGGCGGCCGGACCCGATCGCGCAGTGGCGGTAGAATGGCGGCCATGAACTGGCTCTTCAAGGAAGAGCCGTCGAACTACAGCTTCGACGCGCTCGTCAAGGACAAGTCGACGGTGTGGAGCGGCGTGCGGAACCCGGTCGCCCAACGGAATCTGCACGCCGTGAAGAAAAACGATCGGATCTTCTACTACCACACCGGCGACGAGAAGTCGGTCGTCGGCGTCGCCAAGGCGCTCGGCGACGCGTACACGGATCCGAACGATCCCACCGGCAAAGCCGCCGTCGTCGACGTCGGCCCGGTGAAGAAACTCCCGCGCCCGGTCACGCTGAAAGAGATCAAGGCCGATTCGTTTTTCAAGACGTTCGCGCTCGTCAGGATCTCTCGGCTCTCCGTGATGCCGGTGTCGGACGCGGAATGGGCCCGCATAGAGAGCATGGCGGGAAGCGAGTGGGCGGGAAAGTCAGGCTGGGTATACGGCCCCTCCTGCCCCTCTCGCCCTCGCGCCTACTTGTTCTCTTTGAACCCCGCTGGCACGGCGACGTCCGCGGCCGCCACGTCGGTGACGACCTTCAGGATTTCCGTCGTGCTCGACATCACCCTCGTGCGCCCTTTCTGATTTTGATCGGCTCTCGGCGCTTTTCTTCTGGGTCGCGCGGCGCATCAGGCCACCCGCGATGCCGCCAAGCCCTCCGCTCGCGCTCGGCTTGCTCTCCTTCTGTTCCGCCGCGGCCTGCTCCGCCGACTGCACCGCGTCGAACGTCAGCACGGTCATCACCGGCGTGCCGTCCATCTTGACGCCCTCGGCGCGCATCTTCGCGATCGCGGGCGCCATCATCGGATAGAGCGCGGCCGCCGCGGCCATGTCCTGGGCGGAGGCGCCGGAAATCATCGGTCCGTACAGCTTCTGCGCGTAGCGGATGTCGAAATCGACCACTTCCTTCATCGCCGGTATGCGCGGGACCAGCCACTCGTCGGCGGTGAGCACGAGGCCGCCGTTCTCTTCGAGCGTCTTCCCTTTTTCGCGGACCGTGATCGTCATCACGACCTGGTGCGCGTCGAAGCCGTTCACGACCTTCTTCTGTCCCGTGTCCTTGACGTCGAAGTCGATCTCGACGTTGTTCTCCTTCGGCGCGGGCTCGGCGGTCTTTTCGCGCGTCTGCTCTTTGCTGCTCCTTCTGCGCGCTCTGTTCCGCCTTCGCCTTGGCCTCTTCCATCCGCCGGCGAAGCTCGGCGAACGTGGCGACCTTGTAGGTCTTCTTCTTCATGTCGAGCTCGTAGACCTTCTCTTCGCCAAGGTCGATGATCTGTCCCGTGGTGTCGTTGAACGTCGCCTTGCGATTGCCTTTCACGGCGACCGTGGACACGATTCCTTCCTTCGCGCCTTTGCCGCCGAACAAGTTCACCATCCGGCCGAGCATCCCGGCGAACTCGATCCTGGATTTTTCTTCCGAACGGACGTCCGCGCGGATCGCAGGGCGACGCCGCGAGGACAAGCAGCAATATGGGCACAGCCGCCCGAAACGGTCGATTCATCACATCTCCTTCGTGGGTGAGCCTGACGATTTTACTCTTCCGAGCGCGATCGTGACGAGCGCCACCGCCGGCGCCCAGGCGAACAGCAGCCGGGCGAAACCCATCCGTTCGAACAGGAACCCGCCGAGCGCCGGGCCGCCCAGCAGCCCCACGCCCCATGCGAGATTGTACAAGACCGTAGGCGACGCCGAACGATCGGACGCCGGCGTCGTTCGTCGCTTCCCCCATGTACGCCAGCGACGGTGTGATGACGAAGGCGCCCGCCGCCGCCGCGAACAGGAAGAAGCCGAGCGCCGACCCGAAGCTCCACGCCTGTCCCAGGACCGGGACGGTGCACGCCGTGGCCATCAATCCAACCATCGTCATGCGTCGCGCGCCAAACCGATCGGCGAGCCGGCCGCAGATCGGGTGCAGCGATGTGGTGATCACGGCGGCCGTGCCGTACAGCATCCCGACGCGTGCCGGATTCACGCCGAGCGTGTTCAGGTAAAGCGACAGCACCGGTTCCAGCATCGAGATGGTGGCGGAGATCGCCACCACCGCGAGGGCGCACGCGGCGATCGCCGGCACGCGCAGCACCATCCCGACCGGCACCGCTTCGGCCGGCGCCTGGTGCGGGGGAAACTGGAGCCACATGAACAGCGCCAGGTCGAGCATCGCCATCACGGCCACGGCGATGAACGGCAGCCTGATGCCGCCGATCTCGTAGAACCAGCCGCCGAGCGTCGGTCCGAACATCATCGCGAAGCTGGTGCCCATCATGACGATGCCCGTGATGCGTCCGCGCTCGCTGCTGTCGTAGAGGTCCGCGATCAACGCGAAGCCGACCACCCAGGTGACCGCGTCCGCGGCGCCCTGCACCAGCCGGGCCGCGAACAGCCAGGGCAGCGTTTTCGCGTACGCGAACAGCAGGCTCGCCGCGGCCAACGCCAGCAACCCGGCGACCATCGGCCCCTGTGCGGCCGATTCGATCCGACACCGCCCCCATCGGCACCGACACGACCAGCAGCGTCACGCCGAACGACCCGAACAACAACCCGATCATCGTCGGCGACGCACCGAGCTGACGGCTCAGCGCCGGCAACACGGGAATCGCGATCGAGTAGGCGACGATGTCGGTGAAGGTCGCGAAGGTGACGAGCGCGACGGCGACGGCGCGAGAGCTGCGCAGCAGCGGACATGGGCGCGATTCAGACACGGTAAATCACGAAGGCACGAAGGCGTACGAAGCTCGACGCGTGACGAAGCCGTGTCACGCGCTTTTTCAGGCAGCAGAGCACCCGAGCGGCGGGATCGTGAGGCGCAGCGAGTGACTCGAACCCGTGCGCGGGCACCGGCTCCGCGGTGACGCTGCCACCGTTGCCGACGTTGCTGCCGCCGTACTCGGCGGCGTCGCTGTTCAGCAACTCGACATAGGCGCCCGCATCGGGCACGCCAATCCGGTACTGCGCCCGCACGACCGGGGTGAAGTTGAACACCATCGCGACGTGGTCCGCGCGGTCGCGCGCGAAGCGGAGAATCGACACGACGCTGTTCTCGTTGTCGTTGCAGTCGATCCACCGGAATCCGGCCGGATCGTAATCGGCCTGATACAGCGCCGGCTCGGCGTGGTAGTGCCAGTTCAGCGCCTGCACGTAGCGGCGCAGCGACGCGTGGCCCGGATCGTCGAGCAAATGCCAGTCGAGGCTCCGATCGTGGTTCCATTCGTGCCGCTGCCCGAACTCGTTGCCCATGAACAGCAGCTTCTTGCCCGGGTGGCCGTACATGAAGCCGTAGAGCACGCGCAGCGACGCGAGCTTCTGCCAGGCGTCGCCGGGCATCTTGTCGAACATCGGTCCCTTGCCGTGCACCACTTCGTCATGCGAGAACGGCAGGATGAAGTTCTCGGTGTGCATGTAGAGCGCGGTAAAGGTGACGAGGTTGTGGTGCCAGCGCCGGTGGATCGGATCCTCGTGGATGTACTGGAGGATGTCGTGCATCCATCCCATGTTCCACTTGAAGGTGAACCCGAGGCCGCCGAGATACACGGGCCGCGTCACCCCGGGAAACGCCGTCGATTCTTCGGCCGCCGTCATGGTCCCGGGATGTTCGCCGTGCGTCAGGCGGTTCAGCGTCTGGAGAAACGCGATGGCGTCGAGGTTCTCGCGGCCGCCGAACGCGTTCGCCACCCATTGTCCCGGCTGGCGCGAGTAATCGAGATACAGCATCGACGCGACCGCATCGACGCGCAGGCCGTCGACGTGGTACTCCTCGAGCCAGAACAGCGCGTTCGACAGCAGGAAGTTGCGGACCTCGTGGCGCGCGTAGTTGAAGATCAGCGTGCCCCAGTCCTGGTGCTCGCCCTGCCGCGGATCCTCGTGCTCGTAGAGCGCGGTGCCGTCGAACGTCGCGAGGCCGTGCGCGTCCTTGGGAAAGTGGCCGGGGACCCAGTCGAGGATGACGCCGAGTCCCGCCTGATGGCAGGCGTCGACCAGCAGCTTGAAATCCTCGGGCGGGCCGAACCGGCTGGTCGGCGCGAAGAACCCCAGCACCTGATAGCCCCACGATCCCGAAAAGGGATGCTCCATCACCGGCAGCAGCTCGATGTGGGTGAAGCCCATGTCCTTCACGTACGGCACCAGCCGGTGCGCCATCTCGCGATAGGTCAGGAACCGGTTGCCCTCCTCGGGCACGCGCGCCCACGAGCCGAGATGGACTTCGTAGACCGACATCGGCTGCTCGAGCCACGCGCCGTGCGCCGGACGCCGCTCCATCCATGCCGCGTCGTGCCACGTGTAGCGTGAGATGTCGTGCACGATCGCCGCCGACTGCGGCGGCACCTCGAAGGCGACGCCGTACGGATCGGTCTTCTTGAGGATCGCGCCGCTTCTGGCGCGGATCTCGAACTTGTACTTTTCACCGTCGGCGAGATTCGGAACGAAGATCTCCCAGATCCCGCCCGGCGACAGCAGCCGCATCGCGTGCACGCGTCCGTCCCACGCGTTGAAATCGCCGATCACGCTCACGCGATCCGCATTGGGGGCCCAGACCGCGAAGTGCACGCCGGCGGTCGTGCCGACCGTCGTCCGATGCGCGCCGAGCTTTTCGAACGCGCGGTGATGCGTCCCTTCGCCCAGCAGATGCAGATCGAAGTCGGTGAGCACGCGGCCGTAGCGGTACGGGTCGTCTATCTCGACAACGTGTTCGCCTGGGTACGTGATGCGGAGCCGATAGTCAGGAAAGCCACGCGACCCCTGCGGCCCATCCTGCCCCTCCAGCGCCCTTCCTGCCCACCCCGCGCATCCCGCCCAACCTGCGGCACGCGGACCTCGAAAATCCCCGCGGCATCGCGCTTCGCCATCGGCAAGCGCTCGCCGGTCGCCACCAGGCGCAACTCGATGGCGCGCGCCGAAGGCTGAAACACTCGAACGAGATCGCCGTGCGGACCGAGGACGGCGAACGGATCGCGATTGAATCCGCCGACGAGCGCGGCAAGAGCCGGCTCGAGCGCGCGGGCCTGCTCAGTAGGGGTCACGACCCAGATCTTATCGGCATTCGTGGCGGGAGAGGCCGGGATGGTCGGGACAGGCGGGTGGGCGGCCTTTCCTGCCCTCTCCTGCCTCCGCTACTTCTCGATCGTCGCCTTCTTGATGTAGTCCAGCTTCGGAAACTCCTTCACGAGGTAGGCATTTCCCTGCGTCTGCAGCTTCGCCTGCTCCGGGCCGCTGCCGCTCGGCGCGCCCTCGCCGTAGCCGCTGTACAGCTTGTCGACGACGTCCATGCCTGGGCCGCGACCTCGCCGAACGGCGCGAATCCCTGCTTGTCGAGCGACGCGTTGTCGTCGCAGAAGTTGATGAAGAACTGCGTCGATCGCGAATTGGGCGCCCGCGTTTTCGCGAACGTCACGAATCCGCGCTTGTTGCTTTCCTTGACCGGATCGTCCTGCAATCGTCGCATCGCGCCAGGCCGACTGGATCGCCGGGTCGCCGTTGATCCCGACCTGCGCCATGAAGCCATCGATCACGCGGAAGAACCGGCAGTCGTCGTAAAACCCGCCTCGCACCAGGTTGTAGAACCGATCGGCGCCGAGCGGCGCCCACGCGCGGTGGACCGTCACGACGAACGTCCCCTTGCTGGTCTCGAACTTCGCCTTGAACGTGTCGGGCGCCTTCTCGGTGAACGTGGCCGGGTTCTTCAGCTTCGATTCGAGATCGACCGCCCCCTGAGCGGACAACGCCAGGGGGACGGCCACCGACACGAACGCCGCCAGCAGGCGCGTCATGTGATCTCCTGGTCTTCCCTGTCTCGCCGGCCGCTACTTCCGCTCGATCTTGACCGACATCGTGATCGGCTTGACCGGCTTGTCGCCCGGCTTGGTGGTCTTGGTGTTGCCGATCTTCTCGATGACATCCATCCCTTCGGTGACTTCACCGAAGACCGTGTGCTTGCCCGTCAAGTGGTTCTGCGGCGCGAGCGTGATGAAGAACTGGCCGCCGTTGGTGTTGGGCCCGCGTTCGCCATGGCGAGGATGCCGGCTTTGTCGATCTTCTTGCCGGATCCGAATTCGTCGGCAAAGTTATAACCCGGCCCGCCGGTTCCGGTGCCCAGCGGATCGCCGCCCTGAATCATGAAGCCGGCAATCACGCGATGGAACGATCAGACCGTTGTAGTACGGCTTCTTCACCTTCTCGTTGGTTTTCGGATCGGTCCATTCCTTGGTGCCCTCGGCGAGGCCGATGAAGTTCGCCACCGTCTTCGGCGCGTCCTTCTCGAACAGCCGCACCGTGAAATTCCCCTCACTGGTCGTGAACACGGCGTATGGCGTCTTCTTCGCCGCGTCCTGACCGGCGACAATCATCGTCGATGACATCAGCACGCCCGCAGCCATCACGATCAACAGATTTCTCATAGTGTCTCCTTCAAGTGCGAATCGCGTTCTCATAATACCTGTTCGCCGTCAGACGTATAACGTCCCCTCGCCAGCCAGCACGGCTTCGCCGCCCACGCGGACGCTCGTGATGTCGCCGCCTTTCTGCAGTCCGACGGCGATGTGCACGTGGCTGGGACGTCCCATTTTCACGCCCTGCAGGCTCAGCATGGCGCCCGCCTTCGCCGGCGGCACGACCTTGTGGCGCACGAGATAACAGCCGAGCGGGCCGCTCGCGATACCAGTGGCCGGATCTTCCGCGACGCCGATGCTCGGGCGCGAACATGCGGCTGTAGACGGTCGCGCGATCGCTCCCGCGCTCGGCGGAAAACAGGAAGACACCGTGCGCGCCGCTTTTCGACGACTCGCAGCAGCGTCGTCGAGCGCGCCGCGGTTGATCGTCGCGTTATCGACGGCGGCCCGCGACGTGAGCAGGGACGAACAGAAACGGCACGCCGCACGACACCACCTGCACCGGCAAGCCGGTGCCCGCCACCGCCGGCGCCGACAGCGAGAGCGCCGCCGCCGCGGCAGCCGGGTTCGCCAGCGGCTGGCCGAACACCGGTTTCGCCTGGCTCATCCAGGCAAAGCTCAACTCGTCGCCCTTCCAGGTCAGCGTCACCGGCACCGGACCGATGCCGCAGCCGAACACGAACCGCTCGCGGCCGCGATCGATGACGCCGGTGCGCGCGAGCGCAAACGTGCTGCCGATCGTCGGGTGGCCGGCCGTCGGCAGCTCATCGCCTGGCGTGAAAATCCGCATCCGCACGTCGGTGCCCGGCCTTCTCCGGCGGCAGCATGAATGTCGTCTCGGAGAAATTCATTTCCTTGGCGATCGCCTGCATGGTCTCGCCGGACAGTCCGCGGCCGTCGAGAACGACCGCGAGCTGATTGCCGCCGAAGAGGTGGTCGGTGAAGACGTCGTAGTGAAGGTAGCGGTATGATCGCGTCATGCTGTATGCGCATTTTACGACGAGCGAGGGCAAGTTCACGATCCAGCTGTTCGATCAGGACGCGCCGAAGACGGTGGAGAACTTCGTCGGCCTGGCCGACCGGCGCCAAGGAATGGACCGATCCCCGCACCGGCCGCAAGAGCACGGCGCCGTACTACAACGGCACGGTGTTCCATCGCGTCATCGACGGCTTCATGATCCAGGGCGGCGATCCGCTCGGCCAGGGGACGGGCGGACCGGGCTACAAGTTCGCCGACGAATTCCACCCGAAGCGCCGTCACGACAAGGCGGGTGTGCTGTCGATGGCCAATTCCGGTCCGAACACCAACGGCGGCCAGTTCTTCATCACGCTGGCGCCGACGCCGTGGCTCGACAACAAGCACAGCGTGTTCGGCGAGGTGATCGAGGGGATGGACGTGGTGAAGAAGATCGGCGGCATCGCCGACGAGCGAAGCCGGGCGATCGCCCGGTCAAGCCGATCACCATCGAAAGCGTCACTATCGAGACAAAGTGAAAAGTTAGAAGTTAAAGTCAAAGGTCAGAGTCGAAAGTTCGAAGCGCTTTGCAACTTTCTGACTTTAACTTTTAACTTCTAACTTTTAACTTTTAACTTTCTAAGCGCCGTGGCGCCGGAGAAACGCCGCCGTCTCGCGGTGATTTTTCTCCTGCGCCAACGACAGCGCCGTGCGCCCCTCGCCGTTGCCCGGCGGCGACGTCCGCGCCCTGCGCGACCAGCGCCTTGATGGCGTCGATGTTGTTGTTGGCCGCCGCGAGATGCAGCGGCCGCCAGCCCGCGGCGTCGGTGGCATTGACGTCGCCGCCGCGCCCGATCAGCAGACCCGCCACCATCTTGTGGTTGCCGGCGAGCGCCGCGTGCAGCGGCGTGTTGCCGTTGTTGTTCCGCGAACGCGCGGCCACGTCGGCGTCGTGGGCGAGCAGCAACTCCGCAATCCTCGGTATGTCCGAAGAACGCCGCCAGGTGCAGCGGCGTCCAGCCGTCGGCGCTGAAGCTGTTGACCGCCGCCGGATCGGACGCGAGCAATCGCTCCACGCGCTCCATTTCGCCGGCGGCGCACGCCTCGAACACGCTCATCGTGACGCCGCGCGCGACCAGCAGATTCACTATTTCCTTCTGGCGATGATAGACAGCGGTTAGGATGGCGCTTTCGCCGGTACGGCTGTGCGCATCGATGAGCGTCGGGTCTGCCGACACCATCGCTTTCACGCGCTCAAACTCACCGGCTTTGATCGCATCAATGAAGGCGGCGCTACTGGAAGTGGCTTCCGGCATACCCCGATTCTATCGCGCGGCCCTCATCGTCGCGCTCCTCGGCCACGCGGTCCCGGCCCGCGCGCAGGACCCGACGCCGCCACCGCCGATGTCCCAGGAGCGGCCACCGCTCGGCGCCTCGATCACCGTCGGCGCGCTCGGCGAGCTGCCGTCGAGCGCCAATCTCTTCTCGCTGCTGGACACGGTGGTTCCCGACGTCATCGCCGACCGCATCGACACCGGCGGGCTGAGCGCCGGCGCCGCCGCCCGCGTCGGCGCCCACGGCAGCACCTGGACGCAGACGTTCTTTCGCGTCGGCGACGCCGACATCACCAGCCCCACCGGCACCGGCGCGCCGTTGCTCATCCCCGGCGTCAAACAATGGGATCGCGTCGATGTCGCGACCGGCCTGATGCCGATCGACCTCAACGCGCCGGGGATGGCGGTGTCGCTGGTGCCCCGCGATCCGCGCCGGACGTCGTTCCGCTCGATCGAGTTCCTGGGTTCGCCGCCGCTGTTGAACGCGGATCGGGCGCAGGGCGCGCAGCCGGCGATCACCCAGTTGAATTCGTGGGCGCACACCGACCTGTTTCTCAGCGGCACGCTGTCGCCGCAGCGGCTCAGCGGGCTGCTGTCGGCGTCGTGGACCCGTTCGTCGCGGTTCGAGCGAGGACGCCCGACCGTGATCGACGGCAATCTCTCGTCGGCGTTTCTCAACATCGTCAGCACGCCCACCTCCACCGATCTGATCCGTCTCATCGGATGGGGTCAGCGGGCCCGCGACGCCGCGCCGCACCACATCGCCTTCGATCAGCCGAGCGCCGGCGAGCAGGACACCGGCGTCCATGCGCAGGCGTCGTGGCAGCATCGCGCGTCGGACGCCAACGTCGGCGTGCGCACGTTTGCGAGCTACACGCTCGGCCGGCGCGCCACCGACCTCGTCGCGCCCCGGGTCATCGTCGTCGAGCGGCTCAGCGAGGGACCGATCCCCGAGCTGCTCGCACCGGGCATCGGCACCGATCGAGTCTGGATGGTCGGCGCGCGTGTCGACGCAACGGGCGGCAACGCCACGGAAGCCGCCAGGCACCGGTTCCTCGCGGGGGTCGATCTCACCGGCGCGTCCGCGACCGCGCAATCGACGTTTTCCGGTCGCGTCGGCGAGCTGATCAACGGCGCGCCGGCACGCGTCTGGGACTTCATCGATCCGCCGGAGCTTTCTGACTGGCGCTCGTCGACGTTGTCGCTGTTCGCCGGGGATTCAATCGCCATCGCGCCTGGCGTCACGATCAACGGCGGGCTGCGCTTCGAACGCATCACCGGATCGGCGGCGCCCGGCACCACCGCGATCAACTGGCAGACCATCCTGCCGCAGGCCGGCGTGCATTGGACCGTCACCAAGTTCTGGCAGCTCTCGACCTTCGCCGAATACGGCCGCTACGGTCATCGTCTGCCGCTTCGCGATCTCGCCGTACGGCGATCCCACCGCGCCGACGGCGTCGATGTACCGGTGGAATGCGACGACGGCGGGGCCGCCGCAGGCGAATGCGATGGGACCGCTGGTGCAGCGTTGGGGACCCGGCAGCGGCGGCGTCGCCGGATTCTCGACGATCGATCCGGCGTTGAAGCGCCCGGTGATGGAGGAAGCGGTTCTGGGCTTCGAGGCGCGGCCGCATCCGTCGTCGTTCGTGCGGCTCGCCGCGATCGGGCGCCGCGAATCGAACCTGATCGGCGTCGTCGACGTCGGTGTCCCCGAATCGACCTATACGACGATCGGCGTGCCCGACATGGGCGTTGACGTGATCGGCGCCCAGGACGATCAGATCCTGCTCTTCTACAACCGTGCGCCGTCGACGTTCGGCGCCGATCGGTACCTGCTGACCAACCCCGCGGATGACGAGGCGACGTTCGTGGGCGCGGAAATGATCGGCCAGGTGCGCGCCAACCGGTTCTACTTCATCGCGGGCGTGACCGCGGGCCGCTCCGAGGGGCTGTCCGCCAATCGGGGATTCGGCGCGATCGAGAACGACGCCGCGGTCCTCGGCGAGGTGTACATCAATCCCAACGCGCGCGGCCACGCGCAGGGCCGCGTCTTCACCGAGCGCGGCTACACGATCAAGACCGCGATGTCGTACCAGTTTCCGCACGACACGACATTCGGACTGATCGGACGCTACCAGGATGGGCAGCATTTCGCACGACTGGTCCTCCTGCCCGGCCTGAACCAGGGGATCGAAGCCGTGCGCGCCTTCCGCAACGGCCGGACGCGGTTCACGTTTTCGATGACCGTCGACGCGCGTTTGCAGAAAGGCTTCGGCTTCGGCAGCCACCGGCTGACCGCGATCCTGGACGCCTACAACCTGTTCAACCAGGCGCTCGAAGTCGAGGAGTTCTCCGTCACCGGCGCGACGTCGAGACTCACGTCCGCCGTCCAGCCGCCGCGGGTGATCCAGCTCGGAATCCGAATCCCGTTCTGAGCTCTGCGTGTTCACTTAATGCTCGAAATCAGATCGCAGGTGTCTCTAAACGGCACACACGTCCGATGGTTCGTGAGACACACCTGTTCCAGCCAGCCCTTTATTTCCAATCACATATGCTCCTCCACCAGCGGTCGCTCCTGCGGCCGTGTCTTTGCTAAACGGGACACGTGCCCTGGAGCCTCTCGCCAGTGTCCATGACCGACTCAAGTGCCCGTCGCGGCCGCGTTCATTCTCGGCGCCGCTCTCAGCCTGATTCCGATGGTGATCGCCGTCGTCCGCTGGCCGCCGATGAGCGGCGTCGTGGCGCTCCAGGAGCTCGCCGAGCGCACGGCGGCGCTACACGACTCCCAGGAGCGCTATCGCGCGATCGTCGATCGCGCGGAGGGTATCTTCCTGGCCGACGCCGCCACCAAGGAACTGATCGAGTGCAATGCGGCGCTGCGTGCGCTCCTCGGGTACAGCGCCGAGGAAACCGCGCGGCTCACGTTGTACGACTTCGACGCCGACACGCGCGACGGCGTCGATGCCGCCTTCCGCCAACTCACCGACGGCAAGCGGCCGCTGCAGCTCGACCGCCGCTACCGGCACAAAGACCAATCGCGCGTCGAGGTGACGCTCCACGCCAGCGTGTTCATGCAGGGAACGCGCGCGATCGTCTGTGGCGCGGTGCGCGACGTGACGGCGCTCCGCGACAGCGAGTCGCAGCTCCGGCAGGCGCAGAAGATGGAGGCGATCGGTCAGCTCGCCGGCGGGATCGCGCACGACTTCAACAATCTGCTGACCGGCATCCTCGGCTACGGCGAGCTCGTGCTCGAAACGCTCGGCACGGATCATCCGGCTGCCGCCGACGTCGCGGAGATGAACCGCGCCGGTCAGGCCGCGGCGGCGCTGACGCGTCAGCTGTTGACGTTCAGCCGGCGGCAGGTCGTGCAGCGCGAGGTGCTCGACATCAACGCCGTGCTCTCGAATGCGCAGAAAACGCTGCAGCGTGTCGTCGGCGATCAGATCGAGCTGGTGCTCGAGCTGGAGCCGGACCTGCGCGGCATCGAGGCCGACGCCGGACAACTCGAGCAGGTGATCGTCAACCTCGGCGCCAACGCGCGCGATGCGATGGAAAAAGGCGGCCGCCTGATCCTCGAGACCGCGCACGTCGATGTGCCGGCTGGCTCGGATGTCAGGCGCAATGCACTCGCATCCGGCAGCTACATCATGTTGCGGGTCAGCGACAGCGGCTGCGGGATGAGCGCGGAAGTACAGGCGCACGCATTCGAACCGTTTTTCACGACGAAGGAGCCGGGCAAAGGCACCGGCCTGGGTCTGTCGACGGTGTACGGCATCGTGAAGCAGAGCGGCGGGACGATTCTGCTCGACAGCGTGCCCGGCACCGGCACGACGTTCCGCATCTTCCTGCCGGTGGTCGAGCGGCGCCTGCCGCGCGTCCGCCAGACCGACGCGAACGCGCATCTGTCGCGGCCGACCGAAACGATCCTGCTCGTCGAAGACGAAAAGGTCGTCCGCGGGCTGTCACGCAAGACGCTGCAGGCGGCCGGCTACGTGGTCCTCGAAGCCGCCAGTCCGCGCGAGGCGCTGCGCGTCGCGGAGCAGCACGAGGGCACCATCCACCTGATCGTCACCGACGTCGTGATGCCCGAGTTGAGCGGCCCGGCGCTCGTCCAACGCCTGACCGCGCGGCACACCGAAGCCAAAGTCCTCTTCATGTCCGGCTACACGGACGATGTGCTGGCGCCGCACCATTTCACGGATCGCAGCGCGGCGTTCCTGTCGAAGCCGTTCACGCCGGCGGTGCTCGTCAAGAAAGTGCGTGACGTGCTCGACGCGCCCGGCGAGCTCGTCAGCGCGACCGCGCCGGCGGCCGGCGGCCGCCCGCTCGACGATTCACTGATCGCCGACAGAACGCAGCGTCTCAGTTGGGCTCGGAGCCGTCGCAGCTAGCCCGCTAGCCCCCAGCCCCGATTGCGCTGTCACGCGACCGGCACTTCCGACGCCTGCACGGCGGCTGCCGTTCGGCCGCCTCGATGCTGCGCGCGAGACAGTGCGCCGCCGCGATGGCGCGTTCCGGCGGCTGTGACGTGAAGCAGACCCGCATCTCCTGCGTGCCGCCGCCGTCCGCATAGAAGGCCTCGCCCGGCACGAACACCATCGCCTCGCGCATCGCCTGCTGCTGGACCGCGCGTGCCAGCACCTTGCCGCCGAGCCGGCACCACAGATACAGCCCGCCTTCGGGCACCGCGAAGCGCAAGCGGCCAGCAGGGACATGCTGGCCGCAGCGCCTTGACCATCGCGTCGCGGCGGCGGCGATGCTCCTGCCGCAGCGTGTGCAGATGGCGATCGAAGACGCCGTTCTCGAGGAGCGCCGCGACGGCGAGCTGCGACAGGTTCTGCGGGTGGAGATCGACCCGCTGCTTGATCAGCGACAGTTGCTCGACGATCGGCGGCACCGCGGCGATCCAGCCGAGCCTGAGTCCCGGAGCGAGCATCTTCGAGAACGTATTCAGGTGGATGACGATCGTGTGCATCTCGTCGAGCGCGTAGAGCGACGGCGGCGGCGCCGCGCCCAGGGTCAGCTCGCGATACGTGTCGTCCTCCACGATCGGCACGCGGTACCGTTCCGCCAGTTCCAGCAGCTCGCGGCGCGCGCGCAGCGGCATCGTCAGGCTCGTCGGATTCTGATGCGTCGGGTTCAGGTACATCAGCTTCGGGCGGTAGCGCAGGAGCGATTCCTCGAGCTCGTCGAGATCCGCGCGGCGAATATCCCAGCCAATCAGGCGCGCGCCGGCGTTGCGGAAGCTGTGCACGGCACCGAGGTATCCTGGCCGTTCGATGATGACGCTGTCGCCGGGATCGACGAGGCAGCGGACCAGCAGATCGAGTCCCTGCTGCGCGCCGGCGATCACCAGGATGTTGTCCGGTGGACCGCCGAAGCGTGACGCAATCGCTTCGCGGAATCGCCATTGCCCTTCGGTCGGGCCGTTCTTCCACACCACCATCGGCTCGCTGGACAGCAGACGATCGACGGCCTGCTGAAACGCCGCGGCGGGAAAGCGGTCGAGTGCCGGCTGGCCCGGCGGCAAACGAGATGACGCGCGGATCGCCGGCCGCGCGCACCAGGTCGCGGACCGTCGTGTCGTTGGATTGCAGCGCGGCCGCCGACACCTTGCCCCGCCACGCAAACGGCGCGCTGCCCGGGTCGGGCCGCGCCGACACGAACGTGCCCCGCCCCACGTAGCCGCGCACCAGCCCTTTCGACTCCAGCTCGCGATACGCGTGCACGACCGTCGTGCGGCTGACCTTGAGCGCGCGCGCGAGATCGCGCTCCGGCGGCAGCCGCGCGCCGGCGGCGGTCGCACCCGTCGCCAGGCCGCGCTCCACGAGCTCCACGATCCGCCGGTACATCGGCCGGACGCGCGGCAGCGTCGCCGCGTCGGCCACCCCGATCGCCTTGAGCAGTCCAAACGATGATTGGTCCTTTTTTCGAGGGAGCTTTCTCGGCATGATGCAGTCCATTGTAGCGTTTGAAAGGAGCCAATCCATGAAAGACGGCATCATCTACGCCGGCGGGGCGTTCCGGCCCGCGGCGGACGCGGCAGTCAGCGTCTTCGATCACGGCCTGCTCTACGGGGACGGCGTGTTCGAAGGGATCCGCGCGTACAACGGCCGCGTCTTCAAGCTGGAACGCCACATCGAGCGCCTGTTCGAATCGGCGCGGGCGATTCGCCTCCGGATCCCGGTTCCGCCGGAAGACGTGGAGGCGCTGGTCCTCGAGACCTGCCGCCGCAACGGCATCGTCGACGGCTACATCCGGTTGCTGGTCACGCGCGGCGCCGGCGACCTGGGGCTCGATCCGAGCGCCTGCCCCCGGCCGGACATCATCGTCATCGCCAGAGCCGGCGTGACCCTGTACAAGCGCGCGCCCGACCAGGGGATCACGGCGGTCACGTCGGCTTTCCGTCGCAACGCCGCTGACGCCACGAGTCCGGCGATCAAGTCGCTGAACTATCTGAACAACGTGCTGGCGCGGATCGAGGCCACCGATCGAGGCGCGGACGAGGCGATCCTGCTCGATCGCGACGGCCATGTCGCCGAGGCCACGGCCGACAACGTCTTCATCGTCACCGAGCGTGCGGTGGTGACGCCGCCGACCTCCACGAACCTTCGCGGCATCACGCGGGAAACGATCCTGCAGCTCGCCGAGGGCCTCGGCATCCGGACCGAAGAACGGGCGTTCGCGCTGTTCGATCTGTGGAGCGCGCGCGAAGCGTTCATGTGCGGCACCATGGCCGAAGTCGTGCCGATTGCGTCGGTCGATGGCCGGACGATCGGCAGCGGCACGCCGGGGCTCACAACGCTCCGCCTGATGGCGGCATACGCGCGAACTGGTCCGCAGCACCGGCACGCCCATCGACACCGTGAGGGAGCCGGCAGTCGCCGTCAGCTAACGCGGGGACGGAGGTCACAGGCAACCTCCGTCCCCAACCGAACCAGCGGGGACGGAGGTTGCTAGTGACCTCCGTCCCCGGACACTTGCAGGGCGGCGGCGTCTGACGCAGAATCGCCGCTGACGCCATGACATTTCTTCTCGATCTGAAATACGCCCTGCGCTCGCTCGCCCGCGCGAAGGGCGTCGCCCTCACCGTCGCCCTGACGCTCGCGCTCGGGATTGGCGCCAACGCCGCCATTTTCAGCGTCGTACGCGGCGTGCTGCTCCGGCCGCTGGTCAACCGCGACGAAAGCCGGCTGATCTACATCAGACAGAGCGCGCGCGGCAGCGGGATCGAGAACACCACGTTCTCGGTGCCGGAAATCCAGGATCTCCAGCAGAGCGTGAAAACGCTGCAGAGCGTCGGGACCTTCTCGACCGTCGGCTTCACGATGGTCGGCCTCGGCGAGCCGCGCCAGGTGCGTGCCGGGGTCGTCGACGGCAACTACTTCGACGTCATGGGTCTGAAGCCGGTCCTTGGCCGGCTGTTGAACGCGGAGGACGACGGACCGAAGGCGGCGGGTGCGGCGGTGCTCACGCATCGCTTCTGGACCACGGCGTTGAAGAGCGATCCGACGGTCCTCGGCAAGACGATTCGTCTCGGCACGCGCTCGGCGACCATCGTCGGCGTACTCGAACCGTCGGTGCCGTATCCCGCGGAGACCGAACTGATCGCGAACATCGTGACGAGCCCGCATCACCTGTCGGCGACGATGGTCACGGGGCGCGAGCACCGGATGACCGAGATCTTCGGGCGGCTCGCGCCGAATGTGGAGCTCGAGGCGGCGCGCGCGGAGCTCAACACCTTCCACGCCGGTATGGTGGCCGCGCACCCCGAGATGTACACGCCGAAGTCCAATTTCGGCATCAGTGCGGTACGGCTGCGCGAACAGATCACGTCGAAGGCGCGCGCGGTGCTCCTCGTGCTGCTGGCGGCCTCGGGGCTGGTGTTCGTGATCGCCTGTTCGAACGTCGCGAATCTGATCCTGGCGCGGACGGTTCGTCGGGAAGGCGAGCTGGCGGTTCGCGCGGCGCTGGGCGCGAGCGCGGCGGCGCTGCGGCGCACGCTGCTGGCGGAGAGTCTGCTGCTGTGTGTGTCAGGCGCCGTCCTCGGTGTGCTCATCGCACGGCCGATGGTCGCGGTTCTCGTCGAGTTACGCCGCGCGTTTCTCCGTGCGGGCGCTCGATCTGACGTTGGATGTGAGCGTCTTGTGGGTCGGCGTCGCGCTCGCCACGGTGGCCAGCGTGCTGCTGGCGTTCGTCCCGCGACTGCCCTCCACCGAATCGCCAAAGGGTCTGGGGCTGGCGACCGGCGGTCTTCGCATCACCGGTTCGACGAATCGCCGCCTTCGCGCGTTTGCGGTGACGCAGATCGCCGCGTCGTTCGTGCTGCTGGCCGGCGCGGGGATGCTGCTGAAGACCTTGCTGGCGCTGCAGGCGGCGCAGCCCGGGTTTCAAACGACGCAGGTCCTCGCGGTCAACGTGCCCGTCATGTCGTTCGGGAAGACGCCCGAGCAGATCAGAGCGTTCTACCGCGAGGTGCGGCGCCGCGTCGGCGAAGTGCCGGGCGTGCAGCAGGTGGCCGTCGGCGGCCAGGTGCCGTGGCGCGACGCCGGGAATTTCGGACCCGGGTTCGCGTTCACCGTCGAAGGACAGAAGCTCGAAAACGGCGAAGAACCGCCGCGCGGCAAGTTCCGATCGATCACGCCGGGTTTCTTCGCGACGCTCGGCGTTCCGTTGCTCGAGGGGCGCGACTTCAACGACGCCGACGTCCTCGGCTCCGAGCGCGTCGTCATCGTCAGCGCCACGCTCGCGCAGCGGCTGTTCCCGGGACAGGACGCCGTGAACAGACGCCTCTACTGGAGCGACGGCGTGATGAAGTTCATCGGCATCAGCCAGGAGCCGCGCCGCATCGTCGGCGTCGTCGCCGACGTGGACGACGAGAACATCACGCCGAAACCGTCGATGCTGGTGTATCACCCGTTCGAACAGGAGATCGGCGGCGGCCGGCTGTTCGTGCACGCGACCACCGATCCGTACGCGCTGGTCCCGACCATCACGCGCACGGTCCGCGAGATGGCGGTCGATCAACCGGTCGAGCGCGCCAGCACGCTCGACTGACGTGCGCGCCGAAGTGCTCGCACCGGATCGGCTGAACACGATTGTCTTCGGTGGATTCGCGGCCGTCGCGCTCGCGATCTCGATCGTCGGCGTCGCCGGCGTGCTCGCGTTTTCCGTCAGCGGACGCACGCGCGAATTCGGCATCCGGCTGGCGGTCGGCTCGCAGCCGCGGACGATCCTGACCGGCGTGCTGTCGGAGGGCGTCGTGATGGCCGTCATCGGCGTCGCGGCTGGCGTCCTCGGCGGCTTCGCGCTGGCGCGTATCGTCGGCAGCTACATCCAGAACGTCGAGCTGCCGGGCGCGCTGCCGGCGATCGGCGCGGCGATGGTGCTTCTGGCCGCGGCGGTCATCGCGTCCGTGATGCCGGCCGCGCGGGCCGCGCGCGTCGACGTCGTCCAGGCGCTGCGCGGCGACTGACCGACCTCACCCTACAGACGCCGGCGAGGAGATCGTCCGACTCCGTCCCGTGAAACCCTCCGGGGACTTGACTCTTATTTTAGTTTCAACTAAAGTACGCGCCATGGAGACCACGGTGCTCGCCGCGATTGCGTCTCCGCGGCGACGCGAGATTCTGCGCCTGGTGTGGGACCGCGAGCTGAGCGCCGGCGACATCGCCCGATCGATGCCCGACGTCACGTTCGGCGCGGTGTCGCTGCAGCTGCGGTCGCTCGCGGAAGCCGGTCTGGTCGACGTCGCGCGCGGACCGGCAGAACCGCTTCTATCAGGCGCGCCGCGAAGCGCTCGGTCCGGTCAGCGCCATGCTCGAACGGATGTGGGACGACGCGCTGTGGAAGTTGAAGCTGGTCGCGGAATTCGAGCAAACACGCCGCGGCCCGAAACCTCGGCGCCGGCGAAAGAAGACGAACGAGAGGAAATCATGATGACGCTGACACACCAGGTCGATCGCACGGTCGTGATTCAAGCCACGCCAGCCGTGGTCTTCGCTTTCCTCACCGAAACGCCGCGCTGGGCGGCATGGTGGGGCGCCGGATCGGAAATCGACGCGCGGCCCGGCGGCCAGATGAAGATCCGCTACCCGGACGGCACCGAAGTGACGGGCGAGGTCATCGAAGTCCGCGCGCCCGAGCGGATTGCGTTCACCTACGGCTACGCCAGCGGCAAGATGATTCCTCCGGGCGGATCGCGAGTGACCATCGAGCTCGAGCCGATCGGCGCGGCCACGCGCCTGCACCTCACGCACGAAGTGGCTGAAGCGATCACGCGCGATCAGCACATCCAGGGCTGGCGGTATCAGCTGTCGCTGTTCGCGAACGTCGTCGCCGACGCCGTCAACGCCGGCGCGGCCGCCGTCGTCGACGCGTGGTTCGACGCGTGGGCGGACCCCGACGCCGCCTCTCGCGCAGCGCACGCTCTCGCGCATCGCCGCGGACACGCTCCAGTTCCGCGATCGCTACAGCACCACCGACGGCGTCGCGGATCTCGTGGCGCACATCACCGGCGCTCAGCGCTTCATGCCGGGCATCCGGATGCAGCGACAGGGCGACGTCCGGCACTGCCAGGGCACCGTCCTGGCGGACTTCGTGGCGCGGTCGAGCGACGGCCAGGCGCGCGCCGCCGGCACCAACGTCTTCGTCTTCGGCGCGGACGGCAAGCTCGATTGGGTGACAGGCTTCATGAACGTCGCGAGCTACGAAGGCCGTCGACAGACAGGAGGGCCATGCACGCTCGACATATGTCACACTCGCGCCATCGTGAGCTGCTCTGTGCGCCGCGCTGGCGCAGGTTCATCGCTCGTCGGCGCAACCCCGGCCGGAGGAGCCGGAGACGGTGATGATCACGCTGCACGCCAAGGCCGGCGCCGAAGCGGAGCTCGCGCAGGTGATCGCGCGCCATTGGGACACTGCACGCCGGCTGAAGATGATCCGCGAGACGCCGCACCTCACGCTGCGATCGGCCGAAGGCGCACAGACGGACTTCGTCGAGATCATGACCTGGCGCGATGCCAGCGTGCCCGATTCGGCGCCGGCGGAGATTCAGAAGATCTGGGCCGAGATGAACCGCCTCGTCGAAAAACGCGGGGCCACGCCAGGCCTCAGGATCGAGCAGATGTCGGTCGTCACCGAAGCACGCTGACCGCGACGTTCTCGCGGCTTCGACGACGGCTTCGTCCCAGCAGGGCGATGCCCGAACCGACCAGGAGCAGAGTCACCGGTTCGGGGACGACGGCGACCGTATCTCCATCGAGCGAAAACGCGCTGTTGAACGTCGGCGCAGGGTCCTGCGGACTGGGACCTACGATGTCGGCGCCGATGCGCGACCAGTCGGGATCGAGGTCCGCGTTGCGGATCCAGCTCTGAAGATCCGTCGCGCCCTGCGGGAACGGCGTGCCCGGCGGCACGATGGGCCTCGATGCCGACAGCCAGAAGAAGTCACCGCTCGCCAGCATCACTTGCGGCACGAAGAAGTAGTGATCCGGGAGCAGGTCCACCGGTGTCAGGAAGGTCACGTCGAACTGCACCTCCTGCCCGGTCACGGGACCTTCTCCTCCGGTCGTCTGGTTCGGAAGGCGTTGATGCCGTTGAGCACGGAATTCGCGCGGTGAAGCTGGGGCTCAGAACCGTCGGCGAAAAGCTCAGGTTGAAATCGGCCGTGTCCCTGCCGACCAACTCGACGTCCGATGGCGAGTTCACACGCGTCGTGACGCGTCCATCGGGAGGATTCGTCGAATCGTTCGGGAAGACGCGGTAGAACTCGACGCCGACCTCGGCGATGCTCGCTGAGGGGCACACCGATGGGAATCAGACCGTGAAGGTGGCGTGCGTGAGGATCGTCTCCTGGCCGAGCACGAAGTCGTCGGCCGATTCGATCTCAAGGTGTCCTGCACTGCCCTGCCGCGATCGCCGACGCCATCAGGCCATTCGGGTCACCTGTGCTGAAATGGAATGGCGTCGCAGCGGCTGGTCGAGGGAAGGCCACTCCGACGACGCGAGGATGCCGACCGCACTGAGCCACGATCGTCGTGTCTTCATGTTTCTTTCCTTATGCATTCGAGGAGCGTCGTTGCTCGGTTCAGCACGCCGAGCAATCGTCGTTCCGCGCGCGCTGCACAGCGAACCGATTGCAACGCCACGCGTTCGCGGATCGCCGATGAGCTGGGAGCGCCGATGCGACGTCCGCGGGGCAGAGTTTTATCCGTGCGACGCGCGCTGTTTCATAAGTGCGACCCTTACTCGCGTATGATCGCGGCCCTATGAATGGCCGAACGATCGTCGCCGCGATCCTTCCGTCGCTGCTTCCCTCGGCGCGCGCGCGCAGAACGCCGCCGCCCGCACGCTGCCGAACATCACGAGTTCCTGATCGACAACTTCCGCACCGAGAGCGGTGTCACGCTGCCGAAGGCGCGGATCGTCTACGGCACCTACGGCCGCCTCAACGCGGCGCGCGACAACGCCGTCCTGCTGCCGTCGCACTACATGGCGAATCATCACGGCTACGACTGGCTGATCGGCCCCGATCGCGCGCTCGATCCCGCCAAAGCTGTTCCTGGTCGCGACCGAGCTCTTCGGCAACGGCCATTCGTCGTCGCCAAGCAATACGCCCGAGCCGTTTCACGGACCGCGCTTTCCGGTGACGACCATCCGCGACAACGTCGAAGCGGTCCATCGACTGCTCGTCGACGAGCTGAAGGTGACGCACGTGCGCGCGATCATCGGCTTCTCGATGGGCGCCGAGCAGGCGTTCCAGTGGGCGGTCAGCTATCCCGACTTCGCGGACCGCATCGTGGCCACCGCGGGCACCGCGAAAGCGTGGCCGCACGGCGTCGTGCGCCTCGAAGGTCAGATTGCCGCGCTGACGGCGGATCCGGCGTTCAACGGCGGCGACTACACCGCTCCGCCGCGCAAAGGGATCGAAGCCTACGGGATGGTCTGGCTCGGATGGCTCTACTCGCAGGAGTGGTGGCGCCGGGAGATGTGGAAGATCGCCGCGCCCGATCGCACGCTCGATCAGGAGCTCGAGAACCGGCGCCGGACCTTCTTCGCCAACAACGATGCCAACGACATGATTCTGCAGGCGCGAACCTGGCAGCGGCACGACGTCGGCACGACGCCGGGTTTCAACGGCGACGTCGAGCGCGCACTGCGCTCCATCACCGTGCCGGTGTTGTACATGCCGTCGGAGACCGACCTGTACTTTCCGGTCGGAGACGCGCGCTTCGAGGCGCAGTTCATCCGGCGTGTGTCGCTCGTGCCGATCCCGTCGTTGTGGGGCCATCCGGCGGGCGCGGGCGGAAATCCGGCCGATCGAGCGTTTCTCAACGAAAAGATCGCCCGGTTTCTGGCCGGTTTACAATGAAGGCCATGCGCACACGATCTCGTTGCGTTCATCGGCTGCCTCTCCCTCGCCGCGGCGGCGCTCGCGCTGACGCACGGCGCCGCTCGACGCCCAGGCGCAGAAGCCGGCGGCGCCGGCCAAGGCGGCCGGCTCCCGGCGAAAGCCGGGATCCCACGGCTCGCCGATGGGCATCCGGACTTTCAGGGCTTCTACGACGTCTCGACGATGACGCCGGTCGACCGGCCGAGAGGCGTGAAGAACCTCGTGCTCACCGAGCAGGAAGCCGTGGCGATGGAGCGGTACGAGGCGCAGCGGCAGGTGAAGAACGACGCGCCGCTTGCCGGCAATCGCTCGGCGCCGCCGGTCGGCGGAGAAAACACGGCGCCGAAGACGTATCTCGAGTTTCTCGAGGCAGGCGGGCGGCGGCGCCGTGGGCGGCTACAACAACTTCTGGCTCGCCGGAGGCGACCATGTCATCAGGGTCGACGGCCAGCCGCGCAGCTCGCTCATCATCGATCCGCCGGACGGTCAGGTGCCGCCGATGAAGCCGGAGGCGCAGAAGCGCAACGCCGCCTTCCTCGCGGGCGCGGTCGCGCCAGACGCGGGCGAGACTGGGGGCGCCAGCCCTCCCGGTGCGTTCGACGGGCCCGAGAGCCGGCCGCTGGCCGAGCGCTGCCTGCTTGGCTTCCTGAACACGTCGGGGCCGCCGACGCTGCCGAACTACTTCTACAACAACATGAAGCAGATCGTGCAGACGAAGGACACGATCCTGATTCTGGTCGAGATGGTGCACGACGCGCGCGTCATCCGCATGAACGCCGAGCACCTGCCGCCAACCATTCGCAAGTGGATGGGCGACTCGGTCGGACACTGGGAAGGCGACACGCTCGTCGTCGACACCACCAACTTCACGAACAAGACGCAGTTCCGCGGCTCGGGCGAGAACCTGCACGTCGTCGAGCGCTTCACGCGCACCGGCCCGAACACGCTGCTCTATCGGTTCACGGTCGACGATCCGACGACGTGGGACAGGTCGTGGACGGGCGAGTACCCGTGGAACGCCACGAAGGAAAACCTCTACGAGTACGCCTGCCACGAAGGCAACTACTCGCTCGGCGGCATGCTGCGCGGCGCGCGTCAGAAGGAAGCGGACGACGCGAAGAAAGCAAGTAGCAAGAGGCTGTAGCGCGACCCTTTCAGGGCTGCGATGCCGCCGTCACGAAATCGCGTACAGATAGCCGTCGGCGCTGCCGACGTAGAGCGTGTCGCCGACGATCGCCGGCGACGACAGGATCGCGCCGACGCTGAACATCTTCTGAATCCCTGCCACGATATCGTCGTAGAACGACGACGCCATGGCCGCCGCGTAATTCGGTTGACCGCTGGCGTTGGTGAGCGCGGGGCCGTTCTCGCGCGACGCATCGGTCTGAAACGTCCAGGCCGATTTGTGCGCGGCGACGTCGATCGCGAGGAGCTTGCCTTCGTGCGACCCAAGGTAGGCGATGTTGCCCGCGACCGCCGGCGACGAGAACATCGGCCACTGAAAACGCAGCGCAAACAGCTCGGCGCCGGTGCGCGCGTCGACGCCGTGGAACAGACCGCCGTCCGACGTCGAGTAATACACCTTGCCGTCCTTGACCGCCGGCGATCCGATCACCCACGAGCCTTTGTTGTCCGCGGCCCATTTCTTCGCGCCGGTCAGGATGTCGAGCGCGTAGAGCTTCGAATCGCGGCAACCGAAGTACACGACGCCGTTGGCGACCGCCGCCGAGGACTGGATCCCCGTCTGGTTGTGGATGACCGCGTCGTCTCCGGTCTTGAATCGCCACTTCTCCGCGCCGGTCGCGGCGTCGAGGGCGTAGAAATACGTGTCCCAGCTGCCGATGAACAGCAGACCCTCCGCGAGCGCCGGCGACGCGTGCACCACATCGCCGGTCTGAAAGGTCCACTTCACGGTGCCCGCGGCGGCGTCGAGCGCATAGACGTTGCCGTCGCCGCTGCCGAAGTAGACGATGCCGTTCGCCACCGCGGGCGACGACAGATAGAAGTCGAACGGGTCGGGCATCCGCTCCGACGCCGGCTGCAGACCGTGGATGTGCGCGGCCGCGAATCGTTTTTCGCCCTTGGTCGCGAACTTCCACTTCAACGTGCCGCTGGCTGCGTCGAGCGCGTAGAAGATTCGAGTCGTAGCTCGCGAAGTACACGACGCCGGCCTGCACCGCCGGCGACGACACGACGCGACCCTGCGTCGCGAACTTCCACCGCTCGGCGCCGGTTGCGGCGTCGATCGCGTACAGGTTGCCGTCGGTGCTGCCGACGAACACCACCCCGCCGGCGACGGCGGGCGACGAGTAGACGCGCCCGCCGGTCTTGAACTTCCAGCGGACGCCGTGGAGCTCCGGAACGCCCGGCGCATCGTAGACGCCAGTATGTTGAACGTTCCCCCTGAACGTCGTCGCGTCGCTCGCGCCCGAGACCACGCTGAGCGGTCAGCGCGCAGACGAGCGACAGCGATGGTCGCGAATCGGAAGGAGTGTTCGTCATGTGATGCGTGGCGACGCGCAACTATCGTGCCCACTGGCGGTCGACACGGCGAGCTCGCGCGCACGCGCTGGCGTGCTTCGGCCGAAGGTCGCGCGAAGACGTTGCAGAATCTGCCCGGCTCTTGCGCATGTCCGATCGCAGGTCGGGGTCAGACCCGGCTCTGACCCGGGTCTGACCCCGCTTGCGTTCCTGCCCGATTCCGGCCGACCGCTGTGCGAATGCGAACAGTCCGGGCGGTTACTTCTTCGGGCGCGACGCCGGCGGCACCATCTTGTTCAGACGGTAATAGACCACGAGTTGTCCGTAGTGTTCGCCGGTATGCTCGATCGACGGCCAGCCATGGCTGCGGCGACGACGCGAATCGCGTGGCGGGAGTCGCCTTCAGCGAGGCGTCGAGGTCCGCCGAGATCTTCTTGAACGCCTCCACAACAGCCGCCTTGTCCTTGTAGTTCTTCGCGTCCAGTTCGTCCCACTGCACGTTCTCGCCGCGGCCGGCTTTGGCGGCGTACTGCGTCCCCGACATCGCATGCACGATGACCTCGCGGAACGACCGGACCTCTGGCGTGGCCTTGAATTCGTACTTCTCAGCGGGGAAATCCTCGGCCATCTCCATCACCTGCTTCGTGATGGAGGTCAACTGACCGGTGAGCGCCCTGGCTGGATCGGGCGGCTGCCTCTGCTGCTGAGCACGTACCGCGACGGCCACGACGAGCGTGAACGCCAACGCCACCAGGAGACGAACGCGATTGCTGCGCATGGGTCCTCCAATCTGAATCACCGTGCTTGTGTCGATCTTTGCCGGCTCCCGGGCCGCAGTTACACTGTCATGGGAGCTTTTTCTGAACGTTCACCTGATCGACGGCACCTACGAGCTGTTCCGCCACTACTACGCCCTCCCGCCGGCGAAGGACGCCGCGGGACGGGAAGTGGCCGCGGTCCGCGGCGTGGTCAGCTCGGTGCTCGGCCTGATTACCGCCGGCGCCACGCACGTCGGCGTCGCCACCGACCATATCATCGAGTCGTTTCGCAATCGGCTCTGGTCGGGATACAAGACGGGTGCCGGCATCGAACCCGAGCTGTTCGCGCAGTTTCCCGTGCTCGAGGAAGCGCTCGCCGCGCTGGGCATCACGGTGTGGCCGATGGTCGAATACGAGGCCGACGATGCGCTGGCGGCGGCCGCCGAGATTGCCGGCCGCGACCCGCGCGTCGAGCGCGTGTTCATCTGCACGCCCGACAAGGATCTCGCCCAAGCGGTCCGCGGCACACGCATCGTCCAGATGGATCGCCGCACGCGCGTCGTCCGCGACGAAGCGGGCGTCATCGCGAAGTTCGGTGTGCCGCCGGCGTCGATTCCCGACTACCTCGCATTGGTGGGCGACGCCGCCGACGGCTATCCCGGCCTGCCGGGATGGGGCGCGAAATCCGCCGCCGCCGTGCTCGCGAAATTCGGACACATCGAATCGATCCCCGACGACTGGCAGACCTGGAGCGTCAACGCGTCGAGCCCCGCGCGACTCGCGAGGACGCTGGCCGCCGAACGCGAACGCGCCCTGTTGTTTCGAACGCTGGCGACGCTGCGCACGGACATTCCGCTCTTCGATTCAGTTGACGTCCTGCAATGGCAAGGTCCCACGCCGGCGTTCGCGCCGCTCGCGGCCCAGCTGGATCCGACGGGATCGCGATCCTGACTCGACATCCTCGCCGGGGCTAGGGGCTAGCTGTCACCGCCTCAGCGCCTTGCTCTCAACCGCCCGCGACTCCGACGAGCGATCAGCCGGCGGCGTTTCGTCCTGTTTCGGTGGGTCAGGCGGGCTGACATCGGCGGCAGGATCGATCATGATGCCGGTTTCAGGCGTGTTGGCCGGCGCATCGCTCGCCGGAAATGTCTCTTCAATCGTTTCGTCGAGATCGTCTGGCACGACAGGGCCTCTCCCGCCACCATAACACGTAGAAGGCACTTGCTATGACGCGCCCTCTCGCGGCAACGTGAAGCTCATCGTCGTGCCGGCTCCTGGCGCGCTCGACGCGCGAATCTCACCGCCGTGCGCCGTGACGAGCCCTCTCGCGATCGTCAGTCCCAGACCCGACCCTCTCGATGCCGGTCCCTTGTGGAACCGATCGAACGCGCGCGCGATTTCGTCCGCCGACATCCCGCTGCCGGTGTCGCGCACGTCAACGGCAATCGCGTTGCCGCTGGAACGCGACTCGTACACGCGAACGTCGACCGTCCCCCGGACGGCGTGTGCCGGAGGGCGTTCGCCAGCAGGTTGCTCAGCACCTCGCGGATGCGCACCGGATCGACCGCGATCGGCGGCAGATGTTCCGGCGCGGCCATCCGCAGCGTCACGCCCCGTTCGCCGGCTTCGCCTTCGAAGGCGTGAACGACATCGCGCGCGAGCGCATCGACATCGGCCGATTCCTTCAGGAGCTTCAGCGCACCGCCCTCGGACAGCGCCACGGTTCGGAGATCTTCGATCAGCCGCGACAGGACATGCGTCTCCTCGACGAGCACGCCGAGCTGACGTTGGTCCGGCGGATACACGCCGTCCAGCAAGCCTTCGAGCTTGCCCTGAATCACCGTCAGCGGCGTGCGCAGCTCGTGCGCCACGTCGGCCATCAGGTCGCGGCGCAGGCGATCGTGATTCTGCAGGCGTTCGGTCATCGTGTTGAACGCGCGCGCAAGCGCGCGCATCGGCGGCGGCCCGTGCTCCGGTACCCGCGTCGTGTAGTCGCCCGCCGCCACGCGATCGGCACCCTCCATGATGGTGCCGAACGGCAGGCCGACGTGCCGCACGGCGAGGACCAGCGCGAGCGCGACGGGAATGGCGCCCAGCACGACGATCGTGATCACGGCGCCAATCGACGAGCCGCCTGAGGCGGCCAGGTTCCGCACCGCGAGCCACACCATCGCGACCATCGTGCCGACGAGCATCACCAGGACGGTCAGCGCCAGCAGCGCGATGCGACGACGGAAGATGCGTCCGCGCCGGCCTGCGACGCGCCACGGTTCCCACGGCTCGTTTTCGGGCCACCACGGCGGCCGGCCGGGGCCGCAGACTGCCGCTCGCCTTCCGCCTTCGCCGCTTCGCGGCTTCGGCGGGACAGTCGCTTTCGCCACTGCGTGGCTTCGGCGGGACAGGTCCGCTTTCGCCGCTGCGCGGCTTCGGCGGGACAGGTCCGACGGCTCGCACGCTCCCCGTCAGCTTCTCAAGACAATCCGGGTCTTCCCTTTGTGTCCTTTGTTTCCTTCGTGTCCTTTGTGCCGACGAAGTCGGCGAATTTGTAGCCGACCCCGTGCACGGTCAGCACGTAGCGGGGTTTCCGTGGATCCGGCTCGAGCTTGCGGCGCAGGTTCTTGATGTGCGCGTCGATCGCGCGGTCGAACGATTCCACCGCCTCGCCGCGAATGGCGTCGAGCAGCTGCGCCCGCGTGAACACCCGGCCCGGCTGACGGGCCAGCGTCGCCAGCAGCTCGAACTCGGTGGCGGTGAGATCGACGTGGCGGTCGTCGACCCTGACCTCCATGCGCGGCTGGTCGAGCGTCACGCCGCCGGCGCGGATGACGCCGCCGCGTTCCGGCGCCTCGTCCACTCGCCGGAACACCGCGCGCACCCGCGCGACGAGCTCCTTCGGGCTGAACGGCTTGGTCACGTAATCGTCGGCGCCCAGCTCGAGGCCGATCAGGGTGTCACTCTCGTCGACGCGGGCCGTCAGCATGATGATCGGCACGTTCGACTGCCGCCGCAGCGCCCGCGTGACATCCAGGCCATCCATCTGCGGCAGGCCCAGGTCGAGGACGATGAGATCGGGCTGACGTGTGCGGGCGATCGCCAGCGCATCCACGCCGTTGCCGGCCACCGTCACACGGTATCCAGCGCGCTCGAGATAATCGCGCGCGATCTCCGCAATCCGCGGCTCGTCGTCCACGACCAGGATGTGTTTCACGTCGTCCGTTCGGCCGCACGCGGCGTCGTCGCCGTGCGCTCGTCGCGCGGTCCGTCGTAGCGGCAACCGCGTCCCCGCCACGCCCCACGCCAGAATAGCCCGCGGGCGACGACGATCCAGAACAGGAACATCAGCGGGAAGAACGGGAAGAACCCGAACCCGAAGCCCCACGGCCGTGGCCAGACCACAACCTGGACGCCCGAGCCCGGCGCAGCGACCAGTTGGCCGCTCTGCGCGATGCCGTGCGCCAGGCCGAGGTTGTAGGTGTAAACGCCGACAACGGCAAGCGCGCCGACCAGCGCGGTGCCGAGCAGCAAGCGGAACCCGAAACGTTTACCCATGGCAAGTCTCCTTGAAAACCAACGTCTGAAGGAGTCTCGCAACCGTGCATGAACAAATTGTGAACGGCTTGGAAAGACTTCCGGGCCGGCGCCGGGATAATGATGGGCGCCAAACCGCGGGACGGATGAGATACTCTACCCCCACACACGGAGGTCAGATGACCCGCATCGCCCTCTTATTCCTGGCCGTCAACGCCTTGTTGCAGGCTCAGGGGACGCCGGCGAAGAATCCAGCCGCCAACAATCCCCACCTGGGTAATCCCCAGTCGATTCGCAGCGGCATGGCGCTGTACCGCACGCGCTGCGCTGATTGCCACGGCCTCGATGCCGGCGGGTATCGCGGCCCCGACCTGACGGGCGTCCTCGCGGGCGGAGCGACCGACGAGCGGCTGTTCAATACGATTCGAAAGGGCGTACCCGGGACCGAAATGCCGCCGATGACCGATGATCCGGACGACGACATCCTGATGATCATCGCCTACCTCAGAAAGATCGGCACCGTGCCCCCGTCGGACTCGCCGGGCGGCAACGTGGAGAACGGCGCGCGCCTGTTCACCGCGCAGTGCGCGAGCTGCCACCGGGTCGCCGGCAAAGGCGGACGCATCGGACCGGATCTGACGCGCGTCGGCACCTCGCGATCGCGCTCGGCGCTGGTTCGCGAGATTCGGACGCCGTCCGAGTGGATCCCGCCGGCGTTCGAAACCGTCAGCCTGGTCACCAAGGACGGCCAGCGGATCCGCGGCATCAAGAAGAACGAGGATGTCTTCTCGATTCAGGTGATGGATACGCGCGAGCGGATCCAGGGTTACCTGAAGTCGGATCTGAAGGAACTGGTGTACGAGAAGACCTCGTTGATGCCGGCATTTCCTGCCGGCCGGCTGAACGACAGCGATCTGACCGATCTCATCGGTTATCTGGGCACACTGCGAGGGGCGGATCTCACGGTCAAATGAGCGACAGTTCAGTTCCTTTCGGAGGCACTATGCGCGCGTTTCTGACGATCATCCTGTGCTCCGTGTCGGTCGCGCTGGCCGCGCAGACCGGTACGCCACTCATCACGTCGCAGGACCTTCTGGACGGCCTCAAGGATCCAACGCGCTGGCTCACCTATGGCGGCGACTACAACAGCCAGCGACACAGTCCGCTGACGCAGATCACGCCCGAGAACGTCAATCAGCTCACCGCGCAATGGACCTTCCAGACCGGCACCACCGGCAGCTTCCAGACGACGCCGCTGGTCGTCGACGGCGTGCTGTATGTGACCGGCTACAACAACAACGCGTGGGCGGTGGACGCGCGGTCCGGACGCCAGATCTGGCGCTACCGGCGGGAGATCCCGGAGGACTGGAAAGGATGCTGCGGCGCCGTGAACCGCGGTTTCGGCGTGCTGGGCGATCGGCTGTTCATGACAACGATCGACGCGCATCTCGTGGCCCTCGACATGCGGACCGGCGGCGTGCTGTATGACGTCGAGATCATCGACTACAAGGCGGGCTACTCGGCGACCGTTGCCCCGCTGGTCGTGAAGGACAAGGTCATCGTCGGCGTGGCGGGCGCGGAGTACGGCATCCGCGGCTTCATCGATGCCTACGATGCGCAGACCGGCAAGCGGGCATGGCGCTTCTACACCGTCGCCAAGCCGGGCGAACCTGGCGGCAACACCTGGCCGCGCGGCGACGCCTACTTGCGCGGCGGCGGATCGATCTGGGTGACCGGCTCCTACGACCCGCAGCAGAACCTCGTGTTCTACGGCACCGGCAACCCGGGGCCCGATTACTACAGCGGCGCGCGCGAGGGCGACAACCTGTACACCGCCTCGCTCGTGGCGCTCAACGCCGACACCGGCGAGCTGGCCTGGCATTATCAGTTCACGCCGCATGACGTGCACGACTGGGATTCGACCCAGGTGCCGATTCTCGCGGATCTGACGATCAGCGGCCAGCCGCGCAAGGTCCTGATGTTCGCCAATCGCAACGGCTTTTTCTACGTGCTCGATCGCGTCACCGGCAAAGTGATCGTCGCGAAGCCGTTCGTCGAAACGACCTGGGCGAAAGAGATCGGCGCCGACGGCCGGCCGGTCATGCTGCCCGGCCATCTGCCCGACGAAGATGGCGAGAAGACGTGCCCGGATCTCGGCGGCGGCACCAACTTCTTTTCTCCGGCGTTCAACCCGGCGACGCGCCTGTTCTACGTCACCGCGCGCGAGACGTGCGCGACTTACTACGGCTACGAACAGACGTTCAAGCAGGGCCAGCAGTACACCGGCGGCGCCACGACGCGGCCGCGCGATCAGAAGAACTTCGGCGCGCTGCGGGCGATCGATCCGGTGACGGCGCAACTGAAATGGGAGTTCCGCTATACGCTCGGCAACACCTCGTCATCCGGTGTGCTGTCGACGGCGTCAGGCCTGGTGTTTGCCGGCGATGGCGAGGGAAACATCCTGGCGTTCGACGGGCGCACTGGCAAGAATCTCTGGCACTACCAGCTCGGGGTGCCGATCCGGTCAACGGCGGGCACGACCTATATGGTGGACGGCCGCCAGTATCTGCTGGTGCCATCGGGCAGCGCGCTGACGGCATTCGCGCTGCCGCAGCGGCCGTGATGTATCGCGGACGCACTCACCTTTAGCGCGGACGATTGATGCTGAGGGAAACGGCTCGGTGGTGCCGTCACCTGACGGACTGGCACGAGTTTGGCTGCGCGGCAGCTTAGCAGGCCGTCATTCGCCTCGAACGCGACCAATGTGTACCGTCGATTACAAATTTCGCCGTTCGAGGGCGCGAAACGGTTTCCCAGGATTATCAGCATGAATCGAGTGCCGCCGCGGATCTTGGTCGTCGAGGACAATGAGGCGTCGCGCCGCGGCCTTCGACAGCTCCTTTCGAACGCGGGTTACACGGTCCTGACGGCGAGCACGTTCGACGAGGGCAAACAGGCGGTCGCGGACGGCGCGCCCGACCTGCTGATTGCGGATGTCCGTCTCGGTAAGTTCAACGGCCTGCACCTCGTCGCCGCGGCGCCGAACGCGCTGCCCAGCATCATCGTCAGCGGATTCCCCGACCCGGTGATCGAAGCCGAGGCGCTCCGGCTCGGCGCGCACTACGTGACGAAACCGATCGAGCCCAGAGCGCTGCTGACGCTCATCGAGGAGAAACTGCAAAGCGCCGCCCGCCAGCGGGCGGTCGGCTCGACGCGGCGCTGGGAGCGGAAACCGGTCGGCGGCCAGGTGTTCGCGCGCGTCGAGGGCGACATCGCACGCCTCGTCGACGTCAGCATCGGCGGCCTGCAGTTCGAAATCGATCGCGAGGAACCGCTGCCCGCGTGGTTCACGGTCAACGTCGTCGCACCCGATCTCTCACTCGACGCGCATCTCGTCTGGGAAACGCTTCGCGGCGATCGGCGGCTGTGCGGCGCGGCGCTGTCGTGGGGCAACGCGTCGGCGCTGCACCACTGGGCCGCGCTCGTGGACGGCTTCCCCGCCGCCTGACGGCCCGGCCTTCAGCCGGACACGACTCCCGGACACCATCCATACGCGACGCAGGCCCTGCGCCAGAGGGTGTTCAGAATTCAACGTAGCGCAGTCCTTTCATCGACCCTACCAGACGCCCGACACCAGCGACTGACGGTAGGTGATCGTCCGATCGGGGACCACGGTCACGTCGAAGATGAGCGGCTGATAACCCGGCGCGAAAACCTCGATGCGGTGATTCCCGGCCGGCAGCGGCAGGTGCCGGTAGTAACCGGCGAAGTCATCGACCAGGCCCGCGTACAGGCCGTCCACGAACACTTGAGCGCGGCGAGGTTCCAGAGCGAGCTGCAGGCCGCCCATCGGTCTCGCCTGAGCCGACTGAACCGCCGGACTGCTCCGCTCCGCCGCCACTGCCAACTGATCGGCTGCCGCTCCGGAGAGCAGGAGGAGCACGCTACCGGTTGCCGCGAGCCAGCACATCATATGCATTTACCTCTTCGCTCGAGACATGCATCGGACGCGCCGGAACAGCTCTCGGCTCTCGGCCGTCAGCTATCAGCCCTCAGATCTCAGTTTTCCGAGATCAGCTCTCAGCCATCCGCGATCGGCTGGGCCGGCGCGGACAGCATGACGCGCGTGAGTTCGCCGAGCCGGGCGCGAAACTGATCCGGTGTCCGGCCCGCAAAGGCCAGGAACTCGCGGATCATGTGCGACTGATCGAAGTAACCGCCGTCAGACGATACGTCTGCCAGCGGGACCAATGGATCGTCTGTCAGGCGCGCGGCCGCCGCCGTGAAGCGGACCACGCGTGCGTACGCCTTCGGCGTCAGGCCGACCTGCTCGCGAAACAATCGTTCGAGGTGACGCCGGCTGCTGTTCGCGACGGCTGCAAGGCGATCGATCCGGCAGGCGCCGGCGGCGCCATCGATGGCCGCAATCACGGCGTCGACGCGAGCGTCGACGTGCACGGGCTGTCGGGCCACGCGTTCGAGCAGCCCTGCCTCGAGACAGCCGATCGCCGCCTCAACCGAGGAGGCCTCCCGCGCCGTGCGCACCGTGCGTCGCAGCCAGGGTATGTCGAGGGCGGCGACATCCGCGATGGCATCGTCCAAATAGTGTTGAGGAACGCCGAGTAGCGCATAGGCGCCGTTGGGCCGGAAACGCACCGCCGCGACTTCGGCGAGGCCGTCGGGGAGCAGGACGACCGGCGATCGCATCGGTCCCACGAAGAGCGTGGACGCCTGACGCTCGCCTGGACCCACCGCCACGAATCGAAAGAACGGACGCTCGCGATGCACGACGAGCTCGGTGGCGCCGTCGGGCAGCACCGGTTGCGGCGATCCGTCCGGCGCGCGGCCGCACAACGACCAGTACGTCCGCACGAACGGCGCCAGCGCCGGATGCGGCGGGTACTCGCGGTAGTCCACCGCCGCCATTCTATCGGGCTACTTCGGCGCGGTGTCGCACGAAACGCGCACCATCGGGAACTCGATGCGGCGCCCCGCCGCCCCTTCGCCGCCGTCGATCCACGCCAGCAGTCCGGTCGGCGTCGCGCGATACGCCACGCGCTTCGGGAAATCGTGAGTGGGATTGGCGAAGATCGCCTCGCGGGCGTTTCCTCCCGGCACGAGCTCGAATGCCGTGACCGGGTTCCCATTCGGCTGCGCCAGGTAGACAAGCTTTCCTTGCCGGACCTCCACGCGCAGGAACTCGAACTCCGTCACCTTGCCGGCGCGCAGCGAATAACTCATGCCGAACATGACGTCGTCGCTCGCCTTCGTCCACGATTCCCAGGAAGTTCGCTCGCCGCCCTGTGTCGTCCAGCAGCCGATCATCCAATCGAGCGCCTTCACGTTCGGCGGGGGTTGAGACGGCTGTAACGCGATGACGATCAATGCGACGGCTGCTGGAATCATGCGCTTCTCCTCCGCGACTGGCACCGGCGCGACAACGGCGCGGCCCCGTGCAACTCGGGGAACGATACCGCAGCGCTCGGCAGGCGGTCTTGGACAAATGCGACGTGCCGAGAGGACTCGGGGACTAGGGGACTGCGGGACTCGGAGTCCCCGATGTCCACCGGTCCCTCAAGTCCCACTCTCTTCCTCAGGAGCGAATCGGAGTCGATCCTGACCAGAGCGTTCAGCGGCCGCATGCTAACGTGACAGCCCCATGGCCGTGATGCCGGCGGCTTCACTCGACAGGGTCGCAGCCTGTGACTCCGGCGATCCGTACCTGCTCACGCCTCACGCGATCGAAGCGCCTCCGACATCGGTCGCCGCCTCTTTGCGCCGAGTCGGCCCCGGCATGGTCCTCGCCGCCGCCATCGTCGGATCGGGCGAACTGATCGCGACGACAACGCTGGGCGCGCAAGTCGGCTTCGCCGCGCTGTGGATCATCCTGGTCAGCTGCGCGATCAAGCCGGTCGTTCAGGCGGAGTTGGGCCGCTACACCATCGCCACGGGACACACCGGCCTCGAGGGGTTCGACCGCATGCCTGGGCCGCGCCTCGGCGTCAGCTGGCTGGTGTGGGCCTGGGGCATCACGGTCGCGCTGACGCTGCTGCAAGTCGGCGGGATGTACGGCGGGGTCGCGCAGGTCCTGCACCTGCTGGCCCCGGCGATCCCGCTGAACATCTGGGTGGGGATTTGCCTCCTGCTCACCATCGCCATTCTGCTCGGCGGAGGCTACGAGCGCATCGAGAAGCTGGCCATCGTCAAGGTGGGATTCTTCACGATGCTGACGGTCTGCGCCGCTGCGGTGCTGCTGCGGTCGGACGCGGTGACGGCCAGCAATCTCGCCGGCGGGCTGAGCCTGCAGCTGCCGGCCGCGGGCCTCGCCACGGCGATTGCCGTGTTCGGGATGACCGGTGTCGGCGCGACCGAGCTGGTGCAGTACCCGGTACTGGTGCGTCGAGAAAGGCTACGCGCGGTTCGTCGGACCGCGGGATGGATCGGCGGCCTGGACTTCGCGCGCCCGCGGCTGGATCCGTGTCATGCACCTCGACATCGCGTGCTCGCTCGTGATTTATACCTTGGCGACGGTCGCCTTCTACCTGCTCGGCGCCGGCGTGCTGCATCGGATGGGCGCGGTGCCGGCGGAGCGTGACACCGTGCGAGTGCTGTCGCAAATCTACACGCAAACGCTCGGCGACTGGGCGCTCTGGCTGTTTTACGCCGGCGCCGTCGTGACGCTGTACGGGACGATTTTTGCCGCGACGGCCGCCCACTCGCGGCTGTTCGCCGACGCGATGCGCATCGGCGGCATGTTCCAGCGCGACGACACCCGCAGGCGCCGGCAATGGCGCAACAGGTTTCTCGTCGCGCTCTCGGTGATACCCGCCGTGTTCTACTGGTTCATCGAATCGCCGGTGCAGATGGTGCTGGCCGGCGGACTGGCGCAGTCGGCGCTCCTGCCGCTGATCGGCATCGCCTCCTTGTACCTGCGGCACACCCGCCTGCCCGCCGATATCCGCCCGTCGATCGCCACCACCGTCATGCTGTGGATCGCGACCGTGGTGATGACGGGGTTCGCGCTCTACTACGTCGCGGCGCGAGTGGGCGTGTTGTAGTCCGCACACAGAGACACAAGCAGAACACGGAATGACACGCGTCGCGCGCGAGTGTGACGTCACGCGCCGGCCCGTCCTCACGATCGGCGTGATGGTCACTTTGCGATACGTCACCTTCTCGTGGTCCCCCTGGATCATGATCGGGCCTGGCTCGGTTTCGGCCGCATCGAGTGCGCCGCCCGTGATCGCTTCGAGCGTGGCATTGTCGTGCACCTTCTTGCCGTTCAGGACGACCGTGACCTTGTTGCCCACGAGGGTCGCGTCCATCGTCTGCCATTCCCCGGCAGGCTTGCTCGCGTTCACCGCCGGGGCCTTCCACGCATAGATCGACATGTGCCCGTGCGTTTCTGGCGGCTTGCCATAGTCGTCGAGCACCTGCAGCTCATAGCGCCCCCGCAGGTAGATGCCGCTGTTGCTGTTGGTCTCGAGCTTGTACTCCGCGTGGATCTTGAAGTCCTGGAACTTCTGCTTCGAGACCAGGTTGTTGGCGTGCGGCGTGTTCGTCATCGCGCCGTCGACCACCGTCCAGCCGGACGGCTTGGTCTGGTCCTGCACGCCCCAGGCATCCATCGACGTGCCGTCGAAGAGGTCGATCGGCTTGCCCAGCTTGTGCGGCGCGTTGGCGTCGGACGGCGGCCACTTCGGCGGACGCGCGCCGGTGAACTCGATCGTGCGCGCCGGCGTCTTGATGGTTCCGGCCAGCGTGGTTCCCTTCATGCGCGCCCGATACTCCGGCGCCGGACCGCGTGCAGGCGCCGTGCCCTGGAAGAACAGCTCGCCGTTTTCGACTTTCACCGTGGCGAGCTTCACCGGGCTGCCGCCGCGATTGAGGAACATCCCGGTCAACTGTCCGCCTTCGTCCTTGATCTCGAGCCAGTAGATGCCGCCGTCAGGGCCGATGCCGGTGAGATTCCAGCGACCGAGGTACGGATTCTCGGCGGCGATTGACGCGACGGCCGACGCGATAGCAATCGCGGCGACCAGGGCAACGCAATAAGTGGCGTGACGGCTCATGTAATCACCTTCCTTATCCGCGGCCAATGAACGGCATCTTCGTCGCCATGACCGTGATGAACTGTACGTTCGCGTCGAGCGGCAGGCTCGCCATGTACACGACCGCCTTCGCGACATGCTCGACATCCAGGCGCGGCTCCGCCGCGGTCTGACCGTTGGCCTGCAAGACCCCGTCGGCGAACGACGCCGTCATGTCCGTGGCGGCATTGCCGATGTCGATCTGCCCGCACGCGATATTGAATCTCCGTCCGTCGAGCGACGTCGACTTGGTGAGCCCGGTGATGGCGTGCTTGGTGGCGGTATAGGGCGCGGAGTGGGGACGCGGGGTATAGGCTGAAATCGATCCGTTGTTGATGATGCGTCCGCCCTGCGGCTGTTGATCCTTCATCATGCGAAACGCCTGCTGGGTGCAGAGAAACGCGCCGGTCAGGTTGACATCGACCACCGACTTCCACTGCTCGACGGTCAACTCCTCGAGCGGCACGCCACGCGTCGCGATGCCGGCGTTGTTGAACAGCACGTCGACGCGTCCGAAGGCGTCGCGCGCGGCGGCGAACAGCGCGCGCACCGAGGCCGGGTCGGCGACGTCGGTCGGTACCGCGCGCGCGCGGCGTGCGATGCGGGCCGGCGTCCGCCATCGTCTGCGCCAGCAGCGCCTCGCGGCGGCCGGCGAGGACGACGGCGAAGCCTTCGTCGAGCAGGGCCAGCGCGACCGCCTTGCCAATTCCGGTTCCCGCACCCGTTACAATCGCCACTTTCGGGGGTGTGCTCACCAGGCATCCTCGTGTCGAGTTTCAGAGACGGGACACTAACACGGGATCGATCATGAAACTACTCGTCACGGGTGCGGCAGGGTTTCTGGGCGGCCGGCTGGCCAGAGCGGCGCTCGCGGGCATCCCCGGATTGCCTCCACTGTCGAAGCTGGTGGCGGTCGACACCGCGCCGTGCGTGCTCGACGACCCTCGCGTCGATTGCAGAACCGGCACCATCACCGACGACGACTTCACGCGCTCCATCGTCGACAGTGACGTCGACGTCGTGTACCACCTGGCGGCGATTGTGAGCGGTCAGGCGGAGGCCGAGTTCGACCTCGGCATGAAGGTGAACGTCGACGCGACACGCACACTCCTCGAGGCATGCCGGCGTCTGAAGAAGCCGCCGCGCTTCATCTTCACGAGCACGGTCGCCGTTTTCGGCGGACCTTTGCCGCCGGTTGTCCCGGACTCCGCGGCGGTGACGCCCCAGTCCTCTTACGGATCGGCCAAAGCGATCGACGAGCTCCTCGTGAACGAGTACTCGCGGCGGGGATTCATCGACGGCATCGTCTGCCGGCTGCCGACGATTGCGGTGCGGCCCGGCGCGCCGAACGCGGCGGCGTCGTCGTTCGTCAGCGGCATCGTCCGCGAGCCGCTGGCCGGCATCGACACCGTGTGTCCGGTGCCGCTCGAGACGCGCTTGTGGATCAGCTCACCCGATGTCGTCACGCAGAATCTGGTGCATGCCGCCCGGCTCGATGCGTCGGCCTTGGAAGGCCGGCGCAACATCAACCTCCCCGGCTTGACGGTCACCGCCGAAGAGATGCTGGCGAGCCTCGAGCGGCTGGCCGGCGCCGAGGTGCGATCGCGCGTTCGTTGTGAGATCGATCAGCGGATCTGGCGCCTCGTCAGCACCTGGCCGGGCGCCTTCGACATCAGCCGCGCGCTGAGGCTCGGCTTCAGCGTCGACCGCGACATCGACGCGGTCGTCCGGCAGTTCATGGCCGGCGGGCGCTGAAGCAGGGTCAGCTTCTCAAATCCGCGTGCAGCGTTTCGAGCAGGTACTTCTTGTGGGCATTCATGTCCTGCTCGACCGTGCCCTCGCCGGGCCTGGGCGCGTCGAAATCCAGCGTGACCCACCCGTCGTAGCCGCGTTCGCGCAGAACGCGGAAGAACGCGGGGAAGTCCACGCCTCCCGCTCCGAGGCGCTTATAGAGGTTGACCCGGTTGTGTTCCGCTTCGCTGGGCGCCGGACCTTTCCAGCCGCTGGCGGTGTTGTATTTGGCCTCCGCGTCCTTGAGATGGATGGCCGCGATCCTCGAGTAGTAGTCGCGAAGACACTTCACGGGGTCGATGCCGCCCAACGTCGCATGTCCGGTGTCGAGCACGAGATACACGAGTGTGGGATCGGTCATCTCCATCATCATGTCCAGCTCGGGTTGCCGCTCCACGAGCGTCCACGCGTGCGGATGGAACGCGAACCTGATGCCGGCATCGGCGGTTCGCTTGCCGACCTCATTCAGATTCCTCGCAAGCGTTTTGGCGTTCGCCGGGCTCAGGTTGTCGGCACTGACTCGCTTGCTCAGATTGACCTTCAGATGCGTGCATCCGAAATGAGCCACGTAACGGGCGCGCGCGGTATTGCTCTCAATCGTCTCCTGCAGCCGTGAGGCGTCGAGGTACTCTCCGCCGCTGCCGACCGTGCACAGCGCGAGACCGGAGGCATCGAGCACCTTCTTGAGTTGATCGGGCGGCTGCTTGAGGTATTGCGGGATGTCATCCTGGAACGGCTCGATGCCGTGGTACCCGTACCGCGCCGCCATCTGGATGCCCGTCTCCGGATGCGGCGGGGTCGTGCGGAACTGATGGCCGCTCATGGCGTAGCGCATCTTGTCGCCAGGACGCGCGTACACTCGGGCAGCGACGGCAGCGCCAAGGCCCGCACCGAGGAATTCACGGCGAGTCAGCATGGTGCACCTCCCTGCTCGTCAAGATATACGGACATAGGGGCTAGGGGCTAGGCGGCTCGCTGACCACGGACGTGGGACTGCAGGCGACTGGGGAGCAGAGGAGGCAGGGGGACGAGAAACGACGATTCCCTCGCCGTTTCCCGTCGGTGTGCGTTCAGATTGTCGCGGCTACTGACACGACGCCGCCACGATCTTGCCCGATTTGACTCGAAGCACCGGTGCGTGGGCATCGGATCCAGCCGCCGGGTCGGTCGACAATGCGGCGTTGTCTTGCGGATCGAGCACTCCGGTCAGCGCCAGCTTCTTTCCGACGAGCGGGCTCAGCGCGGACGGATTCGCGATGAGGCGATAGGTTTGACCCGACGACCCGCTGGTCGCGGTGGCCGCGTCTGTCGTGCTCGCGGTGCCTGTCGTGCTCGCAGCGTCGGTCGTGCTCGGTCGCGTCGGCCGGTGCGGATGTCGCGTTTACCAACGTGAACAGGAGCGCAGCTTCATTGCTGTCGCCGGTCGTGGCTGTTCCGGTCGTGCCTGCCGTGCCCGCGGTCCCAGCCGTTCCAGCCACCCCGGCGGTGCCAGCCAATCCAACCGTCATCACGCCCTGTTTCAGGCAGCCTGTTACCGTGATTTGCGCTTCGGTGGACGGTGTCGTGCTCTGCGGTGCAGACGACGTCTGCGCGCCAACCACCGTCGCGAAGCCTACAATCGCTGTCGACACTCCTGTCCAGATCGTTCTCGTCTTCCTCATGCATCCTCCCGGGCATTTTCGGTCTGCAACCGTTGGACCGCATCGAGGTCAGGAGTAAAGCATTTCCACTTGTACGTAGTATTAGCGCACGTCGTAGCGGTCGAGTTTCTCGTAGGGAATTTCGCGGAACATCGGCAGGCCTGCGGCCTCGACGATGGCGACGAGCCCGGCGCGCTCGTGGAACTCCATGTGGTCGCGGTTGATGACGACCGTGTTCGGATAGCCCGGCGCGAGCCGCCGGAACTCGCCGTCGATCAGCCGGAAACGCCGCACCATGTTCTCGGCGCTCTCGTGCGGCCGGTTTCGCTGTCTGATGTGCTTCTCGATCGTGTCGGTGTTCGACGTGAGGACGATGACGCGATCCGGGTTCCACGCGTCGCCGATCGCCAGCACCTTGCGGAGCTCGGCGTGGTACTCCGCCGGGTACTCGGCGATGTGGGCCTCGAGCGTGATGCGCGCGCCTTCGAAGAAGATCACTTTGCCGGGACGATCGCTGTCGGCGGCATCGCGATAGTTCGCGTCGTAGAGACGGGCGAAGTAGGCGGTCACGCCGACGGGGTTCCGGCCCGCGTCGATGTCTTCGAGGACCCGCGGATCCCAGACGCCTTCTTCGCCCTCTCCGTACGCCGCGTTGTGATACAGGTCAGCGAGCTGCCGGACGAGCGTGCTCTTGCCGATGCCCGGCCCGCCGACGATCGCCACGCGCATGCGCCGTCATTCTACGTTGAGACCGTCGCGGTGGCCGCCGGCTGCCCCATCTCGACGACCGGCCGCACTTCGATGGTGCCGATCTTCGCCGACGGAATCCGCGCCGCGATTCCGATCGCCTCGTCGAGATCCTTCGCCTCGACCAGGTAGTAGCCGCCGAGCTGTTCGCGGGTTTCGGCGAACGGCCCGTCAGTGACCAGGCGCTTGCCGTCACGCACCCGCACGCTGGTCGCCATCGTCGTCGGCTGCAACTGCGCGCCCGCCAGGTAGTTGCCGGACGCTTTGACGCTCTGGCCGAACTGGCCGTACTCGGCGTAGATCTTCCCGCGCTCCGCCTCGGTCAGCCTCGCCCACCCCTTCTCGTCGTCGTGAATCAGCAGCATGTATTTCATGTGTGTGCCTCCATCAGTGAATCGAACGACAAGGGCCGGGATCGACACCCCGCCGATAAAGTATTTACCATCGGCTATGCCCCAGGGGGTCCACGACGCCACGGCCGCGGTCGATGCCGTTTACCGGTCGGATTGGGGCCGGATCGTGGCGGCGCTGATCCGGCTCCTGGGCGACTTCGATCTGGCCGAAGAGACGGCCCAGGAAGCGTTTACGGCCGCGGTCGACCAGTGGCGCAACGCGGGGCGTGCCCGAGTTTCCGCGCGCCTGGATCATCCAGACGGCCCGCCACAAGGCGATCGACCGGCTCCGGCGGCGCCAGAGGTCGTCCGAGGCGCTCGACGCGCACGGGCCCTCGTGGTTCAACAAGACCATCGAAGAACCCGACTACGACACGCAACGAGATCCCGGACGATCGGCTTCGACTGATCTTCACCTGCTGCCACCCGGCGCTCGCCCTCGACGCCCAGGTCGCGTTGACGCTGCGGACGCTGGGCGGCCTCGACACCGATGAGATCGCGCGCGCGTTTCTGGTTCCGCCCGCGACGATGGCCCAGCGGCTGGTGCGGGCGAAGCGGAAGATTCGCGACGCGGGCATCCCCTACGTCGTGCCCGATACGCACGACATGCCCGCGCGGCTCGACGCGGTCCTGACGGTGATCTATCTGATCTTCAACGAAGGCTACGCGCCGACACGGGGCGGGCCGCTGGTGCGAACGGACATCTCGGCGGAGGCGATCCGCCTGGGGCGGCTGGTGCGAACGTTGATGACGCCGGCGCCGGCGGAGGCGACCGCGCTCGTGGCCTTGATGCTGCTGCACGATTCGCGGCGCGACGCGCGGACCGACGCCGCCGGCGATCTCGTCGTGCTCGAAGAGCAGGATCGCGCGCGGTGGAACCAGCAACAGATCGCCGAGGCGCTGCCGCTGGTCGAAGCCGCGCTGCGCGGCGGGCCCGGTCCGTTCGCGCTGCAGGCCGCGATCGCGGCGCTGCACTGTCAGGCCGCGACGGGCCGAAGAGACCGACTGGCCGCAAATCGTGCGTCTCTACGATGTGCTCGAACGTGTGCAGCCTTCCCCGATCGTGGCGCTGAACCGGGCGGTGGCGATCGCGATGGTGGATCGGTGCCGGCCCCGCGCTCGCGCTGGTCGACGCGCTCGGCGCCCGGGGCGATCTCGATGGCTACCACCTGTTTCACGCGACGCGCGCGGATCTGCTGCGCCGGCTCGGACGCATCGACGGAGGCGGCCAGCAGCTATACCCGCGCCATTGCGCTCGCGGCCAACGACGCCGAGCGCCGCTTTCTCGAACGCCGGCTGCGCGAAGTGCAGTCGGCCGGGTCGTCGGTCTGATGGCGCGTCCAGCCGAGCACGAAACCGTGACCGTCGCGGGACGCGACGTGACGATTTCGAACCCGCGCAAGGTGCTCTTTCCTCAAGCGGGCTATACCAAACTGGATCTCGCACGCTACTACCTGGCGGTCGCCGACGGCGCACTGCGCGGCGCGCGCGGACGGCCGACGGTCCTGGTCCGCTATCCCAACGGGATCGACGGCGAGTTCTTCTATCAGAAACGCGCGCCCGATTCGCGCCCTCCATGGGTCGAGGTCGTCGCCTTGAGCTTTCCGTCCGGACGCACCGCCGAGGAAGTCGTGCCGCGCGACGCCGCCACCCTCGTGTGGATGGCGAACCTCGCCTGTCTCGAGCTGCATCCGCATCCGGTTCGCGCTCTCGATCTCGATCACCCGGACGAGTTGCGGATCGACCTCGATCCCGTGCCGGGCGTCCCGTGGTCGCAGCTGCGCGAAGTCGCGCACGTCGTTCGCGCAACGCTGGACGATTTCGGGCTCGTCGGCTGGCCGAAGACGTCGGGCTCGCGCGGGATGCATGTCTACGTGCGCATCCACCAACAGTGGACCTTCGCCCAGGTGCGGCGCGCGGCACTCGCGTTCGCCCGCGAGGTCGAACGCCGCGCGCCGGCGCTCGCCACCAGCAAGTGGTGGAAGGAAGAGCGCCAGGGTGTCTTCCTCGATTACAACCAGAACGCCAAGGACCGGACGATCGCCAGCGCCTACTCGGTTCGGCCGAAGCCGGACGCGCGGGTGTCCGCGCCGTTGACGTGGGACGAAATCGACAGCTGCGCGCCGGAGGATTTCACGCTGGCGACGATGCCGTCGCGCTTTGCCAGCATCGGCGATCGGCACGCCGCCATCGATGACCATCCGTGTGCGATCGATCGGCTGCTGGATCTCTCGGCCAGCCAGGAGCGCGACGGGTTGGGCGATGCGCCGTGGCCGCCGAACTACAAGAAGCAGCCGGGCGAACCGGCGCGCGTCCAACCATCGCGGCGCCGGATGCCGAAAGACGGGGATGGCGGCGATGGCTCACCGAAGCCTCGGCGGGTCCCGAAACGTCCGCTCGTCGAGATCGCGCGGTCAGGAAAAAAGGACGAGGCGCTCGCCGGGCTCGAGCGCTGGAAAGCGCGCCATCCCGACGCTGCCGCGCACTTGCAGCCTGCCGATGTTCTCGTCGACGCCATGCGCGGACGCTTTCACACCTGGACGCGCATCCGCGTCAACCTGCAGCACGTGCCGCCCGAGATTCGCCCGCCGCAGGAAGCGCTCGATCCGGACGAGACGCCGAACGATTGGGCGAATGTGTCGGAAGCCGATCGCGAGGCGTGGCGACGGCAGCGCAAAGGCTGAGGATCACCGTCGCGCGCCACGCCGACAGCTGAACCTCAACGCACTCGAAAGACGCGGATCGATGACGCGCAGTCGTTGAACGTGTCGTGCGAGCACGGGCCTCGCACCAGCTGATAGTTCGCCACGTTCTCTTCGCCGACGTCGGCCGCCCATCCCTTGAACTTCGGGTCCTCGTAGAGCGTCGCCCGCCAGCCGGGCGCCACGCGGATCGACGACGCGCAGTCGTCCCAGCTGTCGGTCGAAGACGTGTTGCCGTTCGCGTCGGTGTCGGTTCGCACGCACGGGCCGCGCACGCTCTCGAGATTCTCGATATCGGTTGTGATGTGCGCGGACTCGCCAAGAAAGTTGGCGTGCTGGTAGATGACGATGCCCGTCGTCAGCTCGGAAGGCGCGGTCGGCAGGCGGTTGTCGCCGCAGCTGTCGAGGAAGAACGCCGCTATGCCGCAAAGGCGAGTCTGGCCGCGTTAAGCGTCAATTCATTCCACACCGAACACCCCGAACCCTCAATATACGCGCCTGGACAGTGATCCAAAAAAGGGCACTAGCTAACGTTTTCGCACCATTTTGTCTTTTTATAGAACAAACAGACGCGATCTCAGTCGATTGTCTCTACCACTTAACTTGCTGCAATCGCATGAGTTCGTTGAGTGGATTCGCTGATTTGAACATGGCGATCCTATTGCTCTATCGAGTCTTGTTGTGTGCCTTGTTGACTGCGAGTTAGTCCGTTGACCCGCTACTGGTTCGGCGCCGTCGCCGTAGTCTGGCTGTGCCTCGCCTCGGTCGGCCTGGCGGTGCTCTGGCGGTACGACAACGCGCCGGGCGAACCGGCCACCGCGCCCGGATCGTGGCCGTCGCACTCGCATCTCGCGCGAGCGGCGGACGCGCCGACGCTGGTCATGCTCGCGCACCCGCAGTGCTCGTGCTCGCGCGCGAGCCTTGGCGAGTTGGAAGAATTGCTCGCGCGCACCGACGTTCAACCGAAGACCTACGTCGTGTTCTTGAAACCCGCGTCCTTTGGCGAGGGATGGGAACAGACGGATCTCTGGCGGACCGCGAAGCGGCTGCGCGACGTGACGGTCGTTCGAGACGACGACGGCATTGAAGCGCGGGCGTTCGGGGCCGCGACGTCGGGACAGACGCTGTTGTACGACGAGCGCGGCCTGCTGGAGTTCAGCGGCGGGATCACCGGCTCTCGCGCGCATCAGGGCGATAACGCTGGACGGCAGTCGCTGCTCGCGCTGCTGAACGGCGGGCGACACGCACGCACGGGTACGAACGTGTACGGCTGCCCGCTGTTTGCGTCGGGCAGCTGAGCTGCTCAGGCAGGAGTCGATCAATCGATGCCGCAGGCCGTGCCGACCAGAAGCCGCGTGACCGAGCTCTTCGAACAGTACCAGTTCGATCTCCATCAGCGGACGGATCGGCTGTTTGCCGGCCTGCTGCGCTTTCCAATGGATCGCCGGCATCCTGTTCGCGCTGTGGATCTCGCCGCTCGCGTGGTCGGGCACCGTCAGCCGAACGCACGTTCACGTCTGGGCGGCGATCGTTCTCGGCGGCATCATCAATCTGTTTCCGGCGGCGCTCGGCATCCTGAGACCTGGCCAGCCGTCGACCCGCTTCACGATCGGCGTCGCCCAGATGCTGATGGGCGCCCTGCTGATCCACCTCACGGGCGGACGCATCGAAACGCACTTCCACGTGTTCGGCTCGTTGGCGTTCCTGGCGTTCTATCGTGACTGGCGCGTCCTGATTCCCGCCACCATCGTCGTGGCGCTGGATCACATGCTGCGCGGCCTGTTCTGGCCGCAGTCGGTGTATGGCGTGTTCGTCGCGAGCCAGTGGCGCTGGCTCGAGCACGCGGCCTGGGTGATTTTCGAAGACGTGTTCCTGCATGATGTCGTGCGTCCGCGGCCTGGCCGAGATGCGGCAGACGGCCGAGCGCACCGCAGCGCTCGAACAGGAGGTCCGCACGCGCCAGCAGGCGGAGAATGACGAGCGGGCGCTGGCATCGCTGACGTCCGCCATCGGTCTGGCGCTGACGCGCGGGACCGAGCTGCGCACGATGCTGCAGCAGTGCACCGAGGCGCTGGTGAAGCACCTCGACGGCGGCCTCGCGCGCATCTGGACGCTGAACGACGCCGAGCGGATGCTGGAACTGCAGGCCAGCGCCGGCACGCACACCCAGCTGGACGGCCCGCAGGCGAAGGTGCCGATCGGCGTGCTGTCGGTGGGCATGATCGCCCTCGAGCGGACACCGCAGTTGTCGCCCGCTCGAACAGATCGACCCGCATGTGGACGACGCGCTCTGGGCGCGCCGGGAAGGGATGGTCGCCTTCGCCGGATATCCCCTGCTCGTCGACTCGAAGCTGGTGGGCGTCATGACGATCTTCTCGCGCCGCGAATTCTCGTCGTCGGTGCAGGACACGATGGCGGCGGTCGCCGATGGTGTCGCCGTCGGCATCGAGCGCAAACGCGCCGAGGCGGAGCTGAAACGGCGCGCCAAGGACCTCGAGGAAGCCCACGAGATTCAGCGAACGCACGCACAGCAGCTGAGCGCGCTCGTCGATCAGCTCCGGGTCACCCAGCGTCATGCGGAGGCGGCGACCCGCGCCAAGAGCGATTTCCTCGCCAGCATGAGCCACGAGCTGCGCACGCCGCTGAATGCGATCATCCTCTACAGCGAGCTGCTGCAGGAAGAAGCGGCGGACCACGGACAACAGGGATCGATCACCGATCTGCAGAAGATTCAGTCCGCCGGCAAGCACCTGCTCGAGCTGATCAACGACATCCTCGATCTCTCGAAGATCGAAGCCGGCAAGATGTCGCTGTCGATCGAGACCTTCGACATCCGGACCATGCTCGACGAGCTGCTCGATACCGCGGCGCCGCTGGTCCAGAAGAACAACAACCGGCTGAATGTCTACTGCGAGGACGACGCTGGGCACGATGGACTCCGACCTGACGAAGACGCGGCAGATCCTGTTCAACCTGCTGAGCAACGCCGGCAAGTTCACCGGGACGGCGCAATCGCGCTCGACGTCCGCCACAGCACCATGGCCGGACGGCCGTGCGTCGAGTTCGCGGTCACGGACACCGGCGTCGGCATGACACAGGCCCAGACGGAGAAGATCTTCGAGCCGTTCACGCAGGCCGACGTGACGACGACGCGCAAGTACGGCGGCACCGGCCTGGGGCTCGCGCTCGTCTCGCGCTTCTGTCAATTGATGGGTGGTTCGGTGGCGGTCCAGAGCGCGCCGGAAGAAGGCGCCCGCTTCGTGGTCCGCCTGCCGAGGTTGCCGGCCACGACGAGCGCGGTCGACGCCGGCGCACCGGCGAGGGTCGCGTAACCGATGGACGCACGAAGCCCGGCGACCATCCTGGTCGTCGAAGACGACGAGCCAGCCGCGACGCGCTCTCGCGACGTCTGGAACGCAGAGGCTATCGCATCGTGCTGGCGGTCGACGGCCACGAGGCGGTCTCGAAAGGGCCGCTCGGCGTCGCCGGATCTGATTCTGATGGACCTCGGGCTGCCCGGCATCGACGGCTGCGAAGCGACGAGGCGGCTGAAGGGCGACCGCTCGACTGCGCAGATTCCCATCATCGTGCTCAGCGCGCACGCGATGACCAGCCACCGCGACATGGCGCTGGCGGCCGGCGGCGACGACTTCGACACCAAGCCGGTGCGGTTCCAGCAGCTGCTCGAAAAGATCTCGGCGCTCATCGCAAAAAACTGACGCCTCGAAGTCTCAAGACTCAAGTCTCAACTCTCAGACTGAGCTTGAGACTTCGGCGCGCTTCTATAATCGACGGCATGACGAGCCCGGTAGGCGCCGGCGCGTTGCGTTGTGATGTCGGTCGCGCTTCTTACGGCAGTTCTTCCGGATGAGCCGCAGGCCGACGCCGGCGCGACGGCGCGCACGGTCGCCTACCTGCGCACGGAAGTCCCACGATGGCGGCGCGAGCACCCGTGCTATTCGTGCCACAACAACGGCGACGCGACGCGTGCCCTGCTGGCGGCAGCGGCGCGAGGCCACGCGGTGGCGGATGCCATCGACGACACCGTCGCCTGGCTCGCCACACCTGAACGCTGGGACACCAACGCGCGGCGCGGCGGGTCCGAGGAGCAGCCGCTGGCGCGCATCCAGTTCGCGAGCGCGCTTGCCTCGATGGTCGCCGCCGGACGTGCCGAAGCGGATGCGCTCGACCGGGCGGCCGGGCTGCTCGTCGCGCATCAGCAGGGGGACGGATCGTGGCGGCTGAGCGACACACAGATCCTCGGCGGCGCCACGTTCTACGGCACGTCGCTGGCAACCGCGATGGCGCGCCGCATCCTGGTTCGCGCAACGAACGGCCTCGGTGCAGAGTCCGCTCGCCGAAAGCCAGCAGGTGGCTGAGGACGACCAGTCCGGTCACGGTCCTCGACGCGTCGGCGGTCCTCCTCGGTCTCGAGCGCGACAGCGATCCCGAAGCCGCCGCCCAACGACAACGGTCGCTCGCCATCCTCCAGCGCGGCCAGGGCCCCGACGGTGGCTGGGGGCCCTATGTGACGTCGCAGTCGGAGGCATTCGACACCGCGCTGGCGCTGCTGGCGTTGGCGGGACTGCGGCCCGTCGATGCGCTTTCGACCGCGCCCTATTCCACTCGCGATCTCGATGCGGCTATCGAACGAGGACGGGCGTCGCTGCTCCGCACGCAGAACCCGGACGGCAGCTGGCCCGAAACAACCCGCCCGCCCAACGGCGACAGCTACGCCCAGCGCATCTCGACGACCGCGTCGGCGCTGATGGCGCTGCTGGAAACGAACTGAACGCCGGGCACTCGCGTCGGCGCCCCGCAGCTGACTCACTCGACACCGCCGAACGGCGCGACCGGGAAGACATCTCGCTTCGCGTGCCGTCATCGTCAACCCGGAAAAACGTCGCGCCGCTCAGAGCCTGTCGCTGATCGCGGCGGTCCTACAGGTTCGCGGCATCGCTCAGATCAACAGGCAAGCGCTTGACGTTGTTGTGGCAGGCGGGGTGACATGATCAGGCAGACCGCCGCTAGGGATTCGCTCCGCGACGTTTTTCGTGCATTCTGACGGGTTGACTTCACGGCCCGCTGCGCGAGGCGTCTTCCCGTCGGTCACGTTCGCAGCGTGAGTGGACCGTCGGGCGTCGCGGGTCGTGGCCGCGGTCCCTTGGACCGAGCATGCGCCGGCGTCAGTCGGCAAACGCGTCCGAAAGCGCGGAGGGGCACGCCGCCGCTGATTCGCCGCCGCCGATCGAAATTAGCTCTGAGCCCAACCGATTGTTGGAACGCGTTGGAAGAGCCGCAGGCGGCGTGCGCATCGTAAGCACGGGCGCGACAGGACGCGTTTGCCATGCGAGCGTCCCGGGAACGCGGACGCGACTCGCGACGACCGAGACGGATCGCAATCACAGGGCAATCCGGCGAACGTGGTGCACTACTCCTTTGGGGAGGACCCGATCGTGAACGGGATCAGGATGCTCTTCGGGTTCGGGCTCTTGTCGACGGTGTCGAAGTTATCCACCTCGAAGGCGCGGCCGATCTGGTTGCCGGCGACATCCTCGAGGGTATCGAGCGCGAGCAGCTGATAGGTGCCCGCGCGCCAGGCTTGTTTCGGCGTGAACGTCCAGCGCGTTTCCGCCTGATCGATGATCACGTCGCCTTCGACAGCTGCGTCGTCGCGTCTGACCCCGAGCGCTCGCATCAGCAGCGCGTGATCGAGCGGCTTCGGGAAGCGTGACGACCAGGCCGTCGCGGCCGCCAGCGGCCGGCGGCTGAATGCGCCACGTCGCGGTGTCCAGCGGCTGGTCTTCCGCCGGCCCGACGCGCAGCACGCGCCGGAAGTCCTCCTTGAGCCGCCGCCCGTATTGATCGCGCCACTCGTGACCGATGACGAGCGTCACCGAGCGGCCGGCACGCAGCGCGCGACCCATCTGCTGATTGGGAAGAATGCCGCCCTTGACGCGGCCGGGATCGAAAAACGCGGTGAAGCGCGTGTGATCCGGGCTCCAGAACTCGTAGTCGAGCGGCAGGAACGCGCCGGGAATCTCCCCTCCATTCTTCGTCGAGCAGCTTCATGTGCTCGATGCCGCTCGGCCTCCCCATCGGCTCCGAGAACTCGATGTACATACGAAGCAGGTTTTCCGGCACCACGTCGGCCGTCGGATAGACGCGCGTCACGACGGTTGAAGGCGTGGCATCCCGCGCCGGCTGTCCAACCGTGGCGACGATCGGCGCGGCGAGCCGCGACGCGCCCCAGGAAGACGCGCGGGATCGAATCGCACCCGATAGGGACGACCGGGGTCGAGCGGGAACGCCGGGGTGAACCGCAGCGCGCCGCCGGCGACGCTGTAGTCGCCGAGCATGCCCGGCGCGGTGTCATCGACGGCGACGCGAAGAAGCGCCGACCACTCTTCGTTGGTCAACGACGCCGTGGCGAGGGCGCCGAGCGCGGCCGGCGGCAGTCCCGTGACCTCGACGTAGGCGCGGCCGCTCTGCGGGCTCGTGAGTTTGATCGCCGGACTGGACGGGGATTGACGGAACGGCCGCACGCCGCGGCGGTGACGATCGAGGCGGTCACCGCCGCGAGGCGCAGCAATCGAGGACGCCGCAGCTACGGCAGCGGCACGGTCTGGAGATTGATGCCGCCGGACGCGCTGCGCGAGATGACGATCGCCGTCGTGTCGTCCAGCTTGTCGAGCTGCTCGACGCCCATCATGCTGGTAACCTTCTCGAACGGCACACCCGCCGTCTCGGATTCGACCGGCGTCGTGATCGGCTTGGCGGACGCGAACGGCGCCGTCGGAATCTTCATCACGCCGCGGCTGTTGTTCGCGGTGAGCAGGAATTCCTGCCCACCCTTTCGGTAGACGATCATGTCGAGCACGCGGTTGCCCGCGCCGAACTCGGCGATCGTCGTGCCGCGCACCTTGTCGCCGGCCTTGAGATCGGCGATCGGGAACTTGACCAGCGGCGTGCAGGTGTAGCCGGCGATCAGATGCTGCTGGTTGTTGATGGTGTACGGGCACGAACGCGTTGACCGGCGACCGCGTCTCGACCGCCTTGTGATTGCCGTGATAGATCTCGACGCTCACGCCGCGGTCGACCGTGGCGAACGGATACGGGATCGCGCGAAGCTTGGACGCGAATTCCTCGTTCGACAACCCGGCGACCCACAGGCGGCCGTCGGCGAACGCCATGTCGGTGACGACCTGGGTGCGCGGATTCTGGGCGCGCCGCCGCATTCGCCACCGGCGCATTCGGCAGCTCGACCTTCTGGAACTTGACGGTCTGCAGCGAGATGTTCGCGATCTGGCCGGCCCCGTCGATCCGGAACAGCGCCGGCGCGGCGCCCGCACCCTGTCCGCGCATCACGGAGACGTAGGCATTTCGCGTCCGCGGATGCACCGCGAGATCGGTGACGCTCACCTCGCGCGCACCAGTGCCGAGCAGCGCCGCCAGTTTCTCGTCGAGCGCGTCGAGCGCCTTCGCGCCGGCGACGCCGCCGTTGACCTGAGCGCCGAGGTCGAGGGCGAAGATCGCCGCGCCCTGGTTGTCCGCGGCGAACAACGTGCCGTCCGGTCCGAACGTCAGCGGTCCAATGGACGCCAGCGCCGGACCCTGACCGGTTGCGACAACCGGCACGGCTGAAGACGGCGACAGCGAGGCGAGGATGACGAAGGCGAGCGAGCAACCCGAGTTTCGCGCGGAGGACTCGCATGTGAACGCTCTCCTTTCGAGAACGGATAACGTTACGCCCCTGAGCTGGCGACGTCAACCATTGGGGCCGGGCACGCATCTGGCATTTCTTCCAGGGCAGGAGGCTCGACATGTACGGACGGCTCATGGTTTCCGCAACAGCCCTGCTGTTCGCTTCAGCTCTGCCATCGGAGGCTCAGACGCGTGCCGGGGCACGCACGGCGCCACCGATTCGCTTTCAGGAAATGGACCGCAACAACGACCGCGTCGTGACCCGCGCCGAGTGGCAGGGCAGCGACGAATCGTTCCGCCAAAACGATTGGAACGGCGACGGCATCCTCTCCGGCGACGAAGTCCGCCTCGACGTCAACGAGCGTGCGCGCGGCCGCGACGACTTCTCGTACGACACGCCCGATACGGCTTCAACGACTGGACCCCACGCCAGTTCGCGGCGCTCGATCGCAACCACGACGGGCGGATCGCGCGCAAGGAGTGGCGCCTCGATCGCGAGCTGTTCGGTCGCGTCGATCGCAACGGCGACAATTTCGTGTCTCGCGCGGAATTCAATCGAATGCCGCAGCAGCTGTTCTCCAGCGCGGACGTCAATCGTGACGGGTTCATCGAGGCGAACGAATGGAGAGGGGCCCGTGCGACATTCGACCGCCGCGACCTGAACCGCGATGGCCGCCTCACCCGCGACGAATTCGCGGGTTCGGGATCGGTGGAGATACCCGGTAACACACCTGTTGGGACGTCCGGTTCACACAGCCCTGCGTACAGCGCCGGCTACGGCCGTGGCGTGGTCGAGGCGCGCGCGCAGGCGCGCGAGGATCGCGTTCGCAATCAGGGCTACGATCCTGAAGGGCAGCGCGAGCTCGAGACGGCCGATTCGGGATACGACCCGCGGTTTGGACCGAAGGCTGAGTATCAGGCCGGCTACCGCGAGGGTGGCGCCGGGGCTACCCCGAGGGCTGGCGCCAGCCGTAGATCAGGAGAAGATCACAGGAGATCAGAGAGATCAGGATCCGGATCACGCAGCCCGCCACCGCCGCCCCCGCCCGAGGAACCACCGCCGGAATCGCCGCCGCTGGACGAGCTCCCTGATGAACTGTCCGAGCCGCTCGATGCCGGCGAGGGTACCGATGCGGCCATGCCGGCGGCCGCAACCGACCACGCCGCGCCGCCGCCTGCCCCGCCGGATCGTCCGCCTCCGAACCCGGTCCACTCGGGTGCGGCCGGGACGCAGAGGAGTCGCTCTGACGGACGATGACGTGTAGCCGGAATGTCGGGGTCCGTGCCGATCTCCGATTGTCGTGGCCGCCCGCTCGGTGGACCAGGCATCCGCCTGTTCGCCGAGGCCGAATGCCAGCACCCACGGGTACCAGTCGTCGCGCAGCGCCGGCTGCGGCCGCCGAAGCTCGGCGCTGAAGAATTCGCGCGCCGGCCGTCAGCTTCTTTCGCAACGCGACAGCGGCCCGGCTCGGTCGCGATCTGCAATGCCTCTGATCGAAGAGTTCAAGTGACCCACAGCGACAGCGCGACGACTCGCCGCCACCATCAGCGGCGAAAGATCGACGTCGCCCCGTGCAACGGAGCGCCAGAGGAACGCCGCGGTCGCCGCCGCGAACGTCATCGCCGGCAAGAACGAGAGAAGCGCCGCCCCGCGGCCCCAGTCCATTCGCGTCCGAAAGACGACGCCGGCGATTCGCGCGATGCCGGCGACGGCCAGGGCCCCAATGGCGAGGAACAACGGGTGGGCTGCCATCGGTGCCGCCGAGATACCACGCACCCGCGAGCATGGCGGCGCACGCGAGGAACCAGACGAATGCTCGTCGTCAGTCCGATCGGCGCGGTGAGTCTCCAGACTCCAGCAGCAGCTGGACGCGTGCGTCGAGCTCGGACCTGATGACCTCTACGGGGTTGAAGCCTGGTCGCTGTAGTGGCTCCGCACATCTTCGGTGCTGGACTCGGTTCGCCCATCGAAGAACAGCGCGTCGACGAGCGTGCGCTCGTGGCCGTCGAGCGTCGACCAATCCGCCTTCAACCGGAGCGTCATCGATGGTTTGCCGGCGCCAGAACCGGCCGACTGTCGCTCTCGAGCTTGCCTTCCCTGACCAGCCGCGCGATCAGCGCGACGACTTCCGGCGTGCCGATGCTGTCATCCCAGGCGGCGCCCACAACCTCGGCCGGGATATTTCAGGATGTGTTCGGCGATCCATCGGTCGTCGATCTGGTCCGTGGTCACCGGCACGAAGCGGCCCCATGACTCCTCACGGCCAGAAGAATCCCAGCATCGCAAGCGCGGTCGCACCAAGCAGTATCAGCAGCGCCATCGCGATCGAAGTGCGGCGACGGGCTCCTCCCTGGCCTCCGGCTGACCGCTGCCGACGTAGCGGATCGGAATCGTGAGCACGAAGCGGTGACCCAGCTCGCCAGGCCGGACGCCACGTAGACCTTCTGCACCTCGGACAGCGGCTGCCATGCCGGATCCAGCGTGAGCCGCAGCACGAAGCTGTCGATGGTCCCGTTGCGATCGGGGAACGCAAAGTCGTGTTCGAGCCGTAGCGATCGCCGTCCTTGCGACCAGGACTCCGGAGAGCTGGTATCCAGGATGTAGGTGATCGCCGTGCCGGCGAACGGCGGGTCCGTGGGCAGCCGGCTCCGCCATCGCAGCGTTCGCGCGTCGGTCCACGCGTAGTCGTCGATGTTGAGCAGGCTGCGATCCTCGTGCAGGTCGCGGGGCCCGGCGCCGGACAGACGCGAGATTCGGGTGAACGTCAACCGCTGCTGGGGGCGGATGTTGAATTTGCGCTCGCCGCCATTCCAGTCGCCGGTGAAGACCATCGCGTGCGTCTCGGTGACACGAAGGCGGCCGGCGGCATCCAGACGGGCCTCGACGTCGAGCCGGTCCCAGTGCAGCTCGCGCTGCGCGAGCGCGATGCCCGGCAGCGACAGCATCAGAAGGACGCACACTGCCGCGACCTGTCCGGCCGGAGCGCCGCAGAGATGACCAGCGCGGAGGTGGATCCGCCGGGGTGAATCATGGGCGTCCGCGGCTCAACGGCAGATCAAAACACGAAGATCGAAGATCAGGAGACATTTTGGTTTTGTTTTCCCAAAGAGAACTCCTGATCTCCTGATCTCCTGTTAGAAATCTCTTGATCTCAAGGGTTCGACGCGCCGAAGACGCTCTCGAGCTCGTACGGCGTCGTGACCTCGAGCTGATCGTACCGGCAGTCGGCGGGCTGCTTGTCGGGACGCCAGCGTTGAAAGACCGCGGCGTGCCGGAAGCGCGACCCCTGCATGTGGTCGTATTTGACCTCGCAGACGCGCTCGATCCGCAGCGGTTCCCACGAGAGGTCCTTGCCCGCACTCCATCGGCTCTGGCCGCCGGGCATGCGCGTCATGTCCGAGGCTGTCGGCCTCGGCCCATTCCCGCCAGGGATGATTCTCCAGCGCGCGCTCGCGGAGCGGCGCGAGCTCCTCGACGAGCTGCCGGCGCATCGCCATCGTGAACGACGAGGTCACGCCGACATGATGGAGCGCGCCCTTCGCGTCGTAGAGTCCCAGCAGCAGCGAACCGATCGCGCTCGTCCTGCCCGTCCTTGTGCCAGCGAAAGCCAGCGACCACACAGTCGGCGGTCCGCGCGTGCTTGATCTTGATCATCGCGCGCTTGCCCGGCTCGTAGGTGCTGTCCGCGGCTTGGCGATCACGCCGTCGAGGCCCGCGCCTTCGAAGCGAGACAGCCAGTCGGTCGCCACCTGCGGATCGCGCGTCATCGGCGTCAGGTGCACCGGGCGCTCGACGGCGGCGAGCGCCTGCTCGAGCCGGGCGCGCCGCTCGCTCTGCGCGACGGCACGGAGATCCCGTCCATCGAGCGCGAGGGCGTCGAAGGCGATGAACGAGGCCGGCGTTGCCTTCGCGAGCTTCGCGGCGCGCGAGGCCGCCGGGTGCAACCGCAGCTGCAGCGCCTCGAAATCGAGCCCGCGGGGCGTGGCGATCACGATCTCGCCGTCGATGACGCTGCCGTCCGGCAGTCGCTCGATCAGCGCGTCGTGCAGCTCGGGAAAGTAGCGATCGAGCGGCCGCAGGTCGCGGCTCTGGATGAAGACCTCGGAGCCGCCGCGAAACACGATGGCGCGAAATCCGTCCCACTTCGGCTCGTACAGGAAGGGCCCGACCGGGATCGCCTCCGCGAGCTTCGCCAGCATCGGCTCAATGGGAGGATCGATCGGAAAAGACATCAGACGGCCGGCAGATTGGTGAGTTCGGTGAATTGGTGAATTGAGTGAATTCACACTCACCCAATTCACCCATTCACCAATTCGCCAATTGCTCTAGCGGAGTTTCGCTGGCGCGGGCCTGTGAGAATCGCCGCCAGCGAGCCTTTCAGTCGCGCGGCGTCGCGTCCGGTCGCGCCGGTCCGCGTCGCTCGTCGATCTGCTTGGCGAGCGCCTCGAGCTGTTCCACCACCGCCGCCGCGTTGCGGTCGCTGCCGCCGCGCAGGCCATCGGCGCGCTCGAGCGCGGTCTTCACGGCCCGCGCGCGATCCGGTTGGATGCCCCTGGTGCGCGTCAGCTGATCGACGTACGCCAGCGCCACCGCGGTGCTCGGCGGGCCACGATGATCTTCATCTGCTGCTGCGTGTTCAGCTCCTCGATCCGCACCTGCGTGGCCGCGTCGATCTCGTTCTGCGAGAGGTGCTCGGTCGGCACCAGCTTGAAGACGTCGATGCCCCGCGCGATCTCGGAGCCGTAGATCTGGCCGTTGTACCAGTAGGTCGACCAGTAGCCGCCGGTGATCAGGACTTTCGCATCGATCGGGCCGCGGTCGAAGTAGGCAATCTCCACCGGGTGCGCCGCGTCGGTGAAATCGAACACCGACACGCCGCCCTGGTACCACGCCTGCGCCATGATGTCGCGGCCGGGCACCGGGATCAGCGCGCCGTTGTGCGCCACGCAGTTCTCCGTGTCGCTCTGCGCGGCCGGCAGCTTGTAGTAGCCGCCGAAGCGCAGCTTCTTGCCGTCCTTGGTGTCGACGATGTCGAAGATCGCGTCGGCGCCCCAGGTCGGCAGGTCGGTCGCGCGGCAGCGCGGGCGCGTGCCGCCGCCCCACTCGTCGGTGAAGATCACCTTCGTTCCGTCGTTGTTGAACGTCGCCGAATGCCAATACGCGAAGTTCTTGTCGCTCGCATCGTCCAGCCGCACCGGGTGCACCGGATCGTGGATGTCGAGCAGGATGCCGTTGCCGGAGCAGGCGCCGGCCGCCAGGCCGATCTCGGGAAACACCGTGATGTCGTGGCACTGGTTCGTCACCGATGTCTTCTGCGCTGCCCTCGCCGTGATCGCCGCCCGCCCACAGGCCGTTCAGCGCGCCGGTTTTCGCGTCGGCGAAGATGCGCGGCCGGTTGACGATCGCGGCCTTCTCCGGCGACGCCAGCGGCACCTTGATGACGTCGATGCTGAACAGCGCCGTGTTCGGATCTTCCTCGGGCTTCAGGCCGGAACAGCCGGCGAGCTCCTCGGCCGAGCGCACCGCGCCAGTGCCCGATCCGTAGACGTACAGGTTCGCCGGATCCTTCGGGTCGGTGACGAGGGTGTGCGTATGCGATCCGCGGCACGTCTGCACCGCGGCCACCTGCTTGGGTTTCTTGAGATCGCTGATGTCGAAGATGCGGACGCCGCGGAATCGCTCGCCGCTCACCTTGCCCTGAATCCCCTCGGTGCCGCAGTCGAGCCGCCCGCGCGTCTGCTCGACCGACATGAACAGCAGGTTGCCGTGCACCGACATGTCGCCCTGCCCGCCGGGGCAGACAATCGACGCGCTCAGCTTCGGCTTGCCCGGGCGCTCGATGTCGTAGGTGTTGAAGCCATGAAAGCTGCCGAGGAAGAGATGCGTGCCGCTGAAGGCGAGATCGGAGTTGGCGAACGCGAGCATGTTCGCGAACCGCGGATCCGGCGGCGCTCAGGATCGAGCGGCGGCAGGCTCGGATCGCGCTCCGGCGGGGTTGCCGTGCCGGCCGGCACCTTCGGATCGAAGAACCCTTCCGGCTTGAACAGGCTCGCGATCTTCTCCATCCCTTTCGCGGCCTCGCCCGCGTCGCGCAGGCCCGGCTTCAGCCCGACGCGCGGATCCTTGCTCTGTGCGCCGACAGCGACCGCCGCCGCAATCAGCGCGGCGGAAACCCATCCCAGCCTGGCTACCGATTTCATCGCTCAGATCTCCATGAACTCTCAAGTTCAAGTCTCAGTCTCAGTGTCCGGGAGCGGGTAAGAGTTGAGCCTTGAAAGTTGAGACTTGATTATCGCAGTTTTGCCGCGCGACCCTTGATCGTCGCCGCGAGCGACCGGAGACGCGGTGCGTCACGCCCGCTGGCGCCAGTGGCGTCGCCCTCGATCTGTTTCGCCAGCGCGTCGAGCTGATCGGATGCGGCGACCGCGGCCTTCTCGTTGCCGGTGCGCACGCTGTCGGCGCGCTCGAGCGCGGTTTTCACGGCACGCGCCCGATCCGGCTGAATCGCTTTGGTCCGCGTCAGCTGATCGACGTAGGCGAGCGCCACCGGCGTGCTCGCCGGCCAGGTGATCTTCGTCTGCTGCTGCGTATTGAGCTCTTCATGCCGGATCAGCGTCGCGGCGTCGATCTCGTTCTGCGACAAGTATTCGCTCGGCTTCAATCTGAAGACGTCGATCCCGCGCGCGATCTCCGATCCGTAGATCTGTCCGTTGTACCAGTACGCCGACCAGTAGCCGCCCGAGACGAGGCGGGATCCATCAATGGGACCGCGATCGAAGAACGCAATCTCGACCGGCTTGACGCCGTCGGTGAAGTCGAACACCGAGACGCCGCCCTGGTACCACGCCTGCACCATGATGTCGCGGCCGGGTACGGGGATCAGCGAGCCGTTGTGCGCCACGCAATTTTCCTGCTCGGTCTGCGGCGCCGGCATCTTGAAATAGCCCGCGAACTTCAGCTTCCTGTCGACGACGTCGAAGATGGCGTCCGCGCCCCAGGTCGGCGGATCGATCGCGCGGCAGCGCGGACGGCCGCCGCCGCCCCACTCGTCGGTGAAGATCACCTTGGTGCCGTCGTTGTTGAACGTCGCCGAGTGCCAGTACGCGAAGTTCTTGTCGCTCACGTCGTCGAGCCTGACCGGGTGCACCGGATCGTGGATGTCGAGCAGGATGCCGTTGCCGGCGCAGGCGCCCGCGGCAAGACCGATTTCGGCAAACACCGTGATGTCGTGGCACTGATTGGTGACGCGCGAGGGCTGCGTGCCGGGGCCGCGGTCGCCGCCTTTTTCCAGGCCCGCGATCGCGCCGGTCTTGGCGTCGGTGAAAATGCGCGGCCGGTTGACGATCGCGGCCTTCTCCGGCGCCGCCAGCGGCACCTTGATCACGTCGATGCTGAAGAGCGCCGTGTTCGGATCGTCGTCGGGCTTGAGGCCCGAGCAGCCCGCAAGCTCCTCCGCCGAACGCACCGAGCTCGTTCCCGATCCGTAGACGTACAGGTTCGCCTTGTCGTTCGGATCGGTCACCAGCGTGTGCGTATGCGATCCCCGGCAGGTCTGGATCGCGGCGACCTGCCTCGGGTTGTTCAGATTGGTGATGTCGAAGATCCGGACGCCGCGGAACCGCTCGGTGCTGATCGGCGTCGGCACGCCCTGCGTGCCGCAGTCGAGGCGGCCGCGCACCTGCTCGACGGACATGAACAGCAGATTGCCGTGGACAGAGACGTCGCCCTGGCCACCCGGACACACCACCGACGCGAGAAGCTTCGGCCTCCCCGGGCGCTCGACGTCATAGGTATTGAACCCGTGGTAGTTGCCGACAATGGCGTGGTTGCCGCTGAAGGCGAGATCCGAGTTGGTAAACCCCAGTCTGTTGGCCGCAACCGGATCGAACGGCGGCGGGACGCCGGGATCGCGCGGGGGCGCGTTCGGATCCGCCGGAGTCTCCGGCGGCGCGGGATTGCCCGCCGGCGCCTTCGGATCGAAGAAGCCGTCGGGTTTGGGCAGCCCCGCGATCCGCTCCATGTTGAACGCGGCCTCGCCGGCGTCGTGGAGTCCCGGCTTCAGGCCAATGCGCGGATCGGATTTCGAGGCGGGCGCCTGCTGGGCGCCTCCACGCAGCACCGTCGAGACGAGAATCACGGAGACGCTCAGGATTCTGATCGCCGCAGATCTCATTGCTGAAGCTCCTTCATGTGGGCGAGCATGGCGCCCATGCGATCGATCTCCATGCGCTGATCGGCCTCGACGTCGGACACGAAGGCGAACACCTCGGACTCCTGGGCCGCGCCCGGGGCGGCGAGCAGATCGGAGACCATCGTCAACGCGCCGCCGTGGTGTTTGATCATGCCTTGCAGGAACAGCCGATCGAACTCGGCGCCCTTCGCGGCGGCGAGGCGCTCCATTTCCTCCGGCGTCAGCATGCCCGGCATCATCGGCGCGCCGTTCATGCGATGCACACCCGGTCCGGGCACCTGCTGGCCTCTCGCGCGCAGCCACGACTCCATCATCTTGATCTCGTCCTGCTGGGAAAGGTCGATGCGCAGCGACAGCTTCTTGAGGTCTTCGCTCTGGGTCCTCGACGGCACGAGCGCGACCATCTGTATGGCCTGCGCGTGGTGGCCGATCATGCCCTGCATGAACTTGATGTCGTCGCCGGTGTACTGCACCTGAGAGAGATCGGCGGCCTGATCGGCGGTGATGATCTTGCTCGCCTGACCGGGCGCACCGGGCTGAACGATCGGCGGCTTCGGATCGACGTCCGTCGTGGTCTTGACGCCGTTCACCGCGGCGGTCCGACACGACGCGGCCGCGACCGTCGCGAAAAGCAGGAGAGCGACTCCGGGAAACTGACTCTTCATTACTTGCAAAGAATACACGCTTCAAGCCTGCGACGTCCCGCGGACAGACGACGACATTTCTGTACTATTTCGCAGCCAGCGCCTTTTGAATCGCTGCTTCGGCCAGCGGCGCCATGATCGCGTACCCGGCGCCGTTCGGGTGCAGATCGTCGCCGCTCAGTTCCGCTTTCAGCATCCCCTTGTCGTCGATCATCGCCGGGAAATAATCCAGGTACTTGATGCCGATGCGCGGCGGCGTACTGGCGGATCCAGTCGTTGATCGCGCGTACACGCGTGAGCGGCCGCTGCGTCGTCTGCGGCACGGCGTTGGGGTTGGGCACGTGATAGTTGCTGACGGGTGTAATGCTGGACAGGACCACCTTGATGCCGTTGGCGGCCGCGAGCTCGGCCATCGACGCGAGGTTGCCCTCAATCTGCTCGTCGGTCATCGGACCGGTGTTGCCGGCGATGTCGTTGGTTCCGCCAAGGATGACGACCACCTTGGGCTTGAACGCGATGACGTCCGGCCGCATCCGGATCAACATCTGCGGCGTGGTCTGGCCGCTGATGCCGCGGCCGACGTAGTTCTTGCCGGGGAAGAACGCGCCAAATCGCGGCTGCGGCCAGACGTCCGTGATCGAGTCGCCCATGAACACCACGTCGGCGCTCGTCACCACGCGATTGGCTTCCCGGTACCGTGCGATCTGTGGCCAATCGCGCAAACGCGCATCGTTGTTGGAGACGGCTCGAAGCGCCGCGGCAAGGTCCGCGCACTCGAGCGACGCCGCCGGCAGCGGCGACGGCGGCTGTGCCGGCGCCTGTGCCAGGGATGATCTGAAACCGGCAGTCGCGACGACCAGGACGAATGCGAAACAGCCGAGAGCGACACGCACCTTCACGATGACCCTCCTCATCTGCCGAATGCGAGACGTTCCGATTCCGTCAACGGCACCGCCAACGCGCGTCCCTCCGCCGACGATCTGATCGCCGTTTCGACGACGGCTGCGACCGCAACCGCTTGTTCAGGTGGAACCGGGTTGCCACCAGCGCCATCGATCGCATCGCGGACGCGCCGGTAGAACTCTGGATAATCACCAGGCGGCACCGGCATCGGCGTGCGAGTCCCGCGCGCGCCGTCGACCATCACCGCCTGTTCGGGCTCTCCCGGCGCGACGGTGCCTCCGGGGGTCAACGCCGCGACCAGCTGCTGCTCCTGTGCGTCCACGCCGTTTTTGATCCAGCTGCCGTCCCGCCCATGCACGACGAAGCGAACCGCTGGAGCGGCCACCAGCACGGACGCGTGCAGGATCGCGCGCCGCCGATTGTACTCAAGGACCACATGCGCCCAGTCGTCGACCTGCGACCCCGCGCGCTGCGCCGCCAGGCTTCCCCACACGCGGTCGGGCAACCCGAACAATTGCAGCGCCTGATCGACCAGGTGCGGGCCGAGATCGTGCCAGAGCCCCGCCCCCGCGCCGGGCTGCTCTCGCCATCGATCCCGCACCAGCGGCCGGTAGCGATCGAAGTGCGACTCGAAGTGCGAGACCTCGCCGAGAACGCCGCGCGACAGCAGATCGCGAAGCGCCAGAAAGTCGCCGTCCCATCGGCGGTTCTGGAACACCGCCAGCACGCGATCGCTGCCGGCGGCGAGCATCGCCGTCGCGCGCGCCTCGTCGAGCGTCGGCGCGATCGGCTTGTCCACCACCACGTGCTTGCCGGCGCGAAGCGCCGCGGCGGCAAGCGGCGCGTGAACGCCGGACGGCGCCGCGATCACGACGAGATCGATCGATGGCGTGGCGAGGAGATCGTCGGCGCTCGGGACGACGGCGATGCCGGGCAGGTCGGCGGTGACGCGTTCCGGCCGGCTCGAGCTCACGGCGACGAGCTCGAGACCTGGCGTCGCCCGGATCAGCGGGGCGTGAAACGTTCGTCCCGCGTAGCCGTAGCCAATCAGCCCAACCCTAATCATCGGCGCTCCCGTCGGCTGGGCGTCCGGCGGCGCGCTGGTTCAGCGGACTCGCGGTTGCGGCGTGGCGTCTCCGTCGACCAGCCGAAGGGCCCAGCGAATGGCATGGAAATACATCTGCTGCAGCACCGGATTGTCCCACGCCTCCGCGTCGTGCCCGAGAATCGAGTAGAACACCCGGCCTTTTCCGTAAGTCTTCGCCCAGGCAGCGGGAAAATCGCCGTCGGTGCGATGGACCAGCGGCCCGGTCAGATCCAGCCTGGCCGGATCGAGGTGGGCGAGCACGCGAATCCGATCCCGCGAGAAATCCTTCATCTGATAGAGCTCGTCGCGAAACACGAAGGTCTTCGGCAGGTGCCGCATCGCGGGAAACTGCGGATCGTCGACCACGACCGTTCCGTCGGCGATTTCCCACGGGTGCTCGTCGAATCGGCCGCCCAGCATCTCGCCGAACTCGGGCCATGAGAAAAACGCCGTCGACGCCGAATGCGCCGCCACGAACCCCTTGCCATCGTCCTTGATGAACGACAGCAGGTCCGCGCGCTGCTCGCGCGACAGGTCGATTTCGCGCACGCCGAAAAAGAAGATCGCGTCGAAGTAGTTCAGGTTGCGGACGTTGAACTCTTCGCCGGTGGCGATGCCGGTCCCTTTCGGAAACACGATCGGCTGCCTGGTGATCAGCTGCGAGTCGGTGCGGATGAACGTGTCGTAGTCGCCCGATTCACGGCCCAGGCGCTCGACGGTCGCCAGGGCGTGAGAGATCGAATCGTGCTGATAGCCGTTCCGGACGTCGGCCCACGCCAGCAGGTGTTTGCGCGGCCCTGCGACTTCGCTCAGGGCAGGCGGAGCTGCGCCGGCAGCATCGCAGCGCAGGCGGCGAACGCCGCGAGGACGCCGAAGCCGAATCTCACTTTTCAGCGGGGAGCGCGAACGCGAGGATTTTCGTTCCGGGCGCCGCCCCGAGGAAGCTGCCGCCGCCGGCGGCCACGACGACGTACTGGCGGCTGTCCTTGCCGAGAAAGGTCATCGGCGTGGTATGCGCGCACGCCGGGAGCTCGGTTTCCCAGAGCTGTTTGCCGGTCCGCGACTCGAACGCCCGGAAGCGGCAGTCGATCGTCGCGCCGATGAAGATCAGCCCGCTCGCAGTCGCGATGCTCCCGCCGATGTTCAGCGTTCCGGTCTTGTCGAAGCCCTTCGCCTTGAGCGATTCGACGAACCCGAACGGCACTCTCCACGCCACCTCACCGCGGCTGACGTCGAGCGCGACCAGCTCGCCGAACGGCGGGGCCGAACACGGGATCTTCGTCTCCGGATTCCAGAATCGTCCGACCGCGCCGCCCCACGGGCTGCGACGCACCCACGTCGTGGGTCCGCCGCCGCGCGCCGTGCCCTGCACCATCTTGGCGACCTGCCCGAGGTTCATCACGCTGGTGAACGCAAGGCCGAGCGTCGGATCGTAGGAGAACCCGCTCCAGTTGCCGCCGCCGAGCGTGCTGGGAAACGTCACCATCGTCCCGTCAACGCTGGGCGGCGTATACGGGCCCTTGGTGTACATCGCGTTGGTATCCCACAGCTCCTTGCAATAGGCCGCGTGGTCCGGCGTCAGGGTGTAGAAGTCCTTCGCCGGATCGAACGTGTTCCGCGCCAGGGGTGCGGGTTTGAGAGGAAACGGCTGCGTCGGCCAGCTGGCTTCGCCGGGCACGGTGCTTTGCGGCACCGGCCGTTCTTCGACACCGAAGATCGGTTCGCCCGTGACGCGATCGAGGATGAACACGAGCGCCATCTTCGTCATGACGGCGACCGCCGGAATCGTGCGGCCGTTGCGCTTCACGTCGACGAGAATCGGCGCCGCCGGCACGTCGTAGTCCCAGAGATCGTGGTGCACCACCTGCCGGTGCCATTTCAATCGGCCGGTCGCAGCGTCAAGGGCGACGACGGAATTCCCGTAGAGGTTCGCGCCCTTGCGATCGCCGCCGTAGTAGTCGGACGTCGGCGCGCCGATCGGCGCGTAAACGATGCCGCGCTCGGTGTCGATGGTGAAGAACGACCAGACGTTGGTGCCGGAGCGATTCTTCCAGCTCTCGTTCTCCCAGGTCTCGACGCCCGGCTCGCCCGGCCGCGGCACGGTGTGAAACGACCAGAGCAGCTTGCCGCTTCGTGCGTCCCAACCGCGGATGTCCCCGTACAGGCCGTAGCTCGGCGACGCTTCGCCGTTGTTCCCGCCGGTGATGACGACGTTCTTGTAGATCGACGGGGGTGACGTGAGGCTGAAGCCGCCGTCGACATCGCCGCGGATGCTGGCCTTGAGATCGACCGAGCCCTCGTCGCCGAACCCGGCGGCGGGCTTGCCGCGCTCCGCGTCCACCGCCAGCAACCGATCGCCCGCGCCACTGAACAGACGCGGCGGCGTGTCGCGATCGCCAGGCCAGTAGGCGACACCGCGGCGGCTGACGGCCGCCGGCGCCGTGTACTTCCAGATCACTTTCGCGGTTTCCGGCTCGAGCGCAAGGATGTCCTTGCCGGCCGCGACGTACATGATGCCGTTGATCACCAGCGGCGTGACCTGGATCCCGGTGGCGCCGGTGTCGAACGTCCACGCCGTCTGCAGCCGCGCGACATTCGACGGCGTGATCTGCTTCAGCGGCGAGAAGCGCTGCCCGCCGGCATCGTGATCGTGCGACGGCCAGTCGTTCACGTCGGCAGCCAGCAACGCGGGACGACGATGGCCGCGGCGACGCATCGCAGAGCGACAGACGCTTTTTCACGAAGCCACAAGGCCGCACGAAGGCCACGAAGCCTTCGTGCAAAGATTTCTTCGTGATCTTCGTGACCTCGTGCCTTCGTGAACCGTGGTTCTGACGCCGTCAGTAGGTGAACTTCACCGCGAACTGCATGATACGCGGATCGCCGGCGGTCAGGATCTGCCCGAAGCTCGCGCTGTTCAACGACGCGACCGGCGCGTTGAAGTTCACATGATTGATCACATTGAACACTTCCCACCGGACCTGCATCGATTGCGCGCCGCCCAACTTGAAGGTGCGGGTCAGGGCGAAGTCGTTCTGGAGGTTGTTCGGGTTGACGATGGTGAACGGCGCCAGCGGGCTGTAGGTGCCCGTCGTGGGCGACGTGAACGCCGCGCGATTCAGAAACGCGGTCGGCCCGCCGGTGCCGTAGGGGTCGTCGAGAATCTGCACCGCCCGCTGACCGCCCAGGCCCGTCAGGGCGTTGTCGACACCCGTCGTGACGGTCGTGCGGTTCCCCGATTGCCAACGGATAATCGGCGAAAACTGCCAGTCGCCGAGGATCCGGCGAACCGCGCTATTGCCGAACTCCGGCGTCTGCGCGACCACCGAGAGGCTGACGACATGCCGGCGGTCCGACGCGCAGTACGCGTAGTCGGCGTCCGGGTTCGCCGGATCGACGATCGTCGGCCCGGTGATTTCAGTCGTCGCCGGATCGCTCATGCACTTCGAGATCGTCCATTTGGACAGCACGCTGAGATTGTTCTTCAGCCGGCGCTGGAGCGACAGCAGCAGCGCGCCGTAGTTGGCGCGTCCGGTGTCGTCGAGTTGGCCGATCGTCCCGTAGAACTGTCCCTGTTGCGCGTTCTTCAGGATCAGGGTGCGGCGCTGATTCGTGTTCCCCGTCGTCGCGCCGGGCCCGAAGACCGCCGGGTTCAGCTCGGTCGCTCTCCAGAGATGACTGGAGTGGTTGCCCAGATAGGCGACCGAGGCCAGCCAGTCGCCCATCTGCCGCTCCATGCTCAGGTTCCACTGCTGGAGGGACGTCGGCTCCAGATGCAGCGGGGTATTCACGTAGACGCCGAACGCCGGAAACGGCTGCGTCGCCCATCCGGTATTCAGCCCTGGGAAGGGATTGCCGCCCGGGTACCGAGGTACGGATCGGAGAAACCGCCGGCCGGGTTCGGAAGGGTGATCTGCGCACCCCACGGCGGATTGTTCGCAAAGCGTGTGTTGAAGAACAGATGCGGCGTGTCATAGAACACGCCCCAGGAGGCGCGAACGCTCATCCGGTCGTCGCCGTTGGGCGTCCACACCACGCCGGCGCGCGGCGCGAACTGCGCGATCTTGCCGAACGACGTGGCGTCGCCCGGATACCCTGAATCGCCCGGGAACATCAGGCCCGCCGGCGCGAGCGGATAGACCGTGCTGCGGACGTTCTGATCGAACCGCGACTGATCGAAGTGGCTCACCCAGGAATACGTGTTCTCCACCGGCAGGAACGGCTCCCAGCGCAGACCCAGATTGAGCGTCAGATTCGAACGGACGCGCCAGTTGTCCTGCACGTACGCGCCCACGTAGTCGCTGTGGTCGTAGTCGTAGACCGGATTGCCCTGGAGAAAGCCGCCGCTCACGCTGCCGACCATGAAGTCGGCGAGCGAGAGACCGGTCGTCTGGCCGTTGAACGTGAACGCGCCGTTGGTCGGCCGGTTGTTCAGCGTCTCGATGCGCGACCGAATCCAGTTGCCGCCGATCGACAACTGGTGCGTTGCCCCGGATCAGATCGACGTCGTCGGCGATCTGCCATCCCTTCGAGTTGAAGTAGCCCGGGTTGGTGGCGCCCGAGCCGACGGAGAAGCCGTTGCCGGTGACGCTGACGCCGACATAACCCGGCACCAGGCTCGAGACGCGCGACCCGAGGTCGGTGGCGCTGAAATACGGCGGCAGCGGGCGATCGTTGAGCGTGCGGTTGTAGGTGATGTGCAGCGAGTTGAGCGTCGTGGACGAGATGACCAGGTTGTGGCCGACGACCAGCGAATGCGCCTGGTTGTTCTGGCCGGTGCGGCTGAGCGTCAGCACGTTGCTGCCGTCGTAGGTGGCCGGGTTGTCGTAGACCGCGTAGAAATAGCGCGCGAACAGCGATTGATTCGCGTTGATCGTGTAGTCGACTTTCCCCAGCGCCTGATGCTCGGTGCTGTTGTTCGGAATCCCGTACTGCAGCCGGCCGCAGGGATCGTTCGACACCGGCACGTGCTTGAGGAAGTTCAGCGTCACCGGATTCAACCGCGACGGATCGATTCGGTTGCCGTTGCCGAAACGGGCCGGTCAGGGTGATCTGGCGGCCGGCGTTGCACGCCGGCGACGTAATGGCGGTGAAGTCGCCGTTCAGCATCGCCTGCGTCGGCACGAAGCTGATGGTCGTCGCCGGGTTGCTCTTCTCGATGCGCCCCTGGTAGCCGCCGAACACGAACAGCTTGTTCTTGATGATCGGCGCGCCCAGCGTGCCGCCGAACTGGTTGCGATTGAGGCTGTCGCGCTCCGGCGCGAAGAAGTTCCGCGCGATGAAGTGGTAGTTGCGCAGGAACTCGAAGGCGTCGCCGTGAATCTCGTTCGTGCCCGACTTGGTGACCAGGTTGACCGCGGAGGCCGCGTGATGGCCGTAGCGTGCCGGCAGCGCGCTGGTCTCGACCTTGAACTCCTGCAGCGCGTCGGGGAACGGCGTCGGCAGGTTCAGGTTGTTGAACGGGTCGTTGTGCGTCCCGCCGTCCATGATGTAGGTGATGCCGTTGGCCTGCCCGCCGGCGACCGAGATGGTGACCGTCGGGAAGTTCTTGTTGGTGTTGAGGTCGCCGGCGGGCGCCGCCGTGGCGAGGCCGGACAGGAAGATCAGCTCGGTGGCCTGCCGCCCGTTGAGCGGCATTTCCATGATGCGCTGGTTGTCGATCACCTGGCCAACGCCGGTGTTGCGGGTTTCGACCATGTAGGAGTTGGCGGTGACCGTCACCTGCTCGCTGATCGCGCCGACCGCGAGCGTGACGTTGATCTCGGGGTTCGATGCCCACCTGCAGGACGATCCCGTCGCGAATGTAGGTATTGAAGCCCTGCAGGACGACCTTCAGCTGATAGGGACCCACCGGAAGGTTCGGCAGCGCGTACGAGCCGTCGGCACCCGTGAACGCGGTTCGGATCGCTCCGGTATCGGTCTTCGTGGCGGTGACTTCCGCCCCGGGAATCGCGCCCCCGCTCGAGTCGCGGACGACGCCAGAGAGTTGCGAGCCGGCAATCGCCTGCGCCGACGCGGTGCCGTTGGTGAGGAGCCCGAGCACGACCATGCCGATGACCGCTCGAAACAGTTTCACGTGAGTGCCTCCTGCAGCCGACATTTCTGTCAGGGTCGGCACGTTAGCACCCGTATTGCCACAACCCAATGGTGTTACGGTGTCGTTACCGTAAAACTCGCCGCGCCCTTCGCGCAGGCGTAATAATCCAGACTCTCGTATGGAACCTTGGCGAACCGCCATCGTCGACGCCGGACCCACCCACATTCATGTGCGGGGACATGACGTCCTCGACCTGATGCGGCGATCGACGTTTACCGATCTGATTTTTCTGCTGCATCACGAACGGCTGCCGTCCGACGCCGAGCGCCGCCTGATCGATGCGCTTCTGATCGGGTCGGCCGATCACGGCGCCGGCGCGCCATCGTGCGCGGCGGCGCGGCTCGCGGCATCGGGAAATCGCCAGTCGGTGTCCGCCGCCATCGCCGCCGGCGTGCTCACCATCGGCGACGAACACGGCGGCGCCGGCGAAGCGTGCATGGACCTGATCGCCGCGGGGCTCGATCGTGCGCGGACGGGTCGCTGTCGCTCGACGAGGCGCGCGCGTCAGCTGGTTGGCGAAACGATCGGCGACAAGCGGCGGTTGCCCGGTTTCGGGCATCGCGTGCATTCGGAGATCGACCCGCGGGTCTCGGTGATTTTCGGCCTCGCCGACGATGGTGGACTGGCGGGAGACGGCATCCGGTTCGCTCGTGCACTCGAGGCGGCGCTCGCCGAACGCGTCAAACCGATCCCGCTCAACATCGACGGCGCCATGGCGGCGGTCCTCCACGACCTCGGGCTGCCGGCCAAGGTCGGCGCGCTGCTGTTCATCGTCGCCCGGGTCGCGGGCCTGAGCGCCGAGGTGCTCGAGGAGCTGACGCGCGAGAAACCGATGCGGATCAAGATTCCGGTCACCTACGACGGCGTGCCGCCGCGCCAGAACGGATCCTGACGATGGCTGTGGCGACGGCACCCGCACGAACCATCACGCCCGAGGAGCAAGCGATTGCGGACGCGCTGATCGCGCGCGCGCAAGGCCGCGATGCAGGCGGTCGACACCTACGATCAGGCCGCAGTCGATCGGCTGTGCCGCGCCGTCGCCTGGGCAGGCGGAAACGAGGCCACCGCCACCCGGCTCGCGCGGATGAGCGTCGACGAAAGCGGGATGGGCAGTCCGCGAACCGAAGCGGCGCGCCAAGGTGCTCGGCATCCTCCGCGACGCGCTCCGGCAGAAGAGCATCGGCATCATCGAAGAGATTCCGGACAAGGGGATCGTGAAATACGCGAAGCCGGCCGGCGTGATCGCGTCGCTGATTCCCGTGACCAGTCCGTACGTGACGCCGATCGGCATCGCGATCTACGCGATCAAGTGCAAGGACGCCGTGATCTTCTCACCGCATCCCGGCAGCCGCAAGACGACCAACGAAACCGTGCGCGTCATGCGCGCGGCGCTGCGCAAGGCCGGCGCGCCGGAAGATCTTCTGCAGTGCGTCGAGCGGCCGAGCATCCCGCTCGCGAACGAGCTGATGCGCCTCTGCGACCTGACGATCGCGACCGGCGGACCGGCGATGGTCAAGAGCGGCCTACAGCTCCGGCAAGCCGGCCTACGGCGTCGGCGCCGGCAATGCGACGATGGTCATCGACGACACCGCGGACATCGTCGAAGCCGCGCGCAACACGCGCATCAGCAAGACCAACGACCACGGCTCAGGGTGTTCGGCGGACGGCAACGTCCTCGTCGACGCCGCGATCTACGACGCCTTCCTGCAACAGCTGCAGGCCGAGGGCGGGTATCTGGTGAGCGGCGCGGAGAAGGCGCGCTCGAAGCCGCGTATTGGGACGCCGACGGACACCGGACTCCCGAGACGATTGCCCGTGCGGCGTCGGTCGTGGCCGAGCGCGCCGGTTTTACGATCCCCGACGACAAGACATTCCTGATCGTCGAGGAGCAGCACATCGGCAAGGCAGCATCGCTTCTCGACGGAAAAGCTCGGCACCGTGCTCGCGGTATTCAAGTACGACGGCTTCGATCAGGCGCTCGACAAGGTGCGTCAGATCTTCGAGACCGGCGGCAAGGGACACTCGTGCGGGATTTATTCCTACGACGACGACCACATCCATCGCCTCGCGCTGGTCGCGCCGGTGAGCCGCATGATGGTCCGTCAGGTGCAGTCGGCGTCGAATGCCGGCACGTTCACCAACGGCATGCCGATGACGTCGAGCATGGGCTGCGGCGTCTGGGGCGGGAACATCACGAACGAGAACATCTCGCTCAAGCACTACATGAACGTGACCTGGGTCAGCCGGCCGATTGCCGAAGACCGCCCGTCCGAGCAGGAACTGTTCGGCGAGTTCTACGGCAGCGAAACCTTCTAACCAGACGTGGGATGACCGTATGAGCACAGTTGCGCCCCGCACCGTCGAGCGAACCGAGAAGGCGACGCGAGACCCGGATCGCCTCGTACCTGCTGACCGAATACCTGGAGCGCCTCGGCGTCGACGTGATCTTCGGCTTGTGCGGACACACGGTCATCGCGTTTCTCGACGCGCTCGGCAAGAGCCGCATCCGGTTCGTCTCGACGCGCCACGAACAGGTGGCCGCCCACGCCGCCGACGGCTACGCGCGCGCCTCGGGCAAGACGGGCGTGCTGCTGACGCATCTGGGTCCGGGCCTGACCAACGCGTGCACCGGCGTGGCGAACGCGGCGCTCGATTCGATTCCGATGGTCGTGATCGCCGGCGACGTGCCGTCGCATTACTTCGGCCGGCACCCGCACCAGGAGGTCAACCTCCACCAGGACGCCGACCAGTGCCAGATCTACCGGCCGTTCTGCAAACGCGTCTACCGCGTCGACCGCGTCGAGGACTTGCCGCGCATCATCGAGCGCGCGTTCCACCTCGCGCAGGCGGGACGGCCCGGCCCGGTGCTGGTCGACGTGCCGATGGACATCTTCTCCGCCGATCTGCCGATCGACGCCTTCCAGCAGCTGCCGGCGCGCGATGTCGCGGCCGACCCTCGATGCCGCCGACCGTGGCGCGCATCGTCGACGCGCTCGCGTCGGCCGAGCGCCCGGTGCTGTACGCCGGCGGCGGCGTCCTGTCGGCGCGGGCGACCGTCGGAGCTGGCGGCGCTCGCCGAGGCGCTCGAGGTGCCGGTCGCGCACACGCTGATGGGCAAGGGCTGCCTGCCGGAGGATCACCCGCTGCTGCTCGGCCAGACCGGATTCTGGGGCACGCCGATCTCGAACGACAAGTGCCGGACCGCCGACCTCATCGTCGCCATCGGCACGCGCCTCGCCGAAGCGAACTCGAGCTCGTGGGATCCGCGCTTCACCTTCTCGATTCCGCCGACGCGCCTGATCCACATCGACGCCGACGAAGCGGAGATCGGCCGCAACTATCCCGACCGAGCTCGGCGTCGTCGCCGACGCGAAGCTGGCGCTCGGGGCGCTGGCCGCCGCGGCGCGCGGCAAGCGCCATCGCGATCGCGGCCGGCTGCGCGAGGAGATCGCGCGCGGCCGGCAAGGCGTTCGCGGCGAACTGGGATCACCAGTGGAGCTCGGATCAATACCCGATGCGGCCCGAGCGGATTCTCGCCGAGCTGCGCAAGGCCGTTCCCGAGGACGGGTTCATCGTCACCGACGTCGGCTGGAACAAGAACGGCGTCGGCCAGCAGTTTCCGATCACCGTGCCCGGCACGTTCATCACGCCCAGCGGTCTGGCGACGATGGGGTTCGGCCCGTCGGCGGTGCTCGGCGTCAAGATGGCGCATCCCGATCGCGCGGCCGTGTCGCTGATCGGCGACGGCGGCTTCAGCACCAACCCATCGGTGATCGCGACGGCGATGGAGGCGGAGCTGCCGGTCGTCTGGCTGGTGATGGACAACGCCGGCTTCGGCACGATCGCCGGCCTCGAATCGATGCACTACGGCTCGAGCTTCGGCTGCATGTTCGAGCGCTGCGGCAAGCCGTACACGCGTCGACTACGCCGCGATGGCGCGCGCGTGCGGCGCGCGCGGCGTGATGATCGAGTCGGCCGCCGATCTCGGCCCGGCGCTGCGCGAGGCGCTCGCCTCGAACCTGCCGACGGTGATTCAGGCGCCGATGGAAAACGCGCCGACGCCGACGCCCGGCCACTGGAACATCAACGACATCTACCGCAAGGGCGAGTAGTGGCGGAACCCGCATCACGGTTCAGGCGGCCGTCCTCCCGTGAGCGCGACCGCCACCGCGTCGCTGCCGCGGACGCACGTCCGCTGGGTCCCGATCCTGGCGCTGGTCGCGTGCGGGACGATGATCAACTACCTCGATCGGACGGTCCTCGGCATCGCCGCGCCATTCCTGACGCGCGGACCTCGGGCTCAGCGCGGCGAAGATGGGGCTGGTCTTCTCGGCGTTCTCGTGGAGCTACGCGCTGCTCCAGATTCCGGGCGGCATCTTCCTCGATCGGTTCGGGACGCGCGTCACCTATTTCATCGCCGTCGTCGCGCTGGTCGCTCTGCACCGCCTTGATGGGCGTCGGTGCGATCGCTGAACGGCCTGATCCTGACGCGGATCGGCGTCGGCATTTTCGAGGCGCCGTGTTTTCCGGCGAACAGCCGGATCCTGGCGACGTGGTTTCCGCAGCACGAGCGGGCGCGGGCCAACTCGATCTACTCGTTCGGCCAGTACGTCGGCCTGGGATTCCTGAGCGTGCCGCTGTTCTGGATCACGCAGCGGTTCGGGTGGCGCGGATTGTTCTTCATCGTCGGCGGTCTCGGCGTCGCGTTCGGCATCGTCTGGTGGGCGCTGTTTCGCAATCCGGCCGAGAGCCGAACGGCGAACCAGGCGGAGATCGACTACATCGAGGCGGGCGGCGGCGGCGAATACAACGGACGCGCCGGTCACCTTCAAGTGGCGCCACATCGGCCGGCTGCTGCGGTGCCGCCAGGTGGCGGGCGCGTCCCTCGGACAATTCGGCGGCAACTCGACGCAGGTGTTCTTCGTCACCTGGTTTCCCACCTATCTGGTGACGGCGCGCGGGATGACGTTCATCCAGGCGGGCGTCATGACCGTCGCTGCCGTACATCGGCGCCTCGATCGGCGTGCTCGCGGGCGGCTGGCTGTCGGACGCGATTCTGAAGCGAACCGGATCGGCCAACCTCGCCCGCAAGCTGCCGATCGTCGGGCGGCATGCTGCTGGCGTCGACGATTGTCGCGGCCGCCTACGTGCCCGCCGGCAGCAACAGCCTGGTGATGCTGATCATGTCGATCGCGTTCTTCGGCCAGGGCATGACCAATCTCGGCTGGACGGTCGTCTCCGACATCGCGCCCAAGAAACTGATCGGGCTGACCAGCGGCATCTTCAATTTCAGCGCGAACCTCGCCGGCATCGTCACGCCGCTGGTGATTGGCATCGCGTTCGATCGTGTCCGGCTCGTTCGTCGGTCCGCTGGTGTACATCGGCGTGGTCGCGCTGGTCGGCGCGTTTTCCTATTCGTGATTCTCGGCGACATTCATCGCCTGCGACGTCGCTCACCGCACGAGACATGCTGCGAGCGGCCGGCCGTCCGAAGCGAAGTAAGATACGGCGCATGGCGTTGCGTGACAGTCGCCGCGGCCGTGACGCGCGACACCGACAAGCCGGTCCGGCAGCAGCTCGAACGCCTGCTGGCCAGCGCCACCTTCAAGCAGGTCGATCGCCTCAAGCGCTTCCTCAGCTTCATCGTCCTCGAATCGATCGGCGGACGCAGCACCGAGCTCAAGGAGTACGTCATCGGCGTGCACGTCTTCGGCAAGGAGCCGTCGTTCGATCCGAGAACCGACCCGATCGTCAGGGTGCAGGCGCGCCGGCTGCGCGCCAAGCTGGTTCGCTATTACCAGGAGGAAGGCGCCAGCGACGAGGTGATCATCGACCTGCCGAAGGGCGGCTACGCGCCGGTCTTCAAGCGGCGGGAAACCTCGGCGTCGCGAAGCGATCGATTGCGTCGGCGCTGGTCAGCCGGAACACGGTCAGCGTCCTGCCCTTCGGGAACCATGGCGGCGGACGGAGCTCGACTCCTTCTGCCTGGGTGTCCGGGAAGAGATCATTCACAACCTGGCCCGATTCCCGAACCTGCGGATTCTCGCGCGTCGAGGACGCCACCGCCAAGAGCCGACGCGGCCATGATCGTCAGCGGCAGCGTCCGCGCCGCCGGCACGCGCCTGCGCATCACGGCGCAGCTCGTCGACACGGCGAGCCGGTGTTATCTGTGGTCCGAGTCGATCGACGCGGACACGACCGATCTGTTCGACGCCCAGGAACGGGTCGCGCACGCCATCGTGCGGCAGCTGGAGCCGGAGTTTGCCGAAGGGCCGCGCCCGAGCGGGCGGCGGCCGACGCAGAATCTTGCCGCGCACAACCTCTATCTGCAGGGCCGATACCATCTGAGCCAGCGCAGCGAAGAAGGGCTGCTGAAGGCGCTCGAGTTCTTCGAGAAGGCGCTGGTCGAGGATGCGCAGTACGCGCCGGCGCACAGCGGGCTGGCCGACGCCTACGGCCTGTGCAATCACTACGGCGTCATGGGGCCGTCCGAGGTCTGGACGAAAGCGGCGTCGAGCGCGGCGACGGCGGTGATGCTGGACGATGATTCCGGCGAGGCGCATACGTCGCTGGCGCACGTGAAGGCGACGCAGGACTGGGACTGGCTGGGGTCCGAGCGCGAGTTCCGCCGCGCCATCAGCCTGAACCCGCGCAACGCGACCGCTCATCACTGGTACGCGGCGTCGTGTCTCGCGCCGATGGGACGGCTCGACGAGGCGCTCGATGAAATGCTCGTCGCGCAGTCGCTCGACCCGGTGTCGGCGATCGTGGCGCGCGACGTCGCCGCGGTGCACTTCTACCGGCGCGACTTCCAGACCGCGCTCGAGCGCTGCGATCACACCATCGAGCTGAATCCGCATTTCGGGGCGGCGTACTGGATGCTCGGCCTCGTCCAGGAGCAGTTGAAGGACTTCGACGAATCAGAAGCGGCGTTCCAGCGCGCGGTCCATCTGTCGCCGAACATGCCGCGCGTGCACGGTGCGCTGGGGCGGACGTTCGCGCTGTCGGGCCGGAAGAAACAGGCGCTCGAAGTGCTCGGCAAGCTCGACGCGTTCGCGAAGCAGCGATACGTGTCGCCGATGGAGTTCGCCTGGATCTACTTCGCGCTCGAGCAGACGGATCAGGGATTTCGGTGGCTGACGAAGGCGTCAGAAGATCGCGCGTTCGAGCTGATTCACCTCAAGGTCGACGCCCGCTTCGATCCCCTGCGCGACGACCGCCGGTTCGTCGCCATCATGAAGAAGCTCGGCCTGGGCGTAGCGCTGAGGCGCATGCTAGGCTATTTCAGCGGACGCGGCGTCGCGTCGCCGTCGGTCAATCCCGAGACTCCATTTGATCGCTTCGAAGTACATCCGGTAGACGCTCGGGTCGTCCCAGGTGCTGGACGCGTGCCCGAGCGAGGAATAGAAGACGCGTCCCTTCCCGTACATCCTGGCCCACGCCAATGGGAAGTCGCCGTCCGTGCGATGGACTTCGGAGTTGGCGGCATCTTCGAGACGTCGAGCCGCAGCACGACGCGAATCTTGTCGCGGGAATATGCCTTCGCCTGATAGAACTCGTCAGTGAAATTGAATACCGCCGGGAAATGTTTGGTGGCCGGGAACGCCGGATCCTCGTTGATGACGACTGCCGTATGCGGTGTTCCAGGGGTGTCCGTCGTACCGCGCGCCAAGCAGCTCGCCGAATTCGGGCCACGATTCGAATGCCGTCACCGCGGTGTGCGCGGCCACGAACCCCTTGCCCTCGTCCCTCACGAACGACAGCAGGTCGGCCTTCTGCTGCGCGGTCAGTTCGACTTCGCGATGGCCGAGGAAAAAAATCGCGTCGACGTTGTTCAGACTCGGGCCGCCGCTCGCGGGCTGGCCGCTGGTCATCGTCGGCTGCTTCGAGACGACGCTGGAGTCGGTGCGAATGTAGGTGTCGTAGGCGCCCGACTCGTAGCCGAGCCGCTCGATGACCGCCAGCGCATGCGAGACCGAGTCGTGCTGCGCGATGCCGTTGCGCGTGTCGGCCCACGCCAGGACGGCCTTTCGCGTCCGCACGCCGCGCCCTCCCCCGCGACCGCCACCGCGGCCTCCAACCTGACCCGCCTGCGCCGCCAGATCGCCCAGCAGCGCGAGCATCGACAGCGTGACCACCGCAACCAGCAATCTGAATGGCTTCATGCGTCCTCGGACGCTAACATCCTGGACCGTCCCTGCCAACGGAGTAACGGTGCTGCTACCGTTACGCGCCTGAGTGGCGTCACGGTTCAGGGGCTCCGGGCGCGCGGCGGTTACTGCGGAAGCGCGAAGGCGTACAGCGCGCTGCCGCCGCCGAGGAGCACGTACTGCCGGCCGTCGAGCTCGTAGGTCACCGGCCCGTTGCCGACGCGGCCGATGGCGGAATGCCAGAGCGTGGTGCCGTCGCTGGTGCGCAGCGCCAGCGCGTTGCCGACCGAATCGCCGGTAAACGTCACGCCGGACGCGGTCGTCAGCACACCGGCGGCCGACGCGGAGTCGCCCAGATCGTGATTCCAGCGGATCGCGCCGGTCCGATAGTCAATCGCGCGCAGCACCCCTCGTCCCCACAGGTTGTAGTCGGCGCCCGCCCATCCGTACTCGCCGTGCTCCGGCTTGAAGAAGTAGATGCCGTAGCCGTCGTGCGCGCTGACGATCAGCAGACCGCTCCGGGGATCGAAGCTCGGCGATCGATAGTTGGTGCCGCCGCTCTCATTCGGCGCGATCAACACGCCGTCCCGTGACGGCTCCTTCGCCGGATCCGGGATCGGCCGGCCTTCACTGTCGATCCCTTTTGCCCAATTGACCGTCGCGAACGGCTTGGTCAGCAGGTTCTTGCCGGTCGTGCGATCCAGCACGAAGAAGTAGCCGTTGCGCGACGCCTGCAGCAGCAGCTTGCGCGCCGCCCCGTTGAAGTCGGCATCGACGAGAACCGGCACTTCGGCGGCATCCCAGTCGTGCGTGTCGTGCGGCGACGCCTGGAATCCCCACGCCAGCTTGCCGGTGTCCGGATCAAGGGCCACGATGCTGCCGGTCCAGGGATTGTTGCCGGGACGCATCGGACCGTTCAGCACCGGCGTCGGGTTGCCGGTGCCGACAAAGACGAGATTGAGATCGGGATCGTAGGTGCCGGTCATCCACATCTGACCGCCGGTCGCGCCGCCGCTCTGCGAACCGGGGGTGCCGACAGGCGGCGTGCTGTAGAACGTCCACTGATGCGCGCCGACCTCGGGATCGAACGACTGCAGGATACCGGGGAGGTTGTCGAAGTCGCCCGACACGCCGACCAGCACGTGATTGCGAATGACGAGCGGCGCGTTCGTCGACCAGTAGCCGCGCTTCGCGTCGGCGACCACGACATCCCACTTCACCTTGCCGGTGTTGGCATCGAGCGCGACCAGGTGCGCATCCGGTGTCGTCAGGTAGACCGAATCCTTGTAGACCGCGGCGCCGCGATGGCCGATGTGGAACCCCTGATTCGTCGGGTAGGTGTAGCGCCACAGCTGCCGGGCCGATCGGGCGTCGATCGCCCAGATGTTGTCCGGCGTCGTGATGTAGATGATGCCGTTGACCAGAATCGGCGTGGCCTTGATCTGCTGGGTCTGCCCCGTCTGGAACGCCCACGCCAGCGTCAGCTGACGGACGTTCTCCGGCGTGATCTGCGTCAGCTTGCTGTGGCGCTGACCGGAAAAATCGCCGTGGTAGGTCGGCCAGCTGTCCTGCGCTGTAAGAATCGCGCCACACGCGACAGCGAGCGCCAGTGCTCGCTAGCGCGAGGCCTTCTAGGCCCGCGATCGCCGTGCCATGAAAGCGGCCGCGCTATCGACCGCGGCTGCCGCTCAGCGAAGCGTCTGCAGGTACGCCAGAACATTGTGCATATCGTCATCGGTGTACTTTCCAAGCTGCTCGACGTGCGCCTGCAGCGGATCGTCGACGGTGAACGTCACCTGATTCGTGGGAAACGATCGAGACGCGCCGGACGGCAGCGTCACCGCGATCGTGAACTCGTCGCGATACGCCAGCGTTCCCGACACCTTCTCACCGGACTTCGGCGTGACGGTGACCTTGGCGTGGGACGGCTTGCCCGCGGCCGGGTTCGGATACAGCATGCGCTGAAGGAGCGGCAGGCCGTCATGGCGTTTCGCGACGCCGGCGAGATCGCCGGTCGCGGAATGACATCGCCCGCAGGCCCGGTCGAAGTACTTCTTGCCGGCGTCCGCGTTGCCGGTCTGAAGGTCCGCGAGGTCGACGGCGCGCCGGCCGCCCGTCAGCGAGGCCGCCCGGTTCTTCTGGTCGTGAATGAACGCGACGACGGCGGCGACGTCCGCGTCGCTGAGCGTGAACGCCGGCATGCCCTTGTCGACGCGGCCCGCGCGCAGCAACGGCCCGATCTTGTTGCCGCGGACATCTTCGGCCACCATCGGCGCGCGGGTCAGATCGGGGCCGGTCTCGCCGCCCATCCCGTCGCGGCCGTGGCAGAAGCCGCACTGCGCGGAGAAAATCGGCTGCCCGGCGCGCACCTGCTCCGGCGGATACGTCTGCGGCGTCGCCGAAGCCGGCGGCGGCACCGATGCCGGGCTCGCCTGGCTGCCGCGGCCGCCGGCCGGCGCGGGAGGCGGTTGAGCGCCGCGGCCCGCCGGTGCCGGCGGTTGATCGATCGCCGCCAGGTCCGCGCGCACGCGCACCGTGTCGGCCGTCGGAAAGTCGGCGGGGATCGGCTGCGTCACCGCGCCGGTGGCGGCCCACTCGGTGCCGCGCTGAAACGTCACGACGAAGTCGACGGAGCTCAGCGCGCTGATGTCGTGTCCCATCGTGGTATGGAACACGCGTCCCTTCCCGTAACTGAGCACCATCAGCTGCGGCTCGTCGCGTCCGGTGCCGTTGTTCGACGAATCGGAGTGCGCGGTGGCCAGTACCGTCATGTTGCGGCCCGGCCCGCGCATCAGCGCGTACAGCTCGTCGCCCTGGTGCATCCACGCCGCCGGCAAGCCACGCGTGATCGGGTGATTCGCGTCGCGCACCGTGACCTTGAACGGCAGCCGCTGTCCGTGGCTGCCGGCGCGGCCCGGCGCGCTGTCCGATGTCAGCTTGCCGTCCTTGTAAAACCAATACGGGCCGGCCGCTTCGGTGCGATCGCGCCAGCCGCCGATGCCAATCATGTCGTTGAACGCCTTCCAGCCGGGAAAGGCGTTGTCGGCCGCGTGCACGATCACGACACCGCCGCCGTTGGTCACGTAGCGCTCGAACGACGCCTTCAACTCGGCGGGCCACCGATCGTCCGGCGCGTCGTAGTTGAACACCACCGCCTGATACTTCGCGAAGTCCGGCTTGAACGCGCTGAAGCTCGCGCCGGCCGGCGGCGCCGTGACGACCTCGACGTCGAACAGCTTCGCGTCGTCCAGCTGCTTCTTCAGCGACACCGTCGTCGCCTGCCACTTGTGATACGGCCCGCCGCTTTCGCCATCGAGGAGCATCACGCGGATCGGCGCAGCCGCGCGCGGCGCGACCGATGCCATCAACAGAGCGGCAATCAACAATGGTTTCTTCATCGGCCGTCCCCCCGCACACCGAGCAGCACTTCCATCGTCAGCTGATCGAGGCGCTCGTAGCCGAGCCCGCGCCGGCCCTGCTTCCCGAGGCCCGCAACCAGCGCCTGAATGTCCGGGTCCGCGTTCCACTGACGCGCGCGCTCGCGCAGGATCAGATACGTCCGCATGCAGCCTCGCGCGAAGTCGCGCACGCCATCGTAATCCTCCGTCCGGTAGGCATGGGCGTCGAAATGACGCGGGCCGTCGTAGCCGACGTCCTCGAGGAACTTGACCAGAAAGAAGGCGGACTTCGGGTTGGCGGATCCGAACCGGAAGTCCTGGTCGTACCGGCCCGGCACCTGATCGTTCAGGTCGATGTGAAAGAGCTTGCCGGCCTCCCACGCCTGCGCCACCGCGTGCACGAAGTTGAGGCCGGCCATCTGTTCGTGCGCGACCTCGGGATTCACGCCGACCAGTTCCGGGTGAGCGAGCGTAGGGATGAACCCGAGGTAGGCGCCGGTCGTCGCCATGTAGATGTCGCCGCGCGGCTCGTTCGGTTTGGCTTCGAGCGCGAACTTGAAACCGTACTTGCGGTCGATCGAATACTCGCAGAGCGCGTTGACCGCTTCGCGCAGCCGCTTGACCGCTTCGTCGGGCCGGCGGCACGCGTCGGTCTCCGTCCCTTCGCGCCCTCCCCACAGCACGAAGATCTTCGCGCCCAGCTCCGCGCCGAGGTCCATCGCGCTCTTGGTCTTCTGCAGGGCGAAGGCACGAACGCCGGCGTCGTTGGCGGTGAAAGCGCCGTCGCGAAACACCGCGTCGTAGAACAGGTTGACCGTCGCCATCGGCACGACCAGGCCGTGCTGTTGGCACGCGGCCTTGAATTCCTTGACGATGCGATCGCGATCGGCGGGAGACGCGTCGATCGGCACGAGATCGTTGTCGTGCAGGTTCACGCCCCACGCGCCGACTTCGGCGAGGAGCGCGACCGCGTCGACCGGTGGCAGCGGATCGCGTACCACATCGCCGAACGGGTCGCGTCCGCGATTGCCGACCGTCCACAGACCGAACGAGAACTTGTGCTCCGGCTTCGGAGCGTACAGATCAGCCATGAATGCTCCCGAGCGCGGGATAAAGACGCGTGTAAGCGGCGTACTGACGGTTCATCGCAGTGACATGCGCCGGTCGAGGCTCCGTCACGGTGGCCCGGCGCACCAGAGCATCGCACGCGGCGTCCACCGTTGGCCAGAGTCCGATGCCGACGGCGGCCAGAATCGCGGCGCCGTAGGCGGCGCCTTCATCGGCCTGCACCGTGTCGACGGTGCGGCCATAGACGTCGGCCTGAATCTGGCGCCACAGCGGCGAGCGCGACCCGCCGCCGCCCAGCCGCACGCTCTCCAGCGGCAGGTCGAGCTCGGAAAAGATCGAGAAGGTGTCCCGCAGGCTGAACGCCACGCCCTCCATGATCGCCCGGACGATGTGGCCGCGCCCGTGATTGGCGGCCAGGCCGGCGAGCGCGGCGCGGGCGTTCGGGTCGCAATGCGGCGTCCGTTCGCCCATCAGATACGGCGCCCACAGCACGCCGTCGGCGCCGGGCTCGACGCGCGCCGCTTCCGCGGTCAGATCGTCGTACGACACGCCGCCCACGATCTGATCGCGGAACCACTTCAGCGACAAACCGGCGGCCTGCGTCACGCCCATCACGTGCCATCGTCCCGGGATCGCATGGCAGAACGTGTGGATGCGGCCGCGAGGATCGGTGGCGGGCCGATCGGTCGCGGCAAAGACGACGCCCGATGTCCCAATGGTCGCGCTCACCGCGCCGGGCCGTGTGATCCCCATGCCGATGGCGCCGGCCGCCTGATCGCCCGCGCCGGCGACGATCGGCGTGCCGGCGGACAGGCCGGTGAGCGCGGCCGCCTCGCGGGACACCTGCGCGGCAACCGCCGGCGACTCGAACACCGCGGGCAGCAGGCGTTCGTCGACGCCCACGGCGTCCAGCATCTCGCGCGACCAGCGCCGGTGCGTCACGTCGAGCATCAGCGTGCCCGACGCGTCCGCGACATCGATTGCGTGCTCGCCGCTCAGCTGAAAGCGGATGTAATCCTTCGGCAGGAGCACGTGGCGCACGCGATTCCACAGGTCCGGCTCGTGGCGGCGTACCCAGAGGAGTTTCGTCAGCGTGAAATTCGTGAGCGCGGGATTCGACGTCAGCTGGAGCAGCCGATCGCGGCCGACGGTGTCGTCCAGCCACCGGCACTCGGCCTCGGTGCGCTGATCGCACCAGATGATCGACGGCCGCAGGACCGCGCCGGCCGCGTCGAGCAGCACCGCGCCGTGCATCTGTCCGGAGAGACCGATGCACGAGATGGCGTCGGCAGCGACGCCGGTCTGCGACAGCACCGAGCGCAAGGCGTCCTGCGACGCGCGCCACCAGTCGGCGGGATCCTGCTCCGCCCACGCCGTGCGGGGCGACGCGAACGGCGCGTGATCCGCCGTCGCCGAGCCGAGGAGCGCGCCATCTTCGCCGAGCAGCAGGGCACGGGTGCCGCCGGTGCCGACGTCAATACCCAGAACCGGAATGGTGTCCTCCCGATCAGGGTTCTAGAGTTCTAGGGTTCTAGGGTTCACGCGGCGAACGTTGGAACCCGAAAACAGAACTTTGGAACCCTGAGAACTCTGGAACCTTCGAACGCTTTTGTGAGCGCGTCGAGGTCGTACAGCCGTCCGTCTTTCATGACGCGCTTCACGCGCCGCAGATCTCTGATGTTCGCCAGTGGATTGCCGTCGACGATCACGAGGTCCGCGAGCTTTCCGGCCTCGATGCTCCCGAGCTGGTCGCCCACGCCCATCGCTTCGGCCGGCACGATGGTCGCCGTTCGCAGCACTTCCACCGGTGTCAGGCCGCCGGCCGCATAGTTCTCGAGCTCCATCAGGAGACTCAGTCCGTACGGATTGATCGGCGCGTCGGTACCGGCCGTCACGCGCCCGCCGCCCTTCACGACCTGAAACACCGTGCGCTCCTGCGGCGTCACCAGGCGCGCCGCCTCGTCGATCTGGGCCGGCGTCGCCGGCGTCGCGCGTCTGATCCCGCCAGCGCTGCGCAACCGACGCGGGATACAGCTGCTGGATCCGCGCATCGTCGATCCACGACGCATCGCGCATCGTCTGCAGCCGGAAGCCGCCCTGGATGCCGATCGTCGGCGTCAGCGTCATCTTCGAGGCGGTCAACAGGTCGATGACGTCGCGATACGACCGCGAGAGACCGCTGATCTTCGGCGAGTAGCCGCGGCGGCTGGTGCCGCGAATGTGCTCGACGCCGTCGGCGCCGAATGCGACCGCCGGATAGAGCTCGTGCGACGTCACCGGCATGCCCATGCCGTGCGCGGCCTCGATGATGCGCTTCTGCATCTGATCGGGGAGCCGCACGTAGGTCTTGACGAAGTCGAAGTCGAAGTCCTTCGCGCGGGCGAGGACGCGCGGCAACTGGCCGGTGTCGTCGAGCGAGGTGCCGCCGGGATAGTACACGCGTGTTCCGTCGAACGGCTCGCCGGTCGTGAAGAGCCGCGGGCCGATCCGGACGCCCGACTCGAAGGCTTCCCGGTTCTCCATCGATTCCGTGATGCTGGTCGCCGGATTGCGGACGCGTGGTGATGCCCCACGAAAGGAACGCGCGGCCGAGCGCTTCGCCATAGTCCTTGCTCAGATGCGTGTGGATCTCGATCAACCCGGGGATCACGGTGTCGCGAGAGGCGTCGACGAGCTCGCCGATATGGAGCGCGTCGCGATGCGGCTCGACGCTCCGGATCCGGTGACCGTCGACGACAATGTCGACGTCGGTCTGGAGCGTGTCGGTGCGGCCGTTCCAGAACCGTCCGGCGTGAATCGTCTTCGTTCCGGTCGGCGCCGCCAGCAGTCCAGGTGAGGTGCGGATCGATCTCCTGGACGATCTTCCCTGACGCGACGTCGACGAGCTCGAGGCGATCGCCGCTCTGATACAGGAGCCGGCGCGAGTCGCCGGTCCACGTCGGCGATCCCGCGAGCCCGGTGGAGACGGCGCGCGGCGGACGCTGCGGCGTGCCGTCGCGTGCGACCGGCCAGACGGTGAGCAGGCCGTCGACGATCGCGGCCATCTGCGTGCCGTCGGGCGACCAGACCGGGCCGTAGTCCTCGCGCATGCCGATCGACTTGTGCGGCATCGGATCGAACCAGCGATCCGGCTGCCCGTCGAGCGAGATGCGCAGCACCTGATTCGTGCCTTCGCGGAAACGCGTCGAATAGACCTTGAGGGACGAGACGATCAGCGCGCGGCCGTCGGGCGACCAGCTCGCCCGGCCGGCCTCGTTGAGATGCTCGTGAGCCCGCGTGACGACGCCGCTCTTGACGTCGACGAGCTGGATTTGCCCCTCCGGATCGCTGAACGCGATGCGCGATCCGTCGGGCGACCACGAGGCCTGCATCGCCGCCGCTTTCAGGTGCGTGAGCTGGCGATCGGTTCTGCTCTGCAGGTCGCGCACCCAGATGTTCATCACGCCGTCGCGATCGGTCGAGTACGCGAGCGATCGGCCGTCGGCCGACCAGGCGGGATCGGTGTCGAGCGCCGCGTCGTGCGTCAGCCGCTCGGCGGACCCACCGACCGGCATCAGCCACAGGTCGCCGAGCGCGGCGAACGCCACGCGCGTGCCATCGGGAGCGACCACCGGGTGCATGATGCCGCGCACGGGCTGCGGCCCTCGGAGATCGAACTCGCGCGGCTTCGGCTTGAACCCGGATCGCGCGAACGAGATGTCGGCGGTCAGCTCGACGACGCGCGCGGGCCCGCCGGCCACGGATCGCCGCTTGATCTTGCCGTCAGCCGTGTACAGCACTTCGGAGGGGGCGACCCATTGCGGCCGGAACGGAAACACGTCCTCGTCTGGATCCGCGATATTGCGGTCGCCGCCCGTCGGCGCGCTCACCATCAGGCGGCTTCTGCCGCCCGCAATCACGCTGAACACCATCGTCGATCCGTCCGGACCGAACGCCGGCGCGGCAACCGCACCGTCGACGGCGGCGATCAGCCGCTCGGAGGCGCCGGAGACATCGGTCGCCATCGCGTAGACGCCGGGCTTGTCGCGGCGATCGGAGACGAACGCGATTTCACCGCTGCTCTTCCACGAGGGATAGAACTCATTCGACGGATCCGACGTGACCTGCTTGACCTCGCCGCTCGCCAGCGTCAGCGCCCAGACGTCGTACGAGCCGCTGCGGTCTGAAGAAAACGCGATGCGGCGTCCGTCAGGCGACCACGCGGGCTCGCGATCGTCGTAAGGACTGGATGTGACCGGTCGCAGGTCGGTGCCGTCGGCCTTGACCGTCCAGATCTGCCAGGTGCTGGTCCAGTAGGCCTGGAAGGCGATGCGGGTGCCGTCCGGCGACCACGACGGCTGCCGCGCGTCCATCGAGATGTCGGTGATCGGTTTCGCCACGCCGCCAGACGCGGGCATGGTCCACAGCGTGCCGAGCAGGTCGATGGCGAGCGTCCGCCCGTCCGGCGACAGCGCGGCCGCCATGTTCGTCCCCTCGTGGAGCGTGACGTGAACCGAACGGCCGGGTGTGGGTATTTGCGCGCTGACGACGAGCGTCGCGCCGATCAACATCGCGACGGTCGAGAGCTGCCTACGCATGTGGTCACCCGGCCGCTGTCGGGGCTGGGGACTGGGGGCTAGCTGCCAATGTTGTTGTCTCTGGACAGCTAGCCCGTAGCCCCTAGCCCCGATCGTGCCGCGTCAGTGGCTGGTCGCGGTCGTGACGGCGGCAAGGACGCCGCGCATGTAGGCCATCGATTCGATCATGCCCTGCAGCGGCGCCTTGGCGTTGATCTGGTACTCGAGGCCGACCTGACCCTGGTAGCCGATTTCGATCAGGGTCCTGAACAGCGCCGGGAAGTCGATCACGCCCTTGCCGACTTCGACCTGACTCTCCCGCTCGCTCTTCGACGCCAGGTCCTTGACGTGCATGTCGTACAGGCGATCGCGGCACTCGCGGCACGCCTGCACCGGGTCGGTGCCCGTACGCAGCGTGTGGCCGATGTCGATGCAGAGTCCCAGCCGCTTATCGCGCGACTTCACGGCGGCGTACGCGTCGCGGGGCGCCGGCCAGTTCTTGTTCTCTGGCCCGTGATTGTGGATGGCGACCTTGATGTCGTACGTCTTCGCCATCTGCTCGAGTGTATCGAGGGCGGCCGGATCGGGATCCACGTAGATCAGCGGGAACCCGGCGTTCTTCGCGTACTCGAATTCCTTCTTGATCTGCGCCGCGTCGTTCTTGATGGTGATCGTCCCGCCGCCCATGATCGTGATGCCGGCGGCTTCGATCTTCGCGCGCAGCGCACGTGTCGCCTCCGGCGGATCGGTCCGCGGCACGTGCACATCCTTGAACGTCATGTACTTGACGTCCATGAGCTTGGCCCACGCCAGCGCCTGGTCGAGCGGAAACTCCCGCATCGAGTACGAGGCGAGCCCCAGCTTCAGACGCTCCGGTTTACCACCAGCCGGCGGCGCGGTTGACGTCGTCCCGGCCCCGGGCGTGGCCGATTCCGCGCCGGTGACCCGGCCAAGGCTCGTCCAGGCGGCGGCAGCCGCCACGGTCCCCACGAAGCGGCGGCGAGAGCGATCAGTGGTCATACCAATCTCCTTCCAAGGCTGAGGAATCCTACCGCAGGAGACCGAGACCGGGGTCGGATACTGATCCGACCCCTGGCAGGGGCAGGGGTGAGAAATCCTACCGCAGGTGCCCGTCCAGTGCCTTACACTGTGCGATGAAAGCGAGGGCTTTGTGGCCATCAACCAGGACGACAAGACCATATCGCGGCGCGAATTCGCCTCCAAAGTGGGTGCGGTGGCGGCGGGAATCGCAGTCGGCAGTGAATTCCTCAGCTCGAAGGCCGAGGCCGCGGCGGCCGCCGCCCCTCGCGCTGCCCGGCGGATCCTCGGCGCGAACGACCGCGTCGTGACCGCCAGCATCGGCATCCGCGGTCAGGGCAACTCCCTGAAGCGCGGGTTCGCGAAGCTCCAGAACGTCGAGATCAAAACGCTGTGCGACATCGACGCCAACCTGGCGCCCGAGCGGATCAACGACGCGCGCCTGAGCGACGTGACCACATTCAAGCCCGGGTTCGTCCAGGACATGCGGCGCGTGTTCGACGACAAGGACATCGACGCGGTCGTCATCGCCACGCCGAACCACTGGCACGCGCTGGCGACGATCTGGGCGCTCCAGGCCGGCAAGCACGTCTACGTCGAGAAGCCGTCATCGCACACGGTGGTGGAAGGCCGCCGGATGGTGGAGGCGGCGCAGCGCTACAACATGATCGTGCAGGTCGGCACGATGAACCGCAGCCGGCCCGCGGTGAAGGACGCCATCAAGTTCATTCACGAAGGCGGCCTCGGCAAGGTCTACATGGCGCGCGGGCTCTGCTACAAGCCGCGTCCGGCGATCGGCAAGTACCCGGATGGGCCGATGCAGCCTGGCGAGAAGTACGCGCTCACGCTGACGTCGACCAACTACGAGCCGACCTACGACGCGCAGTACCTGTCCAAGGTCGATTACGACCTGTGGCTCGGCCCCGCGGCGAAGCGGCCGTTCAACCGCAACCGCTTCCACTACAACTGGCACTGGCACTGGGACTACGGCAACGGCGACAGCGGCAACCAGGGTCCGCACCAGTTCGACATCGCGCGCTGGGGCCTGCAGAAGCAGGAACACCCGGTGAAGATCAAGTCGGTCGGCGCCTACGCCGGCGAGGAATCGTCGCAGGAGACACCGAACTACCAGAACAGCTTCTTCGAATACGCCGACGGCGCGATCCTCGAGTTCGGCACGCGCGGCGGCTTCACCAACGACGAAGGCAGCGTCAAGATCGGCAACCTGTTCTACGGCACGAAAGGCTGGCTGTGGATCGAGGAGTCAGGGAAGAAATGGCAGTCGTACTTCGGACCCAAGAACGAGAAGGGTCCCGGAGCCGACGCGCCCGACGCCGAACCCACCGGCCTGACGACGACGGAGTATCCGCACTACCAGAACTTCATCGACGCCATCCGCGCCGGCGATCCCAAGCTGTTGACCTGCGACGTCAACGAAGGGCACCTGTCCTCGACGCTGCCGCACCTGGGCAACATCTCGTACCAGGTCGGCCACAGCCTCGTGTTCGACGGGAAATCCGAAACGTTCGTTGACGACAAGAAAGCGGACAAGCTGCTGACCCGCGAGTACCGGAAAGGGTTCGAGCTGCCGAAGTCGTTCACGTAGAGAAACCGTATCAGCAACCTTCTGATCGTCATCGGCGTCTGCGCGCTTGGCCTCAACGCGGCCATCGTCGCGCAGACGCCTTCTGCCTCTGCAGCCAGTCCGCAGCCCCGAGCTCGTCGTTCCGTTTCAACAGCTAGCCCCCAGCCCCGAGCCCCTGTTTCCGTTTTTGCAGCTAGCCCCGAGCCCCTAGCCCCTGTCTCGTTTTCTGCAGCCGAGCCCCCAGCCCCCAGACCCGACGACCGCGGCCCGGTTCCCCGACGGCGCCGGCCGCGATGCGCTCTTCAAGGTGTGCAAGGACTGTCACGGCCCGGAGAGTGTCCTGGCGCAGCTGAAGTCGCGCGACGAGTGGAGCAAGACGCTCGACGAGATGGCGGCGAACGGCGCGCAGGGCAGCGACCAGGAGTGGACCGACATCCTCGAGTACCTCGCCAGACACTTTTCACCGATCGCGGTGAACAAGGCGACCGCGACGGAGCTGGCCGCCACCCTCGATGTGCCGGCTGCCGTCGCCGAAGCGATCGTGCGGGCCCGCACCGAAAAAGGACGCCTGGCGTCGATTGACGATCTGAAACAGGCAGCCGGCGGCGAGGCCGCGCCGAAGATCGACGCGCGAAAAGATCGGCTCGTTTTCTAACGCCACGAAGACACGAAAGCACCCTCGACAAGCTGGGATATGCATTATGGTGAGCGTGTCGAACCGTCTTCGTGGCTAACCCGACGGAAGAAACCATGCGCAGAATCACTGTCTGGACCGTTCTCCTGGCGTGCCTCGCCATCCTGCCGCTGCGCGGCGCCGAGTGGGTCACGCACAGCGGCGACAATCAGCGCACCGGCTGGCAGAAGAACGAGACCGCGATCTCGAAGGACTCGGTCAAGAACCTGAAGCTGCTGTGGAAGATCACGCTCGACACCAAGCAGCGATCGGTTTACTCCCTGTACGGTCCGCTGATCGTCGAGCGCGCCATCACGGACCGCGGTTTCAAGGAGCTGGCGATCGTCGCGGGCGCCGACAACGATCTCTTCGCCGTCGACGCGGACCTCGGCAAGCTGTTCTGGAAAAAACATTTCGAGTGGCACGCGGACGTGCCCGAAACCACGCAGGCGTCGTTTCTCTGTCCTGGCGGGCTGACAGCGTGGCCGGTGCTTCAGCCACTGCCGCAGCGAGGCCGCGGCGCACCCGCGCCGCCGGCCGCGCCCGCACCGACTCCGCCCACAGCAACGACGACGGCCCCGGCTGCGGCCGGACCACAGCGAGGCGGCAGTCCCTTCGCGGTCCGCTCGGTGTTCGCGCTCACCGGCGACGGCAACCTGCAGCAGGTGAACATCAACACCGGCGACACGGCGCCGCCGGTCAAGTTCCTGCCGCCCAACGGCAAGCCGTACAGCCTCGCGCTGGTCGACAACATCATCTACACGATCACCGGTCAGGGCTGCGGCGGGAACCCGAACAGCGTCTATTCCCTGGACCTGAACGATCCGGCGAAAACGGTGCGCTACTGGCGGTCGGGAAGCGGCGGGTTGTGGGGCACCGCGGGTCCTGCGATCGGCGCCGATGGAACCGTGTACGCGGAGACTGGCGACGGCCAAACCGATCCGGCGGCCAACCGTTACGCCAACGCGGTGATTGCGTTGACGCCCAAGGAATTGAAACTGAAAGACTGGTATGCGCCGACCAATGCCGAGTGGCTCTACAAGCGCGATCTCGACATGAACGTCACGCCCGTGGTCTTTCCGTACAAAGGCCGCGAGCTGCTGGTCGGCTCGGGCAAAGAAGGGCGTTTCTTCCTGCTCGACTCGCAGTCGCTCGGCGGCACCGATCACCGGACGCCGCTGTTCCGATCCGATTTGATCTCGAACGAGGACATCGACTTCGCCGGCGCCGGCACGTGGGGCAGCCTGTCGTCGTGGGAAGACGCGCAGGGGACGCGCTGGGTGCTCGCGCCGGTCTGGGGGCCGAAGCATCCGAGCGCGACGTTCGCGATGAACAACGGCGACGCCAACGTCGGCAGCATCGCCGCGTTCAAAGTCGAAGAGAAGGGCGGCAAGCCGGTCCTCACCAACGCGTGGATTTCCCGAAACCTCATGACGCCGGCGGCACCCGCGGTGGCCAACGGCGTCGTTTTCGCCCTGGCGAGCGGCGAGTGGGTGCGCCAGGCGAACGATCGAGAAGGCGGCCTGTATCAGGTGGATGCCCGCGTGCAGCGATCGCAGCCGGCCATCCTGTACGCGCTCGACGCGGCCACCGGCAAGGAACTGTGGTCGAGCGGCAGCCAGGTGACGGCGTTCACGCACAACGGGCAGCTGACGATCGCGAACGGGCGCGTCTACTTCACGACCTACGACAACACGCTGTACTGCTTCGGCTTCCCGATGGAACACTGACAGCTGCCTGCAGTGCCCTGTCCGATGGCCACGATAAGCCACGAAAGCACGAAAGATCAGCTAGCTCTCGAGAGATGCTCCGTATCTTCGGTGTTTTCGTGTTTTCGTGGCTGGCTTGCCGTCGTGGCCGCGACGGCGGTCGTTGTCGGCGCGTGCACGAAGCCGCCGGCGACGGCGCCACGCGGAATGATCCGGATCCCGGGCGGCACGTTCCACATGGGATGCGCCGATTGCGGGATGCCGGACGCTGAACCCGTGCATCTCGTCGCCGTCGATCCGTTCTGGATGGACGAAACGCCGGTCACCAACCAGCAGTTCGCGGCATTCGTCGCCGCGACCGGATACGTGACCATCGCCGAACGGATCCCCGACTCGAAAGACTACCCGGGCGTCCCCGTCGACAAGCTCGTCCCGGGTTCTGCGTGCTTCCGGCCTCCAGGCCGCCCCGTGCCGCTCGACAACCCGAACGCGTGGTGGGCGTATCAGCCGGGTGCCAGCTGGAAGCAGCCAGAGGGACCCGGCAGCAGCGTGCAGGGCAAGGACGATCATCCCGTGGTCCATATCGCGTGGGACGACGCGCAGGCGTATGCGGCGTGGGCAGGCAAGCGCTTGCCGACCGAAGCCGAATACGAATTCGCGGCCCGCGGCGGCCAGGACGGAAAACATTTCGCCTGGGGCGACGACCTGAAACCGGGCGGCCGATGGCCCGCCAACATCTGGCAGGGCCAGTTCCCGTCGCAGGACGCCGGCGAGGATGGCTATCGCGGGACGTCGCCCGTGAAGGCGTTTCCGCCGAACGGGTATGGCTTGTACGACGTCGGCGGCAACGTCTGGCAGTGGTGCTCGGATTGGTACCGTCCCGATTACTTCGCACAGTTGAATGCGCAAGGCACCGCGCACAATCCCACCGGGCCGAGCGACAGCGTGGATCCGCAGGAGCCGGGCATCCCCAAGCGCGTCCAGAAAGGCGGCTCGTTCCTGTGCAGCGATCAGGTACTGCGCGCGCTATCACGTCGGCAGTCGGGGACGCGGCGCCGCTGACAGCGGCGGCACGAACGTGGGGTTTCGATGCGTGAAGCCGGCGTGATCGCGTCCGTCCACGGTGGAACGCGACGATCGCGAAGATCGCAAGAATATTCTCGGCGGCCTTAGCGGCCTCTGCGTTCTTTCGTCCTACAGCGACGGATGCTTCAGATGATGATCCGTCTTCGACTGGAACGCGTGCGCCAGCAGGAGCAGTTCCGGCTCGCCGAACAGCTTCCCCGTCATCTGCAGCGCCGTCGGCGATCCGTTGAAAAACCCGTTCGGCAGGCTGATGACGGGATGACCGGTGCGATTCGTCAGCAGCTGGTTCGCGCCGATGAACAGGTCGAGCCCGGACATCGCGGCGTCGATCTGTTCCATCACCCGCATGCGATACCGGTTGGCCTGGATGTACTCCACCGCCGGAATGAAGCGCGCCGGCCGAATCTCCGCCGGGCGCGGACTCTGCTCCGGACCGCGCTCGACGTCGCGGAGCCTGCCGCTGCGCGTCAGATCGTCGAAGGCCGCGGCGGTTTCCGCGTACCGGATGAAGTCGATGGCCTCGATCGCGACCTCCGGCAGGTCGAACGGCGCCACCTGCACACCGAGACCGCGAATCACGCGGATCGCCTCCTCGTAGTTCCGGCGCGTCGCGTCCTGCTCTGACGACCCGCTGCCAGCCGCGCCCGCGGGTCCCTCGTCCAGAATCGAGCGGAGGTACCCGACACGCAGCTTCGCGACATCCGCTGACGCGTCCCACCCGAACGGCACGTCGAGGACGCTGTTGTCTTTTCCGTCCGGACCGTAGATCGCGTCGAAGACAACGGCGCAGTCTTCGGCCGAGCGGCACAGGGGGCCGACGGTATCCTGCGTCCACGCCAGGGTCATCGCGCCGTATCGGCTCACTCGGCCGAAAGTCGGCCGCATGCCGGTGACGCCGTTGCGAGCCGACGGAGCAATGACCGATCCGCCGGTGTCGCTCCCAATCGAGAAGGCGACCAGCCCCGCGGCGGTGGCGGACCCGGGGCCGGCTGAGGAGCCGGCCGCGTCCTGCTGCAGGTTCCACGGGTTGCGCGTCACGCCGCCGAACCACTGCGCGGTGAACGCGAGCGCGCCGGTCGACAGTTTCGCGACCAGGATCGCGCCGGCGTTCCTCAGCTTCGTGTACACCGTGGCGTCGGTGTCGATGATCCGATCCTTGTACGGCGAGATACCCCAGGTCGTCTTCGTCCCTCGAACCGCGAACAGGTCCTTCAACCCGAAGGGAATCCCGTGCAGCGGACCACGGTACCGGCCGGCGGCGATCTCCGCGTCGGCCTGCTTCGCCTGCGTTCGCGCCAGATCCGCCGTGAGGTTGACGACGCAGTGGAGTGCGGGATCGTGTGCGGTCAGCCGCGCGAGATACAGCTCGGTGAGCTCCGACGGCTTGATCTGACGCGACTTCACCAGCTTCGCGAGATGCGTCACCGGCAGGAACGCGAGGGCCTCGTCGCTCGACGGCTTCGACACGAGCGGTTCGCGACGCTTGAGGCCGCGTGGTCCGGCGGGCAGCGTCTTGCCCGGCGGAACCGGGTTGAACACGACGGCGGGCTGCGTATCATTGCCGAGATTGGCGGTCTTCAGAAAACGAAACCCCGCCAGCGTAGCCGCGGGTCGCGTTCAGCCGGGTCGCGATCGCCTGCTGCTCCTCGCGGGTGAACGTGATGCCGGCGAGGGTCTGCGCCGCCTCGATCATCTCGATCGTGATGGTGTCCGAGTCCTGAGCCGCGATCGTCAGCGCGTCCGGCATCAGCGTCGAGCCGAGGCCGATCGCGGAGAGGCACTCGAAAAACCTCCGGCGATTCACCGCGAGTCGTTCGTCGTTCACTTACTTGCCCCGCAACGTCGCGACCGGGCCGTCTACGCCATTCGGCAACTGATCGTTCGCGAACTGATCGTCGTCTTTCAGCGACTTCTTCAGGCGAAGCAGCTCGGTCTTCAGCTCCGCCGTCACCGCCTCGTGGCCCGGCAGACCGTAGAGGTTGTGGAGCTCGTGCGGATCGTTCACGAGGTCGAACAGCTCCCACTGATCCTTCTTCCAGAAGTAGATCAACTTGTGCGTCGCGGTGCGGACGCCGTAGTGCGCGCGCGTGTTGTGATCGCCCGGGTCGTGGTAGTAGCGGTAGTACATCGACGTCCGCCAGTCGGCGGGGGTTCGGCCGCGGAGGATCGGCAGCAGGCTGCGTCCCTGCATGTCCGCCGGTACCGGCACTCCGGCGGCCTCGAGGAACGTCGGCGCGAAGTCGATATTCAGGGCGAGCGCGCGGCTCCGCGTGCCGGGTTTGATGCGCGGCGGGCCAGCGCGCGAGAAACGGCATCCGCAGCGCTTCTTCGTACATGAAGCGCTTGTCGAAGAGGCCGTGATCGCCGAGGAAGAAGCCCTGGTCGCTGGTGTAGATGACGATGGTGTTCCGCGAGAGCCCCGACTCGTCGAGGAAGGCGAGCAGCCGTCCGATGTTGTCGTCGAGCGACTGCACGGTCGCGAGATAGTCCTGCATGTAGCGCTGATACTTCCAGCGCGCCAGCGCCTCGCCTGTCAGCGTCACCGTCTCGCTGCCACGGCGAATCGTGACGGACGCCGGCTTCGTGGTCAGCCAGGTGGTCAGTGCCGGGCCGGTCAGGTCCGGCGGCGGCGGCAGCTTGAGGTCGCGGTTGTTCAGATCGGCGGCCACGCGCTGCTGGTTTTCGTGCAGCGCGTCCGTCCGGGTGTCGTAGGCGTCCCAGAACGTGTCCGGCTCGGGGATCCAGCGATTGGCGAATGCCGCGCGATGCGCCTCGTCGGGCTCCCACGGCCGGTGCGGCGCCTTGTGATGCGACATCAGGAAGAACGGCTTGTTCCTCGGCCGGCTGCGAATGAACTCGATGGACAGGTCCGTGATGACGTCGGTGGCATATCGGCCGGTGTAGGTTTTCTCCCCCGTGGCCGTGTAGAGGATCGGATTCTGATAGGCGCCCTGCCCCGGCAGGATCTCCCACCGATCGAACCCGACCGGATCGCTGCCGAGATGCCATTTGCCGATCATGCCGGTGTAGTAGCCGCCCTGCTGGAGCAGGCTCGCCACGGTGCGCCGGGAGCTGTCGAACCGGTTGAACACCGGCACGCCATTGAGGTGCGAGTACTGACTCGTGAGAATCGCGGCGCGGCTCGGCGTGCAGATCGAGTTGGTCGCCATCACCTGCTCGAGGAGCGCGCCTTCCCGGGCCAGCCGGTCGATGTTCGGCGTGCGGTTCACGCGCGATCCGTACGCGCCGATCGCATGCGCCGCGTGGTCGTCCGACATGATGAAGACGATGTTCGGGCGATCGGCGGCCACCGCCGGCGCCGTGAGGGCCGCAAAAAGACCGAGGGCGATGGCGATCGGAAGGTTTTTCGAACGGCAGATCACAGGGTGAGCAGTCTAATCCCTAATCCCTCGTCCCTAATCCCTAATCTCCTCGTCCCTAATCCCTCTCGTCAGTACGCGTTGACCAGCGACTGCCACCCGATCGCCCGCGGCGCGCGCAGCTGGATCGTCAGCCTTCGTTTGCGGCGTCAGCGGACGCGCACTGCAGGCGTTGGTCGTCGCGAACGTCAGCGCTTCCTTCAGCGACCCCTCCGCCGGGTCGCCCAGCTGATGGTCCGCATCGTCCGGCGCCGCGCAGTCCGGCGGGAAGCCGTCGAAAAAATCTCCCTGGCCGTCGGCGTTGCGCAGCGCGAACGACACCGGCGCGAGCAGCTTGTCGCAGAACTCGATGCCGTACTGCCCGACCGGCTTGCCGTAGGTCCGGCTGCCGATGACGACGACCGGGATGAACGGCCGGAGGGCGTTGATCACCAGCTCGCTCGCCGATGCCGATCCGCCGGTCGTCACGACGATCAGCCGATCCAGCGTGAGCGCCTGCGGTTTCGGCTCGAACCGGATGATGTGGTTGCGGAACGTGTTGCGGTCGTTGTGGAAGTACTCCGCGAACACCAGGCCGTCGGTGCGCTTGCCGCCGATGTAGCTCGCCAGGTGCTGCGCCACGCTCACCAGCCCGCCGCCGTTGTAGCGGAGATCGAGAACGAGATCGTCGACGCCGGCGGCTGGCAGCTCCGCGAAGGCCGCGTCGAGCGCGTCGAACGAGGGCGTGACGAAGTTGCGAAAGAAGATGTAGCCGACCCGGCGTCCGCCGACGTTGTAGATCTTCGTCAGCGACACGGTCGGTATCGTGACCAGCCGCTTCACCATGTGCGCATCGCGGCGTGCGCCCGCCTGGTTGAACGCGATGTTCGTCTCGACGCCGATGTCCGACGGTCCGAATGCGGAGTCGATTTCGCCGCTGGCCACCAGCGACTCCACGGTCCGGCCGCCAATCTCGACAATCCGATCGCCGCGGGACAGGCCGGCTTCGAGCGCTGGGCTGTCGGGAAACACCTGCAGCACGCGCATCTCGGATCCGTTCAAGCTGGTCGAAAGACCGAAGCCGATGAACTGGCTGTCCGAGTAGAACGCGTCGTTCGCGGCACGTGACGTGATGTAGCTGAAATGCGAATCGAGTGTCTTGTAGCGGACCGCTTCGAGATACGCCTCCGGCGAATCGTACGCCGTGGGGTTGACGTTCGGCATCATGGCGTACCACAGGTAGATGTCGCTCATGACGTTGCGCACGTACACGTTCTCGCCGGGTATCGTGCAGGAGGTCGGACCCTGGGCGCGGGCCGGAGCAGCCGCGCCGGCGGCGATCACGGTGAGAAGACACGCCGCCGCACGTCGAATCATGGATACGGACGTTATTCTAACCTTAGACGACTCACCGGCCCGCCCAACGCGTTCTCAACGCTGCACGGTTGATCTCGCCACCTCTCGAGTAGACCGACGAGATTCGGCGAATGTTGGCGATGTCGTCCAGCGGATTCGCGTCGAGCACGAGGAAGTCTGCGGACTTCCCGACCGCCAGCGTCCCGAGCTCCTCGAGTCGCAGGATCTCCGCCGAGTTGCGGGTCGCCGCGACGATCGCTTGCCCGGGCGTCAACCCGGCGTTCACCATCAGCTCCAACTCAATCAGCGACGCGAGACCGAAGTACTGACCACCGGTCACGCCGCCGGTGTCAGTGCCGAGTCCCAGCACCACTCCCGCGGCGTTCAGCGTCGCGACGTTTCGCAACAGCCGCCGGGCGCTCTCACGCTGGGCCGGTGCGGGCGACGCTGTGCTCGAAAACGACTCGGCGAGGCGCGTGACTTCCTCCGGGGACAGCAGGTCGTGAACGATCGGCGCGTCGATCCATCCAGGCTTTCCCTGGTAGATGGCCTGCCGTTCACCCCAGAGTGTCTCCACGAAGAACACGTTCGGGCGCGCCTTCAGCAGCGCGAGCAACTCGTCGTCGACATCGCGATCCCGGACGACGTGACCGAAGCCGTCGATGCCGGCCCGCAACAGGTCCTTGGCGTCGGCGAGCGCGGCGATGTGCGCCATGACCCGGATGCCGTGAGCGTGCGCTTCGTCGATGATGGCGCGATACAGCGACGGCCTGAGCTTTTCGACCGTCCCATTGCGATCGTCCACCCAGATCTTGATGAGGTCGGGGTGCTTGGCACTCAGCTGCTGAACGTCCTCGCGTGCCTGCGCCTCGGTCGTCACGCCAAACGCCGAATCGCGCATCGGCACGCCCGGCCCCGCGTCGGGCATCGCGAAGCCCCGGCCCGCGGTGAGATATCGTGCGCCGGTCCGCGCGTCGCGCCGGATCTCGAACGGCAGATCACCGCGGCCGGTGCCAGCTTCGAGAACAGCCGCGACGCCGCAGTACGCGAAGCGGTCGAGCGTATCGAGGATGGTGGCGCGCGTGTAGTTGTCTGCGCTGAAGCTCAGGCCCTTCCGGTAGCCAAGATGGACGTGCGCATCGATCAGGGCGGGCATCACCGTCTTTCCGGTGAGGTCGATCCGCCGCGCGCCGGCCGGCGCCGGTAAATCCCCTTTCCGGCCGATCCGGGTGAAGCGGTTGTTCTGGATGATGAACGCGGAGTTCTCGATCGGAGGCGTGCCGTCGCCGACGATCAGGCGGGCGCCTTCGAAGAGCGTGATACCTGAGGCTGTCGTTTGCCCTCGGTCGTCGCGCAGCCCTTAGGGCTGCCCGAATCTGCCGGCAGCGAGCAAACCGGTACAACGAGCGCCGCCGAGAGATTCTTTGTGAAAACAATTCTCCTGATCTCCTGCCCTCCTGTTAACCGTCTCCGAGCTTATCGCCGGCTGTCAGAGGAGGTCGTGCTCTCCAGCGGTTCGAGCCTGACGATCGACGCGCCGTGGTTGTTCCCCACCCAGAACGTGACCGGCGTCGTCGAATTGTCGACGAACACCCGCCGCACGTTCGTCGAGCGCGGGAGGAGGTATTCGGTGAACCGGCCGCTCTTCGGATCGAGGCGCAGGATGCGATCGTCGTACTCGCCGCCGGTCCAGACCTGTGCCGGTCTTGTCGGCCGTGACGTCGTACGGCCACGATCCCGGCGTCGGCACCGGCCACTCCTCAAATTTCTCGGTCCGCGTGTCGAACATCCCGATCCGATCGCCGTTGTTCTCGCCGAACCACAGCCGGCCCTCTTCGTCCATCATGCCGCGCCGGGGTCCCGAGCGCGCGGTCGGCGTCTTGAAGATCTTGATCTCGCCGGTCTTCGCGTCGATGCGGCCGACGTCTTCACTGCCGAGGACGAGGAAGTGTCCGTTGTTCTTCGCGTCGGGAATCACGTCGTAGACATTCGGACGCGGAATCTTGTACGGCTCGAACACCTCGAACTTTGCGGACGCGAGATCCAGCCGCAGCACGGTGTAGGTGCCCGCATCCTGCAGCCAGACTTTGCCGTCCACGTGCGACCGGTCCGGGCTGACCTGATTGATCTGGACGTGCGGGCCGTCCAGCTCCGGCGGCAGGCTCCACAGCTGGAACGTTTCCGACTTGCGATCGAACTTCGCGATGCCGCCCTGGAACTGCATCCCGAGCCACAGGTTTTCGTCGCGATCGAACCGGACGCCGAGAATGCCGGTCGGCGCCTCCGGCTTCAGGATCGGCACGGCGAACTCGGTGACGGCCGCGGTTCGCGGATCGAGCTTGCCGAGGATCTGCTCGCCAAAGCTGGCGTACCACGGCAATGCCGCCCGAGTCGACGATGACGTCGTGCGGTTGCCGGGTTTTGTACGGCAGGTCGTATTCGGTATAGATGACTTGCGTCGCCTTCCCCGTCGGCCGCGGCGATGTCTTGAGCGGATAGCGCCACTGCGGTCCGGCGCTCAGATTGAGCGTCGTCAGGGTACTCGGCCTGCCGGCGCCACGCGGCGGTGCGCTGCTCGGCGGACTGCGGACCCGGTCCGACTCGCGGCGCCGGCAGCTTCTGGATCTTCAGCGGGAACGACAGCTGCGGATACGTCGACATCCGCTCGATGACGGCGACCATCCGGTCCGTGTCGTAGTTCGTCCGGACGATACGCTCCATCGTGTGACAGTGCGTGCAGCCGCGGATCGAACCTTTCTGTGCGTCGGTGCCGGGGAAGCTCGCGAACCAATCGGCGTTCGTCAGTTGCGAGGCGAGGTCTTTGGTCTTCTGCAGCTTCAGATCCAGCGTCGTCGGCTTGCCAGTCAGCCGGACGGTGACGCCGCCCGGGGGCGCGACCAGATCGTATCCCGCCGCACGAACGCGAAGGCCGTATTGAGCGGGCTCCAGTCGCGATGCCGGAAAGCGGTAGCGGCCATCTTTGTCGGTGACGACCGTGACCGTCACGGTGGCCCCGGCAGCGGTTTTTTTGGCGCTGACCAGGACGCCCTCCATGTGCCCTTCCTCCGCGGAGGAGACGACACCGGTCAGCGTCACCGGCTTCGGCAGCCTGGGCGTGGAGTGGATGGATCCTGGTCGGAACGACGGCGACCGCCGCGAAAGCGAGCGCCAGGAACAGCACGCACCTCGATCGCATCGGAACCTCCCTGGAGATCGTACAGTTCCCCGGCATGAGCGGACCGCTACGGCGCAGTCTGTCACGACGGGACCTCATCGTCTACGGCTTGTTGTTCATCGGACCGCTGGCACCGGTCGGTGTCTTCGGCGTCCTGGACGCGCGCACCAACGGGGCGGTCGGCGCTCGTCTACGTCGTCGCCACCATCGCCATGGCGTTCACGGCCTGGTCGTACGCGGAGATGTCGGCCGTCGTCCCGCACGCCGGCTCCGTCTTCGCCTACGTCACCGCAGGCGTCGGCCCTCGCGCCGGATTCCTGGCCGGCTGGCTGGCGATGCTCGACTACCTGCTGATTCCCTCGGTCGCCTATCTCTTCTCCGGCATCGCGCTGCACGCACTGCATGCCGGCCGTCCCGGCGTGGACGTTCACGGTCGCTGCGTTCACGGTCACCACCGCGCTCAACCTGGCCGGCGTCGGCGTCGCGGCGCGTGCGGGGACGCTCGTCGTGGTCGCGGAGCTCGTCGTGCTCGCGGTGTTCGTCGTCGCGGCAGTCGTGGTCCTGTCATCCGACGGGCCGGCCAGGCCGCCGGCGACACCGTTCATCGGCACGACTGGTGTCCATCCGGTCGCCATCGCCGGCGCGGTTTCGATCGCGGTGCTGTCCTTCCTGGGCTTCGACGCGATTGCATCGTTCGCCGAGGAAACGGCGGGCGATTCCCGTCAGGTCGGATCGGCGATTCTCGTGTGTCTCGCCACGGCGGGAGTGCTCTTCGTCGTCCAGTCGTATCTCGCCGGCGTTCTGAGCGCCATCGATCCCGCCGATCTCGCGGCGCGGCCGGCGGCGCAGGGTACGGCGTTCTACGACCTCACGCGAGCGTCCATCGGACCGTGGATGGCGGACGTGCTGGCCGTCACCAAAGCGATCGGGCCGGCGTTCGCCGCGATGACCGGACAAGCCGCGGCGGCGCGGCTGCTCTTTGGCATGGCGCGCGAGGGACGACTTCCGAAGGCACTGGCCGCGGTTGATCCCCGCCGCGGTGTGCCGCGCGTCTCGCTGCTGACGGCGGCCGCGTTGACGCTGGTCGTGTCGGTCTGGGCGGCCAGGCGGGACGACGGCCTCGACGTGCTCGTGTCGATCGTGGATGTCGGGGCGCTCGCCGCCTTTACGCTGCTCCACGCCTCCGTCGTCGGCTACTTCGTGATCCGGCGCAAAGGCCCGGCGCGGGTGGCGCATCGCGTCGTGCCGGTGCTCGGCGCGGCGGTGACGATCTCGGTGCTCGCCGCGGCAAGCGCCTCGGCACAAGATCGTGGGCCTGGTCTGGCTCGCCGCCGGGCTGCTCGGGGGTCAGATCTTGATTCTCAGCGCCAAGAATCAAGATCTGACCCCGAAGTAGCCGTATGATGGGCGGCCATGCTACCCAATCCGTACGGCGCTCCAGTCAGTCTCGACGATGCGAAGAAGGCCGCCGGGCCGGCGCTTGCCGAAGCTCGCAAGAACAACTGGCTGATGGCGGTGGCCATCGTCGATCCGGCGGGCCACCTGGTGTATTTCGAAAAGATGGATGGCACGCAGACCGGCAGCGTCACTGTCGCGATCGCGAAGGCGCGCTCGGCGGCGCTGTTCAAGCGCTCGACGAAGACGTTTCAGGACACGCTCGCGGGGGGAGGCGAGGGTCTGCGCGTGCTGAAACTCGAAAACGCCGTGCCGGTCGAAGGCGGCTTGCCGCTGATCGTGGACGGCACGATCGTCGGCGCGATCGGCTTATCCGGCGGCACGAGCCAGCAGGACGGTCAGTGCGCGCAGGCCGGCGCGAACGTCTTGAAGTAGACGTACAGAACGTAGCCAACTACAGGGGAAACCATGAAACGCATGCTCGTATTGCTCTGTGCCGCGCTCCTCGTCGCCGGGTCGGCGTCGATCGCATCCGCTCAGCTGACGTCCGCCAAGGAGGGCCCCGTGGTCTACGGGCATCACCACCTGAACACGACGAACATGGACGCGCAGAAGAAGTTCTTCGTCGACACGCTCGGCGGGACGTTGATCAAGATCGGCACGAATAACACCGAGATCGTGAAGTTCCCGAACGTCCTGATTTTCTTCCGCGCGACGCAGGCCCCGACGGGCGGCACGCGCGGCACGACGGTCAATCACATCGGGTTCTCGGTGCCGAACCTCCGGCCGGTGATCGACAAGATCAAGGCGAACGGCTTCAAGATGATCACCGACACCGAAGCGGCCGGCCGGGAAGTCAAGGACGACATCGCCGGTCCGCTTCAGCCGGGCGGCGCGTCGATCGCCTTCGCGCAAGGGCCGGACGACGTGAAGGTGGAGTTCGTCGAGGCGAAGCAGCAGACGATCCCGATCACGCTGCACCACGTGCACTTCTTCAACCCGAAGAACGTCGAGATGCGAGACTGGTACGTGAAGACGTTCGGTGCGACGGCGCGGGACGGCGGCGCGTTTCCGGTCGCCGCGCTGCCAGGCGTAGCGCTGAACTTTTCACCGTCGACCACTCCCGTCGTCGGAACCGCCGGCCGCGCGCTCGATCACGTCGGCTTCGAAGTCAAGAACCTCGAGGAATTCACGAAAAAGCTGGAAGCCGACGGCATCAAGATGAGCGTGCCCTACAGAAAAGTGCCGGCGCTGGGCATCGCGATCGCGTTCTTCACCGATCCGTGGGGGACCTACATCGAGCTGACCGAGGGACTGGACAAGGTTATGTAGCTCGACGTGACTTCAGCGTTCAGGCCGTGGATCTTCGCGCTCCTTGGCGTCGCGCTCCTCACCGCGTCATGCCGCGAGGATCGGACGCGTGCACGCACGCCCACGGTGGTGTGGCGCAAGCTTGGCACCTGGTCCGGCCATGGCTCCATGCAGACCGATCCGTTCATCAGCGACACCGGCTCGCTGCGGCTGCGGTGGGAAACGAGCCGCGAGGCCGCGCCCGGGACGGGAACCTTTCGCGTCACCCTGCACAGCGACGTCAGCGGCCGATCGCTGCTGGTCGCGGTCGACGTGCGTGGTGTCGGCCGCGATACGACCTACGTGACGGAAGATCCGCGGCCGTTCTTCCTCGCCGTGGAGTCCGCCAACCTCGATTGGACGATCGAGGCCGACGAAGCCGTCGCGGCCACTGCCCCGCCATCCGAGAAGCCGGCAAAATAGCGCCTCTGACGGATACGCCGGCCGAACGATACGACGGGAAGACATCTTCCATCGGCCATTGCGGCATCAGAGTTTCGGGCGTCGCGGGTCGTGTCCGCGTTCCCGGGACGCTCGCCTGGCAAACGCGTCCTGTCGCGCTCGTGCTCACGCTGCGCACGCCGCCTGCGGTTATTCCCAGGCTTTCCAACAATCAGTTGGGCTCAGAGCTGATTCGATCGGCGGTGGCGAATCAGCGGCGGCGTGCCCCTCCTCGCTTTCGGACGCGTTTGCCGACTGACGCCCGCGCAGGCTCGGTCCAAGGGACCGCTGCCACGACCCGCGACACCCGATGCTCCTCGAATGCCCACGACATGACTGACCGGGAAGATGTCTCGCGTAGCGGGCCGTGAAGTCAACCCGTCGGATCGCATGAAAAACGTCGCGAAGCGAACAGCTAGCGGCGGTCTGCCGATCAGTCACCCCGCCGCCACAAGTACCGTAAAGCCTCACTTGTTGATCTGAGCGATGCCGCGAATTAGTAGGACCGCCGCGACCAGCGACAGGTTCTGAGCGGCGCGACGTTTTTCCGGGTTGACGATGACGGCTCGCGTAGCGAGACGTCTTCCCGGTCGTAAGGTCCGGCGAAGTCGCTACTTCTTTTCACGCAGCCGGAACACGTACAGCGACTGGCCCGAGCTCGGGTGCGCGATCTCTGGTGCGATCACCATCGGCACGTTCCGCGGGCTCCCGCCGCCAAGGCCCGTCGTCACCGCGATGTACTGATGGCCGTCGACGGCGAATGAAATCGGAAATCCCTGCACCGACGTGCCCAGCCGCGCTTCCCAGAGGACCTTACCCGTCCGGACGTCGTGCGCGCGGAACGTCCGATCGAGATCGCCGACAAACGCCACGCCGCCGGCGGTCGAGAGGACGCCGGTGAGATACGGCGCACGCTGCTCGTAGCTCCACTTCTCCTCGAGCGTTCGGACGTCGTAGGCGGCGAGCTTGCCGATCTTGCCGTCGGCGCCCGGCGTCTCGAAGAACCGCCGGTCGCCCGCGTTGCCGCCCGATCCTTCCTTGAAGTCCACCTGGCGCGCGCGCATCTCCATGCACGTCTGGCTGAGCGGCAGAATGACGACGCCGGTTTCGGGGTCGTAGCTCATCGCCTGCCAGTTCTTGCCGCCCGAGGTGCTCGGGCACGACTGGACCCACGCGCCGATCTTCATCTCGATGATGTCGGTGCGGTACTCCGGTGTGCCCGTCACCGGATCGATGTGGTCCCAGACGTTCTGGAAGACCGTCTCCTTGTGACCGAGGTACTTGCCGGTGCGGCGATCCAGCTTCCACAGAATGCCTGGCTTGCCGGCGGTGAACAGCACCTTCTGATCGCCGATATCGACGAGGACGCGCTCGAAGACTTCGTCGAGATCGAGCGATTCGGCCGGCGCGTGCTGGAAGAACCACGACAGCTTGCCCGTATCGGGATTGAGCGCCAGCGTCGACCCGGTGTAGAGCACCTTGTCGCGGACGGTGAGGCCGCGGCTGACCGGCACCCACGGCTTGGCCTGCGCCGTTCCCCAGTAGGTGAGATTGAGATCCGGATCGTAGCTGCCGGCTATCCACGTTTCGCCGCCGGCGCGGAACAGGTTCGGCTGCTTTCCCCAGGTGTCGCCGCCGGGCGTCCCTTCCTGCGCGATCGTGTTGAACTTCCAGGCCAGCTTCCCGGTCGCGATGTCGACGGCGCTGATCCAGCAGCCCTCGCCGGTAAATCGCGCGCAGCCGCTGAGACCCTGCAGCACTTTGCCTTTGATCGCAATCGATCCGCTGGTCGCGAAGTGTCCCTTGGCGGGATCGCCCACGGGCGTTTCCCACAGCAGCCGGCCGGTCGTCGCATCGAGCGCGACCATGCGCGCGTCGCTGGCCGCGAAGAGGATCTTGTCCTGCGCGATCGAGAAGCTCCGGAGTCCGCCGTAGCCGGGACGCTGTTCGGGGCCGGCGCGCTGTTCCCAGATGAGATTGCCGCTCTTCGCGTCGAGCGCCTGCACGATGTTGTTCGGGTTGAGCAGATACAGGACGCCGTTGTGCACGATCGGATGCGACTGGTTCGCGCCGCCTTCCGACATCGCCCACACCCACGCCAGCTCCAGATCGCCGACGTTGGCGCTGGTGATCTCCTTCAGCGCGCTGTGGCTCCACCCGTGATAGTTGCCGCGGAACATCAGCCAGTCGCCGGGATCGGGCTTCCGCAGCATCTCGTCGGTGACCGGGACGAAGTTCTTGACCCGGCCGGCGACCGCAAGACCCTTGCGGAACGGCGGCGGGGCGGGGGCCGCATCGCCGCCTCCGCCGCCTCGTTGTCCGGCGGCCGGCGTCGCGGGCGGCTGCGGCACGGAACCGGCGGCCGCGGGCCGCGCGCCAAGCACCGAGCGGAACGTGACGGCAGCTTGTGGCGTCAGCGCCTGCGTCCCGGGCCGTGCGCCGTTCGCCTGCAGCAGGTACGCGACGATGTTGGTCATCGTGTCGGCGCCCGGGCTGCCGGGATCGCTCGGCGGCATCGACGCCATCAGATACGCGTGCAGTTCGGCGACCGTCTTGTCGCCCCACTGGCTCAGAAAGTTCGAGCCGGACAGTTGCGGCGCCTCGAACGCCCCCTGGAGGTCGGCGCGATGGCAACCGGAGCAGCTCCGGTCGTACGCCGTGCGGCCGGCGTTCGCCTGCGCAGCGGTGAACGAGGGCGTTTGCGCCGGCTGCGCGACAAGAACGGCAATCGCCGAGCTTCCGACGATCGCAGCCAGTTCGGGCAGAAAACCCCACGGTCGAGCGGTTCGGGCGGAAGGCATGGCGTGCTCCAGTGTGCGAGGACAGGGTGAGTGTAAGCCCATCACGAGCCCGCCGAAGATCAATTGAAAACCGCGCGGATTAGGCGTATGTTCGCGCAGAAGTCCGCAAAGGCCGCGATCTTTGCGTTCATCGTGGACACGGACATGCGGATGGTAGATGAACATGTCTGAGAACAACACGCACAAGCTCGTCGGCCAGAACTACACGACACCCGATCTGCTGGCCAAGGTCACCGGGAAAGCCAAATACGCGGAGGACTACCGGGTCGAGGGGATGCTGTTCGCGAAGCTGCTCCTGAGCCCGATGCCGCACGCCAGGGTCGTGCGGATCGACACCGAGCCGCGCTGGCGATGCCTGGCGTGAAGGCGATCCTCACCGTCGACGACCTGCCGCCGGTCGTCGAAGGCGCCAACCTCGGCGAAGGGCATCATCGCCAGCACGCTCAGCGAGCGCGGCCTGACCAACGAGCCGCTGTACGTCGGCGAGCCGGTTCTCGCCGTCGCCGCGGTCGACGAGGCTGACCGCCGCCGAAGCGATCGAGAAGATTCAAATCGAGTTCGAGCCGCTGCCGTTCGTCGTCGATCCGATCGAGAGCCTGCGGCCCGGCGGCCCGAACGCGCGGACGCAAGGCAACGTGTGGGTGCGGCCCGCGCCCGCTGCCTCCGGCCCAGGCCGGCGCCGCGCCGGCGCCGGCGGGACCGAAGGTCGAGGAGCTGAAGTGGACCGACGGACGATTTCGCCGCCGCGAAGGACGGCCAGCTGCCGCTCGGCAAGCACACCGACGAGTGGACGGTCGGCGATCTCGACGCCGGCGTTCAAGCAGGCGGACCTGGTCCTCGACGAGACGTTCGTCGGCAACAACACCAGCCATCAGCCGCTCGAGACGCGCACCGCGATGGCCTACTGGCAGAACGGCAAGCTCTACATGCACTGCTCGACGCAGAGCACGATGCGAACCGTCAGCGCCGTCGCGCGGTGGGTCGGCATCGATCCAGCCAACGTCGTGATCATCAGCGAGTACACCGGCGGCGGCTTCGGCAGCAAGGGATCGTCCTCGGTGTTCACGGCGGTCGCCGCGCTGCTGTCGAAGAAGGCGAACGCGCCGGTGATGATGCGCATCACGCGCGAGGAGGAGCATCTACATCGGGCGCGCGCGGCCGGCGCTGCACTCGCGCGTGAAGATCGGCTTCCGCAAGGACGGCCGCATCACCGCGCTCGACGGCTTCGTCGTCGTCGACAACGGCCCGTACGACGTCGTCAGCGACTCGCGGTCGGCCGGCGATCACATCTCGCTGTGCTATCAGCCGATGGCGATGCGCTGGCGCATGCTGACCGTGCTGACCAACACGCCGCCGCGCGGCGCGCAGCGCGCGCCGGGCGGGCTGCAGGGCAACGCGCTGATGGCGCCGATCATGGCCAAGGCCGCGCGCAAGCTCGGCATCGACGAGGTGGCGATCCACCGCATCAACGCGCCCGAAGGCAAGGCGCCGTTCGGCGCGCTCAACGCGCGCGGCAAGCAGAACTACACGACGAGCGCGTTTCTCAAGCACGCGCTCGACAAGGGCGCCGAGCTGTTCAACTGGGAGGAGCGGAAGGCGCGGAGCGGCACAGCGGAACGGCTCGAAGGTGCGCGGCGTCGGCGTCGGCCGTCAGCGCCTACTCGGCCGGCTCGATGGGGTTCGACGGCCTGCTGGTCATCAAGCCGGACGGCCGCGTGGCGATCCAGTCCGGCATCGGCAACCTCGGCACCGAATCGGTGTTCGACGTGCCATCGCGTCGCCGCCGAACTCCTCGGCGTGCCGTGGGAGAAGTGCGACGTCACCTGGGGCAACACGCGAAGAACCTGCCGAACACCTGCGGTCAGGGCGGCAGCCAGACGACGCACGCGATGACGCGCGCGGCGCACGCGGCCGGCGATCGACGCGAAGAAGAAGCTGCAGGAGATCGCGGCGAAGACGCTCGGCGGCAACGCCCGAGTCGTATCAGGTCGCCAACGAACGCGTCGTCCGGCGGCGGACGCAGCCTGACGCTCGCGCAGGCGGCGCAGAAAGCGATCGAGCTCGGCGGCAGGTTCGACGGCCACGAGCTGCCCGAAGACATCAACAACTACACGAAGAAGTCGGCCACCGCGCTCGCCGGCCAGGGGCTGATGGGCGTGGCGCGCGACAACTACGGCCGCGACGGCACGTCGAAGTCCTACGTCGCCGGCTTCGCCGAAGTGGAGGTCGACGTCGAAACCGGCGTCTACAAGGTGCTCGACTTCGTGGCGGTCGCCGACGTCGGCACGGTCATCCACCCGCGCAACCTCGGCGGCCAGATCCTCGGCGGCATCATGCTCGGGTTCGGCCACGCGCACGCGCAGCACTGGGTGTACGACCAGCAGTACGGCGTGCCGCTGGCGCAAGCGCTTCTACACCAGCAAGCCGCCGACGATTCTCGACGCGCCGGCGCAGATGCAGTGGGCGGCGCTCGACATGCCCGATCCGGAAACGCCGGTCGGCGCGCGCGGCGTCGGCGAGGCGCCGGTCGGCGCCGGCTTCGGCGCGGTCGTCAACGCGATTGCCGCGGCGGTCGGCGACGAGGTGTTCCGGCGCGCGCCGGTCACCGCCGACAAGATCCTGATGGCGCTCGAGGCCGGGCGCGCCGATGCACGAGCCGCTGGCGGCGAACGTGTAAAAAGGCTCGGGGCTCGAAGCGGGCGGCTTTGTTATTAGCGGCGCCGAATCACCACTAAGGACACGAAGGACACAAAGGTAGTCGGTGACTAGGTTCCCGAACAAGCTAGACGCCCCTGAAAGCGCCCTAGCGCACGGTGAAGATCAGCCCGTGCTGCGTCGGCAGGAAATCCAGGAGCCGATCCAGCTCGAATCCCATCGGCTCGATCTCGCTGCGGATCTCGTCGAAACTCATCTTGTGAAGCGTTGAGGCGGGGGCAAGCTTCTTCTCCTTCGCGTACTCCACGATCACCAGCCGGCCTCCGGGCTTCAACGACCGGCGGACGCCCTCCATCATCGTCTCGGGATCGCCAAACTCGTGGTACGAGTGCGCGATGAAGACCACATCGACGGATTGCGGCGGCAGCTTCGGATCTCTCTCGGTGCTGCGGACGAACCGCACGTTGGCGAGCTGGTGCTGTTTCACCGTCTCCGCCGTTCGATCGAGCATCGCCTGCTGAAGGTCGACGGCGATGACCGTGCCGTTCGATCCGACCTGACGAGCCAGGCGCCAGGTGAAGAAGCCGGTGCCGGCCCCGATGTCGGCGACCGTGGCGCCTTCCGGGATCTCGAGCGCCTTGATCAGATCGTCGGTTCGCTCTTCAGCGGCCCGTTCGGGTCGGTTGAAGAACTCCACGTTCTCGGAAACCGTCGAAATCTCGCGCGTACGCTCGCGCGGTTCGCTCGGCGGCAGCGATCGCAGCGTGCGGAGGTAGGCGACCAGATGCTCGATGTCCGCCGGCGAGAATGTCGCCGGGTGAACGGAGGCATCGGTCAGCACGCGTCGCAGCGCATCAGCCGAGCGCAACATGCCGATCCAGCTCAAGTCCGAGGCACTCCCGCCGCCGCGCAAATCGAGCGAGTGGCAGGTCAAACACGCTCCGGAGCCGCGGAACAGCGCCTTGCCGGCCGCCTGGCTCCCCACGGTCGTGGACTGCGCGGACGCTGCAGCAACGGATGTCCACACGACGGCCGAGATAATGGAGAGGACTGAGCGAACGGTATAACCACAGAGAAACGGAGCAACGGAGGTTGAACGGAGGCGAGCGACCGGTTCGACGGGTCGGCCTGCGACGCAGGCCGACGAGCGCGAGCGGACCGGATCGTGAAAACGAACACCATGGGCGTCATGGTGTTCGTTTTCACGATCCGGTCCGTTCGCGCTGCGTCGCTTCGCGACGCCCGTCGAACCAACGTCATTCACTTCGGTCCTCCTGATCTCCTCGTCTCCTGTGATCCAGTAGTCTCCGCTGCCGGGAGGCGGATCGTATCAGGCTTGACCCTAGACTGGTGCGGGTGTATATCCCGCGTCATGATGCGCTGGAGCTGGACGTTGGTGGTCGCCGCAACCGTCGCAATCGCCCACGCCGCGCCGCAGGACCGGCCGGCACGCGGCGAACAGCGCCCCACCAAGAATCCGCTCGAGGGCAACGCGCTGGCCATCAGCAACGGCGGCGCGATGTTCCGGACCCGATGCGCCGGCTGCCACGGTCCCGACGCGCGCGGCTACGTCGGCCCGGACCTGACGGGCGTCTGGCTTGCGGGCAATACCGACGACCATCTCTTCGACATCGTCCGGCGCGGCATTCCCGGCACGGAGATGACGCCGGCCGATCCGTTGCGCGTCAACGACCGTGACATCTGGCAGGTCCTCGCGTATCTGCGCACGCTCAGCCTGGTGACGGCCGCACCGCCGACCGGCGATGCCACCAACGGCGAACGCCTCTTCCGGACCAATTGCAGCCGCTGCCACATCGTCAACGGACGCGGCGGGCAGCTCGGTCCCGATCTGTCGCGCATCGGCTCGGGCCGTCCGCGCGCCGGACTTCTCGGCAAGCTTCGCGGCACGAGCGACATGATTCGTCCGGGCTACGAGCCGGTGACGCTCGTCACGCGAGAGGGCGAGCGCATTCGCGGCGTCAGGAAGAACGAAGACGAGTTCTCGATCCAGATCATGGACACGCGCGAACGGCTGCAGGGGTTTCTGAAGGCGAACCTGAACGAGCTGACGATGGAGAAGCAGTCGCTGATGCCGATCTACGGCCCGGAGCGGCTCAACGATCGCGATCTCGACGATCTGTTGCGGTACTTGAGCGGTCTGCGGGCCACCGCCGCGGCGCCGAGATAACAGAGCTTACGGGGCGAACGGGATCACAAACGGAGACACGGAGCAGCGGAGGTCAAACGGAGAAGATGGTAAGGTTCGACGGGTCGGCCTGCGCAGCAGGCCGACTGGCGCGATCGGATCGATCGTGAAAAACGAGCACCTGATGAATGCTGAGGTGTTCGTTTTTCGCGATCGATCCGATCGCGCAGCGTCGCTTCGCGACGCCCGTCGAACCATCCGCCCTCCGTTCAATCTCCGTTACTCCGTTGCTCTGTGGTTAACCCGTTCGCTCCGTGATCTCCGTGACCTCTAGACAGGAGCACACCATGCGCGCGTTGACGGTTCGTGTCGCCTTTGCAGCACTCGTCGCCGGCGGGGTCATCACCTGCTCCCTCAACGCGCAGCAGCCGGCGACGCCGGAGCTCACCGCACAGGATCTCCGCGACGGTCTGAAGAACCCGACGCGCTGGCTCACCTATTCCGGCAACTACGCCAATCACCGGCACAGCCCGCTGACGCAGATCACACCGGAGAACGTCCATCGTCTGACCGCGCAGTGGCAGTTCCAGACCGATACCCTCGGCAAGTTCGAAGCGGCGCCGCTCGTGTTCGACGGCGTCATCTACGTGACCGGACCGCTCGACACCGGGTGGGCGATCGATGCGCGCAGCGGCCGCCAGATCTGGCGCTATCGCCGCGACCTGCCTGGCGGACTCATCGCGTGCTGCGGCCTGGTCAATCGCGGGTTTGGCGTACTCGGCGACCGCCTGTTCAAGACGACGCTCGACGCGCACGTCGTCGCGATCAGCCGGAAGACCGGCGTGCTCGAGTGGGATACGGCGATGGCGCCGTACCGGAACGGCTACAGCGGGACGACCGCGCCGCTCGTGGTGAAAGACAAAGTGCTGGTCGGCGTCGCCGGCGCCGAGTACGGCGTCCGCGGTTTCATCGATGCCTACGATGTGCAGAGCGGCAAGCAGGTCTGGCGCTTCTATACGACCGCCGGCCCGGACGATCCCGGTCACGGCACCTGGCGCGGCACGGACACCAAGGCGTGGGAGCATGGCGGCGGATCGATCTGGGTGCCTGGCGCCTACGATCCGGATCTCAATCTGGTGTACTGGGGCACCGGCAACGCCGGACCGGATTACAACGGCGCGGAGCGCGAAGGCGACAACCTCTACACCGCGTCGATCGTCGCGCTCGACGCCGACACCGGCAAGCTCCGCTGGCACTACCAGTTCACGCCGCACGACATCTGGGATTGGGACTCGACGCAGATGCCGGTACTCGCCGACCTGACACTCAACGGCGAGCTTCGCAAGGTCGTGTTGTTCGCCAACCGTAACGGTTTCTTCTACGTCCTCGACCGCGCGACCGGCAAACTGATCAGGGGCAAACCGTTCATCGAGACGACGTGGGCAAAGGAGATTCGGCCCGACGGGCGGCCGATGCTCCTGCCCAACACCGTGCCCAGCGAGGAAGGCACGAAGGTCTGTCCCGATCAATCCGGTGGCACGAACTGGATGCCGCCGTCGCTCGATCCGGCGCGCGGCCTCTTCTTCGTGACAGCACGTGAATCGTGCGGCATGTTCTTCTCCTGGAAGGAAGACTACAACCCGGGCGATGGGTTCCGCGGCGGCGCGGTGCAGCGCCTCGGCGATCGTCCGTATAGCGCGCTTCGCGCCATCGACGTGGCCACCGGTGAGCGGCGCTGGGAATACCGCTACGCGAGCCAGTCATGGGCCGGCGTGTTGTCCACTGATTCGGGTCTCGTGTTCGCCGGCGGATCGGGCAACCTGATCGCGCTCGATGCGAAGAGCGGCAAGAACCTGTGGCACTTCCAGACCGGCTCGTCGCTCTACGCCGGGGCGATCACATACATGATCGACGGCCGTCAACACGTGCTGATGCCATCCGGCACGACGTTGACCGCCTTCGCGCTGGCCGATTTCCGCGACTGAAGACAGGCCCGAGCCACGACAACACGAAATCACGAAACAGATGCCCTTGTTTCGGATGGGTCGCATGGGTCCCCGGTTGTGACACCCGCGGCCCGTTCACAACGAGACACTGCTTCGACCGTCTACGTCGCGTTCCTGCGCGGGATCAACGTCGGCGGCAAGAACATCGTCTCGATGGCGTCGCTGAAGGCGAACTTCGAGCAGATCGGCCTTCAGGATGTGAGCACATACATCAACAGCGGCAACGTGCTGTTCCGGGCGGCGCCGAGCGGCGGACGCGATCTCGAGACGCGAATCGATCGGATGCTGTCGCGCAAGCACGGTCTGAACGTGAAGACCGTCGTTCGGAGCTATGCCGAGATGGCTCGCCTGATGAAGACGATGACGTCGGCGTGGACGTCAGACCGGCGGTGGCGATACAACGTGATCTTCCTGCGCCGCGAGGTCGACTCGGACCGTGTGCTCGCGGGCATCGACATCAAACATGGCCTGGAACGCGTCGTCTACTGTCCCGGCACGCTGTTGTGGTCGGCTCGGCTGAGCGCGTTGGGTCGTACCGCGATGGTGAAACTGTCGGCTCGCCCCGTCTATCAAGCGATGACCGTCAGGAACGCGAATACGACCACCAGGGTTTTTGCGCTAATGCAGCAGATGCAGAGTTCCAGCAGGGAAGAGCCTGTCCCACGAACTCATCGAGATCGCAGTGTAAAGGCCGACTCAAAGCGTTTGCAGCCGACGGCGGCTGGTGTGATCATCAGACATCGCGGCTGAGACGCGGACGCCGTCTGGGCCGGTGATCGCATGGCACGTACTCTCTCTCCCACAATGACGGTTCGCGAGTTCGAGAATGGCTATTGGTATGTCGACGAGCTGAGGGACTTTGGCGGCCGAATCGGTATTCCCGAGGCCGCCAGGCTGCGAAAGGACGAACTCGAACGAGCCATCGTGGCATTCCTGCAAACCGGTGCGATTAAGCTGCCAACGAAGCGTGCTTTGCGTAAGACCGGGATGAAGGATCTTGAACGTGGCCTGACCCTGAACCTACGGATCGAGCACTACACGAGCAATCACGAGACAAAGGACTTCATTGTCCAGCAGGCCAGAAAGGCTGCCCCGGAGGTTCGCGAGAAACCTGGTGTTTGGTATCGCCTGAACCGCTGGCGAGAAGAGCAAGTCACGAAAGGCAATCACCCTACCTACGGCGACCTCGTTCGACAGTACATCGCCCTGAACAAGATGGAACGATTCGAGAAGGTGCCTCACGGACGCTACATCAACTTCGTCGCCGAGTTTCTCGCAGCGGAGAAGGGCACGCGTGCAGATGCGATTGCCGCATGGACGGAACTCAAGGCCATGGACGTACCCAAGAGCTACGCCTCATGGGTGAAAGCGCGATCGAAACGAAGAACAAGGCGTTAGCCAGACGAAGGAGGATTCGATGACGACGATCGCGATGAAGCCGCGTCTGACATCATTTGCTCCGCAGTTCCTCGTCGACGACCTTGGCCGCTCGATCGCGTATTACCGGAAGCTTGGCTTTACGTTCGGCGAACCATGGGACGGTTTCTATGCCATCGGACATCTGGACGGGCTGGAACTGCACTTGAAGGAAGCGCCCAAGAGCCAGCCTGAGCGTCGCCACCGGCGCGACAATGAGCATCTCGACGCTGCGGCGGGCGTCGACGGTATCGAGACGTTCTACGCGCAGTGCGTCACCAACGGTGTCACGATCCTCAAGCCGCTGGCGGCTACCGCGTGGGGCACCAAAGATTTTTACGTTGAGGATCCCGACGGCTACATCGTCTGCTTCGGCGGCCGACCGGCGGCAGGCTAAATCCGGGGCCAGCTGAGCCGACTACCAGTGCCAGTTGAACGCCGGCGTCTGCCGCGAGTAGCAGCCAAGCGAATGACGCTGGGAGTGATTTCTGATACTCACGGGATCCTTCGTCCAGAAGCCGCTGAGGCGCTGCGCGATTCCGAGTTGATCGTTCATGCAGGTGACGTGGGTACACCAGAGGTGCTGAAGCAGCTCAGCGCCATTGCACCGACGATCGCCGTGCGCGGGAACGTCGACAGGGACGTGTGGGCGCAGTCCTTACCGCTGACGGAGATCGTTGAAGTTGGCGAAGTCCGGATCTACGTGCTGCACGACGTGTCTGATCTCGACGTCGACCCCAGGGCCGCAGAACTCGCGGCCGTTGTTTCCGGTCACTCGCATCGGCCGACTGCCGAGGTTCGTGACGGGGTCCTCTTTCTGAACCCTGGCAGCGCCGGTCCCCGGCGCTTCTCGCTTCCCGTAACCATGGCCAAGCTCCGAGTCGTTGGGAAAAGCCTTTCCCACGAACTCATTGAGCTCGCGGTCTAAAGGCCGACTACTCGTGCCAGATGCCACGTAAAAAGATGGATTTCAACGTGGTTCGAAAGATCGCCCTCGCGTTGCCCGGGGTCGAGGAGAGCACGATGCACGGTGCGCCATCGTTGAAGGTGCGGGGGAAGTTGTTAACCTGTCCCGCTCTCCACAGGACCGCCGAGCCGAATACGCTGGCGGTGCGAATCGGCTTCGATCAGCGCGCGGCGTTATTGGCTGCGGACCCTGGCGTCTACTACGTGACCGATCATTACGTAGACTATCCCACCGTCCTGGTGCGGCTGTCCCTGATCCACCGTGACGCCCTGCGGGACCTGCTCGGTATGGCGTGGCAGTTTGTGAGCGCGAAGAAGGCACGTGACGGAGGGAAGCGTAGAAAGCCGACGTCCACGTGACGTGACGGAGTAGCCAGTAACGCGCTGATGGAGGGGGAATGACGATCTCGAGCCGGCGAACGTTCGTGAAGCAGGCGGCGCTGCTGCTTGCCGCAGTCGAAGCGCGTCCCTGGTTGAGACTGGAGGCGGCCGCTGGAGAGAGCGTCACCGCGACGACCTCGGCCGGGACGGTCCGCGGCATCGCGGACGAAGGGATCAACGTCTTCAAAGGGATCCCCTACGGCGACACGACGGCTGGCACGAACCGCTTCATGCCGCCGAAACCGCCGGCGCCATGGAAGGGGACGCGCGACGCACTGGCCTATGGGCCGACGGCTCCGCAAACGGTCGGCGCTGCGGACGTTCCGGGCCGAGCGGCACGGGCGCGACTTCCGGAAGAGGGCGAAGACTGCCTCGTGTTGAACGTCTTCACGCCGGCGCTCGGCGGCGGCCGCAACCGTCCGGTGATGGTCTGGCTGCATGGCGGCGGCTTCGCATCGGGGTCGGGATCGACGCCGATCCTCGACGGCACCAGTCTCGCGCGCTCGGGTGACGTCGTGGTGGTGACGATCAATCACCGCCTGAACGTGTTCGGCTTTACCTACCTCGCTGAAGCGGCTGGGTCGGACTTCGCATTGTCAGGCGGCGCCGGCATGCTCGACATCGTGGCTGCGCTGCAATGGGTGCGCACGAACATCGATCGCTTCGGCGGCGATCCCAATCTCGTCACGATCTTCGGACAGTCGGGCGGCGGACGAAAGGTCGCGACGTTGATGGCGATGCCGGAAGCGAAGGGACTGTTCCATCGAGCGATCATCGAGAGCGGAGCCGTGCTGCGGTTGACCGAACGAGAAGACGCGATCCGCGCCACGACTCTGCTGCTCGATGAATTGGGGCTCGGACGAGGGCAGATTCGCGAGTTGCAGAACGTGCCGATGAACCGTTTGCTCGCCGCGAACGCGGCGGTGAACGCCAAGCTTCCATCGCGCGAACCGGGCATGGTCCCCAACTCACCCACTGTTGATGGCAGGGCGATTCCGAACCACCCGTGGGATCCGGCCGCGCCAGGCCTTTCGGCCGGCATTCCACTCCTGATCGGCTACGCGCGGACCGAAGAAACGCTCTACGATCGGCCAACACCGGAGACGCTGGCACTCGATGAAGCCGGCCTGAAGCTGCGTGCGGCGAAGCGCATCGGCGGCGATCCCGGTCAGGTGATCGAGGTCTTCCGCAAGGCACACCCGGAGGCCACGCCGTGGGACCTGTGGATCCTGATTGCGACCGATCATCCCCGCGGCACGTACTCTCGAGAGCTCGCGAAACGTAAAGCGGTTCAGGCGGGAGCGCCGGCGTTCGCGTATCGATTCGACTGGGAGACGCCGGAAGGTGGCGGCCACATGCGATCGCCGCATACCGTCGAGATCCCGTTCGTGTTCAACAACATCAAGATCGCCGGTCCGCTCATCTCCAAGATGCCGGAGGCGCACGCGCTCGCCGGCAAGGTGAGCGCAGCGTGGGTGTCGTTCGCACGGACCGGGAATCCCAACACGTCGGGACTGCCGAAGTGGCCGGCCTACTCCGCCGCGTCGCGCGACACGATGCTGTTCAACAACGTCAGCCGCGTCGAGCAGGATCCCGATCGCGGGCCGCGCCTGGCCATGGAGCACGTGTTGCGCCTGTCGTAATCCGCGCCAGCGGCGATCGAGTACAGTCCGCAAGTCAGGAGGACGCCAATGACCGATCGGCTCAGACGCAAGATACTGAAAACCGGCGCCACCGCGACCGTGATGGCTGCGGCGCCGCGCGTGTTTGCGCAGCAGACCGGGCAAGGAGGAGCGGCGATGTCGTTCTACGAAAAAGGCCCCGTTCGCATCCACTACGAGGAGCACGGCTCCGGTGTCCCGTTGCTGCTGATCGCCGGCGGCGGACTGAACTCGACGATCGCCGGCCTGACCAATCCCTTCAACGCGATCGAGGAGTTCAAGGGCGAGTATCGCTGCATCGCGGCGGACCTGCGCAACGCCAACAGCGGCCAGTCCTCCGGCCCGCTCGAGATCGAGCGGCCGTGGGATGCCTATACCGACGACCATCTCGGACTGATGGATCACCTGCGCATCGACAAGTTCATGGTCATGGGCTTCTGCATTGGCGGCCCCTTCATCTGGAACCTCCTGCGGCGGGCGCCGAATCGAGTGGTCGCCGCCGTGCTCGCGCAGCCCAGCGGGTCGCGTCCGGAGATGCGCGATCTGTTCTACGACACCAACATCAAGGGTTGGGGACCCGAGCTGGTCAAGCGCCGGCCCGAGATCACGATGGAGGTGGTCGACAAGTTCCTGACGAAGATGTACCGCACCAACGCGGACTTCGTCTTCACCGTGACGCGCGACTTCGTGCGCACGTGCCAGACGCCGGTGCTGATCCTGCCGGACGATATCCCCGCGCATCCGTACGCCGTCGCCATGGAGGCCGCGATGCTCGCGCCGAAGGCCGAAGTGAGCATGTTCCCGTGGAAGGAGCCCAAGGAACGGATTCCTCTCGCGGTGCGCCAGATCCGGTCGTTCCTCCGGGCGCATCGGCCGGTTTCTTCGTAAGACGCGGCATCGAAGAGGTGAGCATCATGACGAGTGATCGTCGTCGCATCGTCAGCGCGGCGGGCGTTGGGGGTCTGTTCCTTGGGATCATCATGACGCTCGCGTATCAGGGGCAAGGGCTTGGCGCGCAATCGGGCGGTCAACGCCGAGTCATTCGACCCGAGAAAGCTCCGAATACCGGACTGCCCTTCAGTCCGGGCATCCTGGCCGGCAACACGCTGTACATCTCGGGTCACCTCGGACGTGATCCGGTCTCCAGCCGGTTGGTGTCCGGCGGCATCGAAGCCGAGACGCGGCAGGTGCTCGCCAACTCGCGCGAGGTCCTGAAAGCGGCCGGTATGGATTTCAAGGACGTCACCTCCGTCACCGCTTACATCACGAGTTTCGATGACTTCGCGAAATTCAACGCGGTGTACAGCGAGTTCTTTCCGACGAATCCGCCGGCGAGGGCCACCGTGCAGGTCGCTGCGCTGAATGCGGGCGCACGAGTCGAGTTGCAGATGATCGCGGTCAAGCCGTGAGGAGATGACTCCAATTGCAGGCGCCGGCGACTTCGCCGTGTTCATGAAGTCGCGGGAGTTGCATTGCGCCTCAGTCGACATGGCCACCATCGCGATCGGCGATATCCACGGCAATCTTCCGGCACTCACGGACGTGCTCGCCAAGATTCGGCGCCAGGTCTCCGGGCAAGACACCGTGGTGTTCCTTGGCGACTACATCGACAGAGGCCCCGACACCAAGGGCTGCGTCGACGCGATCCTCCGGTTTCAACGCGAGGTCAGCGCGGAGGTCGTCTGCCTGCGCGGCAACCATGAGGATTGGTTCCTCCGGACGTCGTGCGACTACCGGCGGCATTCATGGTTGATGGGCATGGATGCGTTCGACACCATCATCAGTTATTCCGCTGAGGCCGGGCACACCTTGCGCGAAGCCATGTCAGTTACAGGGCTTCAGCTGTATCTGAGTCGAACCGCCTTGCCGTATGCGCGCTTCTTCGACGCCGTGCCCGATGACCACCGCCGGTTTTTCGAAGATCTGTTGCCGTACCACCGGAGCGTGGACTGTGTCTGCACGCATGCCGGGCTGGATCCGACAGTTGCGCGGCTCGAGGACCAATCGGTCAATGCGTTGTTGTGGGGCGTGGTCGGCTTCCCGGATCGATACCAGGGAACGGAGACGCTCGTCTACGGTCATTGGAACAATGCAGATATCGATCCGACAGGATGGCCGACACCCAGGATCGTCGGATCGACGATCGGCCTCGACACGATTTCACACGGTGTGCTGACGGCGGTACGCTTGCCCGACCGCCTCGTGATTCAAAGCGAGCGGCATCCCGTATCCGCCGCCGACCAATGAGATCAGTCTTCCTTGATTTTGTCCGAGTCGTCGTGGGCGGCGACCTCGAGCAGGTGTCGCGCCGTCTCGCGGCCCGCCCGGCGCTGGCGACGATGGCGGCCGACACCGGCGCGACGCGTCAGGGAGCTTCGACCTTCTTTTTCACCGACATCGCGCATTACCTCTACCAGGGCGATACCGCGCTCCACATGGCTGCCGCCGCGTTTCGCCGCCCGGTGGCGGAGCTTCTGGTTGCGCACGGCGCCGACGTGCACGCGAAGAATCGCCGGGGAGCGGAGCCGCTGCACTACGCGGCGGATGCCAATCGATTTGAACCGGACAGACAGGCCGAGACGGTCGCCTATCTCCTGTCAATTGGCGCCGATCCGAACGCGCTGAACAAGGACGGCGTCGCGCCGCTGCACAGAGCGGTGCGCACGCGGTCGCTCGCGGCGGTACACGCGCTGCTGGATGGCGGGGCGAATCCGAGACTGCCAAACCAGGCCGGATCGACGCCCCTGCATCTTGCGGTGCAAACCACGGGCGTGGAGGGAGTGGTTCCTCACTCGCTCGTGAGCAGCAGGCCGCAATCATCCGGCTGCTGCTGGAACGCGGCGCACGCGTGACCGATCGCGACAGCGGCGGGAAAACGGTGCATCAAGCCGCGACCAGCGACTGGACGAGAGCCTTGCTTCGAGACGCGACCGCTGGCTAACATCGCGCTGCCCAGGAGGCACCCTATGCAGGTGAATCCGTATCTGAGCTTCAACGGACAGTGCGAAGAAGCGTTCAAACTTTATGAACGGGTGCTCGGCGGCCAGCTCGGGAACATTTTCCGTTACACGGGGACCTCGCTGGCGCATCAGGTCCCCGCGGACTGGCAGGACAAGGTGATGCACGGTTCCGTCACGGTCGGCGGACAGGAGTTGATGGGTGCCGACGTCGCGCCGGATCGCTACGAGCCTCTCAAGGGCTTCTCGCTGTCGATCCAGATCAAGGACGCGGCCGAGGCCGAGCGAATCTTTCGCGAGCTGAGCGAGGCCGGGCAGCATGATGATGCCGCTCGAGAAAACCTTCTGGGCCGAGCGGTTCGGCATGGTGATCGATCGGTTCGGGATACCGTGGATGATCAACTGCGAAGCATCCGGTCAACCGTCATGATCCGCTGGCCGGCGCTGTTCGTCACGGCGATGTGTCTCACGTTCGCGGCGTGCGCGCGCCAGCCGGCGCCGTCCTACGATCTGGTGATCGCGAACGGACGCGTCCTCGATCCCGAGTCGGGGCTCGACGCGGTGCGCCACGTCGGGATTCGGGGCGGGACGATCGCGGCCGTGTCCGAGACGCCGCTCACCGGCGTGCGCGTCATCGACGCGTCCCGCCACGTCGTCTCGCCCGGTTTCATCGACCTCCACGAGCACGGGCAGCAGGAGGAATCGTATCGCCTGATGGTGCGCGACGGCGTCACCTCCGCGTTCGAGCTCGAGGTCGGCACCGGCAACGTCGCGGCGTGGTATGCCACGCGCGAACCCGGCCAGATCGTCAACTACGGCGCGTCAGTCGGACACATTCCGGCGCGGATGAAGGTGCTGGGCGATCCCGGCACGGGACTGCTGCCGGCCGGGATCGGCGGCAGTGGAACCGCCACCGACGCTCAGATGGCGGCGATGGAGGCGATTCTTCGCCAGGGGCTGGCTGAGGGCGCGGTCGCCATGGGATTCGGGAGCGCGTACACGCCAGGCGCGCCGATGTCGGAAATCGAACGCATGTTCCGCGTCGCGGCCGAGGGCGGCGTCTCGGCGCACATTCACATGCGCGGCGGGATCAAGGGCCTGCAGGAAACGATCGCCGCGGCCGCCGCCGCGCACGCGCCCCTGCACATCGTCCACGTCAATTCGTCCGCGGACACGGAGATCGACGCGTTTCTCGCGGCGATCAAGGCCGCGCGCGACGCCGGACAGGACGTGACGACCGAAGCGTATCCCTATGGCGCCGGCATGACGGAGATCCAGTCGGCGCTGTTCGACGACTGGCAGTCGTGGCCGGACGCACGCTTCGCGCAGCACCAACTCGTCTCGACCGGCGAGCGCCTCACCCGCGCGACGTTCGCCAAGGCGCGCGAGGCCGGCGGAACCGTGATCATCCACGGCCGATCCGAAGAACAGACGCGTGCGGCCATCGCCAGCCCGCTCGCGATGATCGCCAGCGACGGCTTCATCGAGAACGGCCGCGGCCACCCGCGCACATCGGGGACGTACGCCAAGGTGCTGGGCAAGTACGTGCGCGAGGACCACGTGGTGCCGCTCGTCGATGCCGTGCGCCGGATGACGCTGGAACCGGCGCGCCGGCTCGAGCGGCGGACACCGGCGATGGCGAACAAGGGGCGCATCAAGGTCGGCGCCGACGCCGACCTCACGGTGTTCGATCCGGCGACCGTGATCGATCGGTCCACCTACGAAAACGCCACGATCCCATCGGCGGGCATCCCATACGTGATCGTCGGCGGCCAAGCCGTCGTCGATCGCGGCAGCGTGACAGCCGCCAGACCCGGGCGTGCCATTCGCGCGCCGCGCGCCGTAGGGCGGCAGTAGCGCTGCCGAAAGGAGGACGGGCGTGACGACCTCGCGACTCAGTTGCCTGGCAATCTGCACTCTGTGCCTGTCCACGACGACCGTCGCACAGGCACCGTCCGCGCAGACTCCGACCGCAGTCTCGTGCGCCGAGCTGGCGGCTCAGCGGCTTCCTGATACGACGATTCGCACGGCCGAGGCCGTGACCAGCGGATCGTTCACACCTCCAGGGTCGAGGAACGCGATCACCAACCTGCCGCCGTTCTGCCGTGTTGCCGGCGAGATCGCGCCGACGAGCGATTCGCACATCCTCTTCGAAGCGTGGCTGCCGTTGCAGACGTGGAACGGCAGGTTCTCCGGCGTGGGCAATGGCGGCTGGGCGGGCAGCATCCCGTTCGGCGGCCTCGCCGAACAAATCCGGCGCAACAATGCGAGCGCGTCCACGAATACCGGTCACGAAGACAGGGCCGGCGCGGACATGGCGCGATTCGCGTTCGAGCATCCGGAACAGCTCATCGACTTTGCCTATCGGTCGTATCACGAAACGACGTTGAAAGCGAAGGCGCTCGTGCGTGCGCTTTACGGCAAGCCTCCGGAACGGTCCTATTGGATCGGCTGTTCGTCAGGCGGATATGAAGGCCTGATGGAGGCGCAACGGTTCCCGGCGGACTACGACGGCATCGTCGCGGGCGCGCCCGCGAACAACTGGACCCGGCTGATGGCAGGCGACTTCGACGCCATCCTGGCAACCTTCAAGGACTCGAGGAACAACCTGCCGCCCGCCGCGCTGGGACTGCTCTACCGCGGTGTCCTCGCGGCGTGCGACGCCGCGGATGGCGTCGTCGACGGCGTGCTCGACGATCCGCGCCGCTGCCGGTTCGACCCTTCGGCGTTGAAGTGCGAGAGCAATCAAGCGCCCGGAACCTGCCTGACGCCCGCTCAGGTGGAGGCGGCTCGCCGCGTGTACGGCGGGCTCAAGGATCCGACGACGGGTGCGCAGCTCTATCCGGGGCTGGCGCCAGGCAGCGAGCCGTTCTGGCCCAACCGCGACGTCTCCAGTCCGTTTACCATTCCGATCGCGCACTACAAGTGGCTCGTGTTCGCCGATCCCAACTGGGACTGGCGGACGTTTCAGTTCTCGGATCCGGCTGGCTACCAGGCGTTCCGCAAGGGGGAATCGGCGTTCGCTCCAATTCTCAACGCCACCGATCCCAACCTCGGAGAGTTCCGGCGGCGTGGCGGAAAGCTGCTGCAATATCACGGCTGGAGCGATCAGCTGATCGCGGCGCAAAACAGCATCGACTACTACGAGAGCGTGCTTTCGTTTTTTGGAGCCGCCAAGCCGGATCGGCCCGCGGTACTGAAAGACGTGCAGAGCTTTTACCGGTTGTTCATGGCTCCCGGGATGGGGCATTGTTTCGGCGGAACTGGTCCGAACGCGTTCGACATGCAGACCGCGCTCGAGCGGTGGCTGGAACAGGGCATCGCGCCGGACGCCGTCGTCGCCACGCATTCCATCAACGGCGTGGTCGACCGCTCGCGCCCCCTCTGTCCGTACCCGCAAGTCGCGATCTACAAAGGGAACGGAGACACGAACGACGCCGCGAATTTTTCTTGCCGCGATCGGAACTGACCGCATGCAGAGCGGTTCGGCGTGGTGGATAAGAGTCTGAACCCGGTCCTTGTCACCGGCGCCACCGGCCGCATCGGACGGCTGGTGGTCGCCGAACTGCTGGCCGCCGGCGTTCCGGTGCGTGCGCTGACGCGTCGGCCGTCAGCGGCGGAGTTGCCGGCGGCCGTCGAAGTCTTCGCCGGCGATCTCACCGCGCCCGAATCGCTGGACTCGGCTCTGCAAGGTGTCGGTGCCGTGTTCCTGCTGTGGACCGCCCCTCCGGCGACAGTCGGCGCCGTCGTCGAACGGCTCGCGGCCCACACGCGACGCGTCGTCTTTCTGTCGTCGCCGCACCAGACGCCGCACCCGTTTTTCCAGCAGCCGAATCCGATGGCTGCCCTTCACGCCGGCATCGAGCGAGCGATCGCGGCCGCCGGCCTGGCGGCCACGATGATCCGGCCAGGCATGTTCGCGTCGAACGTGACGTTCTGGTGGGCGGACGCGATCCGAAATGGCGGCGTCGTCCGATGGCCGTACGGCGCGGCCGAGACAGCACCAGATCGACGAACGCGATATCGCGGCGGTGGCCGCGCGCGCGTTGTACCAGGATGGCCACGCCGGCGGCGACTACGTCCTGACGGGCCCCGAGTCGCTGAGCCAGGCCGAGCAGGTCAGCATCATTGCGGACACGATCGGGCGCCCGATCCGGTTCGAGGAGCTGACGCCCGACGAGTTCCGCCGCGAGACGGAAGGCCGCTGGCCGCCTCCGGTCGTCAACATGTTGCTGAACGCGTGGGGCGCGGCGATCGGGCAGCCGGCGTTCGTGACCTCGACCGTCGCCGACATCGTCGGAACGCCAGCGCGAACCTTTCGCCAATGGGCCACGGATCATGCTGACGTGTTTCTGTAACGCTTGAAAGCGTGTAACAAACCTCGGCCGCCACACCAAACCCCACCGACAGGTCGCGGACCAGCTGAGCTACGTGCGCACATGAGCCGCAATACCGGTCTAGCGGTTCTTTTGCGGTCGTCCCCACGGCTATCGCCATGAATTCACCATCAGTGCCAGCAGGACAGTCGTGAAGACGATCGCGACGACCGCTTCATCCACGGCCTGGATCTATCCTGTACTTGCGCGGGTACCACGTGATGTCGACTCCGGCGTTGTAGCGGTACTGCGTCAGTCGGGCGTAGTCGTTGAGCCCGATTCCGTAGTACGCGGAGGCGACCCAGCGTCGATTCGGTCCGAACGCACGGCTGACTCCTGGCTTCAACGTTTGGGCGAATTGTCCCGGAGAGACGTCGTAGAACGAGTCCCACTCGAGGAACCACGTCGCCTTCAACACGCGTGTATTGACGATGAGGTCTGGCTCGAGCTGCTTGAAGGGAAGTCCTCGTGCGGTGTGGATCGATTGCTTGTAGTAGAGGGTTGCGACCACTTCCAGGTGGCGGGACAACACGCCGGTAAAATCTATGGACGGCCTGACCGTCGTCGTCGCCCCGCCGATCAGGGCGTCGCTCGAGGTTTGAAACGCCGCCTGCACGGCGACTCCCGTCCGAAAGCGTTTCCCATACAGGATGTTCGCGTTGAGTTGCACCTCCGCGTCGCCGGCTCCGCGCGCGGTACGTGACGGCGTTTCGATCTGAACGATAGGCTCGAGGGCCGACACGGCGTATCGCTGTTTCGGTCCGAACCCGTACAGAAGCCGGAGCCGGAACCGATCGATTGAAGCGGGGCCGAGCAGCCTGTGATCGTACCTGAAGACGGTGCGCGTCCTGAGGTACGTCGGGTCGCGGTCGCCCACCTCTTCCTCGAGCTCTTCGATCTCTTCTTCTTCCTCTTGATCGGGGCTGAGTGCCGACTGCTGTGATGGGGTCTGGGCTTGAGGTTGGGCGAACGAAATGGCAGGCACACTCCAGAGCAAGTATGCACAGGGCCAGCGGCAGCCATCGTCGTGATGCTCGCATGTTGGCGGAAGGGCTCGCGGCATGTTGAGAGGCGACGTCTCGAGATGTTGGGAGGCAACGCCTCGAGGAGCGGCCGTCTCGCCGTGCTCGGCGCCTTATAACACTCCGTTCGTCAGCGCCTTTTGTCCGCGTGCAACGTTCTCGCCACAGACGGCGCGCGTCATGCACGGTCGTCGGCCATGCAGACTCCAGCACATCCGAAATCCGGTCGGCGTCGATTTCTTGCGGCGCTCGGCGCGTGCGCGATGACCCGCCCGATGGCTTCGTCCGCGCAGGCGCTCACACAGGCACACGGTGCCCTGACCAAAGAGCAGCGCGACCGCCTGACGCCGGCCCAGGTGCTCGACGAGTTGAAGAAGGGCAACGAGCGGTTTCGATCGGGAGCGATGGTGTCTCGCGACTATCGTGCCCAGCAGCGCTCGAGCGCAGAAGCTCAATTTCCCGCGTGTGTGACGCTCGGATGCGTGGACTCGCGAGCACCGGCCGAGATCATCTTCGACGCGGGCATCGGCGACATGTTCAGCGCGCGGATCGCGGGGAACGTTGTGAACGACGACCTGCTCGGGAGCCTGGAGTTTGCGTGCGCGGTGGCCGGCGCCAAGGTGCTCCTGCTCTTCGGACATACCGCCTGCGGCGCGATCAAGGGCGCGATCGACGACGTCGACTTGGGCAACCTCACCGGGTTGCTGGCGCGCGTGAAGCCGGCGATTTCGGCGACCAAAGTACGGCGGAGAGAAGTCCAGCAAGAACGGGGCTTACGTTGACGCGGTCGCGCGGACCAATGTCTTGCTCGGCCTCGACAACATCCGCCGGCGAAGCCCCATCCTCGCCGAGCTCGAACAGAAGAAAACCATTCAGATCGTCGGTGGGATGTACGACCTGGCCACGGGCAGCGTGGAGTTCCTCCCCGGGGGGTAGAGATTGTTGTCCATGTTCACTTAGTAACCGCTCAACCCGTGTGGCGCCATGACCAAAGATAGAACTGTCTCCGCCGAGTCGCTTCCCTTCCCACCGACGCCATCGGCCAGCACCGCCGGCCCCACGATGCAGGAGTCGGTCTACAAGCGGCGCGTCGAGCCTCGGCGGCTGCCCGAGGATGCGCCGAACATTCTCATCGTGCTGATCGACGACGCCGGCCCCGGCTTGCCCACGACCTTCGGAGGCGAAGTCGACACTCCCACGATGGACCGTGTCGTCCGCGAGGGAATTTCCTACAACCGCTTCCACACGACGGCGATGTGCTCGCCGACGCGCGCCTCGCTCCTCACCGGACGCAATCATCACCGCGTCGCCAGCGGCCAAATCACGGAAATGGCCAACGACTGGGACGGCTACGCCGGGACGATCCCGAGGAGCAGTGCGCTGGCCGCCGAGGTCCTCAAGCACTACGGCTACAGCACCTGTGCGTTTGGCAAGTGGCACAACACGCCGGCGATGGAAACCACCGCGGCAGGCCCGTTCGACAACTGGCCCACGAACATCGGCTTCGAATATTTCTACGGGTTCCTCGCCGGCGAGGCCTCGCAGTACGAACCGAATCTCGTGCGCAACACGACCAGCGTCCTCCCGCCGCGTACGCCCGAGGAGGGGTATCACCTCAGCGAGGATCTCGCCGACGATGCCATCGCCTGGCTACGCCGGCACCAGGCGTTTCAAGCCGACAAGCCGTTCTACATGTACTGGGCGAGCGGCGCGATCCACGGTCCGCATCAAGTGGCGAAGGAGTGGGCCGACAAATACAAAGGCAAGTTCGACGACGGCTGGGACGCCTACCGGGAACGTGTGTTTCGCCGCGCCAAGGAGAAGGGCTGGATTCCGCCCGACACCCAACTCACACCTCGTGATCCGACCATGCCGGCCTGGGACAGCATTCCGGAAGACGAAAGACCTTTCCAGCGCCGCCTGATGGAAGTCGCCGCTGGCTTCACGGAGCACGTCGATGTGCAGGTCGGCCGGATCATCGACGAACTCGACGCGCTGGGCTACGGCGAGAACACGTTGATCTTCTACATCTGGGGTGACAACGGCTCCTCGGCCGAAGGCCAGGACGGCACGATCAGCGAGTTGCTGGCTCAGAACGGCATACCCACGACGGCCAGGCAACACATCACGGCGCTCGATGGCTTGGGCGGCCTGGACGCGCTCGGAACTGCGCTGACCGACAACATGTACCACGCCGGCTGGGGTTGGGCTGGGAGCACGCCGTACAAAGGGACGAAGCTCTTGGCCTCGCACTTCGGCGGCACGCGCAACCCGATGGCGATCCGCTGGCCGGCGAAGATCATGCCGGACCCGAAGCCGCGCACGCAGTTTCACCACTGCAACGACATTGTCCCGACGATCTACGAGGTTATTGGCATCAACCCGCCGCGGATCGTCGACGGTGTCCCGCAGGACCCGATTGATGGCGTGAGCCTGGCGTACACGTTCGACGACCCCAAGGCCGAGGGCCAGCTGCGGACGCAGTACTTCGAGGTCATGGGCAGTCGCGCCATCTACCACGACGGCTGGATCGCGTGCGCGGTCGGCCCGCGACTGCCATGGATCCCTGGCCTTCCGCCCGGCATCCGCGAGTGGACGCCGGATAAAGACGTGTGGGAGCTCTACGAGCTGGCGAAAGACTGGAGTCAGGCAAACGATCTGGCCGGCAGGATGCCTGAGAAGCTCTCGCAGCTGAAGGACCTGTTCCTGATTGAGGCCACGAAGAACAAGGCGCTTCCGATCGGCGGCGGCCTCTGGGTTCCGATCCTCCATCCTGAAATGCGTGTGGGGCCTCGCAACACGGAGTGGAATTTCACGGGTGACATCGTCCGCATGCCGGAATTCACGGCACCGGCCCTCGGCAACAAGCCGAACCTCGTGACGATCGAGGCTGACATCCCGGTCAACGCCAACGGCGTGCTGTACAAGCTGGGCGCGAACAGCGCCGGCCTCACGTTGTTCGTCGAGAACGGGATCCTCTGCTACGAGTACAACCTGTTTCTCATCATGCGCACCAAGATCCGCGCCGCCGAGCAGCTCCCCGTCGGCAAGGCAAGGATCGAGGTTGAGACCGTGTACGTTGAGCCGAAGCCGGCGGGCCCGCTGCGCGTCACGCTCCGCGTCAACGGCAAATCTGTCGCGACCGGTGTCGTTCCGGTCAGTGCCCCTTTGCTCTTCACGGCGAACGACTGCTTCGACATCGGTCTCGCCTTGGGCTCACCCGTGTCGCTCGACTATCGCGCCAAGGCGCCGTTCAAGTTCAACGGCGCGATCAGAAAGGTGAACATCAAGTACATCCGCCAGCCGGCGAAGGCATCCGCTCGTGAGAGCGAGCGTGGAGCACACGATTCGCTTGTTCATCGATGAGACGCTGCAGCTGTAGGCCGGCGCCGATCAGGGGACGCCGATTCCCTCCCCCGGCAGCGCCGGCGTGTGGACCGGACGCCGGCGCGCTTTCGTCGCCTGCTCGAAGCTGTACCCGAGCGAGAGCAGCTTCGGCTCGCTGAACGCGGGGCCGAGGAATGACAGTCCCACCGGCAGGCTGTCGCCGGTGAAACCCGCCGGCACGATCAGATCAGGAAAGCCGGTGAGGTTCGCGATGTCGCTGGCGGCGAGGCCGGCGGCGGACAGTGCTGACGCCGTCGTCGTGCCGGCGCCCGGCGGCAGCGCGGCGATCAGCGCCGGTCGCCGCGAGGCGGTCGGATACACGATCGCATCGAGCTGCTGCGACGCCAGCATGCCTTCGACGACCGCGCGGATCATCGGCAGACCAAAATCGTGGACGGCGGTGTAGCGGTAATCCGTCGTGCTGCCGCTCTCGAGCTCGCGCTTGAACAGCGTCCAGCGGCTGGGATTCGGACGCACGCCGTCGGCACGGGTCGCATTGAACTGGTTGGCGCGATCGATGAGCTCGGCGAGCGTCTTCGGATATTTCGGGCCGGTCCCCTTCAGGTACTCCGCAATCTGCGCCGTGAATTCCGGATAGCGAACGGCGGTGTAGAACTCCCCTTTCACGTCGAGCAGCCATTTCGGATACCGCACGTCGACCAGCGTCGCGCCTGCCTTGCGCATCGCCGCGAACGCCGCTTCCATCACCCAGTCGACGTCGGGATCGGCGCCCATGAAGTCGCGCGCCACGCCGATGCGCGCGCCGCGCAGCGCATCGGCGCGCAGATCCTTCGTGTAGTCCGCCTGAAACTTCCCATCGCTCTTCGAGGTCGCCGCGTCGGCCGGGTCTATTCCAGTCATGATCCCGAGCGCCGCCGCGACGTCGTAGACGCTGCGCGCCATCGGACCGCCGGTGTCGAAACTGAGCGCGAGCGGGATGATCCCCGATCGGCTGAGCAGCCCGTGCGTGGGCTTGAGCGCGGCGATGCCGTTCGACGTGGCCGGTCCGCGAATCGATCCGCCCGTGTCCGTCCCCATGCCGATCGGCGCGTACGCTGCCGCCACCGCGACACCGGTGCCGCCCGACGAACCCGACGGCCCGCGCGCGAGGTCGTGCGGGTTGAGCGACTGGCCGCCGAGCGAGCTGTAGGTCCCGCCGGAGGCGAACTCGGACATGTTCAGCTTCGCAAGGACGATCGCGCCGGCGTCGCGAAGCTTCTTCACGACGAACGCGTCTTTCGACGGGATCGATCCCTCGAGCAGCACCGACCCGCCCGTCGTCGGCATGTCGAACGTGTCGTAATTGTCTTTGAGGACGACCGGGATGCCGTGGAGCGGCGAGCGCCGGCCTTTGGTCTTTCGTTCGACGTCGAGCGCGCGCGCCTGCTCGACCGCCTTCGGATTCAGCGTCATCACGGCATGCAGGGACGGCCCCTGACGATCGAAGGCGGCGATGCGCGCCAGGCACATCCGGGTGAGCGATTCGGCAGTCAAGGTGCCCGCGTCGAACGCGGCGTTGATGTCGGCGATGGTCGCCGCGTCGAAGTCGATCGACTTCGCCAACGCGGGCTCGAGCGCGAGCAGGACGATGGCAGCCAGCCCGGCGCACAAACGGCGAGTGTTGGTCTTCACGGCTCCTCCACCGCGGAGATTATGCTGCTTTGCGCCGTTGGTGTCAGGTGAGCCGGTTATTTCCTGGGGCTCGGGGCGCGATAGGCCTCGCGCGCCCGGGTGCGGTGCCGGCCCTCGACTTCGACCTTCAGCTGCCTGAGCGTGCCGTCGTGGGCCGCGTTCGTCGGTGAGTATCCGAGCAGATACTGATGTGAGAGCTCGTCGAGAAGCTCGGCGAACGCGCCGCGGAGATCGTCGATCTTTTCGGTCACGATCGCGCGGCCGCCGGTCGAACGCGCCAGTCGATCCATCCGCTCTCTCAGCGCGTCGACCTTCAACGCGCGGCCCTCGCCGATCACGTACAGCGTGACGCCGCTGGCCTCCAGCCGGCGCTCGACGTCGGTCAGCGACGTGTGACTGCCCTGATCCTCGCCGTCCGTGAAGACCACCATCGCCTTGCGTCCGGTCTCGCGGCCGAGCAGGTTGATGCCGGTGACGATGACGTCGTAGAGCGCCGTGTCGCCCCAGGACGCCAGACGCTCGACCGCCTTGACGCGCTGGACGGGATCGGTTGACTTCCTCGCCAGCGGAAAGATGGTGTCGTTGAACCCCAGCAGCGTGACGCGATCGGTGGCCGAAACGGCCGTCAGGAACTCCTTGACGGCGGTCTTCATCTTCGGCATCGACTCGCGCATGCTGCCGCTGATGTCGACAGCGAGCACGAGATCGAGCGCGACGTTTTCCGACGAGAAATGCGTGATCGCCTGCGAACGGCCGTCCTCGTAGACACGGAAGGCCCGCTGCGGCAGCCCCATCACGTACTTGCTTCCGCCATCGGTGACGGTCACCGTGACTTCGACGAGGTCGACATCGACCGACTCGGTGACGGCGATGCCCTTTGTGGAGATCGTCGCGACCGCGCGCGTCTCCGGCGACTCCGCGCTGGCGGCCACCACCCGGATCCGATGTTCGGCAATCGTGCGGCCGGCATCCCAGTCGCACTCGTACGGCGGGCTGGCGACGCGGCAGACCGGTCGGCCGTCGACGAAGAACGACACGATCGCCGCCGCGTCCACGGGCTCCACCTGCGCGCGCAGCACCGTGCTGCCGCTCACGAAGCTGTCGGCAGCCGGCGCAAGGATCTTCACGCTCAGGGCCGACGCGAACATCGCTGCCGCAATCATCATCGGAGCCTCACTGCAGTGCGAAGTTCACGACGACCGTCATGATCACGGAGACCGCTTCGCCGTTCAGCAGCGACGGTTCGTACGCCCATTGCCGCACGGCATCGAGCGCCGCCTGGTCGAGCAACGGCACGACGGAATGCAGCACCCTCGCATCCTGAACCCTGCCGTCCGGACCGATCGTCGCCTCGATCAGCACGGCGCCTTGCGCGCGCAACGGCAACGCACCGGCTGGATAGACGGGCTTCGCGTCCCGGATCTTTCGCGGCGCCTTGAAGCCTGCCCCGGCTCGCACGACCAGCGGACCGGGCTGGCCCGTCTGGACAGAGCCCACGCCGCCAACGATGCCGCCGGCGACGCCACCAGGCACGCCGCCGGCCATGCCTCCGACGATGCCACCCGCAACGCCGGACTCGTCTCCCACGTTCCGCGCTTCGCCGCCGGTTTCGGGGGTGACCTCGGGCGGAGCCTCGACCGGCGCCGGCGCCGGCGCGCTGATCCCGAGAGGGGGCGGCGCAGCCGGCGCAGTGGGGGTCGCTTCGACCTGCGGCGGCCGTGGTGCGGCCTTCGGCGCGGCCGGCCCGTCAAGAACCGGTGTCGTGCGGCGGCGGCGACGCAAAGGCCGGCATCGCCAGCGATTCCATCCGGACGACGATGGAGTGAATCGGCCGGGACAACACGTAGGCGATCAGCACCGCCGCGACCAGCACGTGCACGACGAACAGATGCGCCGTAGCCGCCTCGCGTATGTCGATCACGCGACTCGACGAACAGCCGATCGCTGAACCAGTCGCGCTCCCCGTCCCGCGCCGTTGCCGTTCCGTCCGGCTGCGGGTGCCAGGGGGTGCGCTTCCTGATGCGTCGTGGCGAGCGCTGGGGCACTGCCGCAATGTCGCCGAGGTTGAGCAGGGTGCGTGGCATATCCTCGTGGAGGTAACATATCGACCGCCCACGTCTGAGTCTCAGGGGACTTCTGGGGACTTTTCAGGTTTTTTCCAAGAGGACGGTTGTGAGGATTCGCTTCGGCCCGTTCATCCTCAATCTCGACACCAGACAACTGACCGAGGACAACCGCCAGATCCACCTCACGCCAAAGGCTTTCGACCTGCTGACGATGCTGCTGCAGGACCGCCCGAAGGTCCTGTCGAAGGCCGCCCTGCAGAACCGGCTCTGGCCGGACACCTTCGTCGCCGAGGCGAACTTGTCGAACCTGATCGCCGAGATCCGGGAGGCGCTTCGCGATCAGGCCCATGCCCCGACCTTTATTCGAACGGCGCACGGGTTCGGCTACGCGTTTTCCGGAGAGGCCACCACCTTTCCGGACACGGCGGCCTCCGCGCTGGAGCGACCGTCGTGCTGGCTCGAGTGGGATCGGCTGCGCTTTCCACTCGCGTTGGGCGAGCACGTCATCGGACGCGATCCCGACGTGGAGGTGAGGCTCGACGATTCGACGGTCTCCCGCCGCCACGCACGACTGGTCGTCACCACCGAAGGCACGGTGCTGGAGGATTTCGGCAGCAAGAACGGCACGTTTCGCGGCGGCGAACGTGTCACCGGCCCGGTGCGGCTCGCCGACGGCGATGCGATTCGGATCGGATCGCTGCTGGTCACCTTCCGGTCGCGATCGCTGATGATGTCGACCGACACGCAGACGCAGATCGGATCATAAGAGTGCCTGGAAGACTCTTTGCTCGCTCCGCGAAAGGCTGGTGCATGAGGCGTCGGCGGTGAACGTCAGCGTATAGTCGCCGGCGATGTCCGCTGGAGCGTCGACTGGTGCCAGCCGAACGTAGGCCCAGGGCCGGCCGCCCGGCGCGCTGATCATCGATGTCGCGGTCGCGCTGATGTAACCGTCCTTGCTGACGCGGAACGTCACGGAGGGCGCAAATGTTCCGCGGTACGTGAAATGGCCGCTGGCGTCGGAGAGCATCGACAGGCCGGCCTGGGGACCATCCACGACTTCGACTCTGGCACCGGTGACCGCCCTGAACGCGGTGTCCGCGACATCGCCGCTGAGGCTCTGCTGCGCCATCACCGGCGCGGACGCCGACGGCGCGAGCGGCGGCGTCGCGTTGCGCGAATCGCCGCAGCCAAACCCCATCGCCGCCAGCAGGACGATCGCTCGAGACATTCTCAGCACCGCATCACCTCGCGGAGGTAACATAGCGGCCACTCCGGCGCTCAGTCTCAGGGAACTCTCAGGAACCCCTCAGGGACTTCGCAGGTATTCTTCCAGGGGGCCGATTCTGACATCTGATTCCTCCGCGCGCATCGCGGCCGGCACGAAGATCGACCACTACGAGATCGTGAGCTGGCTGGGCGCCGGCGGCATGGGAGTCGTCTACCGCGCGCGCGATCCGCGGCTCGGTCGCGACGTGGCGATCAAACTGATCTCCGACACCGTGGCCACCGACGCGAGCCGGATGCAGCGTTTCGAGCAGGAGGCTCGCGCCGCCGGCCAGCTGAATCATCCCAACATCGTGGCGGTCTTCGATGTCGGCCGGCACGCCAGCGCGCCGTACATCGTCTCCGAACTGCTCGAAGGCGAATCGCTGCGAAGCCGTTTGCTCGGTGGAGCGCTGCCGCCGCGCCGGGCGATTGACTACGCGCGCCAGATCGCGGAAGGCCTGGCCGCGGCACACGAACGGAACATCGTCCACCGTGACGTGAAGCCCGACAACCTCTTCATCACGAAAGATGGACGCATCAAGATTCTCGACTTCGGCATCGCGAAGCTGACGCGGCCGAGCGACGATTCCGCGCGACACACGGGTTTTCCGACCGAGACCGAAGCGGGCCTCGTCGTCGGCACGGCGAGCTACATGTCGCCGGAGCAGGTCCGCGGCGAAGCCGTCGACCCGCGCTCCGACATCTTCAGCTGCGGTGCGGTCTTCTACGAGATGCTTGCCGGGCGGCCGGCGTTCACGCGCGACACCGCGCCCGAGACGATGACGGCGATCCTGAAGGACGATCCGCCGGCGCTGCGCGCGCCTGACGTGCCGCCGTCGCTGGCGCGCATCGTGTCGCGATGTCTCGAGAAGACGCGCGAGATGCGGTTTCAGTCGGCACGCGACCTGGCGTTCGGCCTGGAAATGGTTTCGGATACCGCCGCGACCGCGATGCCGGCCGTGGCACCGGCGCCGCAGCGGTGGCGTGCGGCGCTGGCGCCAGTGATGGTCGCGGCCAGTCTGCTGATAGCCGGCGCGAGCTGGCTGCTTCGCGGCGGATTGACGCCGTCGATCGACGACCTGCTCGCACGAGCGACCTTCACTCCGTTCAGCAACTTCGACGGCAGCGAACTGGATGCAGCCGTCTCGCCGGACGGACGGTTCGTCGCGTTTCTGTCGGACCGCGACGGTCCGTACCACCTCTGGTTGAAACAGATCGGCACCGGGGCATTTCAAGACCTGACGCCGGATGCAGCGGATCAGCGCGATCAAGGGCCGAATCGAAGCGTTGGATTCTCGGCCGATGGATCGGAGATCTGGGGGCACGGCGGCAACCGCCTCCGTCTCCGGCCGCTCACCGGCGGCCCCGCGCGCGCCTTCCTCACCGACAACGCGGTCAACGTGGCCTGGTCACCCGATGGCAGTCAGCTGGTGTACTTCGTCTTCGCGCCGGGCGATCCGATGTTCATCGCCGACCGGACCGGCGGCAACGCCCGGCAGATTCTGATCAGCGATCCTGGCGATCACAACCACTTTCCGGTCTGGTCGCAGGACGGCAAATGGATCTACTACACGCACGCGATCCAGGCGGTATACGAGTTCGATATCTGGCGGATTCCCGCGGCCGGCGGAACGCCGGAACAGCTCACCAACGAGAGCAGCGACAAGCGCTATGTCACGCCGATCGACGCCAACACGGTGCTGTTCGTGGCGCCGGGACCGGACCGGACGGGCCCGTGGCTCTGGGCACTCGACGTCAAGCGGCGTGCCGCGCACCGCGTGAGTGTGGGGTTGGAGAGGTATCTCTCGGTCGCGGCAAGCGCGGATGGCCGCCGCCTGGTCGCCGCGGTGGCGAACCAGACCGCGACGTTGTGGAGTGTGCCGATTCTCGATCGTCTCGTCGAAGAGCGGGACGTTTCACCGTATCGGACGCCAACCGGACGCGCGCTGGCGCCTCGATTCGGAACCGACTCGTTGTTCTTTCTGTCCTCGAGCGGACCCGGCGACGGATTGTGGCGGCTGCAGAACGACAAGGCCGTGGAGATTTGGAAGGGCTCGGACGAGCCGCTCGTCGAATCGCCGGCCGTGTCGCCGCTCGGCGATCGACTCACAGTCGTGCTCAAGCGGAACGGCAAACTGCAGTCTGACTCTCGTGTCCGCCGATGGCGCCGCCCATCGTTCGTTCGCTCCGGAGATCAATGTCCGTGGCACGTCGGCCTGGTCCCCGGATGGGAAATGGATCGCCACCGGAGGCAGCGATGCCCAGGGCGCCGGACTCTTCAAGGTTCCGGTGGACGGCGGCGATCCCGTTCGCCTCGTGAAGGGCTCGGCCGACAACCCCGTCTGGTCACCGGACGGAAACCTGATCATTTACGAAGGGCAGCAGACCGCGTATGCACCGCTGCAGGCGGTGCGTCCCGATGGCAGTCCGGTGACGCTTCCCGTCATTCGGGTTCCATCCGGCGGCGGCGGTCACTTCCGCTTTCTTCCGAGCGGCAAGGGGCTCGTCTCCCTGCTGGGGCCGAGCGGCGATCACAATTTCTGGCTGCTCGATCTGGACTCGATGAAAAGCCGTCAGCTCTCGCGGCTCTCGAGCCCGGCGACTATCAACACCTTCGACATCACGCCGGACGGGAGTCGGATCGTGTTCGACCGCGTTGCGGGAGAACGCCGATCTCCGCCTGATCGATCTGCCGAAATAGAAGTCTGAAGGTTGAAGTCAGAAGTCTGAAGCCCGCTTCCGTCCTTCAGGGTTCAGGCTTCCGCTTCAGACCTCAGACTTCCAACTCTTATTAACTTCAGACTTCTAACGACCCAGGTTCAACCTCGCGCTGATCATCGCCCGCCGCGGATCGACGAACGCGATGGGCCGTCCGAAGTTCGGGCTGAACAGGTTGTCCGTCGCCAGCCCTTCCTCGGCGGTGTCGTCGAGGGCGTTGAGCAGATCGAGCAGCAGTTCGACGCGTCCCGCGCCGCCGAGCGCGAACGTCCGCGACACCCGCAGATCGAGCAGCGACTGCGACGACAACCGGCGCGAGCCGCGCGGCTCGAGCATCACGCGCGTGTCGCCTTGCGGCAGCAGCACCTGTGTCGTGGCCGCCCACGGCTTGCCGCTGAAGCGCTGCAGATCGGCGGCGACCACGAAGCCGGTTCGTGGAATGTCGACGCTGCCCATCGCCCGGAAGATGTGCGGGCGATCGTTCGGCAGCAGGCCGCGCGCGTTGGTGAGGTCGTTGGGATCGCGGCCGAACGTCAGGTTGCCCGGCGGGCCCACGGTGCTGACCTGCGGGCCCGCGGCGGTGGCGCCGCTGGAGGGCTGCAGCCCGGAGGCCCTCGAATAGGTGTACGAGCCAAACGCCTGCCAGCCGTTGGCGCGGCGCTTTTCGGCGACCAGCACGAGGCCGTTGTAGGTCAGCGAGTAGCCATCGGGATTCGTCAGCAGAAAGCGGCGCGCGGAGGTGGGCGTCACGGCGGTGTCGAGCACGAACACCGGCACGCTGCGGCCGTCCGGCAGCGGGCGCGTCTCCTGGCGATATTGACCGGCGGTATCGGTCCAGCCGATGAAATTCGCGCCGTCCTTGCGCACATACGCGATCGGCGACCGCCAGCCGACGGCCGACTTCTCGATCGACGCCAACGGAGAGCTCGTCGGTGCGAGGCGCGCGCGTGTCGGGATCGATCTTCAGATTGATGCGGGATCGACCACCGAGACGACCTGCGTGTAGCCGCCGGTCGCCGGCACGAACGCATTGGTGCGAATCGGCGTCACGGCAGGATGGAACATGCCGATCTCACCGGTCAGCACGCCCTGGCTGAATCGGCCGTAGCTCGCCCGCAGAATCGTTCGGCCATCGGCAGTGAGCTTCGACGTGACACCCAGTCGCGGCGACACGATGTTCCAGGTGTACAGCGTTCCCAGACCGCGAACGATCGCGTCGGTTTCGTGCCCTTGCGCATCGAGCGCGTGCAGATCCTGGCTGATGGCGCGGCTATTGTCGAACCGCACCCCAGCATTGATCGTGAGCCGACTCCCGACCGAGATCGTGTCGCTCGCGAACGCGGAGGCTGTGACGACGACACCGCCTTCATGGGAGGGTCGCGGGAGATGGCCTGGAAGGGTTCGCGCCATCGTCCACGTATCTCGTGCCCGTCAAGGTCAGCGATGGCACGTGGTGCTCGCCGCGCTCGACCTGCGCGCCGATCTTCCACTGGTGATCGGCGCCGAGCGTCCAGGCCGGTAATGGCTCAGCGTCGCCTTGGTGGTCGTCCGCATGATGGTCAGAAAAGCCAGCTGTGCTGGAGCGCCGCTCGTGACACCTGTCGCGCGGTTGAAGCGGCTGGGTATCGTCAGGTTGCCGGTGCTCGGTTCCTCGTCACGCGAATAGACGAACCGCCCGACGCGCACATCCCACAGCGTGTTGGCCGACACCGTGTGCGTCAGGTGGCCGAAGGTGATGGCGGGCACCGATCCGGTCGGCCGCGCGATCGCCTCGAACGGCGTCACGATCGTCGGAGCATCGGGATTGACCCAGAACTCGTCGTGAATACTTTGATCCAGCTGCCACGACGGCGCCAGCCGCCACGTGAGCTTCGCAAAGAGCTTGTCCTGCTCGTAGGTCCTCGGCTTGGACGGGTCGGTGCCCGGCTGATTGTCGTAGTCGCGCAGGTACTGGTAGCCCCCGAAGAACCAGAGCCGTTCCGGACGAACCGGTCCCCCGAGGTTCGTCGTCAGGTCGCGGTATCGCGCCCGCGCGTATCCGGTTTGTCCTCCCCCGCCCGATGCCACCGGGAGAACGACCGGCTGGCTCGTGAGGCCGGCCGTTTGCGCATGGTACGAGGCGTCGTACAGGAACCGCGCGCTCCCCTGCCTGGTGATGATGTTGATGATGGCGCCCTGCGCGTTGCCGAACTCGGCGGACGCTCCGACCGTCTGGACCTGAACTTCCTGGATGAAGTCGACGCCCGGCTCGGCCCGCGCGACGCCGTTGCAGGGGCACGTGAAGTTCGTGCCGTCGAACAGAAACTGATTCTCGTTGGTGCCCGAGCCGAACGCGGACACCGTCGTGGTGGTGCCGCTCGACGGCGACGTCGGCGAGATGCCGGGCGTGGCCCTGATCGCGTCGAACATGCTGGAGCGCCGCGTCGGGATCGCCTGGAGATCCTCAGGACCGAAGCGTGTCGCGAATCCGGGGTTGCGCGCTTCGATCCGCGAGCCGGCCCCCTCGACGACGATCGACTCGGCCACGCCCGCGACATGAGGAAGCGCCGTCCGCTCGATGGTGGCGCCGGCCCCGATGATGATGTCGTCTTCGTGATAGCTGCCAAACCCCTCGAGCTCGATGTCGAGCGCATACGGTCCGGGCGGCAGCGTCGAGAAGCGCAGCTGGCCCTTCTCGTCGGTGGTCAGCGACATCGGGCCGCCGATCAGAGCCGGCGAACTGACGCGAACGCGGGCGCCAGGCAGAACGCCGCCCTGGGCGTCCCTGACGGTGCCGATGAGCGCGCCCGTCAGTCCCTGAGCGGCCGCCAACCGCGGACAGCAGCGATGCAGATAGCCGCAACGCGAACCGATGAGCGTGGTTTGACCCATAATCCGCCGCGGCTTATCGATGCGCGACCGCTGGGTGTTACACGTGCACCGCGGCCGGCGAATCCCATGGGATTTGCAGGAATCTTCCAGGTTATTCCCGATAACGATCGCCGTCAAGATGCGCCGGGAGCGGACACCACCATGACACCGATCGCCGGAATTGCCAGGCAATTCTTCGACGCCTGTGAAGCAGGCAAGGGCTGGGACGCGCTGCAAGGCCTACTGCCACCCGAACGCCACGTTCTCCGCGCAGGCCGAACCGCTGGCGGACGTCAAGACCCTTCAGCAGTACACGGACTGGATGACGGCCATGATCTCGATCATGCCGGACGGACGGTACGAGCTGAAGTCGTTCGCCACCGACGACGAGCGCAAGAACGTCGCGGCCTACGGCGTGTTCCACGCGACGCACACCGGCCAGGGCGGTCCGCTGCCGCCGACCGGCAAGCATGTCAGCACGGACTACGTCTACGTGATGGAGTTCGACGGCGACAAGATCAAGCACATGACGAAAATCTGGCATGCCGGATGGGCGATGAAAGAGTTGGGGTGGGTCTGAGCAGCTGCAGGGCATGACATCCTTGAATCGGCGCAGGTTCCTCAAAGCCGCGGGCGCCGGCGTTGGCACGCTGGCGCTTGGCCCGGAACGACTCTTCGCCGGTCAGCAAACCGTCTCCAACACCACGGCCGAAGTCGTCGTCGTAGGCGCGGGCGCGTTCGGCGGATGGACAGCGCTCTACCTTCGGGAGATGGGCCAGGCGGTGACGATGGTCGACCAGTACGGCCCGGGGAATTCGCGCGCGACGTCGGGCGGTGAATCCCGTCAGATCCGGGCCGGCTACGGCGAGCGCGAGATCTACACGCGGTGGGTGCTGCAGGCGTTCGAGCGCTGGAAGGTTCGGGAAGCGGAATGGGGCAAGAGACTCTTCTTCGAGACCGGCCAGTTGACGCTGGCGCGCGAATGGACGAAGGACCTCACGGACACCAGGAAGGTGTTCGACAAGCTCGGCGTCAAGTACGACGTCGTCCAGACGACGACCTGCTGCGACGTTATCCCCAGATGAAGATGGAGAACGTCGACTTCGCGATGTACACGGCCGAGCACCGGCGTGTTGAAAGCGCGCGAGGGATGCGTGGCGGTGGCGCAGGCATTCGAAAAAAAGGGCGGTCGGTTTCTTACCGCCAAGGCGGACTTGGGCCGCCGGTCCGGCCGGACGCTGCAGGACATCGTGCTGTCGACCGGCCAGCGGGTCGCCGCGCAGACTTTCGTGTTCGCGTGCGGCCCGTGGCTGCCGAAGGTGTTTGCCGACGGTGATGAAGAACAAGCTCACCACGCCGAGGCGGGTCGTCTTCTTTTACGGCACACCGCCGGGGGACGAGCGCTTCACCTACCCGAACTTCCCGACGTGGGCGGTGGACAATGCGTACGGATTCCCGAGCATCGAAGGCAAAGGATTCAAGGTGGTCCCGACCTTCGAGGGCGACATGGTCGACCCCGACACGCAGGAACACACGTTGACGGCGGAAGAACTCCGCAAGGGCCGCGAGTTCGTGGCGAAGTGGTTCCCGGCGCTCGCGAATGAACCGCTGGTCGAAAGGAAGGTGTGCCAGCGCGAGGACAGCGTCGACGAGCATTTCATCGTCAACCAGCATCCGGAGTTGACAACGTGTGGATGGTCGGCGGCGGGTCGGGCCACGGCTACAAACACGGCATCATGCTTGGCGAGTACGTGGCGAACCGAGTCGTGGGCAACGACAAGAAGCCTGAACTCGCCGCCATGTTCAAGCTGAAAGATGCGTCGTTCTAGCTGGACGAAGGCGTAGAATCACCTCCATCACCTTCCGATCAACGAGGTGCCTATGAAGGTCTCGCGACGCGATCTCCTCGCCGGCGCCGCTGGCGCCGTCGTTCTGGGCACGACGGCCGCAGGTCAGCCGCCGGCAGACCCGACCAAGGTGCGCGGCAAGCCAAGTCGCGCGCTCGGTCAGCGGGCCGCGACGGAGAAGCCGCAACGCCAGCCGCGCGGCGTCACCTCGTCCGGCACACCCCATCAGGATCTCTACGGCACGATCACGCCATCCGATCTCCACTTCGAGCGGCATCACGGCGGCGTGCCGGAGATCGATCCCAAGACGTACTCGCTGCTGATCCACGGGATGGTCGAGCGGCCGACGGTGTTCACGCTCGCCGATCTGAAACGCTTCCCCGCTGTCAGCCGCGTCCACTTCCTGGAGTGCTCAGGCAATTTCGGCGGCCGGGGAACCGCCACCGAGCTGACGCCGCAACAGATCGCCGGGCTGACGAGCACCAGCGAATGGACGGGGGTCGCGCTGGCGACGCTCTTCCGCGAGGTCGGCGCGAGCGCGAAAGCGAAGTGGTTCCTCGCCGAGGGTCAGGACGCAGCCGTTCTCACGAGGAGCGTCCCGGTCTCGAAGGCGTACGACGATGCGCTGATTGCCTACGGACAAAACGGCGAGGCGATCCGTCCCGAGCAGGGATATCCGGCGCGGCTGTTCCTGCCGGGGTGGGAGGGCAACGCGAGCGTCAAGTGGCTGCGGCGCATCGAGCTGTCGGATCGCCCGTTCATGACGCGCGAGGAAACCTCGAAGTACACCGACCCGATGGCCGACGGGACCGCGCGGATTTTCAGCTTCCTCATGGATGCGCGCTCGCTCATCACGTATCCCGCTTACCCGGTGACCCTCAGCCGCGGCTGGGTCGAGATCAACGGCATCGCGTGGACGGGATCCGGAAAGATTCGCCGCGTCGACGTGAGCACCGACGGCGGCGTCACCTGGGTGCCCGCGAAGCTGCAGGAGCCGGTGCTGTCGAAGGCGCACACGCGATTCCGTCACCTGTGGAACTGGACCGGCGGCGACGCCGTGATCATGAGCCGCGCGGTCGACGACACCGGCTACGTGCAGCCGACGAAGGAGAAGCTGATCGCGTCGAGGGGCATCAGCAGCGTCGGCTATCACACCAACCCGATCACCGGGTGGCACGTGCGCCCCGACGGGACGGTCATCTATCACGCGGACCCGTGGACCACCACATGACCAGCCTTCGCTCGGACCATTTCAGGCGAGCTACGGCTTGGCAGCCGCCTTCGCCGGAACGTCTTCTGACGGCTGCCTGTGTCATCGGCGCGATCGTCGCGGCGGGCGATCGCGCGGCGGTGACGCTCGGCGCGCAGGCCGCGGCGCCTGCGGCGAAAAAGGCGGCGGTCGCACCGGCGCCTGCGAAAACGCCCGCGACCTTCGGCATCGGACGTCCCGCCACGCCCGCGGAGATTGCCGCGCTGGACATCGACATCGGACCCGAGGGCGCCGGCCTTCCGCCGGGCCGCGGCACCGCCGCCGATGGTGCGCCGATCTATGCGGCGCGCTGCGCCGGGTGCCACGGCAAGACCGGCAAGGAGGGGCCGAACGATGTGCTCGTCGGACGGCTGCCCGGCGACGCGTTTCCGTTCGCGCGCGATCCGCGCGCGCCCAAGACCATCGGCAGCTACTGGCCGTATGCGACCACGGTGTTCGACTACATCCGACGGGCGATGCCGCCGGACGCGCCGGGATCGCTGAAGAACGAGGAGGTCTACGGCCTCGTCGCGTACCTGCTGGCGATGAACGAGCTGATTCCGCAGGATGCGGTCGTCGACGCGGCGTCGCTGCCGAAGGTCCAGATGCCGGCGCGCGCGCACTTTGTCCCGGACACGCGCGGGCAGCCCAAGGCGTCACCTGCGCCGCGACGTCGTCAGTAACTGACGGCGGCCTCTCGTCACGAGGCCGAGGTACGGCCTGCCTCTCGAGCGGCCGGAGCCTTCGCGGCCGACGGGGACGGATAAGCCGTTCGCACGGCTGCGGCTCGACGAGCAACGCCGCCTCGAGCGCGGACGCCAGGACGTCAGCGTCCTCGATCGCTGAACGGCATCGGCGGGCGGATCTTCAGGACGTTGTGATACGGCCCGTCCGTCCCGATCAGAATCCCCTCCTCGCGCAGACGGTTGACGACATCCGACGCCTCTGCCGCCGCCGGCTCGAGCGTTTCGCGATCGCGCACCAGCTCGACGCCGATGAACAGCCCCGAACCACGCACGTCGCCGACGAGCGCGCTGCGATCGGGCAGCGAGCGCAGCCGCCCGAGCAGGTGATCGCCGACCTCCCGCGCGTGCGCCTGCAGCCGTTCGTCGCGGACGACGTCGAGAACCGCGAGCCCGACCGCGCATGACACGGTGCTGCCGCCGAACGTGCTGAAGAACTCCATCCCGTTGTCGAACGACGCGGCAATCTCCGGCGTCGTCACCACGGCGCCGAGCGGGTAGCCGTTGCCGATCGGTTTGCCGAGCACGACGATGTCGGGCACGACGTCCTGCTCCTCGAAGGCATAGAAGTGCGTGCCGATCCGTCCGTACGCCGTCTGCACTTCGTCGGCGATGCAGACGCCGCCCGCGTCGCGCACGTGCCGGTAGACCGCGGCGAGATAGCCAGGTGGGAACATGATCTGTCCGCCGACGCTCGGGCAGCTTTCGGCGATGAACCCGCAGACGCCTGCGCCGCTGGCACGCAGTTCGTCGATCGCCCTGGCGACGGTGTCAGCGTACGTCGGCCGAGGGTGGTCGCCCGCGCTGAGAGTTGCCGCGATACACGTCCGGGATCGGCACGACGTGCACCCACGGCGGCTTGCCGTTGCCACCCGGGCCGTTGAACTTGTACGGGCTGATGTCGATCAGCGTCGTCGTATTCCCGTGATACGCGGCATCGAGGACGATCAGGTCGCGTTGGCGCGTGTGCGCGCGGGCGAGGCGCAGCGCCAGCTCGTTCGCCTCGCTGCCGGAGTTGACGAAGTAGCAGATCCGCAGCGGCTCCGGCAGCGTGTCCGCCAGCCGTTCCGCGAAGCGGGCCAGATGCTCGTCGAGATAGCGCGTGTTCGTGTTCAGCGCGCGCAGTTGCCCGGTCGCCGCTTCGACCACGCGCGGGTGACAGTGGCCGACGTGGGGAACGTTGTTGTACGCGTCGATGTAGCGGCGGCCGGCTTCGTCGAACAGGTACTGCATCGCGCCGCGGACCACCTGCAGCGGCCGCCGGTAGCCGACGCTGATGTTGCCGCCGAGGAACCGCCGGCGCGCCGCGAGAATGTCGTCGTTGGTCATCAGCGCCGCTCCAGAATCGCGGCCAGTGCCGGCAACGTGCGGCGGATCGGCTGCTGACTCACCGCGAGATACTCGTCGCCCGCCCGCTGCGCCTGCTGCCAGGCGGCGATGCACGCGCTCATGCAGAGACGCAGGCACGCCAGCGGGAACACGGCCGCCCGTTCTTCCTGGAGCAATGGATACTCCGACTGATAGCCGTGTATGACAGCCTCCGCAGTGGCGAGCGGATCCGCGGCGTCGAGCATCGCATACGCGACCGCGACCGCCGGATCGGCGACCGTCCAGCTGTGCACCATGTCGCCGAAGTCGATGATGCCGACGACTTCGGGGGTCGGGGTTCGGGATCGGGGGTCGGTCGGAGTCGGGATCCGGCGATTCGACACGAGGACGTTCCAGTCGTTCGCGTCGTGGTGCACAGCTGAGCGCCGGAATGCCGGCTGGTGTCGAGCGATGGCTGGAAGGGCCGCCCGCGTGATTCGCTCGACGATCTGCCGATCCGCGTGGTCCGTCACGCGCGGCAGGTGCTCCTGGATGACGGCATCGGCGCGCGCCAGATCCCAGTGGAAGTCGCGATGAATCGCCGGGTGGTCGAAACCGTCCAGCGCGCGATCGAGGCGGCCGACCGCCCTGCCAAGGCTTTCGAACAGCGCGGGCGTGCGCGCGCCAGCTTCAGCGAAGGGAATGCCCTCGAGATACGTGACGAGCCGCACGAAATGACCATCGCCCGGCACCACGCCGATCAGGTCGCCAGAGCGGGTCGGCAGCGCGTCGCCGGGCACGGCAAAGCGCCGCAGGCGCGTCGGCGACGCGCGACGTGCGCCATCGCGGCGTTCTGGGCCTCGAGCATCGCACGATCTTCGGTCGCGTTCGCGATCTTGAGCACGTAGCGAACAGCGTCCAGTCCCGCAGTCCCCAAGTCCCCTGTGAAATCAGGAGGAAGTTCTGATCGCGCTCGCTGGGCAGCGGCGCGGCAACGGCGTCCAGTCCGTACAGCTGTCGCGCGAGGCGGCCGGCATCTGCAGCGGAGAGCCGTGGCGCTTGAGCGAGAAAGGACATCTCCGAGTGGGTATCATAGCCCGATGAAAAAGCTATCCCGGCGCGAGCTCGGCCAGATGGCAGCGGCGGTCACGGTCGCGAAAGCGCTCCCGCTGGACGCGCAGCCCTTCGACTCCGCCGAGGACGGGCCCTCCGGCTCCGCTCAGGGCAGGCCCGATCAAATTGTCCCGTCCAGCTACATCGGTCCGCTGACCGGCGTCACCAGCGGCCTCGACGGACGACGGTTCGATCCGGTCGCGTACACGCGCGAGCGCTACGCCGCCGCGCCACGCCGCCTGCGCTTTCAGGCGCGCACGCGCGCGCAAGCCGATGAGTGGCAGAAGGCGCTTCGATCGAAAGTCACCGAGCTCGTCGGACTCCCCTCGGACCTGTCACGCCGAAGCGGCGGCGGCGCGGAGGTGGCGCGCCAGGCTCTCAGTCCAGTGACGCTCGAGAAGCGCGCGTTTCCGGCCTACACGCGCGAGAAGATCGTGTTCGACAGCCGGCCCGGCGTCAGCGTGCTCGCGTACCTCCTGATCCCCCAGAAGGCGTCCGCGCCGGCGGCGACGGTCATCTGCATTCCCGGCCACGGCCGCGGCGTGGACGACATCGTCGGCATCGACGAGCAGGGACGCGATCGGACGGACAAGGCCGGCTATCAGCACGACTTTGCCCTCCAGGTGGTGGAGGCCGGTCTCGCGGCCGTGGCGATCGAGCCGATGGCGTTTGGCTGCCGGCGCGATCCGATCAACGCGCGCCAGGGCCTCGCGAGAAAAGCCTGCGAGCCGGCGGCCGGCGGCGCGCTGCTGCTCGGCGAGACGATGGTCGGGTGGCGCGTGTGGGATGTCATGCGAACCGTCGACTACATCGCCACCCGCCCCGAGCTCGACGCCAGCCGCGTCGGCTGCATGGGCATCTCGGGCGGCGGCACGGCGACGCTGTTTGCGGCGGCGCTCGAGCCCCGCATTCGCGCCGCGATGGTCAGCGGGTATCTCAACACCTTCCGCGACAGCGTCGGCAGTCTCGCGCACTGCATCGACAACTACGTGCCGGGCATTCTGAACTGGGCCGAGATGTACGACGTCGCCGGGCTTGATCGCGCCGCGCCCGCTGTTCGTCGAATCAGGCGAGAAGGACAACATCTTCCCGATCGCCGCGAGCGTCGAGAGCTTCAAGCAGGTGCGCGAGATCTACGGCGTGTTTCAGGCCACCGATCGGATCGAGCAGGAAGTCTTTCCGGACGAGCATTCGTTCTGGGGAAAACGCGGCGTGCCGTTTCTCGCGCGCCATCTTTGAAGTGTGAAGTCTGAAGTTTGAAGTCTGAAGCTTGTGACCTCAGACTTCGCACTTCAGACTTCCCACTTCAGACGTGCACTTCGCGACTTCTACATCGTGCAGCTGTCTGCGAGGTGCTTGATCGACGTGACGCGCAGCTGCGGCAGCGCGTTGTCGGTCTTCGTCTTGTCCTTCACCGTAATGTCCTTCTCGCCTTCACGCTCGATCTTCGTCTTCGTTTCCGTCTTCGTGTCGCCGGAAAGGAGGACGCCCGTCACTTCCACCTTGTGCCCGACCATCTTCTGGAACTCGACTCGTTCGCCGGGAACCAGCGCGTAGGTCGTGGTCGTCGTCTTCGTGATCTCGCCGGCCGTGCCGGTCGCTTCGGTCTTCGTCGTCTGGCCGACCGGGACGACCTTGTCGAGAACGTAGCTGCTGCTCTGGGTGCCCGTCTGCAGGCAGCCTGTGAAGTTGACCGGCTTCACGTTGTCGCCGGTGATCTTCGTCGTCGACTTGACCTCTTGTGCGTTCATCGCTGCCGTAAAGGCCACAGTCAGCGCAACCGTAACGCTCGAAACAAACCTCATGTGTCTATTCCCCCTTCGAAAAACGTGTCGGCGATTCGCATGCATGGCAGCGGCCGAGCCGACGCCAACGCTGATTACTGGGGTTTTTCGACGAGGACTGACTTGTAGTTCTGCCGATCGAATGTCAGGTTCACTGCGGTGTGGGCGGTGCCCAATACTCGGCCGGGAATACCGTTGAGCGTGAAGCTGAACGAGGCCGGATCGCCAATCCGCAGCGCCGCGCGATCGTTCACGTCGAACTGCACACGTTCGCCCGTCTTCAATAGTCGAGCGATCGCCGGCTTGCCGTCGATAGTGGCCGAAACCCAGCAGTCGCCCTTCGTCTCAATCGCCAGCTTCAACGGTCCAGCCGGCGGCGTGTCGACTGTTCCAGTTGTCGGGGTCGGAGCCGGTGCAGACGCCGCGGCCGCAACCGCATCGGTGGCCGGGGGAGTCGCGACAGCTGCGGGAGTCGCGACAATGGGCGGCGCAGGAGTGCCACTCCTCGTTCTCGCGTACCCGAAGTAGGCCGCGCCGATGAGGAGGACGATGGCCAGTCCCACGAACCGACGGCGGTCTTGAGTCCCATCGGCCGTGAGCGAATAGACAGGAACTCGATGCGCCACCTTTTCAGGAGACGGCAATTCCACGATTGGCTGTTCGAATTCCGACCGGTACTTTGTGACGATTTTTTCGGGGTCGAGATGCACTTCCTTTGCGAAGGCACGCAGGTAGCCTCGCGTGAACAGGCCGCCGGGCACACGATCGAACCGGTTTTCCTCGATCGCTCGCAGGATGCTCTGATTGATCTTCGTACGGTTGGAGACGTCGCTCAGCGAGAGCTTGCGAGCGGTTCTTGCCTGCCGCAGTTCGCCACCGACATCCATCGCATGGATGGAGATGCAAGCGTCGAACCGGGGCAGGCGTCGGGTCTGGGTATTTGGCTAGCTGAGGGAATTCCCAGCCCCGAGCCCCGAGCCCCGAGTCTAGCCCCAGCCCCTAGCCCCGACGTGATTCTCAAAAACCGATCGCTTCGACGACCGCCCGGATGATCCCGTCACCCTTGCTGTAGAGATACAGCTCGCCGTCGGCGTCGATCGAGAACCGCACATCGGCGCGGCCCTGCTTGATGAGGTCGGCCCGCCCCGGCAGGCGGGGACTCGTGCCGCCGCGCTCGTGATACGCCGCTTCGACAATCGGGAACATGGAGTCGTAGAACTTCTTGTTCCAGAGCAGCCTGACCTCGTGAATCGTCGCCAGCGTCCCCGGCTTGCCGTCGTCCGCGGCCAGCATGTCGGCGTAGTTGGCGTACCAGATGCGCCCGGTCGTCAGGTCGGTGAAGATGTACTTCCCCCGCAGCGCCGGAATCTTCTTGCCGTTGTAGACGAACCCGCTGCCGATCGAATCGCCGCCGTTGGGTCCGTGGCCGTACTGGATGACGGGATAAATCGGCGTCACCAGCGTATCGGTCGCCTGCTCGCCGACGCGGACCGGAATCTTGTCGACCGGCGGCAACGGACCTGTCGTGTTATCCGGCTTCAGCAGCTCCGTACCCTCGCGCTCGCCGTATCCGTGATTGCCGCCCTTGTGAACGACGTAGACCGTCTCCCAGGTGTGAAGGCCGACGGAGTTCGCGATCAGGCGATTGTTGGCGGGATTCGACGGATCGACCGCCCAGTTCAGACGGTGCGGATTGCGGAAGCCATACGCCCAGATTTCCTTGCGCGCGCCCGGCGTCGCCACGAACGGGTTGTCGTTGGGAATGCGGTAGCGGCCGTTCTCGCTGACCGTGCTGGTGTCCGTGTGCTCGGCGAGATCGGGAATGATGCGAAGGATTTTGCCTTCGAGATTGTCCAGCCGCTGCGGGTTCGCCCGGATGGCGACGTTCGTCGATTCGCCGGACGCGCCGTCGCCGCATTCGATATACAGGACACGCCAGTCCGGATCGCCGCGGCGAGCGGTCGGATTGAAAATGAGATCGCCGAGTGGATGACTCGTCGTGTTCAGCTGCACCCGCAGCAGCTCGCGCGCCGTGCCCTCGAACGTCGCGTTCGACGGATTGGAATCGGTCCACTCGACCAGCACGCCCTCGTCCTGCAGCGGGCCCGGTGTCTTGACCGCGGCCGTCGTCGTGTAGCCCGACACATTCAGCGCGGGAAAGTGCGCGTTGTCCGGAAGGTTGGAACCGGGCAGCTTCGGATCCTCGATGTGCGTCGTATAGAACTTGCCGTTCCGCGTGTAGTCGGGATCCAGATAAAAGCCGTTCAGGCCGTTGCCGTAGCCGCTCTTCACCATCAACCGGTGAAAGAGGCCGGTCTTGCCCTCGGTGCCGTTGAAATCGAGATAGACGACGAACTTCCTGGTCGCCTTGTCGAAGATGTACAACGGCCCGTTGAGATCGCTGATGAACAGGCGGCGCGCGCCGCCGGCCTCTTCACGCAAGGTGTTCACCCGGGACAGCAGCACGTCGTTCGATCCCTTGCCGCCGACCGATCCGGTGATCGGCGTGACGACGAAGTCCTTGATCTCGAGCGCCACCTGCGCGGACACGTCAGGGATCCCGATCCCGGAAAGCGCAAGAGCGATGCACGCGGTGCGGAGGCTGTCGACCATGATGTCCTCTCTATTGAAGTCCCAGCAGCGTCGCGGGATTCTGTTTCGTCATGCGCGTGAGCTCCACGTCCGTGAAGCGGCGTTCCCGCAGCGCGGCGACGAACTCCGCGAAGCCGTCGGCGGGAAGTGGATTACCCTTCTGCCCGAGATCGCTCGACAGAATACAGGACGGCGGTCCGACCGTTCGGATGGCATCCGCATAGCGCTGCACTGTCGCCGGCGCGTCGGGCAGGCGCATCGATCCGCCGACGAACTCGATGAACGCGCCGAGCGCGGCGGCCTCCTGCATTTGCGGCACCGTCATCAGAATGGGTGCGTTCATGGCATGCGTGACGACCATCTGGCGCACACCCTGCCGCTTGCCCTCACGGAGCAGCATCAGCCCTTCGACCGGATGAGACATGGCCGGTCGCCAGCACGAGGCCATGTTTCGCGATGACCTCAATCACGGCCTTCGTCGCCGGCAGCAGCTCGCCGTCTTTCGAGACGCTGACGAACGGGCGGATCTGCTTCGAATAGCGGACCTGGTTCTCCGCATCGAAGGTCGACATCCACACCAGGCGTCCATACGACCCGGACACCTGGGTCATGTGCTCGACCGCCGCTGGATTCATGCCGCCAACCGGCAGATTCAGGTCGATGCCACCGAAGACCTCGACGCCCGGTACCTGCTTGCGGACCATGTAGGCGAGGCCGGCGGTCGGGTCGTAGTGATTCTTGAGGACGATCGCGCGCATGCCGTGCGCGCGCGCCATCACGGCCGCATCCACTCCATCGACCGACCGCTCGACGTTGTCGGGCGCAGTGTGCACATGAATGTCGATCGCGCCCGTGAGCAACCGCGGATCGTCCGCGCTCGACACCGCGATCGTGCCCACCGCCGCCAGCGCCGCACAGACCAACGTCCGCATCACGCTCGCTACTTGACCGCAAATACCCAGACGACGCCGCCCTCGGGCACCTCGGGAAACGTGCCCGGCGAGATTCTGCGTCAACGCGGACTGCATGGTGCGCGAGTCGATGCCCCAGCCGGACTGCACGGCGACGTACTGCTTGCCGTCGACCATGAACGACGACGGCTGGCCGATGATGCCCGAGTTGGTCGGAAACTCCCACAACACCGCGCCGCTCGACGCGTCGAACGCGCGGAACAGCCGATCGTGCGTGCCGCCGCTGAACACGAGTCCGCCGCCGGTGGCCAGCGTCGGTCCCCAGTTCGACGATCATGCCGAAATTGTGGGTCCAGACCCGCTTGCCGGTGTCGACGTTCCACGCCTGCACTTCGCCGATGTGATCGGCGCCCGGCGGCGATTCTGAGCGTGCTGGTGTTGCCCGTGAATGCCCTGCCCGCCGTGTAGGTGACGGGCCGTCCGGTCATCGTCGTGCAGAGATTCTCGTTGGCCGGGATGTAGATCATCCGCGTCTTCGGGCTGAACGCGATCGGCGGCCAGTTCTTGCCGCCCCAATGCGACGGACAGAAGTCGGCCTCCTTGCCCGTGCCGGGCTGACGCGCCGGATCGACGTTCGGCCGGCCGGTCTTCGGATCGAGGCTCTTGAAGACGTTCTGCTTCACGTACGGCTTGCCCTCGACGAACTTGATCGCGCCGTCGGTGCGCTCGAGGAACCAGAGGTAGCCGTCGCGCGCGACGTCGATCAGGCCTTTCACCGTCCTGCCGTTGCGCGTGTAGTCGACGAGGATCGGCGGCGAGACTTCGTCCCAGTCCCACGAATCGTTCGGGTGGTACTGAAAGTGGCCCTTGATCTTGCCGGTCGCGACATCGATGGCGATCGTCGACGAGGTGTAGAGATTGTCGCCGGGACGCTGGTCGCCCATCCAGGGACCGCCGTTGCCGGTGCCCCAGAACGCGAGGTTGGTCTCCGGATCGTAGGTGCCGGTGACCCAGACCGACCCGCCGCCGGTCTTCCACTGGTCGCCTTTCGGCCACGTCTCGCTGCCGGGCTCGCCGGGCGCAGGCACCGTGTAGGTCCGCCACAGCTTCCTTGCCGGTCTCGGCGTCAAACGCCGCGACGAATCCGCGGATGCCCATCTCGCCGCCCGACGCGCCGACCATCACCTTGCCGTCGGCGACCAGCGGCGCCACCGACATGTAGTAGCCGTTCTTGTTCTCGGCGACCTTGGCCGTCCAGACTTCCTCGCCGGTCTTCGCATCGAGCGCGACGAGCACCGCCTCGCCGGCGGCGAAGAAGACCTTGTCGCCGTACAGCGCGACGCCGCGGCTGGTCGCGTGGAGCAGGACGACGTCCTCGGGCAGCGGCCGGCTGTAGCGCCACAAGAGCGCGCCGGTCTTGGCGTCGATCGCGATGACCTGATTGCCGGGCGTCGAGACGAACATGACGCCGTTGTTGACGATCGGCGGCGCTTCGTGACCGTTGGTCACGCCGGTGGCGAACGACCAGACCGGCTGCAGCCGCGTGACGTTGGCCGGCGTGATCTGATCGAGCGGGCTGTATCCCCAGCCGTCGTACGTGCGCCGGACCATGAGCCAGTCGCCGTCGCTGGGAGTCTTCAGACGTTCGGCCGTTACCGGCTTGTAGTTCTGCAGGATCGGCGGCGGCGCGCGGGCGGCTGGCGAGGCGCCGGCGGAGGGGGCGGCTGCGCGACGCTGAACGGCCGCCGAGGGATCGCTTGTCCACGCTTCGCGCCGGGGCATCGCGGGCACGGCTCGTGCGCAGCCGCCATCAAGCATCGCGACGAAGGTCGACCTCTCATCTCAACCTTTCTCGAAGCCGACGGGTGCCGTGAACGGTTTCGCGACCACGAGCTTGCCGTCCACGATCGTCAGCGGCAGCGCCGGCAGCGCGCGCGGCGCGGGGCCGTCGACGACGCGCCCGC
>CAWBVG010000054.1:0-18702 GCA_963792175.1 uncultured Acidobacteriota bacterium
AGGACGTTGTGGAACGGACCGTCGGTGCCGAGCAGGATCGCCGCGTCGCGCATGCGGTTGACGACGTCGGACGCTTCGGCGGTGGCCGGCTCGCGCGTGTCGCGATCCTTCACCAGCTCGACGCCGAGGAACAGGCCCGACCCGCGCACGTCGCCGACCAGCGGGCTGTCGATCGACGAGCGCGCGCAGCCGCGCGAGCAGGTGCGCGCCGACCTCGCGCGCGTGCTCCTGCAGCCGCTCTTCCTGCACGACGTCGAGCACGGCCAGCCCGACCGCGCACGACACGGTGCTGCCGCCGAACGTGCTGAAGAACTCCATGCCGTTGTCGAACGACGCGGCGATCTCCGGCGTCGTCACCACTGCGCCGAGCGGATAGCCGTTGCCGATCGGCTTGCCCAGCACGACGATGTCGGGGACGACGTGCTGCGCTTCGAAGGCGTAGAAGTGCGTGCCCATCCGGCCGTAGGCCGTCTGCACTTCGTCGGCGATGCAGACGCCGCCGGCCGCGCGGACGTGGCGTAGACGGAGGCGAGATAGCCGTCCGGCAGGATGATCTGTCCGCCGACGCTCGGGCGCTCTCGGCGATGAACCCGCACGGGCTCCGCGCCGCCTCGCGCGCAACTCTCGAGCGTACTTCTCGCCCGGCGCCGCGTGGGTCGTCGCGCCGTGTCGATTCTGCCGCGATAGGTGTCGGGCAGCGGCAGCACGTGCACCCACGGCGGCGCCCCTTCGCCGCCCGGGCCGTTGAACTTGTACGGACTGATGTCGACGAGCGTCGTCGTGTTGCCGTGATACGCGGCGTCGAGCACGATCGAGGTCGCGCCGCCGCGTGTGCGCGCGCGCGAGCCGCAGCGCCAGCTCGTTGGCCTCGCTGCCGGAGTTGACGAAGTAGCAGACGCGCAGCGGCGCCGGCAGCGTCGCGGTGAGGCGCTCGGCGAAGCGCGCCAGCTGCTCGTGCAGATAGCGCGTGTTGGTGTTGAGCGCGAGCATCTGCTCGGTCGCCGGCTTCACGACGCGCGGGTGGCTGTGGCCGACGTGCGGCACGTTGTTGTAGCGCGTCGAGATAGCGGCGGCCGGTCTCGTCGAAGAGGTACTGCATCCAGCCGCGGACGATCTTCACCGGGTGGCGATAGCCGACGCTACGTTGCCGCCGATCACCCGCCGCCGCGCGGCGAGCATCTCGTCGTTGTTCATGCGCGCTGCTCCAGGATCGCGGCCAGCGCCGGCAACGTCCGCCGAATCGGCTCCTGGCTCACAGCAAGATACGCGTCGCCCGGCCGCTGCTGCCTGCTGCCACGCCGCGATGCACGCGCTCATGCAGAGACGCAGGCGGCCAGCGGAAACACGGCCGCCGTTCTTCGTCTCGAAGCGGATGCTCGGCCTGATAACCGCGCACAATGGCCTCGGCCGTCGCGAGCGGATCCGCGGCGTCGAGCATCGCGTAAGCGACCGCGACGGCGGGATCGGCGACCGTCCAGCTGTGCACCATGTCGCCGAAGTCGATGATGCCGACGACCGGGGGTCGGAGTGGGGATCTCGACACCAGGACGTTCCAGTCGTTCGCGTCGTGATGTACCGCGGAGCGCCGGAATGCCGGCTCGGTGTGCGCGATGGCTTCGAAGCGGCGCGCGCACCGCTCGACGATCGGCGACCGGCGGCTCCGTCACCGAAGCGCGGCAGGTGCTCGCTGGATGACGGATCGGCCGTCGCCAGGTCCCAGTGGAAGTCGCGATGGATCGCGGGATGGTCGAAGTCCGCCAGCGCCGCGTCGAGGCGGCCGACCGCGCGACCAAGGCGTTCGAACAGCGCGGGCGTGCGCGCGCCCACTTCGGCCAGCGGGATGCCCTCGAGATAGGTGACGAGGCGCACGAGATGGGCGCCGCCCGGCGCGACGCCGATCGTGTCGCCGGCGATGGGTGGGCAGCACGCGCGGACACCACGCCACGCGCGCGCGCGACGTGCGCCATCGCGGCGTTCTGCGCCTCGAGCGTCGCGCGATCCTCGGTCGCGTTCGCGATCTTGAGCACAAGCGAAGCGGCGCCCGCCCCGAGTCCGGTGTGAATCAGGAAGTTCTGGTCGCGCTCGCTGGGAAGCGGCGAGGCACCGGCGTCGAGCCCGTACAGATGTCGCGCGAGGCGGGCGGCGTCGGCCTCGGCGAGCCGCGGCGCCTGCTGAAGAAACGACATCTCCGGCTGGGTATCATACTGCGATGAGAAAACTATCCCGGCGCGAGCTCGGTCAGATGGCGGCGGCGGTGACGGTCGCGGGCGCTCCCGCTCGATGCGCAGCCGCGACGCCGCGAGGACGGGCCCTGGCTCCGATCAAGGGCAGACGCGACAGTCCCGTCCAGCTACATCGGTCCGCTGACCGGCGTCACCAGCGGCCTCGACGGCCGCCGGTTCGATCCGGTGGCGTACACCCGCGACCGCTACGCCGCCGCGCCGCGCCGCCTGCGCTTTCAGGCGCGCACGCGTGCGCAAGCCGAGGAGTGGCAGAAAACACTTCGAGCGAAGGTCACCGAGCTCGTCGGGCTTTCCGTCGGACCTGTCACGCCGAAGCGGCGGCGGCGCGGAGGTGGCGCGCCAGGCTCTCAGTCCGGTGACGCTCGAGACGCGCGCGTTCCCGGCATACACGCGCGAGAAGATCGTGTTCGACAGCCGGCCCGGCGTCAGCGTGCTCGCGTACCTCCTGCTCCCGCAGAAGGCGTCCGCGCCGGCGGCGACGGTGATCTGCGTGCCCGGCCACGGCCGCGGCGTGGACGACATCGTCGGCATCGACGAACAGGGGCGCGAGCGGACCGACAAGGCCGGCTATCAGCACGACTTCGCCATCCAGGTGGCGGAGGCCGGTATGGCGGCCGTCGCGATCGAGCCGATGGCGTTTGGCTGCCGGCGCGATCCGATCAACGCGCGCCAGGGCCTCTCGAGAAAAGCGTGCGAGCCGGCGGCCGGCGGCGCGCTGCTGCTCGGCGAGACGATGGTCGGGTGGCGCGTGTGGGACGTGATGCGAACGCTCGACTACATCGCGACCCGCCGCGAGCTCGACGCCGACCGCGTCGGCTGCATGGGCATCTCGGGCGGCGGCACGGCGACGCTGTTCTCGGCGGCGCTCGAGCCGCGCATCCGCGCCGCAATGGTCAGCGGCTACCTGAACACGTTCCGCGACAGCGTCGGCAGCCTCGCGCACTGCATCGACAACTACGTGCCGGGCATTCTGAACTGGGCCGAGATGCACGACGTCGCCGGGCTGATCGCGCCGCGCCCGCTGTTCGTCGAGTCGGGAGAGAAGGACAACATCTTCCCGATCGCCGCGAGCGTCGAGAGCTTCAAGCAGGTGCGCGAGATCTACGGCGTGTTTCAGGCCACCGATCGGATCGAACAGGAAGTGTTTCCGGGCGAGCATTCGTTCTGGGGAAAACGCGGCATCCCGTTTATGGCGCGCCACTCTGAAGTGTGAAGTCGGAAGCTTGAAGTCTGAAGCTTGTGACGCGCAGACTTCGCACTTCGCTGCCCACTTCAGGACTTCCCGACTCAGACTGTCAGACTTCTACATCGTGCAGGTGTCCGCGAGGTGCTTGATCGATGTGACGCGCAGCTGCGGCATCGCGTTATCGGTCTTCGTCTTTTCCTTGACCGTCATGTCCTTCTCGCCTTCGCGCTCGATCTTCGTCTTCGTTTCCGTCTTCGTGTCGCCGGAAATGAGGACGCCGGTGACTTCGACCTTGTGCCCGACCATCTTCTGGAACTCGACTCGTTCGCCGGGAACCAGCGCGTAGGTCGTGGTCGTGGTCTTCGTGATTCGCCGGCCGTGCCGGTCGCTTCGGTCTTCGTCGTCTGGCCGACCGGGACGACCTTGTCGAGAACGTAGCTGCTGTTCTGGGTGCCCGTCTGCAGGCAGCCTGTGAAGTTGACCGGCTTGACGTTGTCGCCGGTGATTTTCGTTGTCGACTTGACCTCTTGGGCGTGCATCGCTGCTGCAAAGGCCACAGTCAGCGCAACCGTAACGCTCGAGACAAACCTCATGTGTCTCTTCCTCCTTCGAAAAACGTGACAGCGATTAGCATGCATGGCGGCGGCCAGAGCCGACGCCAACGCTGATTACTGGGGTTTTTCGACGAGGACTGACTTGTAGTTCTGCCGATCGAATGTCAGGTTCACTGCGGTGTGGGCGGTACCCAATACTCGGCCGGGAATACCGTTGAGCGTGAAGCTGAACGAGGCCGGATCGCCAATCCGCAGCGCCGCGCGATCGTTCACGTCGAACTGCACACGTTCGCCCGTCGTCAATAGTCGAGCGACCGCCGGCTTGCCGTCGATAGTGGCCGCAACCCAGCAGTCGCCCTTCGTCTCAATCGCCAGCTTCAACGGTCCAGCCGGTGGCGTGTCGACTGTTCCCGTTGTCGGGGTCGGAGCCGGTGCAGACGCCGCGGCCGCAGCCGCATCGGTGGCCGGGGGAGTCGCGACAGCTGCGGGAGTCGCGACAATGGGCGGCGCAGGGGTGCCACTCCTCGTTCTCGCGTACCCGAAGTAGGCCGCGCCGATGAGGAGGACGATGGCCAGTCCCACGAACCGACGGCGGTCTTGAGTCCCATCGGCCGTGAGCGAATAGACAGGAACTCGATGCGCCACCTTTTCAGGAGACGGCAATTCCACGATGGGCTGTTCGAATTCCGCCCGGTACTTTGTGACGATTTTTTCGGGGTCGAGATGCACTTCCTGTGCGAAGGCACGCAGGTAGCCTCGCGCGAACAGGCCGCCGGGCACACGATCGAACCGGTTTTCCTCGATCGCTCGCAGGATGCTCTGATTGATCTTCGTACGGTTGGAGATGTCGCTCAGCGAGAGCTTGCGAGCGGTTCTTGCCTGCCGCAGTTCGCCACCGACATCCATCGCATGGATGGAGATGCAAGCGTCGAACCGGGGCAGGCGCGGGTCTGGGTATTTGGCTAGCTGAGGGAATTCCCAGCCCCGAGCCCAGCCCGAGTCTAGCCCCTAGCCCCTAGCCCCGACGTGTATTCTCAAAAACCGATCGCTTCGACGACCGCCCGGATGATCCCGTCGCCCTTGCTGTAGAGATAGAGCTCGCCGTCGGCGTCGATCGAGAACCGCACATCGGCGCGGCCCTGCTTGATGAGATCGGCCCGCCCCGGCAGGCGGGGACTCGTGCCGCCGCGCTCGTGATACGCCGCTTCGACAATCGGGAACATGGAGTCGTAGAACTTCTTGTTCCAGAGCAGCCTGACCTCGTGAATCGTCGCCAGCGTCCCCGGCTTGCCGTCGTCCGCGGCCAGCATGTCGGCGTAGTTGGCGTACCAGATGCGCCCGGTCGTCAGGTCGGTGAAGATGTACTTCCCCCGCAGCGCCGGAATCTTCTTGCCGTTGTAGACGAACCCGCTGCCGATCGAATCCCCGCCGTTGGCTCCGTGGCCGTACTGGATGACGGGATAAATCGGCGTCACCAGCGTATCGGTCGCCTGCTCGCCGACGCGGACCGGAATCTTGTCGACCGGCGGCAACGGACCGGTCGTGTTATCCGGCTTCAGCAGCTCCGTACCCTCGCGCTCGCCGTATCCGTGATTGCCGCCCTTGTGAACGACGTAGACCGTCTCCCAGGTGTGAAGGCCGACGGAGTTCGCGATCAGGCGATTGTTGGCGGGATTCGACGGATCGACCGCCCAGTTCAGACGGTGCGGATTGCGGAAGCCATACGCCCAGATTTCCTTGCGCGCGCCCGGCGTCGCCACGAACGGGTTGTCGTTGGGAATGCGGTAGCGGCCGTTCTCGCTGACCGTGCTGGTGTCCGTGTGCTCGGCGAGATCGGGAATGATGCGAAGGATTTTGCCTTCGAGATTGTCCAGCCGCTGCGGGTTCGCCCGGATGGCGACGTTCGTCGATTCGCCGGACGCGCCGTCGCCGCATTCGATATACAGGACACGCCAGTCCGGATCGCCGCGGCGAGCGGTCGGATTGAAAATGAGATCGCCGAGTGGATGACTGGTCGTGTTCAGCTGCACCCGCAGCAGCTCGCGCGCCGTGCCCTCGAACGTCGCGTTCGACGGATTGGAATCGGTCCACTCGACCAGCACGCCCTCGTCCTGCAGCGGGCCCGGCGTCTTGACCGCGGCCGTGGTCGTGTAGCCCGACACATTCAGCGCGGGAAAGTGCGCGTTGTCCGGAAGGTTGGAACCGGGCAGCTTCGGATCCTCGATGTGCGTCGTATAGAACTTGCCGTTCCGCGGGTAGTCGGGATCCAGATAAAAGCCGTTCAGGCCGTTGCCGTAGCCGCTCTTCACCATCAACCGGTGAAAGAGGCCGGTCTTGCCCTCGGTGCCGTTGAAATCGAGATAGACGACGAACTTCCTGGTCGCCTTGTCGAAGATGTACAACGGCCCGTTCAGATCGCTGATGAACAGGCGGCGCGCGCCGCCGGCCTCTTCACGCAAGGTGTTCACCCGGGACAACAGCACGTCGTTCGATCCCTTGCCGCCGACCGATCCGGTGATCGGCGTGACGACGAAGTCCTTGATCTCGAGCGCCACCTGCGCGGACACGTCAGCGATCCCGATCCCGGAAAGCGCAAGAGCGATGCACACGGCAAGGATGCGCAGTCGACGTCATGATGTCCTCTCTATTGAAGTCCCAGCAGCGTCGCGGGATTCTGTTTCGTCATGCGCGTGAGCTCCACGTCCGTGAAGCGGCGTTCCCGCAGCGCGGCGACGAACTCCGCGAAGCCGTCGGCGGGGAGTGGATTGCCCTTCTGCCCGAGATCGCTCGACAGAATGCAGAACGCCGGTCCGACGGTTCGGATGGCATCCGCATAGCGCTGCACTGTCGCCGGCGCGTCGGGCAGGCGCATCGATCCGCCGACGAACTCGATGAACGCGCCGAGCGAGGTGGCCTCCTGCATTTGCGGCACCGTCATCAGAATGGGTGCGTTCATGGCATGCGTGACGACCATCTGGCGCACACCCTGCCGCTTGCCCTCACGGAGCAGCATCAGCCCTTCGACCGATGAGACATGGCCGGTCGCCAGCACGAGGCCATGTTTCGCGATGACCTCAATCACGGCCTTCGTCGCCGGCAGCAGCTCGCCGTCTTTCGAGACGCTGACGAACGGGCGGATCTGCTTCGAATAGCGGACCTGATTCTCCGCATCGAAGGTCGACATCCACACCAGGCGTCCATACGACCCGGACACCTGGGTCATGTGCTCGACCGCCGCTGGATTCATGCCGCCAACCGACAGATTCAGGTCGATGCCGCCGAAGACCTCGACGCCCGGTACCTGCTTGCGGACCATGTAGGCGAGCCCGGCGGTCGGGTCGTAGTGATTCTTGAGGACGATCGCGCGCATGCCGTGCGCGCGCGCCATCACGGCCGCATCCACTCCATCGACCGACCGCTCGACGTTGTCGGGCGCAGTGTGCACATGAATGTCGATCGCGCCCGTGAGCAACCGCGGATCATCCGCGCTCGCCACCGCGATCGTGCCCACCGCCGCCAGCGCCGCACAGACCAACGTCCGCATCACGCGTCGCTACTTGACCGCAAACACCCAGACGACGCCGCCCTCGGGAACCTCGGGAAACGTGGCCGGCGAGATTCTGCGCAACACGGATTGCATGGTGCGCGAGTCGATGCCCCAACCCGATTGCACGGCGACGTACTGCTTGCCGTCGACCATGAACGACACCGGCTGGCCGATGATGCCCGAGTTGGTCGGATACTCCCACAACACCGCGCCGCTTGTCGCATCGAACGCGCGGAACAGCCGATCGTGCGTGCCGCCGCTGAACACGAGTCCGCCGCCGGTGGCGAGCGTCGGTCCCCAGTTCGACATCATCCCGAAACTGTGGGTCCAGACCCGCGCGCCGGTGTCGACGTTCCACGCCTGCACTTCGCCGATGTGGTCCGCGCCCGCGGCGATTCTGAGGGTGTTGGTGTTGCCCGTGAATGCCCTGCCCGCCGTGTAGGTGACGGGCCGTCCGCTCATCGTCGTGCAGAGATTCTCGTTGGCCGGGATGTAGATCATCCGGGTCTTCGGACTGAACGCGATCGGCGGCCAGTTCTTGCCGCCCCAGTGCGACGGACAGAAGTCGGCTTCCTTGTTCGTGCCGGGCTGACGCGCCGGATCGACGTTCGGCCGGCCGGTCGCCGGATCGAGACTCTGGAAGACGTTGTGCTTCACGTACGGCTTCCCCTCGACGAACTTGATCGGCCCGTCGGTGCGCTCGAGGAACCAGAGGTAGCCGTCGCGCGCGACGTCGATGAGTCCCTTCACCGTCCTCCCGCCACGTGTGTAGTCGACGAGGATGGGCGGCGACACTTCGTCCCAGTCCCACGAATCGTTGGGGTGGTACTGAAAATGTCCCTTCAGCTTTCCAGTCGCGACGTCGAGGGCGATCGTCGACGAGGTGTAGAGGTTGTCGCCGGGACGCTGGTCGCCCATCCAGGGACCGCCGTTGCCCGTCCCCCAGAACGCGAGGTTGGTATCCGGATCGTAGGTGCCGGTCACCCACACCGGCGCGCCGCCGGTCTTCCACTGATCGCCTGTGGGCCACGTCTCGCTGCCTGGCTCGCCGGGCGCCGGCACCGTGTAGGTCCGCCACACTTCCTTGCCGCTCTCGACGTCGTACGCCGCGACGAAGCCGCGGATGCCCATTTCGCCGCCGGAGGCGCCGACCAGCACGTGGCCGCCGGCAATCAGCGGCGCCACCGACATGTAGTACCCACTCTTGTTGTCGGCGACCTTGGCCGTCCACGCTTCCTGACCGGTCTTCGCGTTCAGCGCGACCAGCACCGCCTCGCCGGCCGCGAAGAACACTTTGTCGCCGTACAGCGCGACACCACGGCTGGTCCCGTGGAGCAGGATCACGTCCTCGGGCAACGGGCGGCGGTAGCGCCACAACAGCGCGCCCGTCTTCGCGTCGAGCGCGATGACCTGATTGCCAGGCGTCGCGACGAACATCACACCGTTGTTGACGATGGGCGGCGCTTCGTGACCGTTGGTCACGCCGGTCGAGAACGACCAGACCGGCTGCAACCGCGTGACATTCGCGGGCGTGATCTGCTCGAGCGGGCTGTATCCCCACCCGGAGTAGGTGCGCCGCACCATCAGCCAGTCGCCGTCGCCGGGGCTCTTCAGTCGTGCGGCGTCGACCAGTTTGTAGTTCTGAAGGATCGACGGGCATCGGCGCCGCCGGAGGCTGCGGCGGGGGCTGCGCCACGTCCGCGCGCAGCGCGGACAGCGCAACAGCCATCAAGAGCGCGACGAAGGCCACACTCCGCATCTCAACCTTTCTCGTACCCGACGGGTGACGTGAACGGCTTCGCGACCACGAGCTTGCCATCGACGATCGTCAGCGGCAGCGCCGGCAGCGCGCGCGGCGCGGGGCCATCGACGACGCGCCCGCCCTGCTTGGGATCGAACGACGACGAATGGCACGAACACGACAGGATCTGTTCAGGTGGCGAGCCAGTCGTCGATGTCGCAGCCATTATGCGTGCAAATGGCTGTGTAGGCGACCACGCCGCCGGCCGCCCGCGGGGCGGTTTCCGGCGAGAGCGTCTCCGGGGCGAGACGCACCAGCAGCAATTGATTCAAACGCGATCCGCTGCGGACGGTCTTGTTCGCCGGGTCCATCGCCCAGGCCAGCGTGTGTTTGGCGCCGAGCGGAATGTCAGCCCGGCGTCAGCGGCGTCTTCGCCGCGTCGTCCGCCTTGACGAGGACGTCGCCTTCCTTCGGCCGGACCGAGGCCGGATCGTCCTGGCGAAGGCCCATGCCCAGCACCAGCGCGCTCTGCAGCAATGCTCGACGGTTCATTCCTGCACAGGATACACGCGGCGGACTTGGACGTCATGTTGCACAAGTCCCCGCAGAACCATGGGCGCAGACGCGTTGTGGGTCGGCGGTTGCCTATATGTGGCATCGCCATCTCTAAGCAGGAGTCAGAGCATGCATCAGTATCGATTGAGGTCATCGATTCGCGCGTTCGTTTTCACCGGCGCGCTGGCCGTCTCGGCGGGGGTCGCGTTCGCGCAGACACCGCAGACACCGCCGGACAACACCAAAGTCAACACCCGCGATCGCGCGAAAGGCGCAGTGACCGCCGATCAGCAGAAGGAAAACGCCGGCGATCGCGAGCTCACGCAGAAGATCAGAAAGTCGCTGATGGCGGACAAGTCGCTCTCGACCTATGCACACAACGTGAAAGTTGTGGCGCAAGGTGGACAGGTCACTCTGAAGGGACCGGTTCGCACGGAGGACGAGAAGCGAAACGTCGAGGCCAAGGCCGTCGAGGTGGCCGGCGCCGGACACGTCGTCAACCAGATCAGTATCGCCACCGCCAAACACAGCAAGAAGTAGCGACCGGACTCGAATCGATCACTCGACAACAAGGAGCGTATCCATGGCAGACAAGAAGACAGCGGTTTTCGGCATTTATCCGAGCGTGGCCCAGGCGGAGGCCGCGGTCGACGCGATCGTCCGCGCAGGTTTCTCCAATAACGACGTCTCCGTGCTGATGCCGGACAACCAGAGCACGAAGGAGTTCGCCCACGAAAAGAACACCAAGGCGCCGGAAGGCACCACGACCGGCGTCGCCGCGGGCGGCACCGTCGGCGGCGCGCTGGGTCTGCTGGCGGGGATCGGCGCGCTGGCGATTCCCGGAGTCGGGCCGTTCATCGCCGCCGGCCCGATCATGGGCGCTCTCGCCGGCATCGGCGTGGGCGGCGCGGTCGGTGGGTTGGTCGGAGCGCTCGTCGGCATGGGGATCCCCGAATACGAGGCGAAGCGCTACGAGGGACGCGTCAAGAACGGCGGCGTGCTGCTGTCGGTCCACTGCGATACGTCCGAAGAAATCGCGCGCGCGAAGGACGTGTTGAAGCGCACCGCCGCCGAAGACATCTCCTCGAGCGGTGAAGAGGCGGTCGGCGCCGGCGCGAAGTCCGGCAACCGCACGATGTAACGCGACAGACCCTGATACCTTGACAATCGACAACTGATCCTGCAGTCTATTGTCGAACGTCAAGGTATCGCGATTTCATGCTGGCACACATCCCGGATCTGCTGCAGGGCACGCTCGACCTCCTCATCCTCAAGAGCCTCGCGCCGGCACCGCTGCACGGCTGGGCGATTTCGAAACGCATTCAGCAGATGTCGAGCGACGTGCTCACGGTGAATCAGGGATCGCTCTACCCTGCGCTCTACCGGCTCGAGGACCGTGGCTGGATTGCGAGCAAGCCGGCGCTGTCTCCCGAAGGCCGCCGCATCAAGGTGTATCGACTGACGGCCGCCGGCCGCCGCCAGCTCTCGCACGAGATCGACGCGTGGCGCCACTTCGCGCGGGCCATCGATCACGTGGTCGCCGCCACGTAGCGGGTCGCATGGCGGCCATCACCCGCTGGATGCGCCGGTTCCTCCTGGTCGTTCGCGGCCGCTCGGTCGAGCAGTCGATGGACGACGAGCTGCGCTATCACATCGAGTGCGAGGTCGCGGAACGGATCAAGGCTGGTCAGCCGCCGGCCGCAGCCCGGCTCGCGGCGCTGCGCGATTTCGGCGGCCTCGAGTTCGTCAAGGAAGAGGCGCGCGACGCGCGTGGCACCCGTCGCGTCGAGGACTTCCTCGGCGATCTCCGCAACGCCGCGCGCGTGCTGCGACGGAACCCCGGCATCACGACCGCGGCCGTGCTCACCTTCGCACTCGGCATCGGCGCGGCCGGCGCGATCTTCTGCGTCGTCTACGGCGTGCTGCTGCGGCCGCTGCCCTACACAGGATCCGGGACGGCTCGTCGTGGTCTGGGAACGCAACATCCCGCGGAACAAGGATCGGAACGTGGTGTCGGTCGCGAACTTCGAAGCGTGGCGCGACCGGAATCAGGTGTTCGACGGGATGGCCGCGCTGGTGCCGCGGCCGGTGACGCTCGTCGACGGCGATGTGCCCGAGCGCGTGATGGGCGCCGACGTGTCGCCCGGCTACTTCCGCCTCCTCGGCGTCACCCCGTTCCTGGGCCGCGACTTCGACACCGCGGCCGCCGCCGCCGATCGCGACGCGGTCGTTCTGAGCCACGGATTCTGGATGCGCCGGTTCGGCGGCGATCCGTCAGTGGTCGGTCGACGGCTTCAGGTCTCTGGAAAACCGTACGTCATTGCCGGCGTGATGCCGGCGTCGTTCGAGCCGCCGCGGTTTGGCTGGCTCGTGGTTCAGGATCTCTGGTTTCCGTTTGCCGCGACGCCGGAAACCCGGGCGTGGGGACGCTTCCTGCTGGTCGTCGCCCGCCTGCGGCCGGACACATCGCTCGAGAACGCGCGCGCGGAGATGGCGGTCCTCGGCCAACAGATGGCGAGCGAATCGCCGGGCAACAAGGGCTGGGGTGTCACGGTCGTTTCGCTCGCGGAACAGATCACCGGCGACGTTCGAACGGCGCTGGTCATCGTCCTCGGCGCCGCGGGACTGCTGTTCGTCATCGCGGTGACCAACGTCGCGACGCTCATGCTGTCGCTGATGCGGAGGCGCGCGCAGGAACTGGCGACGCGCCGGGCGATCGGCGCCAGCGACCGTCGGCTGTTCTGGCAGCTGTGGACGGAAAGCGCACTGCTCGGCGCGTGCGGCACCGCGGTCGGCTTCATGACCCTGATCCCGGGCGTGCGCGTGCTGCTCTCGCTGGCGCCGCCTGACGTGCCGCGACTCGAATCGATTCGCCTCGATGCGCCGATCCTGACCGCCGTCGCCGCCGTCGCCTGTCTTGCGATCGCCATCTTCGGTGCGGTCGCGGCTGCGTTCGGCCGATCCGCAGCCGTCAGTTTCCGCCCCATGACCGGTCAGTGATGCGCGCATGTCGCCCCGAGCGGGAGGCGCGGCGCTGGTCGCGGCGGAAATCGCCGTTGCGCTGGCGCTCGGCGTCATGGCCACCCTGATGGTCCGCAGCTTTACGAGCCTGCGATCCGTGGATCTTGGCTTCGCGACGGACGGCGTGGTCGCGGCTCGCGTGGCGCTGGCCGGACCCCGCGCCGAATCTCCAGCGAGTCAGCACGCGTTCTTCGAAACGCTCCTCGAACGCGTGCGAACGCTCTCCCGGCGTGCAGTCCGCCGGCCTGATCAGCACGCGTCCCTTCGGCGGGCTGGGACCGGCCACCGAGGCGAGCGACCCGATGCAGCCGGAGGGGGCGGCGACGCGATCGGCTGTCGCCGATATCCGATGGGTTGACACCGCGCTGTTCCAGACGCTGCGGATTCCTGTGCTGCGCGGGCGTACCTTCGATTCGACCGAAGCGGCCGGGACGCCGCACGTGGTCATCAGCGAGTCCATGGCGGACGCGTTGTGGCCCCGGCAGGATGCACTGGGCCACCGCCTTCACCTCGATCTCTACAACGGGATCATGGTGGAGGTGATCGGCATCGTGCGAGACGTCTACCTGATGGATCCGCGCACGCCAGTGCGTCCAATCGCGTACCTGTCCGACGCCCGGTTCCCGAGCGATACGCGCGATGTCGTCGTCCGGGTGAACGGCGATCCCGGCGCCATGGTCCCGTCCCTGAGAAGCGTCCTCGCCGCGCTCGAACCTGACGTGCCGCTGTACCAGGTCACGACGATGCCGGACCTGGTGGACAGGACGGTCGCGTCAGATCGCTTCACGACGTTCCTGCTGTCGGCGTTCGCGGGTGTGGCGCTGATGCTCGGCGGCGTCGGCGTCTTCGGCGTCATCTCGAGCGACGTCGCCCGGCGCCGGAAAGAAATCGGCATCCGCATGGCTCTGGGCGCCCGGACATCCGTGGTCATCGTGATGATGGTGAAGCAGGCGCTGGTGCGCGCGTCAGTCGGTGTCGCCGCCGGCAGTGCGCTGGCTCTCGTGGCGGCCTATTCGATGCAATCGCTCCTCTTCGGCGTGGCGCCGACCGACCCGCTATCGTTTCTCCTTGTCGCGACGGCGCTCCTGGGTCTCGCCACCGTGGCGACGCTCATCCCGGCGGTCCAGGCGCTCCGTTCGTCGCCTGTGACATCGCTGCGCGAGGGGTAGCGCCCCGAGCCCCGATCCCGGCCCGATCCCGGCACCGATCCCGGCACCGATCCCGGCACTGGCGAAGACTGTTGAGCCAGCGGGGTCGGATACAGTATCCGACCCTGTCGACCTGAAGGCGACGTCTGTCGATCCGGCTACGCCTCGTTCGACGTGTAAGTAGAGGCAGGAAACGTCATACAAAGGAGACACGACAATGCGATTCATGGTGATCGTCAAGGCCAACAAGGATTCCGAAGCGGGAGTGCTGCCCGATCAGAAGATGCTGACGGAAATGGGCAAGTTCAACGAAGAGCTCGTCAAAGCCGGCGTCATGCTGGCCGGCGAAGGGCTGCAGGCGAGCGCCAAGGGCGCCCGCGTCAGGTTCGAAGGCGACAAGAAAACCGTGATCGACGGCCCGTTCGCCGAGTCGAAAGAGCTCGTCGCCGGCTTCTGGCTGTGGCAGGTGAAGTCGAAGGCCGAGGCGATCGAGTGGCTCAAGCGCGCACCGTTCCGCGACGGCGAGGTCGAGATTCGCCAGGTGTTCGAAACAGCGGACTTCGGGGAGGCGCTGTCGCCCGAGCTGCGGGAGCAGGAAGATCGCCAGCGCGCGCAGGCCGGGTTGAGCGACAAGACGGGCGCGAAACGGTAACTCAGATCGACAGCCCTGCTCCGCCGAAGCGCGCGCGCGAAGCAGGACGTGCGAAGCCGCGAACGAAGCCCGCAGGGCGAAGTCGGAGCCTGCCTCGCCGAAGCACGGACGCGCAACGGGCGTGCGAAGGCGGGTTGCGCGAGCGGATCGAAGGTGATGTGATCGGTGGCCGTGACGGCTACCGACACCCATCAGGCGATTGACGCGGTCTGGCGGATCGAATCGCCCAAGCTCATCGCCGGCCTCGCGCGGATCGTGCGCGATATCGGCGTCGCCGAGGACCTCGCGCACGATGCCCTCGTGGCCGCGCTCGAACAGTGGCCCGAATCCGGCGTGCCGAACAATCCGGGCGCCTGGCTGATGGCCACCGGCAAGCACCGCGCGATCGACTACTTCAGGCGCAACAAGCGGGTCGAGCAGAAGCACGTGGAACTCGGTCACGAGCGGCAAGCCGAGCAGGAGAGGGCAGTGCCGGATCTCGACGCGGCGCTCGACGACGACATCGGCGACGACCTGCTGCGGCTCGTGTTCACGGCGTGCCATCCCGTACTGTCGACCGAGGCACGCGTCGCGCTCACGCTGCGCATGGTCGGCGGCCTGACGACCGATGAAATCGCGCGTGCGTTCCTCGTATCCGAGCCGACGGTCGCCCAGCGCATCGTCCGCGCCAAACGGACGCTGGCCAAGGAGCAGGTCCGCTTCGAGGTGCCTCGGGGGGTGGACCGCGCGCCGCGTCTGGCGTCGGTCCTCGAAGTGATCTACCTCATCTTCAACGAAGGCTACACGGCGACCGCCGGCGACGACTGGATGCGGCCGGCGCTCTGCGAGGACGCGCTGCGTCTCGGACGAATCCTGGCGGAGCTCGCACCGGAGGAGCCTGAAGTGCACGGGCTGGTCGCGCTGATGGAGATTCAGGCGTCGCGTTCACGAGCGCGCCTGGGTCCCGCGGGCGAGCCGGTTCTGCTCCTCGATCAAAATCGCGCGCAGTGGGACCGTCTCCTCATCCGGCGCGGGCTGGTCGCGCTCGATCGCGCGGAACGCCTGGGCGGCGCGCAAGGGGTGTACGCGCTCCAAGCCGCGATTGCCGCCTGCCATGCGCGCGCGCGCACCGCGGACGAGACCGACTGGAAGGGGATCGCCGCGCTCTACGTGTCGCTGGCCGCGCTGACCCCGTCGCCGGTGGTCGAGTTGAATCGCGCTGTTGCCTTCGGGATGGCGTACGGTCCGCAGTCAGGCCTCGACGTCGTAGACACGCTCGTCGAGGAGCCGACGCTGCGCAACTATCACCTGTTGCCGAGCGTGCGCGGCGACCTCCTCAAGAAACTGGGACGCCTGGGCGAAGCGCGACAGGAATTCGAGCGCGCGGCCGCGCTCACGCGCAACGCGCGCGAGCGCACATTGTTGCTAGCACGGGCAACGGCGTGCGCCGGGTGACGCGAACTACTACCGCGCACCGTTGTAAATCTTGACCACTCGAAGCTCAGCGGCAAGCGCGCTCCAGACCTCACGAACTGATCGCATGCGACTCGGTTTCCGACGTCCGCATGGCTTGGCATCCACAAGCGGCAGAGACTAGACTCGCCGATACGCATGGAACGCTATCGCCATCTGGTTGACGCCTCACCGGACGGCATCCTGATCGTCGATGAGGATCGCATTGCGTTCGCGAACCCTGCAGCCATGACCCTGCTGGCGACCGATGACGGCCGCGAGGTGATTGGCCGATCGATCGTCGATTGCTTCGACAACGACAGAAGCGACGGCATCGGCGAACGTCTGCGGCGCGTACAGGCGGGCGACGTGGCGCCGTTCGAGGCACGGATCGTCCGGCCGGATGGCACGCTGCTCGACGTCAGCGTCACAGCCGCGCCATTGCCGCTCGAGGGCGATCGCGCCCTGCAGGTCATCGTGCGCGAGATCACCGCGCAGCAGCAGGCCTATCGCGACCTCCGCGACAGCGAAGAACGGCTGACCCTCGCCGTCGCCGGCGCACTGGAAGGCGTCTGGGACTGGAACCTCGAAACCAACGCGGTGGTGTACTCCGGTCGCTGGAAGCAGATGCTCGGCTACTCGGGCGACGAGATCGAGCCGCACGTCAGCGCCTGGGAGCGCCTGGTCCATCCGGACGATCGGCCGCGCGCCGACGTGGCGAACGACAGCGTCGCCCGCGGCGAGCGAACGACCTACGAGGCCGAGTTCCGGCTGCGGCACAAGGACGGCCACTACGTCCACGTGCTGTCGCGTGGTTTCCCGGTGCGGCGCGAGCCGGGCGGACCGGTCGTCCGCATCGTGGGCACGCATCTCGATCTCACCGATCAGAAGCGCGCCGAGGCCGCGCTCCGCGAGAACGAAGAGCGGTTGAAGCTGGCGTTCGCGGGTGCGCAGGAAGGCGTCTGGGACTGGAATCTCGAAACCGGCGCCGTGGTGTACTCGTCGCGGTGGAAAGAGATGCTCGGCTACTCGGAAGACGAAGTCGAGCCACACATCAGCGCATGGGAACGGCTCCTCCACCCCGACGACGTCGAGCGCGCGCACCAGGTGAATGAGAGCGTCAAGCGCGGGGCGTCGACCTACGAAGGCGAGTTCCACCTCCGGCACAAGGACGGCCACTACGTCCCGGTGCTTTCTCGCGGATATCCCGTCCGACGCGAACCCGGCGGTCCGGTGGTCCGCATCGTCGGCACCCATTTCGACCTCACGGAACGGAAACGTGCGGAGGCGGAGCGGGCGCGCACCGAATTCCTCACCCGTCTCGTGTTCGCGCAGGAAGACGAACGCCGCCGCATCGCGCGCGAAATGCACGATCAGTTCGGCGAGCAGCTGACGGCGCTCGCGGTGCGGATTCGAGCGCTCAAGGACGCCTGCGCCACCGACGCCACCTTGCGCGGCCACGTGGACTCGATAGAAACCATCGCGCAGCGGCTCGACCGCGACGTGGATCATCTCGTCTGGGAGCTGCGGCCGACGGCGCTGGACGATCTCGGTCTCCGCGCCGCCCTGGCGAATTACGTTCAGGACTGGTCCGCCCGCGTCGGCATCGCCGCCAAGCTGCACACCTCCGGGCTGCTCGACGAACGGCTCCCCGCCGACACGGAAACGGCGCTCTACCGGATTGCCCAGGAGGCGCTGACCAACGTCGCGAAACACGCCCGGGCCGCGAACGTCGACGTCATCCTCGAGCGCCGGGGCGACACGGTGCTGCTGATCATCGAAGACGACGGCGTGGGATTCGATCCGGCCGGCGCTGGCAGCGGCGATCGGGGGTTCGGCCTGCTGGGAATGCAGGAGCGCGCCGGACTGGTCGGCGCGACGCTCGAGATTGAATCGGCCGCCGGCAAGGGCACGACCGTGCTCGTGCGCATGGCGACGCCGGTGCGATCGCAGACCACGTCCGACCATGCCTGAAGCGGCTGTCCGGCTTCGCATCCTCCTCGCGGACGATCACGTGACCGTCCGTCACGGCCTCAAACTGCTCATCGACAGCCAGCCGGACATGACGGTGATTTCGGAGGCCAGCGACGGCGGCGCCGCGATGCAGAGCGCGATCGCGCTGAAGCCCGACGTCATCGTCATGGACATTTCGATGCCCGGTATGAACGGGCTGGCCGCCACGCGCGCACTCAAGCAGAAGCAGCCCAAGCTCGCCATCGTCACGCTCACCAGGCACGGCGACGACGCCTACGTCCAGGAACTGCTGCGCGCCGGCGTCTCCGGCTACGTGCTGAAGCAGAGCGCGCCGGCGGAGCTGCTGCAGGCGATTCGGGCGGCGGCGGCCGGCGGGCAGTACCTCGACTCGGCGCTCACCGCGCGAGTGACCGCGAGGCTGCTCGGACGGGCGGACAAGGCCAGCAAGTCGGCGGTGGCCCTCAGCGAGCGCGAGGCGGAGGTGCTCCGCCTGATCGCATCGGGCTACAGCAACAAGGAGATCGCCGGCCGGCTGTCCCTCAGCGTCAAGACCGTCGAGGCCCACAAAGCGAACGCGATGCGCAAGCTGGGTCTGCGCGGACGGATCGACATCGTCAAATACGCGGTGCTGCAAGGCTGGCTCGAAAACG
>CAWBVG010000055.1:0-76648 GCA_963792175.1 uncultured Acidobacteriota bacterium
CACGAGCTGCTCGGGACTGGGAACCGCGAGTGTTCGCAACACGAGTGCGTTGAGCAGGCTGCCCACTGCCGTGGTCGCGCCAACAGCCAGCGCCAGCGTGACCATGACGATCAAGGAGAAAGTCGGAGCCCGTCGCAAACTGCGGAAGGAATGCCGGACGTCAAGGCATAGGGCGTCCCACATGCGGGAAGCCTAGCGTAACGGACCTCCGCAGTCCGCGCGCCTTCTGCCTAACCGCCGACCATCTAGTCAATGGCCAGGCGCGTCGTTCGCACGTCGGTTGTGACGCCGTGGGTCGGCATCAGCGACGCACCGGCTGGCGTGTCGACGTCGAGCCTGACGGGCGATGTCACCGGGTGGGCCGTCAATGATGAATCTAGACGCGTGTCCGCTTACGGCTGGAGGCTGCGACGAGCCGTCGAAAGAGAGCACGAGTCCGGATCAGGCTGTGCCGTAAATCGTCGAAGGTGTCGCGCCACGGTTGCCGCAGGCGACGCAGGTTTGCCAACTCTCGGCAACACGCTTCGACCGCCTCCAGCTTGGCGGGAACGTGACGACCCTCTTGCCTCAGCACTTCCACGTGGCGGGTGAACGTGGCTAAGACGTGGAGGTGTTTATGACTTTCGGCCATCAGGCCGGTGTGGAATGCGCGCACCGCTGCGACATGCCGTCGCGCTTCTTGATGTAGAGCTTCCTTCGTGCGCCGAATGCGGCCCATTCCATTTCAAGCTGCGTACCCGACAACTGCTTCGCGGCTGAGGTGGATTCGCGATCGCCTCGCGCGCAACTCGTTCCATCTGGAATTCGCGACCGTGCGAGGACTGTGTCGAGCGAGTGATTCGGACGGACACCTCGTCGCTCAATAAAATGGACACCGCGGCCGCAAAATGCCCGGGATTTCGCCGCGATGACGCGGCCAGTCGGTTGCTCCATCCGGGGCATGAGCCAACGCCCGCGCGACGGTCATCCGTCCTTACAGAGTGCGTCGAGTCCACCGTGGAAGTGTCCGGCGTGCCAAACGCAGATCCGCCACGAACGTGATAGGCCGGAACCCAATCGCGTCTACCGCTGCCACGTCTGCCGGTTAGAACTGGTCCTCGATGGATCGACGCAGACGATGACGGTCGCGCCATTGCCCACTGCAAGAAACCGGCGAAAAACCGATCTGAAACCGTGACGCCCCGTCGTCTGTCTTTGCCGCCGTTCCAGATTGGCGCCGCATGATGGTGGAAGCGATGTCTCTTGCATGAGCAGACAATGGCTGTCTTCATCACATGTTGGCAAGCCCGCGAAGGCGCACGGCCGGAGCGCTCCTGGATTATGACAGCGACTTGCGGGCGATCAACTGATGCATCCGGCAATGGGCGACGGTTGTGTCTCGATCGTCGTCCGCTGCGCTCATTCCGTCGACGAGCCGCTGCCACTGGGCCGCCGTCATCGCGCCTTCATCCACCAGTCGACGGCACGCGTTGCGAAGCGTCCAGTTCCAGAATCCCTTGAAGCGGCCCTCGATGAAGTGCGGATGGTAGGCATCCACGTGGACGATCTCGAAACCTGCTGCCTTAGCCCACGCGGGTGCCCGACGGCCTCCGGTGTAGTCGACGCCTCGCGTGCGGCCAGCAGCGATGGCGATCTCCCGCATCTCGTCGTACGCGTCTGAAGGCGGTTCGGCGTAGATGGCGCTGAGGTCGGCTTCCTCGCAGACCATGACGCCGCCGGGCTTGAGGATTCCGTGAATTGCTCGCATGGCGTCTACGGGACGGTTCAAGTGCACCATCAGCCAACGGTTGTAGGAGACGTCAATCGTCCCGGGCTCGAAGCCGGGCTCGTAGACGCTGCCGGTCCGGAACGTGGCGCCCTGCAGTCCGGCCTCTCGCGCCAATGCCTGACACGCTTGGACCTGTTCGTCGTTCACGTCGATTCCCGTGGCGGCGGCTCCTTCGGCCGCGGCCCATCGCGTCACGTAGCCGAGCCCGCAGCCGAACTCGACGAATCGGCATCCCGGCGCAAAGCCCGCGCGGTGGAGCAGCGTGTGAGTCCGCTCGTCGTGCAGGTCGCTGATCGTGCGGAGCCGATCGTGATCGTCCTTGCCGGGCAGGATGTAGTTGTCGCCAACCGACGCCATGGCGCGAAGCATATACCAGTCGTGCGGGACTGGCCGTCGCGTTGTCGACGGTGATGCTATGGCCTGTTGAGCGCCGCCAGAATCGCACTCAGTTGCAGCCGTATCTGCTCGAGCCGCGCGCGATCGATCGGCACCGTGTCCTGCGGCGCCCGGCCGATGGTGCCGCTCATGCCGACGGGCCGCGGCGTCGTATCCGCGAGAAGGCGGTCGAGATTCTGCTGCATTTCCACGACACGTGCGCGAAGGTTGATGGCAGCTACGGCCGGCGCGGCCGCCGGAACCGGTTGGAGCGACACTGCAGTCGGCGCACTCTGCCACTGTGCGTTGACGCCAGGCGGCGTCGGGGGGTTGGTCAGTTCGGCAAGAAACCCGTGCGCATCGGTTGGCGCGGGCACGGCCAGCGAGTAGCATCCTCAATGAAGCACCGCGGCCGTACACGTCCCGGTTCGCGTTGTCGTCGGACTCCAGCACACCACCGGCGAGGTTCATGTACAACCCTTGCGCACGGGTGTAGGTCAGGACGTCCGCGACGTGCGTATTGAAATCGATGTGCGCCTGGTCGCCGATCGGACCAGGGGCCACCGACACATCCGCGCCCAGCGTGACATGCTGCCGCATCAGCGTCTGCACGGCGCTCTCGGTCATCACCAGAAGCACGACCGCCAGTTGCTCGGCGCCCAGCTGGTACATCCGCTTGCCTTTATCCATCTCGATAAACGCCGGCGCGCTCCAGCGATCGCCGGTCCGGCACGTGATCACGCCTTTGCCATCCATGGCGCCGACGACGAAGTCGGTGTTCCTCAGCTCGGGAAACACAGCGACGCAGCGCGCCTTGTCCCAATAGCCTGCGGGGATCGTCGCCTGCACGTTGCGAACGACGCGCGCCGCTGCGGCGAGCCGTCCCTTCGGGCTTGTGTTCACCGTCGCCTCAGCCACCGCAGCAGCAAGACAGACGGCCGAGGCGATGAGAACCGTGCGCATGACTCCACCTCTTCACGTGAGCCGGTGCAACGACATTGCCAGGCCCGCGATTCAGGCCGCGTGACGGGGCAAGGCCAGCCGCTGCATCGAGTCCGATCTCAATAAACAGGATCGCGTCACACGATATGGTGGGCTTCAACAGTGAACGGCTGACGGCCGGGTTGATCCAGTTCGGACGCATCGCGGATACCGCTGATTTATCGATCTCCGATACCTGACTTGACGATAATCGATAAATAGTTCATGTATAATCGATAAACACGGTGAACCATGTCCAAGCCAGCCTCGTCATCTGCCGCGCTGCCGATCGCCTTCTTCGTGCTGCGGATCCTCATCGTCATGAATGGGTGTTCGGCGCCGAATCCTGGCGTTGCTGGTCGCGATGCCCACCCAGAAATGGATCCTGAGCGCGTTCAAGATTGCTCCGTCGCCTGACGCAGACCGACTGATCATGGCCTTGCACGCGATCGCGGTGCTCGGCCTCGCTGCGATCCCGCTGCACTACGCCGTCCTCAAGCTGCTCGCGATCGTGGAGACGCTTCGCGGGGGCGACCCGTTCGTCGGCGCGAACGCGACCCGTTTGCAGGCGATCGCCTGGGCGCTGCTCGCGCTGCAACTACTCAGCCTCGTCATCGGCGCCATCGCCAAGACCGTTTCAACTCCGGCGCATCCGATCCATCTCGATGCCGGGTTTTCGATCAACGGCTGGCTCGCCGTCCTCCTCACGTTCCTGCTGGCCCGCGTCTTCGCGGAAGGCACGCATATGCGCGACGACCTCGAAGGGACGGTGTGACGTGGCGATCGCCGTCAAGCTCGACGATCTGCTCCACGATCGCCGGATGACGCTGACCGAGCTCGCGGATCGGCTCGGAATGACGCTGGCCAACCTCTCGATCCTCAAGACCGGCAAAGCGCGCGCGATCCGCTTCTCGACGCTCGATGCGATCTGCGAGGCGCTCGCGTGTCAGCCTGGCGAACTGCTCCGGTTTGAGCCGGAGCAGTCAGAACGCGCGCGATCGGCCGTGGCGGGCAAGAGGAGCGCAAGCCGATGAGACTCACGACAAACAACACTCCTTCAACGCCAGCCGTGGCGCCGGCGCATGGAGTTCTGATTCACATAGTTGGCGATCGACTCTCCCTCGGCGTCGCTAATCTCGACGGTGCTCGGGTAGTGCATGCCGCCCCAGACTCGGGCGTTGTTCCCGTCCGAGCGCGCTTGGGTGATGCTGGTGTACGTGCGGTTCGGCTGTCCGATCGTCGTCAGCGTAAACGTCTGTCGTCGTCCGAAGTGGCTGAGGAGAACGGTCGCCGCCGCGCCATTCTGGCTGGGATGCCCCGCCGGGTATTCCGGGTGCGCCGGTGTGTTGATGAGCGGCAGCCAGCCCGGATCGGGAGTGGTGCCCGGATTGCCATCCGTGTCCGCCAGCGGGATCGAGGTCACTGGCCGCCAGGTCACTTCTGTCGGAACGCCGCCGTAGAATCGCTTGCCGCTCCAGGTCGTGAACGCCGTGTCGGCCATCGCGATGTTCAGGACTGCGAGAAGCCGGTTGGCATCAGACATCGACAAGTGGTTGGCGCGTGCAATCTGGTTCGCCGCCTGATTCCAGTGGACGCTGGCATTGCCGTCCCAGAACAGTGCGAGCGCCGTTTGTTCGTCAGTGCGCGTCGAGTCGGTTTTGCGGCCGAGCGCCTTGACGGCGTTGAAATCGTCCGTGTACGTGGCGCTCGCCAGACTACGGGGCGGTCCGGGTTCGAACTGAGTATTGTTGACAAGGACGAACATCGCAGTGAACGCCAACCCCTGGGCGCTCATCGCGCCGAACGCCGGCGGTGTCGGCCGCCACTGGCCGACAGCGCTCCCACCGGTGAACGGAGAATAACTCGCGCTGAATCCATCGGTCGCGCGCCAGACGAGCACGGCCTGCGCCACTTCAGTTCCCCAGGCGATGCCACGCTCGATACGTCTCGTGCACCTGGCAACATGTGTAGGAGAGTGGCCGTGGTCATCGCAATCGTCGCTCAGCTCCGCGAGCGAAGTCGCATAGCTGGCATCGAGCACCGCCTGTTGCGAGGGGAACAGGCCGACCAGCGCCGTGTGCGCAGCCGCGATGACCGCCGCTCGGCGCGACGAGCCATCCGGGGCCTTCTTCTGAACGAAAATCGGCGTGTAGCGCTGTTCGATGCCGTTGAACGCATCGAAGATCGCGGTGTGAACGATCGCCCCGAGCCGTTGACTCGACGAGTTCGCCGTGTTCGTCGCAATGAGCGTATCGATAAAGACTTGATTCCAGTCGAGCACGTCCAGACCCGTTCGTCGTCCTCCCCCGTGATCTGGAGTCTTCAGCAGTGGCCGTCGAGCCCTGTGTCTGCTCCGCGCAAATGGTGCGTGCAGTACCGGCCAGCCCGAGTATCACGATCACTCCAACGGTCAACTTCAAGAATGTCCTCGTCATGGCGCCCTCTCCTTCGGACGGTCAGAAGGCCGCCCTCACGCTGGAATGCGCGAACGCCGTTCTGCAGGGTGAACATCCGCAAAAATGCTCCGGAAACGATGGGACTCGGTGCCGGCTCGACGGTGGAGGATGTGCAATACTGCCGCATCGAAAAGGGTCTGGAGACACCGTTACCAGGGGCGGTCACTGCGCTGTTGCGAGCGTGGGGCGACGGCGACGATGGCGCGCTCGAGCAACTGACGCCGCTCGTGGAGGCGGAGTTGCGCCGCCTGGCTCGTGGGTACATGCGCCGCGAGCGGCGGGGCCACACGCTACAGACCACGGCGTTGGTGAATGAAGCGTTTCTTCGACTGACCGACGCACGGCGCGTCCGCTGGCAGGATCGTGCGCACTTTCTTGGGATTTCGGCCCGCCTGATGCGGCGCGTGCTCGTCGATCATGCGCGGTCGCGCGGGTATCGCAAACGCGGGGGCGGCGCCCAACGAGTCACACTGAACGAAGGGCTTGTCGCGTCGCCGGAACCAGCGGTGGACGTGCTGGCGCTCGATCGCGCCTTGGAGGCATTGGCGGCGGTTGACGTTCGGAAGAGCCGCGTCATCGAATTGCGCTTCTTCGGAGGCTTGAGCGTGGAGGAGACGGCCGAGGTGCTCCATGTTTCGGCCGACACCGTCAAACGCGACTGGCGACTGGCAAAACTCTGGTTGCTTCGGGAGCTCGACGGGGAAGGGCGGTGACAGACCTCGAGCGGCGGCGGCGTGTCGAAGACCTGTGCGACGCCGCGCTTGTCCGCGATGCTCGCGAGCGGGCCGCGTTCGTCGCGGTGGCTTGCGGACACGACGAAGCGCTGCGACACGAGGTGGAAGCACTGCTGGCGCACGCGCAGACAGCGGAGCACTTTCTCGAAGCGCCGATTGGGGAACTGGCGGCGCAGATCCTGGCCGATGATCACCGCGCGTCGCTCGTGGGCCGGCAGATCGGGTCGCATCAGATTCTTTCTCTCCTGGGCACGGGCGGGATGGGCGACGTGTACCGGGCCCGCGATACGAGGTTGGGCCGCGATGTCGCCATCAAGGTCGTTGCCAGCGCCTTCCTGTCAGACCCAGAGCGGCTTGCGCGCTTCGAACGCGAGGCGCGCGTGCTGGCGACGCTGAACCATCCGCACATTGGCGCGATCTATGGGTTGGAAGAGGCCGAAGGCGTCCGCGGCCTCCTGCTCGAGCTCGTGGAAGGCCAGACGCTCGCCGAGCGTCTGGCCTCGGGTCCGTTGCTGATTCAGGAGGCACTATCGATCGCGCGCCAGATCGCGGAGGCCCTCGAAGCGGCACACGAGAAAGGCATCATCCATCGCGATCTGAAACCAGCCAACATCAAGATCACGCCAGACGGCACAGTCAAAGTGCTCGACTTCGGGCTGGCGAAGGTGTTTGCGAAGGAGGGATCGGAAGACGACCTGCTCGCGAAGCCGTCGATCACCATCGAGGAAACACGAGAAGGAGTGATTGCAGGCACGGCCGCCTATATGAGTCCCGAGCAAGCGCGTGGGAAGGCGGTTGACAAGCGGACGGACATTTGGGCCTTCGGCTGCGTGCTGTACGAGATGTTGACGGACCGTCCACCGTTTCGCGGCGAGACGGTCTCCGACATCATCGCCAGCATCCTCGAACGCGAGCCTGACTGGAGCGCCCTGCCTGCGCAGACGACGGTCGGCATCCGACGACTGCTGCAACGCTGTCTCGAGAAAGACCCAAAGCGCCGTTTGCGCGACATCGGCGACGCGCGCCTCGAAATTGAGGAGGCGCCTGGTCTTGTTGTTTCATCGAGCAGGGCGGCCGCCGAACCTGCGAGCGATCGCAGGACGCCGGCCCGTCCGGGCCGACTCGCGTGGTGGGCCGCGGTCGGTGTGGGTCTGCTGCTCATCGCGGGCGCGGCGACGTGGCAGCTGCAGCGCTCGGAATACTTCTGGCGAAGTCCGTTGGAAGGCGCGAAGGTCACGAGATTGACCGACTTCGAGGGAGGCGAGCATCACGCGGCCATTTCGCGCGACGGGAAGTTCGTCGCCTTCCTCTCCGACCGCGATGGCACCTGGGACGCGTGGGCAACTCAGGTTGGGACCGGCGAGGTCCACAACCTCACCAACGGCAGTCTAAAGGAGCTGCGGAATCCCGCCACTCGCACGATTGGCTTTTCTCCAGACGGGTCTCTGGTCACCCTGTGGAATCGTGTGCCAAATTCCACCAGCGGCGGTTTGGTCGATGCCGGGTGGGCAGTCCCGACGATGGGCGGGCCGATTCGACCCTACCTGAAAGGCATCTCCGAATGGGACTGGTCGCCCGACGGCAGACGCATCGTGTACCACCCAGCCGCAGAAGGCGATCCCCTGTTCGTGACCGAACTTGATGAGAAGGTCGGGCGGCAGATCTACGTTGCGCGGCCAGGCGTCCACAACCACTTTCCCGTCTGGTCGCCCGACGCCGCGTTCATTTACTACGTGCAGGGTGTGCCGCTCGGAGAAAGTGACGTGTGGCGCATTCGCCCGACCGGCGGCGAGCCCGAGCGGCTGACCTTCCACAATTCGCGCGTCACGTTTCCAACCTTCTTGGGCAACCGGACGCTGCTCTACCTCGCCACCGACGATGAGGGATCCGGGCCGTGGATCTATGCAATGGACGTCGAACGCCGTGTTCCCCGCCGCATCACCACGAGCGCCGAGGAGTACATCTCGCTTGCGGCGAGCGCTGACGGTCGACGATTGGTCGCGACCGTTTCACGCTCGAGGGCAGGCCTGTGGCGAGTGCCGATTGCCGACCGCGTGATCGACGAATCTGAAGCCACTCCACTCTCGCTCCCGACCGCAAGAGGACTATCGCCGCGGGTGGGGCATGGATATCTGATCTATCGTGCCCCGAAAGCCGGCACCGACGGCCTCTGGAAACTGGCCGATGGAGGAGTAAAGACAGAGCTATGGAATGGCCTCGATGGACGCGCGCTCAGCGGAGCAGCCATCGCGCCCGATGGTCAACACCTCGCATTTCTGGTGCAAAGACGCGGACAAACGCAACTGTATCTGACGAATGCGGACGGAAGCGGGGCGCGGCGGATCGCCGAGACACTTGAGGTGCGAGGAGCGCCCGCTTGGTCGCCTGATGGGCAGTGGTTGGCGATCGCCGCCAATCGGGATGGCGAGCCGCATCTCTTCAAGGTCCCGGTCGGCGGCGGGACGCCGATTCTCCTTGTGAACGAGTACTCGATCGATCCGACCTGGTCTCCGAGCGGACAGTTTCTCGTCTATTCCAGCGCCGATGTCGGCACGACCTTTTCCGTGAAGGCGGTGAACGCCGACGGCGCGGCCCATCCTTTGCCGAATCTGATTCTCACCCGGGGCGCCAGGCGTCTGGCCTTTCTCGGAGGGGACGACGCGCTGGTCATCATGAAGGGAGACATCTCACATAAGGAGTTCTGGGTCATCGATCTCAAGACCGGTCGCGAGCGGCAGCTGACCAATCTCGGGCGCAAGCTGACCATCGGTGACTTTGACGTATCTGCGGACGGTCGTGAAATCATCTTCGACCGGTCACGAGAAGAGTCGGATATCGTCCTCTTCGACCTGATCGATCGGTGAAGCAGTCGCGTCACTGGTCTGCGGTCCAACGCGAGCGTAGACAAAGCCGCCGGCACCGATGAGGTCGGCCCTTCATGAACGTGTGCCGATATCGGGACGTCCTACCGCGCAGGCGTCCGGTTGGCGCTGGCCAGCGCCAACCGAACCGCGCGGACGATTCGTCAGGATCTGGCAAGGTCGAATCGATCGAGATTCATGACCTTGTCCCACGCGCCCACGAAGTCCCGCACGAATTTCTCGCCCGCGTCGTCGGACGCGTAGACCTCCGCGAGGGCGCGGAGCTCGGAGTTCGACCCGAAGACCAGATCGACGCGGCTGGCAGTCCAATTGACTTTTCCCGTCTTGCGATCGCGGCCCTCGAACGTCGCCACGGCGTCAGACGTGGGCTTCCACTCGGTATCCATGCGGAGGAGGTTCACGAAGAAGTCGTTGGTCAGCGTGCCGGGCTTCCTGGTGAACACGCCGAGGTTCGACTGCCCCGTGTTCGCGTTGAGAGCGCGCAGGCCGCCGAGTAGCACCGTCATCTCGGGCGCGCTCAGTGTGAGCCTGAAGGCTCGCTCAATCAGCAGATGCTCGGCTGGCACCGGGTGGCCGTTTCCCATGAAGTTGCGGAACCCGTCGGCGTCTGGCTCGAGCACGGCGAAGGATTCCACGTCGGTCTGCGCCTGCGACGCATCCGTACGGCCCGGCGTGAAGGGCACCTGCACGTCGTGTCCGGCGTTCTTTGCCGCCTGCTCGACAGCCGCACAACCGCCGAGCACGATCAGGTCGGACAGCGAGACCTTTTTCTTTCCGCCGGACTGCGAGTCGTTGAAGGCTTTCTGAATCCCCTCGAGCGTCTTCAGCACCTTCGCCAGCTCCGGTGGATTGTTCACCGCCCAATCCTTCTGCGGCGCAAGGCGGATGCGAGCGCCGTTCGCGCCGCCGCGCTTGTCGGTGCCGCGGAATGACGAGGCGGACGCCCATGCCGTCGAGACCAGCTGCGGGACCGACAGCCCCGATGCGAGGATCTTGCTCTTGAGCGCGGCGATGTCTTTCGCGTCGATCAGGTCGTGATCGATCGCGGGGACCGGGTCCTGCCACAACTGCGGCTCCTTGGGAACCTCTGGACCCAGGTAGCGCGAGAGGGGACCCATGTCGCGATGCGTCAGCTTGAACCACGCCTTCGCGAAGGCCTGCGCGAACTCTTCGGGTTTGTCCCGGAAGCGCCGGGCAATCTTCTCGTAGGCCGGATCGAACCGCAGCGCGAGGTCCGTCGTCAGCATCGACGGCGCGATCTTCTTCGCTTTGTCATGCGCGTCCGGAACCGTCCCCTCGCCGGCGCCGTTCTTCGGCTTCCATTGCTTCGCGCCGGCCGGACTCGTGGTCTGCTCCCACTGGTCCTCGAACAGATGCTTGAAGAAGTCGTTGCTCCACCTGGTCGGCGTCCTGGTCCACGTGACCTCGAGACCGCTCGTGGTGGCGTGGGCGCCCACACCGGTTTCGTAGCTGCTCTTCCAACCGAAACCCTGTTCCTCGAGATTGCCGCCCTCCGGTTCGCGGCCGACGTGGGTCGCAGGACCCGCCCCATGGGTCTTGCCGAACGTGTGTCCGCCGGCAATCAACGCGACCGTCTCCTCGTCGTTCATGGCCATGCGGCGGAAGGTCTCGCGAATGTCCCGTGCCGCGGCCACAGGATCCGGTGTGCCGTTCGGTCCTTCCGGATTGACGTAGATGAGACCCATCTGCACGGCGCCGAAGGGATTCGCCAGTTGGCGGTCGCCGCTGTAGCGCTCGTCACCGAGCCACGTGGCCTCGGACCCCCAGTTGACCTGTTCGGGCTCCCAGCGATCCTCGCGGCCGCCAGCGAAGCCGAACGTCTTGAACCCCATTGATTCGAGGGCGACGTTGCCGGTCAAGACCATCAGGTCGGCCCAGGAGATCTTTCGGCCGTACTTCTGCTTGATCGGCCAGAGCAGCCTGCGCGCCTTGTCGAGGTTGGCATTGTCAGGCCAGCTGCCAAGGGGCGCAAAGCGCAGCATCCCCGACCCCGCGCCGCCGCGGCCGTCGTGGATGCGGTACGTGCCCGCGCTATGCCACGCCATCCGGATGAAAAGCGGCCCGTAGTGCCCGAAGTCCGCCGGCCACCAGTCCTGCGAGTTCGTCATCACCGCCTCGATGTCCTTCTTCACGGCATCGAGATCCAGCGTCTTGAACTCTTCGGCGTAGTTGAACTTCGCGTCCATCGGATTGCCGGCCGGGTGGTTCGTATGGAGGGCGTTCAGGTTCAACTGATTCGGCCACCAGTCGCGGTTCGATCTGCCGCTGTGCGCTGTGGCCGAGAACGGGCACTTCTGTTCGTTGTCCATGTTGACGTTGACCTCTGATGTCTGTCGTTGGATGAAGCAGTCAGAGTAGATCGATTTCTCGACTGATTCAACGCGTTGACTCTACAAGAATGTGCCTCCGGGCTGCGGGCGCGTCCAGCGCAGGCAGCGTCGAATTCCGACATGAGGTGCGTGGACAGGAACACGGTGCGTCGTTTCGAGGCGCGGGCGGCGATCGCTCGCGTCTATCCGGATTGCATGCCTGGCTATCCGATCGGATAGCGGCGTGCGGTGTCGACCGCAGCCCGCTCGTGGAGATGCCGCGATTCACTGCGGAATACGTGCTTTGACGTCCGCGCGGCTACGGGTACCGCGATTGCTGAACACGGCCGCATGAGATCAGCATCAGCGGTCATCACCTCGTTTCTGCTCGCGCTATTCCTGACGACTCCGGCGCACACGCAGGCCGGGTCGAACGAGCGCACCGTGCACGATCTCTTGGCCGGCCAGAAGATGCTCGTTACCTGGCGCGACGGCGGATCGTTGTACGGCACCTTCTTTACGCTGCAGGTGCATTTCTGCAGCTCGGGACGGTATATGACGTTCGGCGAGAGCCGCCGCCAGACGGTTCTCGACAACCAGCAGGTCAGCAACCTCGACGATCGGGGCTCGTGGGACGTCGCCACGTTGCAGGGGCAGCTCGTGCTGCGTACCCTGTCCGACACCGGCCAGGCCAATGCGGTGCCGGTTCGCGTGCTGCCAAACGGAAATATCTGGGTCGGCGAGGGCGTCACCGTGATCCGGCAGGGCGCGGCGCAGTGTCGGTAGGCGATCTCTGCGATTCGCCGAGCTTGCGACGGCGCGAGATCGTTTACGCGGTCTTGGTCTTGCGGCGGGCGCGGCGGCGTCTGGCGCCAGCGAGGGCGAGGGCGCTGCCGACCAGGACCATGGAAGCGGGTTCGGGCACGGCGGCAACGGTTCCGGCGCCGAACGAGACATCGTCGATGTTCATCGCATCACTGCGCGCAGGGTTCGCGGGCCCCGAAGTCGAAGGGTGCTGAACCCGGAGGTCGACGTCAACCCAAAGAATGACAGCGAATCGAACGCCGGCGGCGCTGAGCACGCCCGTGTCGCCGTTGGATAGTTCCCACGACCAGGACTCAGCCGCCTCCAGAGTTCCCAGGTTCAATGACAGCGCGGTTTCCAATCCAGGAAGCGTGATGACGATGTTGTTCGCGACGCGGTCGATTGCTGGGACGACAGCACTGAGTTGTTCGGATAGTAGAAATCGTCACCGATCACGAAGAGAAAGCCGCCGTTACCGCCTGAATGATCGATCGTAAAGTTCGCGCCCATCAGCGTCACGCCAGGCGGCGTCGGCTCGAACACAAAACCCCCATCGGCCGCCACCCCTTCGAAATCGACGGTGCTGAAACTGATTCCGCTCGTGCCGCTGCGAAGGCCGCCTCATTGGTATAGGTGATCGTCGCCGCACCGGCGAGCGCGGCGGTTGTGAGAGTTATGGCGGCTGCGAGCGCCGCGGAAATCGCAAAGGACCGGGCATTCGGATCCCCCAAGCTTCGCCGAGCCTGCGGGCTCAGCCGACACAGTGTCTGGGGCAGCACGCCTTCTTGCAACCGAAATGTCTGCCGCAATCGATTTTCCTGGTATTACCAGCAGACTAAAGGCTTCCAACGGACGGCTGAGGTTGACAGATGGACGCCGAAGGTTCAGCGCGACGATGTGACGCGACTCGCGCAAAGGGTTTCTGCAAACGTTCTGTGACGATGTTCGGCTGGCACGCCGGTTTGACTGCGCAAGTAGCGCCTAATCCCGTCCGGATCTCACGCCGATACGAAAAACAGCGTGAGCCATCCTGGGAGGCCGCAGTGGGAAGCTTCTTGAGTCGAGTGACGTCAGCTCTTGCCGTTGTTGCCACAGCCGTATCGGTGCTCTCCGCCGGCGAGAATCCGCAGCAGGCCTTTGCGAAAAACTGGGAAGGCAGAACCGTCGTGCTCAAGCAGTCGCTGTACACGCTCGTGTACGACGAACGAAGCCGAATCGGCAAGGTGCGGGAAGGCAAGCGCGACGGCCTCACCGTCGTCACGCCATTTGAAGGCACCTACCTTCAATTCGACGGCCGCCGCGGCCGCGACGATATCAAGGAGACCGAGCCGCAACGTCTCAAGGATGCCGTCGCGACCACCTATATCAGCGACGCCTTGTTCGAGCTCGAGGCCAGCCGGACCATCGTGCCGATCGTCGTCAACCGGCACGACGCGGGCGTCGAGTGCGTGGTCAGGAAAGTCCAGCTGGATCGCTACAGCGTGAGAGCTCCTCCTGGCGTCACCCGGCGGCGTCGACGGCGATCAGGATTCGCTCACGTCGCTCACCGTCAAATGGCCGATCCCGCTCTCGAAGTCGTTGAGCGAACGCGATTCGATTGAGAATCTGATTCGGCGGTTCGTCGAGATCAAGCAGACCCGCTGATGGTCCTCATCGATCCGGTCGCCGGACGATGCGGGCGCCCTGAAAAATCAGTGGCGCAGGCCCCGAGGGCGACAGTGGCACCGTCGTGAGGGTCAGGGAGTTCACGCCGTCGCGCACGATTCTGGACGGCAGCACGACGTCACACGCCGTTCGCTCGCCGAGCTCACACCTCCCAACCATCTCCCCGTTGAGCGACGCGTCGAGGCGCGCCGGCATTCTCGCGAAGTCGAGCGACAGCTGGTAGCTGTAACCGGCCGCGAGCGGCAGGAGCAGCGTGCCGCGGCCGGCGGCGCGCCGAACGCGGCCGGTCGGGGTGCGTTCCGAATCACGCCATCCGCTCCCGAAGTAGGCTTCGGACTCGAAATCGGGTCTGACGGCCGCCCGGTCGCTATCCGCCGCGAACAGCGGTGGCGGGCGATGCGCGCAAAGCGTGACATTCGATTCCTTGCCGCCGTTCCGGACCCGGGCGCGCGCCTGTGACGGCGGATTGTCGACCGCCATGCGAAACAACGGACGACCGTAGACGTTGCGCGTCAGCTCGGTGGCGAGCGTGACCATGCCATCCGCACTCACGGTGCGGCTGACCCGACGGGCGACACCCGCTGCCAGCATCTCGTCCACTCCCGCGTTCGGTCCGATCGACGACGCCGGAAGCTCCGTTTCGATCGTGACCGAGCCAACTTCCGGCACGGTGGCGAGCCAGCTGCCTGTCGAGAGAACCGGCGCGATGTCGGTCCAGCGATCGGTTGTGATCTCGACGCACGGCGACTCGGCTTTGAACTCGTAGATCGCGGCTTCCGGCTCGACGCGAAGTGCACTGCCAGACGGAAATTCAAGCGTTCGCCAGAGTGTGCCGTCGGCGTTGAAGACGGCCAGGGCGAGGCCTTTGCCGACGTCGGCGATCGTGCGACCGCCGAACTCGACCCGCGCGCCGCTTTTGTCGGCCGTCGCGCTGACTGGACCGGGGAACGGCGGAGCGGCTGTCGCCAGCGTGCCGCGATCGACCGGCAGCCAGAGCTCGTCATCCGCCTCGCGCACGACACGCACCGAACCAGGAGCCGCCAGCGCGAAGACGGCAAACGGATGGTTCCGCGGCATGGTGGCGGCGGTCTGATGTCGATCGACGGCAGAGAATTCGAACGGCAGCGCGCTGTACGCGGCCGCCCCGGCGATCACGGTGCCGCGCGGCAGCGATCGCAGCCATTGGGCGAGTGACGGTCCCGCAACCGCCGCGCGCTCGAACGACAAGCCCTGCGCACCGAAAAACGTGGCCGCGCGGCCGAACGCGAAGACTCGACGGCCGGCCCGCGACGCCTCGCGCACGACGCGGGGGTCGAATGGAATGCGCCCGATCCCACGGCCTGGACCACCTTCCCCCGTGACCTCGTAGTACAGCAGCGCCATGTCGAAGAAATAGTCCTCGGCGACGATCGCCGATCGATCCGGCAGTTGCGCGAACAGGCTTCGGAAGAACCGTCCTTCTTCCACCTGGCTGCTCCGATCGAGTTCCGCGTAGTTGGCGTGCACATTCAGCACGGGGATTGCGGACATCGCGATCGTGGCAATCGCGGTGACGCCGACGCGGATCGCGCGCGGGGAATCGACGACTCGGCTGGCGGCGTCAGCGCCGAGCGCGACGAGCGGCCACAGCAGAACCACGATCGGGTTGATGAATCCTTTCAGGTCGCCGGACAGGTTCACGACCATCGCGAGGCTGCCGAGCGCCGCCCCTGCCACCAGAATCCCAGCGCTGTCCGGCCGCCTGACGATGACGAGCAGGCCGCCGGCCAGGAACAGGACCCCAAGGTGCCGAGATCACGAGCGATGACGGACAGCACGACGGGAGCTGCTCGGTGAGGACGGTGCGCGGGCTGAACGCGAATCGCTGTGTGGCAAACCGCTGCGCGGTCACAACCGCGTACAGCTCGGAGAGCGAGATCGCGCGGCTCTCCAGATGCGGGGCGCCCTGCGACGTTCGCAGGAGGATGAAGCCGTACTGCGAAACACCCAGAATCCCGATGACAACGGCGACGAGAATGACCCGCAGGTCTCGAGCAGGTCGGCGTGCCGGCGACACGGTGCAGCCCTAAAGGGCTGCGCGACGTCGTCGTCTTCGCGCGCGCTCGACGGTCGGCGATCCCGCCACAGGACGAACACGATCGCGGCGGGAATCAATCCGACGATGGTCAGATGATTGCCCAGACCGAGCCGAAAAGGCGGCGACGGCGGCAAGAAGGTACGCGCTGCCGCCCCTGGCGCTCCACGTCAGGAGCAGGGCGATGGTGAGCGCCACCATGACGGCCGCGAGGCTGTAGACCTCGGCGATCAGCCCATTTCGCCAGAAGCTCGCGCCTGTGGCGAGACCGAGACTCGCACAGACGGCAGCCCAGCGCGCCGCTCCCAGCTGTCGCGCGATTGCGTAGGCGAGCACACACGCCACGGCCGCCATCACCGCCGAAAAGAGATTCGCCCGATAGGCGATCGTTCGAATCGGCAGCTTGACGAAGAGATGCGAGAGGAGCACGTACAGCGGATAGCCGGGCGGGTGAGCGGTGCCGAGGACGTAGCCGAGGAACTGGAATTTCGGCGTGTCCTCGGGCCCGCCGAAGTCCGGCTGCAGCGTCACAAGATAGAGGGCCAGGGCCGCGACGCCGATGGCCAGCGCCCACAGAGTCTCGCGCGCGCGGGACGCTCGCATCACGCCAGGAAGACGCTCACGCCCGGCGATCGATCGCCGGAAGACCGGCGTTGATGATCTTGATGATCCGGTCGACATCGTAGACGCAGCCCGCCCACGGTCCGCCGCTCGCCGCCTGCAGCGCCGCCCAGAGCCGCGTGTCGTCCGGCAGATCGGCATGCGCGCGAAGCCCCGGATGGGCGGGACGATCGGCCAGCAGCTGACGAGCCTCTCCGGCATCGAGCTCTCGTCCGCCGGCCGCAACCAGATTCACGTGTCCCGTCAGATCCCGCCGGTCGACGACGATGTCGATGACGTCGCCGTCCATCACTTTGCCGATCGGCCCGCCCGCCAGCGCCTCGGGTCCGACATGTCCGATGCAGGCGCCGGTCGACACGCCGGAGAAGCGGCCATCCGTGACGAGCGCGACCGTCTTGCCCCATGGGAGGTACTTCAGGGCAGACGTGACCTGGTAGGTTTCCTCCATCCCCGTGCCGAGCGGTCCGGCGCCGATCAGCACGATCACGTCGTTGGGCTTGATCGGCGTGGTCATCGGTGCCTTTGATGGCCGCGATCGCGTCGTGCTCCGACACGAACACCCGTGCCGGTCCGCGATGCCGGTACACGTTGTCGTCGTCCACGACCGCCGGATCGATCGCCGTCGCCTTGATCAACGAGCCTTCCGGCGCGATGTTGCCTCCCGGGAAGACGACCGTGCTCGCCAGACCGTTCGCGCGCGCGGCGTCGGCGTCCATGATCACGCGGTTCGGATCGACGCGGTCGGACTCCTGCAGACGCGCGCGCGCCGCTCGCCGCCGATCGCTGGCTTCCCACCAATCGAGCACCGCGCCGAGCTTTTCGCCGGTGACCGTGAGGACATCCAGATGGAGCAGACCCATCCGTCGCAGGTGGAGCATCACTTCGGGCACGCCGCCCGCCATGAACACCTGCACCGTCGGATGATTGACCGGGCCGTTCGGCAGGGCGTCCACCAGACGCGGCGTCATCCGGTTGATCCGGCGCCAGTCCTCGACCGTGGGTCGCTCGAGGCCGGCGGCGTACGCCAGCGCGGGAAGATGCAGCAACAGGTTCGTCGAACCTCCGAACGCGGCGTGGATCAGCATCGCGTTCTCGATCGCGTGCGGAGTCAGGATCGTCGCGAGCGGAATCCGCTGGTCGACGAGCCCCACCAGCGCCGTGGCCGACCGGCGCGCCATGTCGAGCCAGATCGGCTCGCCGGACGGGCAGAGCGCGCTGTGCGGCAGGGTCATCCCGAGTGCCTCGGCGATCACCTGAGACGTCGCGGCAGTTCCCAGGAACTGACAGCCGCCTCCGGGCGTGCCGCACGCACGGCAGCCCATCGCCGCCGCGTCGTCGAGCGCGATGAGACCGTGCGCGAAGCGCGCGCCAATCGTCTGGACCTTTCCGGCGTCCTCGCCGTCGATCGCCGGCAGCGTGACGCCGCCGGGGACGACGATGCCGGGCAGGTGACGGCAGCCGGCCAGCGCCAGCATCGTGGCGGGCAGCCCTTTGTCGCACGTCGCGATGCCGATGACGCCGGCGCGGCGAGGCAGCGATCGAATCAGACGCCGCATCGTGATCGCTGCGTCGTTGCGATACGGCAGGCTGTCGAACATTCCTACGGTGCCCTGCGTCCGCCCGTCGCACGGATCGCTGCAGGACGCGGCGAACGGCACCACACCCGCATCGCGCAGCGTTTCGGCCGCTGCCCTGACCAGCAGCCCGATCTCCCAGTGTCCGGTATGGAATCCCAGCGCGACCGGCCGCCCATCGTCGCCGCGCAGGCCGCCCTGCGTGCTGACGATCAGGACCTGCGGTCTGTTCACGTCGGCAGGGTTCCATCCCATGCCGGCGTCCTGCGTCATGCCGAAGAGGTTGCCGCTCGGCTCCGAGAGCAGCATCTCGGGCGTGATCGGGAGCCGGCCTTCCGGTCCGCGCGCCTTGGTGCGCGTGGTCGCAAAGTGCTCGGCGGTGCCGACGATGCGTTCGAGGTCCATCAGCGGGCGACTTCGTTTTCGAGGGTCAGATCGCCGATCGTGATGCGGACGTGATCGCCGCCTGCCAGCGAAAAGTCGTCCGGAGGCACGATTCCTGTGCCGGTCATGAGAAAGACGCCGTGTGGGAAATCGAGCTCCTTGCGCAGGTAGTCGACCAACTCCCGCAGCGGACGCTTGATTCGCGAGGTGCGGGTTTCGCCGGCGAAGATGGCGTGGCCGTCCCGCGTGACCGCGAGCTCGATCGAAAGGTTACTGAGCGTGTCGGCCTCGCAGAGCGATATTCCGGGTCCGAGCGCGCACGCGCCGTCGTAGATCTTGGCCTGAGGCAGATAGAGCGGGTTCGCTCCTTCGATGTCCCGCGAGGAGACGTCGTTGCCGGCGCAGAACCCGACAATTTCGCCTCGAGCGTTGATCACCAGCGTCAGCTCCGGCTCCGGCACGTTCCAGCGGCTGTCGCGACGAATGCGTATCGGCATCGCATGACCCGATACGCGCCAACCCACCGCTTTGAAGAACAGCTCGGGCCTCTCGGCATCGTAGACGCGCGAATAGAGGTCGCTGACGGTCGACTCCGCTTCTCGCGCTTCGCGGCTTCGCAAATAGGTGACACCTGCCGCCCACACTTCAGTGGACGGATCGACGGGTGCGACGAGCGGCCCCGACGCTGTCACGTCTGTTCCGACGATCCCGCGAAGGAAGGACGGAATCGTCGCGTTCGGCAGATCGAGGAGCCGCCGCAGCTCGAAATCGTCGGGCAACAGCCGGCCGTCCAACGCCCACCGTGAACCGTCCGCGACCTGGTGCCTGGTCAGATACACGGTGAGATCCTACCGCCTGGCCTGGAAGTAGCGGACGCACTTGTCGCGCCACGCGGCCGCATCTTGCGTTTGACGATGAAGCTCTGGCGAGCACGGCCTGGTACCGTTCCTCATCCACTTTCCCGCGCAGTCGTCGTCCAGCGCGTTTCGAGTGCCTTCGCCTCGTCGGCCCCGCGACTGTACGACTGGACCAGCTCGTCCCACAGCGTCCGTCCCGACTTCATGCGGTAATCCCAGGGCAGGTGATGAAACCACAAGAGCAGCGCGTCGGGAGTGGTCGCGGGATTGCTCCACAGCTCGCGCAGCGGCGAGCGGTACTGTTCCACCGCGCCACTGCCGCGGCGCGTGCGATCGTAGCCGATGCCCGACGCGTCGGCGTGGTGATAGTAGGTGGCGGACCAATCCGCCCGGCGCGGATCCGTGTTCTCGGGCATCGGCGCGTAGTGGTCGCCGCCAATCAGGTGATGGAGCCCGAGCGGCATGGTGTAGTGCACGAATGCCTCGCGCGAGTCGAGCATCATCGAACGGATGGTCGCCCGCAGCTCGGGCGCGTGGCCCCAGGTCATCGCGATCCATTCGTCCGCGATCGCGCCGGCGCTCAGATCCGGATCCCAGGCCAGCCGGCCGAAGGCGTACCAGTTGGCCTGCCCGAAATCGTGGCCGGTCCAGTTGGCGTCGCGCCCGGTGTTGGCGACACCGGCAATGCCGGTCCGTGGCCTTGCTCTCGAGCGTTCCGTCAATCACCTTCGTCACGGTCGAACCGGTGCCCTTGGCGTAGGTGTCGGCGTCCAGGAACTCCTTCCACATCGGCGCCAGGTAGACGAGATGATTCGACTGGCCGAGGTACTCCTGCGTGATCTGCAACTCCGCCATCAGCGGCGTCTTCGGCATCGCGCCGAACAGCGGATGAAACGGCTCGCGCGGCTGGAAGTCGAGCGGTCCGTTCTTGACCTGCGCGAAGACGTTCTCGCGGAACCGTCCGTCGAGCGGCACGAACTCCATGTACGCGCGCTTGACGCGATCGGGGTCGACCTTTTCGTCGTAGACGAACGCGCGCCACATGACGATGCCGGCGTGCGGCGCCACGGCGTCGGCCAGCACGTTCGCGCCGTCAGCGTGCGTGCGGCCGTAGTCCTGCGGACCGGGCTGCCCTTCGCTGTTGGCTTTGACGACGAACCCGCCGAAGTCGGGAATGAGCGTGTAGATCTCGTCCGCCTTTTCCCGCCACCACCGTGCGACCGCGGGGTCGAGCGGATCGTCGGTCGTCAGGCTGCCGAGCATCTTGGGAGCCGCGAAGTTGGCGGCCAGATACACGCGGATGCCATAGGGCCGGAAGATGCGAGCGATGGCCGCGGCTTTCTCGAGAAGCGGTGCGGTCAGCGACTGCGGGTTCGCGTTGACGCTGTTGATGACGGTGCCGTTGATGCCGATCGACGCGTTGGCGCGCGCGTAGTCCACGAGCCGCCGATCGACGCGATCGGGCCACCACAGCGAGCCGCCGGCGTAGCCGCGCTCGATGGTGCCGTCGAGATTGTCCCAGTGATTCAGCAGCCGGCGATCGAGCCGTGGACGCTCGACGATGTCGAGGCCTGCAAGCGGCACCCGAGTCTGAATCAGTCGAAGAAAATGGAACGTGCCGTACAGCGCCCCCGCCTCGCCCGCCGATGCGATGACCGTGACGGCATGGCCGGCGACGCTCGCCGAGCGAATGACATAGCCCTCGTGACCGGCGCGTGCGAGCGCGTCCGTCCATCCGAGCGCGGCGACCAGCGGCGACGACGACGGTGTGCCGACGATCACCGCGCCGTCGGTTGACGGGCGGTCCACCCGCGCGGCGTCCACGCCCAGCAGTCCCTGCAATCCGCGCTGCAGTTCGGAAACGATCGTCGCGCCCGTCGGAGATCGGGACTCCACCACGATCGCCGTGGCGGATCGCCGGTATGCGGTGCGCTGGGAGTCGGCCAGCGGCACATACCTGAGCCAGAGGTCGTACCCGGTCTCGGCGCGGAGGTTTACGGTCAGCGCCCCGCGACGGCAGCCACGAAAACACGAAAACACGAAAAAGATCGAGGTTTGGTTTCGTGACTTTCGTAGTTTCGTGGCGGTAGTCATAGGATTGTGTCAGCGCGTCCGATCCGATTCGATCCAGCATCCCAGAAACCGGCGATCCGTGGCGGCCGGATCGGCGGCCGCAGGGACGAATCCGTTTTCAACCTCGATCGCGATCGGCGCGACACGGACGCCGAGTCCCGACAGTCGCCGACTGGAATCGTGACACGGTGTGGCGCGCCCGGCTCGATCGCGAGGCGCCGCCGCCATTCTGGCGTCGAGAACGTCACCTGGTTGGGAACCGGCCCACAGCTCACCATGATGTCGATGGTCGCGGCGACTCGGCGCTCGTCGCATAGGTGACCTGCGCCGTGGCGCGCCCACGCGTCCAGTAGCCGGCCGGTTCCGAAAACACCTGGTCGTCGTGAAAGAAGGCCGTCGCGCCGCCGTACCGGCGCGTTCCAATCACGGGTGGGCGCGGGATGCGCCTGCTTTCGTCGACGACGCTCATCGCGGTCAACTGGAGCTCGCCGTTGCCGTTCGCGAGGTCCGGCTGGGCGCGGAAGCCGACCAGCGCGGCATCGATGGGCAGCACGAATTGATGCTCCCATAAAGGGCCGGTCGACTTTCCAGGTGTCCAGCGGCGGTCCGGTGCGGCCGATCTGCAGCGACAGCGTGGTGTCTGCGGGCGCCGCGTCGCTTCTCGTCAGACGCAGGCGATACGCTCCGGCCGGCAGCGCGAATCGCGAGTTCCACAGCAGCTCGATCGGCTGCGGCGCCGTAAACAGTCCGGGACGGGCGACCAGCAGGACATGGACAACGCGTCCGTACCCGCGACGCGCGAGAGCGGATCGTAGAGCAGTGCAGTCGGGCGACGCGACAGGTCGAAGCGATCGAGCAACGGCACGCGCGCGCGCATGTCGGGGACCATCTCGGCCGGCCAGGCGATCGACCTGGTCACCAGCGACACGAATGCGACCGCGGCGGCCAACCCGATTCCGATCGTTGCCAAACCTGCGCTGCCAAACCCGCGCGGCTCGAGCCGCCGAACGACCCAGGCGACCAGCACCCCGAGGGCGAGCCACGCGCCCGTTCGCCAGATCGCCGCGACAACCGAACCGGTCAGAAACGTGGGGAAGGCCGACGCGAGCGGCCAGGTGGGCGAAGTCCAGCGAGAAAGACCGCGCTGCCGTCGCGGTCCTGATGAATGAGCGCGCCGCCTTGCACGGCCACCAGCGTCACGGCGATTGCGAGACTGCGGCGAGCAACAGGTGACAGCCGGCGCGCGCCGGCGGCCGCGTCGTTGTCGAGGCAAAGAATGACGCGATAGGAAGACCAAACAGCAAGAGGCCGGACGTGACCGGCCGGCCGGCGGACGCTTCGCCGCCCCACCAGATGTGGAACGCGCCCACGGTGCAGAGCAGCGCCCCAAAGATGAACGTCAACTCCATCGCGCGGCGCGCGGGAGCGCCTCCCGAACGGAGCATCTGCACGACGCCCGCAAAGGCGATGGCGAGGACCGGCGCCGTCGCGACGATCCCGTATCCTGATCGAAGATCAGGCCGGGTCCGCCGTGCGCGAGATGACGCCACGTCATCGGCTCGGATAACCCGTAGGGCGCGGATGGCGATGGCGATCCCCAGATCCAGACGAAGAAGCCGAACCAGGTGGCGAGGCCGATGCCGATCGGCGCAAGCAACGTGAGCGTTGCTCGACGGTCCCGGCCGGCGCGCAGCATCGCGACGATCGTCACCGCGGCGGCCATCGGCGCGTACTTGGTGCTGAGCCATGGCAGCATGGCGATCGCCACGCCGCGAAACAGCATCATGCCGGCCGACCTCGACTCGGGCGCCATCCAATCGCGGCAATCACCGCCAGCGCGGCGGGGATTTCCGGGTACACCGTGAACGAGTTGAAGAGAAAGGGAGCCGTCAGCGAAGTCGCCGCCCACGCGAAGGTCGCGGCGCCGGCCGAACCGGTGGTGACGCTGGCCCACCGCCACAGGACGGTGGACGCGAGCGCCGCCATGACGATCACATCACGACCACGCCGTGATAGCCGCCCACCGCAAACGCCGGTATCGCGAGCACCGGCAGGCCGACCGGATGAATGGAATAGATCTGACCATCCTTCCCGAGGGCAAGATAGTCCGGCTTCAGCGATCCGTTGAAGTACGCACGATAGTCTTCGCGGCGGTGGTTGTTCTCGATTTTCAGATCGCGATCGTGCAGCAGGCTCTGCGTGATCACGAGGTAGTGCGGTTCGTCGCCGCCCGGAAAAAGCGGCGTATCCGTCATGCGCCACGCGACGGTGCCAAACGCGATCGTGCTCGCGAGGAAGATGACGAGCGGCGAAGCAAGAGGCCGCAGCAGGCGCCACAGTCCGAAACTGTCTCGACACGCGATCAGCCAGAAGACAACCGGCCACACCAGTTACGTGCCGGTCCCGCGGCCGCGCGCAGGACCGGCAGACGATCGGGCAGCCAGGGCAGATAAGGCAGGACCAGCACGCCCAACGCGCACAGCGGAAGCGCGATATCCGGATCAGCGCCAGCCCGGATGGCGGCGACGCCGGCGGCCCCCAGCACGACGACGAGAATCGCGAGGAGCCACCAGGGGGGCAGCATCGCCACTCGAATGACGTCACCTGCCGATCCGGTGACGATGTCGAGGAGCCCGCGCGTGCACCAGAGGGCCGCGGCGGCGATGACCAGCGCGGTGAGCCAGCGCCACGCGCGAACGGAAGCGAACGACAACGGCCGCATCACGCCGGCCGCGGCGATCGGACAGATTGCCCCGGCGGCGTGTAAGGCCGGATCGCGGTAAGCTGTTCAGGTGCGATCCCCCAGCCCTGACGATCGCGCTGGTACTCTTTGTCGCCAGCCTTGGTGTCGCGATCGCGCAGCGCCCGGACGCCTTCAGCGAATCGCGCTCGCACCCGGCCATCGACTACAATTCGGCGCCTTTTCACACGGCGATCGACGATCTCAATCGCAAACTGGAGGAAGGCGCGGCCGCGTTGACGTTCGATCCGGCGAGCGGCTACCTCCGTTCGACGCTCGACGCGCTGCACGTCCCGATCGAATCGCAGATGCTGGTCTACACGCAGACCAGCATGCAGGCTCCGAAAATCAACAGGGGCAATCCGCGCGCCATCTACTTCACCGACAGCATCTCGGTGGCCTGGGTCCGCGGCGGCAGCGTCCTCGAGGCCTGGGCGCAGGACCCGCGTCAGGGGACAATCTTTTACACCCTCGACCAGGAGCCGTCGCGCGCCCCGCGCTTCGGCCGGCGGCTCGAATGCGTCACCTGCCACGTGACGTGGGACACGCTGGCTGTTCCTGGTCCGACGGTGCTGACGACGTTTCCACGAAAGACCGACCGCGACTATGCCGACGGCCACGCCGTCGATCACCGTTCGGATATCGAGGAGCGGTGGGGCGGCTGGTACGTGACAGGCCGCCACGCGCCGGCGAAGCACCTCGGGAACCTGCCGCTCTTCATGGCGCCGCCGTTTCCCGAATCGGCCGCTCGGCTGTCGGTGGACGGCGCGTTCGATCTGACCGGCTACCCTACGCCGTACAGCGACATCGTGGCGCTGATGGTGTTCGAGCATCAAACGCGGATGATGAATCTCATGACGCGCGCCGGCTGGGAATCGCGCGTCGCCGCGCTGGGCCGCGGCGATCCAGCGGCCGCCGCCGCCCGCGTCCGCAATGCGGTGAACGATCTGGTCGACTATATGCTGTTCGTCGACGAGGCGCCCATGGCGACGCCGATCGAGGGATCGTCGGGCTTCGCGGAACGGTTTTCGGCGATCGGTCCTCGCGATACGAAGGGGCGGTCGCTCCGCGACCTGCGGCTCGAGACCCGCTTGATGCGGTATCCGCTCAGTTACCTGATCTACTCGCCGGCCTTCGATGCGTTGCCTGACGATGTCAGGGGCGCGGCGTGCGCTCGTCTGCACGACGTGCTCTCCGGCAAGGACCGCTCGCCGAAATACGCTCACCTCACGCCGCCGATGCGGCAAGCGATCCTCGAGATCCTCAAAGACACGAAGACCAGCGTCGTCGACGGACTGTGAAGCGCGGAGATCAGCTCACGAGCTCGAGCAGCTGACTCCTGTTCGGGCCTGGCAGCCCGGGCGGCGGCATGTGCCTCATCGCCTCGAAGGCCACGTTGATCGCCTGCGTGACAGCCGGCCGCTCGAGGATGCGCTGCACTGGCGTAATCGTCGCGATGTATTCGATGGCGGCTCGAAACAGATCCGGATCGGCCATCATGGTCGCGAACAGACCCCGGATCGATCGTCGCAAGCGGATCGGCCGGCGGTGTCGGCTCCCGACCCTCGCGCAATGCGTCCATGTCGGCGAACCGCGCACGATCGACGGCGATCTGGGCATCGTACCAGGGCGCGATGTCCGATTCGGTTCGTGCGTGGAACGTTTCGACGAGCGCACGGGGATCGGCCCCCGCCTCGCGGACCACGCGGCACAGCAGCGCGGCGTGCAGGAATCCCACGGTGAGACCCCGCCCCGCCGAGGGATTCGTGCACGCCCACGCGTCGGCCAGCGCCACGAAGCCCCGTGGCCACCGGCGATCCATTGACGACGAAGCGGCGGTAGCGATCGACGATCCCGCTCATCGGCGAGGACGCCGGTGACCGGCTGACCGTCGAGCCAATGGGCGTGGAGGGGACACGCACGCACCACATTGGTCCATTTCTCTTCGTGGCGGAGATTCTTCAGCGCGTGATCGCCCGTCGCGCAGAAGAGGGTGACCGACCATGTGCTGTTGTCCCCGAGCAGCGTCAGGATCGAGATCGATCCAAGAGGCATCAAGATCGGGCCCATCCGTGAAGGCTGCGGTTCCGCTGAAGTACCGCGTGTAATACACGAAGCCGCAGTCAGCATCCGTTTCTTCGGAGCGGCGGCCGCCAAACGTGGCGAGCCAGCGATCAGCCCGCGACTGGCGGCCCGTCGCATCAACCACGAGGTCGGCGCGAAGCACTTCGCCGCTCGCTGTCCGCACGCCCTGCGACGTGCGGGGCGCCGGGAACCGCCGATGGGCCGGTCAGCAGCCCCGTCACCTGGACACCGCGGCGGACGGTCACACGTGGCTCCCGTTGCGCGCAGCTGGCAAACACCCACTCGGCGACGGGACGTCGAGCCGTGTAGGTCCAGAGCTTGTCGTCGATCGGTCGCGGCGACTGGTCAGTGAGCATGGGCGGCAACGGGTGGACGAAGTCGAACTTGGCCGCCCCGGCCCGCCGGAGCGCCTCTTGGACGTCCGGCAGGTCCGACTCGAGCAGCAGCCGGAGACCCGGCATGAGGTTGTGGGGCTGGCGGAACTGCGCCACGCCCTTTCGTGTCCAGCTCTCCCACGCGTCGTGCGGGCGAATCGGGAACCGGATCGGCGTCGCGCTCGAGCACGGTCACGTCATGGCCATCACGCGCGAGCAACATGGCGGCGCCAAGGCCGCACATACCTCCGCCCATGATCAGAATCGTCATGGCGAGCGATTATCTGCTCGGACCGATTAGCCGGCGAACCATACGCGCTTCGGGCGGTTCCATGATTAGCCCATCAGTTCACGTCGTTGGTATTCGCCTTGCTGGGCCTTCGCGCCGGAGGCAGCTGATGGAAGACAAACGCGACCCGGACATGGACAACGACGAAATCGGCAACTCGAACGAAGAAGACATCGTGGACTCCGCGGACGACGAGTTCGAAGACGCCGAGATGAAGACGACGACGATCGGACGACGCGGATGAGGATCTCGAAAGTTAAAAGGTAAAAGGTAAAAGCTAAAGGTAAAGGAAAGCCGGAAGGTTGGAAGTTGGAACCCGAGGTTTTGACTTCCGACCTTCCATTTGGACTTTTAGACTTTAACTTTTAACTTTTGACTTTTGACTTTTCACTTTTGTCACGGCCGCGAGGTCAACGCCCTTCGACTTCCTCAGCGCCGCCCACAAGTCGCCAACCTCTGCCAATCTCGACGGAACGGTCCGGATCGTGAACTCGCGGCGGTCGAACCCCTCGTCGATTTCTTCCAGGTGAGCGGCGTCGACACGCCGGCGTAGTCGCTGGCGCGCGCGCTGTAGGCGGTGGCGAGCGTCTTGCCGAGGATGTTCTGCAGGCAGTCGATGTAGACGCGCGCCCCGCGCGCCCGGACGGTGCGCTCGACGGTCGCCACCTTCGGGTGCTTCTGCGCGACGACGCGTGGCGACGATCTGGCAGAAGAGCAGCCCGGCGTCGTACGGCGTCCCCGGCGGCAGCGGGATGTAGATGTGCAGCCCGTCGGCGCCGGAGGTCTTCGGCACGCCGAGCGCGCCGAGCGCGTCGAGCTCGTCGCGAATCCAGCGCGCGACGTCGAGCACGCGCGCGAACGGCACGCCGTCCGACGGATCGAGGTCGAGCGCGGCGTAGTCGGCGAACTCCGGGTGCTGCGACGCGCGAGAACCACGGGATCCTGCGAGATGGCCGCGAGCTGCGTCGTGTAGAGCAGCGTCTTCAGCGTCGCCGCCGATGATCTGCGGCGCGCTGCTGCGACGACGCTGACGACTTCGATGCGGACGCCGGGCGGCACATCCGGCGCGCGGTGCTGGTAGAACGGCGGCGCGGCGACGCCGTTGGGAAACCGCTTCATCACCAGCGGCCGATCGGCGACCGCCGGCAGGATCGAACGGCGCGACCCGCGCGTAGTAGCGGAACAGATCGCCTTTGGTCAGCTTCTGCTTCGGCCAGAACACCTTGTGCAGGTTGGTGACGTTCAGCTGCTCGCCGTCGGGCAGCTCGAGCGACGCCGTCGCGCCGCGCGTCTTCGAGCGCGTGACAGCTGGTCGACGAGGCCGTCGGTTCGTGGTTCGGCGTTCGGCGTTCGTCGTCGCGGCGTTCGGTCGTTCGGCGCGTGCGACGTTCGTCGTCGTTCGGGCCGATCGACCGCTGTCGAACGACGAACGCCGAACGTCCGGCTTCTCTTCGCGGCGGACATCGTCCGGGCTTCTTGTCGTCGCGCAGCCCGAGGTAGACCGGATGCCGCAGCTTGCCGTCCGCGGTCCACTCGGTGAACTTGATCTGCGCGACCAGCTCGGGCCGCACCCAGTGCGGCCGCTCGTTGCGTCTTCGGCGCGTTCGCGAACGGGCAGGTCTTCGTTTCGAGCGGCTTCAGCAGCTTCATCACGCGCGCGAGCTCGCGCTCGTTGAAGCCGGTGCCGGTGTGGCCGACGTAGACGAGCTGCGTCGCCGCTCGTAGACGCCGAGCAGCAGCGCGCCGAAGTAGGTGCGCGTCTGCCGCGGCTCGGTCCAGCCGCCGATGACGAACTCCTGCTCGTGGACGATCTTCAGCTTGCGCCAGTCGGGCGTGCGCTTGCCGGACTTGTAGAGCGAGTCCGGCATGCTTCGCGATCAGCCCTTCCCAGCCGCGCTCGAGCGCTCGTTCGTACAGCGCGCGGCCGTCGCCGCGCACCTGACGTCGCTGAGGCGCAGGAGCGGCGATCCGGTCGTTGCCGAACACGCGCTCGAGCGCCGCGCGCCGCTCGGCCACGGGCGATCGCGCAGGTCGGTGCGGCCGTCGCGCAGGAGGTCGAAGGCGATGAACGCGACGTCGCTCGCGAAGGACGTCGAACGCGATGCAGCGACGGTCGCGCCGGCGGCGGCGGCGGCCTTCGGCGCGATCAGGTGAATGCGGCCCTGGAGCTGCTGAAAGCCGGTCGGCTCGCCCTTCGCGTCGAGCGCGACGATCTCGCCGTCGAGGACGAGCGGCTCCTTGCGCGCTGCGCGCCCACTGTCCGAGCGCGGCGGCGATCTCGGGAAACTGGCGCGTCTTCTCGTTGCCGAGCCGCGACCAGAGGCGGACGACGCCGCCGTGGCTCGATCTCCGCGATCGCGCGGATGCCGTCGTACTTCGGTTCGTAGACGAGGTGCGGGATCGTCGAGCGGCGCGTCGGCGAGCGACGCGAGCATCGGCTGCAGGATCGAATTCATGGCTATCAGCTGACAGCTCTACTGTCAGCCAGACATCGCTGTCAGCTGACAGCTGCAGCCGATCTATGCGATCGCCGACAGCTGTTATGCAGCGGCCTTCGCGCGCTTCTTCGCCGGCGCTTCGCGGCTCGGGCCGCGCCTTGGCCGCGCGTGCCGCCGCTCTGTTCGAGGCTCCGGCGCAGCCGCTCCATCAGATCGACGACTTCGGCCTGCCGCGGCTCGGCGGCCGGCTCGAGCTCGACCTTCTTGCCTTTCATCTTGCCCTTGATGATCCGCATCAGGTTCTCGCGGTACTTGTCGGTGTACTTCGCCGGATCCCACTCCGCCGCCAGGCTGTTGACCAGCGCCTTCGCCATGTCGAGCTCCGGCTTGCGGATGCCTGCGTCGCCGGGAAATCGAACTGCGCTCGCGTCGACGAGCTCGTCGGCGAAGCGCATCACCGTCAGCACGAGCGCGTTGCTCGATCGACCTCGACGGCCGCGAGATGCTGCGCGTCGCGCAGGATGAACTTGGCGATGCCGACGCGCCCCGATTCGCGGATCGCCTCGCGCAGCAGCGCGTACGCGCGCTCGCCGCCCTTGGCCGGCACCAGGTAGTACGGCGTCTCGAAGAACCGATCGTCGATCTCGTCGGCCTTGACGAAGTCGATGATGTCGACGGTCCGCGTCTTCTCGACCGCCGCCGCCTGGAAGTCCTCCTTCGTGAGCGACGACGAAGTGGCCCTTTCTGGTACTCGTAGCCCTTGACGAGATCCTCCCACGCCACCGGATGCCCGTCGCGGATGCAGACCCGCTCGAACCGGACCGGCGACTTGTCCTTCGCGTGCAGCATGCGGAACTGCGGCCGGTGATCGCGGACCGCGGTGTGCAGCTCGATCGGGATGTTGACCAGGCCGAACGAGATCGAGCCTTTCCAGAGCGCTCTGGCCATCGTCAGCTCTCAGCTTCAGCTTCAGACTGTCGGCTAGCTTCAGACTTCGACCTTCAGACGTCCGACTTCGAGTTCCCGCTCGGCCTCGAGCCAGTCCTCGAAGTCCATGCCGTGGCCGCCGCCGCGCTCGAGATAGCGGTGGTAGGCGCGCAGGCGGATGTCTTCTTCGCTCGGCTCGGACTGCCATCGACAACGCCGGCGCGTCGCGACTGCCAATCGGTGCCGATCGGGCAGGGCTGGCGGCGCCGACAGTCGACGGTCGCGATCGGCGCTGCGGTTTCGGCGGTCGCTGGAATGCGTCGGCCGTGTCTTCTAGCCTTCGTGCTCGAGCGTGTGTATGACGTCGTTCAGCCATGACACTCAGTTCGTCTCGCGAAATCTGTGCGACTGACTCGTGCAAAGTGCGTCCGCCAGCGCCAGCGCTAGATGAGCTTCCGGATGCCGATCAGCGGAATCCGAACCCAGTCCGGCCGATTGTTCAGTTCGTAGGCCAGCTCGTAGAGCGCCTTGTCGAGCACGAACGCGTCGAGGAGCAGTCGCCACGCGGCACGGCTCGGCGCAAACGTCCGTGTTGGCGAGCGTCGTGTCGTACGCGGCGAGGAACGCGTCCGCGACCCAGTGCTGCCAGGCGTCGGCCCACGGCTCGAGCCGCGCGTAATCGCCGGGGGCGTGTGTCGTGAACGCGAACAGCGCAGCGTAGGCCGCGTAGCTGAACGAACGCAGCATGCCGGCGACGTCCTTCAGCGGCGACTGCTTGGCCCGCCGCTCCGCGATCGAACGCGCCGGCTCGCCCTCGAAGTCGAGGATGACGAAGTCCTCCTCGGTCCGCAGCACCTGACCGAGGTGGTAGTCGCCGTGAATCCGGATGCGCCAGCCGGCGGCGTCGAGCGCGCGCATGCGGCCGAAGCGTCCGAGGAGCGTCGGCGCGGTGGCTGAGCATGCGCGTCGGCGTGCGTCCGGGACACCTCGTCCAGCGTCGAAATCCGCTGCGCCAGCAGATCGAAGCGCCGCCTTGACGTGCAGCAGCATCTCGTCGGCCACGCGTATCGAGCGCGGTGCGATCCAGCGGCTCTGGCGCGAACGCCGGATCGAAGGCGTTGGCGAGCGCGAGGTGCAGCTCCGCGGTCCGGCGTCCGAGCGTCGTCGCGGTCTGCAGATACCAGTGTTCGAGCGCGGCGAAGAACGGCGGCGGTCCGTTCGGTGCGTCGAAGCCCTCCCGCGCATCCCGACTGCTGCGCGCCTCCCGCCCCGACGACTTCAATCGCGTCGCGACGCGCTCGTAGTAGCGCCGCAGCTCGTCGAGCGTGAAGTCCCAGCCCGATCCCTGATGCTTGACGGCTGCCTGCACGATGGCGAGCGTGCCGGGCTCGAGCCCCGTGCGCAGGTACTCGAGCGCGCCGGCGAGCGGCGGGCGTGCGCGTGAACCTGCGTCGGTCAGGAACCGGCCGATCTCGAACTCGGGATTCGGCGCCGGCTCGATTCGGCGGAACAGCTTCAGCACGCAGCCGGTCGTCGACGAACGCGACGCTGTTGCTCTGATCGCCGCTGCCGCGTCCGCCACTGGTGCGTCGGCGGCTCGCGTACTGTCCGCCAGGACCTCCGGGCTGATGACGAGTCCCTGCGTGCTGCCTCGCCGTGTCGTCGTGTCCTCTTCGCCGGCAATCATCCCGAGCAGGCGGTCGCACACGTCGTCGTCGTGGATGCCGTCGACGATGACGCCCTTGCGCGCGCCGGTGATCCGCGCGAGCACGGCGCCGGGCGCATGCTTCAGCACCGCGCTCGGCGGCCTCGCCGGACAGGAGCGCGAGCGGGAGCGAGGTAGGTCTCGCGCCAGCCGTCGGCGTACTCGACGGGTCACGACGGTCAGGAACGACGGGTCGGTGCCGTCGCGCAGCGTCGCCCAGTCGGTGAACCGCGCCTGGCGGATCTCGCGCGACTTCGCCGCGAACCAGCGCTGCCGCTGCAGGAACGGGACGAGCGCCTGGCGCTCGAGGACGACGCGCGTGCCGGCGTCGAGCACGTTCCTGCCAGTCGACGCCGACGAGCAGCGACGGCAGCGCGTCGACGATCGCCGCGTGCGGATCCGGCGGCGGTCGGCACGCGCGGCGCCGATCTGCATCGGTTCGCGCTGCAGCGATGAACCAGTACGACGCGTAGGGGCCGAGCGTCAGGAAGTACGGGCGATCGCCGATGCGCGGAAACTCGGTCAGCCCGCTCATCTCGACCGGGATCAGGCCGGCGAACGCCTGCAGATCGAGCTCGGCCGGCTGCACGTCGCGCGACAGGTTGGCGACGACGAGGATCGTTTCGCTGCTCGTCGCGGCGCAGGTAGGCGAGCACCTTGCGGTTCGGGCAGCCGACGAACTCGAGCGAGCCGCGGCCGAACACGCGATGCTGCTTGCGCATCGCGATCAGCCGCTTCATCCAGTTGAGCAGCGAGAACGGATAGCGCTCCTGCGCCTCGACGTTGATCGCCTGGTAGCCGTAGACCGGATCCATGATCGGCGGCGCGTAACAGCCGCGCCGGATCGGCGCGCGAGAAGCCGCCGTTGCGATCGCTGCTCCACTGCATCGGCGTGCGGACGCCGTTGCGATCGCCGAGGTAGATGTTGTCGCCCATGCCGATCTCGTCGCCGTAGTAGATGATCGGCGTGCCGGGCAGCGAGAACAGCAGCGCGTTCAGCAGCTCGATGCGGCGGCGGCTGTTCTCGACGAGCGGCGCCAGCCGGCGGCGGATGCCGACGTTGAGCCGCATCTGCGGATCGGCGGCGTACACCTGAGTACATGTAGTCGCGCTCTTCGTCGGTCACCATCTCGAGCGTCAGCTCGTCGTGGTTGCGGAGGAACAGCGCCCACTGGCAGGTCTCGGGGATGTCCGGCGTCTGGTTGAGGATCTCGGTGATGGCGTGGCGATCCTCCTGCCGCAGCGCCATGAACATGCGCGGCATCAGCGGGAAGTGGAACGCCATGTGGCATTCGTCGCCGTCGCCGAAGTAGGCGCGCACGTCGGACGGCCACTGGTTCGCTTCGGCCAGCAGCATGCGGTTCTGGTAGCCGTCGTCGAGCTCGCGCCGCATCCGCTTCAGCACGGCGTGCGTCTCGGGCAGGTTCTCGTTGTTCGTGCCCTCGCGCACGCACAGGTACGGCACCGCGTCGAGCCGCAGCGCGTCGACGCCGAGGTCGAGCCAGAACTTCATCACGTCGATCACCGCTTCGACGACGGCCGGGTTGTTGTGGTTGAGGTCGGGCTGGTGCGAGAAGAAGCGGTGCCAGTAGTACTGGCCGGCGACCGGGTCGAAGGTCCAGTTCGACTTCTCGGTGTCGGTGAAGATGATGCGCGTCTCGGGAAACTTCTTGTCGGTGTCGCTCCAGACGTAGAACTCGCGCTCGGGCGATCCGGGCGGCGCGTGGCGCGCGCGCTGGAACCACGGATGCTGATCCGAGGTGTGGTTGACGACCAGCTCGATCAGCACCTTGATGTGGCGCTCGTGCGCGGCGCGGACGAGCGCCTTGAAGTCGTCGAGCGTGCCGTAGCTCGGATGGACGTTCAGATAGTCGGCGATGTCGTAGCCGTCGTCCTTGCAGCGGCGACGGGAAGAACGGCAGCAGCCACAGGCAGGTGATGCCGAGGCCCTGCAGGTAGTCGAGCTTCTGCGTCAGCCCGCGGAAATCGCCGATGCCGTCGTTGTTGCTGTCGAAGAACGACTTGACGTGCGCCTGGTAGATGATCGCGTCCTTGTACCAGAGCGGATCGTCGGCCGCCGCGGCGCGGCGCAGGCGCCGCGAGCGTCGAGCCGGATGGTCGAGATCACGGCGCGCGGTGTCGGCAGCCACAGGATGTGTCCCTGGCGAACGCCGGGATCGAGCCGCACGTAGTTCCAGTCGCCGCGCCAGGTGTAGCTCGCGTCGTCGAGCAGGTCGCGGACGCGTGAACGCATCCGTCGGCGCCGACAGCCGGCACGTCGACGAAGCCGTGCTGCATGTGATGCGGATCGAGGTTGCACGATCGTCAGGAGCGGCTCGGAGCCGTCGGGCGCGCGTCTTGCTGTAGGCGATGATCTCGCGGGTTGTCGGTGTCGTGGAACTGCAGCGTGCGATCGAACTGCAGCGCGCGGTGCTGCGCGGCGGATCGCGTTGACGCGGCAGATCAGCTCGCTTGATGTTGCCCGGGCGATCCCAGTCCCAGCTGCCGGAACTGATACTTCTCCGAGTCCGCGTACTCCTCGATGCCGGGCCTGACGCGCCCGTCCCTCGCAGAGCTCGAAGCCGCTGTAGATGCCGTAGCTGGCGCCGAGCGTCGCCGCCAGGAGCAGCCGCGCCTCGAACGCCGGCCGGCCGCCGTGCTGCAGGTAGGCGTGCAGGATGTCCGGCGTGTTCGCGAAGAGATTCGGCCGCAGGTACTCGCGCACCTCGGTCGGTCGTCAGCTCGGTGAAGTACTCGGTCGAGCTCCGGCCTTGGTGTTGCGCCAGGTGAAGTAGGTGTACGACTGCGTGAAGCCGGCCTTCGCGAGGTAGCGCATCAGCTCGGGCCGCGTGAACGCCTCGGACAGGAAGATCACGTCCGGGTCGCCGCGCGTGCACCTGGTCGATCAGCCATTCCCAGAAGCCGAACGTCTTGGTGTGCGGGTTGTCGACGCGGAAGATGCGGACGCCGTGGTCGATCCAGAACACGCGTCGACCTCGAGCAGCGCGTGCCAGAGCGCCCGCCAGTCCTCGGACTCGAAGTCGAACGGGTAGATGTCCTGATACTTCTTCGGCGGGTTCTCCGCGTACTTGATCGATGCCGTCCGGCCGATGGCGGAACCATTCCGGATGCTCGCGCACCCACGGGTGATCCGGCGAGCACTGCCAGGCGAGGTCGAGCGCGATCTCGAGGCCGAGCCGCTCGGCTTCGGCACGAAACGCGTCGAAGTCGTCGAGCGTGCCGAGCCCGGGCTCGATCGCGGTGTGCCCGCCGTCCGCCGATCCGATCGCCCACGGGCTGCCGGGATCGCCCGGCGCCGGCGACGAGCGTGTTGTTCGGCCCTTGCGGAAGCTGCGTGCCGATCGGATGGATCGGCGGCAGATAGACGACGTCGAATCCGAGGTCGGCGATGCGCGGCAGCGCGGCGCGCCGCTTCGCGGAACGTCGCCGCTGCGGGTCGGATCCGGGCCGGCCGAGCGCGGAAACATCTCGTACCACGCGCCGAAGCGCGCGCGCTCGCGGTCGACCCAGACGCGGCGCGCCGGCGAGACCGTCGCCGCGCGATCGATCCGCATAGCGCGAACATCCGCGCTGCGAGCCCGTCGTCGAGCGCGGCTGTCCAGGCGCTCGTCGATCGGCGTCGCGTCGCTCAGCGCGTCGGCCCGTTCGAGCAGCCAGTGCGCATCGGCTGCCGCCGCCGAGCCGTTCGGCGCGGCTCGCCGCCTCGCGGACGAGCAGCGACCCTTCGAGCAGCTCGAGCGCGACGTCCTGGTCCGGCCGCCGCCTTCGCTCTCGAGGTCGCGGCGCCAGGTCAGGAAGCGATCGACCCAGGCGACGATCTGCGTACTCGTGCCAGCCGATCTGCGTCGACGTCGAACGCGCGCCGTCCACTCGTCGGTGCCCGGCGCGACCGAGCGTCATCGGCGTTTCGCGCCAGCCGGCGACGTCCGACGCGGACTCGCGGACTCGCGGAGTCGCGGCTCCGCGGTCTCGGCGCCCGATCCGCGATTGCCGATCCGTGGCGATCGCGCAGCACCGCGACGACGACGTCGTGGCCGTCGGCGAAGATGTCGGCGGTGACGTCGACGCGCTCGCCGACCGTGCGCTTGATGGGGAAGCGGCCGCCGTCGATCTCGGGCTGCACATGCTCGACGATCGACGCGGCTCGCGGTGCGGCAGTCGGCAGCCGGTCGTCGGTCGTCGACAGTCCTGAGTCGCTCGGTCGATCGAGCGTCTGCAGGCGCTCGCCTGCCGGCTGCCAACTCCTGATTCCCGACCTTCGACTCGTCGACTACTGACCGTCATGCTTCACGCTTGAACCGCCGCCTCGACCGCCGCGGCGTCGTTCGTGTCCGCGACGCGTCGCCGCAGCGGCGACGTCAGCTTGAAACACGACGACCGAGCGGCCCTGCAGCGGATAGCGTGCCGCCGGTCGAATCGCTTCGTCCGGTCCGTGCGGATCGAACGTGTCGAACGACGCGCTGCCACTGCTGATCGCGCGTCGAGCGGCGGCAGCGTGAACGGCACCTTGTCGGTGTGGCCGTTGAGCAGCACGAGCAGCGTGTCGCCGATGATCGGCTCGCCGCGCTCGTCCACCTCCTCGATGGCGCTGCCGGAGAGCAGCATGCCGAGGCTGCGCACGAAGTCGGCGTTCCACGCCGCGTCGTCCATCTCGCGGCCGTCGGGCGCGAGCCACGCGACGTCCTTCACGCCGCCGCCGCGGATGCTGCGGCCCTGGAAGTACTTGCGGCGCCGCAGCGTCGGCTGCGACAGGCGGAAGCGAACCAGCTTGCGTCGTGAAGTCGAGCAGCGTCCGCTTGTCGGCGTCGAGCTCCCAGTCGATCCAGGTCAGCTCGTTGTCCTGGCAGTAGGCGTTGTTGTTGCCGTGCTGCGTGCGCCCGAGCTCGTCGCCGTGGCTGATCATCGGCACGCCCTGCGAGAGCAGCAGCGTCGCCAGGAAGTTCCGCTTCTGCCGCTCGCGCAGCGCGTTGATCGCCGGATCGTCGGTCGGGCCCTCGGCGCCGCAGTTCCAGCTCAGGTTGTTGTTCTCGCCGTCGCGGTTGTCCTCGCCGTTCGCCTCGTTGTGCTTGTCGTTGTAGCTGACGAGATCGTGCAGCGTGAAGCCGTCGTGCGCGGTGATGAAGTTGATGCTCGCGTACGGCTGGCGGCCGCTGTGCGCGTAGAGATCGTTGCTGCCCGCGAGCCGCGTCGCGAGCTCGGACACCGTGCCGCCGTCGCCGCGCCAGAAGCGCCGGACCGCGTCGCGATACTTGCCGTTCCACTCGGTCCACAGCACCGGGAAGTTGCCGACCTGGTAGCCGCCCTGGCCGAGGTCCCACGGCTCGGCGATCAGCTTCACCTGCGACAGCACCGGATCCTGGTGGATGATGTCGAAGAAGGCGCCGAGCCGATCGACCTCGTACAGCTCGCGCGCCAGCGCGCTCGCGAGGTCGAAGCGGAACCCGTCGACGTGCATCTCGAGCACCCAGTAGCGCAGGCTGTCCATGATCAGCTGCAGCACCTGCGGGCTCCGCATGTTCAGCGTGTTGCCGCAGCCGGTGAAGTCCATGTAGTAGCGCGGGTCGTCGGCGACCAGCCGGTAGTACGACGCGTTGTCGATCCCCTTGAGCGACAGCGTCGGGCCGAGGTGATTGCCCTCGGCGGTGTGGTTGTAGACGACGTCGAGGATGACCTCGAGGCCGGCGGCGTGCAGCGCGCGCACCATCCGCTTGAACTCGCGGACCGCGCCGGCCGGCGTGCTGCGACGCCGCGAACCGGCGCTCGGGCGCGAAGTAGCCGAAGCTGTTGTAGCCCCAGTAGTTCGTCAGCCCCTGCTCCTCGAGATGGCGATCGCGCGCGTGATGGTGCACCGGCATCAGCTCGACCGCGGTGACGCCGAGCGTCTTCAGGTGGTCGAGCGCCGGCTCGGTCGTCAGCGCTTCGTAGGTGCCGCGCAGCGCTTCGGGAATGTCCGGGTGGCGCTTCGAGAACCCGCGCACGTGCATCTCGTAGATGACCGTGTTGTGCCACGGCGTGCGCGGCGGCCGGTCGTCGCCCCAGGTGAACGCCGGATCGACGACGGCCGCGAGCGGCGCGAACGCGGCGTTGTCGCGCGTCGTCGAACGAGAGGTCCTCGTCGGCATCGCCGACCGTGTAGCCGAACATCTCGTCGGCCCAGCGGATCGGACGCGCGACCGATTTCGCGTATGGATCCATGACAACCTTGTTCGGGTTGAAGCGGTGGCCCGCGCGGGTCGTACGGCCCGTGGACGCGGTAGCCGTAGAGCTGGTTCGGCCGGGCATCGGGCAGAAACCCGTGCCAGACCATGTCGGTCTGCTCGGTCAGCGGAATGCGCGCCGCTCTGCCTCGTCGCGTCAGGCGAGTCGAAGAGGCACAGCTCGACCTTGGTGGCGTGCGCCGAGAACAGCGCGAAGTTGACGCCGACTCCGGTCCAGGTAGCTCCGAGGGGATAGGGATCGCCAGGCCACACTCGCACAACGGCTCGAGGCTTCACGTTCTGTGCCATAACGCTCCGCTAGGGGCTAGGGGCTGGGCAGGAGCTTAGGGGCTCGAGTGATCTCACTTGGGCTCGAACCGGTAGACGAGATACACGATCGGGCCATCGAGCGCACTGAAGCGATGCGGCATACCGGCAGGTACGATGATCACGTCTTTCGGGCCCACGCGACGACTCTCTCCGCCCGGTGGGTACCCGTCTGGCTCGGGCCGGCGTTCAGACGCGTCAGGTCGGTCGCGGTCGCGCCTTCGAGCGAACCGCCGGTGACCAGCGTTCCGGATCCCTCGACAATCTGATAAATCTCCGTGACGCGGTCGTGAATGAGCGCCGTCGTCTCCGCCTTCGTCCGTCGAAGCACCGCGAGGGACGCCTTACCACCCGGCACCTCGGCCAGCTTCACCGGCGCGTCCACGACGTTGTTCGCAATCGACGCCTTCAGCGTCGCGGCGATCTCGTCGGCCGTGATCACCGTCCCTGCCTGCTGGCCGAATGCGATCCAGATGAGGAGCGAGATCACGTGGAGCATGCGCCGGAGTATATCCTCCGACTACGTTCCCGCGGAAGTCAGCTCGCGCTCGCTCCGGCAGCTGGCGAGCCTCGTCGGCTTCTGACAGCTAGCCCCGAGCCCCTAGTCGGTCTCTGACAGCTAGCCCGGGCCCTACTCGGCTCCTGACAGCTAGCCCCGAGCCCCTAGCCCCTGCAGTGCTTCACTCAGTGCTGTACCTGTCGTTGAACCACGGCTCGGCGCTGTTCGAGTAGCCGCGCACCTCCCAGAAGCCCTTGCGATCCTCCGCAAGGAATTCGATCTTGCGGATCCACTTCGCGCCCTTCCAGGCGTACAGCTTCGGCGTGATCATGCGGCACGGGCCGCCGTGCTCGCGCGGCAGCGGCTTGCCCTCCCACGTGTGCACCAGCAGCACATCGTCTTCGACCGCGCGGGCCAGCGGAACGTTGACCGTGTACGGGATGTAGCTGCCGGGCATGAAGTCGTAGCCGGTGCACAGCACGAAATGCGCCGTCGTCCTTCGGAACGGCCAGCTCCGCGATCGTCTTGAACCGCACGCCGCGCCAGTGATTGTCGAACCGGCTCCAGGTCGTGACGCAGTGGAAGTCGCTGACGTCTTCGGCCTGCGGCAGCGCGAGGAACTGATCCCAGGTGAGCGTCACCGGATTCTCGACAAGGCCGCCGACCTCCAGCTTCCAGCTGTCGGTGCCACGTCCGGCTGTTCGCCGAGATCGAGCACCGGCCAGTTCTTGACCTCGTGCTGGCCGACCGGCAGCTGCGGCATGCCGTGACGGTTGGCTGGGCCCGCCGCCTTTCGGCCGCTGCCCCGCGAACGCGACGTTGACGGCGCTCTTGTCGAGCGCGATCTGGCGCTGGATGTAGCGGCGGCGCTTTTCGACGAGGTCGGGTTTATCCATCGAACCGTGCCCACCACGACGCTGGCCGGCCGGAGGAGCTCGTCGCCGACGGCGTAGCCCTCTCTCGCGTCACGGCGACGACGCGGCCGTCCTGGGTGTCGTCGGTGACCGGCGCCATCGACACCGCTTCGTGCGAGGCCGCGTCGAACGGCTGGCCGAGCGCGTCGACGCGCCGCACGCCCAGCGCTTCGAGCTTCGCCAGAAACTGATCGCGAACCAGCTCGACGCCACGCAGCAACGAGTCGGCCTTGACGTCGCTGTCGCGCGCCGCGCCAATCGCGCGGTCGAGGTTGTCGAGCACCTCGAGCAGCTCCGCGAGCAATCGCGCGCCGGCCCCGCTCGACGTCGCGCGTCACCTCGCGGCGGATCCGCGCTTTCGCCTGCTCGAATTCCTCGATCGCGCGCCGATGCTCGCCGGCGATGGTCTGCAGCTGCGCGGATCGGTCAGCGAGCTGCTGCTCGAGATCCTCGACGTAGCTCGGTTTTCGTTCGCGGTCGGCTTCGCTCGCGTCGCGCCGGCGGCGCCTTCAGGTTGCGCCCACCAGCGGCGGTCGACGACGCGCAGCGGCTCATCGGGACTTGGACTCTTGGACATCGCGGATCGGGTAATTGGGTAATTGGGTAATCTGGCAACTGTCAATCGACAATCAATCACCAGATTACCAGATCACTCAATTACCGGATCTCGCGCTCGAAGGGATCCTAGGCGAGCGTCTGCGGCAGCGGCGCGTCGGGTGGTCCGAGCCGTCCTGGTCGAAGAGGTCGGCGTCCTGCAGTTCGGGACGCGGTGCGGGGGTGCGGACGTTGAGGTGCCCGCGCCGCGCCGCCTTGTCGCGATACATGCGCTGGTCGGCGTCGGCGAGCAGCGCTTCGTAGGTCGCGCCGTCGTGCGGGAACACCGACGGCGCCGGCGCTGGCGGCCAGGCGCAGCCGCTTGCCGGCGCGCACCTCGAGCTGGATCTCGGCGATCGCGTCCTGCAGCTCGCGCCGCTTGGCCTCCGCCGCCTCGCGCGAGCAGTCCGGCGAGCACGACGATGAACTCGTCGCCGGCGTAGCGCACGCAGAGGTCGTACGGCCGCAGCGCGCCCTGCAGCGCGACCGCCACCTCGCGCAGCGCGTGGTCGCCGACGTTGTGGCCGTAGGTGTCGTTGATCTGTCTTGAACCCGTCGATGTCCATGACGATCAGCGCGACCTCGCTCTTGAGGCGCTCGGCGCGCGCCAGCTCGCGCGACAGGTGCACGAACATCGACCGGCGGTTCGGCAGCCCGGTCAGCGGATCGGTCAGCGAATCTTCCTGCGTCTGCTCGAAGACGATCGAGTTGTGGATGACGGCGCCGGCCTGTTCGGCGATCGCGCTCGAGCAGCCGGCGGTGATCCTCGGTGTAGTGGTTGCGGCTCCGACGTGGTAGAGCGCCAGGCAGCCGATGAACGTGTCGTTGAACTGCAGCGGGCAGACGATCGCCGACTGCAGCGCGACGTCGCCGCGCCAGGCCCGCCGCCTCGAAGCGTGACGCGCGGGTTGGCGTTGATCAGCGTGCGGCGGTTGCGCGCGACCCAGCCCGACAGCCCCTCGCCCGACCTTGCAGCGTCGCGTTCAGCAGCCGCGGCGCGTCGACGCCCGCCGCGAACCGGCACTTCAGCGAGTCGGCCGTCCGGCTGATGCAGGAAGAGCGCGCAGCCGGACCACGGCACGATCTTCGACAGCTTCGACGAGATCAGCGCCATCGTGTCGGAGACGCCGAGGCTGGTGCCCATCGACTGCGCGATTTCGTAGAGCGCGTAGATCTCGCGGTGCGCCAGCGCGATGTTCTCGAACGCGCTGTGGCCGATCGCCGGCACCAGGCCGACCGCCGTCGAGCCGGTGACGAACGGCTCTTGCGGCGTCTCGACGACCTCGCGCACCTCTGTCGCCGAACTCCGCCGACCAGCGCCGGCAGGATCTCGATGAACGATCGGCACCAGCTCCGGATCGAGCGCGCGTCCCGCTTCGTGCCGCAGCAGCCCGAGCGCGCTGTCGTTGTTGAGCGCCTTGTGATACGGCCGCTCGGTCGTGACCGCGTCGTAGTAGTCGACGATCGTCAGGATGCGCGCGCCGATCGGGATGTCGTCGCCGGCGAGCCCCTGCGGATAGCCCTTGCCGTCCCACCGCTCGTGGTGGCTGAGGATCAGCGGCGCCACCGGATAGGGGAACGGCACCGCGGCGATGATTTCCGCGCCGACCTGCGGATGGATGCGGATCTTCTGGAATTCTTCCTGCGTCAGCGGACCGGGCTTCGACAGGATGTGCTCGGGCACCGCCAGCTTGCCGATGTCGTGCAGCAGCGCCGCCGTCTTGACGCCCTGGATTTCGTGCGTCGCTGAGGCCCGGCCGCCTTCGCGAGACCGGCCGCGTAGACCTGCACCCGCCGGATGTGCATCTGCGTCGTCTGATCCTTGGCGTCGATCGCGCGCGCCAGCGCCTCGATCGTCGCGAGGTGCAGGTCCGAGGTCTGCTGCACGTGCCGCTGCTCGTCCTCGATGCGCCCCATGTAGACCTTGTAGGTGCGGTACATGAGATAGAGCGGCGCGAAGGTGAAGCGGCGCCACCCAGTAGCCGGCGTGTGCCGACCAGCGACGCCGCGAGCGCGGCGCGTGCCGGCGCCGACGAAATAGCTCGGCGCGCTCCACAGGAAGTTGTTGTGCCAGGTCGTCGGCGATCGTTGTTGCGCGTCGACAGCGCGATCGCCGTCGCGATGAGACCGGTGTTCAGCAGGAAGTAGACCGTCGCGGCGCCGACCAGCGGACGCGCGAGCGCGGTGAGCGGCATCGCCGAGCCGGCGCCGCCGAGCAGCCGGAACGCGAGGCCGGCGCCCTGCACCGTGATGACCAGCGACGCGATGCTGAACAGCGTGCGATACAGCGGGTTGCGCTCCTTGCTTGTTCAGATGGCACTGGCTGAACGCGCTGCCCGCGGCGACGAGCATCGTCTCGTGCGGGCCGAGCAGCAGCAGCGACGCGAAATCGACGGCGTACGACACCGACATCGTCGAGCCGCTCGTGGTCAGCGGCAGGTAGACCTTGAGCGCCGCCGACACCGACGAGAGCAGCAGCAGACGCGAGCGAAGAGCAACGGCTGATCGAACTGCGCCTGCGGCAGGCACGACGACGAACAGCGCGAGCGCCGACGCGATGACCACGCCGAGACGTAGACGCGGGCGGACGCGCGGCAGCTGCGTTCATCAGTGGACGCGCGGCGCGGTCGACACCCAGTGGTCGCCCCAGTCTTCCTTGAGCATCGACCAGAGCACCTGATCGAGGTATTCGCCGCCGCGCCGGATCGACCGGCGCAGCACGCCTTCCTGCACGGCGCCCAGCTTCTGCAGCGCGCCGTTCGCGCGGCCGTTCTGCAGCAGCACGCGCGCCTCGAGCCGGTGCGCGCCGAGCGTGCCGAACGCGAACGATCCGACGAGACGCGCCGCTTCGAGGAAGACGCCGCTGCCGCGCGACGACGGCGCGAGCGTGCACTCCCACTCCGCGGCTTCGAAGCTCGGATCGAGCTGACGGACCTGCAGGACGCCGACGACGGTCCGCGACGCCCGCCAGCGTGATGACATAGGTGAACGAAAGTCCGGCGGCGCGCTCGCGCACGGCTCGATCGATCAGTTCCTGGGCGCTGACTTCGCTGACCGGCTCGTCGAGACCGAAGCGCGTCGCGTCGGACAGCGACAGCAGGTCGACGAGCGGCCCCAGGTCCTGCGGGCCGATTTCGCGAAGGACGACAAGGCGGCCCGCCAGGGACGGCAGGTCGCTGCGCCAGTTCGTCGTGCCGATCGCGGTCGGGTCAGTGGCCATAGTCAGAAGCGCACACTTACACGCCTAGTGCTGATCCCTCGATAGCAACTCTGACGCCAAGCTGAGCTTTTATAGATAAGAGGCCGTGCCGTCAGTAACTTATGAGTAAACGGCCGGTGTTCGGAAACGAAGTATCAATGTACGTGTATATGACACTAACGATATTCATGGACTACAGTGGCATGCCCTAAGGTCCATATCCGGCAAATGGTTGCGCTCAAATGCGCCGTTTCAGAACACTCATGTGCCGTTTCAGCGCAAAAAACGGCCCGCTTGTCGCCGTCGCGCGCAATTACAGGTATAACTGTGGACCGTGGACGAGTCGCGGAAGAAGCGGCCGCTTGCTGATGATCCCGGCTTCGTCTCGAGCTTGTCCGACCTGGATCGTGGACTGACGGACGCCGGCGGCGACGATTCTCCGGACGATGGCACCAATAATCCGGTGTCGCCACCGCGTCTGATCCGCCGCCGCATCGTGCGCCGTGTCCGTCGGCTGCCGGCTGCCGGGCCGCGTCGGCGCGGGCTCCTTCCGTGCCTGGGGCACCCGCGGCCCCGCCCATGGCCGCGGCGCCCGCGCCGGTTGCGCTCACGGCACCGGCCCGCGACGCGCGTGCGGGACCGCCCTACGAGACCTTTTACGGCCTGACCGAAAAGCCATTCAGTCTGTCCACCGATCCGGTCTTCCTGTATCACAGCACGGCGCACGATCGGACCGCGCAGGCGCTGCTCACCTCAATCGGCACGCGCCCGGGCGTCGTCGTCATCACAGGACCGTACGGCATCGGCAAGACCTCGCTGTGCCGCGCCGTCATCGAGCAGCTCGATCGGCGGACGCTCACCTCCTTTCTCGTGGATCCGTTTCTGACCGTCGACGATCTGCTGCAGACGCTGCTGATCGATTTCGGCGCGCTCTCGCGCGACGATCTCGCGGGCGGCCGGCAGCCGTCGACCGATCAGCTGCGCGACACCCTGCACTCGTTTCTGGCTTCGCTGGCATCCCTCTCGGCGAGCGCGGTCGTTCTCGTCGACGACGCGCAAAACCTGCCGGTGGCGGTGCTCGACGAACTGCGCGCGCTCTCCGAGATCAGGGAGGGCCGCCGCCTGCTTCACGTCGTGCTGCTGGGCGAGCCCGGCCTGGCGTCCATGTTGAAGCAGGAGGCGCTGCGGCCGTTGAATGCCCAGGTCGCGGTGCGAAGTGCGCTCGGCCCGCTGCTGTCGGACGAAGTCGGCGGCTACGTGATGCACCGCCTGGGTGTCGTGGGTAACGGCTCGCGCGTCGCGTTCAGTGAGGCGGCACTGGCACGCCTCCACGAACTGACGGGCGGTGTCCCGCGCGTCGTCAACCTGCTGTGCGATCGGGCGATGTCGCGCGGTTATCAGGCGTCCGCCGGCGTCATCGACGTCCCGCACGTGAACGCCGCCGCAACCGATCTCGATCTCTCCGTGCCAGCCGTCGAGACGCCGCGGACGCTGCGGCTGGCGGTCGAGGCGCTCGCGTTCGTCCTGCTGATGCTGGTCGGCGCCGGCGCGGCCTTGTGGGTCTTCCGCGACGATGTGCGCCGAACGGTCGTGCAATGGGAACGCGTGCCGCCAACGCCCTCGGCGCCGCGGATTCCACAGTCGGTGCCGCTTCGCGTCCCTTCCGTGCCCGTTTCCGCGTTGCCGCGGACTCGGCCCGCCGACGACAACCGTCCCGCCGCCTCCGTCATCTAACCGCGACATGCTGAACGATGCGCGATACGCCCTTCGGCTGCTGATCCGCGCTCCTGGATTCACCGCCGTCGCGGTCCTGACGCTGGCGCTCGGGATCGGCGCCAACACCGCCATCTTCTCGGTCGTGCGCAGCGTGCTGTTCGCGCCGCTGCCATTTGCCCGTCCCGATCGGCTCGTCGTCGTGTGGCACGGCTACCCGCCCAACCTGCCGCGGGCCGCGGTGTCCGCGCCGGGCTACTCCGATCTGCGGGACGCGCGCCACATCTTTGCGGACGTCGCGGCGATGCGGCTGAACAGCCAGAACCTCACTGGCGATGGCGACCCAGAACGTGTCGTCGTCGCGCGCGTGTCGCAGAGTTTTCAGCCGATGCTCGGGCTGCGACTGGCGGCGGGCCGATGGTTCCTGCCCGAGGAGGACGCGCCGGATCGAAGGCCCGTCGTCGTCTTGAGTGACGGTCTGTGGCGCCGGCGCTTCGGCGGCGACCCGCAGGCCGTCGGACAGACGATGCGGCTCAACGATCGGCCGCACGAGATCGTCGGCATCATGTCGGAAACTGGCGCCTTTCCGCGTCAGGCCGAAGCGTGGGTCCCGGTCGCCTTCACGCAGGCCGAACGCGCGGACCGCAGCAGTGAGTACCTCGATGTGATCGGCCGCGTGCGCGACGGGGTCGACGTGGCCCAGGTGCCGGCCGCACTTCACACGCTGGCGGACACGCTGCGCCGTCAGTACTACGCGGACTCGCCGCGCTGGACGTTGGGAATGCTGCCGATCAAAGACGATCTCGTTCGCGACACGCGGCCGATTGTGCTCGCGGTGTTCGGCGCCGTCGGGCTGGTGCTTCTCATCGCCTGCGCGAATGTCGCCAATCTGCTCCTCGCGCGAGCCGGCCACCGCAGACGGGAGCTCGCGGTGCGCGCCGCCGTCGGCGCGGCACCCGGGCGCCTGCGCCGCCAGCTGCTCATCGAGACCGCCGTGCTCGGACTGCTTGGCGGCGCGGCCGGCGTCCTCGTGGCGGCGGCCGCCGTGCCTGTGCTCGGCCGCGTGATCGCTCAGACGTTTCCTCGCGTCGACGCGCCGCGCCTGGACATCCTGGCGCTCGCGTTCGCGGTGGCAGCGTCGAGCGCCAGCAGTCTGTTGTTCGGATTGATTCCCGCGTGGCAGCTGTCGCGCCACGACGTGCGTTCGATCCTCACCGAGGAATCACGCAGCGGCAGCCGAACGCATACTGGTCATTGGCTCGTCGCCGCGGAGCTGGCGCTGGCATTCGTCGTTCTCGTCGGTGCCGGATTGCTGACCAGGAGCTTCGCGAGGGTGACAGCCGTCGATCCCGGTTTCGGCGTGGATCATCGCCTGACCGTACGGGTGTCGCTGCCGCTGGCGCGCTATGCGGCCGCGCCGCAGCGGATGGCCTTCTACACGCAGCTGTTCGATCGCGTGTCCGCGCTGCCGGGCGTGCGAAGCGCCGGCGGTGTCTCGGAACTCCCGCTGAGCGAGCTGAAGAACATGGGAACGTTCGAGATCGAAGGGCGCGCCGTGCCGCGCGGCGCCGACTTTCCGCACGCCGACTGGCGGTCCGCGTCGCCTGGCTACTTCAAGGCCATGAGCGTCGGGCTCGTCGCCGGCCGGTTCTTCGAGGATCGCGATGCCGGCGATGCGCCTCGTGTCGCGATGGTCGACGAAGCGGCCGCGTCGAAGTACTGGCCGGGCGAGAATCCGATCGGCCGGCGGATCACGATCGACGATGCCGCGCAGGGAAACTGGCGCGAGGTGATCGGCGTCGTTCGCTCCGTGCACCACGATTCGCTGGAGGCGGCGTCGCGCGGGACGCTGTACTTCCCGCTCGCGCAGCGTGCGACGGGTGGCATCTACGCTGTCGTCCATACCGATGCGGATCCGGTGTCGCTCTTGCCATCGCTCCGCGCCAGTGTCCGCGCGCTCGATCCCGATCTGCCGCTCTACGACGTGCGAACGCTCGACGACCGTCTCAGCGACACGCTCGGCCGGCGCCGGATTGCGACCTGGCTGATCGGCGTGTTCGCGTCGCTCGCGTTGGCGCTCGCCGCGGTCGGCGTCTATGGCGTGATGTCGTACGACGTCAGTCTGCGCGCGAAGGAAATCGGCATTCGGATGGCGCTTGGCGCCGATCGCCGTTCGGTGCTGGCGATGGTCGTCGGCGGCGGGCTGAGGATGGCCCTGACCGGCATTGTCGGAGGCGGAGTGCTCGCGTTGCTGTTGACGCGGCTCGCCGGTGGTCTCTTGTTCGGGATATCAGGCCACGATCCCGTGACGTACGCAGCTCTCGCGGTTGTCCTGACAGCGCTGTCGGCGGCGGCCGCGTACGCGCCCGCGCGCCGTGCCAGCGCTGTCAACCCGGTGGAAACCCTGCGCTAGCGGCTATTGCCCGGATCGTACGGATCGGCCTGCGCTTCCGGATGACCGGGCGCCGGATCGCCGCGGCGGCCGGGATGGCTGTCGCCGGTGCCGTCAGGGATGTTTGGCCCGAGGCTCACTTTTCCTTTGCCGATCTCTTTCATCAAGTAAGGCACCAGCAGCGCGAGCGCCAGGCCGATTGCGATGACGATCCCCGCCAGCATCGCGGGTCCGGGGTAATCCCACGCTATGAGTAGCTCGACAGCGGACATACGTCCACCTCCGCCAACTCAACACGCAACCCGCGTGCCTTCACGGAATCTCCGTAGGGGCTAGGGGCTAGGGGCTTGGGGACTGAGCTGGCTGAAGACTGCCGCGACGGTTAGTGCCCGACCGTTCACAGCTGGCAGTCCCTTTGAACGTCTACCGTTCGGAGGTCAGCCATGGCCGTCGTTCGTGCGCTCCTCATCAGCGTTTTGATCATCCTGGTGGCGTTCGTGGGTTTCGCGTACTGGAGCGGGACCGCGTACTACCGCGTGCCGCGACTGGCGCCGTCTGCCGCGGTGGGGACCAGCGGGGTTCTGGACGACGCGGAGATCTCGTCCAAGATCAAGGCGAAGATGGTGCTCGACGACTATGTGAAGGCGCGTTCCATCAATGTGAACACGAAGAACGGAACTGTGACGCTTCGCGGCGTCGTCCGATCCGTTGACGAGCACGATCGTGCCCTGACGCTGGCGCGCGACACGGTCGGCGTGACGCAGGTGGTTGACGAACTGCGGGTCGAAGCACAGTAGCGAGACGACCGACTCTCGACTACCGACTCCCGACTAATGTATGGGGTGGATGACGGGACTCGAACCCGCAACCTCTGGTGCCACAGACCAGCGCTCTAACCATTGAGCTACACCCACCATGGCGAGGCACTGCGGATTTGGTAAATGGGTAAGTGAGTAATTGGGTAAATGTAATTACCCAATTACCCATTTTCCAAATTACCAAATGCTGAATTGCAGTCTATCAGACTTCGGAGTCTTCGACGGCCGGCGGGTCGCTGTCGGTCATCTCGACAAGCACGCCGTTCTTGATCTGGGCGCGCAGGAGATAGATGTGGCTGGCGCGCTCGCCCTTGGCTTCGTACATCAACTTGTCCGCGCGCTGAATCAGGTCCGCGGCGAGACGGCGCGCGATGAAGCGGCGGTCGGCGACGCGTCCCAGCCACAGGCAGACGACGCCGACGTCGACGTGCACGGGCTGCACGGACAGCCGGCGGTCTTCGAGCGTCCAGTCGTAGCGTTCGACCGCCTCGCGGAAGCGCTCGGCGATGGCATGCGCCTGATGACACTCGGCGAGGTCTGGAATGAGGAAGCAGAACTCGTCGCCGCCGAAGCGGGCGTGGAGATCCTTGGACCGGTGTTCGTCCTCCGGCGTGCGCGACGTCGGACGCTCCTGCGCGAGGAGGTCGTCGGACCGGACCTGTTCGCGGAGCAGCGCGGCCACGCGCTCGATGATCTGGTCGCCCACCGCGTGGCCGAGCGCGTCGTTGTACCACTTGAACCCGGTGATGTCGACGAGGCCGACGGCGCCCCAGCGCCCGCGCTGCTCGAGCGCCAGGAACGACTCCAGTTGCTCCGTGAACCGCGCGAAGTTCATCAGCTTCGTCTTCGGGTCGCGATGCGATTTGTCGGTGAGGTCGTTGACCAGGGCCTCGAAGTACCGCGAAATGCTGCTCACGGTCGCGTCCTTCGCCGAGAGCTCGGTTCGGACGTGCGCCATCTTGTCGGCGAATCCCGCGGACAGCGCCTGGACGGCTTCCTGCTTGGATTCCTGCCAGAGCCGCTCGTGGCGGTTGAATACGGCATCGATGGCGGCGAGCAGCGCCGTCTCGACATCAGGCGCCAGGTGGAGGTGCTCGCGCACCCATCCCTGAAGATCGCTCCGGGTTTCTGGCAGCGGCCCTGGGGCGATCACCGGTTCCCGTCTCATGACTGCGACACGCCCCTTACAAAGGTCGTACCCGCGGAGTGCATCGGAATCAGGCGTCTTTTCTGGCCGAGTCTGAAGAATCCTCACGGCGGGATGTCTCAACCGGCCGTCCGATCTTCAATTCTGGCAGCAGTTAGGCTACCTCATGCGGATCGCGGTTATCTCGTCCGTAAGCCTCTAAGCTCGTCCGATTCGCAATACGGTCGAGCGAATCGTCCGCTATCCCGCCGCGACCCGCGTCAGCGTCGACACCAGCCGTTCGGTTTCGATAGTCAGCGCCCGCCAGGCGTCTTCATGGCGACCGAAGGCGGCGGTGCGGCCAATCTCCTCGAGGGTGCGCGCCGCGCTGACGACGCCGTCCGCTTCGAAATTCGCGGCCGCCCCCTTCAAGCCGTGCGCGGCTCGCCGCAGCGACTCGCCGTCGCGCTGTTCGATCGCTTCGCGGATCTTTTCGAGATGGCGGGGCGCATCGTCGACGAACAGCTTGCTGATCTCGGCGAGCAGCTGGCGGTCGCCGCCGACGCGAGCCAGGACGTGATCGGAGATTTCTGACGGCGCCGGCAGATCCGGTTCAACCGCAGGCTTTCCCGCGGCCATCTGTTCGACGAGCATGCACAGCCGTCGCGAGTCGAGCGGTTTCGTCAGGTATTCGTCCATGCCGGCCTCGAGGCACCGCTCGCGATCGCCTTTCATCGCGTGCGCGGTCATCGCGATGATCGGCACGCGCGTCCCGGTCGCGCGCTCGCCTTCGCGGATGATGCCAGTCGCCTCGAATCCGCCCATTTCTGGCATCTGCACGTCCATCAGCACGACGTCGAACGACCGGGCGGCCAGCGCGTCGAGCGCTTCGCGGCCGTTGTTGGCAATGGTCACCTGGTGACCGCGGCGTTCGAGCAGCGTCGCCGCGAGCCGCTGGTTGACCGCGTTGTCCTCGGCCAGCAGCAGGCGCAGCCGCCGCTCCGGGAGGTCGGTCGGCAGCATCGATGCCGGCAGGGGGGCACGTTGACCGACGTCGTGGGACAGCGCGTGCCCGATGGCCGTCAGCAGGTCGCGCTGGTCAACCGGTTTCGTCAGGTGATTGGCAATGCCGACCGCGCGGCAGCGAGAGGTTTCGCCAAACTGGCCCGACGAGCTCAGCATCATGATGGTCGCGCCGGCGATCGGCGCCGCGTCACGGATGCGGCGCGCGACCTCGAAGCCGTCCATTTCCGGCATGTTCGCGTCGAGCAGGACGAGCGCGAAGGGGCGGCCCTGGGCGCTGGCGTCCAGCAGCGCGCGCAGCGCGGACGCGCCGCTGTCGGCGACCGTCGGGCGCATCTTCCAGCGGACCAGCAGGTCGTGCATCACGCGCCGGTTGACCGGGTTGTCGTCGACGACCAGCACGCGGAGATCGTTCAGGTCGAGCGGCGCCAGTTCCGCGCGCGCGTCGCTGATGCCCAGCCGCGCCGTGAAATGGAACGTGCTGCCTTCGAGCGGCGCGCTCTCCACCCAGATCCGGCCGTCCATCAGTTCGACGAGCGTCGACGAAATCGCCAGCCCCAGACCGGTCCCGCCGAACTTGCGTGTGGTCGAGCCGTCGGCCTGCTTGAACGGCGCGAACACCGCCTGCTGCTTCTCCGGCGGGATGCCGATGCCGCTGTCGCTCACGAAATAGTGGAGCACGTTCGAGTGCTGAGTCGATGACTCGAGCTGCACCTGGACCAGTACCTGGCCGCGTTCGGTGAACTTGATCGCGTTGCCAACGAGGTTCACGATGACCTGGCGCAGCCGTCCCGGGTCGCCGACGACCGCGCTCGGCACGTCGGACAGCACGTGACAGACGACCTCGAGCCCCTTCTGCTCGGCGCGAAGCGCCAGCGGCTTCAGCAGCTCCGCCAGGTGATCGCGGACCGAGAACGGGATCGACTCGAGCTCGAGCTTGCGCATCTCGATCTTGGAGAAGTCGAGAATGTCGTTCAGGATGCTCAGGAGCGAGTCGGCCGAGCTCTTGGCCATGCCGAGATACTCGCGCTGCTCTGGCGTCAGCGGCGTGTCGAGGGCGAGCTCGGTCATGCCGATGATGCCGTTGAGCGGCGTGCGAATCTCGTGGCTCATGTTCGCCAGGAACTCGCTCTTGGCCTGGTTCGCTTCCTCCGCGATATGCGTCGCCGTGACGAGCTCCGCGGTGCGCTCCCGCACTTTGCGATCGAGATCTTCGGTCAGCGCGCGAAGCTCGGTGTTGAGATGCTCGCGCTGGACCAGCGCCTGTTCGAGCTGCTGGTACGAGTCGGCGAGGCGGGTCTGCATCCCGTGGACGTCGCCGAGGAGCTCTTCGATCTCGGCTGGAGGATTCGCGGTCAGCCGCGCCTCGGCCCGGCCGCCATGAGCCGAGATGTTGCGAACGATTGTCACGACCTCTTCGAGCGGGCGGGTCACGCCGCTCGCGAACTGGCGCGCGCCGAGCACGGCGCCGCCGAGGGCCAGCAGCACCAGCAGCAGCGTCAGCGCGTAGTAGCCGGTCCACTGCAGGCGGAGGTTGACGAGTGGCTGCTCGACGAACACCTTCCAGCCGGCCGGCGCGACGATCGCCGACGCGGCAAGCTGGGCGCGCACGCGGCCGCCGAATTCCTGCCGCTGGTAACGGAACGTGTTGGCTCCGGCCTGCGCGCCCGCGACGACCAGCGCGTCCTGCGCGACGTCCTGCAGCGCGGCATAGCCCGCTGCGGCGCTGGTGTAGATGACGCGATTGTGCTGGTCGACGACGGTGACACGGGCGTCCGGCAGCGTGCGGAAGCCTTCGACGAAGCGTTCGAACTTCGAGAGGTCCAGCGATCCGCCCACGACGCCGGCGACCGTGCCGTCGTCGTCGAGCATCGGGACGGCGATGGTGACGATCGGCACGTGCGACAGGCGTCCGAGGATGACGTCGGAGATCGTCATCTTCTTCGTCCGCACCGCTTCGATGAAATACTCGCGATCGCTGACCGGCGGCGACGTCGATCGCGTCGGGTAGATCTCCCGCACCACTCCGCTCCGGTCGGCGACGAGCAGGGTGATGAAGCCGGGATAGACCTTGTGGTATTCCGTCAGCAGCTGCTGACGGTCCGCCGAATCGAGCTTGCTCTGCCGCACGTTGACGGTGAGCGATTCCACGGCCTGGACGTGGTTGCTGACGTAGGAACCAATGTGGTCGCTGAGCGCCGCGACCGCTTCACGCAGCCGACCGCTGCCGTCCTCTTCCTGTTTGGCAGCTGTGACCTGGTTGCCGACGGCTGCCAGCAGCAGCAGCGGCAGCGTGGCGACGAGCACGAACGCGTGAAACGCGAATTCGCGGAGATGTCGCCGCGCCGCGGGCCGCTCGTACGCCGCGAAGCGTTGCGCGAACTCGCTGGTGGCAATCACATCGGCGAACACGACCGCCACCAGGCCGTTGAGTGGCAGCTGCAGTGCGATTGGCACCATCGATTGCCTGAGCGACGCCAGACCGAGGAGCCGCGGCGCGATCAGCATCACGACCGAGAGGCCCGACCACAGCAGGGCGCCTGCCACCAGCGGCGACCGTCCGCGCTTCGCGAAGGCTCCGAGCAGCGCGGCTTCCACACTGAGAAAGGCGACGATGGCGACGAGGGCCATCGCGACCGGCGTCTTCATGGAGAGCCCGCCGATCACCGCGGTCAGAACGCCAAGTGACGGTCCGAACAGGATGGCGATGGGCAGCGTGACGGCCCGTCCGAGCAGTAACGGGGCGACGGCGGCGCTGGGGATCGCGTTCAAGCCGAAACCGACCGCCCCGCAGAGCAGGGCGAGGCCGACGCGTCGAGCAGGCAGGCGATCCATGGCTACCACTGGTTATCGGATGGCGCACGGATTTGCAGCTTCCGTTCCAAAAAAGTGACAGCACACCACTGCACAGACTCGCGCGGTTCGGTGCCGTTCGCGCCGTCGTCTGGCGCAGAGTGTGCGAAATGGCGCACCCGTGCCGCCCGGCGTGTGCGCTGCTGGAACCGTCTGCCCGAGCCGACATGTACCTCGCGGGATTTCGCGACCGTGGCGTGGCAGCCGGTTTGCTCACGACCACCGACATCCGGGGCCGCATGCACGTACTGATTGCAGAAGACGATCGCGTGACCGGCGAGATCCTCGCGCGGACGCTGCAGCGCTGGCATTACGCCACCACGGTGGTGAGCGACGGCGCCCAGGCGTGGGATCACCTGCGCGTCTCGACGGCTCCGACGCTCGCGATCCTCGACTGGATGATGCCGCAGATGGACGGGCCCGAAGTGTGCCGGCGCGTCCGCGCGGAGCTGCCGCTGGCGCACATGTACCTGCTGCTCGTCACCGCGCGCGAAGGCCGCGGCGACGTCATCGCCGGCCTCGACGCCGGTGCCGACGACTACATCATCAAGCCGTTCGACCCCGACGAGCTGCGCGCTCGCGTGGCCGTGGGCGTGCGCGTGCTCGGGCTTCAGCAGAAGCTCGCGGAGCGCGTCGCGGAATTACAGGACGCGCTGTCGAATGTGAAACAGCTGCACGGGCTGCTGCCGATCTGCAGCTATTGCAAGCGGATCCGCGGCGACGATCAGTACTGGCAGCAGGTGGAAGGCTATATCGCCGACCATTCGGAAGCGCAGTTCAGCCACGGCATCTGCCCCGCGTGTTACGACACCATCTCCGCGGAGCTCGACGAAATGTCGCGGGCAAAAATGCAGCAGAAGAAAATCAGCTAGTTCTACGGTGTGGACCGGTTCTCGGAGACAGCTTTCACGATCTGCCGCGCGAGCGGCAGGCTTACGCCGCAGGTTGGATCGTCGACCCGGCACTTTGCGACCGTCAGGTCGCAGCCGCAGGTGCACCCCTGGGCATTCAGTTTCTGCAGCGCCTCGACTCGCTTGGCGACCGGCAGCGCCGCGAGATCGACGCCCGGGATGGTCATCACCTCGGCCCCCTCGCCGAGCGCCAGCTTCAACCCCTGCGTCTGATCCACTTCTTCGACCGACGCGTTGACCGGCAGGCCCGCCAGCGACCGCGTTTCGAGCTCGGTCGTCGCGGCCCGCAGCATCCCCACGTGCTTCTGCACGATCCGCGATTCGCGATCCACGATGAATGACGTCGGCAGCGCCCCGATGCCCGGGAAGAGCTTCTCGAGCTCCGGCGTCATCATGACCACCGGATAGTTGATGTGGAACTGCGCCGCGAAGCGCTGGACGACCTCTGGCGCCGATTCGTCCTGCGAGATGCCAATCACCTGAAGGCGGTCGCGGTACTTCTCCTGAAGGGCGACCAGGTCCGGGATTTCCGCCCGGCACGGGCCGCACCACGTCGCCCAGAAGTTGATGATGACGACCTTGCCGCGCAGCGACGCGGTCGAGAGTTCGTGTCCGTCGAGGTCGCGCGCGACGAACTGGGGCGCCGCCTTCGGGTTGCGGTAGAAGCGAAGCGTGACCGCTTCTCCCGATTCTGCCGTCGGTCCGGCCGTCTCCGCGCGAGCCGGCTCGACCGCTCGCGCGTAGCGCGTCGCGGTCCACACGAGTGTCGCGCCGCCCAGGGCAATCGCGAGCAGGAGCGCTCGACGGGTATCCATCCTATAGACAAGTGTAAGCTGAAGCCGTGCCGATTCATACCGTGTTCCTGGACGCAGGTGGCGTCCTTGTCTACCCCAACTGGTCGCGTGTCAGCGAGACGATGGAGCGGCACGGTGTCCTCGTCACGGCACAGGCGCTTTCGGACGCGGAGCCGCGCGCGAAGCAGCGGCTCGATCGTGGTGAGACGATTCAAGGTACCAATGACGAGCAGCGCGGGTGGACGTACTTCGATCTCGTCCTCACCGAGGCGGGTGTTCCGCTGACCGCGAGCACCGCCGCCGCGCTCGTGGAACTCAACGCCTACCACCGGCAGTTCAACTTGTGGGAAACCGTGCCCGAGGATGTTCCGCCGGCGCTCGCGGCGCTGCGCGCGCGAGGCCTCCGGCTCGTCGTCGTCTCAAACGCCAACGGCACGCTGCTGAGCATGTTCACGCGGCTCGGACTAGCCCAGGCGTTCGATGTCGTCTTCGACTCGCACGTCGTCGGCATCGAAAAGCCGGATCCGCGGTTTTTTCAGCTCGCTCTGGAGCGGTCCGGCGCGCGCGCGGAGACCACGGTCCACGTCGGCGACCTGTATCACGTCGATGTGGTGGGGGCCCGTGCGGCCGGCATTGCGGCCATCCTGCTCGATGCGGGGAATCTGTACGGGGATTACGACTGCCCGCGCGTCCGCACGATTGGGGAAGTCGTCGATCTGATTGCGAGCGAGGCCTGGAGGTAACGCTTCATGCGTGCTGGTCTGTGTGCGCTGCTGTGTGCGACGACCGTGTGGGCGCAGTCCCCTTCGACCCCTGGAGCGACCGGTGGTGCCGTGATTCTCGAAGGCGCCCGATTGCTTCGGCCCGGCAGCGGTTCGCCGATCGAGCGCGGGGCGCTGCTCGTCGAGAACGGCCGCATCGTTCGGATTGGTGAGAATCCGGCCGACATGAAGGCGCCGGCGGGCGCGCGGCGAATCGATCTCGCGGGCAAGACGGTGATGCCGCTGCTCGTCGACACGCACGTCCACCTGGGTTACCAGAAGGGACTCGTGTTCGCTGCGGACAATTTCACCAGGGACACGATCGTCGATCAGCTCGACCGGTATCTGTATGCCGGCGTGGGCGCGGTGCTGTCGCTCGGGACGGATCCCGGCACGTTGCCGTTCCAGGTGCGGGCCGATCAGGCGGCGGGGCGTCTGGGTGGCAGCACCTGGCTGACCGCCGGCCGCGGCATCGCGGCGCCCAACGCCGGTCCCGGCACGCCCGAGCTCAAGGCGTCCGCTTACGGCGTCACGACCGAAGACGAGGCGCGCCGCGCCGTACGCGAGCAGACCGCCCACAAGGTCGACTTCATCAAGATCTGGGTGGACGACAGGAACGGCACGGTGCCGAAACTCGATCCGGCGTTGTCCCGCGCAATCATCGACGAGGCGCACAAACAGGGGACGCGCGTCATTGCGCACGTCTTCTATCTGGAGGACGCGAAGGATCTGGCGCGCGCGGGCGTGGACGGTTTCGCGCACCTCGTGCGCGATCGCGAGGTCGACGACGAGCTGGTGGCGCTGGTCAAGAGCCGGAACATCTTCGTCATGCCCAATCTGGCCATCAGCGAGAACGGCGCGCACGCGTCGCCTCCGGCCTGGCTCGCCGATCCGCTGCTGCGCGAGACCTCACCGGCCGAGGTCATCGCCCGCGTTGGGGAGAGCTTCGCGCGACGGACGCCCGACGCCGTCGCGCGGGCGCAGCGAACGTATGCGGCGATGCAGCGCACGCTGGCGCGGTTGAACGCCGCCGGCGTGACGATCGTCCTCGGCACGGACGACGGCGCCGTACGCGATCACTTCTACGCGTATACGGCGCACCGCGAGCTGCGGTTGATGGTGGAGGCAGGCATGAGTCCGTCGCAGGTGCTGACCGCGGCGACGAAGACGTCCGCAGACGTGCTGCGGCTGACCGATCGCGGCCGGCTCGAGCCCGGCAGCCGCGCCGACCTGCTGGTGCTGGACGCCAACCCGCTCGACGACATCGCCCACACGACCAGGATCGCCGCGGTTTACCAGAACGGCGTGGCTATCGATCGCGCCGCCCTTCGGGCTGTCTGGAAATGAACGGTGCTAGGGTGCTAGGTGCTACGGTGCTAGGTGCGATGGTGCTAGGTGCTACGGTGCCAGGTGCGATCGGTGCCAGGTGCGTGACGGTGCCAGGGGTGCGCGTCGGGCACCCTAGCACCCTAGCACCCCTGCACCTAGCACCGTAGCACCTAGCACCTAGCACCTCTGATTTCTATTTCTTAAGCTCGTCGTAGATCGACTGAATGGCGGCTTTGACCCGCTCGTTCTTGTAGCCCGGGTACTTGTCCACCTTGAACGCCGCCGCCGCGTCGTCCACGCTCTTGCCGGCCTTCATCGCGTCGATCGAATGCGACAGCAGATCCGCGGTGAAACGCTGGAACATCTGCAGATCCTCCGGCGTCTGCATCGGGCTGTGGCCGGGAATGATCGTGTCCACGTCCTTGATGCCGGCGATGACCTTCTGCAGCGTCCGCGGCAGCGCGACGCAACTGCCGCCGTTCGTCAGATCGCAGAAGGGCCCGTCCTTCCAGGCGAACATGTCGCCCGTGTGCAGCACCCGCAGCGCCGGGAAGACGACGAACGTATCGCCGTTGGTGTGCCCGGCGCCGAAGTAGTAGAGATCGATGCGGTCCTTGCCGCTGCCGAGCGTCAGCTTGTCCTTGTAGGTCTTCTTCGGCAGGAACTTCGCGTTATCCCCTTTGAAGGCGTCCATCTTCTCCATGTTCGCCTTGGTGTTGTCCTGCGCCACGATCTCGACCGAGGTGCCGAAGAAGCCGTCGTTGCCGGTGTGGTCGCCGTGGGTGTGGGTGTTGATGATCCTCGTCACCGGCTTGTCGGTGACGCTCTTCACCTTGTCCAGGACGGCCTGGCCCCAGCCGGCGAGTTTCGTGTCGACGAGCGTCACGCCGCCGTCGGTGATGAACACCGCAACGTTGCCGCCGCTGAAGGTCGCGGGGTCGCCCGGCTTCGAGCTCGTGAGGACGTAGAGATTGTCCTTGAGCTTCTCGATGTCGATGACGCGCGGCCCCTGGGGCTGTGCCGGCGCCTGGTAGGCCGCCGCCGCCAAGGACAGTGTGCCGGTGCTCAGAAGAATGGCCAACAGTGTGAGTCGTTTCATGACGCCCATTGTTGATCAGGGAGACCGAACGCGGCAGGCCCTGCTGGAGGCCCGAGCCTGAACCATTGGACCGACTGCACTATGATCGATACCTCAACATACTCGCTTGAAAACCTTGGATCAGGTCACTGCCGACGATCTGCGATCGATCGGCGGCAAGGCCTACAACTGCGCGCGCCTCAAGCAGGCCGGCTTTCCGGTGCCGGACGGCATCGTGATTCCGAAGGACGTGGCCGACAGCGAGCTGCGCAAGCTTCTGGGCGATCCGTGGTTTGACACGGTGCCGGCCGACACGCGGTTCGCCGTCCGATCCTCGGGAATCGGCGAAGACAGCGAGGGGCACTCGTTCGCCGGCGTCCACGAGACGCAGCTGAACGTCGAACGCGGTGGGCTGACCGAAGCCGTCGTCCACTGTCGCCGTTCCGCGGGCTCGGCTCAGGCGCGGGCGTACCGGGACGCTCGTCAGCTTGCGGACGGCGACGTCGCCATCGGCGTGCTCGTGCAGTGCATGGTCCCCGCGGTCACGTCGGGCGTCGCGTTCACGATCAACCCGGTCACCGGCGCCGATGACATCGTCGTCAACGCGGCGTGGGGCCTTGGCGAAGCGCTGGTCAGCGGTCGCGTGGACCCGGACGAATTCACGCTGTCGAAGCGCGACTCCGACGTGATGAGCGAGCGGTTGGGTGCGAAGAACGGCCGGACCGGTCCAACGCTCTCACACGATCAACTGCGCGAGCTCGGCGGCCTGCTGTCCCGTATCGAGCAGCATTACCGCGCGCCCCAGGACATCGAGTGGTGCCACGACGGACGGCGGTTCTGGATCGTGCAGTCACGACCCATCACGAGTGCACCGCCGAACTTAGAACTGAGAACTAAGAACTTAGAACTCGGAACGCAGAACCCAGAACTCGGAACCCAGAACCCAGAACCTGAACGAACCCAGAACCCGGAACCCGGAACCCCGAACCCGGAGACGGAGTGGACCCGCGCGAACCTGGCGGAAGTGCTTCCGGACCAGATGTCGCCGCAGTGCCTCGACGCCTACGAGACGATGCTGAATCGCGGTCAGCAGCAGTTCATGGGGCGGTTCCTGGCGCCGTTCGACGAGCTCGGCCCGATGTTCAAGGTGTTCAACGGCCGGATGTACATGAATCTGTCGCAGATGCGGCGCGTCGCCACGCTCATCATGGCGCCGGCGGCCGACCTGCTGCGATCGCTGGGACATCCCGAGCAGATCAAGCCGGAGGACGAAACGCTCACCCGTGCCCCGTTGCGCGAGATTCTGCGCTGTCTTCCGGACTTCATCCGCGTCGGCAGCTACGATGTCGGGATCGAGCGGGTGTTGCGAAAGCACGAAGCGCGCACGCGCGAGATGTATGCGCGCTTCTCGAGAGTGGATCCGCGCACGCTCTCCGATCGCGAGCTCATGGACGCGATCGAGCAGTGGATCGAGTCCGCACCTGAAGCGATCCAGCCGGTGTTCGTCATGAGCGGCGTGCTGGCGCGCGAGACGGCGGTCAGAAAGATCTGCAACCGCGTGGGTTTTTCGTACGACCGGCTGGTGTATCCACAGCTCGCAGCGGGCGCCCGATCGGTCAGCACCCAGCAGGCCTTCGACCTCGTGGCGCTTGCGACCGCGGCCCGTCACGACACCGCGGCCATGGCGTACCTGCTCAAAAACGACGGCACGTTCTCCGACTTCCGCACCGCGCTTGCCGGCACCAGCTTCCTCGAGAAGCTCGATCGGTTTCTCGACGAGTACGGTCATCGCGGCCGCTACGAATCCGACTGGGCGCTGCCGAGGATGCACGAGAACCCCGCCGCAGTGCTGTTCGCGATTCGCGAGCAGCTGCACGCGCGGACTCAGGACCCGAAAGCCATTTCGGATCGGCAGACCGCGGACGCGAATGCGGCATGGCGCGCCTTCGAGGCACACCTCACGTGGTGGCAGCGGTGGACGATCCTGCCGCAAGCGCGTGCGCTGATTCGGCGTCTCAAGAAACAGTACGGGTGGCGGGAGCAGGTCCGATCGGACCTCACCCGGATTCTGCGCTACATGCGCGGCTACCATCTGGCTCTGGCCCAGCGGTTCGTCGAACGCGGCTGGTTGGATCGCCGCGACGACTACTTCCTGCTGCGGCTGGACGAAATCGCGGCGGTCATTGGCGGCGTGGAACCGGGTCCCGGCCTTCGCGGCATCGCGGCGCGGCGCGCGGCGGAACTGGCGGAGCAGAAGGACCTTCCCATCCCGATGCTGATGCGGGAATCCGAGCTGCCGGCGTTGATGCGTCGGACCGCAGCTGCGCCCGACGTCGACGCCGACGTGCTGACCGGCCTGTGCGTCAGCCCCGGAGCCGTCAACGCCGAAATCGTCGTCATGAAGGACCCGAGCGAGTTCGCGACGATGAAGCGAGGCGCAATCCTCGTGGCGCCGGCCACCGACCCGTCGTGGACGCCGTTGTTCACGCTCGCGTCCGGCGTCATCGTCGAGGTTGGCGGCATGCTGTCGCACGCGTCGACGATCGCGCGCGAGTACGGCCTGCCGGCGCTCGCGAATGTGAAGAACGCGACACGCATCCTGAAGACCGGCGACCACGTGGCGCTCGACGCGTCCGGCGGCCGCGTGACGCGCCGTGAGCCCGCCCGCGGACCACGTTAACGACATGAGTCGCACTCGCTCGTAGCGCAGCCCTTCAGGCTGCCGGCGGCCGACGGGCAGGCCTACCGCCGGCGCGCTTCGCGCTTTGGCGTGTCTCTGCCGTAGCTCGCGAATGTTCACGCGAGCGGAGGCGGAAAGGCCTGCGCTACGAGAGGCCGCCGCCGATGCGCTCCAGCAACTCCGGCGCGACGTTCTTGCCGGTCACCAGCGCGACGATCGTGCCTGTCGTGTCGGAGTCCTTCATCAACGCCGCCGTGGCGGCCGCGGCCGCGGGCTCGGCGATCACCTGTTCACGCGACGACAGATGCACCATCGCTGCCAGCAGGTCTTCCTCTTCGACCAGCCGCACGTCGTCCACCAGCGAGGTGATGGCCGTCACGTTCGGCGCCAGCGCCCGTCGCACCGCCAGACCGTCGGCGATCGTGTGCGCCGTTTCGGTTGACACGGCTTCGCCTCCGCGCCACGACAGAAAATAGGCCGGCGCATTGGCGGCGGCGACGCCGATGATGCGAATCGACGGCTTCAGCTGTTTCGCGGCCGTCGCGACTCCTCGGATCAGCGCCGTATCGCCCATCGGCACGACAATCGTCTCGGCGGCCGGCAACTGCGTGAGGATCTCGGTGCCAATCGTCGCGGTGCCCGCCGGGACGTCGAGATCCGTGGCGTCATGGAGGAAGAAGGCGCCGGTCCGGTCCGCTTCCGTGTACGCCGCGTCGATCGCTGCGGACAGGTCGGGTCCGGTCGCGACCAGTCGCGCGCCGAGATCGAGGATCCGTCGCGTCTTGACGGGGTTGGCTCGCTCGGGAACAAAGATCGTCACCGGCACGTTCAGCAACCGTCCGGCGTAGGCGACCGCCGCGCCGTGATTCCCCGTGCTGGCCGCCAGCACCGGTGTCGTTCCGTTTCGTTCGACGTGCCGGGACATCGCGTACACGGCGCCGCGGACCTTGAACGACCCCGTCGGCAGGTCCGATTCGATCTTCAAGTAGACGCGACGGTTACCCGTGTCCAACGATGCCGCGCGGACGAGCGGCGTCGGCGCGAAATGAGTTGCGAGAAGCGGTTGGGCGTCGGCGATTGGGGTCAGATCTTGATTCTGAGCAAACGGTGCAGAAAATCAAGATCTGACCCGCTTCAGCGGTCTTCAGCGGTACGCGGCGGCCTGGATGTTGTACAGCTCGGAGTACTGCCCGCGCCTGGCCATCAGCTCCTCGTGGCTGCCGACTTCGGCGAGCCGCGAGCCGTCGAGGACGACGATGAGGTCGGCCATGCGCACGGTCGAGAAACGATGCGACACCAGGATGGTGATGCTGTCGCGCCGGCCGTCGCGATCGCGGGCGCTGGCCGCGTAGCGCTCGAAGAGCGCATGCTCGGTTTCGGCATCGAGCGCCGCGGTCGGCTCGTCGAGCACGAGAAGCAGCGGGCGATCGCGCATGAATCCGCGCGCCAGCGCCATCTTCTGCCATTGGCCGAACGACAGGTCCACGCCGTCCGGCCATGTCGCGCCCAGCTGGGTGTCGAGTCCCGCCTTCAGGTGCGCGACCACGTCATCCGCGCCGGCCCGACCGACGGCAGCGACCACAGCGGCTTCGTCGTCGATACGAATCACGTCGCCAAGGCCGACCGACTGGCGCGCGTGAAACTCGAAACGGAAGAAATCTTGAAACGCCCCTGACAGGCGGCCGCGCCACTCGTCCGCCGGCATACGCGCCAGCGGTGCGCCGTCCACGAATATGCCGCCAGACGACGGCTCGTACATCTTCGCGAGCAGCTTGACCAGCGTCGTCTTGCCCGCGCCGTTCTCGCCGACGATGGCCACGACCGCCCCCGCCGGCAGCGTCAGTGACACATCGTCGAGCACCAGCCGCGACGTGCCAGGGTAGGCGAACGACAGGTGGTCGAGACGGATGCCGTCGCGCAGCCGATCCGGCACCGCGACGTCGGCCGACGCCGAAAGCGACGCCGCGTAGTCCTCGAGCCACGCGAGACGACGCGAGCCGTCCATCCAGAAGCCGCGCAGAAAACCGATCTCGCCGACGGTGGCGCCGATGTACGCCGACAGCCGCGATCCGGCCGCGAGCACCAGCAGGACGTCGCCGGCGGACGACCCGCTTCGCGACGAGACGAAAACCACCGAGGCGACGTACGCGCCGCCGAAGACTGCCCAGGCCAGCGTGTGCCACGCCGCGGATGTCCAGCGGACCGGCGACACGATCCCATACCAGCGTTCCCAGGCCTGCCGGCGTTGCGCGATCAGCCGTTCGCCGATCCCGGTGACGCGGACCTCCTTGCCGGGCGGAGCGGTGGTCGCCGTGGTGAACAGATGTCGCGCCAGCCGCTGCGACTGCGCTCCCTGCTCCTGCGCCGCACGCTCGACCGCGGGCCGCCAGGTGGACGTGAACACCGTCGGCAGCGCGAAGATGCCGAGCAGCGCCAGCGCCGGGTGGATCGACATCAGCAGCGCGATCGTCACCGCGAGCCGCAGAATCCAGCCAACCGTCGCGAAGACCGACATGTACATGTGATCGAGCACGAAGATCTGGTTGCGCAGCATCGCGAGTCGATCGAGGTAGTCGGGCCGTTCGTGATGCGCGACCGTCACCACCGAGGCCTGCAGCCGCGCCACGTGCGATTCGAGCGCAATCGTGACCTTGTCGCGGAAACGACGCTGCACGCGCGTGCTGATCGTTCGCAGGAACCACGTCGCCGCGGCGGACACGCCGAGGCCGATTGCCGACACTCGCACCAGTCCTGGCGAGTGCTCGATCACGCCTTTGCCGAGCAGCATCAGCCACAGTGCGAGGAGTGCGTCAGGCAGGGCCGCCAGCTGCGACAGGACGAAGGCGGCGAGCATCAGCCGCGGTTCGTGGCGGTATCCGAGCTTGCACAGCCGCCACATCGACGACAGCGCGGGCGGGAGCGGCTCGATGGCGCGCTCAGGTGAGGACGTCATAGGTCGTCCCCTCCTCTTCGCCGGTATCGGTGAATCGCTGCGCCTGCAGATCGAACATCGTGCGGTAGCGGCCGTGCAACGCCATCAGCTCGTCGTGCGTCCCCAGCTCGACGACGCGGCCGTGCTCGAGGACGCAAATGCGATCGGCGTGGCGGACGGTCGAGAAGCGGTGCGAGATCAGAATCGTCGTGCAGTGCCGCGTCGCGGCGAGCAGCCGATCGAAGATCTCCGCCTCGCCCCGCACGTCCAGCTGGGCGGTCGGTTCGTCGAGCAGCACCACGCCCGCGCCGAGCGTCACGGCGCACAGCGCGCGCGCCAATGCGATGCGCTGCCATTGACCGCCCGACAGGTCGGTGCCGCCCTCGTAGCCGCGGGCGAGCACCGTGTCGAGCGAAGCGAGATTCGCCGCGCCCGCCGCGGCAAGTGCCTCGCGGATCGCCTCGTCAGGCGCGCCGCCGGGCGCGACGTTGTCGCGAAGCGGCAGCTCGAGGCGGATGAAGTCCTGGAACACCGCCGTCACCCGCGAACGCCACGACGCCAGATCCATCGCGCGTACATCGACGCCGTCGATCTCGATCGCGCCGGCGCGCGGATCGTACAAACGGCACAGGAGTTTGGCCAGCGTGGTCTTGCCCGCGCCGTTCTGGCCGACGATGGCGAGCGACGATCCGGCCGGGATCGACAGGTCGAAGTGGTCGAGCACGAGCGCCCCGCCCGGGTATCCAAAACTGAGATCGCGGAAGCGGATCTCGCGCGCCGGCGTTCCCGAGGCCGCGCGATCGCCCGACGGCAGGGCGCCGGCGGTCCGCATCGCCGGCTCGAGACGCAGCACCGCCGCGACGGGCGCCGCGGCCCCGTCGAGCGCCCAGCTGAGGCCGCCGAACGCGATCATCGACACCCCGACGGCGCTCTGGACGAACGCGACGGCCTGCCCGAGCGTGATCCGGCCTTCGGCGGCGGCGCTCGCCAGCGACCAGAACACCACGACGTTGGCGACGACGACCAGCACGACGCTCCACAGCATCGGCTTCTCGCGCAGGCGTGTCGCCGCGTACTGCAGATCGTGAAGACGGCGTCCGGCGCGCGACGAAGCGGCCGATCGTCCAGTCCGCCAGACCGAAGAGCCGCAGTTCCTTGCTCGCCGGTGGCGTCCACCGCCAGACGGTAGGCGTAGTCGGCATCGCGCTGCGCGGCGCGCACTTCTTCCGTGTTGCGATCCTTCCAGACCGCCGCTTCGCGAAGCAGCCAATGGGTCGCCAGCCACGCGGCCGCCAGGACGATCGGCGCCCACCAGGCGTATGCGAACAGGACCAGCGCGCAGGCGAATCCGCCGACGGTCTGGACCATGTCGGCGGCGATGAAGTCCATGGAGATCGACAGCGGCGGGCCGGTCATGCCGAGGTCGAAGTCGCGCGCGACGACCAGGTCGCTGGTCAGCGCGGGATCTTCCAGGTGTCCCATGCCGGGCGGGCGCACGCACGCGTCCGTGAGGCGATCGTACAGCCACGCCGCGGTCCGATCGCCGAGGTTGGTGCTGACGGCCTGGTGCACGGGCGTCATGATCTGAAGGAGGACGAAGACAACGCCCACCAAGCTCAGCGGCACGGCGAGACTGTCGCCTCGTTGGACCGCGCCGACGAGCATGCCCATCGCGATGCCGAACACGGCAGGCAAGATTCCACGCAGCAGAAGCAGCACCCACCAGGCGATCGCAATCGAGCCCGCCGCCTTGGGCAACACCCCGAAGAACCGCCATTCCTTCCGCTCGCGAAGGCGCGTCAGCACGGGCGCATTCTGCCCGATTCCGGGTTGCACAGATTGTAGAAATTTGACCTGTCGCTTGAAATCCTTTGAGTAACATACGCGCCAGCCTCGGAGGTGCCGACATGAGACGCGTTTCGATGTTGCTGGTGCTCGTGCTGACCGCGCCGCCTGCGTTCGCTCAGGAGAAGCCGACTCCATCGTCTGACGAGCACCGTGGGGCGATGTTCTGGTCGGGGATTGTGCTGGGAGCGGCCGGCGTCGCGACCTCCGTTGTCGGCGTCACTGTCAACCGTGTCGGCGAAAGCAGCACAGGCAACGCGCCGGCTGGTACCTATCAGGCCTGCGTCGCACAGCAACGCGATCCCGTGTACGCGACGAACAACTGCGATGTCCTCAAGGGCAAGAACCGCGCGCTGCTCTGGACAGGCGTCACGGTCGGCCGCGCTCGGCGCCGTGCTCACGATCGGCGGCGCGCACACGCACGCCGAGCTGTCGCCAGGATTCGTCCGTTTGCTCCACACCATCCGTTTCTGAACGTTTGCGTCAAGCGCACAAGGAGGATGTGATGGCGTCTCGGATTCGCCTTCTCGCGGTCCTTGCGTCGACGGTCCTCGTGTGGTGCCCGGCCGCGGCGTTGGCGCAGCGCACGACCACCGGAACGATCGTCGGCAAGATCGTCGACTCGAGCGGCGCCGTGATGCCGGGTGTGACGGTCTCGCTGAAGAGTCCGGAAGCGCTCGGCGATTTCACCGCCGTGACCGACAGCAGCGGCATGTACCGCGTCACCAACCTGCCGCCCGCGACCTACGACGTTCGAGCCGAGCTGACCGGCTTTCAGTCGGTGATTCGCAAAGCGCCGGTGCGCCTGAATGCCGTGACCGAAGTCGACTTCACGCTGTCGGTCGGCGCAGTCTCCGAGACGGTCACGGTGACTGCGGAGAGCCCGATCGTCGATCCGGAGCGGGCCGGGCTGTCGGTGAACATCAACAACCAGGCGCTGACCTCGGTGCCGGTGACGACGAGCCGGCGCTTTCAGGACGCGTGGCTGGTGGTCCCAGGAGTGGCGGTGAATCCGGCCACGCAGGAACTGACCGGATCCGAGCGCCGCACCAGCCTCGATGGCGCCGACGTCACCGATCCGTACGGCGGAGACATTTTCGCCGTCAATCTGAATTACGACGCGATTCAGGACGTCGAAGTGAAGGCGCTCGGCGCCGAGGCATCGGACGGCTCCAGCATGGTCGGCCAGTACATGAACATCGTCACGAAGAGCGGCGGGAATGTCTTCCACGGATCGGCGGCGCTGTTCGTGATTCCGCAGCGGTTCAACGATTCGAACGTCCAGGGCATTCCGGTGAACCAGCGCGAGGACTACCAGCCCGATCTGACGCTCGGCGGACCGATCGTCAGGGACAGGCTGTGGTTTTTCTCGGCCTACCGGCGCGTCCAGACCAACCAGACGTTCAACAACGCGCAGCTGCCGGTCCAGCGGCGAGGCAATCTCTGGTTCATGAAGGCGACCGCGCAGGTCCGGAACAATCACCGGCTGCAGGTCAGCCTGCAGTACGACCGGACGATTCAGGCCAACGCCATCTTCCGCGGCACCGTCGGGCCGAATCGCAGTCTCGGCCTCCTCACGAGCTCGACGACCGCTGGACTGGGCAGCGCGACGCCGCAAATCACCGCGCCCTCCGCGCTCGGGACACTGGTCAAAGGCGGACCGCTGGCGAGCTTCAACTACAACTGGGTCGTCAGCTCGTCGAAGGTCTTCCAACTGGTCGGCAGCTTCATGATCAACAAGCCGAACGATCTGCAGCCCAACGACGGACAGGCGCTCTCGCCGACGAAGATCATCCAGAGCAATCCGACAGGTAACATCCTCGGCAGCCTCACGACGACCGCACTCGAAGGCGGGTTCGGCGCCATCGACACGTCGCATCGCTCGATGATCTACCTGTCGCCGTCGATGACCTTCTTCGTCAAGGACAAGCTGGGGCAGCACGAGTTCCGCGGCGGCGCCGATCTGTATCCGAACATCGCGAACAAGACGAGCAGCACGCTGGCGCCCGTCGAATTCTATTTCCGGCCGCCGGGCACGAACGGCGCCGCCGATGTGCTGTTCGAACGAGACATCCTGCGCGGTTTCGATGGCGGGACCACGGTCGCCAACGATGCCTACGAGCGGCACTACGGCGGCTACTTCCAGGACCGCTGGAAGCCCGTCGTCGCGCGTGGCAGTGAAGGCGGGCATTCGCCTCGAGACGACGAGCGTGTACACGGCCGACCGCCAGAAGGTGCTCGGTGCGCTGCTGCCGCCGGCGTTGCCGACCAACACGAGCGACCGCGAGTTCCATCAGAACGTGGCGATGCCGAATTTCGGCATCTCGCTCGAGGCCGGCCGCTGGGGCGTCTTCCGGGGCACGGCGCAGCGGAGCTACGAATGGCTGGACCTGGGCGGCGGCGACGGCACGTCGCACGCGCCGAACGTCCTGGCGACCGACATCTTCCGCGCGTCGCCGCGAACGAACCCGACCCTGAATCAGGCGCTGCCTGGCGGCTTCCCGCTTGGCGTGGCGTTCGGCGACATGAAGGACGGCAGCATCCAGAACGGGCGCACGTACGTGAACGAATTCTCCGGCAGCTGGGAGCACAGGCTGCCGCGCAACAGCTCGCTGAGCACCACGTTCCTCTGGAAGCGGAACTGGGACTATCAGAGCGGCGACGACCTGAACGTGATTCGCGATCCGAAGACGGGCGCGCTCCTCGATCGGCCGTTCCCCGACTACGACTCGGTCATCAACACCTACAACCCGAACTACACGTGGCAGCAGAACCGGTCGCTGCAGCTGCTGTACACGAAGGCCTTCACGGGCCGCTGGGGTGTGAACGCGAACTACTCGTACATCCTCTCGTCAACGATTCGCACACGGTGGAATGCGACGCGCGACCAGCTGCAGTTCTACGGCATCTCGCCGGACGACGTGTTGTCGGAGCGCACCTCGCCGCGCCACCACGCGCGCTTCTCAGGCTTCGTCAAGGTGCCGTACGACGTGACGCTGTCGCTCTTCTACAGCTACAGCCAGGGAGGCCGGTTCAACGTGATGACCGGCGATTTCGCGCTGAACGCCACCGCGCCGCGCGTCGTGCTGTCGAACGGACGGTCCGTCGCCGATCCGTTCTTCAACGTCGCCTATCCGCTGGCGCGTAAGAACGACGTCAACATGCTGAAGGCCGACGATGCGCACCAGGTGAACCTGCGGGTGCAGAAGAGCGTGGATCTGCATCACGGCAACAAGGTGGAGTTCAGCGCCGACGTGTTCAACCTGTTCAACACGGCGGCCGCGACCAACTTCCTGTCAGCGGACATCCGATCGTCGCTCTACGGGCAGCCGACGACGTACGTGCCGGCGCGTGTCGGGCAGCTCGGGGTTCGAATGACGTTCTGATTGCAGACGAGGTTCACGACACCGCAGAATTCGAACAGGAGATCAAGAGATCAGGAGTTTTCTAGAATCCCCAGGCGCGCGGCGTGGCCCATCCAACAAACTCGGCTGGGCGATATGATCGATCACCGCTCGGCTTGGGCCGAACGGAGATGCTTCGGCGGTCGTCTAAACCTGACGTGAAGTCTCGCCTGTTTCGGACGCTCGAGGTGGCTGTCGTCAGCCTGGTGTTCGCTGCACCGTCAACCGCGCAGAACTCGTCTGCGGCCACAACCCCGAACGGTCGTCCGGAACTGCACGCGTTCCGCGTCGCGCATCCGCCGGTCATCGACGGCGCTCTGGACGATGAGGCCTGGACGCATCCGCCGATGGAAACGACGGAATGGTTGTCTGTACAACCCGCTGAACGGCGATCGCATCCCACAGCAAACGCACGTCTGGATCGCGTACGACGACAACTACTTCTACTTCGCGTTCAAGTGCGACGACCCCGAGCCGGCGCGCATCAAGACGTCGATCGCGCGGCGCGACAGCGTGTGGAACGACGATTGGGTCGGCCTCAGCCTCGATGCACTCGGAACGGGCCAGCTGTCGTATCACATGATGGTGAATCCGAGCGGCGTCCAGATGGACATGCTCAACAGCGTGGCCGGCCGGTGAAGATCAGGCCCCGGACTGGATTTGGGACAGTGCAGGGCGGCTCACCGAAACCGGTTACACCGTGGAGATCCGCCTGCCGCTTCGAAGCATCCGCTTCACGTCGGGGGAGAACGTCCGCATGGGGATTCTCTTCTGGCGCCGAGTCAGCCGCATCGGCGTCTCGGTCGCCTGGCCGCCGATCGATGCGGGGACGTGGGTGTTCGAGAAGCACGCGACGCTCATCGTGCCGGAGCTGCGTCCTCGTCCGGCGCGCGACCTGATACCGACCGCCACGTTCGCGACCAACCAGGCACGGGACACGCCGAGCCGATGGGGCGGCATGGATCAGACGGGTGGTCTCGGACTGAGCGCAAAGGTCGGGCTGGGGTCGACGGTGACCCTCGACGCCACCGTGAATCCGGATTTCAGCCAGGTGGAAAGCGACGCGTTTCAAGTGCAGGTGAATCAGCGGTTCCCGGTCTTCTTTCCCGAGAAGCGGCCGTTCTTCATGGAGGGCGCTGGCATCTTCACGCTGGCCGGAACGCAGGGCGGCGACCAGAGCCTGTTCTCCGCCGTCAACACGCGTAATATCGTCAACCCGATCGCCGGCGTCAAAATCACCGGCAATGCCGGGCGCGGTAACGTTCGCGACGCTGACGGCGGTAGACGAAGAGGCTGGGCCGTCGGTCGGACCGGCCGATCCCGGCTTCGGTCGAAACCGCACGTTCAACGTCGGCCGTGTGGAGTACAGCCTGAAGCCGGGCAGTTATGTCGGCGCCATCGTCACCGACACCGAACAGCCTGGGGCCTTCAATCGCGTCATCGGCACCGATCTCTCACTGAAGCCGACCTCGAACCAGTCGTTGAAGCTCCTCGCGCTCGAATCGATTTCGCACCGATCTCGACAGGACGGATCGGCGTCGGGTTTTGGCGGCCAGGCGCGCTACAGCTACAACACGCGCCGATGGGCCGTGGCGAGCCACCTCGAGCACTACGACACGCGGATTCCAGATGGACACGGCGTTTCTGAACCGCGTCGGCGACACGAATGCGTGGGTCTACGGCGAGGTCAACTCCTATCCCGACAAAGTGAAGTGGCCCTGGCTGCGGCGCATTCAAGCGTTCACGTTCAATCAGGCGACTCACGACGTGATCCAGCGCGGCGACGAGTTCTTCACGATCGAGGCGGTCCGTCTGTTCTTCACGCGGCAGGGATTCGTGCGGCTCGATCGGCTCACCGGACACGAGCCTTTTGCCGGCCAGCGGTTCAAGACCAACCGGTGGCGCGTGCAGAGCAACGCACAACTGTTCCGCTGGCTGAGTGTCTACGCGAATGCCAGCGCGGGGCTCGCGACCTTCTACGATCCCGTGTCGCCGTATCAAGGCCGGTCGAACGACATATCCTCGGGGTTCACCTTTCAGCCGAGCGGTCGTCTGTCGGAATCGGTCGATTTCCAACGCGTCGCGTTCGATCGCGAATCCACCGGCGAACGTGTGTACACGATCCATATCCTCAACACGAAGACCGCCTATCAGTTCACCAACCATTTCTTTCTCCGCGCGATCGCGCAGTTCGACAGTTCGCGGTCGCAGGTGCTGACCGATTTTCTGTCCTCGTACGAGCTCAGGCCCGGGACGGTGTTCTACGCCGGCTACGGCTCGCTGATCGAGCAGCGCGATTTCCGAAACGACGCCTGGATCACGGGCGCCGGCCGATACCAAACGAGTCGCCGGGGGTTGTTCCTCAAAGCCTCGTATCTCTATCGCTTCTAAAAAACCTCCGGTCGCTGGACGGCTTGAAGGCGGACGGCAAGGCGGCGACACTCGATGACGACTCGCGTTGAGGTAGGATTCGCGTCGCGCCTGCGCGCGATTCATGCCCTCCTATAAATGGCGTATCGTCGCGATGCTGTGGTGCATCTCGTTCTTCAACTACGCCGACCGCCAGGCGATCTTCTCGGTCTTTCCGCTGCTCGAACGCGAGATGCACCTGACGCCGGTCCAGCTCGGGCTGCTCGGGTCGGGGTTCGCGTGGGTATACGGGCTGGCCGCGCCGCTGGCCGGTATCGTCGTCGACCGCGCCAGACGCAAGACGGTCATCCTCGGCGGCCTGCATGCCTGGAGCGTCATCTGCCTGGCGACGGTCGTGTCGCGCAACTTCACGCACCTCTTTCTGTTTCGCGCGGCGGAAGGCTTGGGCGAGACGTTCTATTTTCCGGCGTCGACGTCGATGCTCAGCGACTACCACGGCAGCCTGACGCGCTCGCGGGCGCTGGGCCTCCATCAAACAGCGGTGTACATGGGCACGATCGGCGGCGGGTTTTTCGCCGGGCTGATCGCTGAAGCCTACGGTTGGCGGTGGTCGTTCGTGGTCTTTGGCGGAATGGGCGTGCTGCTTGGAGTCGTGCTCACGCGGTTCCTGGTCGAGCCGCCGCGCGGGGCAGCTGACGCGGCCGAGGGCAGGTCTCGCCGTAGCTCGCTGGCCATCGAAGGCGAGCGGGGGCGGAAGACCTGCGCCACGAGAAGCCACCGCTCGGCTTCGGCGCGTTCCTCCGTCTCGTCGGTCGCACGCCGACGCTCCTGTGTCTGCTCGGCGCGTTCATGTGCGCGAACTTTGTGGCGGTGGTACTGCTGTCGTGGATGCCGAAGTTCCTTTACGATCGGTTTCACATGGGCCTGGCGATGTCCGGCCTGACCGCGACGGTGTTCGTGCAGCTCGCGAGCATGGCCGGCGCGCCGGTCGGCGGCTGGCTCGCGGATTTGTGGCGCCGTCGATCGCCGCGCGGACGCATGGCGGTCCAAACCGTGGGTGTCCTGGGCGGCGCGCCGTTCGTCGTCGCTGTGCGGCATGACCGCGTCGGTCGCGACGCTGGTCGTCTCCTTGACGTTGTGGGGGTTCTTCAAAGGGCTGTACGACGCGAACATCTTCGCGTCGGCGTTCGACGTCGTGCCGCCCGAAGCGCGGGGCAGGACCGCCGGGTTCATGAACATGATCGGTTGGCTGGCGGGTGGCGGATCGGCGCCGATTGCCATCGGCGTCATCGCCGAACGGATCAGTCTGGGCGCCGCACTGGCGCTGGCATCGCTGGTGTACGTCGCCGCCGCCGCGCTGCTGATCGCTGGCATGATGATGGTGAAACAGAGGAGGGCGCTGCGGCCAGCGGGACAAGCGCTCGCATGAAGAGGCTGCTGCTCAGCGAGACGATCGCGCTCGCGCACTTTGAGGCGTGGATTCGCGCGCGACCCTGACTCTCGGCTACGCTGATACAACTTCCTGGAGGTTTCGTGTCTCCTGCATCGACGCCGTTCATCACATCTGACGCGTTGCTGGTCCATTGGCAAGGGCATCGCCGGCTGACGCGGCGCGTCATCGCCGCGTTCCCCGATGACAAACTTTTCAGCTTCTCCGTGGGTGGCATGCGGCCGTTCGGCGCGCTGGCGCTGGAGATGATCACCATGGCCGTGCCGATGGTGCGAGGTGCGGTCTCCGGGGAGTGGAGCACCTCGAGCAGCCGCGATGCGCGGCCGAAACACGGCATCCTCCAGCTCTGGGATGAGAGTACGGAGCAGCTCAACGCCCTGTGGCCGCAGATTCCGCCGCAGCGGTTCCAGGAGACGATCACGGCCTTCGGTCAGTACAAGGACGTGCTGCACAACCTCGTCCTCTACGTCATCGACAATGAGGTTCATCACCGCGGTCAGGGCTACGTGTACCTGCGCGCGTTGCAACATCGAGCCGCCGGCCTTCTACGACCGGAGCTGAGGGCATTGGGCGGAACGCCGCGGCTCGTCGCTGTCGCCGTCCTCCTCGCGGCCACCGCGTCCGCCCAGCACGATCCGTATCGCCCCGACGTCGCCTACGACGGCCGCTTCACATTCGTGCGGCTGCGCTGGAAGTCGGACTTCGGCTTCTCGAGGCGGGGCTTCAGCTCGGCGTGGAATCACGACTCGACAACGACTTGCCGGAGGTACTGGGAGTGGTCCGGCGAGGGACTGTTTCCCTTCGATGCCTCGAACGAGGCCTACAAGCTGGGCGTCAACTACCTGGTCTACGGCATGACCCACTGAACGGCGTCAGCTCTTTTCTCCGTCTCATACGTCTAATAGGTCGCCGACACGAGCACTGACAGGGGCTCGGGGCTCGGGGCTAGCTGTCATCACTTGGTATTCGCCGTAGCTAGGCCCTAGCCCCTAGCCCCGGTCCCGGCGCCGACTCAGGTTTTTCAAGTGGGAGGTTGTGTAATGCCCTGGTGGCGCAAGCGCGAGGAACAGCCTGGCGGAGAGGCCGCGGTCGCGGATCCCAGGCTGCCGGTCATCCGCCTGGAGCACGTCACCAAGATCTTCAAGGGCGACGGCGACCAGACGCGGGCCCTCGACGACGTCACGCTGGACATCCAGCGCGGCGAGTACGTGGCGGTCTCCGGTCCGTCCGGCTGCGGCAAGTCGACGTTCCTGTCGGTGCTGGCGTTGCTCGACACGCCATCATCCGGCCGCTACTGGTTGAACGGTCGGGCGACCGACCGCTTGACGCCAGGCGAAAAGGCGCGCGTGCGGAATCTGGACGTCGGACTGATCTTCCAGAGCTTCAATCTGATCGGCGACATGACGATCTACGAGAACGTCGAGTATCCGCTGACGCTGCGCGGCGTGGCGCCGGCGGACCGCAAGGCGCGCGTGGAGGCCGCGCTCGAACGCGTGGGGTTGGCGCCTCGAGCGAAGCAGCGTCCCGGGTCGTTGTCCGGCGGGCACCAGCAGCTGGTCGCGGTCGCGCGGGCGATCACCGGGCGGCCCGCCATCCTGCTGGCCGACGAGCCGACAGGCAACCTGGATTCGAAGAGCGGCGAGGCGCTGATGCAGATGTTCGGCGAACTGCATGCCGGCGGCGCCACGGTCTGTATGGCCACGCACGACCCGAGGTGGCTCACGCAGGTGCAGCGGCACATCTATCTGTTCGACGGACGGATGGTGGACAGGGTGACCGCAGAGGACGCCCAGGGCAGTTGGTGAATGAGGGAAATGGAGGGTTGGTGACGTGTGGACTCAGCGGACGTCGTTGAGCGACCAGTCGTAGCTCAGAAACCTGATGCGAGCCGACGCCTTCCGGGCGAGCGCGGCGGCCTCCGGTGGTCCGAAGCGGATGACGACGCCGCGCACGGCCCGCTCCTTCTCGTCGCCGCCTGCCGGTGCGAGCGACGCGAAACGCTCCACGAAGTCTTCGCCGTACCAATCGAGGATCCTCGAGACGCGCAGCGTGTCGCCGTCGACGCGCACTCCTTCCGGGCTTGCCAGATAGCGCCGCGCCGCCTCGTCGAGCTGCGCGTCGAGCGTCTCGGCGCGGTACGGCTCCGGCGGGAGCGGCGGACAGCTGACCGACGCGCAGTTGATCGCGAAGTGAATGCGAGGCTCCTTGAGCTCGCGCCTCAGGATCTGGTGCTCGATGTCGTCGAGCGTCACCTCGCGGCCGGCCGCCCGCCAGCGCATCGTCGTCCACACGCCGTCGATCTGCCGGATGCTGTTTCGCGGCTGGAGTGTCAGCCACGGTGCGCGAATCGGATAGTGATCGACGATCGCGCGAAGCGTGAACGCGTTGTAGGCGTTGATCCAGAACGCGAGCCGCTGGTCGCGCGTCCACGCGCGTTCTTCCGCATGCGATGCCTGCGCGAACGCGTCAACGGCTGCGTCGAGCGCCGCGCGTCTCTTCTTCAGCGCTGAGTAGTCGACTGAGGGCATCCGGACGTGGTCGCGAGTCACCTTAGCATAGCGATCGTACGCGTGATCGAAGCTGGCCCCGCCAGTGGCCTGTCCACGTTGAACAAGGACCAGATCGCGGAGCGCGGCGCCCGGATGGCAAGGCGCGACGACTGAGAATACCGGGAGTATTTGAGGGAGGAGCAACGCCGCCAGCCGGGATGCCCCGCCCGCGAGGTGGTCCTTGATCAGCGTGGACAGGCCACTAGGTGCTGCGAGCGCGAAGACGATGAGGATCGCCGCTCCCAGAGCGCGCGACGGCCGCGTCATCGCATCAGCCGGTCCAGCAGGTCCTGCTTGAAGTTCGGCGGCGCCGTCGAACAATAGGTGACGCGCGCCACGGCGCCGGCCAGATCCCGTGACGCCAGCAGGTACGGCTTGCGATCGACCTGCACTCCCTGCACGCCCGGTTCGGTCACGTCGTCCGGCAGCGTGTCGATGCGGGCCGGCAATCGCTCGCAGTCAAAGCCGTTCGAGGAAATCGCGTAGGCAACGGCCAGTGTATCGAACGGGTTGAAGCCGTCGACGCCGAACAGCCGCGTCCACAAGGCGAGCCACGCCCGCGCCGGAGAAGCGAGGGCGCGCGCGGTCGCGGAAGGCGAGGCTGCGAGGCGATCGAGGTCGCTTCCGTTCAGCCAGATCTTCGAGGAAATCTCGAAGGGCGCCAGCACCACCTCGGTATTCGAGTCGAGTAGCACCTGAAAGCTGCCGGGGTCGAGCTCGAAGTTGAAGTCGC